>CAWEFG010000002.1:0-884844 GCA_963808405.1 uncultured Acidobacteriaceae bacterium | reverse complement strand
TCAGAGCCTGGAGATGCTGTTGCCGGTTGCGGATAGGTTCAAAGGGGTGGCCCAGCGGGAGCTGCAGATTGCGGCGGAAGCAGGCCGAGCGTCCGACACGCGATGGCTGGTAACGAAAAACGGACATCGAATCCTGGTTGAGGGTTTCGCGATCGGGCTGCGCGATGCGGGCGGCAGACTGGCAGGTTTCGGCAAGGTGTTGCGGGACGTCACTGAGCGGAAGAACGCCGAGGACAACTTGAAAGCGCTGGCTGGCGCGCTGGATCAATCCACGGTTTTGGTTCGTCGCTGGGATGGCACGGTGACGCACTGGACCGCCGGTTGCGAAAGACTGTACGGGTGGACAGCGCAACAGGCGGTTGGCTACGCAGTGCACGAACTTCTGAAAACGGTGTTTCCAGCGCCGGTCGAGCAAATCGACCAGGAACTTTTCACTTCGGGAACCTGGAAGGGCGAACTGGAGCAGGTGAGGGTCGATGGCAGCCGCGTTTACGTCGCTACGCACTGGGTATTGCTTCCCGATGGCGGGGCGGAGCTTCCCAGCGTGATTGAGACGCACACGGATATAACGGCGCGTCTGCGAGTGCAGGAGGAGCTGGAGACTGCGAACGAACGATTGAAAACGATGGCTCTTGAACTGGAGCGGTCGAACGAGGAGCTCGAGGAATTTGCGCGCATTGCCTCTCACGATTTAAGCGCGCCGATTACCAGTACTCGCTGGCTGGTGGATTTGCTTTCCAGCCGTCATGGCGATCGTCTGGACGAGGATGGCCGGAATTGTCTCCGGCAAGTCTCGATGGGCCTGGAGCGAATGGCCGATCTGGTCGCGGCTGTGCTGGCGCACGCGCAGGTAGGGAAGGGCGCGATTGGATCCGCGGACGCAAGCAGCCTGGAGGATTCACTCGCAGTGGCGTTGGAAAATCTGCGAAAAGATATCGAGACCTCGGGGGCGTCGATCGGTCACGATCCGCTTCCGGAAGTGCAGGTGCAGCCGCAAGCGCTGAACCAACTGCTGCAGAACCTGCTGTCGAATGCCTTGAAGTACAGGCGTCCGGATGTCCCGCCGGTGATCCATGTGACAGCCGAGCGACAGGGCTCGATGTGGAAGATCGGGATGGCCGACAACGGAATCGGTATTGAGCCGGAATGGTTTGAGCGCATCTTCCAACCTATGCAACGGCGGCACGGGATGGAGATAGCGGGCAGCGGCATCGGGCTGGCAACGTGTAAGAAAATTGTGAACCGGGCGGGCGGACGAATGTGGGTGGAATCGGAACTCGGCTGCGGCTCGACGTTTTTCTTTACGCTTCCGGGGCCGGCTGCTCCGGAAAATCGCGCAACGCCTGCCGCACCCTCTGAATAACCGACGGCCAATCTCCCGGCCGCGGCTGACGGAACAGACGCATAGTGGGGTACCAGGGCGAATCTTCGCGGTCGAGCATCCATCGCCAGTCGCATTCATAAGGCAGCAAAGTCCAGACTGGACGAGCCATCGCGCCTGCCAGATGAGCCATCATGGTGTCGACGGTAATCAGCAGGTCGGTGTTTTTGAGCCTGGCCGCGTCAGCCGAGACGCAAGCGCCCTCCTGGTGGAGGCTGGGGATTCGGTTCGACCATGGCAAGAGCTCCGCGCGCTCGGGTCCGGCTTGCAAACTGAAAAATGAGATATCCGGGATATCGAACAGCGGCGCCATCTGCTCGAGTGGCATGGAACGCGCCGGATTATAGGCGCTGGAGGCCCATATAAGACCTACCCGCGGCGACCGGTGGTTTTGGCGCGGGCATGACGCGGGGACATCGATGTAGGGCACATGATTCGGAATCGTTTTGAGAGTTGTTCTGAAGATTCGGGGAAGCTCGACCACTTCCATCTGCTGATCCCAATGAGGCTCGGGCTCGCCCCAGGTGAAGACGTGATCGGCGAGCTGCGAATCCTGGAGAAGCGACTTCAACCTGGGCTGCGCCTCGATCGCGAGCGAGCGAGCTTGCTTGCGAATCAGAGGAGCGTAACGGATGAACTGAAGAGTATCTCCAAGCCCGTGCAGGCAGCGAACAAGGACGCTGTGGCCGGCGAGCGGCTGCCCATTCCAATATTGATATGGGTCCGGATTGCCGCGGCTTGAAATGACGTCGCTTTCCCGCCAAGCCAGCTCGAAGTTCCCCGACAGCATGTGGCAGGTCCAGCGCCCGGCGGCGCATGAATCGGGATCTTGTTGGGCTCGCTCGGCCAAATCAAACAGCCGCAATGCTTCATCAATGCGCAAGCGCTGAAGCTGCTGTTCAGCCTGCGTGAGGAAGTCTGTGGCCACTGCGGCTTTCTGCTTCAGGGTATTCGGAGAACGGATAATCCCGTGATGCTTTTGAAATCTGTGTCGCGGCAGCCGCACGTTCAGGCACCGGTTCGCAGGGCACGGCACTGAATAATAGTCGAGCTTTGATCTCCAAATCATTTCGGCGCTTTCCTTTATTCAATCGCGCAATTCCAAACAGGATCTCGCCGCGAACTGTCGTGCAGGTCACCACCTTTGAGTCCTCCGGAAGCGTGGACAGCCACTTTTCCAGTTGCGGGTCGGCTCGCATCAGACCGCTAATTGCGTTCGTGTCGAGCAGGTATGTCGCCACCGAAGTTACTTCTCAAACGCGCCCCGCTCCTCGACCGCCAATCGAGCATTGCGAATGGCTGTTTCCATCTCATCTGTCGCCGCGGAACTCACGTTCGGCTGCTGTTTCATAGCGCGTAAAATCGCATTCGGCGATCCTGCAGCATTATCCCGTGAGCGCAGATGCTCCAGCGCCACCTGTTCAACGCTCTTGTTCTGCGCCGTCGCAAGCTCTTCCAAATGCCGCGCCAGATCTTCCGTGATTTCAAGAATAAGTTGGGCCATAGCGGTCGACTCAACACAATTATCCTCTCATCGCTTTGGATTGACGATGGGCAGGATCACGGCCGAGGGGTAGCCTTTCTCGTGAAAGACCGTCTGGCGGGCTTTGGTCATCTTGGTTTCATCGGCGTTCGGGCGCGCGGAGTTCAGATTGCGATCGAAGCGCGGGAAGTTGCTGCTTGAGACTTCTAAACGAACCCGGTGGCCGGGCATGAAGACGTAGCTGGTCACGCCGGCGTCGATGCTGATTTGATAAGCGGTATTGCGCTTCACCAAGACCGGGACGTTGAGTGAAAGGCGATATCTCAATCGTTGTATTCCATCGGTCACGAGCAGAGGGCGCCCGTCCGGCTGGACGTCGACAAGTTTCACGGTGAAATCGGTGTCGTTCGCGGAAGTGGCGATATACAGGACAGCGCGCACGGGCCCTGTAACCTCGGTGTCTTCATTCAGCGGCGCCGAAGTATAGACCAAGATGTCAGACCGTCCTTCAACAGGGGTTTGATCGAGGGGCCCAGGGGGCATCAGCTTCGGCTCGCAGCAGATTGAGCCCCCGAGCGTGGGCACCGGATTCTTCGGATCGTAAGTGAAAGTGTCCGGCTGCGCCTTTCTGACCGTTTGCCAGCGCAGCACGCCGTCGCCGGCGGAGGAATTCGCGTGGCCGTTGCTGCTCAAATAGAGCGGCGTGTAATGGGTTCGCGCCAGAGGCCATTCGTGCTCCTCGCGCCAGACGTTTGGGCCCATTACGAAAATGTGCAGCAGCGAACCGGCCGTTTCATTTCGCTCGGCAGCCGGTGCTTCTTGAGCCATCGATCGAACCATTCGGCCTGTTTCGAACGTATGCCGATGATGGCTTGCGAGCCGAAATCGCGGGTCGGGAATTTGAGCGCCGGATTGTGCGCCCAGGGCCCGATCCAGGTCTCAATTTTTTTGTTCTGGCGCGACAGGCGCGAGAACACGTCGAGGTCGCTTTCAGCGTAGTTATCGAACCAGCCGCCCATCGAGAGGACGGGTATGTCGACGCGGTCGAGGCGCTCGCGGATACTGAAGTTCTTCCAATACCCATCGTAGGAAGGATGGAGCAAGGCGTTTCTCCAAAGCGGCAGATTGATACCGGCGGCTGCGAGATCCGCTGTACGTAAGGGCAGATGAGAGATGTAGGTTTGAAAAAGCGGTTTCACCTGCGAAGGAGGAGTGAGATTCTCGGCCAACCACGACAGGCGATGACCGAGCTTTAAAGCTCCGCCGGTCGAATAGAATCTGTCCAAATACTCGTCGTCGCCGGAAAACAGCGGCGAGATCGTGAGCAAGTGCGGATTGTCTTGAACCGCCGCCCACCACTGCACGATGCCGAGATAGGAACTGCCCGCCATTGCCACACGGCCGTTCGACCAAGGCTGTTCCGAAATCCAGTCGATTGTGTCGCTGCCATCGGGGCCCTCTTCCTGGGCGGGTCCGAAGGCTCCTTGCGAGGCATATCGTCCGCGAACATCTTCGATCACAACGGCGTAACCGCGCTGGATAAAAAAACGGTAACTGCCATCGCGGGGCCCTTGCGGTTATACGGCGTGCGAACCAGGACAGTAGGCCAGCGTGCATTGCCGCGCGGCAGGAACAGATCGGCCGCTAAGCGGATGCCGTCGCGCATAGGAACGGTCAGGCCAAGCTGCTCGCGTGCCGGCGGCTGCGCGAGCGTGATAGCTGAAACGAATACTGCGACCGCGACAACTCTCATGAGGCGAGAGGAGGCGCGACTTCCTGAGGCTTGGGCCTGCGGCCGAATAGCGCGGTGCCCACGCGGATAATGGTTGCGCCTTCTTGAATAGCCAGCTCGAAGTCTCCCGACATGCCCATGGAAAGCTGCGGCAAGCCGTACTGCCGGGCAAGTTGGGCAAGGCGCTGGAAGCAGGGTCGCGATTGCTCGGGATCATCGGACCAAGGCGGCATGGTCATCAAGCCGGTCACTTTGAGGTGTGGACAAGCGGCAGCCGCTTCCAACAAGGCCGGTAAGTCTTCGGGGTTGGCGCCGGATTTATTCGCTTCATCGGAAAGCTTTACTTCGAGGAGGACTTCGAGGGCGCCGCCGCGCTCGCCGGCCGCGGCGTTGAGGCGTTGCAGAAGCTTGGCGGAATCGGCGGTCTGAATCACTTGAAACAGCTCGCAGGCGAGGCGCGCCTTGTTCGACTGCAAATGTCCGATTAAATGAAACTGCGCGTCCTTCAAGTCGGCAAGATCGAGATGCTTTTCGGCAAACTCCTGGACGTAGTTTTCGCCGAAAATGCGGAGGCCGGCCCGGTACGCTTCGCGAATTTTCGCGGCAGAGAATTTCTTCGAGACTGCCACTAGGGTTATTTCCGAACGCTTGCGGCCACTTTGGTCGAGGGCGCGTTGGATGCGGCTCTCCACAGCCTGCAAGCGGCTCTCAAAAGTGGAGTCTTCAAGTGGCAAAACTCTATCATAAGGGCACGGCCAAGCGATCCGGAGCAGCGGAACCTGCGGCATTGCTGCGCGGGGTTGAAACGTTTCTGAGCGTTTGCCGCAATGCCGCCGTGCTGGAGTACGGCGACGAAATGATGCCCCTCTCGCCGGGCGAATACATGATCGAAATCCGCTCCGGGCGAGTATGGATCGAGGTTTGGAGTGAGACCCGCAGCCTCTCGCGGCAAATCCTCACGATAGAGGGGAACAGCGCGGGCGTGCTGGACTGTACGGTTCAGCGGTTCGGTGGGAAAGCGGGCAAGTTAAGCTTTCTCGATTTGGCGCGGCCACAGACGGCGCATCGATCGCTGTGCGGCGAGCGCCTGAGCTTCACGGAACAATTCCGCCGGATGCTATACCGCCAGTTTCCGGGATGGGAGATCTCGACTTTATCGTGCGGCATGGACCTGCAGAGATCGTTTTCGTCGATCTTCCCGCGCGCGCGGATGGTACGCGGTAACCGGCAGATTGCGGCCGTAGCTTGCCCCGGCGCTCAGGATGAGAGTGCGATGCTGACCTCGGCCCTGATCTGGCACCACCACGTGAGCACGCACGGGGAGCGCGGATTACATACATCGCTCTGCTTGTTTCTGCCGGATGGGTCGGGGAATTTGACCTCGCATCGATTGCGGTGGCTGACTGGCCAATCGCTCGAGACGCGCCTGTTTCGTTTCAACGCGCACGGTTCGGCGGGAGAACTAGACCCGCAGGATCTGGGTAATCTGCAAACGCGGGTTCAAGGCGCAGGGGCAGTGCGTTCCGAGCGTAAATGGTCTGCGCATAGAGTTTCTGAGCGGCGGCTGGAATCGTCCGTTCGATTGAACCTCACGGCAGTAGATGCGTCGCTGGAGATGAGTCCAATGCACGGACAGGTGTTAACGTTTTCGGCGGGCGACCGCGATCTGATCGATTTGCTTGCGGTGTCGGTTGCCGGTCGGTTGGCGGTCCTGGAATTAAAGATAGTCGAGGATATCCATTTGCCCATACAGGCGTTGGATTACTGGACGCGAATCGCATGGCATGCCGGGCGGGGCGAGTTACAGCACCTGTTTCCGGCCAAGCCGCTCGCGAGCGGGGCGCCCACTTTGCTGCTGGTAGCTCCCGCAATATCGTTTCACTCATCGAATGCGATTGTTCTTCGTTACTTCTCGCCCGGAATCGAGGTCGAACGCGTAGGACTAAATTCGGATTGGCAACAGCATTTTAAAGTAGTAATGCGCCTGAAGGGCGCGGCTGGGCCTTTATCTCACGGGAGCGGTTAATGAGTGTGAAAGGTTTGATGAACATCAGAAAGGGTTTAAGCGCGCTAAACCCGAAGCAGGTTCGGGAGATGAGCGAACGACCTGTGCACGTTGCGCTGCACGCCGGGAGCCAGGAAGCGTACCAGAGGATGGAGAACTTTTTTCTGCGGGATCTGAGTCCTGCGCGGCGGCGGGTTTCGGCGGGATTGTTGACGCGAGCGCCGATTCCGGTGCTGGCGCAACGCTACGATTTCGCGGTGTATGACGAAGGGACGGCGACGCCGGCGGGGGCTTTGGTCTTTCGGGCGGACAGACCTCAGCAGTTTGTGGAGAGAACGCTGATCAAACACGCCGATCTGGGAGTCCCGTTAGCGAAAGCGTTCCTACCGTTCCGGCGGCCCTATGTGGAACGCATGATCGCGAAGACTTCGCGAGAAAACGCGCTGTTCTCTATAGCTACGGCGCTGCCGGATGTCATTCCAAGCATTATCGAGTTGCCTTGGGCGGTCGCGGAATTTGCGTCGGATACGGCTTTCCTGACGATGAACCAGGTGCGGATGGCATTTCTGATAGCGGCAGCCAGCGACCGAGAGGTGGGATATCTGGAGCAAAAGCCGGAGATCGCGATGGTGATCGGAAGCGCGTTCGGGTGGCGAGCTTTGGCGCGGCAACTGATCAGTAAAATTCCGTTCGGGGGCGGTCTGCTGGCAAAGGCTGCGGTCGCGTACGCGGGCACCAAGGTTCTGGGGCTGTCGCTGGACCATTTCTACAGCATCGGATTCACGTACACGCGCGAGGAGCGGGATCGCTTGTATGCCGACGCGTTTCGGCAGGGCCGGAAAGTTGCCACGCAAATTCTACGGCACCTCCGTCCCGATCTCGCCGCGAAGTACGCCGCACGCGCGGGCAGAGACACCATAAATGTCTCGGGCGCAGCGCAGTTTTAAAAGCTGAAATTGACGACCCTCGACGCCGTTGAAGTGCGCGTGCTGGGCGCGCTGATCGAGAAAGAGGCAACGACTCCGGAATATTATCCGTTGTCTCTCAACGCTCTGATTAACGCGTGCAATCAGAAGTCGAATCGCGATCCGGTGGTCGAGTACGAGGAAGACACCGTTTACGATGCTGTGAACCGGCTGCGTGAAAAGCGACTTGCGTTGACGATCACGGGCAGCGGACGCGTGAACAAGTATGCACAGCGGATTTCAGAGACTCTAAATCTGGGGCGGCGGGAGCTGGCTATTTTGTGTACGCTGCTGTTGCGCGGGCCGCAAACTTTGGGAGAAGTGAAGGATCGCAGCGAGCGGATGTTTGCGTTTGGGGACTTGGGCGAAACCGAGACAACGCTCGAGAGACTTGCGGAGTGGCCTGACGGCGGGCTGGTGAAGAAGCTGCCGCGTCAGCCGGGGCAGAAAGAAATTCGATATGCGCATTTGTTGTCGGGGGAGCCGAGTGTTGAATCGGCAGTTGTCGCAGCGGCGCCTGTTTCGAAGTTTGCGCAATTGGAAGAAGAAGTGAGGCAGCTCCGGGCGGAGTTCAACGAACTGAAGAAGCGGTTTGAGGAGCTGGAGGGGCAGCTGCGATGAGGGCGAAATCCGCTCCCTTTGGTCACTCGACATCGAAATCGTCCAGCGGAATAATTCTGCCAGGCTGCGATGAGGGCGAAATCCGCTCCCTTTGGTCACTCGACATCGAAATCGTCCAGCGGAATAATTCTGTCAGGCTGCGATGAGGGCGAAATCCGCTCCCTTTGGTCACGGCTCAGAAAGCTCCGCTGATTAGGCTGTAGAGCAAGACGGTTAAGACGATTGCGGTGATGAGGAGATAGGTGCGGTCCCGCTCGAAGGCGAATCCGACTAGGGAGAAGGCGACGCGGGCGATGGGGGTTGCAATCAACAGCAGAATTCCAAGCTGAATGATGGAACGGGTGCGGAGAGCGAAAGCTCCGGCGATGATTTGGGCTACGATGCGGTCGATGGCTGGTTGTCCGTGGAAAGTGTGGTAATCCGCCAAGTCGCGGCCATGCCGGATGAGGTAATATGCGCCGCCTGCGGACACCACCAGACCTGCGATCAGAACGCCCGTGCGGAGGATGACGCTTACCAAGCGTTCGAGATCCGCATCGGTAACTTTCGGCAGATTCATATTTTCCCTCTGAGTCCATTGACCATCATTTCGATGGCGATGAGGCCGACGACGACGGCAAAGGCCCTGCGCAAGAACAGAACGGGAAGGCGCGCGAGGAAACGGGCGCCGATCATCGATCCGGAAAGCACGCCGAGGACGACTGGCATGGCTATGCCGGGGTTGACATATCCGCGGCTTAGATAGAGGCTCGCGCTGGCCGCGGCAGTGACGCCGATCATGAAGTTGCTGGTGGCGGTAGAAACTTTGAAGGGAATTTGCATGGCTTGATCCATGGCGATCACCTTCAGCGAGCCGGATCCGATGCCGAGCAATCCCGACAAAGTACCCGCGCCGAACATGAGGCCGAAACCGGTTTTGACGCGGTGTACCTGGTAAGACTGGGGTCCATCGGCGGTGTAATATCGGCCGTTCAAGGTCAGCCGCGCAGCCAAAGGATCCGGCGGCAGCGGCGTTTTTGGCGGCGTGTGTTCACGACTGGCGGTCCAGGCGGACTGCAGGAGAATGAGTCCGAATATAATGCTGAGCGCACTGGTTGGGATGCGTGTTGCGAGGAAGGCGCCGAATAGCGCTCCAAGCGTAGTGGCGATTTCAAGGAACATGCCGATTCGGATATTGGAGTAGCCATCGCGCACATAGGCCGCGGCGGCTCCCGAAGAGGTGGCGATCACCGAAACCAGCGACGCGCCGATGGCATAGCGAATATCGACGCCGAGGAAGAGAGTGAGAACCGGGGTGACGATCACGCCGCCGCCCAGGCCTGTGAGAGAGCCAACGAAACCGGCCAGCAGAGCGGCAACAAGAACTATCGGAGTGAATTCGGCAATGGACATGGCGTTATATTCAGGATTTAGTATGAAGAAAATTCTGTTCTGTTTGGCGGCTGCGGCGCTGACGTTCGCGCAACAACAACCGCCGCCTATTCAATCCCCGGAAGTTCAGAGCGACGGGCGTGTTACTTTCCGCTTTCGAGATCCCAATGCTCAGAAGGTCTCCGTAAACGTCGAGGGCGGAAAGGCGCCGTACGTCATGCAGAAGGACGAGCAGGGCGTCTGGAGCGTCACGACCGATCCTCTTGCGCCGGACTTATATGGATACTCCTTTGATGCGGACGGCGTTCATCTATTGGATCCTTCGAACACGGAAATAAAACCAAACCTCCTGGGTTTAAACAATGTAGTACATGTGCCGGGCGCCACGCCGCTGCCTTGGGAGATGACCGCGATACCGCACGGAGAGATTCATCATCATTTCTACCAATCGAAAATTATCGGAGACAATCGCGATTACTATGTGTACACGCCGCCGGGATACGATTCGAACGGCCGGAGCCGCTATCCGGTGCTCTACTTACTTCACGGTTACAGCGACGACGCGAGCGGGTGGACGGCCGTCGGAAAAGCCAATTTGATTCTCGATTCACTGATCGCACAAGGCAAGGCAAAGCCGATGATCGTGGTGATGACGCTGGGCTATGGCGCGCCCGAGATTGTGCAGCGCACCGGTGGCGGCCTTAGCAATCCCGAGCTTCGCGATCGGAATTACAGTAATTTTCGCGAAGCCCTGATCAATGAAGTGATGCCGTCGATCGAAAAAGAATACAAAGCCGCGACGAGCCGCGATGCACGGGCCATTGCGGGACTTTCCATGGGCGGAGCCGAGTCACTGTTGACGGGACTGAACCGCCTGGACAAATTTTCATGGATCGGATCGTTCAGCGCGGGAGGAATCGGCAACGACTTCGCAGCCGACTTTCCGCAGCTGAACGCGGCGGCCAATTCGAAAATTCATTTACTGTGGATCGCTTGCGGAACGGACGACCGGTTAATTACCGCGAATCGTAATCTTGTTGCGTGGTTGAAGAGCCAGGACATTCGTCTTACTCAGATTGAAACACCGGGCATGCACACCTGGATGGTGTGGCGGCGCAATCTTATAGATTTTGCACCACTTCTTTTTAGCGGGTCGGGTGTGAAGGGCTCTGAAAAAGAAAAGAGCCGAACGGCACAGTGACCGTTCGGCCTTTCATCCCGGAGCGGTGAAGTCCCGAGAGAAATTACTTATCGGGCTCGCCTGGCGGCTTGGGGGGGTTGGCGGAGCTCGGGTTGTTCGAGCCGGAATTGTCGGAGCTTGAGCCGGCTACCACACCCTGATTCACCAGCACCTTGACCTCGACGCGCCGATTCAGTTTGCGGCCTTCGCGGGTACTGTTATCCGCGGCTTCGTGCGTGATTCCCATCCCCGCAGGGGCCAAGATGCGATGAATGGGGACGTTTCCCTGCTGTTCCAGATAGCGGATGACAGCGTCGGCACGTTCTTCGCTGAGGGCTTGGTTGCGAGCCAAATTGCCGGTGCGATCGGCAAAGCCGGCGACTTCAACCACGTAGCCCTTTTCAGTAAGCGCCTTTTGGGCGAGATCATCCAGGTCCTTCTTGGCTTGGGGACTCAGGACTGCGCTGCCCAGGCGGAAGAGAACAGTGGCAGAGTACTTGGGCTCGTAGTTGTCGAGATCGGAGACCCGTTTGTTGACGCTGTTGACGCCCTGATTGGCTTGGTCCGCTTCTGTTTTCACTTGACCGACCTGGGTCTGAACTTCTCCGACGTGTTGCTGGGTCTGCTTCTCTTGATCTTCTAATTGGCCTTGCCGGTTCTCGATCTGACCGGCGCGGTTTTCAAGCTGTCCAGCGCGTCCTTCGAGGGTGCCTTGGCGCGCTTCGAGCGGAGAAACACGGGCGTCGATTTGCTTGGATGCGCGCATGGAATTGGGATCGAAGAGGACTTTGTCGGCGACCAGATCGCCTTTCTCATTTCCCTTTCCCTCTGCTTCCACGTGGAGACCGGGGACCAAAGAAGCGGCATCCATGGCGGTCTTGCGACCAAAGCCGCGCTTTAGCTGGATCTTGGTGGTATTGGTGAGATCGACGGAGCCAATGGCGTCGTCGTCACCGCGCACTTTCAAAATGTCGCCGTCTCTAGAAAGGACAACGCCTTGAATCTTGGCTTTTTGGCCCGCGGTGAAGGTTCGAGTGGTGGGTGTCACCATACTCATGGCACTCAGGGCGAGGGTTGCGGCTAAGAGAGCCTGCGTGGAAACGATCAGGCAAGCTTTGATCGGTTTGGGTAATGCTGAATATTGTATGTGAGAACTCATCAATGGCGCCTCCTATAGCTACTTAAATCGATGCAGCAGCGGTGTGGTCGAGCGATTCTTGATCTTCGCCAGTTAGACGCCGGGGGTGTAAGGCGGTAACTGTAATTTTCACTCGGATGGCTATAGTACGTTTCAGTAGCTGATTAAACTGCGCGATATCAGTAACATATGCGACATGGGCCGGTCCGGAGACCGGCTGCGGACGAGGACGTCCGCCCTACAATAGAATGAAGGGGATGACTGAGAAAGCAACGTTTGGGGCGGGATGTTTTTGGGGCGTGGAGGCGGCGTTTCGGGAGATCGATGGAGTGGTGGATGCGTTGGCGGGTTACGCGGGCGGTCACACGGCGAATCCTACTTATAAGGACGTTTGTACGGACCGGACGGGGCACGCGGAAGTTGTGGAAGTGGAGTATGACCCGGCAAAGGTCAAGTACGATCAGCTTTTGGATGTTTTTTGGAGCGCGCACGACCCGACGCAAGTGAACCGGCAAGGTCCGGATGTGGGGACTCAATATCGCAGCGTGATTTTCTTTCATACGCCGGAGCAAGAGCAGGCGGCTCGCGCGTCAAAGGCGAAGCTCGAAGGCTCGGGCAAGTTCCGGCGGCCGGTTGCGACGCAGATTGAGCCGGCGGGGACGTTCTATAAGGCGGAAGAGTATCACCAGCAGTATTTGGTTAAGAGGGGATTGCGGCACTGTCACGTTTGAAGTAATCGATGGTGAGGGTGAGGCCTTCGTCTAATTGCACTTTGGGTTCCCAGCCCAGGATGCGCTTGGCTTTGGAGATGTCGGGACGGCGAAGCTTGGGATCGTCGGATGGGAGCGGTTTAAATTCGATGCCGATGTGGTTGCCGAAGCGGGCGCGGATTTTGTCGGCGAAATCGAGGATGGACAATTCGGTGGGGTTGCCGAGATTGACCGGGTACGGCTCATCGGATTCGCTCAATAAGAGAAGGCCTTCGATCATATCGGAGACATAGCAGAAACTGCGCGTCTGGGAACCGTCGCCGAAGACGGTGAGGTTCACGCGACGCAACGCCTGATCGATAAACGTGGGAACGACGCGGCCATCGGTTAGAGACATGCGGGGGCCATAGGTGTTGAAGATGCGCGCAATATTCGTGCGCATTCCATAGAGGCGGTGATAGGCCATGGTGAGCGCTTCGGCGTAGCGCTTGCTCTCGTCATAGCAGGAGCGCACGCCGACGGGATTCACATTGCCCCAATAAGTTTCCGATTGCGGATGTTCGAGAGGGTCGCCATAGCATTCGGAAGTGGAAGTCAGCAGAAAACGGGCGTTGTGGCGGCGCGCGAGATCGAGCATGTTGCGAGTTCCGGTTGAGCCGGATTCGAGGGTCTCGATGGGGTGGTCCAGGTAGTCGACGGGGCTGGCAAGCGAGGCGAGGTGAAAGACTCGATCGATGGGACCGGGGATGTCACGGGGGACACCAATGGGCGTGCAGACGTCGTGTTCGATGAACTCGAATGATTTGTTACTGAACAGGTGATGAATGTTCCGCTGATGACCGGTGATGAGGTTATCGAGCGCAACGACTTGGTGGTTTTCCGCGGTGAGGCGATCGCACAGGTGTGATCCAATGAAGCCAGCGGCCCCGGAGATGACATATCGCACTGTTTTTCATGCTACTAGAAGCAACGAAACTATCTAGTAGAGCGCTGCTTGCGGCGCTGATCGTTATTTCCATTTGGCTCTTCTGGCTGCGCTTCGGTAAAGTGTTTCAGCGCATCGTTCGGGCGCGGCGGGATGCGGATTTCAAACTTGGGTCGATCGGACATCGGGCTTGGGATTTTTTTTGGGAAGTTTTGTGCCAGGCGAAAGTCATTCGGGAGCGGCCTTTACCCGGGGTTGCGCACGCGCTGGTGTTCTGGGCATTTTGCGCATTTGCGCTGGTCACTTTAAACCACATTGCGACGGGCTTCGGGGCGCCTTTTTTGCGGCGCGGCACGTGGTTTAGCGAGTTTTATTTCTGGTTTGCGTTTCTGTTTGCGGCGTTCTGCGCGGTCGCGATTGCGGGGCTGGCGTTTCGGCGATTTGTGATTCGGCCGCGGTGGCTGGGACCTTTGTCGTATGAATCGGGCGTGATTGCTGCGCTGATTTTCATCCTGATGATCACGTACATGGCGCAGTGGTGGGTACCGGAGGCGTCCGTTTCGGGGCGCGCGCTTTGGTGGATTCACACGCTGACGCTGCTGGCATTTTTGCCATTGATTCCGCACACGAAACACCTTCACCTGGTATTGAGCCCGCTGACGATCTTCCTGGAGCGCAGCGGATTCAGCCACATTCCGCCGCTATCGGGAGATGAAGATTTCGGCTTGGTTTCGGGAAAAGACATTACACAGATCACCGCTCTGCAGGCGTATTCGTGCGTCGAGTGCGGCCGGTGTACGGAGCATTGCCCGGCGAACAATACGGGGAAGGAACTGAATCCGAAATTGATTGCGCTGGGGCTGCGATCGTATTTGAACGAGTACGGGAACGACAATGAAACGGCCATTCTAAGCGCGACGGTTTCGCAGAAAGCAATCTTTCAATGCACGACCTGCGGGGCTTGCGAATATCAGTGTCCGGTGGGAATTCAGCACCTGCCGATGATCATCGGGCTGCGGCGCGGGGCTGTGAACACGGGGACGTGGGAAGACGAGCACGGCACAAAGCTGTTTTTGAATCTGGAGCGGAATGGGAACGCGATGGGGTTCTCGCAAACGGAGCGCGACAAGTTTGTGGCGAAGCAGGAGCTTCCTATTTTCGACGGCACGCAGGAGTACTGCTTGTGGCTGGGCTGCATGGGTTCATACGATCCGCGAGGGCGCGAGATCATTACGGCGTTTACGGCGGTGATGAAGCATCTGGGGACGTCGTTCGGAGTGTTGAAGAAGGAACGGTGCACGGGAGATCCGGTGCGGCGGCTGGGCAACGATCTGGCATTCGGGCAACTTGCGGAGACGAATCTTGCAAGCTTTCAGCAAGCCGGGGTAAAGAAGGTTATTTCCATTTGCCCGCACTGCGTGCGGACGATTCAAGAGGACTGGCGCGAGTTTGGCGGCGAGGTCGAGATCGAGCATCACAGCGAGTTTCTGGCGCGGCATGCGGAGAAATTGCCGGCGGGGCAAGATGGCGGACGCGTGGTGTTTCACGATCCGTGTTATCTGGGGCGTTATCGCGGTATTTACGATGAGCCGCGTGAGGTGATCGCGCGATCGGCTATGGTGATCGATCCACCGCGAGCGCGGGAACGGTCGTTTTGCTGTGGCGCAGGCGGCGGGCTGGTGTTCCTTGGAGAAGAGACGGGCGAGCGGGTGAACGAGGCTAGGGTAAAAGAGCTGGTGGAGACGGGCGCCGAGACGATTGGCGCGGCGTGTCCGTTCTGCAACACGATGTTCCGAGATGCACTGGCGCGGACAGCCGAGAATGCGCCGAGGCTGATGGATATCGCGCAGCTTGCGGCGGAGCAGATTCAGAAGGCGTCGTGATGCGGTGGTCAGGCGGCCTTCCTTGCGACCTTTCTCGTGAGGATCTCGGAGATGGCACAAGAGTGCCCTGCTCTTCGAGCTTCGTTGAACGCCAGACGCTGCTCGATATCCTGCATTGAAATTTCGAACCCAAATTCGGCGAGGTGGAATGCCTGGCCAGCCTTCTTCGCGTCGAGATAAAGCGCAGTGGCGTGGTCAACTTCTATCCTGGTGCTCTCATGGCGCTTGGTCTGCAGGTCTTTGAGCTCGGCCTGATCCTTCTCGCGATGCTTGCGGAGACGGCCTTCCTGAATGCTGAGATTCGCGAGCTGCCGTTGATAAGTGACAAAAATTTGCGCATCGATGAGCGCGGATTGAACGGCAGGGTCGGCGCTTTCGAACTTATTGGCGAGCTCGATGCGACCGAGGGCGTAGATGCCCATTTCGAGCGAGGGGATGCGAAGCAGACGCCATTCGGCATCGGCGAGCGATTGGACGAGCGTGTTTTCGGAGTCGGTGCCGGGCTGCTGTTCGGTGAAGAAGCGCCGGACGTGCTGTTCGTACGCAGCAGCATCATCACCCGGCAGCAGAACGGTGCGGCCAGTGAGTCCGGTTTTGACGGCGTTGAGGGAAGAAATCGCGCGGCCTTCCGGTGTTTTGGGACCGGTAGAGAGCTGCGCATTCGTTTGATTCGCAAGGATTTGAGCGTTCGATGACATTGAGAAAAGACCTTCCGACAGCACAGTAGCACGGCTTTTCTAGCGTTTTGAGGTAAGTTGTTGAAACGATTGAGCAAGTTGCTTGTGACTGGAAATTCGAGTTTGGGGAGTTGAGTTGGAAAAGGCGGGTTTTGGGCGGGTGTTATAGTCTTTTTAGGGCGGCGGCATTGGGGCGTTTGCCGGTAGTCCGAGCATAGCGGGCGCGTAGCTCAATTGGCAGAGCAAGTGACTCTTAATCACTAGGTTGTAGGTTCGATTCCTACCGCGCTCACCAGCAGATTTCGATTCACTTGGGTTAGTCGACGATTTGCGACCATGCTGAAAACAGATTCGCTCGCCATCCTGCGTTCCAGTGCGTTCCACCGAGGTCCGACTGAAATTCATGAGGGCGGCGCGGAAGATGTAAAAAGGTACGGCGGAAGCTGGTTAGTTTTGCAGAAGGAGAGGAGTTAGCTCATGAACTTAGATCCGTCGTACGAAAATAAGTTCCAGAGCCTCACCTCACAGCAGGAGGCTTGGCTTGACGTTTGGCACCGCGAAGGCGCAAAGGAACTTACGATTGAGGCCCTTCGGGTCTGCATGGACTTGGTGCTACCAGCTTCGTCGAGCGCAGAGATACCGCACACCTGCGAAGCGGAGCAGGAGGCGATTCTGAAACAATGGTTTGGTTTCTGTTATGGAGGGACAATTGATGACGGAGCATCATATAAGGAGGCAATGGATGCAAATGTGCTCACTGCGATGCAGATCCATAAACGATGGAAGACAGTTGCCCTCGATACGGCGGTGAGGACTCTTGCGGATTCATTCTTAGTTGCTGCACAGCAACAATATCGCCTGTTAACCACGAATGGCATTCCCGACGGAATGCGGCCATGGCGCAGAATACTTCGTGACATGGGTTGAGTCAGAGGCTTCCACGCTGCATGTCAGGGGGGACTGTTAGATTGGACGAGACGGCTAGAAGGGTGACGCTGAGCTGCGAAAGCGTAATCGTGTAAGGCCGTCCTGGTCTGTGTGGAAGGTGGAAAGCTATATGTGTCTCCATCCTGGCGACATGCCCGAAGGAACACTGCGAGCCATCTTAAGGCAGGCGGACATCGATGTAGATCGCTTCCTGCAAGCCTGAGTTGCAATATGGGCGTCTCGGACGGCGGCTTCGTTCAAGTGGCGTAGGGGGGGTTTTGTTGCCGTTGTGCGATAACGGGGGACCTGAGCATTTTCCAAGGACCTAGGCGATTTGAAATCCTATGCGGCGTGTCGGCCATGATATTTGCGGCCAATGTCTATGGAGGAACCGACGCGGTGGATGTTACGAGCGCGCTCTCCCTGTGGTTCCCATATTTCGCTTACGCACCGTTCTTCTGCGCGTGATGCCGCCGAGCCGTGGTAGAAAGCTACGATGAAGGGAGGACAAGAATATGGCAACTCTCGATTGGTCCCAATGCCCCGCCGTGGAGAGCGTACGGGGCAGGCTAAGCGGCGCGTGGGTGTTTCGCGATACTCGCATGCCCGTCTCTGCCGTATTCGAAAACCTTGAAGCCGGAGCCACGATAGAGGAAATCATCGACCAGTTCGACATCGCACGGGAAGAGATTAACGCGGTGCTTGAATTTGCGGCCCGCAGCCTTGATCCTGCCCCGGTCGGCGACCCCGTTGCAAACGCTCCGGTAGATGCTGATTCCTTTTGACCATGTAACTCCTCGCGGTATTGCTCGGTTCCTTACGGGTCACACGGTTACAAAGGCCAAGGAGCGAGGATGGGATACGCTGACCAACGGCAACTTGCTGGACGAAGCAGAGCAGGCCGGTTTTGACGTGCTTCTTACCGCTGATAAGAACATGCGGTACCAGCAGAACCTTACAGACCGCAAAATAGCCATTGTGGTGTTGAGCACTCCGCAGTGGCCGGTTGTTCGATTGCACATCGGGAAGATTGCGGCCGCGGTGAACGCCGCCACTCCGGGTAGCTATGAAGAGGTCATCCTGCCCCGTTTTTCGTAATGGGGTAAGTTTCAACCGCGCCGCTTCGCGCCGGAGGGTGGAGCCGAGCACGCCGGCGGTGCCGGACCGCGGTAAAAAGGCTGCGATGCTGATACTGCTCGACAACTACGTACCGCGCGGCTGCGCGACATCGAAGAACGGCGATCAGCAGAAGCCTGAAGCACGCAGCATCCATGCCCCTTACGATTGAGGCATCGATTTTCTTGAGCATTATCGTCGGGGCATGATGACGGCCTCTGGTATAGCTAAGTGTGCTATATTTCAATAGAGCGTAATCGCAAAATGACAGCCGAGCAATGGAAGAGCGGACGGCACACGGCCGGTATGACTCAGGTTGCGGCGGCGCGCGCGCTCAGAGTTACGCAGCCGTATCTGTCGCAGCTCGAAACGGGAGTGCGGAGCGCAAGCGCCGAACTCGCGCGTAGAGCCGCTGGACGGTATCGACTCGGGCCCACCGCTTTGCCCCTTCGCGAGCCGGTCGGTTTTCGGGACCTTCCACAGGATGAACTTCAAAACAGGCTGGCCGCACTGGGATATCCGGGTTTTCAGCATATTCGGGCCAAATTGGTGAATAATCCCGCTGAGGTGGTTCTCAGTGCCGTTGTACAACGGGACTTGGATAGGCGGCTTGTGGAAGCTCTGCCGTGGCTGTTGAGTACGTACACCGATCTGAATTGGGAATGGCTGCGGAACCACGTTAAATTACGGAACGCCCAGAACCGACTCGGCTACTTGGTTTACCTGGCAAATAGAACGGCGCGCATGCCATTAGCGAAATGGCAACACGAGCTTGAAGAAGCTCGCCTTGTGCGGGAAGGAACTCTCTGTCGCGATTCGATGCCGGAGGCGGAGAGGGCGTGGCTCAGAAGAAACCGTCCACAGGCCGCTGCTCACTGGAATCTGTTAACCAGCCTCACCACAGAGCAATTACCGTATGCAGCTCAGTGACGAGCCGCCGGAGCCATGGCGGTCTTTCTTCGCTGACATTGACGGACACCTCAGCGGGCAAGTGGAACTGCATTGCTGCGGCGGCTCGGTTGTGACTCAAGTCTATGGCGTTGCCCGCACCACAAGCGACGTCGACTATGTGAGTGCCGTTCCGAGCATACGAGGATATCTGACCGAGCTCGCGGGCAAGGCTTCGCCGCTGCACGGAAAGCATAAGGTTTATCTTGATGCCGTAACCATCGCCATACTGCCCGAGAATTACGAACAGCGATTGCTGCAGGTGTTCCCCGGCGCACGGGTTTATCTTCGGCTCTATGCGCTGGAAGCTCACGATATGGCGCTCTCGAAACTTGAGCGGAACCTTGAGCGCGATCGTGATGATGTGCGGCGTTTGGCGCTTGCCGGATATCTGAGAGCGGAGGTTCTAAAGAAACGCTATTACGAGGAGCTTCGTCCCAATCTCCTCGCGCATGAGGAGCGGCACGACCTAACTCTCAAAATGTGGCTGGAGTCGTACTGGGCGACATGAGCTTGCGCTAGGTTGTAGGTTCGATTCCTACCGCGCTCACCAGAGCCCTTCATTTCGAATCAAGAGAGGCCGGGCGGGGTTGCTTTCAGGTGACGCGTGGGCTGCTGCTAACATCGCCGCTATGGAAGTAGCGATTCGGATTCAAGTGGAGCAACTTCCGGACGGTCTGTTCCTTGCGACATCGGACGAGCTTGACGGTTTGATTGCACAGGGGCGGACGGTTGCCGAGACGCTTGATATCGCACGTGACGTAGCGCGCAAACTCGTCGAAGCTCGCCGCGAGCGCGATGGAGTTCCGCAACTCTCACCCATAAGCGAGCGCCGCGATTACACGATTGTAGTTTCGGGGTAGATGGGGCGCCTTGCCGGGTTCCGCTACAGGGAAATCGCTCGGAAGCTGAAATGTTTCGGCTTGGAGTTCGACAGGCAGGCGGCAGGAAGTCACGAGATCTGGTGTCAATCGCGAGAAAAACCGGTACACAACAATTCCCAACCAATCCTGGTAAACATACCCGAAGAAACGCTAAGGGCGATCTTGAGGCAGGCCGACGTTCACGCGATGCCGAGCTTCTCCTGCATCTGCTCGAGCGACAGCCCTTTGGTCTCGGGATAGGCAATCAAGACGACAAAAAATTGAACCACCATCATCGCCGAGAAGAAGACAAACGGAGCGCCGCGGGATTTGGCCGCAATCACCGGGAATCCATACGAGATTGCGGCATTCATCACCCAGTGGGTCAAAGTGCCGAGGCTTTGTCCGTTGGCCCGGACGCGCGTCGGAAATACCTCGCTTATAAATACCCAGATCACCGCGCCCTGTGAGAACGCGAAGCAGGCGATGAAGCCCACCAAGAGCCAAACCAGAAGGCCTTGATGGGCGCCGGTGAGGAAAATGGCCGCTACGCCGCCGAGGCATGCCGCCATTCCGACAGCGCCTACCAGCAGCAGCGTCTTGCGGCCGACGCGATCGATGATCGACATGGCGATAATTGTGAATACCAGATTCGTGAAGCCGATCAGGACCGATTGGAGATCGCCGGAGATTTTGCTGAAACCAGCGCGCGCGAAGATGTCGTTCAGGTAATAGAGAATTGCATTGATTCCCGACAGTTGATTGAACATGGCAACTGTGACCGCGAGAAAAATGGGGAACCGGTATTTCCAGGTAAACAGCGGTTCTTTGCCGTGGCCATGTTCCACGTCAATCGAGCGGATGATGTCCTGCAGCTCGGTTTCGACGTCTTCCTCTCCGGTTAACTGAAGGACGGAGCGCGCCTCCGCAATGCGCGATTTCTGCGCGAGCCAACGCGGGCTGCGCGGAATGGTGAACAGCATTCCAAAAAACAGGAGCGCCGGGATACCCGAAACGCCCAGCATCCACCGCCAGTCCTCGGAGCCGAATGAGGCCAGCCCGATCAGGTAGTTGGAAAGATAGGCGAGTAAGATGCCACCCACGACATTGAACTGAAACACGCCCACCAATCGCCCGCGCCATTTGGCCGGAGCAATCTCGGCGATATACATAGGCCCCAGAACCGAAGAGCCTCCAATGCCCAGGCCGCCGATGAAACGAAAAGCGAGCAGCGAATACCAGTTCCAGGCTAAGCCGCAACCTATGGCGGAAATCAGGTACAAGATAGCCATGACGCGCAGGCTGTCGCGGCGGCCGTACCGGTCTCCGGGGATGCCCGCCGACATGGAACCGATGATGGTGCCGAGCAGAGCCATGGCAACCGTCCATCCGAGGCCCTTTGGCGAAAGCGCAAAGCTTCTGGTCAGTCCCGCCGTTGTGCCGGCGATCACGGCGGTATCAAAGCCAAACAGCAGGCCACCGAGCGCAGCGACTATCGTGCTTTTGATCAGCGATCCGGAAAGTGTCATGCGCGCTCGCTTCTCCCCGTGAAATTTCGCATAGTTCGCTCGAGAAGAGCGTCCGATGCCTGGTCAGCGGCCAATACCAACGCGCCCACGATGCCTGCCCGGCTTCCGAGCTGCGGCGGCCGTATATATTCCTCCAGATGCTCGACAATCGCGTTGTGGCGGATATATCCATTCAGAAGACGGGCGAATTCCCGCCTGATCAGGTCGAATAAATGAGGCTGCTGCATCACTCCACCTCCCATTAAAATGCGTCGAGGCGATAAGGTACACGCCAGGTTCACCAGCCCGAGCGCGAGGTAATGCGCCTCGAGCGCCCAGCCAGGATGATCGGCCGGCAATGTTCCCGCAGGCACTTTCCAGCGAGCTTGCATGGCGGGACCGGAGGCTAGACCCTCCCAACAATCTGCGTGATAGGGACAGATGCCTGGGTAAGGATCTCTTTGCGGATCGTGCGGGATTCGCAGATGCCCCATCTCGGGATGCACCAATCCATGAATCACCTGGCCGTGCGCGATCGCGCCGCCTCCGATACCGGTTCCGATGGTCAGGTATACAGCGTCCGTTAACCCCTGTGCGGCGCCAAAACGCGCTTCGCCCAGAATTGCCGCGTTCACATCCGTATCGAAGCCGACGGGAACGCCGAGCCGCGCGCGAACCGTTCCGGCCAAATCGAAATTCGCCCAGCCCGCCTTCGGCGTCGACGTGATGTGCCCATAGGTCGACGAAGAGAGGTCGAGATCGACTGGCCCAAACGACCCAATGCCAACGGCCTCGAGCTTGCTTCCGGCCTCTTGTTCAAAAAACTCGATGACGCTGGCCAGCGTGATCTCCGGGGTTGAAGTTGGAAACTGCGCGATGCGGATATCCTCGGGCCCAGAGCCGACGCCGCACACAAACTTTGTGCCTCCTGCCTCGATGCCGCCGAACATGTTCTTGAGTATATGCAAGTGGATCTTTCGACATGTCGATACGCCCGAGTCACGGATTGAAACTGATAGAAGCTACACCGGTATGGATTGGAGGCACACCCGCACAAGTAAGTCATTCAACGCACCGCGGGCGCTTGGCTCATCGGGCAAATCGGATTTCGCCGCGGCCCTGGACAGCGAGACCGAGCATGCCCTGTTCGAACGTTTTTCCGCCGCCGCTCGTCAGCGCACCGGGCACGGCCGCATCACCATTCTGGTCTTTCACCGCTTCAGCACGGTGCGCATGGCCGACTTCATCGTGGTCCTCGACGGAGCGCACATCGTCGAATCCGATACCCATGAAGAGCTCATGGCCCAATCTGGCCAATACGCCGAACTCTACAGCATCCAAGCCGCCGCCTATCGCTAATTTTGATCCTGAATCCGAGCCGGGAGCGTTAGCGACAATCGGCGAATTTTGCTCGCGGCTCTAGGGAAGCGGGCTGGCGCGCTCGCTATCCTGAGCCAGATGGCCTCCCTCTGGCGAAAACAGTTTTGGGCTACCTTGTGGCTTGCATTGCGCCGCAGCAAGAGCGACAAACGTGCCCGCCGCCTGGCATTCGTGACTGCTTTCGGCTTAACGTGCCTTCTATCGATCTGCGCCTTCGAAGTTTATCTTTTGTATCTCTCCGGCCGTTGGACCGCGCCTTTGTACGGAGTGCTCTTTGCCGCCGCGGGGCTGGCGCTCGTTCTAGTCCGCGGTTCTCATCGTCGGCAAGCTAAAGCCTTTCGCGATTCGCTTACCGGTCGCGCATCCCATTCGCAACAGATCTCCGATGAGATCCCAACCACAACCCGGACCTATTTAGAGCAGCGAGCCTTGATTACCGCCTCGCTCGTTTCGCGCGCAGCCAGCGAGATCTATCTTCAATACAACGAAGTTCCGGCAGGACTAGAGCTGATAACCCGGCAAACCCAAAACCAGATCTTGCGGCGAAGCGGCCTGTGGGAAAAGCTCGAACCCGCTGAAGTAGATCTGGTACATGCTGCGGATGGACTCTGGACAGTCGAGCAGCAGAACCAGTTCCCGATATGGTGTGAACGGTTGCGACTTCTTCGCTGGGTGCTTAGGATCGACGACGAGTTAACGCCGCTAGCCCACTTCCCAAAACCAGACCTCTCTCTAACCCGAGGCATGCGAGGGAAAGACGCGCTCCTCGTTCAACGCGGCCGAACTCTACGTTCTTGGGATGTGCGTCTCGAGCGAGATATCTCCTCAGAGTACGTGGCTCGGATTCTGGCAGAGCTCAAAACTCGTGGCCTCTTTAACGGCGGCGACGCTGAGCTTGAAAGCTGGGCGCGTGACCTGCGAGATAAGTTCCAAGGACCATCGGCTGACTACATTGCCGGTGTGAAGACTATCGGCGAATTAGACGACGAAGCTCTCAAATTACTGGGCGCGACCGCCACGTCGAGGTACCACTACGCCGCCTATCTGGTAGACCAACTGAGTTCGGATACGCCTATTTCCTTTGCAACATGGTCTTGGCCGGTTCTCGTCGCCTGAAAACTTTACCTCGTTCGCGTTACTTGCGGCGACGCGATCGACATCACTCCGTCCCGATATAGTCCCAGCCCAGCACCTCCGGGGGCCCTCCTCGATTTCAAGGCCTTCAAAAGCCGTCCCGAAACTTACCTTTTGCGAGAATTGCGCCACCTTACTCTTTGCGGGTGAACGTACCGCAATCGACCGCCTGAAAACTGCCGGGTATGGCGTTGTCAATCGCGGCGACGATTAACGGCAGGTGCTGCTTGAGGATGTCCCATTCAACAGAGGACAACGCCACGATTGCAATGGCGCGCTCGGCAAGGTTCTGTTCGTAGGTGAGCGTCTGGTCGCCGGTTAAAAAGACTTCGATACCGTCGTTTTCGGCGGTGCGTAAAAGTTCGCCGTTCTTAAGTCCGGCCCAGCCTTTATAACTGACGGTGAAAACTTTATGTGCGCCGAGGTTCTTCCGCAACCGATGCGCCAGATTTTCATCAAGCAAGACCTTCACGGATTGGGCTGCTCACGATGGGCGTGGGCAAACTCAATCAGGCGTTTGATCTGGGCAATGGAAAGCGAAGGCCAATCCTCGTGGATGTCCTCCATGCTCTCACCCATGTCATAGCTGTTCACAATCCCGTCAGGCATGATGCGCGTACCGCGCACAATGGGCCGCCCCGAAACCTTGCCGGGAATTTGCTCGATCAGTTCGCAAACTGTCCAGTCGATGCCTGCTTGTGTGTCTAGCTTTGCCATGGTCGCACCTTCCTTTATCGTAGCTTTTTACCACGTTTCGGCGGCGGCGTCACGCGATAAGGGTAATAATAAAGGAGATGAGATCCATGACCAACGAAGAGGCGCTGCAGCTTGTTTCTGGCGATCTTTGTTTCATTCGGCGATGAAGGTATACAAACTCAGATCGTCAAAAAGGTGGAAAGACAGCCTAACGGTACTGTGATCGTCTACGCGGATGGAGACTTGGTACAGGCAGCCGAAGCGCAGGACGTTCATTGATGCCCTTCAGCCGAATATCCAACTAAATCGCCTTCCAACGCCGAAACATTATTGACTGGCGCTGTCGGTTGCAAAAAGGACCCGGCGGGGACCGCCTCCGCCGCCCTGACCCTATCCGTTCCAGTCATGCAGGCCATCCGGTGCATCATGCCCTATTGTTATGGGACTTCCTGATATCAGCATCGAACCGCAACTTGTGCTTGAATGCTGCTACGGATGGACGCAACGAAAATTCAAACCCATTTCTGCAACGGCGCGGACTCGCAAAATTTCAACTTTGGTAGGCTCGATGCCGCCAACTGCTACGCAGTGCCTTGGAAACTACGTAGTAGGACTGTCCTCTTTACCCTCAGTGCCCAACATGCTCGATGGGACGTACAGGCGGTTCCAAATAAGCCCGGCGTCGTTCAGTAAAATCGTCCTCATTGTACTCCACTGGCTTCGTTCGGTAAAAAGCACCCTCGCCGTCGAAAAGCCTACGCCAGACACTTTCATCGTAATCACCTGAAGGACTTACAAGCACTTGACCTTCTTAGCCGCCTCGCCACACTTCAGAATGGCTACAGGCAGACCGGGTTCGTTCCGCAAAACCGCCCCGCTGGATCGAATTTGAGTGTAAGACTTAAATCTATGCGGGAATCTTCCAGCGAAGCGCATCGAATGTCATTAGCCGGCGTTCGGGAAGAATACCTGGCCGGTGGCCTGGAGGAAAGAAATTGTAAGGCGAACCCGATCCTTCAATTCGAGGCTTGGATGAAAGACGCGCAAGCCGCTCATCTGAAAGAGCCGAATGCGATGACGCTAGGGACCGCGACGCCCGATGGCTTACCTTCGGCTCGGGTGGTCCTGCTGAAGGAAGTGAGCGAACTGGGGTTCATTTTTTACACCAACTACGGCAGCCGCAAGAGCCGTGAGTTGGAGGCGAATCCGGTTGCCGCGCTGACCTTCTACTGGCCCGAGTTGGAACGGCAGGTTCGGGTGGAAGGAGACGTGGGGCGCGTCACCAGGCAGGTATCGGAGGCTTATTTCAAGACCCGGCCGAGAGGAAGCCGACTGGGCGCTTGGGCGTCTCGTCAAAGCGAAGTTGTGGCCAGCCGCGACGCCCTCCTGGCGAAATTGGACGAACTCGAGGCAGCGTACCAGAGCACCGACGACATTCCCACTCCGGAATTTTGGGGCGGATACTGCGTCAGGCCTCGTATCGTTGAATTCTGGCAGGGGCGCCCGAACCGCCTGCATGATCGTTTGCGTTATCGAAGAGAAGGCGAAGAGCAGTGGATGATCGAGCGCCTCTCTCCATGAGTAAACGAAGCAATATACCCGTGCGTCTGTTCAGTATGCTTCGGCCAGCCGCCTTCCTATTGTTAGGGTCGTGCCTGGTTTGGGCGAATTCGGTTGCCGATGACCTGATTGAGCGCGTTCAGAATCGCTACAACGCCGCGCGAACGCTTTCCGTCGGCTTTGTTGAGAATTACAGCGTTCTGGGCCACTCCCGCCCTGCCGAATCGGGAACTCTGAGCCTGCGCAAGCAGGGCAAGATGCGCTGGGACTACAGCCAACCGGAGGGTAAGCTGTTCATTTCCGACGGTAAAAATGTATACCTCTATACCGCAAGGGACAATAGAGTAGAAAAAGTTCCCCTGAAGGACACTGAAGATATGCGGGCTCCTTTGGCCTTTCTGCTGGGCCGCTTAGACATGAAGAAGGAATTCCGCGATTTCCGGGTACACAATGGCGGCGACGGCACTTGGCTCGAGGCTTCGGCGAAAAACGACCGTACGCCTTATGAAAAGGTCGAAATGCTGATTGCGCCAGATGCTTCCATTCGCCAATTGAAGGTTGCCGGGCGCGACGGGTCTTTGCTCGCTTTCTCTTTCAGCGGAGAGAAGGTGAACCCGCGCTTGAGCGATGCACTGTTCCACTTTGCGATTCCGCCCGGGGCGCAGGTGGTAGAGTCCCTCGAATTTGGACTCGAGGAGAAGTAAAAGAGAGTGGCTGAATTTCTCCTCCGGTACGCCGATCCGCGCGGCCAGATGCACGAGCAGGTGGCGGACGCGCCGACCGAACGCGAAGCTCGCGAACGGCTGGCGCACCAGGGGTATCTGGTCTATTCGGTTCGCGCCAAGGACCTGGGTGCGCGCCTGGGCCGCACGACCAGGCGCTCGAAAACGGTAAATCTGGAGAAATTCCTGATTTTCAATCAACAATTCGTCACACTGGTGCGCGCTGGTTTGCCGATTCTGAAGGGTCTCGATCTATTGGCCGACCGGCTGACGGATGAAAGACTCGGCCGGCATATCAGAGCCGTACGCGACGAGGTCCGCAGCGGCACTACGCTTTCCGACGCGTTCGCGCATCAGAGAGTGTTTCCTGCGATCTATGTGACCTCCGTTTTGGCGGGCGAGAAAAGCGGCTCGTTGGTGGAGGTGCTCGATCGCTACATCCATTACCAGCGGCTGACGTTGGCGGTTCGGAAGAAATTGCTGGTTTCTCTGCTCTATCCCTCGATCTTGATTTGCCTGGTGATCTTGTTAATCGCTTTTCTGGTCACTTACGTGGTGCCGAATTTCGCGGCGCTTTACAGCAGTATGGAAGCGAAGCTGCCTATGGCGACGCAAATATTGATCGCAGTCGGGACCACCGCGCGCAGCTACGTTTTATTTGGAATCGATCTGGTGATATTCGCCGCGGTGGCGGCATATTTTTGGTCGCGTCGCGAGGGGTCGCAGGAATTACTGGATCGATGGAAAATGCGGACGCCGGTGTTGGGCGGCATTTGGATTAAATATCAGGTGGCGCAATTCGCGCGGGTGCTGGGTACTCTCCTGGTCGGCGGCATCCCGCTGGTCCAGGCGCTCGAGACGTCCGGGCATTCTCTCGGGACCGTTCTGGTGAAAAAGGCGCTGGACCGCGCAGCCGTTCTGGTTCGCGAGGGCAAGTCGCTTTCCGCCTCGCTCGCCAGTACCGGCGTTGTGCCCGGCTTGGCAGTTGACATGATGGAAGTAGGGGAATCGACCGGCGCCTTACCGCAAATGCTCCATAGCGTCGCAGAATTCTATGAAGAAGATGTATCCACGCGGATGACTGCGCTGCTGTCGCTGATAGAACCGGCCATCATGATCTTCATGGGTATTTTTGTCGCGTTCGTGCTGGTGGCGCTGTATCTACCCATCTTCTCGCTAGCGGACAGCATCAGATAAATGGCAACCGAGACCATCAAAATCAAAGACCCGCTTGAAGAAGCCGAGCACGCCCAGGCCATTGCGCGCCGGTATTGCTGCGATTTCATCGATCTGAAAACCGCAAAGATCGATCACGAGCTGTTTCGCACTGTCCCGGTGGATCTGATGTTCCGGTATCATTTTGTGCCGCTGCAGGCGCAAAACGGAACTCTTGAAATCGCGCTCTCGGACCCACGGCAAATCGTTCTCATCGACGAGCTCTCGGTTCTGCTGTCGAAGAAGCTGCGAGTGAGAGTGGCCACTTATTCGCAGATCACCGATCTATTAAAGAAAACGGAACAATCGCAGCGCGTTCTGGAAGAGGTTACAGAGGGCTTCACGCTCGATGTGGTGGGCGATGAAGAAAACGCGGACGAGAACCTCTCGATCGACCGGCTTACTTCCGATGAAGGCAACATCGCGCCGGTCATCAAGCTGGTGGATACCACGATTTTCAACGCGCTGGAGCGCCGCGCGAGCGATATTCACATTGAAACGCGCGATCAGGAATTAGCCATCAAGTACCGCATCGACGGCGTTCTGCAGTACGCCATGAGTCCTATTGCAAAGGAGTGGTATTCGGCCGTCATCTCGCGTATCAAGGTGATGAGCGAGCTGGATATCGCCGAGCGGCGCGTTCCGCAAGACGGCCGCTTCCGGGTGCGCTACAAAGGCCGCCTGATAGACTTCCGGGTTTCGATCATGCCGACGATTTATGGCGAAGACGCCGTGCTCCGCGTGCTCGACAAAGAGTCGATGAGCGAGAAATTCTCGAAACTCACGCTGGATGTGGTCGGCTTTTCGGAACAGGATCTTACAAAATTCCGCCGCTACATCAAGGAACCTTACGGAATGGTGCTGGTGACGGGTCCCACCGGATCGGGCAAGACGACCACGCTCTACGCGGCACTGAGCGAAATCAAAAACGATGAAGACAAGATCATCACTATCGAGGATCCGGTCGAGTATCAGATTAAAGGCATCACGCAAATACCGGTGAATGAGAAAAAGGGACTCACCTTCGCGCGGGGGCTGCGGTCGATTCTGCGGCACGATCCCGACAAGATCCTGGTCGGCGAAATTCGCGATCAGGAAACCGCGCAAATCGCCATCAACGCGGCATTGACGGGCCACCTGGTCTTCACTACCGTTCACGCCAACAACGTTCTCGACGTGCTGGGGCGATTCCTGAACATGGGCGTCGAGCCGTACAACTTCGTCTCGTCGCTGAATTGCATTCTGGCGCAGCGGCTGGTGCGCATCATCTGCCCTCATTGCCGGCAAAGGGTGACCTACGACGACGATTACCTGCTTGAAAGCGCGCTCGATTTGGAGGAGTGGAAATCCTTCCCGTTTTATGAAGGCCGGGGCTGCATGGAATGCAGCGGGACCGGGTTTCGCGGCCGCACTGCGATTCACGAGCTCCTCGATTTAACCGAGAAGATACGCGAGATGATTCTGGAGCGCAGGCCTACGTCGGAAATCAAGCGAGCGGCGCGCGAGGACGGCATGACCTTTCTCCGGCATTCGGCGCTCGAGCGGCTGAAGCAAGGCATCACGACGCTGCGCGAAGCTAACAAGGTAACGTTCATCGAAGGATAGGTAGTTAGTCTGTCGTTTGTGGATAACATTCAGCGCTGGATTTCCGAGCCGCCTCCGGATCATCTGTTCGAGATTACGGAAACGTCGGTAGCCGGTGTTTGTCCGCGCACTCCAGGTCAAGCGAGACAGGAGATCCTGGTGGAGCGCGCGCTCACCGCGTCGCCAAGCGCGCCGAATCTATTGAAGCCGCACCTGTATAGAGAGGCGGTGCAAAGAGTGGCCGCGAGAAGCGCGCTGCGCCGCATGGCAGCTTCCGTAGTGATCCCCGACTATGCAGTACGCATGGCGATTCTCGATTTCGAAGAGTTTCCCCAGGGCGAAGAGGAACGAGCCGCGCTGTTGCGTTTCCGGCTGCGCAAGAGTGTCCCGTTTCATATTGACGAAGCGCAGCTTGCCTATTCGATCCAGTTGAACGAGCCCAAGCGAATCGAGGTTTTGGCAGTAGCGATCGCTCGTCCCATCCTCGATGAATACGAAGGCATCTTTACTCAGGCGGGATATCGGGTGGGGCTGGTGACGCCTTCTTCGATCGGAGCTTTGCGGCTTTGCCCCAGAGCCGAAAACGGGCTCACACTTTTGGCGAAAGCGGCCGGGTCGACGCTGTCCGTTTTGCTGATGGAGCAAGGCCGGGTACGGCTGGTGCGCTGCCTGGACCTGACCGCGGGCGAGGACGAAGAGCTGAGGGAAGAGCGCAGCGTATTGCCTCTGCTGCAGCAAACGCTGGCCTACGCGGAAGATCAGATCGGGCAGCCCGTCGCGCGATTGCTGTTCTGCGGGTTTGGGCCGGAAACGGATTCTTTGGGGCGGCTCGCGCAGAAGGAGTTTGGGATTCCGTACGCGCCGGTTCGCTCGAAATTCGGAACACCGTCGCAGGAGAACGCAGGGCTGCTGGGGCTATTGGAGCAGTACGCGGCATGAGCTCCTTTTCTCCTACGGCTATCAATCTGGCGTCGCAGCCCTTCCGCCGCGAGCGCGCGCAGAACGCCGCTTTTGCGTTGATCTGTCTGGCGCTGGCATGTTCGCTGATGGTCTTGATCAGCCTTATTCTTCACGCGCGGGCGCAAGCGGCGGATCTGCGCCGCGGCATCGACGCCGACACCGCGGAGCTTCATCGGCTGCAGCGGGAGCAGGCGCAATTTTCGAGTGTCCTGGGGAAGCCGGAAAATGCAGATGTCTTTGCAAAGAATGTTTTTCTGAACGAGTTGATCGCCCGGCGCGCAGTGAGCTGGACGCGCGTATTCAAAGATCTCGGGACAGTGCTGCCCAACGATATGCGATTGGTCGGCGTCCGGTTGCCGCAAGTATCCGCGCAAGACGGCAGCGGCGCGAATCGCGTGCAGCTTGATATGGAGGTGGGGGCGGATCGGCCCGACGTCATCATCGAGCTGCTCAAGAGGCTGCAAACGTCGCCCTTGTTCGGCGCGGCAAAAGTGATAGCTGAACAGCCGCCCACCCAAAACGATCGGCTCTATCGGTATCGCGTGACGGTGGAATATGCCCAGAAACTTTGATTGGCTTCCATCGGCGCGCAATGGGCTGCATCGCGGTCCCCGGTTCTGGCTGCAGATCGCGGGAGGCGTGTTGGCGCTGCTGAACGGCGTCGCGCTTTTTTTGTATCTGGCTCCTCCCGGAGGGACGCGTAAGGAATTGGCTCAGCAGAGACTTGGAGTCCGCCAGCAAATAGCGGCGTTGCGCGCCCAGACGCTGCGGGTGCAAACGGCCGCGGGCAAGGTGGAAGTCGGAAACGCGCAATCGGCCGATTTCGAGTTGAATTATTTTCTGCCCAAACGAATGGCTTATGAGGCGGTGGTGGCGGAGCTGCAGCGCATGGCGACAGCTTCGAACCTGCAGGAGCGCGATGCTGCGTTCACGGAGGAAGCGATTGAAGGCGCATCGGATCTCGCGGTCTTAAACGTCGCCGCGCATTATGACGGCTCGTATGAGAATCTCATGCGCTTTCTGTACGAAGTGGACCAGTCCCCCATGCTCCTGATGCTGGAGCAGCTGCAAGCCTCGCCGCAGCAGCAGACTGGACGCATAAATGCCGCTATCCGATTTCAGGCGATCATTCAGGACGACAGCGGCGGCGCAAGCGGAGGCCGGCCATGAGCGCGGCCACGCAGACCAGGATTTTCGGTATCCGGCTCGGTATCGATCCAAAGATACTGATCGGCGTTCTGGTCGCCATCGCTGGTCTGCTGTATTGGTACAACACACGCAGCGACGACGAAGCCAGCGCTCCCGCGACAACTCATACCGAGAGCGCCGCGGCGCCTGTGGCAGCGCCCAGGCATGTGCAGCCGGCGCGCAATTCTGTCGCAAACGATCGCGGGACCTTGCGCGTGCGGGCTGTCGATGCAACCCGCGGCGACGTCGATCCGACCTTGCGGCTGGACCTGCTGGCGCGCCTGCATTCGGTCGAGCCCTTTACCAGCGGCCGCAGCCTGTTCGAATCCGGTCCGGGCGCCCAAGCGGCATCCTTGACCAAGATACCCGGGCCGACCATCGTTCCAAAACCATTGCCGGCGGGCTTGCAGGCGTCCACGCCAACCGCAGCTCCGGCTTTCACTATTCCTTTGAAATATTATGGATTCGTCAAGCCTACAGCGAAGGGCGAGAGCAGTCGCGGCTTCTTTCTCGATGGAGACGACGTTCTGGTCGCATCCGAGGGTGAGCTGCTGAAGCAACGTTATCTTGTGGTTTCGCTCACCCCCACCAGCGTCAGATTGGAAGACGTGCAGTTGAAGCAGGGGCAGACGCTGCAGGTAGTCCCGGAGGCCGCGCCATGAGGAACGAGCGTGGATCCGCGCTTCTAATCGTTTTCATGTTTGCGGCAATTATCGCCATCATGCTGTACATGGAAATGCCGGTGGCGGCCTTCGAAGCACAGCGGCAGAAAGAGCAGTTATTAATCGATCGCGGGAATGAATACGCGCATGCCGTGAAGCTGTTCGTCAGAAAGACGGGCATGTACCCAACGTCGATCGATCAATTGGAAAACACCAATAGGATGCGTTTTCTGCGGCACCGCTTCAAGGATCCGCTGACCGGCAAGGACGATTGGCGCTTGCTTCACGCAGGCCCCGGTGGAATGCTGCTCGATTCGAAAGTAAACCCGATTAACGCGAATACGCAGACGGGAAGCGGGTCGAGCGGACCGTCGAATTCTATTTTCGGCAGCAACAGTTCGTCTTCATTTGGCAGTAACCGCGACACGTCGGGTGATCAAGTGCAGGTAGCCCAGGTTCCGCAGCGTCCTCCTGCGATAGCTGCGAACGGCGGGGCGGCGGGCGACACAAGCGCGGCGGGGGCGGATCCTACCTCGATTTCGCCGCTTCTCGCGCCCGGACAGGCTGCGCAGGTTTCGAATGCGCAACCCTCCGCGCCTGCGCAAGCCTCCGCCCCTACGCAACCCGGGGGACAGCCGCCTCCGCAAAGCCAATCGGCGGTTCAGAACAATCCAGCCGGAGTCCAGCCAGGTGATCCTAACTTCACGCCGATGCTGCGAAATTTGCTGACTAACCCAAACGCTCCGCTCCCGCAAACGGCCGCCAGCGGCCCTTTTTCAAATTCGCCGCAGATGGGCAGGATCGCCAGTGGCGGGATTGCGGGTGTTGCCAGCATCGCGAAAGGTCACAGCATTAAAACCGTGAAGGACCAGACCGACTATTCGCTTTGGGAGTTCTACTACGACCCGACGAAAGATGTGGCGGCCGGGATGCCTGGCGCGATTCCCGCTGCTGCAGCGCCCGCCGCGAATTCAGGGGCGGCCGGAGGAAACTCGTTTACGTTGAACTCACCATTCACAACACAGCCGGCTCCGAACACGACCGCGCCGCCTCCGCCGCCATCCAACCCGCCAGCCAGTTTGCCGCCGCCCAACCCGCCACCGGAACTGAAGTAAGGGGACGGCCAATATGGTTCCATGGTCTCCTCTACCATGTTTCGTTGCAGCAGTCCTCTAAAATTGCAGCATGGCCACGGCTGCGCTTCGGCGTTTTCAAAGTGAGCGGGTAGCGGAATTCAAGGAATCGGTCATCCGGGAGATGACGCGCCTTGCCATCCAGCATGGGGCGGTGAATCTGGCGCAGGGGTTTCCCGACTTTGCAGCGCCCGCGGAAGTGAAGGCGGCGGCCCAGGCGGCCATCGGCGACGACGTCAATCAGTATTCGATCACTTGGGGCGCGAAGCCGTTTCGCGATGCGATTTGCGCCTACTACCGGCGCTTTTATGAGCTCGAGGTCGATGCCGAGCGGGAAGTGACTGTCTGTTGCGGCGCAACGGAAGGCATGATCGCGAGCCTTCTCGCGCTGCTGAATCCTGGCGACGAGGTCGTGGTTTTTGAGCCGTTCTACGAAAACTATTGGCCGGATTCGCAACTCAGCGGGGCAGTGTGCCGCTTCGTCACGCTGCGGGCGCCGGATTGGACCTTCGATCCGGATGAGCTTCGAGCGGCTTTTACCAAACGGACCCGCGCGGTTATTCTGAACTCGCCGAATAATCCGACCGGCCGTGTTTTCTCGACAGATGAGCTGACGGCCATTGCGCGGCTCTGCGAAGAGTACGACAGCCTGCTCATCACCGATGAGATCTATGAGCACATCCTCTTCGATCGAGAGCGCCACGTCCCGCCGATCACTTTACGCGGCATGCGCGAGCGGTGCGTTCTGGTCAATAGTTTGAGCAAGACTTTCTCGGTGACGGGATGGCGCGTCGGTTGGGTGATCGCTCGGCCGGATTTGACGAGCTCGATCCGTAAGGTTCACGATTTTCTGACGGTCGGCGCAGCCGCTCCTCTTCAACAGGCCGGAGTCACGGCGCTTCGTTTACCGGATGCTTACTACGCTGAGCTGGCGCGAAATTACGCAACGAAGCGAGACCTGCTGATCGGGATTTTGGAGCAGGCTGGTTTCCGCTGTCACGTTCCCCAAGGCGCGTATTACATCATGTGCGACATTTCGCCTTTTGGGTTCAAAAGCGACATCGAGTTTTGCCGGCACTTAGTCGAAGAGATTGGTGTAGCAGCAGTTCCGGGCTCAAGCTTTTTCCGGCAGCGTGGGGATGGGGCGCATCTGATTCGCTTTTGTTTCGCCAAAAAAACGGAGACGCTCGAGGCTGCGGGCGAGCGGTTTAGAAAACTATAGATTAGAGAATGTAACCTGGAATAACCAGAAACGTCCTGGGCGTTGTTGTAATGCGAAGATCTGCTGTTTCTGTATTCGTGTTTGTAGCTCTTGCGACTACAGGGCAAGCGCAAACAAACACCTTGCGCCGCCCTCGTATCAAGGGGCCCATCGACGAAGCCCATCTACAAACACTGCGGCATAATACTCATCCGCTCGCCCGGCCCGAGTTCGACGCCGGCGCTGCTCCTGCCAATCTGCCGATGGCGCGGATGCAACTGGTCCTGACACGCAGCGCGGAGCAGGAAGCCGCGCTCAAAAACTTCCTGGACAAGCAACAGGACAAATCGTCTGCCCAATATCACCAGTGGCTGACGCCGCAGCAATTCGGGCAGCAGTTTGGAGCTTCGGATCCGGACGTTGAAGCCGTGACTTCGTGGCTTCAATCGCATGGATTCCAGATCGATCGCATCTCGAATGGGCGAAACATCGTCGAGTTCTCCGGGAACTGCCGGCCAGGTTCAGGAGACTTTTCATACCGCTATCCATAAATATGTAATCAAGGGCGAGGAGCATTGGGCGAACGCGAGCGATCCGCAGATTCCGGCGGCGCTTGCGCCCGTAGTTGCGGGTGTGGCGACGCTCCACAATTTTTTCCGGAAGCCGCAACTGATCAGGGCGAGCGGGCAGTTTGAGGCGACGTACCAACCGGGGTCGCGGCGGCAGTATACGCTTTCCTCGGGCGGCTATGCGCTGGCTCCCGCCGATTACGGCACGATTTACAACATCAATCCGCTTTACCAGGATTCGATCAACGGGACAGGAACAACTATCGCAGTGGTAGCGCGAACGGACATCAGGATCTCGGACGTGAACAGCTTCCGCAGCCTTTTCAGCCTGGCGAGCAACCCTCCGCAGATCGTTGTAAACGGCACGAATCCCGGCGATATCGGAGGCGGAGACGAGGCCGAAGCGGTGTTGGATACATCCTGGTCCGGCGCGGTTGCACCGAGCGCGACTGTGAAGCTGGTGATCTCGCAATCGACGAACACGACGGACGGCGTCGATCTTTCGGAGGCATACATCATCGATAACAATCTTGGCGACGTGATGACGGAAAGCTACGGCGACTGCGAAGCGAACTACACGCAAGCGGAAGCGAGCTACTATGCGTCGCTCGCCGAGCAGGCTGCGGCGGAAGGCATTACCTACACGGTTGCGGCGGGAGTTTCCGGAGCGGAGGGCTGCGACGATCCGAATTCGGAGACGACCGCGACGGGACCGCTATCGGTGAACATTCTTGCCGCGACTCCCTACACGGTTGCTGTAGGAGGCACTGAGTTCAACGAGAACGGGAATTACGCGGCATATTGGAATTCGCAAAACAGCTCGGCGCTAAGTTCGGCTATCTCTTACATTCCTGAGAATGCATGGAACGAGAGCTGCACGGTTGCGCAATGCGGAGCTTCGAACGCAGGGCTTTGGGCGGGGTCGGGCGGAGCAAGCGCGTTCGTGGCGAAACCTTCGTGGCAGACGGGGGTGGCGGGCATCCCGAACGATGGCGCGCGCGATGTTCCCGACGTAGCTTTCACGTCCGCGGGCCACGATTTTTACTTAATCTGCCTGGATAGTTCGTGCACGCCGAATCGGCGCGGCCGGATGTCGTTCTCGGGCGTCAGCGGAACCTCGGCAGCCACCCCTTCTTTTGCCGGCGTTATGGCGCTGATCGTGCAGAAGACAGGATCGAGGCAAGGGCAAGCGGATTACGTTCTGTACGCGCTTGCGGCGGGGGAGAATCTTTCCCAATGCAATGCCTCGAACACCGCGGGCCTGCCGGCAAGCAGCTGCATCTTCAACGATGTGACGGTAGGCAATAACGCGGTTCCAGGCGAATCCGGTTACGGGACGTCCAGCGCCGCATACCAAGCCGGCGTTGGTTTCGACTTAGCTACCGGACTCGGTTCAGTAAACGTAGCCAACCTGGTGAATCAGTGGAATGCGCTGTCGACGTATTCGATTAACGGGGAAATCACAGGAGCTGGGGGGAGTGGGATTTCGGGCCTCACGGTCTCTTTAAATAATGGGGCTGAAGCTACCGTGACCGAGGCGAGCGGACTGTTTTCGTTCAATAATCTTGCGCCCGGCGGGGCGTACACGATCACGCCCATATCTCAGGGGTACAACTTCACTCCACCCAGCGCTTCGTTCAGCAGCCTGAGCGGCAGTGAAACGGTCAACTTCACGGTTAGCGAGCTTGCGTATTCTATCGGCGGGCAAATTACGTGGAACGGCGGCGCGCTCGCCGGGGTGAATGTAATTTTGAACAATGGCGCTCAAGCGCAAACCGACGCAAACGGGAATTATTCTTTCAGCGGCCTGATGGGCGGCGGAAGCTACACAGTAACGCCGATTTCTCAGAGCTACAGTTTTGTTCCTGGTAATGCGACGTTCCCGGGTTTGAGCAGTAATCAAAGCGGAGCCAATTTCAGCGCGACGGCTCTTGCGCCTGCTTCGGCGACGCGTTTCGTACCGGTGACGCCCTGCCGCATTGCCGATACCAGGAACGCAACGGGGGCATTCGGAGGTCCAGCTCTGGGGGCGGAGACGTCTCGCGATTTCGCGATCCCGAACAGCGCCTGTGGAATTCCATCGACAGCGCAGGCCTATTCGCTGAATGTGACGGTTGTTCCCAGCGGTCCGTTGGGATACCTGACCGTATGGCCCAGCGGGGAAGCACAGCCGCGGGTCTCGACATTGAATTCTTCCGACGGCCGGACGAAAGCGAACGCGGCTATTGTTCCGGCGGGCGCAAACGGGGCAATCAGCGTATTTGCAACGAACGCGACGGACCTGGTGTTGGACATCGATGGATATTTCGTTTCGGCGACGGACGGCACGGCTCTAGCGTTTTATCCGCTGACACCGTGCCGGATCGCAGACACTCGCGGCGCGGCTGGGCCGTTGGGATCGCCATCGTTATCGAGCGGGCAGGATCGCAAGTTCCCGATCCTTTCGAGCGCCTGTGGCGTGCCTTCGACGGCGCAAGCTTATTCGCTGAACGTTACTGCGATACCGAATGGGGCGCTCGGCTACCTGACCACCTGGCCTACGGGTCAGAGCCAGCCGGTTGTGTCGACGCTGAATGCGCCGACAGGAATCGCGACGGCGAATGCGGCGATTGTTCCGGCGGGGAGCAACGGGTCGATCGACGTGTTGGCGAGCGGCGATACAGATGTGGTAATCGACATCAACGGCTATTTCGCTCCGCCCGCGGCGGGTGGTTTGTCGCTGTACAATCTGCAGCCCTGTCGCGCGCTGGACACGCGCAATCCGGCGGGCGCGCAGCCGTTCAGCGGGACCCTGCCGGTTAACGTGACTGGGAGTCCGTGCGGGGTACCGGCGAGCGCGCAGGGATACCTGTTCAACACGACGGTTGTTCCAGCGGCTTCGCTCGGCTATTTAAGCCTGTGGCCGAACGGCGCGGCGCAGCCAGTGGTCTCGACGCTGAACGCCGCGGATGGAAGCGTCACCTCAAATATGGCGATTGTTCTTACTTCGAATGGGTTCATAAACGCCTTTGCTTCGAACTCCACTTACCTGGTGCTGGATATTTTCGGCTATTTCGCACCTTAAAGTGCGGGTAAATAGCGGGAAGCCGGTCAGGAGACCGGCTGCGGGCGAGGACGCCCGCCCTACAGACCCTTCAGAGGCGATTGATCAGGCTGGCGACGTACCCGGCTCCGAAGCCGTTATCGATATTGACGACGGTCACATTGCTCGCGCAGCTGTTCAGCATGCCGAGCAGCGCGGCTAATCCATGGAAGCTTGCGCCATAACCAACGCTGGTCGGAACTGCGATTACGGGGCACGACACCAGTCCGCCGACAACACTGGGGAGCGCGCCTTCCATTCCGGCGCAGACGATGGCAACGCGGGCGTCGATCAAGCGGTCGCGTTGATGCAAGATGCGATGGATGCCGGCGACGCCGACGTCGCAAATCGCGTCGACCTGGTTACCCATGACTTCCGCGGTGAGCTGGGCTTCCTCGAGAACCGGCAGGTCGCTGGTGCCCGCGCAGATCGCGACGATTTTGCCTTTCCCGTGAATCGTACGGTCGCGCCAGACGCGGACCACGCCGGACGCGGGGAAGTATTCGGTTTCGGGCGCGAGCGCGGCCACCCGCGCGGCCATTTCTTCGGTCCCCCTGGTCAACAACAGATTGCTCGATTTGGCGAGCAGCGCAGAGGCAATACCGGCCACCTGGTCCGGGTGTTTGCCCTGTCCCAAGATGACTTCGGGCATTCCGTGCCGCATGGCGCGATGGTGATCGACCTTTGCAAATCCGAGGTCCTCGAAGGGTAGATGGCGCAGACTGTCCAGGGCTTGGTCGACGGTGGTCTCGCCCGTGCTGACTTGCTGCAAAAGATCGTGAAGGTTCTGAGGCGGGGGCATCCCATAGAATGGTATCGTCCCTCGGATTATGGCTCGCTTCTGGAGACGTCTGCGGCTGACGCTTGAGATGATCAAGTTCGAGCACTCGGTATTCGCGCTGCCGTTTGCCTTAACGGGCGCGCTTCTCGCGTGGCGGGACAGCGGATTCCAAATTGGCGGTTTGGGCCGGCGATTCGCCTGGATTATTGTGGCGATGGTGTCCGCGCGGTCGGCCGCTATGGCCTTTAACCGGATTCTGGATGCGGATCTGGACGCGCGCAATCGCCGCACTGCAGGCCGTCACTTGCCGACCGGACTCCTCTCGCGGCAATTTGCGTGGGGCTTCACGCTGGTTTCGTCGCTGGTGTTCCTATGGGCGGCGCGGCAACTGGGATTTTTGTGTTTCTGCCTGGCGCCTATCGCGCTAGCAATCCTGTTTTTTTATTCCTTTTCGAAGCGCTTTACGCTGTTTTCTCACCTGATTTTGGGCTTCTGCCTGGGGATGGCTCCCGCGGCGGCATGGATTGCGATGCGCGGAACGCTGGATGCGCGGATACTTTGGCTGACCGCGGCGGTGATGTTCTGGACCGCCGGGTTCGACGTTATTTACGCCTGCCAGGATTTCGAATTCGATTGCGCGCAAGGCTTGTGCAGCATCCCGAGGCGTTTCGGTTTGGGCGGCGCGCTGCTGATTGCGCGCCTGCTGCATGTCGCGATGATCGCCAGCTTGATCGCGCTGGTGTTCTCGTTTCACTTGGGAATTTTGAGCTTCGCGGGGGTGGCGACTGTGCTTGCGCTATTGATCTACGAGCACGGATTGGTGAAGCCGCACGATTTCTCGCGGGTGAACGCGGCGTTTTTTGCCGTGAACGGCTATGTAAGCATTCTCTTTTTCACGTTTTGGGCAGCCGATATTTTGCTCGACCGGAGATACCTGTGACCATGCTGAAAGTGGAAGACCGCCGTCTGAAACCGATTCTGGAGAAGGTGGAAGCGGGCGAACGCCTGAGCTACGAAGATGGAGTCGCGATGTTCCGGACCTCCGACATTCTGCCGCTTGGATATATGGCTAACCTGGTGCGCGAGCGAATGCACGGAGATATCACCTATTACAACGTGAACCGGCATATCAATCCCACGGATGTGTGCGTGGCGAGCTGCCGGCTTTGCGCGTTCGGGAAAAAAGCGAAAGATCCGCACGCCTACACGATGTCGCTGGAGCAGGTGTGGGAAGTTGCGGGGAAGGGCTACGCCGAGGCTGTGACGGAGTTTCATATCGTGGGCGGCCTGCACCCGGAGCTGACTCTGGAGTGGTTCTGCGAAATGATCGCGGGCCTGAAGGAGCGCTATCCCGCCGTACACCTGAAAGCTTTCACGATGGTAGAAGCGGCTTACCTGGCGAAACGGGCGAGAATTTCGATTCGCGAAACACTGGAGCGGCTGAAGAAGGCTGGAATCGATTCGATGCCCGGCGGCGGAGCGGAGGTTTTTTCAGAGCGCGTTCGGCGGATTATCTGCGACCACAAGATCGACGGGCGGCAATGGATCGAGACTGCGCGCATTGCGCATGAAATCGGGCTGAAGAGCAACTGCACTATGCTCTACGGCCACCTGGAGACTGCGGAAGACCTCTCCGATCACCTGGTTCGATTGCGAGCTTTGCAGGATGACACCAACGGGTTTGTAACCTTTATTCCTTTAGCTTTTCATCCGGATAACACGGCGCTGGCGCATCTGCCGAAAACGACGGGATTCAACGATCTGAAGCAGATCGCAATTTCACGTTTGATGTTGGACAACATTCCGCATATCAAGGCGTACTGGATCATGATGACGCCGAGCATCGCGCAAATCGCGCAGCGCTTCGGGGCAAACGATATCGATGGAACGGTGGTGGAAGAGAAAATCTATCACGATGCGGGGGCGACGACGGCTCAGCATCTGCGGCGGCAAGATCTGCTTCGGCTGATACGCGAGGCAGGGCGCGAGCCGGTCGAGCGCGATACCGCGTACCGTCCGGTGAGCCGGACCGAGTCCGCCTTTACGGTGCTGGTGTAGAGGATTCAGGGGCGGTCACACGCACGCCGCGGAGGGCCGCCAGGAGCTTGCCAAACAAGCTGAGTTTCCGGGCAGCTTTTGCAGATTCGGCGGGTGAGACAGCCTGTCCCGCCAGACAGGTTTTCAAGTACGATTCCGGCTGGTATACGGCGCCTTCTGTCGACATCCAGGCCAGCCATTGCTTGCCGGCATCGTCGACGGCTTTGAGAGCTCGCAAATCCAAAAGCAGGGTTCGGTTCGCCAGGGTGGTCTTGGCTGTGCGCCAGCAGCCGTTCAGCTCCGGTACGTCCGCCTCGGTCAATTCACCGGACAACTGAAGCCGGAACCGTTCCGCGGTGTCGTGGATGTAATACTTAAAAGACGACGAACGGCTGGGCGTCTTTTGCGGCGCGGGAGTTGCGAGCTTCGTGGGCTCAGCCTGACGTGGAATGATGTCCGATTTGTCGCTTATGTGTTCCACGATAACACTATTCTGATTCGAGGCATGCAATCTGAGTTCCACGTTTCTGAATTCGGCGGCAAGTTTCCTTATCGACTCAGCAGCCGGGCTAGCGGGAACTTTGGCTGAGGCGTGGAACGCTCGTCAAGAAGGGATAAACACGGCTGAAACCAGCAAGTTGCGAATGCACGGTAACCCCTGGGCAGAGATTACGTCCTAACAGAAGCGCGTTAATTGCGAGTCGTCTCGCCGTTCTCTTGGGCTAGGTTGTCGAAGCGACTTTTCAGGATAAATTTTTCAATGACCATTAGCCTAAGCGTTAGGAAAACGCCTCTACTTTTTATTTTTGTCGCCTTGGCGGCCGGGGCTGCACAAACTCCCCAGACGCCGCAGAGCAATCCGCCGCCGCAGCCTGGCCAGTTGCCGCCCAAGGAACAGCCCGGTGTGCCGGCGCCCGGAAAGACGGCGCAGGGAGAAGACAAACGAATTTTCGGCGTGCTGCCGAATTATCGAACTGCGGAGAAAACGGCCGAGGTCGAACCGCTTACTCCGAGGCAGAAACTTAGAATCGCCACTAAGGATTCCTTCGATTACCCTTTGATGATTCTGAGCGCGGGCTACGCCGGACTTTACCAACTGGAGAATAATCATCCGGAATTCGGTCAGGGGGCGAAAGGTTATTTCGACCGCTTGGGCACGTCTTACTGCGATCAGGTAGTCGGAAACATGATGACCGAAGGATTTCTGCCGATTCTGTTGCGCGAAGATCCCAGGTATTTCCGCCAGGCTCACGGAACGAAAAAAAGCCGTACTCTTTATGCGCTCAGCCGCATCGTGGTCACCCGGACCGATGCGGGCGGAACGTCATTCAACTACGCGGAAGTTCTCGGCAATGGAATCGCCTCCGGAGTTGGATTAGCGTACTACACGGACGATCGCGACGTAGGCGATTTTATGCAGAACTGGGGCATCCAGCTGGCGACTGACGCGACGTCTCAGGTGCTGAAAGAATTTTGGCCCGATGTGAAGCGTTGGTGGTATGTGCGGCACCATCGGGAAGAAGAGATGAAGCAGTAAGGCTTCGCTAGTGTAGTGCATCTTTGAAACAGGGAGAAGCGGGGAGGAACACGGGTGTCATCGCGATTGCGCACCGGGCCGGTAACGAAAGAAACTCTCATTTCCTGTAAAATGGTAACGGTCGAGGTGGACGGATGCCCATCACAAAGCGCCTCACGATCGAAAACGTTAATCTCGATGACGAGCACGAACTCGATGCATTCGACGATCAGGTGATCGCCGCTGGACTGGAGCGAGTGCGTGCCGAGGGCGACGAACTGCGACGGAAGGGCATACTCGATTCAGAAGGCAATCTGGTGGTGACGGAACTCCCGGCTGACATGCAGGAAGGCGCAGATCGCGATTTCGGCGGTTGATGCCCCAGCCCCGCATGGTCATCATCGCTGGGCCACCCGGCGCGGGCAAATCCTCGTTGTTTGCACTGACTGATTTCGCAGAGAATGTGTTCAATGCGGATGATCGGGCGGCAGAATTGAACTCCGGCTCTTACCAAAGCATCCCCCTGAACGTACGCGCAACCGTTAACCGCGAATTTGAGCAGTTCGTTCACGCGAACATCGCCGCTGGTACTCCATTCGCGCTGGAAACAACGCTGCGGAGCACGATCACTTTCGAGCAGGCACGACTCGCCAGAGATAACGGGTTTCGCGTGTTCATGCGTTACATTGCCCTGGACACGGTGGAACATCACATCGAGCGGGTAAAACGTCGCGCCGCCCGAGGGGGGCATTCCGCTAGCGAGACAACATTGCGCAGGATTCATGCCAGCAGCCTTGGCAATCTCCCTGTCGTGTTGAACCCCGAGAAGAGTGGCATGGAGATTGTGCGAATCTACGACAACTCTCAGCCTGAGAGTCGGCCCAGCCTCGTCTTGTCGGCGCGGCGAGGTAAAATCGTTCGGCTTAAGGACAATGTGCCGCAGTGGTTACAAGAGGCGCTCGGCTGGAGCCAGCGCGAGTTGGAAAATCGCAGACGCGAGATCATGCGGGGGAGGAACGTATAGGAGCATAACCGCGCGTTGCGGCAATTGCTTTAAGTAAACGGGCCGCTCACCTGCGTGACAAACACCTCCGACTTTCCCTGGGAACTATGTTTTTGGCGCGCGACGCGGCATTTTGCTACGACTTCCTCTTCGGAGCGCTGGCGATCATGACGCTTTAATGACCGGCCTTACTGCGCCATTTCTTTGCCAACTGCTCATCCGCTAGCGCTTTGATATAAACGCCGCCGACGACGGAACGCGCTTGGAATCCCACCTGTTTTCCATTCTTCGTGTCATACCAGTCGGTCAACGGAACGCGCGAGGGCGTCTCGTTCAGCCATTTCGCGATAGGGGCCATCAGATCGTTGAACTGGCCGGCGCTGTCGGCGAGCGTGGCGGTCCACAGCTCCCAATCGAGCTTGGTGTAGTCGGCGCGATTGTCGAGCGGCAGGCCGTATTGATTCAGGTGCTGAAGATAGAAAGTCAATTCCGTTTGGCGAACGCGGGGCGAGAACAAATTCAGCTTCAACAGTCGATCCCAGACGAGGTTGTATTTCTGACTCCATGTGCCGGCCTTATCGAATGCCAATTTATAGTGGTCGCCGTCGTTGTCCATCTGCTCCCACTTGTTTGCCATCTCCTTGGCCGCTGCCGAGTAATCCTTGGCGACATCGGCGTGGTTTAATCCGCGCGCGATCTCGGCATAAGCGGCAAGCCCTTCGATCGCTTTGATGGATAGATTTGCGTTGTGGGCCAGATGTCCTGCGAAATCGTCGGTACTGAGTTGGTTTTCCGGATCCAAACCCTTGGCGCGCAAGTAATCCGCCCACTTCGACAACTGGGGCCAATACTGTTGGGCTAAATGCCAGTTGCCCTGCTCGCGTCCCAATGCGGCGAGCAGGATCAGCATATTGCCGCTTTCTTCGACTGGCATTTGGTTCTCTTCGGTGCGCTCGCCGCCACCATACACTTGTCCGTCGGCAAGCGGATATGTGCCCAGATCATGCGGGGCAAATGGCCATTTCCAGCGCGGCAGCGCGGCGTATTCGAGCACCGGCTTTAGCTGCGCCTCGAGCAAGGCTGGATTGAAAAACAGGAAGAACGGCGCGGAGGGATAAAGCACATCGACGGTTGAAATGCAGCCGTTACTGAAGTTTTCCTTGGGAAACAGCATGGGGGTGCCATCGACATCGGCTGCGAATCCATGCGCGGCCAAGGTCTGGCGGTAGGCCAGGGTGGCGAGCTGCGCATATTGCTTGCCGCCCGCGCGCTCGAGATCCTGTGTCAACTCCGAGTCGAACTGCTTGCCGCGCTGCTCGAGAGCCGGATACCCGGTCTCGGCGGCTTCGAGAATTTCCTGAGGGGTTGCTCCGTTCCTGCGCCAGTACGGCCGCAGCTTGCGATTCAAATATTCGATGTCGAACTGCTCGGTGTAGGAAAGCAGGACATGGCGCTGCGCGGTCTGCGAAGCTTCGATGGTCAATGGGAAGACCACAGCCAAATGGGCGGCGGCGTTTCTCGCAGGCTCCTTAGGCATTTCAAAATCGTCTGAAGCGGGCAGCGTGCCCGATTTCATAAAAGAGGCGAGAGCATCGGCGGCATTAGCGAGGGTTACCGGCTGATTATCCGGAACGCCGAGGTGGAAATAGCCCCAGTCGATGCGCAGATTGTCGCCGGATCGATCGAGCACGCGCTGGTCTTGGGAACCGAGATTTAAAACGGTGAGCGCGCCGGCGCGCGCTCGTGTCCAGATGACCGGCTGGTCGGCGGAATTGACCGCGAGAACAGGATCGACATCCAGGTAGATGGCGACGTCGTGCTTCTTTGCGTCGGTCGCGGCCGCGTCCCAGGTGAGATAGGTGACTGGGCGCGACAAGAGGTCGAGATCGTCGGGAAATGCAGGCGTAAAGAACGTGAGGGTAAGGCGGACACCTGCCTCTTCAAACGTGTAGATGGTGCGAGTAGGCGTGACGGCGAGCGAAACCTGCTGCATTGGAGCAACGCCTCGGCGCGGCCTTGCGCCCATATAGCGGTAATTTACGCCGTCAATCCTCACGAGACCGGTTAAGGGCTGCTCCGTACCGGTCCAGTGCTTGGTGTTTTGATCGGTCAGCTTGTCGGCCATCGACCAAATACTGAAGTAAGGGTCGTGGGTGATCAGGGGCACTGCCGGGGGGCGCTCGGATGTGTTCGCAGTTTGCGCGTAAACCGAAACCGCACACGCGCTCAACAGCAACAGCGAGCTGAGCAGTGCGGTGGATCTGAGATGGCGTCGCGAACGGGCAGAAAGATTTGAGGTCACGTGATAGCTTCCTTGAGTTGTGGAAATGCGGTGATGCGCAGTTTCGCCGCAGCGTAGGGAATGAGCGTCACAATCTCTTCGGGTTGGTCGCTGGTTACGGGGCTTTGAGGAACGGGATTAGCTGCGCCATCTTCCGCTCGCCAGCCGGGCAGCTTGCGCGCTTTCACTTGTAGTGTGACTGGTGGATGCTCCCGACTGAACGGATGATCAGTGATTTCGTTTTCCGTTGCGGCAATGCCGTTCACCGCGAGCGCGTAATTCCACTGGGTGGTGGGATAGACCTGCCAATCGGCAGTCATGCCGCGGTCGCGCAGCTTCAACCAGTCTTCGCCGATGCCGTAGGAGAAGACGAGCGAGCCGCGCTCCAGAGCCACCGAATTGTTGAACCACCGCGAGGTGCGCGGCTGAAGCGGGAACTCGATGAGCACGCGATCGCCTGGTTTCCAGGTGCGATCCAGGCGCGCGAAAGTTCCCGGCAAAGGCTCCGGCTGCGGCTGGCCATTCACCTTAATACTCGTGCCGACCGCCCAGGCGGGAATCCGCAAGCGGAGCGGGAAATTCAGCGGCGCGGCGGGGTTGATCCTGAGTTCCACAGTGCCTCGGAACGGATATTCGGTTTCCTGCACAACGTGCAAGCCGACATTGCGAACGACTGTATCGACTTCGCAGGGAGCGTACGCGGCGGCGACCAAGCCATCATCCTGCGAGAGCATGAAAAGGCTCGCGGCGAACTTGGGCCATCCCTGATGGAAATTGGCCGTGCAGCAACCGAAATTCGGCTCGAGTCCATACAAGTTGGATTCGGGGCCGTCGGTGGTCCACGGCTTGCGATGCAAGCTGCACTCGACTTGGTTCGGCTCCTGGTTGTACTGGTGAGCCCACATGTCGTCTGTCAATGCGCCGGGCAGTGCATTGAATGCCAATCGCTCCAGTCGATCCCCTAGGGAAGCTTCACCGGTAATGGCAAGGGACCGCTCAAGCGAAAACATGTATTCGACTACCGTGCATAGTTCTGAACCTTGCGAGGGGTTGCGGCCCGCCAAGTGCTCGTCGCAGGAAAACATGCCGTTGGGCAGGCCGTGGTATCGGTCGAGCGTAGCGATCATGTGCGACGCGGCGCGGCGATCGGTGTCGGAGCCGGAGACCAGCGACCACACTGGACCGGCTTTGATGGCCTGACCGTTATTGACTCCGTGCGTCGAGAGCGCCAGATCTTTCAGCCCGTTACCTTCGTTGAGTTTCAGGAATTCAGCGGTGATGCGTTCGGTGTATTTGAAATCGTTAAATTGCGCGACCCAATCGTGGCCTTGATCGTGGAGCAGGTTCAGAAGATCGAGCGTACTTGCATCAGCCGTGCGGTTGTAGAACCAGATCGCGCTCAGCGCTTCGTCCTGCCAGCGAAACTTGCCCCAGTCGCGCAAGGGACGTTTCGGCAATTCAGCGAGTTGATAAGCAAAGTAGCGCGCGATGAGCGGGATCACGCGGGGGTCGGCGGTGACTTCCTGATATTGGGTCAGCGCCTTGAGCATGACGATGCGAGGCCACCAATCGTCATTCGAACGCGGGCCGAAGATGCCGCTGGGCGCTGGATTGTTCAGCGTCCAATCGATGTATTTCTGCGCCTTGGCTTTCAGGCGCGGATCGTCCAAGAGATACGCGAGCGGAAGCAAGCCGTCCAGAAAATAAGGGCCACGCTCCCACGACTCGCCCGTGCCGCCCAACCAGCCGCTATTGGGCCCGACGTCCGGCCATGTCTCATCGAGATGGCCGCCAAGGCCATTGGCCTGGATCTGGAGCTGGCGCCGCAACCACCCGCGCGGCTGAATCGCCCCGAGGGGAAGGAAGTAAAAGGCATTGGGGAAAAGAGGCGCGCGATTCTTTACGGCGGCACGCGAAGAAAGCTGTGGAGATGAAACGGCAGCGCTACCAAGTCGGGGCAGAGATGACGCCAACCCGGCAAAGCCGAGCTGCTCGAGGAAACGCCGCCGATTTGAAGAATGTCGCGAGGATAAGGACAAACGAGCTCCTGATGAAAACCTGCCGTCATCATAAAACAGAGCGGGCGAGGGCCATGGATCCTTATCGCTTCAGCCGGGAACGCGTAAGCTGATAGTTCAGACGTGGATCCCGAGGAGGGACACGCGTAATGCGACATTTACTGTTTCTGGTTCTCAGCGTCGCGACGGTATCGGCCCAAGATGGGTCGGCAATTTACAAGCAACGGTGTGCAGGATGTCATGATGCTCCGGCTGCACGCGTGCCACCGTTCAGTGCACTTCGCGCTATGAACGCGGCGTCGATCCTCCGCTCGCTCGAAACGGGTCTCATGAAGACGCAAGCGGCCGGGTTGACGAATAGCGAGCTGTACGCGCTGGTGACGTACCTTGCCGCTCCTGCCCGGAAATCCGCCGCGCCGCCTCCTGCTGCCGCATTCTGCAGTTCTGCAATGCCGCCTTCATCCAACGCGTCACAAGCTCCGCACTGGAGCGGCTGGGGTGGAGACATCGCGAATACACGTTTTCAGGAGCCGGCCTCGGCGGGCATTACGGCCGCCGATGTTCCAAAGCTGAAGCTGAAGTGGGCATTTGCATTGGGCGATGGAACCAATGCGCGTTCGCAGCCTGCCGTGGCGCATGGCCGCGTCTTCATCGCGGGCCAGACCGGCGAGGTCTATTCGCTCGACGCAAGCACTGGGTGTATTCACTGGACATTTACGGCAGCCGCTCCCGTGCGTACCGCAGTCGTCTTCGGTACAACGGGCGGTCCGGCGGAGAATCCCGCAATTTACTTCGGCGACCAGATGGGGAATGCCTATGCAGTGGATGCAACCACGGGGAAGTTGTTGTGGAAGGTTCGCGTGGACGATCATTTTGCCGCGTTGTTAACCGGCGCTCCGCTGTTGCACGACGGTGTGTTGTACGTGCCTGTGTCTTCTTACGAGGAACTGCTTGCCGCTTCGCCTGGTTACGAGTGCTGCACGTTCCGAGGCAGCGTGGTCGCACTCGCCGCGGCTAACGGGCAGCGTGTTTGGACGGCCTACACCATTGCCGAGGCGCCGCACTCTACCGAAAAGAGCAAAACGGGAAACCAACTGCACGGGCCATCGGGTGCGGCTGTCTGGTCAGCTCCGACGTTCGATGAAAAACGGGACGCCGTCTACGTAGCGACCGGGGACAACTATTCGAATCCTGCAACCAACACAAGCGATGCCGTGCTGGCGGTTGACGCCAAAACGGGCAAGATTCTTTGGTCGAAGCAGTTGACGGCCGGAGATGTTTACAATGACGGCTGCGGCAGTCCTGCCAAAACGAACTGCCCGGGTGCGCACGGTGAGGATTTCGACTTTGGGCAGCCTCCCATCCTCGTGTCACTGGCGAACGGGCGCAGAGCGTTGGTCATTGGGCAGAAGTCGGGCATGGTGCATGGCTTGGACCCCGACCGGCAAGGCGAGATTCTGTGGCAGACGCGCGTCGGCCCAGGGGGAGTTTTCGGCGGTATGCAGTGGGGCTCGGCTGCCGACCGCGAGAACGTGTATGTCGCTCTATCAGGGTTACAGTTCAAAGTTGTTCGGGATGCTTCGGCTCCGCGGGGATATCGTCTCGGTGTCGATCCCAATCAAGGAGGCGGTTTATTCGCTCTGCGGCTCGTAACCGGCGAACTGGCGTGGAGTGAAAAGCCCGAGGCTTGCGGCGAACGTGAGCACTGCAGCCCAGCGCAATCGGCGCCCGTGACCGCGATCTCCGGGGTAGTGTTCTCCGGTTCGGTCGACGGGCACCTGCGAGCGTATGAGGCCGCTACGGGAAAAGTGATTTGGGACGCCGATACCGCCCGCGAATACGACACCGTAAACAAACAGAAAGCAAACGGCGGATCTCTCGATGTGGCGGGACCGGTGATCGCCGGAGGGATGCTCTACGCGACCTCGGGATACGGGCAGTGGGGCGGCATGCCGGGCAACGTGCTTCTGGCATTCTCGGTTGACGGTAAATGAGCCGCTACTCGTGACGCAAGGCTTGCATAGGGTCGACGTGCGCGGCGCGGTCGGCCGGAACGTAAGAGGCGAGCAGAGCTCCCAACACGATGATGATTGCGCCCGCGGCAAGGGGCGCGATGTTTTGTACGGCAAGGTCCTGGACCAATCGGGACGCGAAGAATCGGCCTGAGATTGCGAGCGGAATGCCCAGCGCAAGACCTCCGATGACGATCGCCAGGGTGTCCGCGAGGACCATGCGACGCACGTTGGCCGCTGTTGCGCCGAGCGCCATGCGCACGCCAATCTCGTTCGTGCGCCGGGCGACGGTATAGGCGAGCAGTCCGTAAATGCCGATGCCGGCTAGCAGCGCGCCGAGGGCCGCGAAAGATCCCGACAGTGTGGCGATGAGGCGCTCCGGGACAATAGAAGCGTCGATTTGCGCATTCAGCGTAATGACGCGGAGGATGGGGACGTTAGGCAGCACCTGACGCACCTCGGCGCGCACATTGCCGATGACGTCTTCGGGATCGGCAGCGGTACGCAGGACGAAGCTGTCCGCGCTGACAAATCCGTCATGGAATGCGGGCAGGTAGACGCCGCTGCGCTGCGGCTCACGAATGTCCGAGTAGTGGGCGTCGGCTGCGACTCCGATCACTTGGTACGTTTTCGGCTGGGGATCGAGGGTGACGTGAAACAGGATGATCTGGCTGCCGACGGGGTCACGCTGAGCGAAGTAATGATGCGCGAAAGTCCGATTAACGATGGCGACGCGCGCACGGAATCGATCCTGAGAATTGAAATCGCGTCCGGCGAGAAGAGAAGATCCAATGGTGTGGAAGTAGCCGGGTGAGACATAGCTGATTTCGATCCAGCGGCGATCGGAAGGAGTTTCCAGATAGCCCGGGGCATTGACGAATCCGCTGGCTCCGGCACCCGACAGGGGAGTTGGAGCGGCGAGCGCGACGGAGCGCACGGCGGGAATGCGCTCGAGGCGACCGAGGATTTCCTGGTAACCGCTCGACAAACGCGGCTGGCTGTAGCCGCTGTTGGACGCATCGAGCGTGACAAGCAGCACATGGTCGCGGCGGAAGCCGAGATACGTATGCTCAAGATTCCAAAGATGGACGATGAACAGGCCGCCCGTGCTCAACAGCAGCACGGATAAAGCTACCTGCACCATAACGAGGCTCTTGCCGAAGCGACGCTTGGAGCGGGTTTCCCCGGTGCTTCCCGTTTGGCGCAAGGCGAACACGGGTGTGGAACGGATCGCGTTGAGCGCGGGCGCGAGTCCGAACAGCAAGCCCGTGGCGAGGGCCATTCCGGCAGTGAAGAGGAGCATATGGAAGTCGGGTTGAAGGCGCAAATAGATCTGTTCGGCAATGCGTCCGCTGGCGAGCATGCGCATGAGTGCAGCGGCACCGAAGTATGCAAGAAAGACTCCGATCAGCGTGCCCGAGACAGAAAGCAATAGCGATTCGGTGAGAACCTGCGTGACGAGCCGGGTGCGACTTGCGCCGAGCCCGACGCGTACTGCAAATTCCCGTTCGCGTGCCGCGCCGCGCGCTAACAACAGGCCGGCGATGTTCACGCACGCGATGAGGAGCAGGAGAGCGACGATAGACATAAGAACGAACAGCGGCTTCGCGAAGCGGTCACGGACGGAATTGAAGCCGTTGCCTGCCGGCTCGACCTCAACCTTCAACTTGCGCACGAGCGGGTCGCCGCTGCGCGCGCTACGTTCTTCGATGGTGAATCGATACCATGTTCTTCCAGCAGTTCCAGCTCACAACGGCTACGTCCTGGCTGGAAGGATTATCTTCGAGGCCGATGAATCGTCCCATTGCGGGCCGCACGCCAAGCTCGCTGAAGTAGTTTGACGTGACGTACTCGCCGATCGCGCGCTCGGGAGCGCCCTTCTCCGCCTGGACTCGCAGCAGGTTGTCGAACGAGGTGCCAATGATCGCGGAGAACACGGTATTGTAATCGCGGAAGTGCAGAAAGTCCTTGGAGGTCCAATAGCCGTTTCCGCGCGGCTCGCCGGGGTATTTTTGCAGCAGTTCGACGAGTTTTCCCGGGTTCTGAACCGGCAGCAAGCGAAACATGACCGTATTCATCAAGCTAAAAATGGCAGTGTTCGCACCGATGCCGAGAGCGAGCGAAGCAATGGAAATTCCGGCAAATCCCGGGCTGCGCCGTAAGCCGCGAATCGCGTAGCGAATGTCCTGAAGAAACGCTTCGAGCGGACTCCAACCCCACATGGCGCGGGCGGTCTCCTGGAGCTTGTCTCGCCGATTGCGATTGCGCCGGAGTAGATGCCACATGCTCATGCTTCGCTCTCTCGAGCAACGGCGATTATCCGGATGCGCCTAACGCGTCCGTGCCGTTGTGATTGTCTCTGATTAACTTCGTTAAGAATGTGGTATCGAATCGCCCGGCAATAAAATCCTCGTGCGATAGGATTTGCTCATGAAGCGGAATGGTGGTGTGGATGCCTTCGATGACGAACATGCTGAGGGCGCGCTTCATGCGGAGAATGGCCTCTTCGCGATCCTTTCCATAGGTGATCAGCTTCGCGATGAGTGAATCGTAATACGGGGGAATGACGCTATCGGTGTAAGCGGCCGTATCCACCCGCACGCCGATGCCTCCGGGTAAATTCAGGCCGGTGATGCGTCCGGGCGAGGGCGCAAACGTATCCGGGTTCTCTGCATTGATGCGGCATTCCATCGCGTGGCCGTTGAGCGATACGGGCCCGGTCAAAATCTGGTCGAGCCGGTCTCCCGCGGCGATGCGCAGCTGCGCTTTTACCAGATCGATGCCCGTGACAAACTCCGTAACCGGGTGTTCCACCTGAATGCGCGCGTTCACCTCAATGAAGTACAAACGCCCGTTCTCATCCATCAGGAACTCGACTGTGCCCGCGTTGGTATAGCCGATGGCGGTCATAGCGACTCGCAAGCTGTCCGAGATTCTGGTGCGGAGCTCGCAGGACACGGACGGCGAGGGAGCTTCTTCGAGCAGCTTCTGATGGCGGCGTTGAATGGAGCATTCGCGCTCGCCCAAGATCTCGACGTTGCCGTGCTCGTCGCCGAGTATTTGAAATTCGACATGACGCGGAGCTTCGACCAGCTTCTCCATGTAGACGTCGCCGCACGAGAATGCCGCAGCCGCTTCCGATTGCGCCTGCGTGAGTAAAACCGGCAGCTCCGTTTCCGAGCGGACGACACGCATACCGCGACCGCCTCCGCCCGCCGACGCTTTCAACATGATCGGAAGACCGATTTTAGCGGCAAGCGCGATGGCTTCGTCCGCGCTGCCGAGCACGCCTCGCGAGCCAGGCAAAATAGGAACCCCGGCTTGTTCCATGATCGCCCGCGCGCGCTGCTTCAAACCCATCTGCCGGATGATCTCCGGCCTCGGTCCGATGAACTTGATGCCGGATAGTTCGCACACCTCGGCGAAATGCGCGTTCTCGCTCAGAAAACCGTAGCCGGGATGCACCGCGTCTACATCGGTAATCTCGGCCGCGCTGATGACGGACGCCACATCCAGGTAGCTGCGCGAGCTTTTTGCCGGGCCGATGCAGATCGCTTCATCGGCAAAACGAACATGAAGGCTGTGCCGGTCGGCTTCCGAGTAGACCGCGACGGTCTTGACACCCAGGTCTTTACAGGCGCAAATGATGCGCACCGCAATCTCGCCACGGTTCGCGATCAGAATTTTTCGAAACATGAGTGGCCCGGCTACAGCGGTCGAATGGTGAAAAGCGATTCACCATATTCGACGGGCCGCCCGTTTTCGACGTGTTTGGCCACCAGCGTACCGGCTACTTCCGCCTCAATCTCGTTCATGAGCTTCATCGATTCGATAATGCAAAGCACTTGCTTGGGCTCCACGCGATCGCCCACTTTCACGAAAGGCGGAGTGGAAGGGCCCGGCGCGTCATAGTACGTCCCGACAATCGGCGATTTGACGAGCATATCGCGCTCGTCTTCTTTGGGTGTGGGCGTGGAGGGCGGAGCGGCGGGTTCCTGTGCAGGTTGCGGCGAGGCCGCCAGCGGCGGCGTGCCCGTCACCTGCACGGGGATTACCTGCGGAATGGCCACATCGTGGCCCGGCGCCGGTGAGATACGAATGCGCACCCAGTTTTCGCCGCGATGTACTTCCAACTCCGCGATGCCGGTGTCGCGCACGACATGGATCAGTTCCTTAATCTCTTCAGTGGTCATTTTTTGCGACGCACAGCTTTATCCAACTGTTCCCAGATCCTCTCAGCGGGAATCGAAACAAGCGTGTCCGAAATTTCCAACGCCGTTCCAGTCCAGCGGAAGAGCTGCCGGTTGTCGGGATTGACGACGTAAATGTACTCAAAGCCCCAAGTCTTGTAAGCTTCGCACTTCTCCAGAACATACTGCGCCCCGTCGTTTTTTGAGAGAATCTCGACAACCACATTAACTGCTTTCGTAGGATAGGGCTCGTCGAGTGCGCCACTGGTGGCGATCACGTCGGGCATGGGATGAGCTTCGGCAATGATTCTGAGCTCTACTTCAGCGCCCGCGAAATAGCCGGCTTCGATGAGCAACTGACCTATAACGATCTGCAAAAAACCATGAATCCAAGTAGGCATACCTTTCTGGACAGCCTCACCGTACCAGTACTCATAACGACGTTCACTCCGCCCGTACTTCGATTGAAAGTCGAGCAACGTTAGTTTTTCCGCAACGGCAGCCATATGCCTATAAGACCACCAGTTCTTTCGCCGTAGGAGTCAGAATTTCGCAGCCGGATGGGGTAACCACGACGGTATCTTCAATGCGCACCCCGCCCAGGCCCTCTTCGTAAACACCAGGCTCGATTGTGATGGTCATTCCTGCCTCCAGCTTTGTCGCTTCCTTCCGGCCCACCCGCGGGCGTTCATGAATTTCAAGGCCGAGTCCGTGTCCCGTCGAATGGATAAACAACTTATCCAGACCGAAACTCCGTAACACGTCGCGAGCGGCCCGGTCCACGCGAGTGCAGGACACGCCCGGCCTCACCGCTTCCGATGCCGCCAACTGACTTTCGCGCACGGCCCGGTACATTCTCCGCAGCTTCGCCCCCAGCCGGCCGACCGCATGGGTGCGGGTCATATCACTGGCATAGCCAGCGACATTCGCGCCCATATCAACTAATAATAGTTGATCGCGCTGAATAGGACGATTGCCCGCACGAGCGTGGGGCAGGGCGCTGCGGTCGCCCGAAGCGACAATCGTCTCAAAAGCCGGACCGTCTGCGCCCAGGGCTCGCATGCCGTACTCGATTTCGGCTGCAAGGTCGGCCTCCGTCATAGACGATTTAAATTGCCGCAGCGCGCGTTCCAGAGCGGCGGAGTTTAATTGAACGGAAGCTCTTATCGCGGCGATTTCGGACGGCGACTTAATGGTCCTTAGCCACTCGACCGCACCGGAAACGGGCTTAAGACGAACACCTTCGACCGCCTCTTTGAGCTGCCGATACTCGTCGAAGCTGATGCGGTTTTGCTCCAATGCAACAGACTTGAGCCGCAGGCGTTGGATCCATTTCGATAGTTCCTTTGCGAGGGGCCCCTTCGCGATCTTTACCTCACAATCGCTCTCCTCGGAAGCCTGCGTTCGATATCGCGGGTCGGTGAAGAGTAACGCGCGATCGGCGACCATCAGCAGCGCCGCATTGCTGCCCGTAAAGCCGCTAAGATACCGAACATTGGGCAGGCCGGTAACCAGGAACGCGTTTGCCCGCACTTCTTGCAAGGCAGCCTGTAGGCGCCGGCGCCGCGAAGAGAACTCGGTATCGTCGTTCAAGCTTCACTCTCACGGCTTGAGCAGCAGCTTGCCCGTTGTCCTGCGGCCTTCCAGGTCACGGTGCGCGTTTGCGGCGTCCGCCAACGCGTAGACATGATGTATGCGGACGTTCAAACGCCCCGCCGCAATCCAGCCGAATATATCGGAAGAACGCCACTTCAATTCCTTCGGATCGCTGACGTAGTTTGCGAGCGATGGACGTGTCAGGAACAGCGATCCTTTCTGACTCAACAGCAGCGGGTCGATTGGCCCCACGGGTCCGCTCGACTGCCCGAAGCTGGCCATCATCCCGCGCGGCCGCAAGCAGTCCAGGCTCTTGTGAAAAGTGGCGCTGCCGACCGAGTCATAAACCACGTCGACTCCCCTGTTACTCGTAATTCGCTTTACCTCTTCGAGGAAATCGCTCTTGGTGTAGAGAATGGTATGGTCCGCGCCATGCTCTTTCGCCAGTTGCGCTTTCTCGTCGGCTCCCACCGTTCCGATTACCGTTGCGCCAACGATCTTCGCCATCTGAACCAGCAGCAGACCGACGCCTCCAGCGGCCGCATGGACCAGACATGTATGGCCGGCCTTTAGCGCAAAAGTGGAGTGCGTAAGATAATGCGCGGTCATTCCCTGCAGCATGACTGCAGCGCCCATTTCGAAACTGATGCTCCCAGGCAGCTCGACCAAAGAGGACTCGGGCACTACTGCGTATTCGGCATAGGAGCCGCGAGCCATCGCGTATGCGACTCGCGCACCAAGGGGAAGATGGACGCCTTTTCCAACGGCTTCAATAGTGCCCGCTCCCTCGCTGCCCAGCTTGACCGGCGATTCGGGCGCCTTGTATAAACCCGTGCGGAAATAAATATCGATGAAGTTGACGCCGCTCGCTTCCAGCTTAACCAGGGCTTCTCCTTCACCGGGCTGGGGTTTCGGCAGGTCCAAAAACGCTAGATTTTCCGGGCCACCCACGGGGTCGGCGACAACGGCTTTCATGTTCGAAGCTCCTTTATGGCGCGGCGCCCGGCGCCCTTTTTTGGCCTGGTACTTGGTATACTCCCCATGTCGGCCTCGACATGGGTGAGAAGCGCTTAGGCGATATCATTGACGATCACTGCGTGAAGTGCCGTCGCCTGACGAACCATTCTATAGTGTCTCTGTTGAATGGCGAGGCGGCGAAGGTTCGATGCCGGACCTGCTATCACGATCATGACTATCGTCATGAGCAAGCGCCTCCGTCCAAAAAGGAATTGAAGAAGGCGGAAGCTGACGCGGCGCTGGCGGCGGAGAATGGCAGCGTGCCGGCAGAGAATATCGATTCCGCCGCCGAGCCCAGCGCAAAAGCGGCTACGCCCAAAGCATAGCGGTTGGTTGCTTGAGCTGCCACTGTTACGCATACATGCACAACACCTCTATGGATTCGCGTATGGATTCGCGCGAGGCTTTAGCTGTCGACATTATTCGCGATTTGCGAGCGCGGGGGCATAAGGCTTATCTAGTCGGCGGGTGCGTTCGCGACCGGCTTCTCGGAACCGTTCCGAAGGATTACGATGTCTCGACCGACGCGCCGCCGGAAGTCATCGCCGCATACTTTCCCCAGTCCCAAATGGTGGGCGCGCATTTTGGAGTGGTTCTGGTAAACCGCGGCGAAGGCGTCCACGTCGAAGTCGCCACGTTCCGAAGCGAGGGCGCCTATTCAGATGGGCGACGGCCCGGCGAGGTTCGCTTCGAGACCGATCCGGCGCTCGACGCCAAGCGGCGCGACTTCACGATTAACGGGCTGATGGAAGATCCTCTGTCGGGACAAATTCTCGATTATGTGGGCGGAAGATCCGATCTGGCGCTCAAAACAGTTCGTGCCATCGGCAATGCTGAGGAACGATTCCGGGAAGATCATCTCCGCATGTTGCGCGCCGTGCGCTTCGCGGCTCGCCTGAACTTCTCGATCGAGCCGGGCACTCTCGCCTCAATTCAAAGAGAAGCGTCTTGCATCTGCAGAATTTCGGTGGAACGTATACGGGACGAGCTGGTTCGAATTCTGACGGAGAGCGGCGCATCTCGCGGTTTCGAGCTTTTAGATGAATGCGGTCTGCTAATTCATGTGCTGCCGCAGGTGAAGGCCTTTCAGGGGGTCGCGCAACCTCCGGAGTTCCATCCTGAGGGCGACGTTTGGACGCATGTCCTGCTCATGCTCGATCATCTCCGCAAACCTACTCCAACGCTCGCGCTCGGTGTTTTGCTTCACGACATCGGGAAACCTTTGACGTTCCGCATAGCCGACCGGATTCGCTTCGATGGGCACGCGGAAGTGGGGGCGAAACTTGCGCAAACGATCTTATCGCAATTAAAATTTCCGAACGAAGACCTGGAGCAAGTCACCTCATTGGTCGCAAATCATATGCGGTTCAAAGATGTGCGCCAAATGCGCCTCAGCACGCTGAAGCGTTTCCTGCGGCTGCCGCGTTTCGAAGAGCACCTCGAGCTGCATCGCCTGGACTGCCTGGCGAGTAATGGCTATACGGACAGTTACGAGTTCGTTCGCGAAAAAATTACAGAGTTGGCCGAGGACGAGCTCCGCCCTATGAGATTGATCAACGGCGACGATCTTATACGGGCGGGCTACAAGCCGGGCCCGCAGTTCGCGAACGCTCTGGAGGCAGTCGAGACGGCTCAGCTCGAAGGTGAGATTCGGACACGCGAAGAGGCGCTGGCATTGGCGCGATCTGTGCTGGATACCAGCGAATAAATAGAATTGTGGAATGAGGCTCTGTATGCCGGTCCTGCGTTGTGCCACCATTATCGCGGCAATGCTGCTGAGCCCGCTACTCTCAGTCGCTCAGCAACCGCAACACGCCTCATCAAATGAGTCGGCAAAAAGAAGTGTTGTCCTGTCGCTTTCGATGATGAGTTTGACGGTGTATGGCCAAACAGTTCATACGCCTTCGGGACAGACTCCTTCTATCTCACTGTCCAGGATAGACCGCGCGGTACAGTACGCAAAATCGGGCGGAGAGTCCGAAGTTCACTTATCGGCTCCATGGCGGGACCCCATTTATTTTCGCGATTTAAGAGAGCTCCTCTCCCGTGACACGCCGCTTGTAATGTCTGTTCTCCAGTGTGGCTCTGAAGTGGAGGCACGGGCGAGAGAGACGATACTCACGTTTTGTGCAGTTGACATAAGGAATAATGTCCTGAATAGGCCACTGGCGGCGCCTAATTTAACGTCCCTGCCGCCGGGAATTGCAGGTATTGTTTCGAACCATCCTGATCGCACTGTAATCGCCCTCAGAGGGGGGACAACGGTTGTGGATGGCATTACCGTGACTGCCGAGCCAGCAGTGCATGTTGCGCAGCCAGGCGGAGATTATCTTGTTTTTGTGCGTCTCACAGGTAACACGCTCTCAATTTTCCTCGAGGACCGAGGGGTTATCAAAGTTGACCCTCAAACCACGATGCTATCTGTTCCTAAAGCGTCGCGCTCTTCAGTTATTTCGAGTTTTGAGGGCCATACGCTCGAGGAAGCGCTGCAGCGAATCAGGGCTGCGGCTAAGTAACTGATCCATGAGATTCATGCAGTCCTACATCGCTCAGTCGGCGCGTCCCTGCGCTACTTTTGATCTCGTTGAAAGACAATGTAAGAAACTTTGGTATTTTGGAGTGCGCCCCGGCATCCAATAGCGGGGTGTTGCGCGTTAAAATCCCCCTGTCATGGAGGACGGTATCGCTATGCCGGTGATCGAAGCTGCCAGCGCTAAGTTGATGCAGGAGCTATCCGCGGCGAGGACCGAAAGCGATCGGCTCTTCCGCATTTTAAGGTCCGGCGCTCTCTATTCCAGGCCCATCGCCGAGCGCCATCGCGTGATCTTCTATGTAGGACACCTGGACGGTTTCGATTCCATTCAGATCTGTCGAGAGGGTCTGGGAATGAAATCGCCGGATGCGGATCTGGATGCGTTATTTCAAGCCGGGATTGATCCGGATTCCGGTCATCTTCCGGCGGATCAACCCGCCGATTGGCCTTCTTTAATGCAAGTGAAGGAATATGTGAACCGCTGCCGGAGACGGGTGGATGAGAACCTGGAGCGCGCGAGCGAAGACGTCGCATGGATGGCCATAGAGCACCGTCTGATGCATCTGGAAACGCTCGCTTACATGTTTCACAACTTTGCATACGATTTGAAAAACCTGCCGTCCGCTGCGCGGCGGGAGCAAGCTTCGCGATCGGATCTCGCGAACGAGTGGCGTGATATCCCGGCAGGCGAAGCGGTCCTGGGCAAGCCGCGCGACGATACGTTCGGGTGGGACAACGAGTATGAGCAAGTTCGCGCTGCCGTGCCTGAATTTCGAATCCAACGCTACAACGTGACCAATGGCGAATATCTTCGCTTTGTTGAGCACGGGGCTTCAATGCCGCATTTTTGGACGCGGCGCGGCGATTGCTTTTATTACCGCGGAATGTTCGAAGAGATGCGGCTGCCGCTCGATTGGCCGGTCTATGTATCGCAATTGCAAGCTGAGGCGTACGCAAATTGGATTGGGAAGACGCTTCCGACCGAAGAGCAATTTCACCGCGCTGCTTATGCCGCCCGGGACGAGATCCGTGAGTATCCATGGGGCAATGCGGAGCCGGACAACGAACGCGGAAATTTCAATTTCAAGCGTTGGGAACCTGAGCCTGTTTTCGCGAATCCAGCGGGCGATAGCGCATTCGGCGTCAGGCAACTTGTCGGCAACGGATGGGAATGGACCAGGACGGTTTTCGCGCCATTTCCCGGTTTCAAGCCGCGCGAAACGTATCCTGGCTACTCGTCTAACTTCTTCGACGGCGAGCACTACGTAATGAAGGGCGGCTCGCCACGAACAGCGGCGCGATTGCTGAGGCCGTCCTTCCGGAATTGGTTCCGCCGCGACTATCCATATATGTATGGAACATTTCGCTGCGTCGAAGACTAGCGCCTGATGCCGGCATCCACCGAATCACAGCTATCCCAGTTTGCCTTAGACGTAGCGGAAGGTCTGTCTAGGCGTGGACAGAAGAAAATTCCGCCCCGGTATTTCTATGACAACTTGGGAAGCGCTCTTTTCGAAGCGATAACGCTGCTGCCCGAATATGGATTAACCAGGGCGGATGAAAGGTTGTTGCGCTCGCACGCCAAGCACATTGCGCGCGAAACTGCGCCCGTATCCTTAGTGGCGGAATTGGGCAGCGGAACAGGAATGAAAACCAGGCACGTTCTCGATGCGCTGGCGGCGGAGAGCGGCTCGCTTCTTTATCGGCCGATCGACGTATCCGGGGCAGCCCTAGACGCCTGTAAGCGCGAGCTCGCCGAGATAGCGGAAGTGAAGCCCGTTTGCGCGGATTGGATGGAGGGACTTGCCGGGATTGCGCGTTCGCGCGCCGGCGGCCACCCCCTTCTGCTGCTGTTTCTGGGAAGCTCGATCGGGAATTTGGAAAGAGCCGAGATCGGAGGGTTCCTTCGCGAAGTCCGGTCCCATCTTCGGCCGGGAGATTTCTTTCTGCTCGGCGCGGATCTCGTGAAAGACGTGGACAGAATGGTCGCGGCTTACGACGATCCCACCGGCGTAACAGCCGCCTTCAACATGAATCTTCTGGGCCGCATGAATCGAGAGCTTGATGCGAATTTCGATTTGCGCTCATTCGCGCACGAAGTTCGCTGGAACACGGCGGAGCGCCGCATCGAAATGCATTTGCTTTCTTGCCGCGATCAGAGTATCTATATTGCCGCGTCAGGCGCCAGATTCCGGATGATGGCCGGCGAGACTATCTGGACCGAGTCTTCGCATAAGTTCACGTTATCCGAGCTGAAGTCTTATGCCGGGGCTGGAGGATTTAGCCCCGTCGTCACATGGGTCGATTATGAATGGCCTTTCGCGGAGGTGCTTTGGCAAATAGGGGAGCTGTAACTCGCGAATATTTCGACAATATCTACCGTGCCCGCGACGATCCCTGGAGTTACGAATCCAGCGATTACGAAGCGAAGAAATATCAGGCGAGCCTACAGGCCCTTACGCGAGAGCGGTATGGAAACGTCCTGGAGATCGGTTGCTCGATAGGCGTGTTCACCGCCAGATTAGCGCCTCGATGCGCAAAGCTGCTTTCGTTGGACGTAGCTAAGGCCGCACTCGAAAAAGCCAAAAGCCGCTGTGCATTGTTTCCGCATGTCAGATTCGAACAGATGTTCGTGCCGGCCGAATATCCGGCGGATATTTTCGATCTCACGATTCTGTCTGAGGTCGGATATTATCTGAGCGCGGTAGATCTGGCGAAGCTCAGCGAGCAAATCATCGTCCACACAGCCGGCGGTGGACAGTTGTTGTTAGTCGACTGGCTGGCGCCGGTCGAAGGATACGCGCTGCGCGGCGACGATGTGCACGAGCATTTCCTCAGCCGCCCGGAATGGCGCGTGCTTTCACGCTCGCGTACCGATCTCTACCGGCTCGATCTCCTCGAAGCGCATTTCTCCTGAGCGGCTAAGAGCCTTGAATTGCGCTTGCAGCTCATCTGCCGCGTACTGCAAGGGAGCGAGCCGCATCCAATCGGGCCAGGTTTTTCTGCAGGTGCCGTAGAACTTCACCTCTTCTAATAAGCCGCCAAAATAGCGGGCCCTTTGAATGCGCAAAAGCAGCTCTCGAGGCGCGATCCCTACCCGCTTGGCACATTCTTTTACGCGGCTCTCCGCCAGCTCACCGGTGTCGCGATAATCCAACCACAGTAGGCGCAGCCGTCGGCGCGCTGCAAACAGATATTCGAGAAAATTGCCGTTTTCTACTGGAAGCCGCAAGGCCTTTTTGCCGCATTTTTCCCACTCGCTCAATTGGCGCGACAGACCAAACCGCGCCCTGCCTGACAGGCGAGCCGACGTAAACACCTTCACCCGGTTACTATGTCTCAACCGAACGTCTCGCTGAACTAAGGCATCGTGGAAAGCCAGGTCTTCGAAAAACCGTCGCGGCGGCAGGCGTCCCGCTGCCTTGTAAGTCTCAGGAGTAACTGCGAGACTTGCGCCGTAATGGTGATGGTGCCGCGGCCACGGGTCGTGCGGCTCAGGGTCGAAGCGGTGTTCTGTCCAGGAGACGAGCCGGCGGTACACATGATCGTACCTGTGAAGAGTACGCGTAGCCGGGTCAAGAAGATCCTGTTCGCAGGGCAGGACCACAATGCGCCCACCGACCGCTTCCGCGCCATTCGCGAGTTCGTTCAGATTCGCCGAAATCCAGTTCGGCGCCACCTGACTGTCTGCGTCGGTCGAGAGAATTGCCGGCCGCGTTCCTACTACAGCTTCCAGCCGGCGGCACGCCTCATCCATAAGCAGCCGTCGAACATGCCCGATATGTGCATGGGACCTGGCGAAGACACGTTCTATAACATGAAGCCGGAAAGTAGGATACAACCTTCTAAAGCTAGTAGCTATCTGCGCTGAGCGGTCGGTCGTGTTGTTAATCAGGAGAATGACTTCATATATCTCGTGAGGCAGCAACTTACCGTCGGCTGTCCTCTGCTCGGCGAGTGAGCGCAAGGCGGACGGCAACAATTCCTCTTCATTTCGCGCTGGAACCACGACGCATGCCTGCAATGCCGGGCCAGGAGGTTCGGATACAAGCGAGTCGCTGAAATCCTTATGCATCACTAATAAGAGTTCTCCAAGCTCGGCTGTGTTTCGGTATCCAGATGCGCTCTCCGCCCCGGTAGGTCGACGCAAATCGCACAATCGCGCTTGCATCCCTTCGACCGATTTGAGATTGGTACTTCCCGATTACCCGGCCCTTGCGAGAAATTGCCGCGTGATCGCTTCGAATGACACAGGGTCTTAATCTGAGGCCCGTCCTCTGCTCCGTTTCAGATATTCTGTTGTGGAGAGCGCGAACCGGAGTCCACGCGGCGTACGGAAGATCTTCGTAAAACCCTAGTTTGCGGTATGCCGAAGCGCTTATTGCCGCTTCCCGGACAGCCAGGTGGTCTATGTGATTCCCTAGCCCCAGCGGCGCCAATACAAGGCCCTGCGCGAAATACTTTCGAAGCTCCCCGCCGAGTGCGTCGGCGTCAAGACCGTCCTGCAGCCGCGCCGCGTCTGGATTGCAGACACGATCAACGCCTATGCCCAATCGTAGAGGAGCATCTAGTAAGTCGAGACACTCCACTCCGATCCCGGTACTAATTAATGAGAGCGCCTGGCGATCCTCTCGTTTCCGTATATCGCTGATCACATTCGGCGAGGTCGACGGTGTTCTGGGCGCATAGGAACTTACAGTAAAGAAGTTAACGACGCGCAGCTGCAACGAAGCGGAGGACCATCGCGCAAGCCAGAGATAAAGTGAGAAGGCAGCATCATCCAGATGAGGTGAAAGGACAGTTATTTGCCGCATCAACCAACGAGCGCTGGTCGTGCCGGAAGTGCCTGGCCAACCGCTGCAACAGCGGCCTTTGCTTTTACGGCAAAGCTCGGCTGCGCGCTCAGCTGTTTGCATAGCGTAAGCGCCTGGGCTACAACTTGATCCATGTTGTAGTATTTGTAGGTTGCCAGCCGGCCGACGAAGTGCACTCGCGGCGTTGCGGCGGCTAACTCCGCATAGCGCTTGTACAGAGCACCATTTTCCGGTGTAGGAACAGGATAATATGGATCCCCTTCGCTCGCAGGATATTCGTAGACAATGCTGGTTCGCGGATGACTCTGCCCCGTTAGATGCTTAAACTCAGTTATGCGAGTGTAGGAATGCTCGTTCGGATAATTTACTACGGCGACGCGCTGTAAGTACTCCTTATTCAGAGTTTCATGCTGAAACCGCAGCGAACGATAAGGGAGTTGGCCAAATCGAAAGTCGAAGAACTCGTCTACTGGTCCTGAATAGATGATTTCTCGAAAGTCGATATCCTTCACCACGTCGCGATAGTCGCAACCCAGCCTGATGCTGATGTTCGAATGATCTAACATGTTTTCGAACATACGCGTATAACCGTTTTTCGGCATGACTTGATAGCGGTCCGTGAAATAGCGATCGTCGCGATTCGTTCGCACGGGAATGCGCGCGGTTACTTGCGCATCGAGCTCGGACGGATCTTTGCCCCATTGCTTTCTCGTATAATTGCGGAACAGTTTTTCATAAAGATCCCGGCCCACCTTACTAATTACAACGTCTTCGGAGGTCCGGACGGACGAGCGGGGTTCCGCTCTGGAGGCAAAGAAGTCTTCCACTTCCTGATCGGAAGCGAGCTTCAAGCCGTACAGCAAATTCACGGTGTCCAGGTTGATTGGAACAGGGACGAGGATTCCATCGACCGCTGCCAGGACGCGGTGTTCATAGCAGCGCCATGACGTGAACTGTGAAAGGTATTGAAAAACCTGTTCTGAGTTGGTGTGAAAGATATGAGGGCCGTATCTGTGCACCAGAATCCCGTGTTCGTTGTGATGATCGTAGGCGTTCCCTGCAATATGATTCCGCCGATCAACGATGAGAACCTTCTTGCCGAAACAACGAGCCATTCTCTCGGCAACGACGGCGCCCGCAAACCCCGCTCCGACAATCAAATAATCAAACATGGGCGGCCTTCGCAACTTCGGTTACGCGCGGCGTCCGCGGGCGATCACCGATCAAAGCATGTTTTCGGGTAAAGGTGTTTTCAATAAGACCGCTCATATGGCTCCAAGTCTTGTCCCAGGACGATTGCGACAGGAATTTGTCGACTCGCGCATGGAATTCAGCAGTAGGCGGGCATTGCAGAAGCGAATCGGTAATAGCGATAAATTCTGCGGCGCCGTTGGCTATGCCGACCAGCCCGAGGTCTCCATATCCGCTTACAACATCCCGAATAGGCGTCGACACGACCCGCAAACCGGCGGCCAGATACTCGGGCGTCTTAGTGGGGCTTATAAATCGAGTTGAATCGTTTAACGCAAAGGGAAGTATTCCTATGTCCCAACCCGCAAAATACGCGGGTAAATCCGCATACTGTTTCATGCCGCGGTAATGAATATTCGCGGCGCGCGGCAAGGAGGATGTAGATATCTTGGCCACCGGCCCGAGCAGGATTAACTGCCAAGCGGGGCGTTCGAACGCGGCCTGCTTGATCAACTCCAGATCCATGCGCTCGTCGATCACCCCTGCGTAACCCAGGCGCGGATGGGGTATGTGGGCTTGATCGTCCGGATCGCGAGCTATCGAGCGCGCGCTTGCAAAATGGGCAAGGTCGACGCTGCTGGGGAAGAGGTGAACAGAGGGGTGTTGCTTACGCTTGGACTCGAACAAGCTGGCGCCGCCGGTGAAGACAAGATCCGCCTCTTCAAACAGAGCTTGTTCGTTGATCCGCATTGCGGGAGGCGCGCCCGCAAACGCGGAGAGTTCGTCCATGCAGTCATACACGGTGACACGCGGCCGAAGAAACGAAGTAAATTCTTTCGCCATCGGTGTGTAATACCAGGCGATGTAATCCGCGATTCCCTCTTTAACGAGTAACGACTGGAGTAACTGCTTCTGAAAGTCGGCGATCTGCCGCTTAGTTAGTCCCTCGGGTAAAACAGGGGTTTGGACATGCACGCCGGTATCGGGGCACACGAATGACCGTAAGTGGGGCTCCGCGTTTTCAAAGATAGGCTCCTCAAGAAAGAAAACCCTCCGTGCCCGTGCGAACCGGCTCATTAGATGTTGGGGGCGCTGAAATACGAAACCCCATCGTAGATGGGACAGGCAGATCAGATCGATAGTTTTGGGAATCATATGTAAATTGGTTACTCCGCGCGAATCTTTGCTGCTGGTTCAGAATTGCGTCAGCAAGCGGCCAGTGAATTTCCCGATTGCCAGACGCGTCCGCGTAGTCGAAAAGCCCGTTGCAACAGTGTCGATCGTCATCCCAGCCGGGATGATTGAGGATCGGATAGAGGCAGATCCCGTGAACCGGGATATCGAGGTTGATTGCGGTGGCGACCTCATCGCAAACATAGTTGAACCACTCTGCCCGGCGGTCATTCTCCGTGCCGGTTTCCGATACAAAGAGCGGCCTGCGGTAGCGGTTCCAGATTTCCTGAATAATTTTGTGGAAGGGGCGATATCGCGCGTCGCCGCGAAAAAGCGTGCCCGCATTGTGAATCCATTCGTTTCGATCGTAAAAGTTAATGCCGATGACATCCAGATATTCAGGTCGGCCGCCGAGTTCGGGGGCTACCGCGCCCGATAACATGTCCCAGGCTTCAAATTGCGCCGAGCGGCCCTTCTCGGCCTGGTGTTCGCTACCTGGAATTTCAGGATTGGCCACGATGTGAATCACAGGGTCGGGCGAGATCAGCCTCACGCCTGGCAATTCATTGAGCAGAACCTCGCTCGCCGCCGCAGCCGCGCGAACCAGGCTGCGCTTCAACTCGCCGCCTCGATTGGTGGCGTGCGGATTCATCCCGCCTTTGTCTCCCCCCGCCCAGGAGAGGAATGAGATCTCATTTACCGGAGCGACCATGCGGCATTCGTAGCCGTGCCGTCTTGTAAAGTGCGTAAACTCATGCGTGAACTTCGCGAATGCTCCGGCGAAGGATGGTTCGAAAACCTGAACGTGATCGGGCCAGCCGAAATGCAGAAGGTCGAGCAGCACTTCGGATTCGGTTTCACGGGCTGCATCGAGAAGAATCGCGAGAGATTCGAAATTATACTCGCGAGGCGACTGTTCAATCAGGTGCCATCGGGCGCCGATCCGTAGTGTCTTTATACCGAATTGCTGAAGACGCTTGTAGTCTGCGCGCGCAAACTTATCGTGCTGCGTGGATGCAACGACGTCGAGTCGCTTGCCGCACCGCAGTTTGTGCGTCGAGCATTCAAAACCGGCCTGGATAAAGCTGCGAAACATAGAATTCCCGGTCGACAATATTCTTCCTTACAAACACTCGCTGCGGACACCGGACGGCAGAGCCACGTTTTCCGAACTGCGCAACCGGGTAGCGAACGTCCCAGTGCGCCATCTTCGCCCAATGCTCATGGCGCGATTCCAAGGCCACGGGCCAAAAGCAGAAACGCCGTCGTCGGGCAGGGTGTCACACGAAAATTGTGTTAATACCCCGCAACTTCATTGATAGAAATTAAGAGAAATTAGTTACAACACCCAGTAAATCAACGAGTGCTGCTCCAATAGCGGCAATCCTACTCATTTAGGTCATGCGCAGCTATTTTTCCGAGCGAAGTAAGTCCCTTAAATATTCTACTAAATCCCGGCTCTAAAGTCTTCCCTGAAAGCGCTTGTTTCTCATCACTGTTATGCGGCAGCATCAGCCGATTCACCGCCTCCAGAACATTTCGCGTCGTCTCCGGGAAGAAGGCCTCGCAGCGAATAAGAAGGTTTGCCGGCAGCGAAATGGTGCGGGTATGCCGTCTGGTTTCCACTGCCCGTCGAACGCACGCCGCCGCATAGTTGGCTGCAATGGAAAACCCCGGTAAATTACCCAGCAGCGCGAACCAGGCGAATTCATCTCGCGCAGCGCCCGTAAACTCGGCGTTGAGGTAGGACCCGGTTCGCATGAGCCCCGGCACGACCGTCAGAACATCTATGCCTTGCGACCGCAGCTCGGCGCTCAAGCCCGTTGAAAATCCGAGCAGCGCGAACTTCGCGCAGCTGTAGGGCAGCAGATGCGGAATGCTGACGCGGCCGCCTACGGAAGTAATATTCACGATGTGGCCGCTTCGCCGTTGCTTCATGTGCGGCAAGGCAGCGAATGTGAGATTCACCGGTGCCCAGAACATCACATTCATGGCGTGCTCGAAATCGCTGTGGTCGAAGCTGTCGAGAGGTCCGACTTTTATGTGACCCGCGTTGTTGACTAATACATCGATTCTGCCGAACCGCGTTATCACATCTTCAATAAGAGTTTTGATTTCAGTTTCATTGCCGATGTCACAAGTAAATGGGACCGCCTCGATTCCTTTTTCGCCGAGGAGGTCGCAGGCCTTCTGCAGCTCATTTAAGTCGCGCGCGCAGAGGGCCAGCCGCGCGCCCTTACCGCCAAATTCCTGAGCTAGGGCATACCCTAGTCCGCGAGAGCCGCCCGTAATTAATACGATCTGGTCTCGGAGATCTAACTTAGGCCGCAACATTCTTCTTGCCAGTGTTACTCCGGCAAGTGCCGCCGCACTCAACACCCAGAGACGATTCTTCGCGACTAACTTCATTTCAACTAAGCTGCCTGAGGCTTCATCACGACCTTAATGCAGTTATCTTGCTTATCCCGAAATGTTTTATATGCTTCAGGGGCATCGTCGAGCGCAGGCCGATGAGTAATCACAAACGAAGGATCGATCTCACCGCGCTCAATGCGCCCAAGCAGCGGCTTCATATAGCGCTGGGTATGGGTCTGGCCCATGTGAAACGTCAGTCCTTTTCCGAATGCCGCCCCCATATTGATCTTGTCCACGAATCCACCATATACGCCAGGAATAGAAACGGTGCCACCCGGCCGGCATCCTTGGATCGCTTGGCGCAGAACTGTGGACGATCGGTTTCCATCTTCAGGGCGAATTTCACTTTGTCGTAGAAGGCCGGCAAACCCGTTCCGTGCGCTTCCACTCCGACGGCGTCGATACAGGCATCAGGCCCTCTTCCCGCGGTAAATTCTTTCAACTTTTCAATGACGTCTTTGTCTTCCTCATAATCGATGATCTCGGCGCCGCCCTTCTTCGCAAGCTCGAGACGTTCGGGTACACGATCGATTGCAACCACGCGCTCCGCGCCCAGCAGATACGCGCTGCGAATCGCAAACTGGCCCACTGGCCCGCATCCCCATACGGCGATTGTGTCGCCGCCGTGAATATTGCAGTTTTCCGCCGCCATGTAGCCTGTAGGAAAAATGTCGGAGAGAAACAGCACCTGCTCATCGGTGAGACTTTCAGGCACTTTGAGCGGACCTACATCCGAATAGGGAACGCGGACGTATTCGGCTTGCCCCCCCGGATAGCCGCCGTACAGGTGCGAGTAACCGAAGAGACCGGCGCCCGGATAACCATATAACTTCGCAAGTTTCTCCGCGTCGGGATTCGTCTGCTGGCATAAGGAAAAGAGCGTTCGTCTGCAATACCAGCATGCGCCGCAAGAGATGTCGAACGGCACAACCACGCGGTCGCCTTTTTTTAACGTGCTTTCCGCGCCCGTTTCTTCCACAATACCCATGAACTCGTGCCCCAGCACATCGCCCTTGCGCATTTCCGGAATGAATCCACCGTAGAGGTGCAGGTCGGAGCCGCAAATAGCGGTGGAGGTGATGCGCAGGATCGCATCGCGCGGGTCCTGAATTTTCGGATCCGGCACATTTTCCACGCGAACATCTTCCTTGCCGTACCAACAAACAGCTTTCATATTTGCATCGCTCGAACACTGGATTCGTGGGCGATAGAAACGTTTCCACGCGCAGGGCAGGGAAAACTGCGGGGGTCGCGAAAGCGGCTGCGAATGATATCCTGGAACGAACATTCCACCAGCGCGGGCCGGTAGCTCAGTTGGTAGAGCATCGCACTTTTAATGCGGTGGTCGCGGGTTCGAGTCCCGCCCGGCTCACCAAACTTATGAATCTCTGTCGGCTTGCCGCGGTATGCCTTTGCTGCACGCTTTTCGCGGCCCAAACTCCCGAAAGCATCCGCCGCTGGTGGTCCCATGTCGAAGCTCTCGCTAACGACAATATGGAAGGGCGTGACACCGGCAGTGAAGGATATCGCCGAGCTGCCAGCTATGTCGTCCGACAATTCGAGGGCGCGGGACTCAAGCCCGCCGGCGAATCCGGCTACTATCAACCCGTCCCGCTGCACGAAGTGAAATTCCGCGCGGATCAATCCGAAATCGCGCTGGTGCGGGCCGATGGAATCGAACAATTACGGTGGCTTCAGCAGGTCACCATACCGGCTCGCTTGGGAACGCCTGAAAATATCGATGCGGGCCTGGTCTTCGCCGGTTACGGCCTTACATCACTCGCGGCGGAAGACGATGCCGCTCACCTCGATGTCAAGGGCAAGATCCTGGTACAGTTCGCTGCTCCGCGCAGTTCGCGAGCGGTACCTGTAATCGCCCGCGCGCCAGGGGCTTCCAATGCAGGTGAAATTGCCGGCACTCTCACCATCGACAGCACCGGCGGTCCGGAACCTCCGCGCTGGCCAGTCGCCTACTCGGTGAGCATGACTTTGGCTGACGCGCCTCTCCCAACCGCCCCAAACTCGCGCGTCGCATTCCGCTTCAATCCCGCTTTCGCAGAGGAACTTTTCAAAGGCTCTGGACACACTTATAAAGAGTTGCGGGCCTTAGCCGATGAAGGCAAGCCGCTGCCCCATTTCGCGCTTCCCGCAAGTCTTCGCGCAGACCTGCACTTTGAGACCGCGACTCTTACCTCCGACAATATTCTTGCTACGCTCGCCGGTTCCGATCCTGCTTTGACCAATCAGTACATCGTCGTTTCCGCCCACCTCGATGGCTACGGCTTCGGTGAGCCGTGGAACGGAGATCGCATCTACAACGGCGCATTCGACGATGCCGCCTATGTAGCGACGCTGATCGATCTCGCCGAAAAACTTCACAACTCCGGCAAACGGCTCAGGCGTTCCCTTCTGTTCTGTGTTGTCACGGGCGAAGAGAAAGGACTCCTCGGCTCGAAATATTTCACCGCCCATCCCACCGTTCCCAAAGAAGACTTGGCCGCCGATATCAATCTTGACCAGCTGCGCCCCATCTTTCCGCTGAAGATTATGACCACGCTCGCGCTGGATGAATCGACGCTCGGGGACACGGTGAAACGCGTCGCCGAGCCTATGGGCATTCGCATTCAGCCCGATCCGGAACCCGAGCGCAATCTGCTCCGCCGCTCCGATCATTACAGCTTCATGCAAATCGGCGTGCCGTCGGTCGGTTTTATATTCGGGTACGAAAAAGGTTCACCGGAAGAAGCCGTCTATCGCCGCTGGTATGCCGAGCGATATCACAGTCCCGCCGACGACTTGAAACAGCCCTTCGACCCGGGCGCGGCAGCGAAATTCAATGACTTCTTCGACAAATTGGTCGAAACTCTAGCTGACGATGACCAGCGCCCCGCCTGGAAGCCTGGCAGTCATTTCGTCCACGCTGCCATCGTTCCCGGCGAACGATAATGTCGCGGTCATTCAATTGAACTGCGGCGTTTATTGTGCGATGATCCGCTGGAGGGGAGTACCAATGAAGAAACTTGTTCTGTTCGCCGCAATACTTTCCATGTCAGCCCAGCTGCATGCTCAATCGGCATCCAATCCACTCAGTTCGGCGTCTAAAGGCATGTTTGCGATGGTGAAAAACGATGTGCTCAAATCCGCCGAGGAAATGCCGGAAGAGAGCTACTCGTTCAAGCCCACACCGGAGGTCAGGAGTTTTGGTCAGCTCGTCGGTCACGTTGCCGATGCGCAGTACGAATTCTGTTCGGGCGTGGTCGGCGATGGCGCGAAATCGCCGGATGTCGAGAAAACCAAGAGCAGTAAAGCAGATCTGATCCAGGCGCTGAAGACCGCATTCGCCTATTGCGATAAGGCCTATGACGGCATGACGGACGCGCATGCGGCGGAGACCATCAAGTTTTTTGGGCACGACTTGCCGAAGCTGTCGATTCTCAGCTACAACGTTGCGCACACCGATGAGCACTATGGAAACATGGTTACGTACCTACGAATGAAAGGTCTGGTGCCGCCGTCCAGCCAACATTAATGCAGAAGCGTTTCTCCCTAGTTCTGATCAAGCCCTCGCACTACGATGACGACGGCTACGTCATCCAGTGGTTCCGCTCCGCCATTCCGTCGAATACGCTGGCGGTGATGAATGGCCTGGCACTCGAATGCAAGCAGCGTCGCGTGCTCGGCGACGACGTCGAGATCGATATTTCGGTTGTCGACGAGACCAACACGCGCGTATCAAACCGGACCGCATTATTCGGCGCATCTCGACGGGCTCTCGCTTCGGCGCGCGCGGCTTGGTGGCGCTCGTCGGCGTGCAATCGAATCAATATCCGCGCGCCATGGATATGGCGCGCAAACTGCGGGCCGGCGGCGTGCAGGTCTGCATTGGCGGCTTTCATGTCTCGGGCTGCTTGTCTATGCTGCCGGAATTGCCGCCCGAGCTGAAAGAAGCCATGGATCTCGGCGTTTCGCTTTTTGCGGGCGAGGCCGAAGGCCGCCTTGAGATGCTTCTGCGCGACGCATGGAACGGCACGCTCAAGCCGCTCTACAACTACATGGACGATTTGCCTTCTCTCGAAGGCGCGACTCTCCCCATTCTCCCGGCGGCGCAGATCAAGCGAACCGGCGGCAAGCTCACCAGTTTCGATGCCGGCCGCGGCTGCCCGTTTCAATGCTCTTTCTGCACCATCATCAACGTGCAGGGCCGCAAATCGCGGCGGCGGTCGGCGGACGACGTGGAGCAGATCATCCGTCAAAATGTGGCGCAAGGCGTCAAGCGCTTTTTCATCACCGATGACAATTTCGCGCGCAACACGGATTGGGAAAGCGATTTTCGACCGCCTGATCGATCTGCGCGAAGAGGAAAAGCTCAACATCAAGTTCGTCATCCAGGTGGATACCATGTGCCACCGCCTGCCGCACTTCATCGAGAAAGCGGGCCGCGCCGGTGTCGTGCGCGTCTTCATCGGCCTCGAAAACATCAACCCGGACAGCCTGGTCGGCGCCAGGAAGAAGCAGAACAAAATCACCGAGTACCGCAAGATGCTGCTTGCAGTGGAAGCACGCCGGCGTCATGACGTTTGCCGGTTACATCCTCGGCTTCCCTGCCGATACGCCCGAATCCATTCTTCGCGACATCAAGATCATCCAGCGCGAGCTGCCCGTCGATCTGGTGCAATTCAGTTGCATGACGCCGCTGCCCGGCTCCGAGGATCACCAGAAGCTCTACAACGCCGGCGTGGCGATGGATCCGGATCTGAACAAATACGATCTGGAGCACGTCACCACCGCTCATCCCATCATGTCGAAGGCGCAGTGGGAGCAGGTCTATCAGGAAGCCTGGGCGGCATACTATTCGCCCGAGCATATCAAGACGGTGATGCGCCGCGCCGCCGCCACCGGGAGCAGCCCGGGCAAAGTGCTGTTCCTGATGATCTGGGCTTACCTGTTGCGTCAAGCTGGAAAACGTTCAGCCCTACCAGGGCGGTTACTTCCGGCGCAAGTATCGCAAGGACCGCCGCCCGAGTCTGCCCATTGAAAGCCCATTCATCTTCTATCCGCGTTATGTTTCGAACCTGCTCTACAAGCACTTCAAACTGGCGCAGGCAGTTTGGCGATACTGGGGCTTCGTCCAGCGCTTGAAGCGCGATCCCGAGGCGGGCAATTACACCGACCTCGCGTTGACGCCGGTGGTGGAAGACGATTTCGATTCGTTTGAGCTCTTCACCGCTACTGCGGGCGCAAGATCGGCCGTCGACAAAGTGCGAAAGAAGCCCGCGCCCGCAACGCTAGTGAACATAGCCCAGTAGTCAGCCGGATCGCTAATAAATCTCGAAATGACGATATGATGTGGCAAGCCCGGAGGTAAATCCGTATGGCATTCCAACCTGGTCAATTGGCCGGCGACTACGAAGTTCTCGACGTGTTGGGCAAAGGCGGCATGGGAAGCGTGTATCGCGTCCGCAACGTCATATCCAATCGCATCGAGGCCATGAAGGTTCTCCTCGAAGACCTTGGCTCGCAACCGGGCATCGGCGATCGCTTCATTGCGGAAATTCGAACGCTCGCCCGCTTAGATCACCCGAACATCGCAAAGCTTCACACCGCCTTCAAGGTGAATAACCAACTGGTCATGGTGATGGAGTTTGTCGATGGCGTCGATCTCGCCGACCGCGCGCGTGAAGGCTCGATCCCTATTTACAAGGTGGTGGGCTACGTTCAATCCGTGTTATCGGCTCTTGCTTATGCGCATAGTCACGACGTGGTCCACCGCGACATCAAACCGTCGAACATTATGGTGACGCCCCAAGGCACGGTCAAGCTGATGGATTTCGGCATCGCGAAATCGAGCGCCGAGCCTCTGCTCACTCAGCCGGGAACCACGTTAGGTTCCTTGCAATACATGTCGCCCGAACAGGTTCGCGGGACTGCTGTCGACGCGCGGTCGGACCTTTACTCGGTCGGCGTCGTCTTGTACGAGTTGACGGCAGGCCGTCGCCCGTTCCAGGCGGAAAGCACATACGAGATCTTGGATGCCCAACTGAACGCCGCGCCTCCGCCGCCGATCACAATTAATCCGTCTCTTCCAAACGGTCTGAACGAGATCATCCTGACCGCGCTCGAGAAGGATCCCGCGAAGCGTTTCCAGAATGCTGAGGCTTTTCGCAAGGCGCTCGATGGCGTCGTGGCCGCCGGCGCGCCCGCACAGACCCGGCTCATTACCGACACGGAGCGTTTTTCTCAGCCGCTGCCCGTGGCCGCCCCACCGCCTCAACTTTCCCAAGCGACCAAGCCAAGAGGACGCAGCTTGTGGATGGCCGCAGGCGCTGTCGCATGCCTGGCGGTTCTCGCTGCCGCCCTGATCGCTGTGCCGCACTTCCGGAAAAGCTCTGCGGCATCGACGCCCGCCGCGGCGTCCTCACAAGCGGCATTCAACGTGCCACCGCCCCATGAAGCCGCCGTCCCTTTGCAGAGCTCGCAGGTTTCTTCAGATCTCTCGACACCGACCCCTGCCCTGATAATGCCCGCGCCTAACACGTCCGCTCGACACGCCCGCGTGAAAGCCGCACCGCCGCAAGATGCCCGCGCTGCGCAGCAACCCGCGCCCCCGCCGCCTGATCCGGGTTCCGTGCGCCAGTCCGCTCCGCCTCCGCCTGCTCCCGCAGGACCATCCGAGCAAGAGATGAACGAGGCCGGCGAAGCCCTGATGAAGATACAATCCCGCGCCGAGGCCGTTCACCAAAGCCTCGCCAGCCTGAAACAGCAGCAGGCAGCACAGGGACTCGGATTGCGCGGGGACATCGTCGAGTCTGAGGCCCGCATGGGCTCGTATATCCAAATGGCCGATCGCCAGCTTCAGGGGCGAAATCTCGATTCCGCAAAAAAGAACATGGACCGCGCCGAAGAAGAACTGAGCAAGCTCGAAAAATTCCTCGGCCGATAGAGCCTTCGCCTCGTCCGCTACTTTGAACTGTGAATGCTTTTGCGGACCCCGACGGAACCCTGACCAAGGCGGGCGGGACGCTAGATCACCTGTTTAATTTCGCTAAACGGCAGCTTGAGTTCATTTAGTTTGACTCAAAGCAATCGCCTAGGATAATGGAAGCACTTCCGCTAAGAGGGGGCAGAACATGAACGGCGTTCGTTTGGTCGTCGCGGCCTTTTTGTTGTGCATTCCCGTGGCGTTCGGTCAAGCGGTGTCGGGCGGCAGCGTCGCCGGACTGGTAACCGATCCGACCGGCGGCACCGTTGCGAATGCCACCGTCACAATGACGGAAATCGGCAAACAGGTGGCGCACACTGCGGTATCGGACACGACGGGCCACTATGTCTTTGCGGAGCTTCCGGTGGGACCTTATCGTCTGGAAGTGAAAGCGCCGGGTTTCAAAGACTATATCCAAACCGGGATCGAGCTTCAAGTGGGCAGCAACGTGGAAGCGAATGTCGCGATGCAGTTGGGCAATGTGTCGCAGACGGTGGAGGTGCAGGCCAATGCCGCGATGGTCGAGACCAGAAACAGTCACGTGTCGCAGGTGATAAGTGAGAAGCAGATCAACGATCTGCCCCTGAATGGCCGGTATGCGACTCAGCTGGTGCTGTTATCGGGAGCGGCGATTACCGTGAGTCCGGCCGGGGGCGACTTGACGGGCAGCAAGAATTTTTACAGCTCGACGACCATCTCCGTGGGAGGCGGCCAAGCGAACGCGACCAACTATCTTTTGGACGGCGGCTACAACGTGGACACGTTCACGAACGTGAACATGCCATTTCCGTTTCCCGATGCGCTGCAGGAATTCAGCGTGGAGACCAGCACTCTTCCGGCGCAATACGGGGAACATCCCGGGGGCGTGATGAACGCTGTCACCAAATCGGGAACAAACGGCTTTCATGGAGATCTTTTCGATTATCTGCGCAATGGCGATTTCAATGCGCGCGGGTACTTCGCTACGGCTCGAGATACGCTGAAACGCAATCAATACGGCGGCACGCTCGGCGGCAGAATCATTAAGGACAAGCTGTTCTTCTTCGGGGGATTCCAAGGCACGCCGACGCGCACCAACCCGCCATCGACGATTGCTTTTGTTCCGACAGCGGCAGTGGAGAGCGGCGATTTTTCTACAATCGACAGCTCAGCCTGCACGTCGAATCACACTTTCAAGCAGCTGAAGAATCCGTTCACGGGAGCGGCGTTCGCGGGAGATCAAATTCCGGTAACGATGTTCGATCCGGCGGCCGTAAAATTGCTGCAGTATCTTCCACAGGCATCGAACGGCTGCGGCCAGGTGACGTTCGGGATTCCCGCCAACAACAACGAATATGAAACCATCGGGCGCGGGGATTGGATCATCAGCTCAAAGCACACGTTCTTCGCGCGCTACTTCATCGACGATTACACTCTGCCGGCGAACTTCTCCGCGACGAATGCGCTTATAACAGACAACACCGGTAATGCGGAACGGGCGCAGACGATTACGTTGGGTGATACATACACGCTCAGCGCGAGAACCCTCAACTCGGCCCATTTCACGTTTGAACGGCGGCGCGATAATCGGGGGCCCGCGGCGCAAGGCATCAGCCCGCAGAGTATCGGGTCGCAGGTCTTCTCGCAGGATCCCGACTTTCTAGAGTTATCCGTAAGCGGTTATTTCAGCACTTACTGCGGAACTTGCAATCATGCGTATTTCAACACCAATACCTGGTCGTACACGGACGATATGACTTTGATCCGCGGGCGCCATCAGATCATGTTCGGCGCCGATATCATCCGCACGCAAGGAAATTTCGACAATAACTACGTTCTGGATGGTAACTATGGGTTCAGCCAGAGTCTGAGCGGCGACAACCTGGCGGATTTCATGCTGGGCGATTTATCGACGTTTTCGCAGAGCAAAGTGCAAGCGACGGCTAACCGTCAGACGAATCCCGGGCTTTACGTGCAGGATACGTTCCGCGCCAATCAGCATTTGACAATAACCGCGGGAGTTCGCTGGGAGCCGATGCTGTTCCCTCAGGATGTTTATGGCCGCGGCAGTACGTTTAACTTCTCCGATTTTTTGAATAACGTCCATAGCGCGGTTTACCCGAATGCGCCTGCAGGAATGCTCTACTATGGCGATCCCGGTATTCCGAAGGCTTTTGTTCACGATAAGTTCACGGATTTTGCGCCGCGACTTGGGTTGGTGTTTTCTCCGGGTCACAGCGGGCATGATACGTTCCGGCTCGGCGGAGCGCTTCTGTACGATACGACCGAGCTTTTCTTTGACGAACGCGTGCAATCGAACCCTCCTTTCGTGGATGAGATCGACGAGACTTTTTCTCTTAATTCCAAGGGACTGCTGCCGACGAGTGCAAACGGTTATGGAACTTTGACGAATCCTTGGATCAGCTTTCCCGGCGGTAATCCCTTTCCGAGCACGAAAGCGTTCTTCCCGGCATCGGCCGCGCTGTACGTGCTGATGCCGCTGAATATCAAGCCGACATACATCAGCGAATACAACGCAAGTTATCAGCATCAATTCAGCAACGAGTGGCTGGCGAGCGTTAATTACATCGGAAACAAGACCTCTCATCTATGGGTGGGGCAAGAGACCAACCCCGCCGTCTACATCCCGGGAAGCAGCTTGAGCACGCAGAACCGGCGCGTGCTGACGCTTTTGAATCCAACCCAAGGCACTCCGATCGGTTCCTTGCCGATTGCGGACGATGGAGGGAACGCGCGTTACAACGCTATGCTGGCATCGCTGCAGCATCGCTTCAGCCACAACTACACGCTGCTAGTGAACTACACGTATTCGCATTGCACCAGTGAAGCCGATTTCGAGGGTGAAGTGACGGGGCCGATCTTCGAGAATCCATACAATTTGGCGCAGGACACCGGCGCATGCGATTTCGATGTGCGGCACATCTTCAATGCGGCTTTTGTCGGCACGAGTCCGCATATCGGCGGTGCGTTTTGGAGCAAGATTCTGGGGAACTGGCAATTCGCTCCCATTATTCAGGCGCACACGGGATTGCCCTTCAACATCACGACGGGAGCGGACAATTCAAAGACGGGCGTGGGACTCGACCGGCCGAACCAAATTCTGTTGGATGCGTACAATTCCAATTGGGGGCCGAATCTACCGCAATACCTAAATGGGAGTGCATTCATGCCTAACGCGACGGGCACTTTCGGCGATGTGGGGCGGAATGCCGTTTATGCGCCCGGGACTTTCGAGTTCGATGCTTCGTTGAGCCGCATTTTCGCGTTGAGGGAGAGATGGCAGCTGGAGGCTCGCGCGGAAGGATTCAACGTGATCAACCACACGAACTTCGCCGCGCCGTCGGGCAATCTAAGCAGCTCGAGCTTTGGGCGGATCACCGCCACGCAGTCGACCGGGCCTGGGCAACTGGGTACGAACCGTATTATTCAGTTTGCGCTGAAGCTGCATTTCTGATGCGGAGCGGAAGTCCGATACGCGGGGTTCATCCGAGCGTGAGGACCTCAATCGCGTACACCCGGATGCCCGGATAGACCGGTAAATAAAACACGCTCGAGCACTACATGCAGCGCGCTTCAGGCAATGCTGTGCATCATTATGCGAGATTTGATCTCCTGCTAAAATCAAAGCAAAAATCGGGCCACCCTAGCTCAGTTGGTAGAGCGGCTGATTCGTAATCAGCAGGTCGCCGGTTCGATCCCGGCGGGTGGCTCCAGATTTTAATGTTTACGTCAGCCCATCGCAATCAGGCGATTGCGCGCGCCCACAAAATCAGCACATTCAGGCTTTCTGCCCTTCTCGCCTTTTGCGCGTGGGGCTGAGACGGGCGCAGCGGCGGCATAATCAAAGAAGGAATCTACATGCTCCATCGGGCGTCGCACAGAGCGAGATAAAACGTATTGGAATTCACGTCGCTTCCGGCAGCCGGCACGCCCGGTCCGTATGACATTATCCGGAAGGGATCAACTCCCGGTGTCTGGGTTTATGACAGCGAACGCGTAACCATGTCGCGGGTCACGTTTACCGAGTTCAACGGCTATCCTCTGTGGAGTCCCGATGGGCAGCATCTGGCGTATACGTCGGGGGAAGATTTGAATATCTGCGGACTCGCGCCGATGACGCAGGTGGCGCAACGTGCCGCGATGAACCTGACCTTCGTTAGGGGATGATGGCGGTCTTGATTTGACCGTTTCTGCGATGGGCGAGGTCGTGCAACACTTGCGGGAGCTGGCTTAGGGGTTCCTCGTGATTCACCAGATGGCTGGCGTTGACTTTGCCTGAAGCGACCAGCTCGAGGGCGCGGCGGATGTGTTCGGGCGTGTGATGGAAGCTGGCTTTGCAAGTGATATCGGAGTAGTGCAGCAAAGCGGTTTCTAAACTGATTTTCGTCCCGGTGGGACAACCGCCGAAGAAGTTGACGGTTCCGCCCTTGCGCACAATTTGCGTGCTGAATTCCCAGGCTTCTGGCTGGCCGATGGCTTCCACCACGACATCGGCGCCGTATCCGCCGGTACGCGCCTTCACCTCGGAAACGATAGCCGCACGGTTATTCATGAGGATGCCTTCGTCGGCGCCCAGCGTCATGGCGCGGTCGATCTGCTCGATGCGGCGGGCCATGGCAATGACCCGAGCGGCATAAGCCGATTTTGCAACACGCACAAACATCAATCCTATCGGTCCAAGTCCCATCACGGCGAGCGTGTCTCCGGGGAGAAGGCGGCTTTCGTCGAGACCACGCAGAACGCAGGCAAGCGGCTCCGCCAGAGCGGCATCCTTATAGTCAAGATGATCGGGAATGAGGTAAGTATTTTTTTGGACTATGCGCTCGGGAACGCGAATGAACTCGGCATAAGCACCGTTGTTGAACAGCAGATCCTCGCAAAGGTTTTGCTGGTTGCGGAGGCAAAAGAAGCACCGATCGCAGGGCGCCGAATTGGCCGATACGATGCGCTGTCCGGCACGGAAGTTTTCGACATCCTCCCCGACAGCGACAATATCGCCGGCCATTTCATGACCGAAGAGCGCGGGAGGGCTGATCATCTTGGCGTGATATCCGCGGCGAAACACTTTGACGTCGGTTCCGCAGGTAAGGGCGGTGCGGACGCGCACCAGAAGCTCGCCGGGTCCGATGACCGGGACCGGAACGGCTTCGAGGCGGACATCCTCCTTGCCATACAGCACGGCGGCTCGCATGGTGTCTCTTCCTAGTTTGCTCGTTTCGGATGGCAATGTCATCGCGAGAGGCATTAATTCTGCTCCTGCGGATGAACGACGATTTTTAGGGACTGCGGGTTCGGATGCTGTGCGACGGCAATTCCGCGGGCGATGTCATCCAAAGAGACCCGCTCGGAGATGAGTTGTTCGAGCGGAAGCTCGCCGCTGAAGACCAGCCGGGCCGATTCAGCCTGAAGATCGACGTCCGCGCTGTAGGAACCGAGCAGCATACGCTCACCCATACAGACGTCCGCGCCGGAAAATTCGATTCGTTCCGCGGCGGAGGTTTGTGCAAACAGCAAAATTTTAGCGCCCGGACGCGAAATCCGCAGCGCTTGCTCGACCAAGCCGGGCGCGCTGGTGGCAATAACGACTGCGTCCGCGCCGCGGCTGTTCGTTAACGCAGCGATAGCGCCCTCGAAATTGTTCCGATGCGGATCACTTTGATGAGGATCAAAGGCGGAGGCGCCAAAGCGTTCTGAAAGCTTGCGCCGAAATTCGATTGTATCGGTAGCGAGAACCATTGCGCCTGCCCGCTTCACAAGCATCGAGAAGATGAGGCCGATGGGGCCTTGTCCGAGCACCGCCACCACGTCATTTCGTCGTAGACCCAGCATCTCAACGCCTTTGAGACAAGTGTTTACCGGCTCAACCCAGCAGGCCTGATCGAACGAGACGCCGTCGGGGATAACTTCGACGCCGCGTTTTACAATCCAATTCATCACGCGCACGTATTGGGCGAATCCGCCGCCAGCGGCCTCGTAACCGGCCGTAACGCCGACCTTTTTATATACGGGACATTGCGCGTACAGGCGGCGATCGCAATAAAAGCAATCGCCACAAGGTATGTGATGGAAGAAAATAACGCGATCTCCCGGCGCGAATCTGGTAACACGCTCGCCGGCGGCCACCACCACACCGGCCGTTTCGTGACCATATATACGCGGCGGCGGAAGCAGGTTGTACTCGATCTTTTTGAGATCGGTGTGACAGATACCGCAGGTTTCCACGCGAACCAGCAACTCGCCCGGCCCGATAGCAGGCGTCTCGATGCGTTGGACGGCGATTTGGCCGTTTCCGACGTACACGGCGGCCCTCATCAGGCGAGGTATGGCCTCACTCGACGCGAGTGGTGTCTGGCTCCGAATTGATTCGGCAACGGACAAGAAAATCTCCTAACGCTGCGGCCGCATCGTTGGCCCGACGCCTCAGACGAAGCAGTTCCGGGATGACCCGCGGATGCGTAACTGCGTAAATACCGATTTTCCCATGTGCGAGGCGGCCTTCGGTAGTCCGCAATTGATTCAGGTCGATCCCGAAGGACTCATCCGCGCGGTCTGAAACTACTTTGATGCAGCAAAAGGGCAATTCGGCGCGTTTTGCGCGAGCGGCGACGCCCGCGGCTTCCATGTCAACGGCAACTGCGCCTTCACTGAGTAACTGTTTCTTCTCGGTAGTGTTCGATGCGATACGATCCTGAGAAAGCATCAGGCCCGAAACGCAGCCAGACGCAGCCACGGGGATGCAGTCGAATTTCTCATGAGATGCGAGATCCAGAACTTGCGTTGGGACGACGATCTGATGCTCGCGAAGATTTGAATCGAGCGCGCCGCACCAGCCTGTACTGACCACCGCATCGAGCTTTGACGAGGAGAGCTCGGCGGCAAGGACCGCGCGGATTGCCACCTCTACGGCTTGAGCCGCTAATCGCGGACCGGCGCCATTTGCGGCGAGCATCATGCGCCGCCCTTCCCAGATGCCTTCAAAGGCGTAGTCGATGGGCCACTTCAGTTTTCGCAAGCCGGTAAGTAAAGCGGCGAAGGGTTTTAGCTCGGCGGCTTCGGAGGCTACGTAAAGGATGGCCATGTGCTAGTCTCCTGTTTCTCAGCTCCCTTTAACGCTTCCTTCGGTCGCGGTTCTGAAATGCAACGACATTAGCAATATCCATTGGAGCGGAACCAATCGATGGCGCGTTGAAGGGCGGCATCCACGGGACCAGGCGAGAATCCCAGTTCGCGCGTCGCTTTGGCGTGAGTGACAAACATTTTTTTGTGGGCCATCCTTACGCCTTCGATAGGCGCAAGGGGCGGGTTGCCCGTCACGTTGGCCCAGGCTGTTGTAATCACGCCGGCCGCATAGGCTGCGGCATAGGGAATCTTGATTTTGGGGGCGGGCTTATCGGCAATTTCCGCCACACGATTTAAAATCTGCTGTAAGCTCAGGTTCTCACAGCCGAGAATGTAGCGCTCACCAGGGTGTCCGCGTTCGGCGGCCAAGAGGTGACCCATGGCCGTGTCGCGCGCATCGACGAGGTTCAAGCCGGTGTCGATGAAGGCCGGCAACTTATCCCGCAAAAAATCGACGAGGATCTTTCCCGTCGGAGTGGGCTTCCAATCGTGATCGCCGACGGGCGCCGTAGGATTGACCACGATTACCGGGAGACCCGCACGGGCCTTTTCGAGAGCGATCTGCTCCGCCAGCCATTTCGATCGTTTGTAGTGGCCGGTCATATCCGCGAGAGAGACGGGCGTGTCTTCATCGCCCATTTGCTCCTTGGGCATGCCGATACAGCCCACTGTGCTGGTGTAAACGACGCGGTCGATGCCGGCGCGTTCTGCGGCTTCCAACATGTTTCGAGTGCCGTCCACGTTTGAATGATAGAGATCGTGCGGATTTTTGGACCAAAGGCGATAGTCGGCGGCGACATGAAAAACCAGCTCGCAACCGGTGACGGCGCTTGATAGGGATGGCGGATCGCGAAGGTCGCCCACGATTGTTTCCACGTCGAGCTCACGAATGTGGCTATTGGGCCGGCAGAGCGCACGGACGCGGTAACCGCGTTCGGTAAGGAGGCGAGCGACATGCCAGCCCAGAAAGCCGCTTGCGCCGGTGACAAGAGCGACTGGCAATCAGGAAGATGCAGTCGCGGCCTTCGCCGCGGTGTGCACAGCGGTCAGCGGACGCGCCGCGCTCTCGTCTCGCGGGACAGTAGCCTTCATATATGCCGATAGAGCGAGCAGCGGGAAGGTGTTGCGATAGTCGGTATACGACAGGTAGAAAACACCCGGAAAGCCGGTACCGGTCGAGTACTCTTCGTTCCACGTGCCATCGGAGCGTTGCGATCGAACCAGGTAATCCACCGCGTTGTAAACGCTTTCGCTGCGGATGTCGCCTCCGGCAAGGAGCGCCAGAATGGCCCATGCGGTTTGCGATGGGGTGCTGGGGTTGGTGATATAGCGGCTCTCATCATAACTGGCGCAATTTTCACCCCAGCCGCCGTCGCGGTTCTGGTACGCGCGAATGAACTCGAGAGCGCGTTGAATACTGGGCTCGTTCTCACTGAGGCCCGCAGCGCGCAACCCGCGCAAGGCGAGGAAAGTTCCGTAAATGTAATTGACGCCCCAGCGTCCGTACCAACTTCCGTCGGATTCCTGGACGCGAAGCAGAAAATCGACGGCGCGGCGAATCGCCGGATGACTATGGTCCAACCCTGCGCCGAGGAGCGCCTCGATCACACGCCCTGTGATATCCGGGCAGGCAGGATCGAGCATCGCGTTGTGATCGGCGAAAGGCACATGGCTTAGAACTTTCCAGTTGTTGTCAACATCGAAAGCGGCCCATCCTCCATCCTTGCCTTGCATAGCAAGCAGCCAATTGACTGCGCGCTTCTCGCAGGCGCGATGCTTGATCTGATCGGAAGCGCGAGCTTTCTGGAAGGCAAGCAGCACCATGGCGGTGTCGTCAACGTCCGGGTAGTACTCGTTGTTGAACTCAAAAGACCAGCCGGAGGGTTCGGTTTTTGGACGCTTCGCCGACCAATCGCCTGGATGGCGGACTTCCTTCGAAACCAGCCAATCGGCAGCTCGCTCGAGGACGGGTAGAGGAGGATTTTCCGTTTCAGCCAAAGCGAAGGCAGCAATGGCGGTGTCCCAAACCACTGAGAAGCAGGGTTGGAAGTAAAAGCCGCGCTCGTCATCCACCATCAAGTCGTCGAACTGCTTCTGGGCTTCGATGCGCAGGGGATGGTCGGGCGGGTAGCCGAGCACATCCAGCGCCATGACCGCATACTGCATGGAGGGATAAATGGCGCCGAGTCCGTCGCAGCGGTCAAAGTGGCGGATCATCCATTCGGCGCATTTCTCTACCGCGTGGCGGCGGACGAAACGCGGACCAACGCGCTCCCAGATCTTCAATAAACGATCGAGGGCCAGGAAGCAGTTGCGCCAGCTAAACAGTTTGGGATCGCGCTCGGGCAGCATCGGGGCGTCTGGTAGAAACAACTCTTCCAAAGTGAATCCCGCGGGCACGGGCCGATGCGGGTTGGCGGCGTGGACGATGGAAAGCGAAATAACGATGGCACGCGTCCACGAGGACATCTGGTAGATGAATTTGAGCGGGAGCAGAATCAGCTCGGGAGGAATGGAAGGGCACGCCGACCGGGGATAGAGATCGAAGAGGCTGAGATTGGTGCGGACGTAACTGTTCGCGGCTTGAATGCCGCCCATCTCCAGGATGCGAGCGCAAAGACGCTGCATGCGCGAATCGAAAGCGGAGAGCCCGGCAAGCTTCAAAGCGAAGTAGGCTTTGATGGAAGCGTTGATTTCAGAGGGGCCGCGCAGATAGATATTGAAGCCGCCATCTTCAAGCTGGCGCGCCAGGATGGCATCCCGCGCCTTATCCACTTGCGCGCGCGTCGGCGGATTCCACACTCCGTCTACAGGAGGATACAACCAAAGCTGCATCATGATGTAGTCGGATTCGAGCGTGGTGTCCGCTCTGAGATCAGCCCACCAATAGCCTTCCGGGAACTGACGCTCGAGGAGCGACGAGGATGCTTTGCGGATCGCGTCCGCGGCGGCAAAATTCAACGAGCCGGAGACTTGTAGACTAGACCTCATCGTTGTTCAGCAAACCGCGGAAAAATCGCTCGGCCCGGAGGGCACCGCGGTCGCGGCTCTGCAATACATGTCAAACGCTCCCTGAGGGTCGCGGTTCTGTGCGTACCCGGTGAAGGCGAGGCGTGAAGCTCTCCAGATCGGAGGGCAGTGTGAAGCGCACGTCCTCTTCCTTGATTTCAGCCTCTTCCAGATCCGTGTATCCTTTCATCTGCAGATGATTGATCAGTTCCTGGACCAGGTGCTCGGGGGCAGAAGCGCCGGCCGTTACCGCCACCGTGTCCACGTCCTCCAGCATCTCGGGCTCGATTTCGCTGCAATCGTCCAGCAGGTAGGCAGGCACTCCGGCCTTTTGACACACCTCCGCGAGACGGCGCGAGTTTGAGCTATTCTGCGAACCGACCACCAGCAAGGCCTGACACAGCGGGGCTACGGCTTTGACGGCGAGCTGCCGATTCTCGGTCGCGTAACAAATGTCTTGCGTTTTAGGGCTTATTATCTTTGGGAAGCGCTCGAGCAAGCGGCTGACGATCTCTTTGGTCTCGTCAAGGGAAAGAGTGGTCTGGGTCAAGTAGACGACATGATCCGGGTCTTTAATGTCGAGGCGGTCAACGTCGGCAACGTCGGAGACCAGGATGGTGTTGCCGGGCGCCTCGCCGAGCGTGCCGATTACTTCGTCATGATCGCGATGTCCGATGAGAATGATGGTGTAACCCTGTTTGGCAAATCGCACGGCTTCCAAATGGACTTTGGTGACCAGCGGGCAGGTGGCGTCGATGACCTGGAGGCGCCGTTCTTTTGCCTCGGCACGGACGGCCGGAGAAACGCCGTGAGCGCTAAAGATCACGCGCGCGCCTTCGGGCACCTCATGGAGCTCCTCAACGAAAATGGCGCCTGCGCGGCGAAGCTCGTCCACCACGTGGCGATTGTGAACGATTTCCTTGCGGACGTAGATGGGGCCGCCGTAGAGATCGAGGGCGATTTTTACCACATCAATAGCGCGAACGACGCCGGCGCAGAAGCCGCGGGGCTTCAGCAGGATGATCTTCTTCTGGCCGCCGCTCACCCGGGGAAATCCGGCAGGGATGGCGGTTTCGTAGGCAAGCCCGGTGGGTGGCATAAGTGGAAAGCACAATTATAACAATTCCTTGTGTTTTCAGCGATCCAGAAAGGATGCGTAGTATCAGAAACCGCTCAAATGCTGGATTTGCCGCTGAATCAAAAGGGCGGGACAAGCTGACGGGGGAAGGTCAACATAAGGGTATGAAACACGGATCAAGCTCAAAAGGACGGCGCCTTCTCTACTGGTGCTTGTAGCTTTTCGGGTGGGGCACGTATCTCGCGTACTCGGAAGCGATTATCGTGCTCTCGACCCATAATCGGCGGTTCGCGTTGATCTGGCCAGTAACTAGCGGTCGCGCGCCTGATCGCGTCGCACGGCTCGATGCTTAGGCGTTCTTTCGCGCCAGCCGCCCGCACATCATTAATCTACAGTGCCTGAAAGAGATGGAATCGTGGTTTTCCGGCGGGCTGCGCCTCGCCATGAAGGACGGCCGGCAGATTGAAGTGTCACGCCGGCAGGCGCAGCCCTTGGTGCGCTAAATCCTGGTTGGTTGACCGCTCACACCTGAAATGCTTCCGGACATGTCCAGAGAAGGGGCCAATCCAACTACCCCAAGGAAAAAAGTCAAAATAACAAGTAAGGGGTCGTGGTTCGAACAAGTCGATGTTGCGTCAGTAACATAATTCGTAATCCGTGGTGATGCGCTACGCCTATTCTTATAGCCGCGACGCATATGCCCCAGAAACAGCCCTCAACAGCTCGGCTCGAAGCCTTTTCCGATGGTGTAATTGCGGTCATTATTACTATCATGGTTCTGGAGTTGAAGGTGCCGCATCAGGACGGCACCGCAGGTCTTTACGCCATCGTTCCGACTCTCCTGATTTATCTGCTCTCTTTTGCTTTCACAGGTATCTATTGGATCAATCACCAGCATCTTGTCGGGCGCATCGAATCCGCAGACCGTTTGATCTTATACGCAAATCTGGGATTTCTCCTCTGCCTCTCCCTACTGCCATTTTTTACCTCATATGTGATCGAAAAAAGGATTGACTCTTTCGCCGTCGCGCTGTACGCCGTGTCGATGGTCGTCACGGGCTTCTCCTTTCTTCTGCTGCGCCTAGCCATTCATCGCAAGCTGCGAAGCTCCGGCAATCTCGAAAGCAGTGATACTACTGAACGGGGCAAGCATCTGGCGAGCCTCGCACTGTATCTCGTTGCTGTACCTCTCGCGTACTTCCACTCCCAACTCGCACTGCTAGTAATTGCGCTCGTAACCGTCGTTTGGATCGTCCCCAACTTGGCCATTCCTAAAAAGCAGTAGACGCTTGCTGATTTGCTGGTAAACGCTTAAAAGACCGGTTCACGGGAAGGGTTCGGCCCAAACCATTGCGGGCACCGCTTGTTTTCCGATAACCTTACCGAAGCACAGTTGCCTTAGACCGAACGATCTGCTGCGCTGCTCATCTGTTCGCGTCATATCCCGCCAGGGCGTAGACGAGTCCTTCGATACCAGCTTTCGCCGAGGCATTAAGGATGATGTGGGCCTGTTTTGCAACGTTCTGGGTAACAGCTTCTTTTCTGCTTCCGCCGCTGCGATTTCGCACAACTTATTCAAGGTTTACCGCGCATCGGTCGAAGGCGAAGCGCGGTACTTTCCTTCGGAAGTAGCCGAAGTCATGGAAGTCCCAGTCATGGGCCGTCCTGATCCGGATCGTATTTGCACATCACTTGTCGAGCGCAGCAATTTTAGCTTGCGCATGGGCACTCGCCGCTTTACCCGTCTGACAAACGCCTTCAGTAAAAACTGGGAGAACCACTGGGCTGCTGTAGCGCTACGGTTTGGCTTTTATAATTTCTACCGAATTCACAAAATGTTACGTGTGACTCCGGCTATGGAAGGCGGAATCACGAATCATCCGTGGTCAGTGCACGAACTTCTGGAGGCTGCGTGATCCGATGGCAACCGCTTCTAGCTCGACCGCCACCAGGATCAAACAGAATTTACCGCGCTACCCTGCGGTTTCGAGAGCCGATGAGCCTGTAAGATAGAGATAGTCACAATGAGTGTCCCGGCATCGCAGATGTGGACCGTAGCGTCCTACGTGCTTAGGCAAAAGCTCGCGGGCCGCAAGAGGTATCCGCTAGTCCTAATGCTGGAGCCCCTGTTCCGGTGCAATCTGGCTTGCGCCGGGTGCGGGAAGATTCAATATCCCGCGCACGTGCTGAAGCGGCAGCTTACGCCCGAAGAGTGCTTCCGGGCAGTGGACGAGTGCGGGGCGCCCGCAGTCTCGATTCCCGGCGGCGAGCCGTTGATGCATCCGCAAATTGCGGAGATCGTGGCGGGGCTGGTGGCGCGCAAGAAGTACATCTATCTCTGCACCAATGCGTTACTGCTGGAAGAAAAGCTCGACCTGTTTACGCCGAGTAAATATCTAAGCTTCTCGGTGCATATGGACGGGCAGCGCGAGCATCACGATTTTTCCGTATGCAGGGAAGGCGGCTACGATGCTGCAGTTGCCGGAATCAAGGCGGCTTTAGCGCGAGGCTTCCGCGTGACGACGAACACCACGCTGTTTGATGGGGCCGATCCGAAGAGCGTCCGCGAGTTTTTCGACGAGATGATGGAACTCGGAGTCGAGGGCATGATGCTGTCGCCCGGATATTCCTACGACAAGGCTCCAGACCAGCAGCATTTTCTGGGCAGGGCGCGCACGCGGCGGCTCTTTCGCGCGATTCTTTCGAATCGCAAATCATCGTGGAAATTCAACATGTCGCCGCTTTTCGGTGAGTTCCTGATGGGTCGCCGCAATTTCACGTGTACGCCCTGGGGCATGCCGACGTATAACGTTTTCGGATGGCAGAAACCTTGCTACCTCCTGCAGGACGGTTATGCGGACACGTTCGCGGAGCTCATCGCCGAGACCGAATGGGCGAGCTACGGGACGGAATCCGGAAATCCGAAATGCGCGAATTGCATGGTGCATAGCGGGTATGAAGCGTCGTCGGTCGATTACGGATTTGGGTCAGTTCGCGGGTTTTGGGCGATGACCAAGGCGACGCTCTTTAGCCATTACGGGGACCGCGAGGCACAGGCGTTACTGAACGAGGCGCAAAAGCCGGTGCATTCTTACAATCCTTTGGTCAGCATCAAAGCCGCCGAAGAGACGCGGGCGTGAGCGACGAGCCCTCGAGCCCGGACGAATTAGAAGTTTCGCCTGGCTTTACGCATGAAAGGCTGCAGGGCTGGATTCCTTCCTTAGCCACTGAAGATGAAATCCGGATTGCGTTAGAGAAAGCGTTCGATTACCGAGGCGACGTCACGGTCACGCGGAAGGATGACAGCGTTGTCGAAGGTTACGTCTACGATCGGCGCCAAGGCAAAACCACGGCGGATTCACTGGTGCGGGTGCTGCCTTCGAACGGGAGCCCGCGGGTGAGCATTCCGTATTCGGACATCGCTGGGCTGGCTTTTAGCGGTCGCGACACTGCCGCGGGCAAGAGCTGGGAAGCTTGGGTGCGGAAGTATTGGGAGAAGAAGGGCGCGGGGGAAGCGGCCGGGATCGAGCCGGAGGCACTGGACTGAAAACGGCCGCGCGAGCGCGCATGAAAAACCCCGTAAACAGGTGGACTGTCCCCGGTTTTACGGTGTCGAGCCTTCGTGGTGATTGTAATTTGTGTTGATGAAGTTGTCCACGTCCTTGTGCAGCTTGTCGTCGGCTTTTTGGTCAATGTAGACCATGTGGCCGGACTCATAGTAAGCGAAGCTGACGTTCTTTTTGATGGGTGGTTCGAGGTTCATGTGATTGAAGGTGTACTCGATACCATCGAACGGCGTAGCGAGATCGTAATAGCCGCATAGGACCAACACTTTCAGATAGGTCTGCTGTGTCATGGCGGCGCGCAGGACTTCGGCCACTGCCGTATTTCCGGTCTGATCCCACGGCCGGACGTTGCCGGTCACAGTGTAGTAAGCGTCGCTATCCCATTTCAACTCACGGCGCACGTAATCCTGAAATGTGGCGACGAACGCGCCCTCGTAGGAAGCTTCGCTGGCATCGTACTCCACGCGCTCGCCGGCAGCATCCACGTCCATTCCTTCAAAGCGCGAATCCAATCGGCCGACCGTGCGGCGCTTGTCGCGCTCGAGTTCTTTGAACCAGCGGAACGGGCTGACCCGAAGGTTGCTCTCCTCGATGTATTTCGGCGACAGGCCAGTAAAGCGCGCCATGTCTTGAATCACCTTCTGACGTTCGGCGGGGGTCAAGCGGTCTCCCTTTTCCAGCGCCTGGGCGTATTCGCCATGAGCAAATTCGCGCGCCTGTTCCGCCACTTGCTCGATACTTTCCGATTGCAGATCCTGCGGCAACAGATGGTGGTACCAGGCGGATGTGATGTAAGTCGGGAGATAGAAAGTGCTGTGATTATCCGCGCCGAAATTCGAGAACGCAACCGCGGAGAGCAGCACAATTCCGTTCAAATAGATCTGATGGCGGTTCTGCAGAACACCGGAAAGCTCGGCGGATCGAGTAGTGCCGTAGCTTTCGCCGATCAGAAATTTGGGAGAGGCCCAGCGCGCGTTTCGCGTGACGTATTCGTAAATGAAGTCCGCAAAATAGTTGGCGTCTTCGATCACCCCATAGAACTGCGATGGGTTTTGGCCAGGGGCGGGACGGCTGAATCCTGTCGAGACGGCGTCGACAAACACCATATCGGTGGAATCGAGAAATGAGTCGCGGTTGTCCTCAATCGTGTAGGGGGCGGGCATGCCGTGGCCATCGGGCTGCAAGACGACGCGACGCGGGCCGAGGCCCATATGAGTGAAGAGAGAAGCGGAGCCGGGGCCGCCGTTGTAGACGAAGGAAAGCGGACGCCCCGCGGGATCGCCGGCGTGATCTTTGGTATACGCTACGAAAAAGAAACTCGCCTTCGGCGTGCCGTCATCGGCTTTGATCACGTAGTTGGCCGCGGTGGCCGTGTAGTTGATTTGCTGACCGCCAATGTTGGCGCTGTGGTGAGTGACGGAGGACTTCTCTTCGGGCGCGGGGCCCCGCCGAGATTGCTCGGGTTGCGTAGGCTGGGTTGGGGTAAGCTGCGGCTGGCTCTCCTGCGGCCGCCGGGTACGCTGCTCCATCTGCGGCGGCCTCTGCCCCGGAGGTATGGTGACCTGCTCGGTCGGTTCCGCTTGCGGCTGTTGAGCCTGCTGTTGCGGTTGTTGCTGCCGTTGTTGCGGGTCATCCTGCGCAAAGGCAATAGATGTTGCCAGCAGTATCGTTAAGCCTCCAACGAGAATGCGATTCATCCTCATTTCTGGATCTCCTTTCGTGGCCAATAATAGGTTACTCCTGCAGATTTCAGCGCAGGCGCCAGAGACCTACTATGCTGGAAGACACTATGGCCAATTCGATTAAACTACTCGCGGGCATGCTGTTCTGCGGCGGAATACTTGCCGCGCAATCCACCACGGTCGAGCTCAAAAATGCGCAAGGAGAGAGCGTCGGAACTGCCGTGCTTTCTCCGGCAGGATCCCCGGACGCTCCTGGCGTGAAGATCGCGCTCGACCTAAAGAATCTGCCTCCAGGTGAACACGCCATCCACATTCACCAGGTGGCGAAATGCGATCCTCCCGGATTCACCTCCGCAGGTCCGCACTTTAACCCGGAAAACAAGAAGCATGGATTGCAAAATCCCGCAGGCCCTCACGCCGGCGATATGGAGAATTTTATGGTGTCCTCCGACGGAACAGCGAAATTGACGGTGACGGCGGCGAATGCCACCCTCGACGACGGCAGCCACTCGGTGTTTGCGAACGGCGGCACAGCGCTGGTAATTCATGCGAACGCAGACGACATGAAAACCGACCCGGCAGGTAACGCCGGACCTCGCATCGCCTGCGGCGTGATCGCCAAGCAGTAACAACGTTGAAGATAGTGCGATGCTGCAGGACCTACGTTATGGATGGCGGCAGTTAAGAAAAACTCCAGTCTTTACGCTTACAGCTGTTGTGTCGCTGGGTCTCGGAATTGGCGCCTGCGTCACCATGTTCAGCGCCTTTCGCGCGGTTTTCCTGCGTTCGCCGCCGTACCGCAATGCGGATCGCATTGTCGAGATCGAGAAGATCGGCAGTCACGGTTATACTCCCGCAAACACAGTTGCGGATCTCGAATTCCTGCGCCGGTATGCGCGATGTTTCGAATCGGCGGCCGGCTATGGCTTCTTCAAAAGCGTAACGCTGTCCGGAGTTCCGGAGCCTGCGGATCTGTGGGTGCGCGACGTATCTCGAGAACTTTTTCTTCTGCTTGGCGGCACTCCGCTATTCGGGCGAACTTTTCTCCCGTCCGACTTTCAGCCCGGCGCGCCGCAGACCGTTGTACTGGCTTACGATGCCTGGCAAAAATACTTTCACGGCGATCCTGGAATTCTTAGTCATCCCATTTTCTTGAACCGGGAAGGTTATCTGGCGATCGGCGTGATGCCCAAAGATTTCTATTTTCCAAAGGCGGGAACAGCAGCGTGGCTTCCCGACCGGACCCCCGTGACTGATCCGCGGAGGCCTATCGCTATCGTGGCGCGTTTGCGTGTGGGCGTTTCGATCCATGAAGCTCGCAAACAAGTGAACCAGCTCGCTCCGGCTCTCCTGCAACGATATTCGCCTTCCGAACGCAACTTCAGGCTAACCCTTGAAGAGGTTGCTACGCGCGACATCGAGCGTTACCGCGCGGCTTTCGTGCTGTTGCTTGGCGCCGCTGGTTTTCTGGTGTTGCTCTCCTGCTTAAATGTGACTAGTCTGCTGTTGGCAAGAGCTTCGGCGCGCCGGAACGAGTTTGCTATTCGAGCTGCGCTGGGCGCCCGCCGCACGCGTTTGATAATCCAAGCGTTAACTGAAAGCCTTGTACTTGCCGGCCTGAGCGGAGGATTGGGAGTTGGTCTTGCCTACACTGGCAATCGCACGCTTCTGTGGCTGCTTCCTCCTTATCTCAACGTTCCGCGGCTGGAAGAAACCGATCTCGATCTGGCGGTATTGGGCTTCGCGGTTCTGCTGACGTTTCTGGTAGCGATTGTTTTCGGCCTTGCTCCCGCGCTAGGGCTTTCGTCGGCCAAGCTCAGCGAGACGGATCGCCAAAGCCGCTCGACCGGAGTTGATTCCTGGCGGCATAGCGGCGTGTTGATTGGCGAGATTGCGATTTCCATGATTCTGTTCGCGGGATCGGTGCTCATGGTCCGCGGTTTCGTTCGTCTGGCGAACGTAAATCCCGGTTTTCGCACAGCGCATGTTCTGACCGCGATCGTGCCGCCGGGTCACGCTGCGCGTCTTAGGCGCGAGCAATTGATACAGCGATACAGCGAGATTCTTCGAGAAGCGCAGAGTGTTCCCGGTGTTGACCAGGCGGCGCTCACCGGCTATCTCCCCTTAGGACATGTGGAGATCCAGCTGCAAATTTACCTGCCCGCTCTTTCACCCACTCCGTACCAGATCGATTTTCACGCTGTGAGCGCCGATTACTTCGCGGTAATGGGAATCCCGCTGCTGCAAGGCCGGTCTTTCAGCAAAGTCGACCCGAACATGGACAAAGGCGCGATCATAATTAACCAGGCCATGGCCAACAAGTACTGGCCTGGCCGGAATGCGATCGGGCAACACCTCAGCGGCAGACCGGCACCATCCGCCCCGGATCTCACGATTGTCGGCATCGTCGGAAACACTCAGCACCATTCGTTGAGCGGAGATCCGGTTCCTGAGTTTTACGAATCCTATCGGCAGTATCTTGGACCGGCTGTGGGAACAACGCTTGTACTTCGCACGTTCGGCGATCCGAATTCGGTGGCTTCGTCTCTTCGGCAAGCAATCCATCGGTACGATCCGGAACAGGTGATCGAAAACGAAAGAACGATGGACGCAACAGTAGAGCAGACCATCGCGACGCCGCGGTTCTACACCGTTTTGCTGGGAGTCTTCGCGATGATTGCTTTGGTACTCACGCTGGTTGGAGTCTACGGAGTAGCCTCATACGGGATGAGCCTACGGACACGCGAGTTCGGAATTCGCATGGCGCTCGGAGCCGAGCGCCGGCAGTTGATCGGCATGATTCTTCAGCAGGGTTTGGTCCGGGCACTCGTGGGTGTGGGCGCGGGAGCCATCGGCGCATGGGCGCTTGCCCAGTCGATGTCGGCGCTGGTCTACGGAATTCCGGCGCGGGACCCAGCATCTTTGGGCGTTGCGGCGACGGTCCTCATCGCAGGAGCGCTGATTGCCTATTACCTGCCGGCCCGGCGAAGCACAAAGATAGATCCCGCTACCGTGCTGCGCCAGGAATAGCTCAACGCCTCTCTATTCCCGCCAATTCCAACGCATGCCGCGCCTCTGGATTTGCCATGAACCACTTCCACACGTTGCCGGTGCGCAAATTTTCTGCGCTCAAGAGCGTGATGCCGATGTCTATTCCAATCACGTCGGCGCTCTGCCAGCCAGTGTTCGGGTTGAATGCATCGACAAACCCGTAGCGCTGATAAATGCGATCTCCGAAGCGGTCTTTCATGGCATGGAGCGCAGGCAGACAGATGTCGGGCGTAAACATGAGCGAACCCGCGGCTGCGCATGGCACGACGGATCCGTCGATATTTTTCGTGCGAGGCGGCCCTCCCCATGCTGTATAGCCCTTTGGACTTGCGGAACTGGTGATGCCCCAAATGTCGCTCGAATAGCCGGGAAACTCCTTCGCCAGATCCATGCAGAAGGCCCGATGCGCGCGCGTGGCGGTTGCGGAATTCTCGAACCAGTCCACTTCGAGCCCGCGCGATTCGCGGCGGTTTCGGAAATCCCACCAGGAGAATGGATATTGATAGGTCCACAATAAACTGCGGCCGTAATAATGGAACCCGTCATATTCGAAGGGATCGCGGTCCCAGGCATACCACGCCTCTCGGTTCAGCGCATGCATGGGTGAGCCGATGCCCAGCAGGTACATGCAGGCAAGCTGGCAGTATTTCGCGTAACGGAACTTGATAAACCCGGTCTCGGGACGCCAGCCGTGCGACAGCAGAAAGGGATCTCCATTGAGCATCCAGCGGTAATCCACGCGATCGTAAATATCTGTCGCGAGCCGGACGATTTCAGCGTCTTCATGGAAATATTGCCGGACAGTTAGCGCACCGGCTACTAACCAGGTTGAATCGCTGGTGGATACTTCGCTGTTGGTGTGACGCTCGCCATTCCGCACGTCCACAAAATGATAGAACCAGCCATGTTCATTGACGACCGGGCCCGATGCGTAGGAACGCAGCGTCGCCCTGGTGCGCTCGCGCGCTTGGGGACGCGAAACCCAGCCGCGCTCCGCACCGACGCAAAATGCAGTGAGCGCAAATCCGGTTGCGCCCGTGCTGCCCACATAACGTCCCTCTGGGGCATACTCGCTGGCGTCGGCATGTGCGCGATCGCGCGCGATGCCGGTATGCTCGTCCGATTGTTCCCAGAAGTACTGGAAACAACGATGCGAAAGATCGTCGAGCAGTTGTTGGTCGACCGCGGCTAAGGACCGGTCTGCGGCACGCGCAACCAGACCAGCCGCGCCTGCTGCAAGAAACTCGCGCCGCGAGAGGCTATTTGCCCAAACTCCCACAATCCGCCCCCAGCCATTTTCCGCTAAACGTGGATTTGTGGTTCATCGTGTTGCCATTCCCGCTCATCGTGAACTCGACCGAGCCTTGAATACTTTCGGGGCTGGTCGCTTCGATACGCAGGGTCCCGGTCTGTTTCATCCCTTGCCTTGCGCAATCGATTTGGATCTCCTGCCTTGTGGGGGTCGAGGAAACAATCTTTCGCGTACACGATTGAACATCGGCCCCGAAGGTGAGCGGTTTGCTCAGATCTTCTTTAGTGATGCAGGTCTTGGACGTGGTTGTCTTCGCACCGCCCAAAGACGGGTTGGCTTTCATCCTCTCTTCCAATTGAGCGCGCTGTTCGGGCGTTAGCTTCGCCAGCACATCGGGCGGAATGGGCGGCCGGCCGGTCGTGTTGCTGTTAGTGGTTGTCTGCCACAGCCCGGTCTTCACGTCGAGTAAATCAGCGGCGGCCAGCCATCCGACGGCGCAGCATAGAGAAATAACCAGCAGATAAAGTGTCCTTCGCATCCTAGTCCTCCGAACTGGCTTTCAGTCTAAACCAGCTAAGCGAGCGCTTGCAATGCGGCGGGACACGCTACATTCTGGAGAGTGCGGTTAACAGGGCCGCGACGAGACATCAGAGCGCCGATTCCAAGCGTGGCGAGGGCCTTATTCATGGAGGAATCTTCGCGAGGCTCGAGGCGGATTCCTATGACGGGAGCGGGTCCGCGCGCGGGGCGCGACGCATCAAGCGAGGCGTTCGCGCGGTTCTCGTCGGCATGCGGCATTTCGATGATGCGCTTGATGTGAGGCTCCACAGCCCCAGCATGGTGCTCGAGTTCTTTCGTCAGACCGACGATTAAGAGAGAGCCGTGGCAGTCTGAAACAGCACCGATATATTGGCACGGTATCCAGATCTCGCGGCCGGTGGACGAATTGACAACCTGGACTTCGGACCAGGCGCTCGGTCCTAATATCCACTCGTTCGGTTGAATATTCCGGATGGGTGGGTAGAACGCGAAGCGGCGCCGACCCACATAATCGAGCGGCGAAGGCATCAGCGGGGCTGCCATTGGTCTCAGTTTACACGTGCGCGCGCCAAGTTTCGAAGAAACTGCTGAACGCGTTGCGGCGCCGTTTCCGGAACGCAATTTGAACCGCAGCGGCGATGCTCCAGATAAAGAAGGCCGCGGTAATCCACATCCTACTCTGACTGCGAAGTAAAGCGGGAAAAACAAATTGAGCTGCGAAAAGCATGAACATCCCGGCCGCCTCCCACCAGGCGAATTCCATTTTCAGCAAGAAGATCATTCCCACGAGGCTTTGTCCAATGGTCAAGAGCAGCTCGGATTCCTGTTGCGAATCGAACGCGATAAATGAGGCCGTGCCGCGGCTCAACGAGAACACGATAGGCAGCATTGCGACCAGAAGTGTCCATTGATTGATGTTGCTGGAGGCGATATTCATCAGCGCGATGGAGGCGTTTTCCTTCTGGCGCGCGAAATAGAAGGTCGATGCAAGCTCCGGAAACTCGGAGATGATGGGAGCGAACCATTGAATGGCGACAAAGCTGGGGATGCCGATGGCAGTCGCGACAGCAACTAAGCTTCCGAGGAACGGCTCAGCGGTGAAGTAAATGACCATTCCACCGGCGAGAAAACAAGCAGAAATGGCAAGAATGCGGCGCGCGCGCGGGGCCCGAACGATGTGGCGGGGAACGAATTCCAGTTGATCGACCGCTTCGCGCTTCTCGGGAGGAAGTTTCGACAGCAGGGCTAAATACACGGCATAGAAAACGACAAGAATGCAGGCGTCGTAGACATGGAGCGCGGCTTTCCACCAAATGATAAGGGCGTAGAGCAGCGGGAACAGTAGGCCGATGACTTCTACGCTCTGATGACGATCGAGCTCGATTTTTTGGAGAGCGGACCCGGTGCGGCGGCGATGCACTGTCGCGGCGGTCGCGTAGATCATGGGCCAGGCGAGACCCGTCAGCAGGCGCAAAGCCCCGGTGAGATTCGCTAAGAGCAGCCCCGTTTGTTGACGCCAGGCGAGAACGGCTTCGACGGCGAACTCCGGAAGAGTTTGCATCCAGGCTAGAATGGCAAGCGCAAATCCCTGGGCAAGAAAAAATTGCGCCGATTCCGCGCCCCAGGTGATAAGAAGCGACGCAAGCAGGATGCAGGGTACCGTCCAAAGCGCCGTCCAGGGGCTCGAATGAAACAGCGGAGCCGCGAAAAATAACAGAGCAAGAACGGTTGTTTGAGACGCCCGGGGCAGTGGGAAACCGGTGCGAATACCCACATGGTACAACGGGAGCACATGCCGCCAAACGTGGTTGAGCGAGGCGTTTTGCGCCGTGTTCTAGAGTTTATTCCCGCGGGATCGGGCAAGCTTTTTGTCGTGACCACCCACGAAGTTTGGCAACTGCACGGGCACAAACTGGAACCGCAATTCAGCGGGAAGGACTGGAAGGTTCTGTTCTTTCCAGGCGGTGAGGCGAAGAAGCGGCTCGGGTCAGTGGAGCAATTAGCGGAAGAGATGGTATCGGGCGGCGCGGATCGAACCAGTCTGGCAATCGGATTCGGCGGCGGGATCGTGACCGACGTGAGTGGATTTCTCGCTGCCATCTTCATGCGCGGTATTCCGGTTCTGCAAATACCGACAACGTTGCTGGCGCAAGTAGATGCGGCGATCGGCGGGAAAACGGGGGTGAATCTGGTGAGCGGCAAGAATTTGATCGGAAGTTTCCATCAACCGCTCGCGGTGTTGATCGACCCGGACTTGCTGGCCACACTTCCGGATCGCGAGTATCGGGCGGGATTATTTGAAGCGATCAAGTGCGGCATTATCCGCGATCCCGCATTATTCCGGCTGCTGGATGAGAGAGCGGAGGAAGTGTTGGCGATGCGACCTGCGATTGTCGACGAGCTGATCTCCGCAGCCGTCCGCATTAAAGTGGAAATTGTATCGAAGGATGAGCGCGAGGGCGATTTGCGACGCATCCTGAACTTTGGACACACTGTAGGTCACGCTATTGAGGCGGAGACGGAGTACGTGCGATTTTTGCACGGGGAAGCGGTGGGATGGGGAATGCTGGCGGCGACGCGTCTAGCCGAATTGCTTCAATTGCTGGACACGAGCGAAGCACAGCGAATCAAGCGCGTCATCTGCCGTTACGGACCGCTCCCTTGCGCGAAGGACCTGGATGCAGATCGCCTGATTCGAAGGCTCGCCGGCGACAAAAAGACAGTACACGGCAATGTGCATTTCGTGCTGCCCACCGCGGTGGGGAACGTCAAGGTGATTTCCGGAATCGATCCCGCAATCGTTCGTGAAGCAATCGTGGATTCGCTGCGGGCTCAGTCGTGAATACGACGGCAGGCACAACACCGCCAGGCACGCACAGTGAACAGGAAGCCGCCGAGTGGGTGCGGCGCATGTTCGCGGGAATCGCTCCCAAGTACGATTTCCTGAATCATCTGCTTTCCTTCAACATCGATCGCGGATGGCGCAAGGCTCTGGTGAAGCGCCTGGCTCCTGTGCTGGCGCGGGCAGACGCGAAAGTGTTGGATCTCTGTTGCGGCACGGGCGATGTACTGCTCGATTTGAAAGGTGTGGCTGCCGCGCACATTATAGGGGCGGACTTCTGTCACCCGATGCTGGTGTCGGCGCGGGCGAAGATCGCGCGTCGGGGTTCGGACGCTCCCCTCGTCGAAAGCGATGCACTGCAGTTGCCCTTTGACGCGAACACGCTGGATGCTATTTCCATTTCGTTCGGTTTTCGCAACCTGGCGAATTATCAGATGGCGCTTCGAGAGTTCGAGCGCGTGCTAAGACCGGGCGGGATTCTTGCCATTCTCGAGTTTTCGCATCCGCCAGGGCTCATTATGAGATCGGCGTACGGGTTTTATTCGGGCCTTGTGCTGCCGGCGATCGGCACTTTGATTTCCGGCTCGACGCAAGCCTATTTATATCTGCCGGATTCGATTCGCAGGTTTCCGAAAGCGGAACAACTACGAAGCATGATGGAACACGCCGGGTTCCAACATACCGGATTTGAGTTACTGACGGGCGGGATCACGGCGTTACATAGCGGATCGCGGCAGGTTAAGGCGGTGTAACGCGGCGGTATTTCATGATGCGAAATTCAGTGCCCGGCGGATGGTTCCCGTATTGTGCTTTGTAGTTGAAGGTGGTTTCGAATACCAAGGTCGCGCCTTCGATCCTCCACGTGAAGGTATCGACTAGGTCCGCTTGCCCTTGGTTCGCCACAGCGTGTCCGCTCTTGCCGTCCTGGGTAAAAAACGTCTGGTACGTTATTGCACCGGCGGGCGTGATCTTGAGTTCTCGACGGTCCAATGACACCGTCCGCCCATCTTGCGTAATGACAATGCGCTGCGGGTTTGTGATGGGCTGTCGCACGCCGTTGTATGTGTTCTCGAACAATTCCCATGTGCCGGCGAAATTGGGGAGGTGTTGTTTCACCGGTGCACCGGGCAGATTGCTGCCAGCGGTCTGTTCGGAAGCGGCAGGTCCTGGCGCCAGAAGTTTATAAGCCCCGAACGCGATGGCGACGACGGCAATCACGATGATTGCGAAGACTATTCCAGGAGATTTCGACTTGCGCACTGGGGTTGGCGATGGTCTTTTGGGGGCTTCCACATAGGCGCGCAAGGCGTTGATTAACAATTGAAGATCGGAACCCCACCGGGCGTGGGTCAACTCGCAGGCATTGCGGTAGCCCAAATCTTTGAGACCATCGGGCAATTCGTCCGCGCGCGGCATTCTTGCGCCGTGAACGAGAACGGGAATGACGGGAATGTCCCGCTTCAGCGCGGCGGCGGTTTCAAGACGGACAAAATCGGATGGATTGTCAAGGCGCCGTTCTCCCGCTTCGTTCCTGGCATCCAGCCAGTTCTTACCTATGACCGCGAGGAGCACACCGCAATTGGCGACACTCTCGTCAATCGCTTTGCGGAAGTCGCGGCCCACCTGGATGGCGGCCACATCCATGAATACCGAAGCTTCGCCGAAGGTCTTGACCAGATCGTCGAACAGACGTCCGGCTTCGCCTTCGGAGTCGTCTCGACGGTAACTGATGAAGATCGCGCGCACGGCGAGTTTCCTCTAGCGGCCGGCGGCGCTGCCCACCGTGCGGTTGATTTCCTCGCGAAGGCCTAGGTTGCGGACCAGGCGAAGCAGATAATTCGGATGCAAGCCTAACAACCGGGCCGCTTGCTTATAGTCGCCGTTTCCTTGAACGTAGGCGTCGAGAATGGCTTCGCGCTTGGCGTGTCCGACGGAGGAATGATATTTTGCGCCGGTATCGCGAGGCGCAGTCTCTAACAAAGTCTCGGGCAGGTCTTCGGGCAGAACGGATTCCGAGACGCCGAGCACGACAGCCCGCTCCATGGCGTTCTCGAGCTCGCGCACATTTCCCGGCCAGGAATATTGCATCATGATGTCCGCGGCTTCGGGCGAGAGACCATCGACCTGACGCTTGCAGCGGACGGCAGATTTATGGAGGAAATATTGCGCAAGCAATGGAATGTCTTCCTTTCGTTCGCGCAACGGCGGAGAATCGATGGTCACGACATTCAGACGATGGTAGAGATCTTCGCGGAATTTGCCTTCACGCACGTCCTCGCCGAGATCGCGATTGGTGGCTGCAATCACGCGGATATCGAGCGGGTGCACTTGCGTTCCGCCGACGCGCTCAAACACGCGCTCTTGAAGCACACGAAGCAGCTTGGCTTGAAGGGAAGACGCCAAGTCTCCTATTTCGTCGAGGAAGATGGTTCCACCGTTCGCTAATTCGAAGCGGCCTTTTTTCAAGGCAATTGCGCCGGTAAATGCGCCCTTTTCGTGGCCGAAGAGCTCGCTCTCGAAAAGTGTTTCGCTCATTGCGGCGCAGTTCACGGCGATGAAAGGGTGATCGCGCCGGGCGCTCGCCTGGTGGAGAGCGCGGGCGATCAGCTCCTTGCCCGTTCCACTCTCGCCGGTTACAAGAACGGTGGTGTCGCGAGGACCGACACGATCGATCAAATCGCGGACGCGGGCGGTTGTGGGGCTGTTACCGACGATGCCGGTGTTGGTTGAGATCTGCTCCTGCAGAATCGCATTTTCCACTTTCAGGGTCTCGACTTCGCGATTCGCCTCGAAGCCGATGGAGGCGAGCGAAGCTATCGCGGTTAAAGTTTCGAGCTGAGCGGACAAGCGGCCGATTTCGCGCTCCGGAACGCGGAGGATGAGCGCGCCTCCCAGAGCGCCGGCAACATACAGAGGCACCCCGATCGTGCGACTCTCAGCGTCTTCAAAAGCGCCTTCCTCACAGATGCGAGAAAGCGAAGGCTCGTAATCGGATTTGTACGCGGAGCGGCGTTGACGATAGCTGGTCAGCAATTCGGAGGCACTCGCGCCGAGCAGCAAGAGGCCTTCTTCGACCGGCAGCAGATCGGCGATGAGCCGCAGAATCTGTGCCTGCAAGAGATCGCGCTGAGTGTCAATGAGGGTGGCGGAAAGCGCACGGAATAAAAACAAGAGAGAGCAAGCGTCGAGCAGGACAGGCTTGGTGTCCGCCGCTCCAGAAACGATTGCTTCTTCGGAAGCAGCTTCTCCCGAGCGAAACATCAGGATGGTTTTACCGATGCCGACCTGGTCGCGATCCTCGAGCCAGCGCTCGGCGGAGCGCATGCCATTCACATAAGTGCCGAGCGAACTCTTGAGATCGATCACCAGAAAGCGATCGCCCTGCTGCCGAATCTGGCAATGACGCCATCCCACTTCGGGCTCATTCAGGACAAGATTGCAATTGGGCGCGCGGCCGACGAGAATTTCGCCTTTTGTTAACGTGTACCGGGTTCCGGCGAGCGGACCGTTGACGGCAATCAGCTCCGCGCTCATAAGCAGTTTACGAACGCAGAGTAACGAGAGCCTCTGCTCTGGAGAAAAAGCCGGATTCCTGGCTGTTTCCATCCAGATCGAGGAAGCGGGTATCGAGGAGCCGATCGGTTTCGACCTTGCCCATAGCGGAAAGCAGCGTCTCTTTCAGGAAAGGATGCTCCTTTTCGATTTCGGCGAATAGATCGCGGAGAGTGCGCCGGACGGTCCCCGTCTTTTGAGAGCAGCCGCAGGGAACAACGGGAGCTCCGAGTGTGGCGGCGAACGCGCGCGTCAGATCTTCGGTGACATAGACGAGCGGGCGTATCAGGCGGAACTCGCGCTTGCTCGACCAGGTCATGGGCGGCAATGTGCTGATTCGGCCGGTGAACATGGCGTTGCGCAGAAACGATTCGCAGAAATCGTCGGCAGTGTGGCCGAAGGCGATCACGTTGGCGCCAAGTTTCCGGGCGACTTCATACACCGCGCGGCGGCGAAAGCGGCTGCAGATATCGCATCCATGGCTGGGCTGCTCAGTCAGTAAGCGCAGCGAGGGCTTATCTTCTACATAGGTCCAATCTATTCCGCGCTCGCGCAGGTATGCGCCGACGGGCTCGATGGGCGCCATGAATTTGCCTTGCTCGATCGTGAAGGCGCAGACCGTGAAATCGATCGGAGCGCGTTTTTGCAGCAGTAACAATGCTTCGAGCAGGGTGAGCGAGTCCTTGCCGCCAGACACGCCGACGGCAATGCGATCACCCGCACGAATCATGCGGAAGCGGCCGATCGCCTCGCCGACCTTGCGCAGAATCGTTTTTTCGAGTTCCACTTTCTACACGATAGCGGATCGCGTATTGTTTGTTAAGGAACTCGACGACGCGCCGGGCTGAACCACTGCGGCGCGGGCGCTGCACAGACGGATGCGCTCGAGTGTGTTTGAAAGGTTGCGCGCGCCGCCGGAATCGACGGCGGCAAGAAGATCGCCCGCGGTTGCATTCCGCCATGCGTGTTGCAAAAGATAAAGACGGATGGCCTGCTGAAACTTTTTGGGGCCGACGTAATTCTCGAACATTCCAATGACTGCTTCGCCCTTGCCGTAGGTGATGCCGTCGAACGCGTTGCCGATGTCGCCGGGAGATTCGATGGGCTGGCGAATCTTTCGGGCGGTAGGGAGGCTGTCGGCGCGCATCACGTTCAGCGGGCGTGCGCGTCCGCTTCGATCTGCCATTCGGGCTTCCATTCGTTGAGCAGCTTGCTCGAGAGCCAGCTGGCGAAAGCCTCGTTTAACCACATGTCGTCCCACCAGGCGGTGGTGACCAGATCGCCGAACCACTGATGGGACATTTCATGCTCCCATGGTGGCGGCGCGGCGATGTCGATTGAGTTCGGAGTCCTGTTGCGGCGGGACGAGCAGAAAGCCCCCATAGGCGATGAGGCCCGCGTGAGTTGCCACGGCACTTTGTAGGACGGCTTGTCGAAGCATGGGAACACGCGGCGGGCAGTGACCGGCTCGAATTTGGTGAAGATGTACCAGTCGTCGCCCTGCTTTTGCTGAAAGGCGCCATCGGTTAAAGTGCGGCTGACCTCGCCCGTGTAAGCGATGCGCAACATGGCATGGCCGGTGGCAGCGTCCCCGGCACGCTGACTGCCACAAAATCGTTCGTCGCGGGTTCGATCTGCGCGTTTTGCTCCGTTGTTCCCACGCGAAGGACGGCTTCTCGGAATGCGAGCGATTTGCCATGCAGCCACACAGTGGAAAGAGGCCGGACGATTTGAAGTTCGATCGCGATTGTACCGGTAAATCGATCCTCGCCAGGCACCAATCGCAAATCGGCGGAGTAGCGGAGGGGCCGAACGTCGCCGGGCAATCTCTACTTGGGCGGAGTAGGCTGGGCGCGGCACAACGGTACCAACAGCGAAAGCAGTACGGCTGAAAACGGATCACCCTGCCATGATAGGCCGTACTGCCGGTAACCGCGCCATGTGCCGTACCAGGATCTCTAGCGGCGCATTGAATGGAAGCCCATACTGGCGTGCATGAGGGCTGCTGTCCGCGGTCTGAAGATCGATCCACCGCTTCCGTGTTCCTCCACGGCGTTGGACCTCGCATGCGACACCCCGCAGAAGCGACGGAGCTCTGCCCTAAATCTCCTGGCGGGCGCGTTGGCCCTGGGGATAGGCATGCAGATCTTCGGGCCGCCCTGGGTGCGCTCGCTGCTGGCAGTGGTAAAGCTGAACAGCATGGGCGCGTTCAGCGCGTTGTTAGTTGCCGGGATGGCGGCGATGGTGTTTCATGAAGCCGGGCATCTATTGGCAGCGCTCCTGCTGGATTTCGAGATACTCGGAGGATCGCTCGGGCCGGTTCGGGCGACTCATTTCCACGGGAAGTGGACCATACAGTTTTCAAATACAAGCGCTTTCGCGGGATCGGTTTCCGCGATCCCTCGAGACAATCGGTCGTGGCGAATGCGTATGCTCGTCGTTGTGGCCGCAGGGCCAGCTACTACCTTCCTGACGGGAATAGCCTCGGCTCTAATTCTTCTGTACGGCGATACCGCTGGTTGGACCACGACGTTTTGGGGAGCGCTGCTGCAATTCAGCTTCTTCATCTTCGTTCTCGGGCTGATTCCAAACGAGCCAAAGGCGACCGTGTGGAACGATGCAAGACTATTTTCTTGTATTTGGCGCAACGGGCCCGAAGCGCAAGAGGTTCGTCTGTATCACACAACTGCACAGTTGAGTGCCGCCGGCGTACGGCCGCGAGAGTATCCGGAAGAAGTGATCCGAAAGCTGGCCCTCGCTCGCGGACGACCTGAAGCCGGTCTGCTGTACGCGCATACGATCGCGATGTGGGCAATCGATCGCGGCGATATCGAAGCGGCAGATGCGTGGGATCGGCGCTCGCTGGATCTGAGCGCGTTTTGCGACGTACGGCTGCGGAGCATGGCCCTTGCCAGATCGGCGTGCTTCGACGTGCTATTCCGGGACGACCCAGTCGCCGCGGACCAGAAGTTTCGAAACGTAGCGTTCGACAGGCTTATGCCAAGCTGTTTTATGCATCGCGCACAAGCGGCGCGGTGGATTGCAAAAGGTAACTTCGCGGAAGCGCTTGCCGAGATGCGCCTGGCTGAATCGTCGTTTCCGAAAGAGCTGCCGTACTACGAATTTGAAAGAACGCTGCTCGGCCGATTGGGGCAGAAGACTGGATCGTACGGGCTAAATCCTCGCCGATAGTACCAGGACCCTGCTGCCCGCGACTTACGGTGAGGAACGCGGAGATTCGATGATTTGCCAGACTGGTAGAGAGCGTGCCGATGCCTGTTCCAGTGCCGACGAATACGCGGCGGCGTTTAGCTATTCTGTTCTTCGTTCCGCTGGCATTCAGCCTGGTTTTCTTTTTCGTGAATCTGGCCGCGGAACACACGGACACCGGGCTTCTTCAAATCCAGAATCTTTCGTCGAGCGTCGCGCAGCTTCGCGCTCTCGCCAACGACGCGGAAGCAGGTGAGCACGGATTCCTGCTCACCGGAGATGAACGTTATCTCCTGCCCCTGCAGCAAGCGAATTCGTCGCTTGAAGATCAGATTCGCTCCTCTCTAAGAAATGCGAATGAGCGGCCGGCGTTTCGGAAGCAAGTGGAGAATATAGCCAAGCTCGTGACAAAAAGATTTGAGGAGGCGAACCAGGTACTCGCGGCGCAACGTAACGAGGGGGCGGCAGCGGCTCTCGATTTGGCGAAATCCGGCGAGTCGCAGCAGACCATGAGCAATTTACGGCGCGCAGTAACCAAGCTGCAGGCCAGCCTGGATGAGGACGAAAGCCAATATCTGGAGCGCGAGCGCGCGCTCAACGAATGGGAATTCTTCTTCTTTCTGATCGGCACGCTGATCATGATTGTGGTGCTGGTGTGGCTGTACAACGAACTGGTTTCCTATCTTCTGGCGCGCGATGCCGCACATGCGCAGCTACAGGCGCTAAATGCCGAGCTGGAAGCGCGAATCAATGAGAGAACGTCCGAGCTTCAGCGCTCCAACGAAGAGTTGCAGGAATTCGCGTATGTGGCGAGCCACGATCTTCAGGAGCCGTTGCGAACGATCACCAGCTTCACGCAGCTTCTCGAGAGCCGGTACAGGGGCCGCCTGGATGAAGATGCCGACGAATTTATCGGGTATATTGTCACGGCATCTCGCCGTATGATGGACCTGATCAACGGATTGCTGGCGCTGGTACGATTGCGTAAAGCCGGACAGCCGACGACGCCGATTTCGTTCGAAACACTGCTGGAAGAAGCGGAGATGAGTCTTCAGGCCGCAATCCGCGAAAGTGGGGCGCAGATCGAACATGGACCTCTGCCGTCATTGGTCATCGATAGAGTGCAATTCTCGCAAGTCTTGCAAAACCTGATTTCGAATTCGATCAAATACAGGCGCGAGCAGCCGCCGGTGATTCGGGTTGAGGCGCAGCGAGACTCCAGCAACTGGATTTTTTCGGTCGCAGATAACGGGCAGGGGTTCAATCAGCAATTCGCGGAGCGGATCTTCGCGCTTTTCCAGCGCCTGCACACACAGGGCGCTGCCGGCACCGGCATGGGCCTTTCAATCGCGCGCAAGATCGTTGAACGGCATGGGGGCCGCATCTGGGCGGAATCCGCCGAAGGAGTGGGATCGACGTTCTATTTCAGCCTGCCGGTGAGTCTCGAAGGAATGAGAAACGCGGTAAGCGAGGAGACCGCCGGGGCAGTCGCGCAATGCGCAGCTAGTGTGCGGCGGCGGCGCGGCCCGGAGCGGTTTTCTTCATGATGAAAACCAGGGGAATTAACGCGCCGAACACAATTCCCATCAGCCAAAAGCAATCGATATAGGACAACGTGTTCGCTTGCTGCTGCAGCGTACGCATGATCACGGCATAAGGGCCGCTGCCCGTGTTGCCACGTCCGAATAGGCGAGAAATGGAATTCACAGCCTGGTTGAAGTTGGGATTTAGGGCGGTAGCGCGCTCGATGAGCCGTACCTGATGAAACTGCGCGCGACGCGCGAGTATGGTGGTCACGAGCGAAATACCGAGGCTGCCCCCGACATTTCTGGCCAAATTGATGAGACCGGATGCCGCATTGTTCTTGTTGGGAGGCACAAAGGCGTACGCAGCCGTGTTGATGGGCACAAAGAGAAAGGCGAGGCCCGCCGCCTGGAAGCAACGCGCGAGGACTGCGTATCTAAAGCTCATGTAGGTATCGAAATTCGTCATGTGAATCAAAGCCAGCGAGGTGATAGCAAGCCCGATGCCGATCATCCAGCGGGATTCCACTTTGCTCAGTAAGAAGCCGACCAGAGGCAAGAGGCCCATGACCAGCAGACCGCCCGGAGAGATTGCAAGTCCCGCCTCCGTCGCCGAATAGCCCATCACGAGCTGCAAATACTGAGGAATCAAGACTGTGCTCCCGAGCAACACGACTCCGACCATGAACATCAGAAACGCCGAGATGCCAAAGTTGCGGTTTTTCAGAAGACTGAGATCCACCACCGGATCTTTATGGTTCAACTCCCAGTAGACGGCTAATATCAGTCCCGCTGCCGCGACCAGCGCACAGGCGCAGATGAAGCCTGAAGCCCACCAATCGTCGCGCTCGCCCTTGTCCAATACAATCTGCAGGAACCCAAGACCTAGGGCGACGAAAATAATGCCCCAGTAATCGACGCGCAGTTTTGTTTTCCGCTTTTCAGTGCGTTCTTTAACGAAGTAGGGCGGATCTTCCAGCATGAAGCTGGTGAGGATAAGCGAGAGGATGCCCACGGGAATGTTGATGAAGAAGATCCAGCGCCAGGTGAAGTTATCGGTAATCCATCCACCGAGCGTGGGGCCGATTGCCGGAGCGGTTACGACGGCAACGCCGTAGATTGCAAATGCCATGCCGCGCTGGCGCGGGAGAAAGGTGTCGGCGAGAATAGCCTGCTCGCTCGGCTGCAGGCCCCCGCCGCCAATGCCTTGCAGAACTCGAAACAGCACGAGAAAGCCGAGCGAGGGAGCGATGCCGCACAGGAAAGAGCTCAACGTGAATAGCGCGACGCAAGTCATGTAGAAGCGTTTTCGCCCGAGTAACAGGGAAAACCAGCCGCTCAAAGGCAGGATGATGGCGTTCGAGACCAAGTAAGACGTAAGCACCCATGTGCTTTCGTCTTCAGTCGCAGACATCCCTCCGGCGATGTGCGGCAGGGCTACATTCGCGATGCTGGTATCGAGCACCTCCATGAAGCTGGCCAAGGTCACGGTGAGCGCAATCAGCCATGGATTGAACGACGGTCTCCATTGAGGCTGGGCGTCCTGGCTGACGTCCTTTGGATTAGCCGCTTCCTTCGCCATACCGCCGGGAATCCACTTCTAACGGGCGTTGTTTGTGCCGCTGTTCAACAGCACAGTGGGGGTGACGGACATGCCCGGCAAGAGGAGATGATCGCGGTTCTCGCCGGGTTCCAAAACGATTTTGACGGGTACCCGCTGTACGACTTTCACGTAATTTCCGGTGGCATTCTCGGGCGGAAGAAGGCTGAACTTAGCGCCGGAAGCGGCGGCGATACTGTCAATGTGGCCGTTGTATTTGCGGCTGCTTCCATAGGTGTCCACTTCGATGGCGACCTTCTGGCCCACGCGCATCTTCTTGAGCTGAGTTTCTTTGAAGTTTGCAGTGATCCAAATATCGTCCAGCGGAACCAGCGCCATAATCTGCTGGCCGGCGGCAACCTGCATGCCCGGTTCGGCGGCTTTCCGGCTGACTACTCCATCAACTGGCGCCTTGATGATGGTGTAGTCGACGTTGAGCTGCGCCTGTTCCAGGTCGGCCTGGCGCTGCTCGACCTGGGCTTGCGCCTGCTTATAGCGCGCTTGGCTGACGGCCTCTTGCCGTGAGCGAATTTGCTCGCTTTGACGCCTCTGTACCTCAGCGGTGGCGAGCTTCGCTTTTGCTTCGTTCAGCTGCGCTATGGATTGATCGAGATTGTGCTGGGCCTCGATGATGTCCGCTTTCGCCGATTCCACCTGGGCCGCGTTTCCTTCGGCCGCCGCTACAGCCGAATCGTAATCCTGTTTCGAGATCTCGTCCTTTGCAACCAGATCCTTCATGCGCGCAAGATCCTTTTGCGCCTTCACATAGTTAGCTTGTTTCTCATTAACTGTGGCGCTGGCGGAGCTCAACCGCGCGCGCGCCGCATCCACTCCTTCCTGCGCCGAAGCGACGCCCGCTGCCGCTTGGTCCACTTGAGTGCCGCTGGTGCTCACCTGGCTGCGAGTGTTGATCGATGTGATCGGGACGTTTTCTTCCGATTCCGATGTGTTGGCTTGCGAGCTTGTCAACTGAGCCTGTGCTTGCTGCAGCGCGACCTGATAATCGCGAGGGTCGAGATCCACCAACTCCTGACCTGCTTTCACCGGCACGTTATCGTCTACCAGAACTTTCAGAATGGTGCCGTTGATACGCGGGCTGATGGGAATCACGTGACCGTCTACCTGAGCGTCGTCGGTCGACTCGCGCACAGAATAGTAGGCGTACACGGGAATCGCGACAATCGCGGCAACTACCAACAGCGCCAGAACGACGAACCGGATGGTCCTCTTCCGCCGCGGGTTGAAAGGCTTCTTCTTGGGCTCTTCTTGCTGCTTCTCTTGCTCTTGTTCATCCGCCATAAGTCGCTATCCTCTAATTATCAAGTCGCCTGGCGCAGCCATCCGCATGCGCTCTCAGGCTGGCGCGAGCTTTTTTCAAGAGCGCCAAGAGCGCCTCTTTTTCACTCGTCGACAGATCGCCGAAGAGCCCGTTTATATTGCGGAAGTGAAGCGGGATGAATTCGGTCCAGCAGCGCCTCCGCTTTTTTCGTGATGCGCGCATAGCGAGCGCGCCGGTCGCCCGCGTCCACAACACGTTTCACGTAGCCTTTCTCTTCCAGATGATCGATTAATCCGGTGATATTCGCTCGACTCACCAAAAGCAGCTCCCCGAGATCGTGAAGCTGCATGCCATCCGCGGGGCCGTGCCGCAACAGCATCAAAATATTTAGCGTGGATTTCGATAACCCATAATCGGCCATATACCGGGCGATCAGCTGGTGAAAAATATCGTAAGTGTAAAGTAAATCGAGCGCGATCTGGACGAGAGGAGATCGAAGTTTTGATATTGCGGTCCGGCTGCCCTCAGGCGTTCTGGGTAAAAGATGTCGCGTCGGTCTCCCGGCATGTTCGTTTGATTCCATGGAAAATAGTAAGGTTCCTAATTATTGTATGGAACGGAGAAGATTGCATGCGAACCCTCTTACTGTCCGCCGTCCTGATTCTCAGCACCGGGTGGGTAGCCTCAGCAGCGGAGATACAGGGCGTAATTGCGGACTGGGACTGCACGCAGGATATGGTGCGAAACGGCCGCGAAGCGACCCTTAAGCAGCGCCCCGCTTGCTCTCTGGTCAAGAACTACAACAAGGCCGAATACGGATTGATTACTGACGACAAGAAGTTTTATAGACTCGACGACCCGGGAAATAAACAGGCCCGTTTGCTGTTAAAAAACACCCGCGATCGCGATAATCTCAAAGTGGTCGTTACCGGCGATGTCAGCGGTAATACGATCAAAGTCGCCAACATGAGTTTGCTCTAGGCGTTTCAAGCGGCTGGGTCGCCCGCAATCGTGATACGCCCGCTTCCCTATTTTGATTTTGCCTTGGTGCGCCGATGGCGCGTTTGCACGAAGGCGCGTAGCACGTTGTTCATAAGCGTCTGGTATCCTCTGCCCGTTGCCCTGAACCACTCCAACGCATCATGGTCGAATCGAAAGAGATGTTCACCCCGCCGGGTCGCCGTGAATCTCTACAGGCTCGCGATCGCCCCTTATGGCAGGTTCAGGCAGTTTGCCGGTCCAATTCGCCCAGCCCCAAAAAATTGCAGTGGATGAGCTGAGCGCACCGGAAGCGGCGCCGATGGCTCGTATGGTGAACGATTGGGAGGCAGTGCCGGCGGCGAGCATGGAAAGCATCATCGTCGACCAGCTCATTGTTTCGATGGTGGAAAAGACGCGGCCGCGGAATCGGTCGTCGACATGCTTCAACAGGTGCGACCAGTTCAACACCGAGCTGACGGCCACACTCGCGCGCGAAAGTCCCATGAAGAAAAGCGCCCACCCCCAGTTATGCATCTGGCTGAAGATGATGTAGGAGCTGCCGTGCAACACGTAACAGAAGAACACGGTTTTCTTGTAAGCCTCAAATCCGATCGTCTTGCCGAGGCGGTTGCCGACGAATCCGCCGATTAACAGGCCCACGCCGGCGATGCTCCACAACTGGCCGAGTCCCTGGGCGCCGCGCTTGAATACCATTTCGCTGAAAAGAGTGAAGAGGACCTGCGCTGCGCCGCCGCCGCTCGCCCAACCCACCGCGAGAAGGCCGATCGCCAGAATCAGCGGGGTCTTCACCATGTATCCGAGCCCTTCGCGATATTCGTGCCAAGGCCGTGCAACTTTGGTTTCGTCCAGACTTCGATTCTCCGCTCGGAAGTGTCCGCGAACGGTGCGAAGATTCGCGATACAAAATGCCGAAAAAAAGAAAGAGAGCGAATTAAACACGAACGCGAGCTGATAGCCGAATTTCGCAACTGCCGTGCCGCCGAAGAAAGCGCCGACGGCGAGAGTCAGCCAGCCCGTGGTTTGCGTCAAGGAGTTGGCCGTATGCAACTCCTGCCGGTTGGTGATGGAAGGCAGAATCGCCGAGCGGCCGCTGGTGAAGAATGGCGACGCCAGCATGAGCAGCGCGCTGAGCAGATATAACAGCCACCTCTGCCTATACCCGATGGCGAGAATGAAACCAAGCGCGACGATTCCGCGGACCAGATCGCTCGCAATCATGATGCGCTTCCGATCGAAGCGGTCGAGCAGAACTCCCGCAAGCGGTCCGGCCATAACTGCTGGAATCGCGCGCGATAACATCAGAGCCGCGATCACTGCCCCGCTGTGGGTCTCTTCCACCGCGAGACTCAAGACCGCGACGTTGTTGAAGTGATCGCCTGCTTCGCTGACGATTTGCCCGATCCAGGTATATCGATAATTGCGGTTTCGCCGCAGCAGTCGAGTGAAGTCCGACACGCGGCTAACGCATGTTTCCGGTGTGTCCGAGCGAATACCGGCCCGGTTGCGGATACACGCACATTCCGTGCGGTCCCGCCCCCACCTTAATGCGCGCCCGCAGGCTGCCGTTCGTCGTATTGAAAACGTAGACCTCGCTGTTGTAGCGGCCCGACAGCCACAGCGATTTGCCATCGGCCGAGACGCCGCCCATGTCCGGACTTCCGCCGCCCGGAATCACCCACTTGTTCGCAACCTGGCGCGTGGATACGTCGATTAACGACACCGATCCTTCGCCGCGATTCGAGACGTAGAGAAATTTCCAATCCCGGCTGAAATACAGGCCGTGCGCCCCTTTCCCCGTGGGCAGAAATCCGATCTGCTTGAACGCGTCGCCATCGATCAGGTGGACGCCGCCGGCATCCATATTCGCAACGTAGAAAACCTTTCCGTCGGGCGAGATCCTGCAATCCTGCGGCATTCCCGCCGGCGTCGGCTTCATGCGCGCAAGCACCTTCTGCGCGGCCACGTCCACCTTGATAAGTTCGTTCGAGAATTCGCAAGTGGCGATCATGTAGCGCCCGTCCATCGAGAAATCGGCATGGTTGACGCCTTCACAACCCACCGGAACCCTGTTGACGATTTTCATTGTCTGCGCGTCGCGGAAATCAATCCGCTTTTCGCGCTCGGCCATCACAATCGCGTATTTCCCATCGGGAGTGTAGTACATGTTGTAGGGATCGTCCACGTGAATTGTCTCGCCAGGCTTTCCCGTCTGCGGATCTATCAGCGTCAATTGATCGCCTAAATCCTGAGCAACCCAGAGTTTTTTCAGGTCCCAGGAAGGCACCACATGCTGCGGCTCTAAACGGCCTTTCGAATGCCTCGGCAGAGCGAAGTGTCCGACGATCTTGTAAGTAGCCGGGTCGATGATATCCACCGTGTCACTGTGCGAATTCGGTACATAAACGCGGGTTGGGAAATTTCGAACGGTCGCGTTCAGCATGCCTGGCCCATCCGCTGAATAAAGATTGTGTTGATCCAGCACCGGGGGCATTCCGGGAAGCAGATTCAGCTTTGCCGGCGCTCGATCGTTTGCGAATGCCAGAGCGATACCGCCTCCTCCCCCGACCGCATGAAGCGTCAATTCCGCGGCCACTAAGATGCATAGCGCGAGAGCCGCGGTCAATCCAAAAGAAAAACGCATAGCTTATTTGTAGAGTACCCCGTTGCGCGCCGGTTCCCGGCAATATAAATATCAAGTACAATTCTAAGTAGAAATGTTGCAAACTCGCGAAAACGAAACCGAGATTTTGCTGGGGAATAAGCAACTGCTCGGCATCTTCTTTCTGGTTGCCATTCTTCTCGGGATTGCTTTTACGGGCGGCTACATGGTGGGAAAGGGCTCACCCGCGAAGAAAGTAACGGCAGCGGCTGGAGATACAGGTCCGCAGGCAAACAGCAGCCCGGCAGTAGGGGAGACGCATTCAGTCGCGCTGCGGAACCCTCGACGGATACGGGTACGAGCGGGACAACGACACCCGGCGCAGCGGAGGAGCCGCCGTTGGGTTCGCCGCAGCGTAAGGCCTTCGAACGGACACGCCCCCAGGAGGTTGCACCAGCGCCGGCCATATCGTCCGTCGACGGGTTCACGCCCGAGAGCGGCCAAACATTCCTGCAAGTTGCCGCCGTGGAGCGTGACGAAGCAGTAGGCGGTCGCCGATGTGCTGCATAAAAAAGGTTTTCGAGCGCACGCAGTTCCGAAGCCGGGCAATCTGAAAATCTATCGAGTGCTCATCGGGCCGATTACGCGATGCAGCGGATCTGTCCTCTACGCGCGACGCGCTGCGAAAAACCGGATTCCGCGAAGTCATTGTGCAGAAATACTGACCGGGCCCTTACCACTCGACCGGGTCGCCTTGCGTCGAGCGTCCAAACCTCGATCGAATCCTTCTTCAGCTTTTCAGCCAGCTCCTCGGGACGTCCTGTCAGCTGCGGGAAACGTTCCGTAATGCATCGGAATCACTCTCTTCACTTTCAGCAAACGTGCGGCATGCGCAGCTTCATGAGGGCCCATCGTGAAGTGATCCCCAATCGGCAGGAAGGCAAGCTCGGGTTCGTACAGCTCCGCGATGAAGGTCATATCGTAAAAGACCGCGGTGTCGCCGGCAAAGTAAGCGCTACGCCCGTCCTTCAGCGTAAGGACATATCCGGCGGCCTCGCCGCCGTAGAGCAGCTCATCGCCATCTTTGATGCCACAGCTGTGGACCGCGTGCGTCATGGTGAGCTTCACGAATCCCGAGATCGACAGTCCCGCCTTTGTTCATGCCGATTGTGTTCTTCACGCCTTTCTGTTCGAGCCACGCAGCAGTCTCGAAAATCGCTACCACCTTGGGCTTAAATTTTTTGCGATAGCGGAATTACATCGTTGATGTGGTCGAAATGCGCATGGGATACCGCGATGGCATCCACCTGTTTCGATCTTGTGATCTTTGGGATAAGCAGGGTTGCCCTCTACCCAGGGGTCCATCAATAAGACTTCGCCGGATTCAAAGCGAAGCTCGAATGTAGCATGTCCAAGCCAGGTAATCTGTGTCATTCCGATCCGTTAGATGCGCTCTTCGGTCTTGGCTGGTACATCGATACCGTCGCCGATTTTTGCGATTCCAGGGATGGAAACGGGCATTTTGCCCGTGATCGGAATCTCACCCAGCATGGCCTTTGCTGCCGCGATCTCTGAAGTTTGCGAGGTGCTGAAAGTTGCGGCATAAGAGGAAACGCTCCGGAAAATCGCGCAACAGGTAGGGATTGCCCAAACGAAATCAATGCAACCGGCACGTGTCCCTGGAGGATGTCGTTGAGAAATGCATTCAGCCCGCCTTGGAGCGCGACGCTGCCGCGATTTGCCGCTACACGGACAAACGCCGCGATATAAATCTGCTTGCAATGGGAGCTGTCGTTTCGCTATTGCTGTGAGTACATCTTCGGGAATGGCGGGATTCACGACGTAAGTTTTCAGATCTGCTGCACTGCGGCTGCAGCTCGGTGGCTAACGTTTCGCCGCGCGTGCGAAAATTCTCCCTCCGTCATGACCAGAAGGCATGAGCCGCCGGAAGCGGGCATGGGGAACAGATGCTTGTCGTCTTTAACGAGGGTAATGGCGCGATCGGCCACGCGTTGGGCGAGTCGATCTATCTTCGGGATCTTCTATGTCATCGCTGATCGCATCCAAATTCACCGAACGGCTGCGGAAGAGGCCGACGCGCTGCTTGGCAGCCATCACCTTCGAGGCGCTCGCGTCGATTCTCTGGCGTGAGATTCGGCCGCTATTCACTGCCGCCATACAGCGCGCGAATACAAGCTTCCGGGTCACTCGGCATCAGCAGCATGTCGGCCCCCGCTTCAATCGCCCGCACGGCCGCTTCGCCTGGCGAGTACAATGACGCGATACCTTGCATCTCCATTGCATCGGTGACGATCAGGCCCTCAAAACCAAGCTCGTCGCGAAGTAAGCCTGTAAGCACATTTTTGGAAACTGTGGCGGGCATCTCCTGCGGCTCGAAGGCGGGAACCGACATGTGCGCGGTCATGATCGAATCGACCCCATGCTCGACTGCGGCGCGGAACGGAACCAGCTCGACCGATTCGATTCGCTCTTTGGGCTGATCTAGTCTTGCGAGCTGCATGTGGCTGTCTTCCGCCGTGTCGCCGTGCCCCGGAAAATGCTTCGCGGTCACCAGAACATACTTTGCGGGATCTGAATGCGCTCCGTCGATGAACGCCGAAATACCCTCCGCAACACTGTGCGGGTCCTCCCCGTAAGAACGCACGTTGATGATCGGATTGTCCGGATTATTATTTACATCCGCATCGGGCGCGAACACCCAGGTTACGCCGAGCGCTCGGGCTTCGCGGGCAGTAGCTGCGCCCAATTCTTTGGTTGCGGCCAGGTCGTGAGCCGCGCCGAATGCCATCAGATAAGGAAATCCAGCCGTCTCCGCCACACGCATGGAGGCTCCGCGCTCGAAATCGGAAGCGACCAGGAGCGGCGTCTTTGCAAGGCGCTGCATGTGGTTGATGAATGCGGCCATTTCAAATGGCTGCGCGGGAATGACGTTGCCATTCTTGATGCGCCCGGCAACGATGAATCCCCCGACGCGATCTTCGCGAATCAACCGGGTAAAATTGCGGTATTCGGCGTTGTCCTTCCGGCGGGTAATCTCCGTAACCCCGCACAATAATGAGCTGCGCGATGCGATCGTGCAGCGATAGGTTACGAAGCAAAGCCGATCCACGTGTACGCGCCGCGGCGGCAGGGCGATTCGGCTTGGTATCGGCGGGCGCGGATTGAATTTCAGCGGAACCGAAACAAAATGCCGCGAGAGCGCACAGCGCGAATCCTTGTTGAACGCGCTCAACGGGCACCAGACGCCGTGCGCGCTTCTGACAGATAGCCATGAGCTATTGTCTCGAACGCGCTCATAATCTTGACCGCTCCCTGGCGGTCACGGCTCAGAAACGCGGCTCTAGGATTCGCTTCCGGTCTTATGTGAGCGGAGCGGCGGCTTTCCGGAACCATGCGAGCCGGCCGGCTTCTTCGGAGGGCTCAGCAAACGTTTTGCGTGCCGCACCAGATTCGCAACCTCATTCGCGCTCTTTTGAATGACAACGTCCGCGCCCGTGTTCTCAGCGCGCAGCCCGAGACTTTCCGCGAAGCCCGTCAAAAGAATGATCGGACCGCGGAATTCTTGTTCGCCGCAGTTTCGCGATGAGTTCCAGGCCATCCATCGGTGACATTTTGTAATCGGTGATAATCAAATCGAATTTTTGCTTTTGGAAATGTTCCAGCGCGTCGCGTCCACAGGCAGCAGATACAACCCTGTAGCCCAGCTCTTCGAGCACTGAGCGGCGCGCAATCATGCCATCGCGGTTATCGTCGACGAGAAGAACAAGCGCAGGAGTCGGCGCACGGTAGGAAGGAGCAGATCGCATCGAGACCCAGTGAAGTTAACAGAGCGTGCCGAAACTGTCAATGAGTCTGTATCGAGTTCAAACAACGACACATCGAGTGCTTGACACCGAATACGAGTATCAGTCCACTTCGCGCGGCGCTTTATATCCGGCCTTGGCGATGATCTGATACTTGATAGGCTTGTTCTTTTCGTTCAGCACCTTCAGCGGCTCGTTGTTTTCCGGATTGATCAACTCCACTTTGATGTGACGGAACTTGCCGTCGCGCGCAACATTGGTCGGGTGATAAGCCAGCGAATATTCGTTTCTCAGAGCCTCCTCGATCTGCCTGAAAATCGCCGGATATTCGCCGATAAACCGCGGGAAAAATGCCTGGCCCGCCGGTCTCCCTTGCAAATGTCTTCATCTCGTTATCGGCCTGAAGAAATGTCAAATCGGCTGGGCCGCTCATTCCTCGCGACTCGGCCATCATGCGGGCAATCTGCAAAATACTGATGGAGTAAATGGGCACGCCGGATTCCTGGAGCGATTTCCGCGCAGTATCGAACGTGATTTTGCTGAAAGTATCCAGACCGGTCGAGATGACCAGAATCGCTTTGCGGCCTTCAATACCCGACATGCGATCGGCCATGTCGGTCAGCGCGTCGAAAATGTTCGATTCGCTGAACCCGGGAATGCGCAGCCGGGCCATGGCCTCTTCGGCGCGCCGCTTATCGGGGGAAAAATCGGAGAGAATCGTGGTCCGTAAATCGTATGCGACGACAGCCACGTTGTCTTCGGGTTTGAGCGTTTCTAAAAAACCGTACGAAGCTTGCAGGGTTTCATACCAGCCTGCGCTCCAGAACGCTTGATATCGGCCGCTGAACTCAATCAGCATGCAGATGGTCATCGGCGCTTCACTTACGCCGAATTGCGAGATCTGTTGCGGAACTCCGTCCTCGAGCACGCGAAAATTGCCGGCGGGGATCTTGGGAATAAAATGACCCTTATCGTCGAGAACGGAGACGTCGACGGTCACCGTAGTCGCGTTCGAGCGGAAGGTGGGCGTGTCCTTCGGAATATCTTTTGGCTTTTTGAACTCCGAAGGAATGGTTTTGTCTTCAGTCGACGTGGTGTCGCCTTCCGGCTTCTTCTTGGGCTTGGCAACAGAGTCGTTGTTCTGTGTTTGCGGCGCTTCCTGAGCGAAAACATCTACTGGAATCAAGCTGGCCAGGGCGAAACCGAGAGCAGCCAGGCCAGCGGAAAAAACACGGTACTTCATTGCTATTTACCTCTGCTGGATGATTTAATTCTAATGCACCCAGCGATCGCGATTCGAATCTTGCTTTCGAAGGTATACCTCAAACTTCTTCTTGGCGCGGCGCAGTTTCCACTCTTTGTAGCCGGTGACAATCGGCTCGCGAATCTGCGAGCGCAAGCGTCTGCCGCGCAGCAGGAGATATCCAGCCACCAGACCGCCGAGATGGGCCACCACCGCGACACCGCTTCCCTGCCCGCCGACTGTCGCCGTGTAGGACTGCAGGAACACGATGCCCCCGATGATCATCACGAAGTATTTCGACTTTATCGGAATCAGAAAGCCAAACAGGATCGTCTGATCGGGAAACACGACCGCGTATGCCATCAAGATGCCGTAAACTGCGCCCGATGAGCCCACGGTCCTTATGTCGACGCCTCCAAAGATATAAGCGGCAACCACCACAGTCAGCGCGGCGCAAATACCGCAAGTGAAATAAAATCTCAGGAATTTCGCAGTTCCCCACAAACGTTCCAGCTCGGCGCCAAACCACCACAGCGCGAGCATGTTCCACAGAATGTGGAGAAACCCCACATGAATGAACATGTAGGTGACCAGCTGCCAGATCGCGAATGTCTGTACTACTTGCGACGGTACAAGGGCAAAGTTGTCGAAAACGGGGCCGATTGCGCGTTGAACGAAAATAGAGACGACGAAAATGGCGACGTTTACGATCAGCAGCCATTTCAGTCCGACCGGGAAACGGTTCGACGGGACATACCGATTCACGTAAGAACGCGAACTGAAAGACATCGGCGGCGGGAGTTCCTCACTTGAGGATAACAGAGCGATAGGGTGTGAATGCGCGGTTCAGAACGCGGATTTCGTCGCGTTATTTGTCGCTTTGGGCGTGGCGCTTAAGAATGCTCGCCGCGACGTTAACCAGGATAGCGATGCTTAACCATACTAACCAGTTGGATAAAGGACCGGTCGAGAAGACGAAGGTGTTGGTCCAGCCGAAGTTAGCCGCCAGACTCCAGAACGCAAAGGCATAGGCGGAAACCACCGCGGGGCCCATCAACGCGGAGACCAGGGCGCCAAATTGCTGCGCAGTATCGGTGGCCCAGCTTCCAACGCGTGCCGCGAAGGTTCCCGTCGCTTGCAGTACTGTTAAAGCCCAGGCGCGGGCCGGTTCGGTTCGAACTGCTATGGCGGTCGGTCGTGTTTCACGCATGACTTTGTTCTTCTACTTTCTCGATGCACGCCAAGTACCGAAGGTTGCGGCGGTGTGAATAGGGCCGTTCACACGGAGTTACGTGACATATATCGCGGAAAAAGGAAGTTCTAGTGCGTGTAAAAAATTCGGTTAGATAAGCGAAATTGCGGCGCACAGAGAAGCTACAGTTTCTGGTATCGAACACTATGAGAATCGGGACAACCCGCGATGCGATTTCCGTCCGCGCTCCCTACGCATACCGGTTCAGTAAACGCGCGAACAGTAACAGTACTGCGGCGGCGAAAAGCCATACCTGCCAGTGGGAGAAAAGACCGGTTGAAATGAAAAAACCGGTGGTCCAGCGAAACTCCGCGGCGATAGCCCACCCGGCAATCGTGAAGGCGATCACCGCGGAGGGCGAGAGCAATGCCGCGAGCGCCTGCATAACCTTTGGAAACCCAGGAGCGGCGTTCTTGGACGACTTCAGGCGAATGCGGACCAACATGCTGACCCCGTTGACAACAGACTAACAGGGGACGATCCGCGTATGCGGGAGGGCATCGTCGCATATACTTTTTCCAGAATGCAAAAAATCAAAACCGCGATCGCCGGGACAGGTTTCATGGGCAAGGTCCACGCCGAGAACCTGCGCCGCCTTGGAAATGTCGAGATAGCCGCGGTGGTCGGCAGCCGGCCGGAGACAGCGCGGAAGTTCGCAGAGAGCGCCGGAATTCCGCTTGCGACCAGCAACATCAACGATGTCTTAGAAAAAAAGGAAATCGTGGCCATCCACATCTGCACTCCGAACGTGGATCACTTCCCGATGGCGCTTGCTGCGATAGATGCCGGTAAAGCTGTGCTATGCGAGAAGCCGCTGACGATGACCGTAGACGAGGCGCGTCGACTGGTAGACGCGGCGAAAGCCAAGAACGCGGTGAATTGCGTTCAACACAATCTGCGCTATTACCCGGTAGTTCAGCAGATACGGCAGATGATTGCGGCCGGCGACCTGGGGGACATTCTCATCGTCCAAGGAACCTATTCACAAGATTGGCTGCTGTACGACACGGACTGGAACTGGCGGCTCGATTCCAAAGAGAATGGCAAGCTGCGGGTAATGGCCGATATCGGGTCGCACTGGATGGATATGATTCAACACCTGACGGGTCTCGAGATCACCTCTTTGTGCGCGGATCTCGCCACCTTTCACAAAACCAGGAAGCGTCCGAAGGGGTCGGTCGAAACCTTCTCGGGCAAGAAACTGCAGGCGGGCAATTACGAAGAGGTTCCGATCGATACCGACGACTTCGGGGTGGTAATGCTGCGTCTGGGCGACACGGCTCGCGGCGCGTTCACAGTGAGCCAGATGTCGGCGGGCTGCAAGAATCGTTTTGCTTTCGAGATTTTCGGCACCAAAGCCGGAGTCGCCTGGAACCAGGAGCAACCGGACACGCTGTGGATCGGGCACCGGAACGAGCCGAACCAGGTTCTCATCAAGGACGGCTCCTTGTTCTATCCGGCAGCCGCAACTTTCGCCGATTTGCCAGGCGGCCATAGCGAAGGCTACGACGATTCGCACAAGCAGGTGTTTAAGCGATTCTACGCGAAGGTGGCCGATCCGTCGGCGCCGGTCGATTATCCCACCTTCGCAGACGGGCTTCGCGGGATGATTCTGCTGGAGAAAGTGGCTGAGAGCGCGGCGAAGAAGGCGTGGGTCGACGTCTCGTAAGGGGGGCTATCCCAGCGCCTGATCGATATCCCAAATCAGATCGTCGACATCCTCTAAACCAATAGAGAGGCGGACCAACTCCGGAGTCACGCCGGCTTCTGCCTGTTCCGCCAGACCGAGCTGCTGATGAGTGGTCGATGCGGGATGGATCACCAGGCTGCGCGAATCGCCGAGATTAGCCAAATGCGAGAAGATCCTCAGCTTATTGATAAATTTCTTGCCCGCCTCGTAGCCGCCTTTTATCCCGAAAGAGAATACGGCACTCGCGCCCTTCGGTGTGTACTTTTGTGCTAAAGCGTAGTACGGGCTCGTGGGCAGAGACGCGTATTTCACCCACTCGACCATGTCATGGCTTTCCAGGTGTTTCACCACCGCCATCGTGTTTTCTAGATGGCGGTCCATGCGCATGCCCAGCGTTTCGATGCCTTGCAAAAACAGGAATGAATTGAATGGGCTGACGCAAGGACCCATGTCGCGCAAGCCTTCCACGCGCGTTTTGATGATGAAGCTGATATTGCCGAAGGTCTCCCAAAACTTCATACCGTGATAGGCGAGCGATGGGTCGGTGAACTGGCGGAAATTGCCGTTATTCCAGGGGAACTTGCCGCTATCGACGATGATGCCGCCGATCGAGTTGCCGTGTCCGCCCATGAACTTGGTCAGCGAGTGCACCACCACATCGGCGCCGTAATCGATCGGCCGGGTGACGTATGGAGTGGAAAAAGTATTATCGATGACCAGCGGCACGCCGTGGTCGTGCGCAATCTCCGCAACTGCCGAAATATCAAGAACGTTGCTGCGCGGGTTTCCGATGGTCTCGCCGTACAGCAGCTTGGTCTTAGGCGTGATGGCCTTCCGAAAATTCTCCGGATCGTCGGGTTCGACAAACACCACGTCGTAGCCCAGGCGGCGCATCGTAACGTCCAATTGCGTGTACGTACCGCCATAGAGAGTACTGGCCGAAACGATCTGGTCGCCAGGCGCTGCGATCGTGGTCAGAGCCAGAAACTGCGCGGCCTGACCGCTTGACAGAGCCAATGCCGCAGCGCCGTTTTCAAGCGACGCGACGCGCTCTTCGAGCACCGCGGTAGTCGGATTCATGATCCGTGTATAGATATTGCCGAATTCTTCCAAGGCAAACAGGCGGGCGGCATGCTCGGTGTCATCGAACGTGAATGACGTCGATTGATAAATGGGTACGGCGCGCGCGTGCGTGGTGGGGTCGGGATCGTAGCCGGCGTGCAGCGCTCGCGTGTTGAAGCCAAGCGGTCTTTCAATATCTTTGGTGCGCATTGACTCAGTATAAATTCACAGGAAACGCGCGCGACGGGCTTCAACGAGAACGCGGCGCCCGGTCCGATTGCCGATCTTGTCGTCGTTTGGCAATCACATGTTGACAGTCAAAGGTGAATCAGGCTATTCTTAGCCGTCTATTCTTTTTGAATGTCAATGGCTGAACCGAATACAGATCTAATACAGGGTACGCTGGACATGCTTATTCTGAAGGCGCTCAGCCTTGAAGCCATGCACGGCTTCGGCATTGCTCGCCGGATCGAGCAGGTATCGCGGGGAGTATTCAAGGCCAATCCCGGATCGCTGCTCACCGCATTTCAGCGGCTGGAGCGCATGGGGTGGCTCAATTCCGAGTGGCGCCAAACGGATAAGTCGCGCCGGGCGAAGTTCTATTCGCTGACTCGCTCCGGGCGAAAACAGCTGGAAATTGAGACAGCGAGCTGGAATCGCCGGGCGTCTGCGATAGCGCGCCTCCTGAAGGCCGAGGGGTAAACGGTGTCTCTCTGGCGTCAGCTCAGCCGCGGAATGCGCGCGCTGGGAAACCGGAAAGTCGCGGACCAGGAAATCGCCGACGAGGTAAACCATTACCTGGAAGAAGCGACCGCGGGCTTTATCGCCAGAGGATTCTCTCCCCAGGAGGCGCGCCGGGCGGCGCGGCTGGAGTTGGGCGCCACGACGGCAGTTCGCGAGCAAGTGCGCGGGTATGGCTGGGAGAACACGGTCGACATCTTATTTGCCGATCTGCGCTATGCGGCTCGCACGCTGGCCGGAAATCCGGGCTTCACAGGGGTCGGCATACTCACTCTGGCGCTCGGCATCGGCCCATCCACGGCAATCTTTTCCGTTGTCGACGCCGTTCTGCTCCGCGCGCTTCCTTATCCGAATCCGGAAAAAATCGTTCGCGTCTGGGAACAGGCTCCTAACGGTCACCGGATGAATCTGGCGGGCGGCAATTTCGACGATTTCCGTACACAGAACAACACCTTCGCGACTCTGGCGGCATATCAATATGGGCTTTTTTCCGTTTCCGGCGGCACCGAGCCGGTGCGTGTCAACTGGGCCGAAGTCTCCAGCGGCTTCTTTAGAGCCCTCGGTGTCGAGCCGTTTCGCGGTCGCACTTTTGCGGCTGAAGAGCACAGCCGCCACAGCACGCTGGCAGCCATCGTCAGCTATAGCTTTTGGGAGCGATATCTCGGTGGCGGAACGGATCTCTCCAAATTCCACTTGAGGATGGAGGGAGCAGTCTATCCCGTTGTCGGAGTGATGCCGCGGAGTTTTGATTTTCCGCCGGGCGTCGCCATCTGGATTCCAAGCGAGCTCCATCCGGAACAAGCCAGCCGCGGAGGGCATAATTGGCGAGGTCTCGGCCGCCTCCGCGACGGGATCACCGTGGCTCAGGCTCGCGCGAATCTCAACACGATTGCTCGCCGCATCCAAGACCAGTACGGAAAAGAGGTCGATCTCAACGCCGCTGCCGTTGTGCCTCTCGCCGACGCGCTGGTCGGAGACGTGCGGACCGCTCTGCTGACGCTTCTAGCCGCGGTCGCCCTCTTGCTCCTGGTCGCCTGCGCTAATGTGGCCGGCTTACTTTTAGCGCGCAACTCCGCGCGCCGCAAAGAACTGGCCGTCCGTGCGGCGCTCGGCGCTGGGCGCGGCCGTCTCATTCAGCAGTTCCTCGCTGAGTCTTTTTCGCTTGCCTTTGCTGGAGGTGTACTGGGCATTTTGATTGCGACTTGGGCAGTCCGGATACTTCCGGCAATTCTTCCGGCGAATCTGCCGCGGCAGCAAGGTGTCGCCATCAACACACCGGTCCTGTTGTTCGCTTGCGCCGCAACGCTAATTGTGGCCGTTTCGCTCGGGCTCTTTGCCGCTTGGCGCGCCGCTGCGGGAGATCTCCAGCAAGCACTCACTGCCGGCTCTCGCAGTTATAGCGGCACGGGCGCCAGCCAGCGGTTTCGCGGCTTTTTGGTGGTCGGCGAAATTGCTGCGACGCTTGTGATTTTGGTCGGAGCGGGCCTTCTCGGCCGCAGCTTCTTGCGGCTCATTTCCACGAGTCCTGGATTCAGTCCCCAAAACCTGATCACCATGGAGTTTTCGCCTCCAAATCCGCAAGGCCAAGCATTCGCGATGGACCAGGCAGCCATCGCGCGGCAAGCACATGTGATGGAAGACCTATTGACCCGCCTTCGCGCCATCCCCGGCGCCGAAACAGTGGGCTTGGCCGGCGCCATTCCAGTCGCCGCCGGCGACGATCTTGCGGATGGCGATTTCCTGATCCTCAACGGCCGCAAGCCGCCCGCCAATTTCAATGAATGGGGCCGGATGGCCCAAAATCGTTCTCAAACTGGACACGCCCTTTATTGCGTTGCCGGCGAGGAGTACTTCCGCACGGTCGGCGTTCCGCTGATCCGCGGACGCATGTTCGGCGAACAGGACGATTGGAATTCTCCCCATGTTGCCGTGATCAGCCAATCCTTAGCTCGCCAGCGCTGGCCCAATCGGGACCCCATTGGTCAAGTGATCGATTACAGCAATATGGATGGCAATATGAAACCGCTCACCATCGTTGGCATCGTCGGCGATGTTCGAGCACGGGGCCTGGATCTTCCGCCGAGCCCCGTCATTTACGTCGATTACCGCCAGCGCGGATTGAACGCCAATTCATCCCCAACCATCTTTATGCGCAGCGCCGCACCCGCCGCAGAGATCGTTCCCGCCGCGCGCAGAGTTTTCCACGATCTCGCTCCCGATGTTCCCGTCAAATTCTCCACCTTCGCGGATGAAATGGGCGGCTGGCTCGCGGATCGCCGTTTCCTGCTTCTTCTAGTCGGGTTATTCGCTGCCGCCGCGCTGGCTCTTGCCGCGATCGGCATCTACGGAGTTGTGGCATTTTCGGTCACGCGCCGCACCCAGGAGATCGGCATTCGCATGGCGCTCGGCGCCCAGCGCAACGCGGTCGTTCGTCTGATCGTGGGCGAGGGCGCTCGGCTCGCGGGCTTCGGCGTAGCCATCGGTATCGCAGCATCCTTCGTCATCACGCGCCTTTTATCCAGCCTCCTTTTCGGAGTCAGCGCCACGGACCCAATCACATTCGCCGCCGTAGCCGCAGTTCTTTCCATCGCCGCACTCCTCGCTTCGTATATTCCCGCCCGGCGAGCAATGCGCCTCGATCCCAATACCGCATTGCGCTACGAATGAAAGCCGATCGCGATTCGCGCAGATTGAGCGCTGCCAAGCTCACGCCCACCAACAAGCAGGTCCAGGCGAACCAATCCCCGTGACGGGAGTAGAACGTCGTGCTCTCGACGACTCCATATCGTATGAGAGCCGCAAGCTCTTTGTATGGCGGCAGCCGCTTGACAATCCGACCAGCGGGATCCACCACCGCAGTGATTCCGTCATTGGTAGCCCGCACGAGGTAGCGACGATTTTCGACCGCGCGCATGCGCACCAGCAGCAGATGTTGCTGGCGCGCTTCGGTCCTTCCGAAATATGCATCGTTCGAGAGGTTCACCAGAACGTCCGCTCCTTGTCTTGTGAACTGCCGGACCAGGTCGGGAAAGGCGGACTCATAGCAGATAAACACTCCCAGGCGGCGACCGGCGGCTGGCAGAATCTTGATGTCGTGGCCGGGAACGAAATCCCCTGCCTCTTGTGTGATGCGGTTGACGAACGAGAACAGGGGCGGCACAAATTCGCCGAATGGAACCAGATCGATTTTGTCGTAGCGGCCCACCTCCAATCCATCGGGGCCCAGGAGCACAGCCGAATTCATGGGCTGGTTCTCGCGGGTGTATGCGACGGTTCCGAATAGAAAGTACCCGTGCCGTTTGGCGATTTGCGTGGCGGCCTCGCGAAACTCGGGATCGCTGTAGTAATAGAGCGGCGCGGGCAGCTCCGGCCAGATGACGAGCGGCGCCGGTAAAGCCTCCGACAACATGCTGAGTTGCTGTTCTGTCTTCTCCTGAAGCAGACCCGTCCATTCGATGTCGGGATCGATGTCGGGTTGGATTATTAACGCACTATCCGTAGCCGGAACGGCTTGGGGTATTCGGGGAACGAGCCACAAAGTCAAAAGGAGCAGCAGCGGAAGGAGACGAATGCGCGAATATCGCAGAACGACGCAGGCCAGGGCGACGGCGAGCATGCAGAAGACGAAAGAAAGTCCATACACGCCGACAATGGGAGCGAGGCGCAATGGCAGGGACATATCGATTCCCGCATTCCCCAACGCGAGCCACGCGAAGCCGAACGTTCCGTGCGTGCGTTCGAGGCCGGTCCAGAGCGCCGCAATTGCGGGCAGCGCGTAAACGCGTCGCATCAGCGGGCCGGCTAACCAACCAAACACGCCCAGGTGAAGGCCCTTCAGTATGGAAAAAAGAAGAAACGACCCCCACCCTCCCCAACGGCCCATGCCGCCGTGCACTTCAAGAACGAACTGGATCCAGGTACATAGGAAGAACCAGAAAACGATGCCGGCTGCCCAGCCGCACAGGAATCGTCGGCCTGCGCCCTTGGTACGCGCCAGAGCGATCAGCAGGGGCGTGAGCGCGACCGGCGCCAACCAGGGCAAATCAAATTTCGGGAAGAGCAGAATCAGCAGGATAGCGGAGGAAACCGAGAGGATGACAGACGGCAAAAACCGCTCGTCTGCCCCACCTCGACTAGGCATCGATCAGGGATTTGCCTGGACGGCTTCTTCGCTGATGTGCTCCGCCATGTAAGAGCTGCGAACGAAAGGGCCGCTGAACACCATTTTGAAGCCAAGCGCCAGCCCGTAATCGCGGTACGCATCGAACTGCCTGGGAGTTACGTACTCGACGACACGCAGGTTGCGGCGAGTGGGCTGAAGATACTGGCCGATTGTAGCGACATCCACGTGGGAGTCAACCAAATCGGAAAGCAGTTGATGCACCTCTTCGCGCGACTCACCTAGGCCCGCCATCAGGCCCGATTTGGTGAGGGCGGCGGGCCTGTACTCTTTCGCAAATTGCAGAATTTGCAAGGATTGCCTATAGTTGGCCTGCGGGCGAACGCGGCGGTATAGGCGGGAAACGGTTTCCATGTTGTGATTGAAGACGTGCGGCCCGGCATCAAGCACACGGGCGACCGCGTTCAAATCTCCGCAAAAGTCCGGGGTGAGCACTTCCACCCGGGCTTGCGGAAGCGCCAAACGAACCTGGCGCACCGTTTCGGCGAAGTGGTGAGAACCGCCGTCGGCCAGATCATCGCGGTTTACCGAAGTGATCACAACGTATCGCAGCTTCATCTGAGCCGCCATTGCGGCGACTTGCCGCGGCTCTTCGGGATCGAGAGAAAACTCCCGTTTGGCTGGCGAACCTTTCGGGACGGAGCAGAATCCGCAGCCGCGGGTGCACAAATTCCCTAAAATCATGAAGGTGGCTGCGCCGCGGTGGAAGCATTCGTGGATGTTTGGGCAGCGGGCCGACTCGCATACCGTGTGCAGACGCCGCTCGCGCAGCTCAGTCTTGAGCTGATGCACCGATGCGAAATGAGTCGCTGGCTTGCGAAGCCAGGCGGGAAGGCGCGGTTGAGCGGGAGGCGCCCCGAAATCCTGGATTTGAACGAGCGCGGCCGGGATCACGAAACTTCAAAGTACCAAACGATCTGTTTTTAATGGAACGGAAAGCGTAAAATAGTAGCCATTCCCGAATATCGGCAACAAATGAAATTGTCAGCATTTCTGTCTCTATTCCTCGCGGCAGCCGTAGGCGCACAAACGCCCAATACGCGAGTGCCATCACCTTCCCCCACTGCGGAATTCAATCTGCCCAGTCAGCAAGTTGGGCCTGACGACCTGCTCACGGTGTCGGTCGCGGATTGTCCCGAATTGTCCCGGAATTTTCGCGTTGCCGCCGATGGCACCGTGCCTCTGCCTCTCTTGAAAGAACGCCTGAAGGTGGCGGGAAAGTATCCTCCCGAAATCGAGGATGAAATTTCCGAAGCGCTGGTGAACGAGCAGATATTGGTGCGCCCTGTTGTTACAGTTTCTGTCGCCGAATACCGGAGTGTTCCGGTAACGGTTTCAGGAGCAGTGCGCCATCCAATCACATTTCAGGCTATCGGCAACGTAACGCTTCTGGATGCGCTGACGAAGGCCGACGGCTTGGCTCCGGATGCGGGATCCGAGATTCTGGTCAGCAAAGCGCATGCTTCGGAGGCCGAGGATACGCGGGAGCTGGTCCAGCGCATTCCTGTGAAAGGACTGATTGACGAAGCGAACCCAATTCTGAACGTCAGGCTTCATGGTGGAGAACAAGTCCGGGTGCCGCCGGCCGGCCGAGTTTACGTGATCGGCAACGTAAAAAAATCCGGCGCCTACCCGATTCAGGACAGCGGCGACACAACCGTTCTGAAAGTACTGGCGCTGTCGGAGGGTCTGCTGCCCTACTCGACTAATGAAGCATATATTTATCGGCGCGAGGCGGGGAAGGGGGGACGTAACGAAATTCCGATTCAACTGAGCCAGATCATGAATCGCAAAGCGCCGGATGTCAGCTTGCAATCGGACGACATTCTTTATATCCCCGACAACAAACACCGCAGAATGACGATGACGACTCTGGAGAAAATTGCGGGAGTCGGCGCAGCGACGGCGTCAGGGCTGTTGATCTTCAAATAGAGGCGGCGAGGACAACGGAAACGCAATGAAACAGCTTGAGCGGGGTCCTTCGGAGCTAGTCGACGCGCGCCGCATTCCTCAGTATCTTTCCCCACAGCCTTATCCGGAATTCGAGGCGGCCCGCCCGGTCATTTCGCCTTCGCATTATCTTTCAGTGGTTTTCCGCCAGAAGTGGAAGATTCTTGGCTTCGTCGCCACTTGCCTTCTCGTCACGTTTTTGTTTTCCTCCCGGCTGACTCCTATTTACGAGGCGACGGCGAAGATCGACGTAGATCGCCGCGCGCCTTCGGGTGTTATCGGACAAGAGGCCAACCAGTCCTACTCGGCCGATGATTCGGACACCTTCATGACCACACAGATTGAGCTGATCCAATCGGATGCCGTGCTGCGTCCGGTTGCGGAACGTTTCAACCTTCTGCAGCGGGAGAGCCAACTGGAAAAGCTGCCGGCGGAGAATGCCCGCAGGAAAACCGATGCGCCGGTCTATCTAAAACAGCTGAAAATCTCGCACCCATTGAACAGTTATATTTTGCACATCAGCTATCGCTCACCGGATCCGCAACTTGCCGCGGATGTTGCCAATGCGATCGCGCAATCTTATCTGAAGCACACTTTTGAGATCCGTGTGAGTTCCTCGAGCGCTTTATCCGCATTTATGGAGAAGCAGCTTGACGAATTGAAAGCGAAGATGGAGCGCTCCAGCCTGGCGCTTGCCAAGTTCGAGCAGGAGCTCGGAGTGATCAACCCGGAGGAAAAAACCAACATCCTATCGGCGAGGTTGCTGCTGTTGAATACGGAATACACCAATGCGCAGTCGGAACGGGTGCGCAAAGAAGCGGCATTTAACGGTCTACAGAATAATTCGGTGGCGGCGGCTGAGGTATCCACCCAGGGAGAGGAGCTGAGCAAGCTGCAAGACCGCATCAACCAGGCCAAGCAGCGCTTTGCCGATGTGTCGACCATCTACGGTCCCAACCACGCCGAGTATCGCAAGGCCGCCAACGATTTGGCGGAGGTCCAGCGGCAATTCGAAGAGATGCGGCACAACGTCGGACTTCGGGTAGAGGCGGATTACCATCAGGCGTTGAACCGGGAAGAGATGCTGCAGAAGGCAGTCGCCGAGACTAAGGCGGAATACGATCAACTGAATTCGCGATCCTTCGAGTATCAGCAGCTGAAGCGCGATGCCGAGGCCGACAAAACCCTCTATGGAGACCTGGACCGGCGCAGAAGAGAGGCAGGCTTTAACGCCGGATTTCAGAACAACTCCATTCGCATCGCCGATCTAGCGCGGCCACCCGATAAGGCCGTGTTCCCGAATAAGAAGCTGAATCTTTTGTTGGCGTTCGTTATTTCTTCGGTGATCGCCATTTGCGGCGCGATTTTAAGCGATGTACTCGATAACACGATCCGCGATCCCGAACAGGCCGCGCGCGCCTTGGATACGAGCGTGATCGGAACCTTGCCTGCGGTAAAGGACATGAAGCGCCTGATCGGTCCGACGTCGCAGAACCTGCCCGCCGTGGGGGCCGGCGCCGAGGATACCGGCTCGTTGACCGGTGTGGGCTTGATCCGATACAGCGAAGATAGCGGCGCGAAGAAGAGTGCGAAAGGTAAGCGAGGCGATCCGAAGACTGCGGCAGCCTCCGCTTACGATGGCTTCTCGTCATACGAAGAATCGATTCGAGCGTTACGGCACTCGATTCTGCTGCCCGATCTGGACCGCAGCGTGAAGTCGCTGATGATCACGAGCGCGACTCCTGGCGAAGGAAAGTCCACGGCGGTTATTCATCTCGCCATCGCCCATGCCGAACAGGGCAAGCGGACGCTGATCATCGATGCGGACCTGCGCCGCCCAAGCGTTCACAAGAAGCTGAGCTTGAGCGGCGCCTTAGGGCTCTCGAATGTTTTATTGGGTGAACTGACGTGGAAAGACGCGGTGTTGAAGACCGAGCACTGGCCTGGCTTAGACGTGCTTCCGGCCGGCCTCGCGTCGCGCCGCGCATCCGACTTGGTGGGTTCGATGATGATCGACATCCTCGACGAGGCGTCGAAGGATTATGACTTGATCTTTGTGGACACTCCGCCGCTGCTTGGCTTTGCCGAAGCAATGCAGGTGGCCACAGCGGTGGATGGCGTGGTGGTAATGGCTCGCGCGGGCCAAACCAGCCGTAAAGCGGTAGCCACTGTGCTCGCGACGCTCAAGCGTCTTCGGGTAAACGTCATCGGCCTGGTGCTGAACCAAGTCGATAAGAACACCTCTCACGGCTATTACTACTACACCGATTACCGCAAATATTATGCGGAGAATCCATCCCAAAACAGCTGACCAGCGCCGAGTGGCGAAGAGTTCATGAGATATAACGCTTGCTTACGCGCGCGCTTCAGCGACAAATTCTGAAACGTCAAGCTCATCTGCTCCACGATATGGTATCCGTTTACGGGATCCATTTCGCCAACCAGGTGATTCCGCTCGTAACCGTCCCGTACCTGTCGCGAACGCTGGGAGCGGCGGGGTGGGGGATGCTTGCCATGGCGCAAGCGTTCGCCCTGTACGGAAATCTTATCGTGGAGTACGGATTTGTTTATTCGGCGACAAGACAGTTAGCAACTGCAACCTCAGACCGGGAAGTTGAAGAAACAGTCGCCGGGGTAATCGGAGCAAAGGGGTTGCTGGCCATCGCCGCATTGGCAGCCGCCTGCGCAGCCTATATTCTTGTTCCGTTGTTCCGCGATCATCCGGTGCTTTTGTGGACGGCTGTGTTATCGGAAATCGTCAAAGCGATGCTTCCGATTTACTACTTCTATGGCATCAAGCGGGTGGCGATAGCCTCCTATCTTGAGATCTCGGCCCGAGCCGCGGCTACCGCGGGGATCTTCCTTTTTGTGCATAAACCAGACGATGCATGGAAGGTATTTGCGCTGAATGGCGCGACGGCCATCGTCACGCTGATCATCGGCCATGCCATGATTTATTCCCGGTACGCGCTGCGTTGGCCCCGGCTTAACGATGGCATGAATATGCTGCGCGAAGGCTGGGCGATGTTCCTGTTTCGCAGCGCGCATAACATCTACGCTCTGGGGAATGCATTCATTCTTGGGCTGTTCGTCTCTCCCCAGGCAGTCGGCTACTATTCCGGCGCGGAGAAGATTAACACCGCGGCCACGGGACTCCTGTCGCCGTTTACCACCGTGTTGTATCCGCGCGCCGCCACCCTGGTGAAAAGTTCTTTCGGGCAAGCGGCGCGATGGACCAGAGTGTCTCTGTACGTGATGGGCGGCGCGAGCGTCGTCTTGGGGCTCATTATGTGGTTTGGGTCTCCTCTGCTGATTCCCGTAATCCTGGGACGCAACTTCACCCCCTCGGAAGGCCCTTTCAGGATTCTCAGCTTACGAGCGCCGATGATTGCCTGGACCAACGTGCTTGGATTCCAGTGGCTGCTCGTGCTTGGATTGGAAAGACAGTTTCAGAAGATCACGCTGGCGGCGCTGGTTGTGAATGTCTTGCTCGCAACTTGGTTTGCCCCGCGATACTCGTATAACGGAATGGCGTGGGCGGTTGTTATTTCCCAAGCCACTGCCGCTTTCGGCATCTATGTTGTACTGCGCAGACGCGGCCTGAGTCCCTTTAGAGTTGCTTCCGATGCCTCAAATGGCTGAGGTGTCTTGCGCGGTCCTGGTCGTCTCGTGCGACGCATACCGGGATTTATGGGCGCCCTTCTTTAACCTGTTTTGGCGCCATTGGCCGGATTGCCCCTTTCCTGTCTATCTGGGCAACAACTACGAACAATACCTAGGCGAGCGGGTCACTTCACTCAACGCAGGCGAGGATCGATCCTGGAGCGAGAATCTGAAGCTTTTCCTCGAACGCATCGATTCGCAATACGTTCTGCTTCTTCTCGAAGATTTTTTTTTAGATCGGCCGGTCTCCACTGAAATAGTGACAGAGCACCTGAACGCTCTTCACGAGCTGGGCGGGACGGTATTGCGTCTATTCCCTCACCCGCGCCCCAATATCAGAATGAAGGGCAGTGAATCCATCGGGTCGATTCATCGCCTTGCTCCCTATCGCGTTTCTACTCAGGCTGCGATATGGAATCGCGCCGGGCTGCTGGGCTTATTGCGAGACGACGAATCGGCCTGGCAATTCGAGACCAAGGGGACCATTCGGAGCCGCGCAAACGGAGACGGGTTCTTCTGTACCTACGCGCCGGTTGTGTCGTATTGTCATGTCGTCGAGCAAGGAGAATGGTTTCGATTCGCTAAAAAGCGGTACGAGAAGCAACAGATCGGCTGCGATTTCACAGCGCGTCCTGTCATTGGGGGAATCAGCGCGGCGCGAAAAAAAATCAGAAATGCATGGAAGTGGCTGCTCGACCGGAACCGCGAATTGACGCTGCGCATGCATTCGCAAGAGTCTTTCCACTCTAAAAGCCAGTCGGACAGCTCGAGGCTGCCAATCCGCGTCGCGTTCCTGACCAATTTGATTCCGCCGTATCACAAGCCCGTGCTGGATGTGCTCTCGAAGCGATTCGATGCAATGCGCGTCCTGCTGTCCACCCCCATGGAATCTAACCGCCCATGGAAGTTGGAGTGGGAAGGCCTCGATGTCGTCGTACAGAAGACAATTACGCTGAAAGGGCTTTGGCGTCACCCACGAGGATTTAGAGAGCCGTTTGCGCTGCACTTGCCCGTCGATACGGTGCAGCAACTTAAAAACTTTCACGCAGACATCGTGATATCGAGCGAAATGGGCTTTCGTACTGCGCTTGCCGTAGCGTACCGCAAGATGCGCAAGACGTCGAGATTGATTGTCTGGGCGGAGGTCGCTGAGTCGACCGAGCAGGGGCGCGGTTGGTCTCGGGGAATGCTGCGAAAATTGATACACGGGCACGTAGATGCGTTCCTGGTTGTGGGCGACAGCGGCATCCGGTATATACGAAGTCTGGGCGTGGACAGCAAAAAAATATTCAAGCTGTCGTATACAACCGATGTGTCCCTATTTGCTTCTGTTCCCCTGGTGCGAAGCAGCGATCGCGCAAGGCGTCTCTTGTTCGTCGGCCAATTGATCGAGCGTAAGGGTCTTATTCCCTTTCTAGATGTGTTGTCGCAATGGGCCTCGGCGAATGGTGATTGCGCAGTTGACTTCGTCTTTGCGGGCGATGGAAAGCTTCGCGGCAGCTTGCAGCGGACCACTGTTCCGCCCAACCTTACGCTGACGTTTCTGGGCAGCTTCCAGTATGACGATCTTCCCAAGGTATATGGTGAAGCGGATATTCTCGTCTTCCCGACGTTGGCCGATACCTGGGGAGTGGTTGTGAATGAGGCCATGGCTGCTGGTCTGCCGGTTTTGGGCAGCATATACGCCCAGGCGGTGACGGAGTTAGTGAAAGATGGCGAGAACGGTTGGATCTTTCGAGCAGACGATCCGCGAGACGTGTATGATGCCATTGATCGAAGCATGAACACTTCGGCGGACAAGTTACACCGGATGCGGGAATGCGCGCGCACCACCGCGACGCAAATAACGCCTGCTTATGTTGCGGATCTGATCACGACCGCAATCTGCGCATGCCTCAACGATTCTCAGTCACGCGGCACATATTAGATCATTCCTAATGCTTCCGTGGATTTTATATATTCTGCTGTTCCTTGCGGCGCTGTTCGCCCCGCTGCGATGGAGTATGGTTGCCTGCCTGTTACTTTGTAACCTCGATTTCAATTCCGACAGCACCGGCATAGGAATACTGAATGCATTAAAAGGCATAGTTCTTCCCGTTTACCTGTTGTGGAGATTACGCGCCTACGCGGGCCACCAGAAAACGATTATTGCGCCGATCGCCTGGATCTTGTTGGCGATCTACGCCGCCATTGCGGCATCCTGGTCGTCTTTCCCGTTGGCTGCTCTTAAACTCGCGGCACAGATGATTGGCTCGCTGCTGATCTGCTTCGTATTTTTGAGAGCCGTGAAAGGAGATTATCTTTCGCCCGCCGTGGTGGTGCCCGTCACCGTCGGAACCGTTGCGCTTGCCGCTTTGCATTCCTTATTCGACCCGCGTTCGGCAACCGATCAAAGATTTTCATCTTACGCATACGCGCAGACTTTCGCCGCATTTGTGGCGGCGCTCTATTGCATCGCACTCTGCTCGAAGAGCTTGCGGATCGGCATCCGCGTTTCACTCTGCGCCGTTCTCGCGACGACGATTGTTTTCGACGGCAGTAGAATCTGGTTTATCGGAATTTCGATCGCTACGCTGCTGGCGTTGCTCGTCTCCGAAATGCGTCCCTGGCTGAAGATCTGCGCATTCGGATTAGCGATTGGCTTGGCTGCCGTATTCGTCGCCGGCGGGGATAGAATAATGGCTCTCGTGGCGCAGCGCGCGGAATCCAATCGCATCGCAGCGGCGCTTACTGCCGCATACGAGGGCGACCTGAAATCGGCGGGACTCGGAACTTACCGGTTCAGGCGCGACGCTGACGCAAAAGAAATTCAGGCCATCGAAGCCTCGTCCATCACGGAGCTGATTTTCGGACACGGAACCTCCAATGGCGCCCTGGTAATTACCGGATCCAGATTCAAAACTGGCATGGACCCCAACAGGCTCATGCATAACGAGTGGCTGCGGGTCGTGTACGAGTGGGGTCTCATAGGACTCACGTTATGGCTGATGTTTTTCACTTCTATAACCGTGTTCGCATTGCAAGGCTTGCGCAATGACGCCTACGGTTTCGCGAAACCGCTGGTTATTTATCTGCCCGCGTTCGCGGTGGCTCTTGCGGGAGAAAATATCATCGCCGGCGCCGGTACCGCCGCGAATATTGGATTCCTCCTGTTGATCGCTCTGGCCGGCCTTTCGCATCGGCGGTTCAGGCGTTACGTGTCCGAACGAGTGAGGACGCCTGTTGCTGCGGAGCTAAAGTCGCCTGTCTTCGAAAGATGACAACGGGATGAAAATCCTGCAAGTCCACAATTTCTATCGGCGCGCCGGCGGTGAGGACCAAGTATACGAAGCGGAATACGATCTGCTGACCAAGCATGGGCACAAAGTAGAGCGGTATTCGGCTCAGAACCAGGCTATCGAAACAATGTCCGGCTTAGGCATTGGCCTGCGCACGGTATTCAATAGAGAAAGTTATCGAGAGATCCGGAACGCGATCGCGCGGGAGAGACCCGATGTCGTCCATGCGCATAACACGTTTCCCATCGTGTCGCCGGCGCTCTATTACGCCGCCGCGTCTGAGGGGGTGCCGGTCATTCAGACGCTTCATAATTACCGCCTGCTGTGTCCCGCTGCTACACTTTTTCGGGACGGCGCTATTTGCGAGGAATGCGTCGGTTCAAAGGTGCCGTATAGCGCCGTTGCGCACCGCTGCTATCGGAAGAGCGCGTTCGCGAGCGCGGCGGTAGCTTCGATGTTGGCCGCCCATTGGATGGCCGGAACCTGGACCACCAAGATACATACCTACATCGCGTTGACAAATTTCACAAGAGAAAAATTCATCGAGGGCGGCTTCCCCGCCGGGAAAATTGTCGTTAAGCCCAATTTTCTGGCCCGGGATCCTGGCATTGGAAAAGGCAACGGCAACTACGCGCTTTTTGCGGGCCGGCTCTCGGAGGAAAAGGGATTGCGTACGCTCCTGAATGCCTGGGAACGGCTCGCCCGAACCATTGCCTTGAAGATTGCCGGCGATGGCCCTCTTGCCGACTTCGTAAGGCAGCGGGCGGACCTCCTGCCGAATGTGGAATGGCTCGGCGATGTGGAACACGCGAGAGTGATGGAGCTAATGAAGAACGCGGCATTTCTTGTCGTACCTTCGGCATGGCAGGAACCGTTTGGGATGGTTATCATTGAAGCCGCAGCGTGCGGCACTCCTGTCATAGGATCGGCAGTAGGATCGATGACGGAGTTGATCCAAAATGGCGTGAATGGATTACACTTCACCGCGGATGACGTGAACGGGCTGGTAGACCGTGTGCAAGCAATCCTGACGCGGCCCGACGACCTGCTTGCGATGCGGCAATCTTCGCGGCTCTGCTATGAGCGAAACTACACGGCCGAGCGCAATTACGCATTGTTGATGCAAATCTATCAGTCTGCGGCCAGTACTACGGCGAGTGCTGAATCCTAAGCTGTAACCTCCCCCAAGCGGCGTTCGCAGCGGCATCACGGAGCGGGCGTGGTGACTGGCTTTCCTTTGTCGATGATGTAGGTGTCCACAGCCCTGGCTGTGGTTGTCCCAATGTTGCGCGCATTGTGAATCTGACCGCGCTCGGTGAAGAATACCTGTCCAGCCCTCACTGTCAGCGGCGGTTTGCCGTCCACCTGAAGCACGATTGTCCCTTCGATCACGTAGCCGAAATCCTCACCGGGATGGCTGTGTCTGGCCGATGATACGCCAGGGGGAATCTCGATCGCCATGGTCACGCCCTCGCGTCCTGTACCGGGAATGTCGTGCCGTTGCAGTTCGGTCCATTTTGCCGTGGGCTGCTCAGCTCTGCAGACGGCGAGCATCGCCAAAATTGCCGCGCCGGAGATCAAGATGCTCCGCGTTATTGTCATGAATCACCCTCCTGACACCAACTCTACGAGATACATGCTCCTGGTCGATTCGATCGCGATGGAACTATCTTTCCTCGGTGCTGCGATACGATGACCTGCGTGGAACTGGGACCAGATGTTGCGTTGATCGCAGGGCTGATAGGGGAACCTGCGCGTGCGGCAATCCTGGTTGCGCTCGCCGGTGGCCGGGCGCTTCCGGCTGGAGAACTGGCGTTCATTGCCAACGTCGCGCCGCCAACAGCAAGCTTCCATCTCCGCAAACTGATCGACGCTTCCCTGATTAGCGTGGAAAGACAAGGCAAGCATAGCTACTACCGGTTAGCTAATGAGCGGGTCGCCGCGGCCCTCGAATCGATTGCCGCTTTGGCGCCTTTGCGCAATCAGCTCGATCACCGTTCCCGGACGCGGAGCGAATCCGAGCGCGTCAAGGAGCTTCGCTTCGCGCGCAGTTGTTATCGTCATCTGGCCGGCGCGTTGGCGGTGGAGATCCATCGAGCGCTACTCGATCGCAAGCTCCTCGTCGCCCGTTCTGAGAAGAGCTATGGCCTCACTCGTCCCGGCCAGGAATGGTGCCGCCATTTCGGAATCGTTCTCCCCGCGTCTGGACGGCGGCGGGAGCTGCCAGGCAAGGCGTGTCTCGATTGGACGGAACGGCGTCATCATTTGGGCGGGACCTTGGGGACCGCTCTCTTTTCTCGTCTGACCGATATGCGGTGCCTGGTCGCGAATCCCTCAAGCCGGGCGATGCGCGTCACGCAGGCAGGCGGAGTTGCGCTCGAACGGGAACTCGGAATCGCGATTTCGGCGATAGCATCCAGACTGTCGGGGCGGACGGCTTAAGCCGTAGCTTCGATCTGGTGCGTCACTTCTTCCCACTCGCCCATCGCCTGCTCGAGTTCGGAGCGGCGCGTCTCTAAGAGGCCTGAAAGGCGAGTCGCTTGCTCGATGCCTGCGAAATCGGATAGCCCCAGCTCCCATTGCTGAATTTCTGTCTCTAGTTCTGTGATCCGACTTTCTAATTGCTTGGCGCGGTCCTGCATCTGCTTCAGCTTGATAGGATTGATGCGCTTGGCGGGGGCCGGTCGCTGCGGCATGGGAATCGGCTCCGCGGCCGGCACGCCGATCAACACATCCTTCAGCGTAGGCGTCTGTTCCGCGCCACCCTGTTTGCGCCACAAATAATCGGCAAAGTTTCCAGAATAGACGCGAACCTCGCCATCCGCTATTTCGAAGACGCGATTTGCCAGGTGCTCGATGAAATAGCGGTCGTGCGAGACGAACACGATCGTTCCGGTGAATTTTTCGAGCGCTTCGAGCAACACGTCCTTGGCGCGAATGTCCAAATGGTTCGTCGGCTCATCGAGCAACAGGAAATTCGATGGATGCAGCAGCATTCGCGCCAATGCATAGCGGTTTCGTTCGCCGCCCGAGAGCACGCCCACGCGCTTGAACACGTCGTCTTCACTAAACAGGAAGCACCCGAGCAGGCTGCGCAGTTCCGTCTGCGTAGTGCGCGGAGCGGCATCGCTTACATCGTCGAGCACGCGAACATTCGCGTCCAACTCCTTGTACTGATCTTGCGCGAAGTAGTCCGGCTCGACGTTGTGCCCTAGCGTGTATTCGCCGGCGCTCAGCGGCTCGATACCCGCCAGTAACTTGATCAACGTCGATTTGCCCGCGCCATTCACGCCCACTAGCGCAATGCGATCTCCCCGCTCAATCGTGAAATTCACGCCGCTGAAAACGTCTTTCGCGCCGTAGCTCTTCGCCACATTCTTAAACTGCGCCACCACGCGCCCGCTCGGCTTTGGCTGCGGAAACGCGAAATGGATGGTCTTCTCTTCGGCCGGCAATTCAATCCGCTCGATGCGCTCCAGCTCCTTAATGCGGCTCTGCACCTGCTTGGCTTTGGTGGCTTGATACCGGAAGCGGTTGATGAATGCTTCCAATTGCTGAATCCTGTCCTGCTGGTTCTTGTATGCCGCTTCGAGCTGCGCCAGGCGCTCGGTTTTCTGCTGCAGGTATTTCTCGTATCCGCCGGTGTAGAAAGTTACTTTTTTATTCCAGATCTCCGCAATCTTTTTCACCGTCACATCCAGAAAATAGCGGTCGTGCGAGATCAGGATGTAGGCAAACTCGTAATTCGCGAGATACTCCTCGAGCCAGTTCCGCGCTTCGAGATCCAGATGATTGGTCGGCTCATCAAGCAGCAGGACATTGGGCCGCTCGAGCAAGAGCTTTGCGAGCGCGATGCGCATCTGCCATCCGCCCGAGAATTCTTCCGTCTGCCGCAGCCAATCCTCTTTGCGAAAGCCAAGCCCGGCAAGCACGCTGCCGACCCGAGCCTCTATCGCGTAACCGTCTCGCGCGCGAAATTCGCTGTCGGCGCGTTCGAATCGCTCCGCTACCTGGCGATATTCCTCGCCCGCCGGATCGATTTCGCTCATCCGCGCAGAAAGAGTTTCCAGCTCCTGTTCCAGTTCTTTCACGCTCGCGAATACGCTCATGCACTCGGCGAAGACGCTCCGCCCGCTCACCTGGAGTCCGTCTTGCGGCAGGTACCCCAGACGAATGCCCTTCATGGCGGAAATTGAGCCGTAATCGAGCGACTCAATCCCGGCGATGATCTTCAGCAGCGTGGATTTGCCGGTGCCGTTTGCGCCGACCAGGCCCGCGCGCTCTTTCGGCGTGAGGAGCCAATCGAGATCGTCAAAAAGCAGCTTGTGGCCAAACCGCTTGCCGGCTGCTGTAAGTTGCACCATCCCTCAACCATTTTCCCTAACTGAGGAAAAAGTTGAGTGCGTTTGAAATGTAGCTCTTCAGTTCGGTGCGCTTCACGATGGCGTCCAGAAACCCGTGTTCCAGCAGAAACTCGCTGCGCTGAAAGCCTTCCGGAAGCTTTTGCCGGATGGTCTGTTCAATGACACGTGGACCTGCAAAGCCGATCAGCGCGCGCGGCTCCGCAATATTCAGATCTCCCAGCATGGCGAAGCTGGCGGTAACGCCGCCGGTGGTTGGATCGGTCAGAACGCTGATGTAAGGAAGGCGCGCTTCATCCAGGCGCATCAGGGCCGCCGAGAGCTTGGCTAGCTGCATGAGACTGATTGCGCCTTCCTGCATGCGGGCACCGCCGGACGCGGAGACGATGATCAACGGATTCTTCTCCGCCATGCTGCGCTCAATGGCCCGCGTCACCTTTTCGCCGACCACCGCGCCCATGCTGCCACCGATGAACTTCAACTCGATCGCGCAGATCTGTACAGGCCGCCCGTTCAGCAAACCGCTTGCGCAGATCACCGCGTCCGGCATTTGCGTCGCATCCTGCATGTCGGAGAGCCGCTGGGTATAAGGTTTCGAATCTACAAACCGGAGCGGATCGGAGGAGTGCAGGGTCGAATCGTGGGGAACGTAAGCGCCTTCATCGAATAACTGGCTCAAACGCTCCGCCGCGCCGATGCGGAAGTGATGTCCGCACTTCGGGCAGACCTGCAGGTTTTCTTCCACCGCTTTGCGCCAGATGATTTGACCGCACGCCTCGCATTTCTGCCACAATCCTTCTGTGCGGACATTCTTCTTGCCGTCATCCGGCGGACCATCCTCGAGCGGCGGCTTCTGACGCGTAAACCAAGCCATCGAAATTCAGCCACTAACGTAGCATGCGGCAGCGCCCGCGCTAAACTCGATCAACGTGGGCTTTGAAAAACACTTGTTCATCAGCTACGCCCATCTGGATAACGTCCCTCTAACCGAGCACGAGCAGGGTTGGATTACACGCTTCCACGCCTCGCTTGCCGCAATGCTGAGCATGCGACTGGGACGGTCCGCTGAGATTTGGCGCGACTGCAAGCTGAATGGCAATGACATCTTCGCCGATGAGATCGTGCGGCAATTTCCAAGCACCGCGCTGCTGGTCTCCGTTCTTACGCCGCGCTATGTCGCATCGGAATGGTGCGAGAAAGAAGTGCGGGAATTCTGCAAGTGCGCGGAGAGCTGCGGCGGTTTGGTGATCGACAACAGGGCCCGCGTCTTTAAGGTCATCAAGACACCCGTCGACAGTGAAGATCCGCTACCGCCCGTGATGAAGGACGCGCTCGGTTATCCCTTCTATATCTTTGACGAACAACAGACGCCTATCGAGCTCGACCCAGCTTACGGAGAAGAATTTAGTCAGAAATACAACCTTAAGGTGGCGAAACTCGCTTACGACGTGGCGCAGTTGATCAAGAAATTGGAAACGCAGCCAGCCAGTGTGGAAAAGACGGCTGAGGCACAGGCAACAATTCAGCCCGAATCGAAGCCGGCCATTTATTTAGCCGAATGCAGCTATGATCGGCGGGACGCAAGGGAAGCGCTGGAAGCCGAATTTCGACTCCACGGATACACCATGCTGCCGGATCGGCAATTGCCCACCAACGAGAAGGATTACCTCGAGCAAGTCAATACCTTGCTGGGCAAATGCAAGCTCTCCATTCATCTGGTCGGCACGAATTATGGCGTCGTGCCGGACGGCCCGAGCGAGAAATCGATCGTGGTCCTGCAAAACGAATTGGCGATTCAGCATTCCAAAACGGATGGGCTGCAACGCGTGATCTGGCTTCCTGAGGGAACGCAGTCCGGCTCTCCAAGGCAGCAAGAGTTTATCGAGACACTGCTCAAAGATGGCGAAGCTCAATTCGGAGCCGACTTGATCACAGCCGACCTGGATACCGTGAAAGGCGCTCTGTATGGGGCGCTTAAAAAGTTGGAATCGCCGGAAACCTCGAAAGTCGAGCGGAAAAATAGCGGCGATGGGTCCAAGTTCATCTATCTGATCTGCAATGAGCGTGATCGCAAGGCAAGCATCCCATTGCGAAAATTTCTCAAGTCCCAGGGCTTTGACGCGCAGATACCTCTCTTTGAGGGCGACGCGGCAACCATTCGGCAGGCGCACCAGGATCTCTTGACCCAGTGCGACGCGATCATTCTGTTCTACGGGGCAGGTGATGAAGCCTGGAAGCGGTCCGTAGAAAGCGATCTCAAGAAGATTAACGGTTATCGCCGCGGGAGGCAATTGCTAGCCAGCTATACCTACCTGGCAGAGCCGGTGACCGATGACAAGAAAGATCTGCTCGATTTGGAAGAGCCAAATTTGATCCGCGCGTTGGAGGGCTTTTCAGAGCCCGAAATGGCGGCGTTTACAAGAGCTATTTCGATGTCGAAAGCCGTTGGCGGGCCCTGACGCCATGAGCACCGCAATTTCGATCGAAGTCCAGAATCCCTTTCCGGGTCTGCGGCCGTTTCTAGAGTCGGAAGAACACCTCTTCTTCGGCCGCGAGAGCCAGGTCGACAAGATGATCGACAAGCTCGCCCGCACCAGGTTTCTCGCGGTCGTTGGCACTTCGGGCAGTGGCAAATCGTCGCTCGTGAACTGCGGTCTCAAACCCGCATTGCTGCGCGGCCTTGTCGCCAAAGCCGGCACTGCCTGGCGAATGGCGCAGCTTCGGCCAGGCAACGATCCCATTCGCGCCACGGCCTGCGGATTGGCGCGGCAAGGCGTCCTCTTCACCGATTTTGTTCCGAAAGGGCTCAGTCTCGAAGATATGATTCAAGCCACCTTGCGCATGAGCAGGCTTGGCATCGTCGATATATACGAGCAGGCGCTATCGGGTGGAAAAGCAAATCTGCTGATTGTTGTCGATCAGTTCGAAGAACTCTTCCGCTACGGCAAGGGACAAGCCTCCGCCGCATCGGGTGGCACCGGCATCAATCAAACGTCGGCCGCATTTGTGAATTTGCTGCTCGAAGCCGCGAGCACTCCCGATTACCCAATCTATGTCGTTCTCACCATGCGCTCGGATTTCTTAGGAGATTGTGCGCAGTTTTCCGGTTTGCCCGAGGCCATCAACGAGGCGCAGTTTCTGGTGCCCCGAATGACGCGCGAGGAACGCAGAGCGGCAACGGCCGGTCCGGTGGCTGTAGGCCGGGCGGAAATTAGCCCGGTCCTGCTGACGCAGCTCGTTAATGATGTCGGCGACAATCCCGATCAGCTCTCAATCCTGCAGCATGCGCTAAACCGCACCTGGTCCTACTGGCAAAGTCACGGCCAGAAAGGACCCTTGTCCTTGGCGCATTATGAAGCCATCGGCACAATGGCGAATGCGCTGGATCAGCACGCAGAAGAAGCGTTCGCCGAGCTATCGGATGGGCGCCAGCAGATAATCTGTCAAAAGATCTTTCAAGCATTGACGGACAAAGGGACAGATGTGCGCGGCATTCGGCGTCCCACCAACGTTGCCACCCTGAGCGCGGTATCCGAAGCAACGCCGGCTGAATTGAGTCAGATTATCGAGGTCTTCCGCAAGCCCGGCCGCTCGTTTTTAATGCCACCTGTACCGGAGCCGCTGGAACCGGCAACGGTCGTCGATATTTCACACGAAAGCCTTATGCGGGTGTGGTGCCGCCTGAAATCTTGGGTTGAGGAGGAGGCTGAATCGGCCGCTCAATACGGGCGGCTGGTGCAAAACGCCGCGTTGCGCGCCAAAGGCGGCGCCGGACTGATGACTGAGCCTGAGCTGTCGCTGACCCTGCAATGGCGCGACAAATGGCAGCCAAACGCCGCCTGGGCGGCACGCTATCACCCGGGCTTCGAGCAGGCAATGACATTCCTCGAAGAAAGCCGTCAAGCCCGCGATGCAGAGATGCATGCGGAAGAACAGCGGCGCAGACGCGAGTTGCGCCGCGCACGCATGGTAGCCGCTATTCTATTTGTTGCGTTTTGGGTCGCGGCGGGTTTCGGTGTCTTTGGTCTCATCGAGAGATCGAAAGCGAAAGACGCGCAAGCAGCTTTAAACGCTGCTCTGCGGCGCACCGAAGACGCTCGGGCTAATGAGGAGAACTTCACAAACATTGCCGCTGAGCGTAGCTTGAAGTCAGCCATAAAAGAGGTTACGGAAGCCGAGCAAGTGCTCAAGAAAGACATGCAGGCTGCCAAGAGCGAAATCGTGATTTCGAAGGACAAGAGCAACCTTGCAGCCGCCCAGGAAGCCCTCCAGTCAGCGCGTGTTCAGAAAGCGCGAGCTGCCGCAGTTCACGCCAACGGCAGTATTATCGATCCCGGCTCCCTCAGCGTGACCGATCTGTTCGATGTGAGCGCGGGCGCGAAGGTAACTGCGGTTGAATCCGGCACGCGAAACCGGGACGATATGTTCGGTGGAAATGAGGTCTCTCCGGATACGCCCGAGGTGGCGACACTTTTCCCCGATGGAAAGCGTGGCTCTGCGACACACTTCATTCAATGGCGCACGATAAAGCCGGTTACTGTAGCCGGCGTGGCATTATTTGCGGCGCACGATGCCCGACATCAGCACGCATTTGAGAAATTCACAATGTTCGCAAAGAATCAAAAAGGAGCCTGGACGCAAGTGGCCGAGTTTCATCCGGCATTGCCCTATGGTCAAGATGTATCTGTGAGCTGTGGGACCGGACCTTGCCGTTGGCCCCAGAACGTGACGCCTGGTACAGCCCTTGCTGTCTGCCTTCAATTGGCGCCGGCTCTTTCTGCGCAGGAGTTCAAGGCGGAGTTCGTTCAGGCCGTCAACGGTTCTGGTCCGCGTATCGTTCAGCTTGATGGACACAGCGATGCCAACTGCTCGAAATAGCCCGAGATAAGGAGATGCCTGTCCGTCCCATTCTTCAGCTTGGCGATCCGATGCTGCGCGAGGTGTCCGCAGCTGTGGTCAATCGCGATAGTTTGGCGCAAGTTTTGAATGATCTCCGGGACACGTTGCACGAATTCCAGCGCACGCATGGCTTTGGCCGGGGCATCAGCGCGGTCCAAATCGGCGTTCTCGAGCGGATTATTTATATGGAGATCGACGGCAGGTCGCACTCCTTCATTAATCCTGAATTCGAGTACATGAGCGAGGGCAAGTTTCGCCTTTGGGATGATTGTTTTTCCTTTCCAAATCTGCTGGTGTGGCTGGAGCGTTCCGAAACCGTGAGTGTCCGCTATACGGATGAGCGTGGCAATCGTCAACTGCTGGAAGCGACCGGCCCGTTTTCCGAGCTGATTCAACATGAGATAGATCACCTCGACGGTATTCTCGCCATCGACCGCACGCTTGATAAGAACAGCCTCTCGACGCGCGAAGAGTGGGAGCGCCGGTACTCGCCGGCTGCACTGGCGCAACATGTTTAATCCTCAGTTCGATCTTTCGGCCGCGGCTCGCGAGGAAATGCGGAAGCAAGGGTTCGATCCCGATTTCCCTTCCGCTACCGAGCAGCAGATCGCCGATCTGAAGGCGCGAGCGGCGCCCGCCCTTGAACCCGGCGTTCGGGATTTACGCCCGCTTTACTGGTCCTCTATCGACAACGATACGTCTCGCGATCTTGACCAGATTGAAGTTGCTGAACGCATACAACAAGGCATCCGGGTCCTGATCGGAATTGCCGACGTGGCTTCCGGCGTCGCCTCGGGATCACCCATCGATCGGCACGCCGCGGCTGAAACCACGACCGTCTATACCGCCGTGCGGACCTTTCCGATGTTGCCGGAAGCGCTCTCGACGGATCTCACTTCACTCGGTGAAAATGCCGATAGGCTGGCGGTTGTTATCGAAATGGTGGTTTCAGCGGAGGGTTCAATTGCATCCTCCGATATTTACCGCGCGTTGGTTCGCAACAAGGCGCAATTGACTTACAACGGCGTCGGACCATGGCTTGAAAACCGCTCGGAGCCTCCACCAGAAGTCGCCGCGTCGCCCGAATTGCAAGCGCAATTAAAGTTGCAGGACGAAGCGGCGCAAACACTGCGGAACCAGCGGCATCGGCTGGGCGCTCTGGATTTTGACCGTGTTGAGGCGCAAGCGGTCGTAACCGACGGAAAGGTGCAAGACATTACGGCTGCGGCAAAAACGCGCGCAAACGACCTGATAGAAGATTTCATGGTGGCCGCGAACGAGGTGATGGCGAAAACTCTGGCTGCAAGCGGCCGGTCGGCCATACGCCGCGTGGTGAAATCGCCCGAGAGATGGCCGCGCATTGTGGAGCTTGCGGCGCAATATGGAGAAAAGCTGCCGCCCGAAGCGGATTCAGCCGCATTGAACGCGTTCCTGGCGAAGAGGCGCGCAGCCGATGAGCTGCATTATGCGGATCTCTCGTTGGCTGTCCTGAAGTTGATGGGCCCGGGCGAATATGTAATGTCGCCGCCCGGCGCTGACACGCAGGGGCATTTCGGATTGGCTGCGCATGATTACACACATTCCACCGCCCCCAACCGGCGGTTTGCCGATCTGGTCACCCAGCGGTTGATCAAAGCTCTACTCGCTGAGACTCCGGCGCCTTATTCGGACGACAACCTTACCTCGATAGCGAGCAATTGCACGCTGAAAGAGGACGCCGCGCGCAAAGTGGAGCGGGCCATCGAGAAACGCGCCGCAGCCGTCGCTTTCCACAATCGCATCGGGCAGAGCTTTCCGGCGGTCGTGACCGGTGTGACCCCCAAAGGTGTGTTTGTCCGGGTTTTGAACCCGCCGCTCGAAGGACGATTGATGCGCGGCGAGCAGGGTGTCGATGTAGGCGACAAACTCCGCGTCACGTTACTCGATACAAATCCCGAACGCGGCTACATTGACTTTGGCCGATGAGGGCTGCCGCTATGCGGTTGTGTGGTGCTCGTTCCAGGCTTCTTTCAATTTCTCCGCTAGCTCTTCGACTGGCGGCTCGTCCTCGCGTCGCCTTGGATTACGGAAAGATTTCCCGCGAAAAGCCAGCGTCGCGGTTAACGCCAGCAGGATACCTCCGCCGAGGCAGGCCATACGCTCCGGATAACTCATGTCGCTTTTATATCCGGCCCATGACGAGCAGGATGATTATGATGATCAGCACTAAGCCAAGCCCGCCCGTGGGATAGTAGCCCCACCCTCGCGAATAAGGCCAGGCCGGCACCGAGCCAATCAAGAGAATCAACAAAATCACGATGAGGATCAGACCCATGCCCGTCTGACTCCTCGCGCTTCGAAACTATAACAGTAATTCAATAGGCGAGCACGGCCGGCCCGCTGCCTCAGCCTCTGCCGGCCGCCGCAAAAACCAGCCAGGATTGCGCGCCTGTTGTCTCTGCCAGGCGAAGCGACGCATCGTCCATGGCTTCCCGCCAGGTATCGAATAAAACGAAGCACCGGTACTTGCCGAAGCCTTGAAGGATCCAGTAGACATAGCCAATCTCAGACCGAGTCTGCCGGATTTTGAAGTAGTCGGTGCGAAGAACGGTTACTGGCCGTAACGCAGGCGCAGGCGGCGGAATGCGTCGTGACTTGGTTGCCGATCGCGCCCGGCGGGTAGTCCCCGACGATATCCAGTACTCGACGCCCACAAGTACACCCACCGCGCCTGCCACCAGGACCAGGCCGCCGGGACCTCTGAACAAGCCTCGCAAAAGACGGCCCAGCCTCATACTTCTATCCTCCAAAATGTATTCCGATCCTACAGATTACTGCTTCGAGCCAAGAATGGGAAGGACTAAACGTGCTGGTACGTCGGCTGAATGGAAAGTTTTCGCTGGCGAGCCGGAGCCGGCTTCGAGTGCGGCGAACCGAGTCGGGCCAGCAGGTCGTTCAGAATCGCCCCGGGTCGTCGCGCGGCGGGAATTCGATGATAGTTCCGTTTGGCGTAATAGCGGACCAGCTCGCCCGCATTCCGTTCGTATACCCGCAGGCGCTCGCGAATGCTGGTGGGGTTGTCGTCGGGACGCTGAATCAATTCCCCCCCGTCGCGCTCGCAAAAGAACTCCGCGCCGTTGGAGTTTCCATCGATGCTCGAAATCGCTCCGCATTGCATACACTGCCGGCGGCGCCCGAGACGCGTCACGATGTCCTCGGCCGATATTTTGAAATCGAAAATCACCGGATTCGGCATGCCCAATTCGCCCAGCAACGTATCGAGATAATGCGCTTGCGAAACAGTCCGCGGATACCCGTCCAGAATGTACCCGCCGTTACAATCCGACTGCCGCAGACGCCTTGCAACGACTTCATTGATCAGAGCGTCACTCACCAACTGACCCGCTTCCAGAATGCTCTGAACAGATCTGCCAAGATGCGAACCAGACAAGCACTCGCGGCGAAGCATATCGCCAGTGGAAATGGTGGGAACTTGTAACGCCGGAGAAAGTCGAGCAGCTTGCGTGCCTTTACCCGACCCCGGAGGCCCGAGGAAGACGATCACTTTTGCGTCTGCACACATAGAGCGGCGTCTTTCAGTCTGCCTTAGCCCCCTACTTTTTTCAAATTAGGTGGGTAAAATCGGACCAGTTGTCCGAGACGGCTCGGCCCAGCGGCCTCATCCGCCGCGTAAACTAAAGAAATCAATAGATCGTGCTTTCTCCCGAACTCATCCATCGACTGCGAACGCTCATTCAGGAACGACAAATCGGCGCCGGCTTCGCCCTGCTCGAAGAATACCGGAACGATTTTGCGGATATCGAGTCCGGCAAGTGCTTCGCCGGTCTGGCAATCGGCTGTCTGGCGCAATGGGTGGACGTGGGGTTCGAGGATGATGGACTCCTGTCGGAATTGCTCCAGCGGTTTCCGCAAAGCAGCCGTCAAGCGCTTCCCCTGGCCGATTATCTGCACTTGCGAATGGCTGAAGGGGTGGCAGCCATGCGGGGAGAAGACCTGACCGACGCGCTCCGGCATTTCGATGCGGTGCTGAGCGTCTGCGACGAGGTGGACGATCCGAAAATGGCCGCCATAGCGAGCCTCTGGAAAGCGCGCTGCCTGCGCAAAGCCGGCGAGTACGACCAGGCGCTCGAAATTACACGGCGCGGCATTCGACTCGCCTCGCGCATTCGTCTGCCCTACGTTGCCGCAGTCATCCGCACTCTGGAGAGTTGGCTGCTCTTTCAAAATGGCGAGACCAAGGCGGCCGTCGGCATTTTGCAGGAAGCCGAAGCGGTGCTGCGAGAAACCGACGACTTCATCACGCTGGGAAATATTCAATCGACCTACGGACGGATTGCGCTCCGCGAAGGCCGCTACGATCACGCGATGCAGTACTTCGAAGCATCCATCGACTTGTTCAAGAAACGGCCATCGCTCGAAGGCTATCTGGCTCGCTCGCTCACCAACATTGCGCAAGCCAAGCGGTTTCTCGCATTGCAGTTGCGGCGTAGTATCGACGCCAAGCTGGAACGTCGACGAAGCGCGAGGCCGGGCGAACATCGCTTTGAGAAACAGGACAATGCGCGGCAACTGGAGCGCATGCACGAGCTGTTGCGTAACGCTCAGGCGGACTTGGGACAGGCGGACACCATTTATAAGCGCTTAGGAAATCATCACGGAGCGGGAAATGTCGACGTGAATCTAGCGCAAATTTATCTGGATCTCGGCAATCTGGATCAAGCCGAAGAGCGGGCCTCGGAAGCCTTCGACCTGGGGACGACAAAAGCGGATCATCTGCTGATGTGCCGGGCTCGGATCGTGCAAGCGATGGTGGCGAATGCGCGCTTTGAAGAGCAGGTGGGCGAAGGCGAAGATCCTAGCCGCTTCGCGCAGCTCGCGCACGATTGCGCCAGAGAGGCCGTCGATTTCGGCGAGCGCACCGAGAGCCGCAGGCTTTTAGCGCAGGCGCACATTTGCCGAGGCATCACGCTGGTGAACGGGTTTTTCAATAACACCGAGGAGGCGCGCGCGTGCTGCGGCCGGGCGGAGGCGTATCTCGATCATGACCGTCATGACGCGCTTTGGGAGGAAGTGGAGATACTCAGAGCCAAAATTCTGCACGCGGGCATCGAGGACCCGAATCTCCGGGCGTGGTCGCAAGGCGCGGTGGGAAATAAGTCATTGCAGGAGGTGGTCGGCGAATTTGAAGAGCTGCTAATTCGCAGAGTCTGGGAGCACGAAGATCACAAAGTAGCCCGAGTGGCGCATCGGCTGGCAGTGTCGCCGAAAAAAGTGCGCCGTGTCCTGCGCCATCTCGGTTTATTGGTGGAGAGAGCCTGACCGGTTCTGAATGTTCACCTTCACGCTATCGATCCAAAATCACGACCGCGGCGCTCGCAGCAGGCACGCGAACTTCGCACTCGCCGCCCCTCGAGCGTAACGGCTCAACCAGGGCTGGCTTCCAACTGCCGTTCGCGTTCACCAATGCGCCACCCAGCATCACGCCCTCTCTGCTCTCGGGCGATGGCGCAGTTAAACGTAGAGCACGCGCGCGGCGAAACTGCCGGTCGACCGTGATCCGCACTGCCGCATCGTGCAACGCATCCTTGTTAACGATACTCACGGAGAGTCGTCTCTGATTCGTCAGGACCGCGTAGGCTCTTAGATTGACTTCCCCCGCTTCGTACTCTGCCGATACCTGCCGCCCATTTGCGGCTTGCGCGAACGCCAGCATTCCGTAGTATTCCGGTTTGGCCGAGTACCCGCCGTGCTCATCGTCACCGATCGGAGAATACGAACTGATAAAGCCAAGTTGGTTCACGCCGGTCTCCATGTTCACGCCTGCCGCGCCGGCCGAAGCCAGCGTGAACATGTAATCGAATGCCCAGAGTGCCGCGCCAAAGGTGTCGCTCACGCCGGGCCTCCCGCCGCCGCAAAATGAATTCGTTTCACAAATGCGATACGGCACGCCTGAGGACTGCGATGCCACTTTGAGCTTTTGCAGCTCAGGCGCCAGCTTCGGATCGGCATGCAGCAGCTTGTCGAGCGTGGCACCCGGACCCGTACACTCGCGGTAATAATGATGTGTCAACAATTTCAAATCGCCGCCTTCATCGGCGGCAAATCGAGCCACCCAATCCGTCGCCGTTGCGGCATCCGGCCCGGCAAACGGCGCAGCCGGCAAGCTCGCGCGAATGGCTGACTTGTAGCGCCTGTAATCCTGCAGATATTCTTCGTAGCTGTACCCCCGTCGCCGATGCGGTGTTCCGCGGCCGAAAAGGTCCGGCTCGTTCCCGATTTCAAAAGCTAATAGTTTGTCCTTTGCAGTGACCGCGACGGCGCGCGCTTCTTCGACCGCCTGCTGCACTGTGCCGCGCCCCAGATTCAATCCCCAGATCAGCCGCCAGCCTGTAGCCTCGAGAAACGTCCCCAGTTCTTTGAGGTCAGACTCGTTTATTACCGTTGCCTTAGGTGCGGACACAGATTGTCCGTTGCGCTCGAACGCGGAGTAATCGGAGGTGTTGCCCCCGATTCGGATGACGCCGTGCGCTCCGAGCGTACGCACCAGGCCCACGTACGTTCGATTCTTCGCGCTCAGCAGGCCCGGTCGCGCCACGGAAGAAATCTCATAACCGAGGCCGATAGAGTCCGCCGGGATCGCTCCAAGCTCCTGTCGCGTGTCGACGATTATGTGGACTGCTGCCTCCCCTACAGTGGCTTTACGCAACACGAGTGCTGCGAATTGAGCTGCACCGGCGAGAAACTCTCTGCGATCCATGTATCGCCGGTTAATACAGCCGCACGCCGCGCGGTCCTGGCCTCCGGTTCATGTGCACCGCGTCGATAAACTGCACGCTATTGTTGCTGCAGGTCATCAGCAGCGTATGCGTGCGATAGCCTTCTCCGAAAAAACGGATTCCGCGCAGTAATGCCCCATCTGTCACGCCGCACGCCGCAAAGACGATATGGTTGCCGATCGCCAAATCGCCGGCCGTATAAATGCGCTTGGGGTTGGTAATGCCCATGCGCGCAATGCGCTCCCGCAGCTCCGGCGTGTCGATTACCAGACGCGCCACCATTTCACCATGCAGGCAGCGCATCGCCGCGGCCGCGAGCACGCCTTCCGGCGCCCCACCGATACCCATCACTGCGTGTACGCCGTTCCCGCGAACCGCCACTGCGATAGCCGCTGACAAATCGCCGTCGCTGATCAAACGGATGCGCGCGCCTTCTCTCCGGATGTCTTCAATCAGCTTCGTGTGCCGCGGCCGCTCCAGCACGATGATCGTCAGATCCTTCACGTCGCGATCCAGCCGCCGCGCGATTGACTTCAGATTCTGCGATACGGGGGCATCGATGTCCAGCGCGCCTATGCACGCCGGCCCCGCCACGATCTTTTCCATGTAGCAGTCCGGCGCGTGAAGCAAGCCGCCTGGTTCCGAAGCAGCCAACACCGCTATGGCGTTCGGCGACCCCGTTGCGCACAGGTTGGTTCCTTCTAGAGGATCCACCGCGATGTCCACGCCCGGATTTTGATGGCCGTCCGGCACGGGAGCGCCAACCCGCTCGCCGATATAAAGCATCGGCGCTTTGTCGCGCTCCCCCTCGCCGATCACAATGTTGCCGTTGATCGGCACTGTCTCAAACGCTTCACGCATCGCTTGCACCGCTGCGTGATCCGAACGCTTCCTGTCGCCTTGACCCATGGTACGGGCGCACGCGAGCGCCGCCTCTTCGACTACGCGCACAAAGTGCGAAGAAAGATCGCGCTCTATGTGAGCTTCTTGCGCTGCAGCGGACGTGTTCGGCGGTTGCGTTCCTGGGTGAACCATAGGTCAGGCCATAGTCGACAGTACACCATGATAGGCTCAGGACGAAACGCTCATGACCTCCTCTACTTCCACCTCTGCACCCCCCTTGAGCAGTAACAAGCACCTGGTCCGATGGGTCGAAAAAATGGCTGAGCTGACCAGGCCCGAGGCCATCCATTGGGTCGATGGCTCGCAGGAGGAAAACGACGCGTTGTGCGCGCAAATGGTCGATGCCGGCACGTTCGTAAAGTTGAATGAGAAACTGTGGCCCGGCTGCTATTACGCGCGCTCCGATCCCAGCGATGTGGCGCGCGTCGAGGACCGCACCTTCATTTGTTCCCTTTCGAAGGAGAACGCCGGCCCCACCAATAACTGGGTGAATCCGTACGAAATGCGCAGGAAATTGAAGAGCCTGTTCAAGGGTTGTATGCGCGGCCGCACCATGTATGTGCTGCCGTTCAGCATGGGCCCAATCGCCTCGCCCATGTCGCAGATCGGCGTCGAGCTTACCGATTCGCCCTACGTCGTCGTGAACATGCGCATCATGGCTCGCATCGGCCTCCCGGTATTTAAAGAGATCGACAAAGATGTGAAGCGCGTGGTGCCCTGTATGCACTCCGTGGGCGTGCCGCTCGCGCCCGGTCAACAGGACGTCGCGTGGCCCTGCAGCGACGAGAAATACATCGTCCACTTTCCGGAGACGCGTGAGATCTGGTCCTACGGGTCCGGGTACGGAGGCAATGCGCTGCTTGGGAAGAAGTGCTTTGCCTTGCGCATCGCTTCGAATATCGCGCGCGATGAAGGCTGGATGGCGGAGCACATGCTGATCCTCGGACTGGAGAACCCGCAGGGCGAGAAAACGTACGTGGCCGCCGCGTTCCCCAGCGCTTGCGGCAAGACGAATCTCGCCATGCTGATTCCGCCGGAAGGCTTTGAAGGCTGGAAGGTCTGGACCGTCGGCGACGACATTGCCTGGATTAAGCCGGATGAGCACGGCCATTTGTACGCCATCAATCCCGAGGCCGGCTTCTTCGGCGTCGCCCCCGGCACGTCCGTAAAAACCAACCCAAATGCGATTGCCACGTTATCGAAGAACACAATCTTCACGAATGTGGCTCTTACAGCCGACGGCGGCGTGTGGTGGGAAGGCCTGACTGAGGAGCCTCCGGCCGAATGCCTGGATTGGCAGGGCCGCAGATGGACTCCGCAAATCGCCAAAGAGACCGGCGCGAAGGCCGCTCACCCCAACGCGCGGTTTACCGCTCCCGCTTCACAGTGCCCCTCCATCGATCCGAATTGGGAAGATCCGTTCGGAGTGCCCATCAGCGCGTTCATCTTCGGCGGGCGCCGCGCCACCACCACGCCCTTGGTGTACCAGGCGTTCAACTGGAGCGCCGGTGTGTATGTAGGCGCCACCATGGGTTCGGAAACCACCGCCGCCGCGGCAGGCGCAGTCGGGAAGGTTCGCCGCGACCCCATGGCCATGCTGCCTTTCTGCGGTTATCATATGGGCGATTACTTTCGTCATTGGCTCACCATGCAGCGCAGTCTCGCTATCACTCCGCGCATATTTCACGTGAACTGGTTCCGCAAGGATGCCGACGGGAAGTTCATCTGGCCCGGATACAGTCAAAACATGCGGGTGCTCAGATGGATTGTGGAGCGCGCCCGCTCCCACGCCGCCGCAAAAGAAACCCCCATCGGCTGGATGCCTCGTTACGACGACATCGATTGGCAAGGTCTGGACTTCCCCAAGGAAAAATTCGAAGAATTGCAGGCCTTCGATGACACCGCCTGGCGCTCGGAAATTATCGGACACGAAGAGCTGTTCATCAAATTGCACGACCATCTTCCGCCTGAGATGATCTACGAACGCGAGCTGATGATCTGCCGCCTGAAGCCCTAGAGTGGGGTCGTCTGACGTAGTCCAGTTAAGTTCTTTGTCTATTTGCACCATGCTCCCTCAAAGCAATCCGTAACACTCCTTCTCTATCCGCATCACGCAACTGGAGGCAGTAGTGACCAATCAAGAAGCGGAAGTTGTAGTGATTACCGGCGCAACCGCGGGAGTGGGCCGTGCCGTCGTTCGCGAGTTTGCGCGTCGTAAGGCCTCGATCGGCCTCATCGCTCGCGGCAAGGAGCGGCTCAGGGCAACCCGGGAAGAGGTCGAGCGCCACGGCGGTAAGGCCATCGAGTTACCCGTCGACGTGGCCCACGCGGATGAAGTGGAACAGGCCGCTCAGCAAGTCGAGGCGGAATTCGGGCGCATCGACGTATGGGTGAACGACGCCATGACCACTGTGTTCGCGCCCCTCACCGAGATTCATCCCGACGAATATAAACGCGCTACGGAAGTGACCTATCTCGGATGCGTTTACGGAACCATGGCTGCCTTGAAACGCATGCTTCCTCGCAATCGAGGCACCATTGTGCAAGTCGGATCCGCGTTAGCCTACCGCTCTATCCCGCTGCAAGCGCCCTATTGCGGCGCCAAGCACGCCATCGTGGGCTTCACCGATTCGCTGCGCTGCGAGTTAGAGCACCGTCAAAGCGATGTGCATGTGACCGTAGTCCACCTGCCGGCCATGAACACACCGCAGTTCAGCTGGTGCCGCACGCGCCTGCCGCGGCATCCGCAGCCCGTGCCGCCGATTTTCGAGCCCGAAGTCGCCGCGCGCGCCATCTACTGGGCCGCGCATCACAAACGCCGCGAGTTCTTCGTCGGCGCATCCACAGTCGCCGCTATCTACGGCCAAGATGTCGTCCCCGGCCTAGCCGATTCCTATCTGGCCAAGCATGGCTACGACTCGCAACAAACCTCCACTCCGGTTTCCCCCGATCGCCCTGACAACCTCTTCGAACCCGTTCCAGGCGATTACGCCGCCCACGGTATCTTCACGCGCCAAGCAAAAACTTTCAGCTTCCAGAGCTGGGCGGACATGCATCGCACATCCTTGAGCCTTCTCGGAGCTGGTCTGGTCGGAATCGGCGCGCTGCTCTGGAAAAGAAATGCCTAGGAATACGCGGTGAATTGAATCCGCGCATCAGTCGATCGTCCTGCGCTTCGGAAGTAGACTGAGAGCATGCAGAAACTACAGCGGATGACAGCTGTCATCGAGCGCGAAGATGACGGCTTTGTCGCGCTCTGTCCTGAGTTGGATATAGCCAGTCAGGGCGCATCAATCGAGGAAGCACGTTCCAACCTGGTTGAGGCTCTCACGCTGTTTTTCGAGGTAGCCGACGAATTGGAAGTCTCCCGCCGTCGCGTGGAATACGATTCTTAGCCCTCTTCCTTCTTCGCCAATCCCCCAACCAACTTCGTTATCGACGTCAGCATGTCCACGGGGACCGGGAAAATAACCGTTGTATTTTTTTCGGTCCCAATCTCCACCAGTGTCTGCAAGTACCGGAGCTGGATCGCCACAGGTTGCGTTTGAATCTTTTCCGCCGCCATGGCCAGCTTCTCCGCCGCCATGTACTCGCCCTCTGCGTGGATGATCTTGGCGCGCCGCTCGCGTTCCGCTTCCGCCTGCCGCGCAATGGCTCGGATCATTTGATCGGGCAGGTCCACCTGCTTCACTTCCACCATCGTCACCTTCACGCCCCATGGTCCGGTGTGCTGATCGAGCACTGCCTGCAAACGCACATTGATCTTCTCGCGCTGGCTAAGCAGTTCATCCAACTCCACTTCACCCAGCACGCTGCGCAGCGTCGTTTGGGAAAGTTGACTCGTCGCATACAGGAAATTGCTCACCTCTATAACCGCTTTGATCGGATCCACCACCCGAAAATAAATCACCGCGTTCACCTTCACCGTGACGTTGTCCCGCGTCACCAAGTCCTGCGGTGGAACCTCCATCGCTTCAATCCGCAGAGAGGTTCGTACTATACGGTCCAGCGGCGCGAAAACCAGAATGATCCCAGGCCCCTTCGGCTCGCGCAGCACACGCCCGAGCCGGAAAATCACGCCGCGCTCGTATTCGGCAAGAATCTTCACCGACGAGATCAGGTAAAAGATCAAAATGATGACGATGATCGCCAACCCGCCTGAGAAAAGCTGGTCCATCTTCTAAGCCTCCTTCACGTAAGCCACAAGTTCATCGACGCGCTCTATGCAGACACGCTGCCCGGCGGCAATAGGGTGATCGCTGCGCGCCTGCCAGTACTCGCCGTGTACGAACACCGTGCCTTGTGGATCGATCGCCGTCCTCGAGACGCCGATTTCCCCGATCATCGACTCCGGCCCCGTCAAGTGCCTGCTCTTTCGCGCGCGCATGCCCAGAAATCCCAGAAATACCGTGATTATGCCGAATGCAAGAGATGTTGCTATCGCCAACCCGGGCGCGATTCTGTGCGGTCCCTGCACCAACGCAATCGCGCCGAAAGCCAGCAGAATGGTTCCGGCCGCGCCCGAAATCATGTGCGTATAGTATTTGACTTCGATGCTCAGCAGCAGCGCCGCCAGCGCAAGCAGCGTCAGACCATACCACGTCGGCGAATCTTGATACAGACCGTACGCTCCGATGCACATCAACAGCACGCCGAGAATACCGGGGGCGACCATGCCCGGCGCATGCAACTCCCAATACACGCCCAGCGCTCCCAAAATTAGAAATAGAAAAGCGATATTTGGATCAGTTAACGCCGCCGCCACCATAAAGGAACTTTAACAGCCAGCGCATAAACCATCTTGTCCCGCTGCCGTCTCTGGCAGTGAAGGGAAGGAAAAGGGAGCAAAATAAATTATGAATAAGATTCTTTCCACGGCCTTGCTTGGCCTTGCACTTGCAGTCGGTTCTGCGAATGCGCAAATTTACGTCCGCATCGGGCCACCGCCGCCTCGCAGAGAAGTCATCGTCGCGCGCCCCGGACCACAGTATGTCTGGGTCGGCGGCTATCACCGTTGGGACGGTAATCGGTACGTGTGGGTGCCGGGCACCTGGGTAGTGCCGCCTCAGCCGTATTATCATCGCTGGGTTCCCGGACACTGGCGGCACACGGGCCACGGATACATCTGGGTGGAAGGTCACTGGCGCCGCTGATTCCGAGTGGCGCAGGCCATCGCTCTTACTGGCCTGCCTGTTCGTCCGCCGCTAGCTGCCCGATGGCGATTCCGCGTGCACGATCTTAGCCGGCTTCACCGGAGACTTCTCGAACTTCTGTTGCTCTCCCGGCCGGCTCCTTTTCTCATACGGCCCGAGTTTCACCGGCTTCCCCGATCGCATAGACTCGAGCAGCGCTTCCACAATGCGCATGTCGGCCATGCCTTCATAGCCGGAAGGCTCGGGCTCCGTATTGTTCAACACGCACTCGGAGAAATATTCCAGCTCCGCGCCGAACTGATCAACCGTGTCGAAAGATGTTTCCTTCTCCTTGTCTCCCGATTTAAATTTAAGCTTCAGCGCTTCGTGATAGTCGTACGCCGGTTGCAGCCAGAGTTCTGCCTTAGTGCCCACCACCTGATACGCATCTGCTGAAGCCGCGCCGAAACTGCTCGTCAAAATCGCGAGCTTTTCGCCCGGGAAACGAAGAATCCCACTAGCCGTCTCGTGAACTTCCCGAAAACGCGGATCTCCCGAGTTCGCCCCCACTCCCACCACCTCAACCGGTTCATCGCGGAAAAGATAGCGGCACGCATTGATCGGATAAACGCCCATGTCCATCAGCGGTCCGCCGCCCAATGCCTTCTTTAGCCGAACGTTGCCTTCCTCCACTTGCTGGCTGAACACCGAGCTGAAAATCCTCGGCTCGCCGATTTCCCCGGCTTGAATCATTTCAACGGCCTTCAAATTCGCCGGCTCGAAATGCAGACGGTACGCAATCATCAGCTTTACGCTATTCTCTTCCGCAGCCCGAATCATCTCCTCGCATTCCGCCACGCTGTCCGCCATGGGTTTCTCGCAGAGCACGTGCACGTGAGCGCGCGCTGCGCGAACGCTGTAATCCTTGTGCATGCTGTTTGGAAGCGCGATGTAAACTGCATCGATGCTGCCGCTGCGCAGCAGATTGTCGTAATCTTCGTATCCAAGCGTCTGCCAAACCTCGTACCGCTTCCCGAGTTCCTCGGCTTTCTTAGGATCCTCGGTGACCAGCGCCGCCAGCTCGGAATTTTTCGTGTTCTTGAACGCCGGCAGCACCACCTCCTGCGCAATCCAACCTACCCCAACCACCGCATACCGGACTTTCTTTGAATCTCCTCCACCATTCCCAAATAGCGCCATCGGTACACTCCTTCCATACGGCTGGATGCTTTTCTAGACCGCGCGTTTCACATCTAAGCGCCAGATAGCCATCTTCCCGCCAGCTTGGTTCTTTACGAAAAGGGGCGATTGAAAAAAGCGCCAAAAATTTGTCCGGTCCGGGCACCCTCGCACGTTAAACAGTCGAAGCATCCGCGAAACGGGCCCATTAAGGACCTGCCCGGCGGCTGCTGACGTATTGAACCTACACTAAGGAGAAAAATAATGAGTGAATTCACATATCTATTTCGCGGCGGTGCAGCTCCCGGATCGCCGGAACTCACACAGCAACGCATGCAAAAATGGGTTTCCTGGATGAAGGAGTTGGGCCAGCAAGGTTACATAAAGAATCCCGGAAATCCGCTGGAACCCCATGGCAAAGTCGTCAAGGGCAGCCAAAAGACCGTAACAGACGGGCCGTATGCGGAAACCAAGGACATAGTCGGGGGCTACATCGTGATTGAGGCGAAAGACATCGATCATGCCGTGGAAATCTCCAAAGGCTGTCCGATCTTCGAGGCCGGCGGCAGCGTGGAGGTGCGCCCCGTCATGAAGCTGAACATGTGATGGAGCTCGACGAGCATCTGTTCCGGCGCGAGTCGGGACGAATGGTAGCCACGCTCGTGCACATCTTCGGAATCCACAACCTCGCGCTGGCGGAAGACGTCGTCCAAGACGCCTTCTGCCGCGCGCTGGAAGTCTGGAAGTTTCGCGGAGTGCCCGAAAACCCGTCGGCGTGGCTCATGACCGCCGCTAAGAACCGCGCACTCGACATCCTGAGGCGCGAGCGCACGGCCCGCACCTTCGCGCCCGAAATGGGACGACTCCTAGACAGCGAATGGACTTTAGCTCCCGTCGTCGAGGAGCTGTTTGGCACCCGCATGATCAAAGATGGCCAGCTCCGCATGATGTTCTCCTGCTGCCATCCTCGGCTGCCGGAAGAAGCGCAGGTCGCCCTCATCCTGAACATCCTCTGCGGATTCAGCGTAGACGAGATCGCGAGCGCCTTCCTCAGCAGCCACGCCGCTGTCGAGAAGCGCATTTCCCGCTCCAAAAAAGTGCTCGCCGCATCCAAGACACTCTTCCACATCTCAGACGACCGTGACTTCCGCACGCGCCTTTCCTCTGTCCACCGGGCCCTTTACCTCCTCTTCAACGAGGGCTACCACGGCGCTTCACCCGAATCCGCCGTCCGCACCGAGCTTTGCCGTGAGGCGATGCGCCTTACCGCGCTGCTGCACGACCACCAGCTTGCATCCACTCCCGTGACCTACGCGCTATCCGCGCTGATGTGCCTGCATGCCGCGCGGCTGCCTTCCCGTCTCGACGAATCGGGTAATTTAAGCCCGTTTGTCGCGCAGGACAGGTCGCAGTGGGATCGCCAACTCATCGCTGAAGGCCAGTCGTTTCTGGATCGTTCCGCCACGGGCGATCAGGTTTCTGAGTACCATGTTGAGGCGGCGATTGCATCCATACACGCAAATGCCGCCGATATAAACGATACAGACTGGGCAAAAATCGTCTCGCTGTATGACACGCTGGCCGCCATTCGCCCCTCTCCCGTGGTTGCACTCAACCGTGCCATCGCCGTAGCGCAACTGCAAGGTCCCGAACGCGGTATCGAGGAGATCCGGTCCATTCGCGACGTCAATCGCCTGGCCGCATACCCCTTTTATCCCGCGGCTCTCGGAGAGCTCCATCTCCGCCGTGGACGTCTCGACCTCGCCCGCGAGCACTTCAAGAACGCGGCAGCCCTCGCGCGCAACGATATGGAGAGGCGCTTCCTCGAGCAGCGCATCAATGCCTGCCAACCGAGCCCTCCTCTGAGCGAGAGAATCTAACTGCAGTGAGCGCCAGCGCAATTGATCCCGTCTGCGGAATGCAGGTGGACCCTCAGAAAGCCGCCCGCAGCGAATACCAGCGCAAAACCTACTATTTTTGCTGCGCAGGCTGCAAAACAAAATTCGAGAGCAGCCCCGAGAAGTATCTTCAGCTCGCCGCCGTTCCCATCTCCGCCGCTCCTTCCCAACCAGGAGCGTCAGCGACTGTCTTTCCCGCAGCCGAATACACCTGCCCCATGCATCCCGAAGTGCGCCAGCCCCATCCAGGTGCATGTCCGAAGTGCGGCATGGCCCTCGAACCGCTCCAGATCACCGGCGAAGAGGCGAATCCGGAGCTGACCGATATGACCCGCCGGTTCTGGATCAGCCTCGCTTTCACGGTCCCGCTCCTGCTCTTCATGGCGCTGCATACGCCCGCGCTCCGATGGATTCAATTCGCGCTTGCAACAGCGGTAGTGCTGTGGGGCGGTCTCCCTTTCTTCCAGCGCGGCTGGGCCTCCATCCTCAACCGCCATCTGAACATGTTCACCTTGATTGCCTTAGGAACGGGTGCGGCCTATCTGTTCAGCGTGGTCGCCGTCCTGCTTCCGCAAAGCATTCCAGAGTCTTTCCGCGGCCAAACCGGCGAGCCTCCGCTTTACTTCGAGCCTGCCGCCGTCATCGTTACTCTGGTCCTCCTCGGCCAGGTATTAGAGCTCCGCGCGCGCAGCCGGACAAGTAGCGCAATCAAAGCTCTCTTGAATCTTGCGCCCAAAACCGCCCGCCTCATCGATCGCAACGGAGAACGCGACGTTCCGCTGGAGCAAATCACGATCGGCGACCGGCTCCGAGTCCGTCCCGGCGAGAAAATTCCCGTCGATGGCGTAATCGCCGAAGGACTCAGCTCGATCGATGAATCCATGGTCACCGGCGAATCCATCCCCATCGAGAAGATCCCCGGCAATCGCGTAACCGCCGGCACGGTAAATGGGACGGGCAGTTTCATCATGCGGGCGGATCGCGTTGGCCGTGACACTCTGCTCAGCCAAATCGTCAGGCTTGTCAGTGAAGCGCAACGCACGCGCGCTCCCATTCAGCGGCTCGCGGATCGGGTTGCCTCTTATTTCGTTCCCGCCGTTGTCATCGTGGCAGCCATTACATTCGCGGTGTGGGCGCTCTATGGTCCCGAGCCGCGCTTCAGCCACGCCTTGGTGAATGCAGTGGCAGTGTTGATTATTGCCTGCCCTTGCGCCCTTGGGTTGGCAACGCCCATGTCGATTATGGTCGCGACCGGCCGCGGCGCAACAGCCGGAGTCTTGATCCGCAACGCGGAAGCTCTCGAGCTGCTTCACAAAATCGACACACTCATCGTCGACAAGACAGGTACCCTTACCGAAGGCAAGCCAAAGCTGTCGGCAATCGAAGCCGCAAACGGCTACTCGGAAAGCGAACTGCTGCAGCTGATGGCCAGCCTCGAGCAATCGAGTGAACACCCGTTAGCCGCCGCAATCCTGGCAGCGGCAAACGAGCAGCATATTACTGTCCAAACCGTCGACGGCTTCCAATCGATCACAGGAGAAGGCATACATGGCAGCGTTGAGCGCCGTAGCGTTTTGATTGGCAGTCGCGCCTTCCTGAAGAAGTCGCGCATTTCAACGGAATCGCTCGCCGCCCGCGCAGAGCTATGGCGCTCCCAGGGTCAATCCGTTATCTTCATTGGCGTCGATGGCAAATGCGCCGGTCTTGCTGCTGTGGCCGATCCCATCAAGCCGTCGACAATCGAGGCAATTCAGTCGCTGCACAAAGAAAACGTGCGTATTTCCATGCTCAGCGGCGACAGTCGTACGACAGCCGCGGCCATTGCACGCCGCCTCGGCATAGACGATGTCGAAGCCGAAGTCCTGCCGCGGCGAAAGGCAGACGTTGTCCGAAACCTGCAGTCGCGCGGCCACATCGTCGCCATGGCAGGCGATGGAATCAACGACGCTCCAGCGTTGGCGGCTGCAAATGTAGGTATCGCGATGGGAACAGGTACCGACATCGCAATCGAGAGCGCCGGTATCACCCTGCTGAATGGCGATCTCCGCGGCGTCGTCCGCGCCCTCCGCCTCAGCCGCGCCGCCATGCGCAACATCCGCCAGAATCTCTTCTTTGCTTTTATCTATAACCTGCTGGGTGTGCCCATCGCGGCCGGCGTGCTCTATCCATTCTTCGGAATTCTGCTCAGCCCCATGATCGCGAGCGCAGCCATGACCTTCAGCTCCGTTTCTGTAATAACCAACGCCCTCCGTCTGCGCGAATTCAAGCTTTAGACTGAATTTGCGAATCGCAGCAACTCCGATTAATCGAACCCTCCAGAAGACAGCCCAATACTTCTATTGGGAAAACTCCCTAGGATTTTTCTGAGCTCATAACTTACATTATTTTGTTGAATCGGGCGGCTGATAAGCGCATAGTTTTTGCAGGTCAAAATTTCAGGCTGATTTGCGGCCAGTGTATGAACAAGAAAAAAGAAACCCTCCGGAGCGCGTACGATGACGCCGCAGGACAGAGACGGATGAAACCCGCGCTCGAGCCGCCTTTTCGATTCTCTCGGTCTACGCGGCTGATCGGATGTTTGACTGCCCTGATATTGCTGCCGCACTTGGCGGCTCCCACCGCTTTTTGCCAGAGCGCCAAGCCCACCTCCACTCAGGTTACGGCAAAAAAGAACCAGCGTCCCAGCGACTTGATCATTATCGATTTAACGCCGACCGGCTTCTATCCTCAATCGCTTACAGTGCATGCCGGAAAATATCGAGTGCGCTTGCGCAACCGGACGCGTTCCACCGCTTTAACCATTTCCGTTGTTGATGCGGCATCGGTTCTGCAACGTGCCGTATCGTTCAAGAACGTGTTCGCGGATTGGGACGATGTCGTCGAGTTCCTGCCTGGGCTCTATTCGATTACCGTGGCCGAACACCCATCTTGGAGGTACACGCTCCATGTCCAATAAACGCGGTGCGGCCTTTATGCGCGCGTCACTGCCAGTGTTGTTCTTGACATTGGCCGGTCTCTTGATAGCTCAAAGCTCGACAACGAATATGGACGGATCGACTCCAGCCGGGATGCAGCCGGGCACTCCGGCCGGATCGTACAGCCTCAGCGGGATTGACAGCATCTCGCTCTACAGTGGAAAGGGCGGAATACGCATACCTCTGCTGACGGTGGGCGGACGCGGCGAGGCAGGCTACACCATGGTGCTGCCGCTGCAACATCTTTGGGCGCTGGAAACGGAGGACGATGGCAATGGAAATAGCTGGCAGCAGGCCGTCTCGCGATCCACGCCTTTCACGGTGCTGTGGGCGGATGTCCCTCCTTTCAGCCCCGGCATCTTGGTGCAGCGAACGGCCAACGGAGGCGTCGCGGCGAACGGCTGTGGCACCACCTTCTGGACGCAGACAGTTTCCCGCCTGACCTGGATCGCCGCGGATGGAACGGAGATTGAGCTGGTGGATGCGGGCACCGGAGGCGACGTTCTGTCGAACGGCTGCGGCCGGGAAGCCGCCCGAGGAACCGACTTCGTATCCCGGGACGGCAGTTCGGTGGAATTTATCAGCGATTCGCCGGTTTCGGATGATTATTATTCCAGATACTCGTACTATCCGGACTCCGTTCAAGGCGGATATCTGCGGTGGAAGAATGGAGTGACCTACCGGATCGACAATTCGAATGTGAGTTGGATACGGGATCGCAACGGGAACCGTACGCAATTCAATTACGGCTCCTATTATGACAATGGATCGACGCTCGCATCGGTGGTCGACAGCAACGGCAGAACGATCAGTTTCTCCTATAGTGCGAGCGAGTATCAGATCAGTTATAGCGGGTTCAACGGAGCGCTGCGGACGATTTCCATCAATCTCGGCAGCCTTTCGGACGCCAATGTTCTGGATAACGGTCAAAGCTTGCAATCGACGGCACAACTCTTTGGCATTTACGGATACAGCTCCGATATCTATGACCCTAACGTGGCGACTTCGGTGACTCTGCCGGATGGAACGTCCTATACATTCCGCTACAACAGCTTTGGCGAAGTGACGACGATCGCGCTTCCAACGGGCGGCATGATCCAATATTCGTATCTCCCGGCGGGAGAAGGCGATCAAGCGATCGGATGCTGCGGCGACGACGTCAACCGAGAGGTTGGAGAGCGAAAGACCTATACGGATGCGAATACGTTGGCGACAGATGACGTGTACACGTACGGCGCTTTGGTAACGACTGTCGATCATCGGGCCGGGGGTGCTTCGGCTGCTCAGGAAAAGCATTACTTTTACAGGAACGCATCCGGTTCGGAGTTTTTCGGATACAGCAATTGGCAGGAGGGAAGGGAGTATCAAACCGATTACTTGACAGCGGGCGGAGGCGCTACGTTGAGAAGCATAAGCCATACCTGGACGCAGCGAACGTGCCAGCCGGATGAGCACTGCCTCTCCGCGGAGTACGGCAGCGGCGATAGTTACCAGCGCGGCGCCACGCCTACCGACCCGCAAATCACGCAGACGAACACGACTTCGAGCGATACAGGGCAAGTTTCGGCGGATGTGTTCGCTTACGATCGATATAACAATCAAACCGACGATTACGAGTATGACTACGGCTCCGGGTCGCCCGGTGCTCTGCTGCGCCATACCTTCAAAAACTACCGAACGGATGCTCAATACATCGATCCCAATGTTCATCTGCTGGGTCTTTTCTTTTACGGGCAAGTGTACGACGGCTCTGGAAATCTAGCCGCGGACTGGGACCAGGAGTCGACGAGCAACAGCCGCAGGATGAGGCGAATATCAGCGGACACGATAGCGCTTACGGCATAAACTTTGCCGCGCGAGGAAACGTGACGACCAGCCGGGAATGGGCTGAACACGATGAACACCTTTCTGTCCACCACGTACGGCTATGACATCGCCGGAAACGTTCTATCGAAAGTCGATCCAAAGAACAACCGGACCACCTTAAGTTATGCCGACCCAAATAACACTTACGCGCACGCCACCTCGGTTCAGAATGCGCTGCAGCAAACCACGACCATGCAGTACGAGTTCTGGAGCGGCAAGCTGGCGCAAGTCACCGACCCGAATGGAGTGAGCGCGAATTATTTTTACAACGATCCGCTGGAGCGGCTGACGGAGGCCATAAGGGCGGCAGGAACGGCAGCGGAGACTCGCACAAGCTACGCCTATCCGAATCCCACCACAGTTGTGCAGGCTGCCGACCAGAGTTCGCCGGGAGACGGCATTCTGAAGACCCAGACCCTCTACGACGGCTTGGGGCGCAGCGTTGAGATGGACACCTACGAGAGCGCTTCGCAGTACATCGCAACCACGCAGACGTACGATGCCCTCGGGCGGTTAGCTTCGACGACGAATCCGTCGCGGCAGGGGGATGGCCTGAATTACTCGACGATCTATTTGTATGACGCGCTGGGCCGGACCATTCAGGTGCAGACGGCAGACGGATCGGCAACGACCAACAGTTACTGGGGAACTTATACGACGATCACCGATCCGGCGGGCAAGGCGCGGGTCACGGCGACGGATGCTCTGGGGCGCATTATAGCGGTATGGGAAGATCCGAACGGGTTTGGCTACCAGACGGGCTACCTCTATGACGTGCTGGATGACTTAGTGGTGGTCGGTCAATCCGGCCAGAACCGGACGTTCGCTTACGATTCGCTGAAACGTTTAACACAGGCGACGAACCCGGAGAGCGGAACGACGAACTACGGCTACGATAACAATTCCAACTTGTCAACGAAAACCGATGCGCGGAATATCACAACCGCCTACCAGTACGATTCCCTGAATCGGCTGCAGCAGAAGTCGTACAGCGACGGCACGCCGACGGTGAATTATGCGTACGACAGGTCTGGAGTTTCTAATTCGGTCGGCCGCTTGACGCAAGCAAGTAACTCGGCGGCGACAATCAATTACACGGGTTACGATCCGTTAGGCCGAGTTACCGGCAATAACCAGCAAGCCGCAGGGCAGACTTACAGCTTGAGTTACTCGTATAATCTGGCTGGATCGGTTACAAGCGAGACGTATCCTTCGGGACGGGTTGTTGCGACCGGCTACGATGGCGCCAACCGCGTGTCGCAAGTAGCCGGAACGTTGGGCGGCCAAACGACGAATTACGTTTCGAGCGTCAGCTACGCGCCGCAGGGAGCGCCCTACACCTACAGATACGGAAATACTCTTTGGCCGGGCACGACCTATAACAGCCGCCTGCAGCCCACTCAAGTGTACGGAACACTGAACAGCGACGGCAATCAGTTCATGTATTATTTCTGGTACAACTGGGGCGGAACGAACAACAATGGCAATGTGCAGTCCATCGACGAGCGGGCGGGGAATGCGGTCCCGTGGGGTTCGATGACGGATTTTGGGCAGAGCTTTTCTTACGACGGTGTGAATCGGCTGACGAGTGTGAGCGACTCGGGCGGTTATTCGCGCACCTTCGGCTATGACGCATTCGGAAATAGTTGGGTGACCGGAGTGTCGGGAATTGGGTACGGACCGTCGACGCCGGCCTCGAATGTATATAACGGGAATAATCAGATCGGAAGCTCGCCGTATGATGCCGCGGGAAACATGCTGGCGCTGCCGCCTTCCTACACTTTCACCTACGACGCGGAGAACCGGCAAATCTCGGAGACAAACAGCGGGACGCCGAGCGCGGCTTACAGTTATGACAGCGACGGGCAGCGAGTAGGGAAGACGGTGACGGGCAGCGGGACTACTGTGTTCGTTTATGATGCGTTCGGTGATTTGGCGGTCGAATATTCGCCTGCGTGGACGATCTCGAAAGAATACATCCGCTTCGGCGGCCAGATCGCAGCCATTGAGAACGCCGGAAGCGCTCCGTGCCAGACTTGCTATCTCTCCTATGATCATCTAGGTAGCGTGCGGATGGTAACGGACCAGAATGGGAACCTGATTGCGCGGCATGATTTTCTGCCGTTTGGAGACGAGATTCCAGGGGGCTGGGTGGGCCGGGACTCGACGTGGGGACCTGGAACCGACAATGTGAATCAGAAGTTCACAGGACAGGAACGGGACGCGGAGACAGGACTGGACTTCTTCCAGGCGCGATATTACACGTCCGGCGTCGCACGGTTCATGAGCCCGGATCCGGAGAATGCGGGGGCGGATCTGACGAACCCGCAGAGTTGGAATGGATATTCGTATGTCAGCAATAATCCCATGAATTCCGTCGACCCCACCGGGCTTTCCGTTGCGGAACCCTCCCAAGGAGGCCCTTGCTTCGTGTGCGGCTTCCCGGGTGGACCCTCTGGTGGTCGTCTTTTCTGGTCGATGAGCGCGCAATGGGAACAGCAGTACGCACAGCTAGCAAACGGGAATTTTTATGGAAACTTGGCTTATAAGTACGCGTCTTCGGGAGATATAAAGGGCGCGCAGCATATTGCTGACCTGAGCGGCGGGACGGTCCAGATTTCAGATGTCTCGGCGACATTCTTAGATCAGACCAGCCACTGGACCAGGATCACGGAAGGCGCGGCAGTGGTTGGCGGCACGGCGGTCTGTGTCGCAGCAGAACCCTGCGGATTGGCCGAGATCTTGTTTGGAGTTGCGTTTATCGGTTCGGTGCTGTTGGACAGGCCGCTCGAGTATCACGTACCGCCCAAGGCGCTACCGGGATTTCCGGACTCTGTACGTGTAAAGCCAGTTGGTGGCAGGGCACGGTGGAAGACCGCTGACGGCAAAATCGCTGAATGGGATTCTCAGCATGGAAAAGTTGAGGTTTACGATAAGACAGGCAAGAGGCACCTGGGGGAGTACGACCCGAACACCGGCCAACAAACTAAGCCGCCGAACCCAGGACGCACAACGCCTAAGTAATATATGCACGTGGACGCGAGAAGATTTTTGAGCAAGTTTTGCCCGGATAACGAATTGCCGATGGGGCGAACCGATCTGTCGCACGTGCCCTTGGTCACATTGCGAGATATCTTCCATCCACCTCCGGATGACCCACTGATGTACAACTCCTACAAGGTGGGTCCAGAACAGGCCGCATCTCTCCGGCCCTACATTTCAGGACCTCTCGATGTAGTCCGATTTGAATACTATCTTGAGGCTGAGTCTGTGGATTGAGAGCGAGGGAAAAGCGGTCACGGGAAACGCGGCGCTCGACGGAAGGTCGAGAAATAACACAATGGAGCAAAAGGTCAGGAGAGTTCTCACTAAGTTTCGCCGAGGCAGTGAGGATTACGAGGGAGAAATCGACGTAACAAACGTTCCGCTCGCAACCCTTCGGCAGATCTTCCCGAATCCTGAAGATCTGATCCGCCCCCAAAAACTCCAGCAAAACAGGTTATGATTTAAATGTTTTGGAGAGGACCGATGAAGAAGGAACTCACAGACAAACCGAGACCGCCGCCGCGAAGTAGATGAAGAGCGGCCTCCAGAGCCGAGGAAATCAAGCTCTAGACCCGGCTCTTCTCGTTGCGATCGAACGCCCGGATCGCTTCTTCCAACAACTTCATCGCGCGTACCGGCCCTTCCACCCCCTGCACCTCATCCTGCTTCCCGGAATTCTTGTTGTACAACCCGAGAAATTCCGTCACCTGCTCTACCAGCGAATCGTTCAAATCCGAGATCGACTTCACATCCTTGAAATCGAACGATCGCACTGCCACCGCCACCAGCCGATCGTTCCGGGATTTCTTCCCATTTTCCGTCTGCTCGACTTTAACGACGCCGATCAGCCGAACCTCGAGCAGGCAGCCAACGTGCGCCGGCTCATCCATCAGCACGATGATGTCGAGCGGATCTCCGTCATCCGCGGCCGTCGATGGGATGAACCCAAAGTCGAATGGAAAACTGAAGCCCTGCGGCAGCAAATTCGACAAAGAAAATAAACCCGACTCAGGCTTGTACTTGAATTTGTTTCTCCGCCCTTTCGGCGTCTCAATAATCGCGTCGCATTCGCGCTTTGCCTTATTCAAGCGATGCGGCAACCGGCTCAGGTCTTCCATTCGCGCCCTGCTTTGTAGACTGTTTTTCGAACTCACCTGAAACAGTGATTCCGCATCGACGATCACATCTGCGGCTATGACAGCGACGAAGAGACCTTCGACGGCAAAGAAGCGCATTGCAAAAGAAAAAGCAAGATTCTCGATATTGCCCGGAAAAACTTCGGGTTCGACCAGCTGCGTCCCGGCCAGGAACAAGCCATTCGCTCGCTTCTGGCCAAAAACGACACGCTGGTGATCATGCCCACCGGCTCGGGCAAATCGGCCATTTATCAAATCGCCGGCCTCATGATGGAAGGCGCGGTGCTGGTAGTGTCGCCCCTGATCGCGCTCCAAAAGGATCAGGTGGATTCCATTAATTCTCAAGACACGGAAGCGGAAGCCATCGTGGTCAATTCCACCCAGCGCGTCTCGGAAACTCATGAGGCGTTTGAAAAAATCGAGCAAGGTGCCGGCAAGTATCATCTTTCTGGCCCCCGAGCAGCTTCGAAAGCAGGAAACCGTCGAGGCACTCGACACCGCCGGTATTTGCCTTTTCGTGGTGGATGAAGCCCACTGCATCAGCGAATGGGGTCACGATTTCCGCCCGGATTACCTGCAGCTCGGCCCCGACATCGAACGGCTGCGCCATCCCGTGGTTCTCGCCATGACCGCTACCGCCTCCCCCGAAGTTCGCCAGGAAATCCTGCAGCGTTTGGGCCTGCGCCGCCCGAAAAGTTTCATTCATGGCTTTGATCGCCCGAACATTTACCTGCGCGTCGATCGCTTCGATACAGAAGACAAGAAGCTCGAAGCTCTGGTCCATCGCGCTCGCTGGGCCGATAAGCCCGGCATCGTATACGTTTCCACCAGGAAGGCTGCCGAACAGATCATGCGTCTTCTCGATCAGGAGGGCGTCCCGGCGCTTTTCTATCACGGCGGCCTGAAGGGACCCGAACGCCGCGATGTTCAAGATCGCTTCATGGCGGGCGAGGCCGAAATCATCGTCGCCACAAACGCCTTCGGCATGGGCATTGATAAGCCTGACATTCGTTTCGTCTATCACTACGATGTCAGCGATTCGCTCGATTCCTACTACCAGGAAATTGGCCGCGCCGGACGCGACGGCGAAAAAGCCGAAGCCATCTTGTTCTTCCGCCTGCAGGATATCGGAGCGCAGGCGTTTCGAAGCGGCGAAGGCAAGCTCGAGCCCGAGCAAATTGAACGGATCGCAGCCGTGATTTCGGACCAGCAGGGACCCGTCGACCCCGACAGAAATTTCGCGCGACACCGATCTCTCCGAACGCAAGCTCACTTCCGCCATTCATCGCCTCGAAGATGTCGGCGCTCTGGAAGTTTTGCCCACCGGCGAGATCCGGCTCAGTGAAGATGCCGATGTCAGTGCTGCCGCGGAAGCCGCCGCCGGCGAACAGGAACGCCGCCGCGATATGAAACGCGAGCACTTACGGCAAATGCGGGAATACGCCGACACCAGCGCCTGCCGTCGCGAGCATCTCTTACGCTATTTCGGCGACCACTTTAGCGGACCCTGCGGCCATTGCGACAACTGCGACGCCGCAAGTCCGAAGATCGCGGTCGACCCCACCATCGGCACTCGCCGCGAAGTAGCCTAGCGCTGCATTCCCGCTCTGGAAGTATCGGAAACCTTCAAAACCCTGTGCCTAAACAACGCGACCGTTCCGCGCCCAAGTCGTAGAAAACTCTTGTTATAATCGAACTTTGCTCTCTGTCCCGAGACTGCCGGCCGACCCCGATCGGCTCCTAGGAGTGCCCGTGTTCATCAGCCTCCACGAATTAGAATTGCGCCCCGTCCGTTTCGATGTCGAAGTGCGGCCCGGAGAAATAGATTACGACGGCAGGATTATTCAGTCAACGGTTCTGAAATCGGAAGGTATCGCCCAACTGCTGAACCACTCCATGGGCGAAATTCGCGTTCAGGGACGCCTGAACGTCACTATCCAGGCCACTTGCGATCGCTGTCTCGAAGCCACCGGCTTTCCCATCGAAAATCAATTCGACCTGGTGTACATGCCTGCCACCGAGGCAAACGCCGGCGGTGAGGATGAGATCGATCAGGCCGGAATCGAGGTGGGCTTTTATGAAGGAAGCCGCCTCCCCCTTAACGATGTTCTTCGCGAGGTGGTGCTGCTGGCCTTGCCCATGCAGCTAATCTGTAGCGAAGCATGCAAAGGGATCTGTCCCGTCTGCGGACAAAACCGCAACCAGCGCGACTGCGGCTGCCAAGCCGAAATACCGGACGACCGCTGGAGCAAACTGAAGAATTTTCGAGCCGAGATGGGCCGCCACAATTGAGGGGCTGCCCGCCGAATCCGCTTAAATTTAAACGAGAATTGAGAGACTGGTAGAACCATGCCGAATCCAAAGCGCCGCCACTCCAAACGGCGGACCTCCACGCGCCGCGCACATGACGCCCTGCGCCTCCCGCAACTCGCCGAGTGCCCCAATTGCCACGAAAAGATTCGCCCTCACCGCGCCTGCCCCCATTGCGGTAAGTACAAGGGCCGCGAAGTCATCGAGGTCGTCGAAACCTGACCGCCGCCACACCGAGCCACTAAATGGTCACCATAGCTCTCGACGCCATGGGAGGCGATCACTTTCCGCGCCCGGAAATTGAAGGCGCCCTCCAGGCCACGAAGGCTTTCGACGTAAAGGTGATCCTGGTCGGACGCGAAGAGGTCATCCGCAAGGAATTGGATCGCCACCCCGGCTGGCCGGACATGCCCATTGAGGTGAAGCACGCGACCGAGCAGATCACCATGGAGGATAGCGCCGGAAAAGCCGTTCGCGCGAAGAAAGATAGCTCCATCCGCGTGGCGTCGCGTCTCGTGCGCGATGGCCTCGCACAAGGCTTCGTCTCGGCGGGAAACACCGGCGCCGTAATGGCTACCGCCAAAATGGTGCAAGGCATGCTCCCCGGCGTCGACCGGCCCGCGCTTGCCTCCGCCTTTCCCACCTTGAACGGCCGAGCGGCTGTGATGCTCGACGTCGGCGCTAACGTGGATTGCACTCCCAAAATGCTGGCTCAATTCGCCGTTATGGGCGACGCCTATTCCCGTGTCATCTTCCGCATCTCGAAACCGCGCGTAGGTCTGCTTTCGATCGGCGAAGAGGAACACAAGGGAAACACTTTAACGCACGAAGCGTATCCCGTATTGAAGAGCCTGAAGCACCTGAACTTCATCGGCAACGTCGAGGGCGGCGATGTTTATACAGGGTCGGTGGACGTTATCGTCTGCGATGGCTTCGTCGGCAATGTCGCCCTTAAAGTGAGTGAAGGTCTGGTCGAAGTGATCCGTCAGTTGCTCAAGGAGTCCCTGAATGCCAGCGTCACGCGGCAAGTCGGCGCATACCTCGCCCAAGGCGCATTTAACGAATTCAAGAAGCGCGTCGACTACTCCGAATATGGCGGCGCTCCGCTCCTCGGCTTGAATGGACTCTGTGTGATTTGCCACGGCCGTTCTCCTGCGAAGGCTGTCAAGAACGCCATCCGCGTCGCCAAGGAGTTTGCCGAAGGCAAAATCAACGAGCGGATTGCAACCGAGCTGGATGCGTGGGCATCAGCACCCGTAGAGTAGTATGTTCCGAATCGCACTGCTGGCGCTCGGCCTGGCATCTCTTCTCGCCGCCAAAGAAGATCCCGTCCAGTGGGTGCTCATTCCCGTGAATGGAGCCGCACATGTCGCTCCCGGCAGCAAAGCCTTTTTCGAGCTGAAAGCCACCATTGAATCCGGCTGGCACCTCTACTCGCCCACCACGCCTTCCGGCGGACCCATTCCCACCAAAATCCGTCTGAATGATAATCCGTCGATCGCCGGGTACAGCGTTTACCGCCCGCAACCAGTCCGCAAATTAGACCCGAGTTTCCACATCGACACCGAAACTTACACCGGCTCTGCAACATTTCTCATCGAGGCGTCTACCGCCAAATCCGCCACTGGTAAATCCACCATTGAAGCCGTCGCGCGGTATCAGGTTTGTTCCGACGTCAGGTGCTTGCCTCCCGTGAAGAAGACCGTCGGCGCTGAAATTACATTCGTCAGCGGAGGCCCCGCACCCAGCTTCACCATCCCTGCTGGGTACGCTGTCGTTCCCGCCCAAACCACGTCGCCGCGTGCGACAGCTCCATCTCCGAGCTCTTCCCAAGACCTGCTTCCATTCCTATTAACAGCATTTGGCTTCGGCTTGGCAGCTCTCTTCACGCCGTGCGTTTTCCCCATGATCCCGATCACCGTCTCATTCTTTCTGAACCAGAGCACCACCACCGGCAGCGAACCAAAGCGCGGCGGTTGGATCCAGGCCCTCGTGTTTTGCCTGGGCATCATTGTTCTGTTCACGGGTCTCGGTTTCTTGGTCACCGCGATCGCCGGCCCATTCGGCATCGTCGAGCTCGGATCCAACCCCTGGATCAACGGCTTCATCGCCGCTGTGTTCTTTGTCTTCGGCCTTAGCCTGCTCGGCGCATTCGAGCTGCGTCTCCCCTCCGGCCTGCTCACCAAGCTAGACAGCGCCTCACGAGGCGGTGGGTACGCCGGCACGCTCCTGATGGGTCTCACCTTTTCACTAACCTCATTTGCCTGTATCGGACCCATCGTCGGCCCGCTATTGATCGCCTCCGTGCAATCGAAAGGCGCTCAGCCGGTGCTCGGCATGCTCGCGTTCGCTACCGGTTTAGCCGCTCCATTCTTTTTCCTGGCGCTCTTTCCCGCTTACCTCAAGAAGCTTCCGCGCAGCGGCGGTTGGATGGCGCGCGTGAAAATCGTGCTCGGCTTCATTGTGCTCGCGGTCATGCTCAAGTACCTCAGCAACGTGGATCAAGTTCTTCAAACCCACTGGCTGACGCGCGACCGCTTTGTCGCCGCCTGGATCGTCCTCTTTGCCTTGCCCGGTCTCTATCTGCTCGGCTTACTGCCCATGGAAGGCATCAAAAAGGACGAGCCGCTCGGTGTAACCCGCGCCCTGATCGCTTCACTCTTTCTGATCTTCTCTTTGAGCCTCGTCCCAGGCCTATTCGGGGGCCGGCTCGGCGACCTGGATGCCTTCATCCCCGAACCATCCGGCGCCATATTCGGCAGCTCGCCCGGACAGGCCGCAATCGCTCCCGCCAATTACTTCAAAAATCGTTTCGACGCGGCGCTTACGGCCGCTCGCGAGCAGAACAAATTGCTGCTGGTGAATTTCACCGGTTACGCCTGTACGAACTGCCACTGGATGAAGGCAAACATGTTTCCGCGCCCCGAAATTCAGTCCGCGCTCAAAGACCTGATCGTCGTCGATCTATATACCGACGGCACCGACGCGGAATCGGAGCGGAACCAGAAGCTCGAAGATCGAAAATTCGGCACGGTATCGATTCCCTTCTACGCGCTCATGGATGCCGGCCAAAACGTCGTCGCAACCTTCCCCCAGCTGACGCGTAATACCCAAGAGTTCCTGGCGTTCTTAGAGACGAAACCCGCCGCCAAGCCCGAATCCAGCGCAATGCTACGCTGATGGAAAGAATTTCTCGCTCCACGCGGATGTGGCGGAATTGGCAGACGCACTGGATTTAGGTTCCAGCGCTCGGAAGGGCGTGGGAGTTCAAGTCTCCCCATCCGCACCATTAATCGGCGAATTGCAACAATAGCAACCAGGAGCCCTCTGAATGACAATTACCCTTCGGCCAGAACACGAACAGTTGATTGCTGAGGCCATGCGCACAGGAGCCTACCAGAACCCAGATGATGTCATTGGCCGCGCTCTGGAAATGCTGCACTCCGAAGAGGAATGGTTGCACGATCGGAAGCCTTCTATCGAAGCAAAGATCGAGCGCGCGTTCGAACAGTTCGACCGTGGCGAGTTTATGTCTGCACAGGAGTCGCGCGAAGATATGGAAAAGCGCAAAGGGGGATGGCTTGCTGAGCAGCAGCGGTCATGACGCCCTACCAGATTTCAGCGGAGGCGCAAGACGATCTCTTTGAAATCTGGCGACGAATATCACAGGACAGCGTTGATCTCGCAAACCGAATCGAAGGCGAGTTTTATTCAGTCTTCGAGTCCTTGGCGCGAATGCCCCGCCAGGGCCACACCCGCAAAGACCTGACAAACCGACCCGTACTGTTTTTCCCTCTGTACTCATTTCTGGTCGTCTACCAACCTGACGCAACGCCGTTACGCATCATGGCTGCCGTACGCGGTAAGCGCAATGTGAAGCGGATTCTGAAAGCACGCCCCTGAATCGGCCTCTTGCTCTCCCGATCGATCCAAGTGCTCAGCCAAGTCTCCCCATCCACACGAAATCGATTCATCGGACACTTACCCGTCATACTTACTTAACAAGGCACGCTGTTATGACCGTCACTCTTGACCTCAAGCCCGAGCTGGAAGCCGGACTTCTCGATCTGGCACGCGAGAGCGGAATGTCAGTCGAAAATTACATTCTCACCATGGTCGAGGGCACGATGCTATCCAGATCCGCCCAAAAGCGTAGCCCCGAAGAAAGAGCCGCCGCCTGGCGCGAGACCGCGAAGCGGTTTCCTGATACGCCGCCATTATCGGATGAAGCGATAAGCCGCGAGAGCATGTATCTTGATCGCGGATAGATGACCGTACTGATCGATACAAACGTTCTGCTGCGCCGAGCGCAACCTTCCCACCCCTCTCATCCCGCCGCCGTCGAGAGCGTTGCGTGGCATCTCGCCCGCAACACGCCTGTTTATTTCACCGCTCAGAACATCTCGGAATTCTGGAACGTTGCTACACGCCCGATGGACAAGAACGGCCTCACGCGTCCCGGTGTTCCAGTTTGTTTGCTTCCGCTCTTCCCTGCAAATCCGTGAGGTTCCCCGCGCCGCGGATCCTCTCGATCGAAAGTGCAGGAAAGTCCGCCGGCGTTTCCTCGACAGTTCGGCCATATTCCTCGCGGCTCAAAACGGTCTCCATTTCTATCCTCGTGCCGTTGATGATGCGGGCATGCCGTGCAGTCCACTTTCGCCTCTCGATCCCCTGCAATACCCCGTAACGGTCTGATGGCAGATTGCCCACCCGCTTTGCAGCGGTTTTCGGAACGGATTGGAAGGTTATATAGACGCGGTACGCGCTAGGCGATCAGGTACTTCGTCACATCCACCGGTTCAAAGCTCGCTTTCCGCTGCAGCGCGTAGCGTCCAGTCCGCTGATGTATGTGTACGTGCCAATAATGTCGGTTGTCTCGTTCAGTCGTGTTCATTCCCTCAAGAAGCGGATGAAACACGCTGAATGGGATCATCACTATCGCGTCCGACGATCCGCACCCGAAAGCGACGAACGCCCGGGCTGCGGTTTCCAGAACGTCATTATAGTAGGGATGATAAGCAAACCAATACTGGCAACCCGCTGCCATCAGATACTCGCGAGATACAGAGCAGACGACCGCGGTATTGCCGTCAGAAGATTTGTAGGTTGACGGAGATTGCTTCACGAGAGCGCCGTCCAATGATTTCTCGATACGAGCTATGCAGGCGGCGTGGAAGCTGGAAGGAATGAATTTCTTACCCCTTGCCGGAAGCGGCTCCTCCTCTTGATCGGATCCGGGATCTGACTGCGCCTCGGTTCGCTGCGTCTCCTCCGCCGTGGAAAACACGACATCGATGATGCCATCGACGCGAGTGTATTCGCGCGGAACGAGCACCTGAGAAACCTTGCGCGCGATGAGCGGGTCATCGACGGATTCTTTTACTTTGAGGAGCCGGAGCAACGCATCGACGCTGATCAGACGAATATCCCACGCGTGGCGTGAACCACGAATCTGCGCCTCGAGGTCACCTGTATCCTGACGGCCTACGATTATGAGGATCGAAGACTCCTCCTGTTCGGCCTTTCCGGTGCGAATTAGTTCGCGCCGGTAATCTGCGATCGTGTTTAGATCGATTCGATAGGCGTCGGTAGTTTTCACCTCCACAACAATTTCGGAGCAGCTTGATGATCGCCACAGGCCGTCGAATCCAATCTGACCCGAAATCCCTCTGTATCGGCCACTTGTAACGGCGAACCCTAGTCTCGTCCCAATCTCGTTGACGATATCCTGCAGCGCGAACCCGCTTCCCTCGAAACGGCCTGCGAGAGCTTCGTCGGCGTAACGTGCAAGCAGGCTCGAATCGACAATTCCTAGAAATTCCCGGAATTCCGAAGACGTTGAACCGCCATCTGAAAGCCGTCCATCGCCCGCGATACCGATAACCTGCTGGACATGTTTTCCTTGAAGCTGCTCACGGGAAGTTGCCCAGATCTGTGTCAATGACATGGTTTGCAATTACTATATAGCAGCCGCTACGATTACATCCGAAGCTGTCGAAAAGAGGACCGGGGTCCTCAATCGGAGTCCCCTCGTCAGCCGCGCAAGTTGGCTAAATTGGGTCCAGTCAGTCTCCGTCGCCCCTTCATCCGTCCCGCGCCTCCTCCTCCAGCTTCTTCTTTTCCCTTTCCGCTCTCCTATCCAGAATCGCCTGGTTCCCCGTACACACCTCGCAATCGCACCCTCCGCGCTCTTTCGGCCTCGGCAGATTGCCCACGCCGGTCGGCCCCAGATGGCCGGTCGCCGCAGCCTCCTCCCGATCGATTACGTCCAGCCAAGTGTCCACCGTCATCCGCTGAAGCCCGCACATTCCCAATCTCCGCCGCTCCTCGTCCTGCGTCGCCCAGTGGTATTCCGGCGGAATCCCGTCCACAAAATTCATCCGCCGATAAACCAGGTCCGGCGGCGGCAACATCGCCTTGCCTTCTTCAATCAACTGCGCGTTCGATGGAATCACCTGCGTCACCGTCTTGCCATCCTCCACCGTGATCTCCGCCCATTGCTCGATGGTCGCGATCTGACGCTGGTTCTTGGGATGATTCTGCCCTTGAAACATCTCCGGCCCGCGCGTCTTCGGCGCTTCCGCCGGCTTCGCTGCTTCCGCTTTCGGCTGTGCCTTCACTCTCGCCCGCGCCGCCCGTTCTTCCGCTCTCCCCTCCGCCTCCGCCAACCGCCCCAATTCGCGCCGCCGCTGGTTCGATTCCTGCACCCGGCTGGTCCGCAAATGCTCCAGCCCGCTCAGCGCTCGCGCGAACGCCCGCTCCTGCGTGGTCCGGTAACGCGTGAATCTTTCGATCCTCTCGTGGTGCGCTTCGCTCCAATCCATCGCATCGGCCGCCTCTTCGTAAATCGATTGTTCGGTCTGGTTATAGCGCTGGATCGCGCGAATCAGATACCACTCGGCCAGATGCGCTCGCGCCACCAGCGAACGAGCGATCTGCGTGGTCGGCTCATAATCGCGCAGCCAGCCCTGCTTCAAATCGTTGAATTCTTCTTCGCTTTCATCCGGAAGAACCGGCTTCTTCGAACAGCAGCCATGCTTGTTGGCGTTTTGGCTGGAGTTCGCCTTCCCCTCAATCGAGCGTGGACCGGTTGACCGTCCGGGGCGATCCGAATCTGAGTCGGGCATGGGCTTTCACCCGCGACTATCCTCTCGCGCCCTACGCAACGCCGACCAAATCCGCCCTAAGCCTCTGACTCCAATCAGTCGAAATAAATGCCGCCCACCTGTGATCGCCTTCCTTGGCAGAACTGCGCGCGTCAGCAAGCCCTCGTCATAAACCCAATTTGAAAAAACAAACCCAATGCAGTTCGTTTCGCAAAATGCGCCTGTTGTTCGCCTGTCGTTAACCGCGTGCTTGCCCCACTCGCTCTTCCAAAAGAAGGCGCAGCAGAGCTTCTAACTCGCGAATTCGATCATTGAGTTGTTCCAGGTCCGCCGCCTCGGATTCGCCGGATGCGGCTACGCGTCCATGCTCCAAAGCGCCCAGCGTATCGCTCCGCGCCTTCACCACGCGACCCGGGATGCCGACGACAGTCGAACTCTGAGGAACGGAATTGACCACCACTGACCCGGCCCCGACCCTCACGTCGTCATCCAGTCGGATGTTGCCCAATACCGAAGCTCCTGTCCCGACCACGACACGGTTGCCCAGCGTCGGATGGCGCTTGCCCCGCTCATTACCTGTCCCGCCGAGCGTCACCCCTTGGTACAGCAGCACGTCGTCGCCGACTTCCGCTGTCTCGCCAATCACTACTCCTGAACCGTGGTCGATAAACAAACGCTTGCCTATTTTTGCGCCCGGGTGAATTTCGATGCCCGTCAGGAATCGGCTCCACTGTGAAATGAATCGCGCGGCAACGTACCACTTCTGCCGGTAAAACCAATGCGCCAAGCGGTGAAAAGTAACTGCGTGCAGGCCCGGGTAGCAAAGCAGAATCTCCAGGCTGCTCTTCGCGGCGGGGTCCTCTCGCTTGATGGCCTGAATGTGCTCGCGCAGCGACATCGGTTCTATTCTCTCCTATGTCGATGCCCGCCCCAGCGCCCAAGGTGCTACATGTTAGTCGTGCTGACCGACCGCCTCTATTACACCGATTCTTACCTTTCTTCCTTCGATGCTTCCGTAGCGGATCGCAGCAGCGACGGTCTCAGAACATACTTGGACCGAACCGCCTTTTATCCCACTTCAGGCGGCCAACCCCACGACGCCGGGCAATTAGGCGGCCGGCAGATTGTCGACGTCGTCGACGAAGACGATCGCATCGCTCATGTCACTGCTGCTCCCGTTCAGGCCGATAAAGTACACGCCGAAATCGATTGGACCCGGCGATACGATCACATGCAGCAGCATACCGGTCAGCACGCGCTCTCGGCTGTTCTGGTTCAGCTCTTTGGATTTCAAACGCTCAGCTTCCACATGGGAAGCGAGGTCTCGAACATCGAGATCGCCGCCAACGAGCTGACCGACGCGCAAATTGACGAGACCGAGCAGCGCGCTAACGCGATTGTACGAGAGGCTCGGCCCGTCACGATCGCGTTTGAAGAAGCCGCAGCCGCCCAGGGGCTCAGAAAACCGAGCGGACGCACCGGAAAGTTGCGCATCATAGAAATCCAGGGTCTCGACCGCAGCGCGTGCGGTGGAACGCACCTCCGTTCAACCGCTGAAATCGGCCTCATTCAAATGCGCAGAATCGAGAAGATTCGAGGCAATCTTCGCGTCGAGTTTGTGTGCGGAATTCGTGCGCTCCGACGCGCCAAGCAGGATTTCAGAATCGCTTCAGAGCTTTCGAGACAAGCCGCTGTGGCGATCGATCAATTGCCGGAACACACGGCCGCAATCCGGCGTCGTCTTGCCGAAGCGGAGAAAACGTCGCAACGATTGGCCGTGGACCTTGCGCGCGCCGAGGCCCAAGCGCTATACGAAACGACACCCCCCGGCCCCGATACCCTGCGCCGCATTTTGCTTCGCACCCCCGCCATTGATGAAGCAGTGCGCGCGAAAGTGCAAGCGTTCGCGAATCGAGGAAAGGCGGTGGCTCTTGCGATCGCCGTCGAATCTCCTGGCGTTCTTATCGCCTGTTCGCACGATTCAGGACTCGACGCCGGCGCGATTCTCAAGGCCGCGCTGGCGCAAGCCGGAGGCCGCGGCGGCGGATCGCCAACTCTCGCGCAAGGCAATTCGCCGGAGCCGCACGTGCTGGAATATCTGACAACAGCCTTAGGATTTTAGTGCGGCGGGCGATCGCCTTTCGTCGTCTCCCATCTCAGCGCCCGATTCCTATGCCTAACGCCGCCACTCCGCAGATGAACAGGACTGCCGCAAGGCCCAGCAAAATCTTCGCATTCGCCGGCGCCGCGGCGAACTCTTTCCACTTGAACACTCCCACCAGTACCACTAGCAGAACGGAGGCCAGCGGTAATGTGAACACCAGTGCCGGATCAAGATCCACTTGAGGCGGAAGCGACGCCCCGAGCAGCGCGAACAGTATTCCCGCTCCCCAAAGAATGCCTCCGCTGAATCCCGTAACGTGCTGCTTCAGGTTCCCCTGAGAATATGTGCTGAATCCGATGGGTGCGCCTTCGATGGCAATATTCATGAAGTAAAAACTGAAGATGACGGTTGAAATCAGGAGCCCGATCGAGAACAGCAGCACGCCTGCATACGGTCCCAATCCGAAGTCACCCGTCATTCCTTTTGCCGCGATCGGATAAAACACTCCCATAATCACCCCGCCGATCACCCCCGTCACCAGGCCCTTTACGTTTCGCTTCTTCCCCGGGCTTTTCACTGGCCGTTTCGGTTGCGCCTTCGCGGGCTTGATGGCAAGATCGCGAACCGTGCATGCTGTTCCATCAAGAACCAGAGCCACGATCAGGAGTATGACGCCCGCAATCAGGAAGCCAAGGTTGATCGTCCTAAGCTGCGAGAACGCGGAGACGATCAGGGCCACTCCAATGGTCAATGGAAACGCGGCCGCCATGCCGAGAAGCGACATGGATGCTACTAGGAGCATATTCCCGACGTTAAACACGAACCCTCCCGCCATCACCCAGGCTTGGGCGAGGCGGCCCGCCACCAGCATGCGATCGCTGAATCCCAGCTCGGAACCGAGAGTTCCAAAGGTAAACGCGGCAATGATCGAAAGCACGAGTGCACCGATCGCGAAATCGACGTAGAACAGCTCAAATCGCCAGCGAGCACCGGCGAGTTTAAATGTACTGGGCCACAATCCCAGGCAAATCAATGAAAATATCAGGAGGATAAGCGCGGACGTTGAAGTTGTAGGAAGGACCAAGGCGGAGACCTAGTTTGCTAGGTTATCACCGCCCCTGTTAGCGGCGGCAGCAATTCTGCAGGAGCACTAGATTAGCCGGTACAATCGGCGGCTGATCCGGCGAGAAATAATGCTGTTGCGACAAGTTGCGGTAGACGCTCCCCGCCACGCCGGAGGCAATTGGTCCGCTGATTCCGCGGCCACCGGTCAGCAGCACCACGACCACCAGTTTGTTCTTGCCCACGTCGTTGAACGAACCAAACCAGCCCAGATGCACGCCCGGCTGCGCGGTATCGGTGCACGTGCCCGTCTTGCCGAATACCGGCTCAGACGGGTTATAGTTCGCGCGCTTCGCAGTGCCGTATTCCACAGCGCCCATCATGCCCGGCCTGATCTCTGGAATCAGATTCCCGATGTCCAACGTACGCTTGATCCGCGGCACGAACTTCTCCGCTTCTTCCTGTGTCTTCGGATACTGCAGATAGTACATTGTCCCGCCGTTCGATATCGTCGCCACAATGCTCGCGAATTCCAGCGGCGTCAGCCGGATGCCATCGCCAAAACTCGTCATCATGCCCACGCCGGTTCCGGGCGGATCGCTCGCCAGGTACCCCGGTTCCTCGCCCGGAATGTCCAGCCCCGCCTTTTCACCCAATCCGAACAGCTTCCCGTATCTCTCCACACGGTTGAACCCGAGCTCTTGTCCCAACTTTGCGAAGTAAACGTTATTGGAATGCGCCAGCGCTTCCGTCATGTCCATCGAAAACCGGCGCGTCAGGTGCAACGGCGTGGTTGGTCCGATGATCCCTTCTTTCAAAGACGCCAACGAGACCACCACCTTCACCGTCGAGCACGGTTGGTACGCGCCTTTCATGGCGAGTTTTTGGTTCACGATACTCAGGATTCGACCCGTTTGAGGATCCGCAACAACTACGGTTCCGTTGTATGGCCCCAGCGCGTCCACCGCGGCCTTGCGAACCACCAGATCTTCGCCATCGATGTTGTCTCCGACAGTGGAATCCGCGTAGGTAGGCTCAGTCCAGGGATTGATAACGATGCGATGCCGGGCCCGACGCCGAACCGTAGTGGTTCTCGTGCGCCCGATCATCGGCGCCACGCCCGCCACTACAGGCCTTCTGTGTACCACCGGTTTGTGTTTCCTTATCGCAGTGGCCGTGTGCGCAGTAGCAGCCTGTGCGCCCGAGATTGCTCCCATCGCCCAAATGGCGATCCATAGCCCGGTCTTGCAAAAAGGACGGAGGTTCACAAACTAACCCCTTCTAAAGATATAGACGTGCCCATCAACGTAAAACTGTACAGCCGGATCAATGACTCGATCTGGTAAACGTAACCGAATGAAGATTACTTATATCGTAAGTAGTCCAGCTAATTCCGTCAACTAAAACATTTTTAAGCAGTTAACAAACCTTCACGCTACCCCGCCGTCAATCGTCACTATCGACCCCTTCATAAAATCGGCAGCGCCCGAGCAAATGTATAACGCGAGCTTCGCGATCTCCTCCGGCCGCCCCAAAACGCCCCAGCGGTTGTCTCTCGTTTAGTTCGAGGCGCACCTTATCCTTCTCATAGCGGTGGTATTTTTCGAGGTAAGCTTCCACAAAAGGGCGTATCGATCGTTCCCGGCGCAATGCAATTGGCGCGAATCTCGGTTGGGTAATCTGTCTGTTCGACGCTCCCGACCAAACCGTTCCGGCACAGTTCACCAGAGCGTCCAGCTGCTCCAATCGGGTAAACGGCACGCGGACTTCCGCCTCGTTCGTAATATCGCAATGCTTAGGCTCGGTATTCTCAATGGAACGGGCGAGCTCATTCGCGCGCCGGTCATCGACATCGACAACCAGAACATGGGTGCCCGCTTCTGAAAATGTGCGAACAGTGGCTTCGCCAATCCCGCTCGCCGGCCAGTTACCAGAGCCACTTTGCCGTCCAGCCGAAATATTTCCGACATCGCGAATCATTGTAGATTACGAGCGAGCCGCTACGCGCATCAGCTCATACCGCAAGCCATCCTGGGCGGCTTCGTCCAGCTTTCGGCCGTTCCGGGTCACGTAAAAGACATCGATCGCTTTATGCCCTTGCGTATCGATCATCACGGTCTCTATGTTGCAGCCGCAAGCACTCAACGCGGACGCCACATCGTAGAGCAAGCGCGGACGATCTTCGCCGATAAGGTCGATAAGAGTTGCGTGATCCGACGCTTCATTATCGAAGCGGACGATAGGCGCGATGCGCGCGCCGCTGCGCGGACGTGGAATTTCACGCCTCCGCTTCAGCAATTCCGAAACCTGAACGGATCCCCTAACTGCGCCCTCCACCGTCTGCCGAAGCCGATCCACTTCGCTCGGATTCAGTTCAAGAGTTCGCATCGGGTCGCTGAAACGCAGAAAGTCCAGAACGTAACCAGCCGCGTTTGACGCCGCCTCCGCTCTTACGATATTCATTCCGAAACTCGCCAACGCACCGCACAACGCCGCGAATAAGCCGGGTTTATCCCGCGCCAGCACCGTCATCAGGTATGCGCCCGTCTCGTGACCGATTTCAACAGCAACGGCGTCCATGTTCCGCTGCATGTCCAAATAATGCGCAAGTTCCTGCTGCGTGTGTCTTCGTAGGTAGCGCGCAGGAAGACCTTCCAGAAAAGAGGCAAGCTCTGAGGAGACCGCGTCATGGGTGATTCGATCGCTCGCGAGCTCGCGCGTCAGTTGCTCCAATCCCAACGAGTAAACCCGCCATAGCTGTTCCAACCGCCAAGGAGTCATCGAGGTCGGATGGACCGCGCCGATATCCGCATAGGTGAGCAGAGTGAGACGCCGCAGATCCTCCCGCGTGCCGGCTACACGCGCCAGAAACCGAGCGGTCGCCGGATCTTCCAGATCGCGGCCGTTCATGATCGACGAAAGGTCCAGATGCTGCTCGATCAGGAATGTTACGGACTCTTGTTTAGACTTCGGAACACTCCATCGATTCATGACGCGCGTCCCGGCATCCACCGACCCCCGAACGTGATCGCCCGGCGTGGTCCCTTTCCCGAGATCGTGCAAGAGCAAGGCCAGCCGCAGGATTGAGGGGTCGTCTTCCTCGAGGAGCAGTTCGTGAAATCGAGCCGCATCGCTTGACTGCTTCGCGAACAATCTGTCGATGTGTCCAATGGCTACAAGCGTGTGTTCATCGACCGTGTAGCGGTGATAAAAATCGCGGCTAACCAGGCTTTCGATGCTGTGCCATTCAGGAATTGCGGCTGCGAGTAGGCCGGTTTCTTGCATTTCGCGTAACGCGAGTGCGGTATTCGGCTGCGAAAACAACTCCTGCCAGGAAGTCCAACGGGCGGGATGCTCGCTCAGCAATCGTTCGAGATTCTTGATTTCTCCGCCGATTCGTCTCTGCGTATCCCAAGAGAGCTGAATGCCATGTCTGCCAACGAATATAAAAAGTCCCAGAACCGTTTCGATCGAGCTCAATGTCGCCGCCGGATTGCGCAGGAATACGCGTTCGCGCGAGACGGTGAAATCGGATGTCGATACCCGTCCACGCCAGCTCCGAAATTCATTGAGAAGCGAGCTTCGGTTCAGCGCCCGGCCTTCCCGCTCGACGTACTCGAGCGCTCGCAGACTGGATTGAAAGATCCGCCGCGCATGCCGGAAATACAGCCTCATCCACTCCTCCGGCTTGGTTGGATGGCGAGCGAACTCTTGCGCGGCCTCGTCCTGCAATTCAAACGTCAACAGATTGCTGTCACGCCTCGCTCGGAAATGAAGGAAGCAACGCAAGCCGAAAACGAAATCTGTGGCGTCTGTTACCTGGGCGCCCAGCTCATGCATGGCTGCATGGTGTGGACCGATTTGTGAAAGCCAGCGAAGCAGATGAACGTCGCGAACGCCGCCAGGCGCTTCTTTGATGTTGGGCTCCAGGTGAAAGACGGTGTTGCCGAATTTCGCATGCCGCGCGCGAGCCATTTCGGCCACCGCGCAGGTAATCGTGTCCGCATGGCGGGCATAAAACCCAGGGAGTTTCTCCGCGATCTTGTCGAAAAGACCATGATCGCCACACACCAGCCGCAGATCCAAAAAGCTGATATGCAGCTCGATGTTCTGCTCGTTCAGGCGGCAACACTCCGCCATGGTCCGGGCGGAGTGGCTAACGTGAAGCCCGGCATCCCACAGCACTCGCAAGAACTCCGAGACCGGCTCTTTTGCCGACGCAAGACCCGATTCATTCTCCACCAGCAGTAGAAGATCGATATCCGAGAAGGGAAACAGTTCGCGGCGGCCGTACCCTCCCACCGCGGCCATTGCGAACGGGTCGGTAAGTTTCGAATCCAGCCAATCGCGAGCCGCGTTCTTTACGATGGAATCGACAAACTCTGTGCGCGTCGCGAAAACGCGGTAAGGATCGCGATCCGCATCGAACGTATAAGCTGCGGCATCGATCACGGCTACAAGGCCGCCTCACCCGAATCGTCGTTGCGAATGCGAATGGCATCCAGCACATCGTAGATGAAAATCTTGCCGTCTCCGATTTTGCCGGTTCGCGCCGCGGATGAGATCGCCCGCGCGACTTCGTCCAGCCGGCTATCCGGAATCACCGTCTCGACTTTGATCTTGGGCAGCAGATCCACTTGGTACTCCATTCCGCGATACACCTCTTTGTGCCCCTTCTGCCGTCCATGTCCCCGCACTTCCGTGATGGTGATGCCATGCACGCCGATGTTCTTCAGCGCTTCCTTTACATCGTCCAATTTGTGCGGCTGGATGATAGCTTCGATCTTTTTCATGGCTGGAATATGCTTTCGGAAAATTGCTGCTGATTATGCGTCGAGATTGTAACCTTCCTCGCCATGCATGCTCAAATCGAGTCCTTCCACTTCCTGGTCAGTCGAGACGCGAACCCCCAGTATTAGATCCACAACCTTCAAGATGATGAGCGTTCCGACGATTGCGAGTCCCCAGGCGATCGCCACCCCGATCGCCTGATTGACCACTTGCCCCGCGTTGCCATCCACCCAGCCGAGCGGAAGCACTCTGCCCGCGCTGTCCTTCAATCCGTCGTTTATCGCGCTGGTGGCGAATACGCCCGTCAGCAGCGCGCCCAGAGTGCCGCCCGCGCCATGCACTCCGAACGCGTCCAGAGTGTCGTCGTAGCCGAATGCGTTCTTGACGGCCGTAACCATAAAAAAACAGAAAACCCCCGCCAGAAAGCCGATCAGCAAGGCAGGGAACGGTTTGACAAATCCGGAAGCCGGAGTGATGGCGACCAGACCGGCAACCGCTCCCGAAATACCACCCAGCATACTCGGCTTCCCTTGTTTCACCCACTCCGCGAAAAGCCATCCGAGCGCGGCAGCCGCTGCCCCGAAATGAGTGGCAACGAAGGCGCTTGTGGCCAGTCCCGAGGCGTTAACGGCGCTGCCCGCATTGAAACCAAACCACCCCACCCAAAGCATGCATGCGCCGATCAGGCTCAGCACCAGGTTGTGCGGCTTCATGGGCTCTTTCGGAAAGCCGACGCGCTTGCCCAGATACAAGGCGCAGACCAGCGCGCTGACACCGGAAGTAACATGAACCACCGTGCCCCCGGCGAAATCGAACGTGGGTATTTTCCCGCCCAGAAATGCATTCAACAACCCGCCCTTGCCCCACACCATGTGCGCCATTGGGAAGTAAACGATTGTCGACCAGAGGCAGGTGAACAGCAGCATGGCGCTGAATTTCATGCGCTCCGCGAAAGCCCCGGAAATCAGCGCGGGAGTGATGATGGCGAACATCAGCTGGTAAATCATGTACGTCTCATGCGGAACCGTCGGTCCGTAATCGGGATTTGGCGCCGCGCCCACGCCGTTCAAGAATGCATAACCGAGTCCGCCGACAAACGGGTTTCCCGCCGCGAACGCGAAACTGTAGCCATAGATGGCCCACAACACCGTCACCACCGCCATCAGAACGAAACTGTGCATCATCGTGCCCAGCACATTTTTCCGGCGGACCAGCCCTCCGTAAAAGAGCGCGAGGCCAGGGCCGGTCATCATCAGCACCAGCGCCGCGCTGGTGAGCATCCAGGCGTTGTCACCCGAAAGCTGCGCCGCCTTCGTAGCCGCATCGAGCGCATTCAGCTTCTGATCGATCGTGCCCGGCGCTTGCGCCATCGAGCTTACGAACAACATGAGTCCGAAGATGGGATGCATAGCCTTTGCGCTGTCTGGCGTCGCGCTACAGCTCGAGCCTTCCCTTGTAAGTCATGTCCTTCAACCGGAAGCGCTTCTCAATCTTCATTGAGCCGAATCGCGTCGCAAACAAAACTTCCTTGTCTTTGAGGCTGATCGACTCCGTCCTGGGAAAGAAAAGATGAATCGCGCCGGTTGCCGGATCGAGCTTCACGTCTTCCGGGGCGATCGGAGCTTTGCCCTTCGGGAACAATCTCGATGTTCCCATCAATCCTTCGAGCATCTCTTCGGGATCGCGCGCGTCACGGCCGTCTGCATCACCGCTGGTAGATTGCGTTTCCAACCGTCCCGCACGACGATAATTGCCGCCCGGCACCAAGCCTAGAACCGTGACAACGTAATCCTTTTGCGCTTCCACGGGCGCGTAGTTTTGCGCATTGGTTCTCGATAGGGCCTCCCGCACCGGCAATGCGGTATCCCATCGGATCATCATCGGCAGCGAAGGCACGCCGCCCCCGTCGTTGCGGGCTACCCCGCCGTCCCATCGTCCATCCGACGCGCCATCATGCCCGCCTTTTGACGGATCGGGCATCGGACCGACGGGAACCCGCGGCTCGGTCGCAGTACCAAAAGAAGCGCTCGTTTCCTGCGCCCACGGAGAGGCCGTCAAGATGCGCTGCGCGTCTTCAACCGTCCACTGCGCCGGGTCTTTGTCGCTCCAACGTTGCGCGGCCCACATCGTCGCCGCAAATGCGACAACCGCAAGCAACAAATACGGTCTTTCCGTCGTCATCCTATATTGTGGCAAATTTTATCAGCGAAGCTGAATGACTAAATCGCCAACCCTGCGGCTCCTGCTTGGCCTGCTGATAACGCTCGCGGCGGTCACCGGTTTCTCCTGGTACGCGCTTCACCAGTTGAATGGGCTTCGTAAGCTGCAGACCGACACGATCGACCTGGACCGGCACGATTCGCTTCTGTTGCTGCGGGTTCAAAACGACTTGAACACCATAGGTTTGAAATTGCGCGACATGACTGAAGCGCCGCGAACACTGGGGATTGCTGTGTACCGCGACGATTTTGCGCGGCTGCGCACCGATTTAAACGACGCGATTCACGCGGAGGCGAAATTGGCCCCGGAGATTCGCCGGGCCGACCGGCAAGCTGCGCTGATGGAATCGCTGAACCGGTTTTGGAAAACGTCGGACCAGGTATTCGCGGCGGCTATCGCCGGACATGAAGCCTCCGCCCGCGCGCTCGCTTCGACAAAGCTGTCTCAGGAGCAGTCCGCGCTCGCAACACGCGTTTCCTATCTCCTCGAGCGCAACGAAGAGGCCGAAGAGCGCGCCGACCAGAAAGTCGCATCCATCTACGACGGGGTCGAACGCGATATTTATGCGTTCCTCGCCGGCACCATGCTTGCCATCGTGGTCACCAGCCTTTATCTCATCTATTCCAATCGTAAGATCTTCGACAAGCTCGAATCGCTTTCACGGCAGCGGCGAGTGCTGGCTGCCAGGCTGATCACGGTGCAGGAAGAAGTGCTTCGCTCCGTCTCCCGCGAATTGCACGATGAGTTCGGCCAGATCTTGACCGCCGTGGGCGCAATGTTAGCCCGAGCCGAGAAGAAGGGCGTCCCCCCCGATTCGCCGCTTCGTACAGAATTGAGCGAAGTACGGCAAATAACGCACAACACCCTCGAGAAAATGCGCAGCCTGTCGCAGATGCTGCATCCGTCCGTCATCGACGACTACGGACTCGCCAAGGGAATTGAATGGTACACGGAAGTATTCCAGCGGCAGACCGGTATTCAGACCACCGCGTCGGTAAGCGGCGATCCGGTGCGAATTACGGGCCAGCCCGCCATCCATTGTTTCCGCATTGTCCAGGAGGCTCTTACCAACGCCGCGAAGCATTCCGGCGCCAAATCGGCGGACATACAGATGATTTTTTCTTCGGACACATTGACCGTCCATGTCCGAGATTTCGGACGGGGCATGCCGCCCAGCAAGAAGGCGAAGCCCGGTCTGGGGTTGATCGCCATGCAGGAACGGGCGGAATTGCTGTGCGGAATACTCAAGATCTCTTCGAGACCCGGCGCCGGCACGACTGTATCGCTGGTCTTGCCCTTGCGCCCGGAGGATCATGTGTCCGACGTGGTAGGGGAAGAAAACATGGGAGAGGTGGTTACCGGTAAATCATGAGCGAAGAAATTACAGTTCTACTTGCGGACGATCATAGCCTGGTACGCCGCGGTTTTCGGCGGCTGCTTGAAGATGACGAAGAAATGAAGGTTGTCGGCGAGGCCAGCAATGGCGTCGAAGCCATTCGCATGGCTTACGAGCTGAAGCCGAAAGTTGTAGTTATGGATCTCTCCATGCCCGAGTTGGACGGAGTGCAAGCGACCAAAGAGATTGTGAAGCATCTGCCCGGCACTGAAGTCCTGGTGCTTAGCATGCACGCCGACGACAACTATGTTCGTAACGCCCTCGATGCCGGCGCGAAGGGCTATCTGCTGAAGAGCGCGCTTGACGTAGACCTGGTTGGCGCCATCAAAGCCGTAGCTGAAGGAAAGCGTTTTATCGGCGCCGGTCTGAAGTATGTGGCCCAGGAGCAGGGCGATGAATTAAATAAGCTCACCGGACGCGAAAAGCAGGTGCTTCAACTGATCGCACAAGGCAAATCGAATAAAGAAATAGCCAGTCTGCTGGATCTAAGCGTAAACACGGTATCCGTTCATCGCGCCAATCTGATGGAGAAGATGAACATTCATCGGACAGCGGAACTGGTGCTGTTTGCAATTCGGAAAGGATTAGTGGCGCCCCAATAACGGGCCTACCGAACCTTACGCGCCGCCTTCGCCGCGTCAGCAGCCTTCTTCTGAGCCTGCATCTCGCGCGCCTTGGCGAACTTCTTCTGAAACCGGTCGACGCGCCCTTCCGTGTCTACCAGCTTCTGCCGGCCTGTAAAGAACGGGTGGCAACTGGAACAGATCTCGACTCGCAGGTCGCCTTTATGAGTGGAGCGGGTGACGAACCGGGATCCGCAAGCGCAGATCACGTTCACTTCCTCGTAGGAAGGATGAATGCCTGCTTTCATTTATTCAATTCTAACACGCAAAACCCCGCCCAAGGCGCTGTGAGGAGCGCACTGAGCGGGGCGTTGCAAATGAGCCTTGCGGCTACACTCTAGCTACGTTACGCGCGACGGGGCGGCCGGTCCACAGGAACTTCGGCCTCGTCACTGAACGAAACCTGAACGTACGAACGGCGACTTTAAGAGTCGGCCACCTCGCGCGTGGGATGTATGCTACAGTCACTACCAGAATTCATTCGACTGGACCACCTCCTTTCTCAGTGATGCTTTGATTGTATAAAGTACGTTTTCATCGTGTCAACGAACAGCGCTGAGGTAATTCGAAATTTTGCGAACAATCCTAGCGCACGCGAGTGGGTCGGCGGATTTCTTCTTTTCGGCGTTCTCGTAGGTTTGCCGGGTTCTCTGCTAATTGCTTGGCAGTACCACATCGACACCGATCCGCGCCTGATCGGCCTTCACTTCCTGGCGCTTAACGCCGGCTATGTCGTGGCCGCCGCCGCTTCACAGCGCCTTTTATCGCGCGTTTCCATACGTTTTCTCGCCCTGGTCGCCTGCGGCCTTGCCTGCGCAAGTCTTCTGGCGCTTTCCTTTCTTGTCCCGCCGATCTCACCCATTTGGCGCGTCACCGCGCTAGGCTTTGTCGGCTGCGCGGGCGGCGCTTTGGTAACTGCTCTCCTATACGTACTAGAACCAGAATTTACCAAAGCGCCGGCTTCCATTGCGAATCTCGCCGGGGTGCTCCTCGGCTGTGGCTGCCTGGTCGCTACCCTTATGGGAGCGATCACGTACTTTGCAGGCTCGCTTCAAATCCAGACGCTGCTGCTTGCCCTTGTTCCGCTGATCTACTTAGCCATCTACTCGCGCAACAAATATCCGGCGGCGCTCGAGATCGTCGAACATCCCCGCGAAGAAGCCGCGGTTCGCGAAACTCTTAGGGATTTGCGCAGCATTGCCGCCGTCTTATTCGGGCTTTTATTGTTTTTTCAGTTCGGTAATGAATGGGCTATCGCCGGATGGCTGCCCCTGTTTCTCATTCACCGGCTGGGCAGTAATCCGGCGTGGGCCATTTTTGCGTTGGCGCTTTACTTCCTCGCCCTCACGCTGGGCCGACTTGTCGCGCAAACATTGCTTCCGCGCGTAAGCCATCGAAAGCTATTGATGGGCAGCATTGTCACTGCCATGCTGGGCTATTTGCTGCTGAGTTTTACTGTCGCGATGGCCGGCGCTTGGTTTGCGATCGTAATTATTGGAGCTGGTTTCGCTCCCATCTACCCGCTTGTGGCGGAAACCCTCGACGATCGCTTCTCCTACCATCCCGGTTTTTACAATGGCATCTTTTCCATTGCCATTACCGGCGCGATGAGCGCTCCTTGGCTCTTGGGATATGTAGACAAATATTTCGGCATGCGTTATGTGATGCTGATACCCGCTTTGGGATCCATCGCCGTCCTCATCCTCGCCCTGCTTATCATGTTGGAATCGCATCTGATGGGCGGGACCAAGAGCGGAAAAGAGCGTCAGGCGATGGCAGCCACAGGAAGAGAGTAACGATTGCGTCTGAGCCGCCTCTCGTTATTCATTATCGTCTTGGCGCCAATCCACGCGGCTTTCAGTCAGCACTCCGCAACCCGTTTTTCGCACCGTATCGCAATTCTTACCGCCAAATCACCCGTGGTCCGGCGTGGTCGAGCCGGGTATAAGTTCATCGATATGGAAACCGGCGAGGTGCTTGCGCAAGAACAGGCTTCGAGCTTCTTTACTCCCGCTTCCAACACGAAACTCTATACGACAGCGCTGGCGCTGGTTCGGCTCGGGCCGAATTACACTTTTCATACCGAGCTGCGCACCACAACCGTTTGGAGCCCCGGGCAAACCATCCTTAACGATCTGCAGTTGATCGGCGGCGGGGATCCGAATCTTTCCGGCCGGATGTTGCCCTATGCGGTCAATGCCAGTGACGGCGATCCCCTCACCGGACTCAAACGCTTGGCGGACAAACTTGTGAATGCCGGGATTCGCGAAATTGCCGGCGATGTTATCGGCGTCTCGACGCGCTACCCCGGCGATCTGTATCCAAATGGTTGGACTATCGAGGACAGCGTCTTCAGCTATGGCGCGCCGGTCACTGCGCTGACCCCGAACGACAACACTATTTCGCTCCGTTTGACGCCAGCCGATGTTGGCCAATTGGCAGATGTTGAAGTGCTGCCCGCACTGAGCCATTTCGTCGTGCTGAATGAAGTCGTGACGGACAGTTCGAGCGCCACTCATATTCACCTGTCGCGCCAACTTGGCACGAGCGAAGTCGTCCTGTGGGGCAGCATCGGGCGAACGGCCAACGCGTGGCGTCAGGACTTGGCGATGGACGACCCGGCGCTTTTCGCTGCGGAAGCTCTTATAGACGTGTTGCGCGACCGCGGTATGGTCGTGCGCGGCATCGCGCGCTCCGAGTACCGAAGCCTAAATAGCGCCGCGACTGCGCTGGAAGAAAGCCGCGGGCCGCAACCCGGCACAACATTGGTCACATTAGAATCTCCGCCGCTTTGGGAGGCGATTCAGGTCACCAATAAGATCAGCCAAAATCTGCATGCTGAAATGCTGTTGCGCGAAGTGGCGCAGGTAACGCGTGGCGCAGGGACGTTAGAAGCAGGTCTAGCCGCGCGCGAAGCTTTTCTTCAGGAGATCGGCATCACTCGCGACGGAACAGGATTCGTTTTCGCCGATGGATCCGGGCTTGCGCGCCAGGGTCTGACCACTCCCGATTCCACGGTGACGCTGCTTCGCTATATGTGGGGTCGGCCTGAGCGGGAAATCTGGATTCAATCGCTGCCCATCGGAGGCGTCGACGGCTCGCTCGAGCATCGTTTTCACAATATCCGCGGTGCCGAGCGAATACACGCAAAAACGGGCTCCATCTCGCACGTGAACGCTTTGAGCGGCTACATCGAAACGAAGCGTCATAGATGGCTGGCCTTTTCCGTCATGGTGAACGCGACGGTGGGTCACGACGCGGAAGTTCGCGATTTCATAGACCATCTATGCGCCGTTTTTCTGGAAGCCTGAACCAACCTCATGCGAGTCGATTTTCGAGAGACCGGGATTTATCTCCCGGATATTCAGCTCTGGCTCGACAACACCGATCCCTGCTCCGTCACCTGGATTTCTCATGGTCACAGCGATCACGCGCGCGGCTGTCATGGAAAAGTGATCGGCACTCCCGCAACGCTTCGGTTCTACCGCATGCGCCTGTGGCTGGAAAATGGCCAATCCGAGCCGGAAATAACCCCTCTGGAATTCGGCGAAAGCATGGAATGGAACGGAGCGCAGCTTACGGCTTTCCCGGCCGGCCACATTTTGGGCGCAGCGCAACTGCTCATCGAACATCGCGGCGAGCGGCTACTCTACACCGGCGACATTAAGCTGCGGGTTCCGCTCTGCGGAGAAACCACCGCCAATGTCGCATGCGATCGCCTGATCATCGAGTCCACCTTTGGCCTTCCCATCTATAAGCTCCTCGACCGCGAAGAAGCCATCGAGAGTATCGTCCGCTTCGCACGAATCTGTTTGGAGGAAGGAGCTGTGCCGGTGTTCATCGGATATTCGCTCGGGAGAGGCCAGGAAATAGTTCACGTGCTCTGCAAAGCGGGAATTCGCACTTCTGTGCATGGTGCAATCGCGAAGTTCATTCCTGTGTATGAAAACTATAGTTATACGTTCCACGGTTGGGAGCCGTACGATGCGGGGGCGATCGCCGGTAAAGCGCTGGTTGTTATTCCCACGCACGGCGCGGCGCTCGAAGCCAGCGGCAAGAACATTCGGATTGCTTATGTCTCCGGCTGGGCGGCGCTCGACAACGCGCGCACTCGTGCCGGCGCGGAAGAGCTGATCCCGTATTCCGATCACGCCGATTTCGGTGAGCTGATCACGCTGGTGAGCCGGTCGGGCGCAAAGCACGTGGATGTGGTTCACGGCTACACCGCGCCATTCGCCCGCGCTCTTCAGTTGCGAGGCTATTCGGCGGCTGCGCCACAACGCGCCGGCGCGCGCACGACCGTTGAAGCAGAAGGTTGATGGACCGACTGGCGCTGATCTGTGAGGAAGTTGCCAAGTTCTCAAGCCGCCGCCGCAAAGTGTCCGTCTTGGCGGAATATTTCCGCAGTCTCACGGATGAAAATCTCGCTTTAGCCGTACAGTTCCTCAGCACCGGTCCAGTGGCCGAAACCACCCTGAACCAAACTCTCTTCGATGTAGCCGGCAAAACGAAGCTTTCCATCGGCTACAGCATTCTGCGGAAGGCGCTGCAAATTGCCAGCGGTTGGGATTGGGAAATCCTGAAGGTCTGCTACGCGGAAGTGGGCGATACGGGCGAAACTACCGGGTTACTGATGCGCGATGTCAGCGCCGGTCAGCCGCTCAGCTTGCGCGAAGCTAATGAGATTTATCAACAGCTGTTTCTGGCCCGCACAACGGCGCGAAAGATCGAGTTGCTGGTCTCTGCTTTCCGCACTTACAAGCCGCTCACAATTAAGTATTTCGTCAAAGTAATTACGCGAGGGCTGCGCATTGGGCTTCAAACGAAAATGTTGGAAGAGGCGGTCGCCTCGGCATGCGAGCTTCCCGTTGAAACCATCCAGGATGCGAATAACCGGTCAGATGATTTGGCCCATATCGCCATTGCCGCGCGGCATGGTGAGATTTCGAAGATAGAAGCCCGGCTGTTTCATCCGATGGAGTTTATGCTGGCGAAACCGCTCGAACGAATTGAGGATCTCGCTTCACCCGGGCAGTGGATCGCGGAGGACAAGTACGATGGCATCCGCTCGCAGGTGCATTTCGATTCCGGCCACGTCCGCATGTATGCCCGTGGCATGGAAGAAGTGGCGGCAGCGTTTCCGGAGTTGACGTGCGCGTTCGCCGGGCTACAAGGCGACGGGCTGCTAGATGGTGAGATCGTCGCCTGGCGCGATCGTCGCACGCTGAGCTTCAACATGCTCCAGCAGCGCATCGCCCGTAAGAGTGTTCGAGCTGCGTTGATGGCTCAAGTCCCAGTCGCATTCATCGCGTACGACATCCTGCTGCGCAATGGCGAGTTGCTGTTTGAGCGGCCTTTGGAGGATCGCCGCCGCATTTTGAATGAGTTGTTCGAAGGCCGGGAATTGCCGCTTTTGCTCTCGCCGCAATACGAAGTCAGCACCCTTGAAGATGTGAATCGCCTGTTTGAAGAAGCTCGCGAGCGCGGCAATGAAGGCTTGCTGCTTAAGCGCAGAGCCAGCTTCTACGAGCCGGGCAAACGCGGCGGCGCGTGGCAGAAGTTGAAACGTCCTTATGGCACGTTAGACGTAGTGATCACCTCCGCCGAGCAGGGGCATGGGCGCCGCGCAACGGTATTCTCCGACTATACGTTTGCGGTACGTTCCGAAAGCGGCCTGGTAAATATCGGCAAAGCATATTCGGGCTTGACCGATCGGGAAGTGAAGGATCTGACCCGGATTTTGCGCGCTGCTTCTACGGACCGTTTTGGGCCGGTAATGGTGGTTCGGCCCGAAGTAGTTCTTGAAGTAGCGTTCGATGGCGTGCAGAAAAGCGCTCGCCACAAGAGCGGGTACGCGCTTCGCTTTCCGCGCATACTGCGATGGCGGCGCGACAAGAAACCAGAGGATTGCGATGATCTCGCCCGAGTTGAAGCGCTCTACCAGGCATCGCTCCGTTAACCAGCACGAGATCGTCGCGCATCTGCACCCGGCTCTCGCGCAGTGGTTTCTGTCGCGTTATCCCACTCTGAGCGACATTCAGATTCGCGCGTTGCCGTATATATTGCGGCACGAAAATACGCTCATTCTCGCGCCCACAGGCAGCGGTAAGACCTTCGCGGCGTTCTTATCGGCCTTGTCGCGCCTCGCTACCCGCGCCTCGGCGAACGAGCTTCCGAATGCCGTCTGCGCAATTTACGTTTCACCGTTAAAAGCGCTCGATAACGATATTCACCGGAATCTTACGCCTGCACTCGATGCAGTGAACGCCGCGCTGCCCGCTTCGCAGCAGATCCGTATGGAAGTACGCACCGGCGACACGCCTCAAGAACATCGAAAGCGCCAGGAACGGCATCGTCCGCACCTGATCCTGACCACTCCGGAAAGCTTGAGCTCCATTCTTTCTCAGACTGCCTGGCGCGAGACGGGCTTTGATCCCGATACGGTCATCGTCGACGAGATCCATTCGTTTGCCGAAGGAAAGCGGGGCTCACTGCTGGCGTTGTGCCTGGAGCGCCTGGAACATCGGGTTCAGCGCCCGCTGCAGCGCATCGGTATGTCGGCCACCGCCTGGCCCATCGAAGCAATTCAGCGTCTGCTCTGCAGCGATCGATCGTGCGCCGTAGCGCGAGCGGATTTTCGCAAGTCGCATCGTCTGGAGATCGTCCCGCCGGAGCCGGGCGCCTGGCTGCCACCCGCCGGCCACAATCCATTTCGCATTGCACCGACAGTGGCAGAGCTCGTTCAAAAGGCTCAGTGCAGTCTCATCTTTCTGACCACGCGCTCCGGAGTGGAGCGTCTTGCTCTCGCGTTAAAAGTTCTGTTGCCCGAATTGGATGAGCGCATCGCGGTGCACCACGGTTCCGTCGATCGCGAAACGCGGCAAACCATCGAAGAAGGACTGAAGACCGGCTTTTGGCGCGCGGTTGTCGCCTCCAGCAGCCTTGAAATGGGTGTTGATTTCTCGAGTGTCGATCAAGTTCTGCTGATTGGAACGCCCCGGGGCGTGAGCCGGGCTTTGCAACGCCTGGGGCGCAGCGGCCATCGCGTCGACGGCGTAGTGCAAGGCGCCCTGGTCCCGATGAGCCTTCCAGACCTGGTCGAGTGCATCGCCTTGCGCGAAGCTGCGCGCGAAGGGCGCCTCGACGCCTTGCGCATTCCCGAAGCGCCTCTCGATGTCCTGGCGCAAATTCTCTTAGGAATGAGCATCGAGCGGGAATGGAGCCTGGACGACGCCTTCGCGCTCGTCAAAAAAGCGGGTCCGTATCGGCAACTCTCCCGTCAGGATTTCGACGATGTGGCGCATTATTTAGCGGGGCAGGGAAAAGTGCTCGGGCCATACGGCACTTACGGAAAAATCGTGATCCGCGATGAGAAATTTCGAGTCGCCGATGCCAAAACAGCGCGCAGCTATTACATGAACCTCGGCGTGATCAGCGCCGATTACGAGATGAAGATCGTCTCGGTTCGCAACCGGATGCTCGGCGCAGTGGAAGAATCGTTTATCGCCTCGCTTCAACCGAGCGAGGCGTTCATCATGGCCGGTAAACCTGTGCGCATAAAACGCGTTCACCAAAATATGGCGATCGTCGAAGCCGCGCAAGGCGAACAGGTGAAAACGCCTCGATGGATGGGTAACAAGATGGCGCTGACCGCGCAACTTGCGCAGGAAGAGTTGAGGCTAAGGCGCGAGCTGCGATCCGCATGGCACGAAGGTGGCGCCGCAGCGTGCGCGCGTTATTTGCGGCAGACTTATTCAGTGGATGAAAACACGGCGGTACGAATTGCAGCCTTTGTCTCGCATCAGTCCAGAGCCATTCCCGTGCCCACCGATTCTCCGGTGCTCGCCGAAAAAATCGTAAAGGGTCGCAACATGCTGCTCTTGGTTCATGTGGTTGCCGGGCGCGCTGTAAACCGGTCGCTCGCATGGGTTGCAGGCGCGCGCATCGCGAAAGGCTATAGCGTTGTCGCGAATTTCGACGATCACAGTTTTCTGCTGTCGCTCGATTCGCGCGTGAAGGTGGATGCCGAAACGTTGCGCGAAGCATTTAATCCCGTGAACTGGATGGAAGATTTGCGTGCCACGCTTTCTACCACGGAAACCCTTGGCAGATCGTTCCGGCACATTGCCGAGATCGGGCAGCTTCTGCCGCGCCGCACGTTACGAGGAAACGTATCCGCCCGTGCAGCCACCTGGAGCGGCAGCCTGCTGTATAAGACGCTTCTCGAGTATGAGCCCGATCACCCCCTGGTGCGCGAAGCGGTTCGCGAGGTGCTGGAGGATCAATGCGATGCGCCTCGAGCGTTCCAGGAAGCCGCCCGTATGTACGAATCGCCGCTCGTTATCTACGACCTGCCGCGCCCCTCGCCCTTTGGACTTCCGCTTTTTGCGGCGTTTAGCCGTGAAGTGCTGGTCGCGCCCGATCCGGATCGCGCCTTGGACGATCTCGTCGCGGCGCTATATGGCGAATGGACATGAATCGAAATTACCTCGCCATCGATTTAGGCGCCGAGAGCGGCCGTGCAATTCTGGCGCGCATCGCCGATCGCAAGATAGAGCTCAGGGAGCTGCATCGTTTTGCGAATACACCTGTGCAGCTTCCCACGGGCCTCTATTGGGACACGTTGCGGCTGTTCCACGAAATTTGCGAAGGCATTCGCATCGGGGCCCAATCGTCGGACGATCTGAGTGGCATCGCGATCGACACTTGGGGTGTCGATTTCGGGCTCATCGGCGTCGACCGCGAGCTTATCGCAAACCCCAGGCACTATCGCGACGCGAGAACGAAAGACGTGCCCGAGCGCGTTTTCGAAATTCTGCCTCGCGCTGAAATCTTCCGGCGGACGGGCGTCCAATTTATGCACATCAACTCGCTCTATCAGCTCTATGCGCTGCATGAGCATTCGCCCGAAGTGCTGCGGGTGACCTCAAGGTTGTTGTTCATGCCCGATCTATTCAATTATTTCCTGACCGGGATATTTGCATCTGAGCGAACGATCGCGAGCACGTCGCAGTTCTACGATCCCGTGGAAAAGCGTTTTGCGACTGATATGCTGCTGCAGCTTGGAATCGACGGCAGCTTCTTGGCAAATTTGATTGATCCAGGCGCCGAGCTTGGTCCTGTTCTGCCGTATCTTCTGCCCACTGATGCCCCGGTATTCGCAACCGCTTCGCACGATACTGCGTCCGCCGTTGCAGCCGTTCCCGCATCCGGCAATGACAACTGGTGCTACATCAGCTCGGGCACATGGTCCCTCATGGGGGTCGAATTAGATCACCCCATCATTGACGATGCATCGCTCGAGTCGAATTTTACGAATGAAGTAGGCGTGGGAAATAAGATTCGATTCCTGAAGAATATTCCTGGACTATGGCTGCTGCAGGAATGCAGAAGACAGTGGGCGCGCGACGGCCAGGATTATTCGTACGCCGAATTGATGGAACAAGCCGCAGCGGCGAAGAAGACGAGCACTATTATCGATCTAGACGAATTCTCATCCCCGGGCAATCACCCGCAAGCTATTCGCGAGTACTGTCGCAAAACCGGTCAAGAAGTGCCGGACGACCCCGGAGCGATTTCGCGTGTTATTTTGCAGAGCCTGGCGGCGCGCTACAAGCAAATCCTGGAATCGCTGGAGAAGCTGACCGACAAAACGATAGACGTGATTCACATCGTGGGTGGCGGATCGCGAAACAAGCTGCTGAATCAGCTGACTGCCGACGTAACCGGCCGCCGTGTTCTAGCCGGACCAGCCGAAGCGACGGCCGTAGGCAACGCCCTTACACAAGCTCTAGGCCGCGGCGACATCCGATCCTTAGAAGCAATAAGAGCCCTAGTGCGTGGCTCGTTTGATGTTGACGAGTTCAGACCGCGGCCCTTTACCTCGTCCGTATAAAAAACTGCTGCTTACCAATGCTTGAATCCACCGCGACATCAAAAAATCCAACCATCATTTCCGCCCAGGTCTGCTCGCCCCAGGTGACCGCCGATTCCGGATCGGGATTATGCGGGTTGTTTTTGGAATTATCGAAGGTCGCGATGGCTTGCAGCATCGTCCCGGCTTTTAGAGGAATCGGCTCTGCTAATCGATAGCTCAGTTGCCAATAAAAATCGTAATGCGAGATGCGCAATAGTGTTCGCAGTTTGCCGCCCGGCTCCAGGATGTTGTACTCGAACGTTTTCCCTCGCAGGTGCATGTGCGGGAAAAAGCTCAGCAACAAAGCATCGTTCGGGATCGAGCCATGCACCTCGACGCGGTGGTCCGGATCGCCAGGCGGAATCACAAATCGATCGTTGGTCAACTGCAGGGTCAATACTCGTTTCCGCGGAGCTTCCTTTGCAAAGACCAGGCCGATGCTGGTCCGGTCTTCCGTCGCGTGTCCATGAGTCGTGTAGTGCATTTGGAGAACGATGTCCGATCCTGCCGGCACAAGCTTCGCGAATCCCGGCGGCCACTTATCCGGCAAACTCCCGGGAGCATAAACCAGCAATATGTCGCTGGTCGTCCACATCGCGTCGCGGCGCAGAGCGGGCGTTGGAAGGTCGTCGGCGCTGAATGGAACACCCGCCGGCGCGCCGCGCAGCCAGGAAGATTTAGGATCGCGGATATACGCGACGGCGTGATGCACAACCATTCGATTGCTGGGCCGGATCTCGGACATCCGCACCCAACGATCCTCTTTGAAGTGCGTTGGAATGATGATGTATTGATACGGAACATCGCCCGTCGCGGGAATTCGCTTCGCGCTCGGCATCTGGAGCACTAAATCGGGTGCCTCGATGTTCCACCCTTTAGTCCATTGCAGGGGCGGCGGAGCATCGCGAGGATTTCCCTCGGGCGCATGAGCATCCACCCAAGCTGCGAGGATCGCGATCTCGCTAGCACTCAGCGACGGATCATTCGCGAAATGTCCGCAGCACGGATCGGCGAACCACGGCGGCATGGTCCTTTTTTGGGTAGTGTCGCGGATCGCGGTGGCCCATAGCCGCGCCTGCCCATAGGTCTCAAGCGGCATCGGCGCCATCTCGCCTTCGCGATGACACGTCTGGCAGCGTGCCTGAAGGACAGGCAATACATCTTTATAAAAAGTTGCGCCATACAGCGAGGCTCGCGCGGCGAACAATGCAACAACAAGAGACAGACTACTTGTTTTCAGAGTTGTTCTGCGCCTTCCCGGTCGAGTAGAAGTCGCGCGGCATGCTGGGCCAGTGCGGATCGCGCTTTTCTTTGAACGCGGCGTAGCCTTCCTTAAAGTCACGGCTCTGCATCAGGTCGACTCGCAAGGCGGCGGCCAACTCGCCGGCTTCTTTCCATGATCTGCCTCGTGACTCGTGAAAGTACCGCAGCCCTGCCTCGATGGCCAGCGGACTTGCCTTCGCCAGATCGCGCGCCAGCGCCTTAGCGCGATCGGGTGTTTCAGCCACCGGGCAAACCTGATGCACCAATCCCCATAACAAGGCGTCATGAGCGGGAAACATGCGCCCAAGAAGGCTAAGCTCCAGCGTGCGCCGCGCTCCCAATGCTGCTTCAACAGCGCGATAAACCATGAATGGCCATAATCCGATTCGAATTTCCGGCAGCCCGAAAACAGCTCCCTGTGCAGCCATCACCATGTGTCCCTGCGCCACCAGTCCCAGGCCGCCCCCTAACGCCGGGCCGTTTACGCAAACCACGATGGGCTTCATTGACGTCGCGCCCAGGGTAAACAGATCGTCGTGGAGCGCCGCTAATTCCGCGCCATGCTGATCGATCGCTTCGTCCAGATCCATGCCCGCGCAAAATACCTGGCCCACCGCATCGATTAGAATCGATCCGACATCCTGCCGCTTCTGCGCCGACGCAACCGCCTTCACAATGCCGGAGCACATCGCAGAGCTCAGCGCATTGCGCTTGTCGGGCCGGTTCAGCGTGATGTGCAGAACGCGGCATGTGTGATCGATCAACAGATTCATCGCGCATCCCGATACTGCAGGAAGTCCAGCGGCAAGTGCTCCATGCTCTTGTTCCCGCACGCGACATCGAACGCAAAATCCAATATCGGCCTGGTTTCTTTCGGGTCGATGAGTGCATCGCAGTGCCCGCGCGCCGCGGCGTATTTAGCATCTAACCAGCGCTCGTAATCCGCCCGGGTTTGCGCGATCTTTGCTTCCAATTCCGGCGGCACCGGCTTCCCGCTTGCCTTCAGCCGATCGAGTTCCGGCCCGTAGACCGCCTGTACGGCCGAATCGCCCTCCATGACCGCGATGCGCGCGGTGGGCCAACTGAACGTAAAATTCGGATCGAATCCCTGGCCCGCCATGGCGTAGTATCCTGCGCCGCTCGCATGATTCACGGTCAGCACAATCTTTGGAACGCTCGCGCAGGCCATCGTCTCCACCATTTCCGCTCCCGCCCGAATGATTCCGCCCGTCTCCGCTTCCACTCCAACCATGAAGCCGGAAACGTCCTGAATGTAAAGCAATGGCAGCCGATGCCGCTCAGCGTTTTCGACGAAGTAGGCTACTTTGCGCGCCGATTCGGTGTAGACGATCCCGCCCACACGCGGTCCGGCTTGGGTCTTCAGAAACCCGCGGCGATTCGCGATAACTCCGATATTTCGCCCGTTGAGACGGGCTGCCGCGCATAGGAATTCGGGCGCGTACTCCGGCTGAAATTCCAGGAAATCGTTGGCATCCAGAACTCGGTCCAACAAGTCTTCCATATGATACGGCAAGCGATGATCGGACGGCAATGCGTCATAGAGACCCTCCGCGTCGAGCCGCGGCGTCTGGCCATTATGCGCCGGAACGCCCGGTGGCATCTGCCGAAACTGCTGGCGAATCATCTCAAGACAGGCGCCATCGTCTGCCGCTCGATAATGGGCAACGCCGCTTTGCGTGGTGTGCATCTTTGCGCCGCCCAGGGTCTCAGTGTCGGTGACTTGCCCCACCGCGCCTTTCACCAGATTCGGCCCGCCCAAGCCCATGAAGCTGGCTTTTTCCACCATAATGATGACATCGCTCAGCGCCGGCAGGTATGCGCCTCCGGCTATGCAGGGTCCCATCACGGCCGCGATCTGCGGAATGTGCATGCGCCGCCGCATGAGGGAGTTGTAGTAGAAGATGCGTGCCGCGCCGTACTGGCCCGGGAAAATCCCGTCTTGTAACGGAAGATTCACGCCCGCCGAATCAACCAGGTAAACGATCGGCACCCGATTCCGCATCGCAATCTCCTGCGCGCGCAGAATCTTCGTGATCGTTTCCGGCCACCACGCGCCGGCTTTCACGGTCGCGTCATTCGCCACGATAACCGCTGGACGTCCTTCGATCTTCGCGAGTCCCGTAACAACGCCTGCGCCCGGAGCTTGGCCGTCGTATTTGTCATAAGCAATCAGCAGGCCGATTTCTAAAAACATCGTGCCGCGATCGATCAACTGCTCGATCCGCTCACGCGCCGTCCATTTGCCCTCGGCGTGTTGCTTATCGATCTTTTTCTGGCCGCCGCCGGATCGAAGCTTCTGCTCCAATTCGCGCAACTCGGCCATTAGACGCCGCATATCGCGCGCGGCGCCCTGCGTTCGATGTTTATTCTCCACAGCGCTAAAGCGACCTCGCGCTCAAACGACCTCGAAACTGTAAGCACCTGATAGTCTAACAATCATGTTGGGGATCGATGAGCGCGCGCTTCGGATTGTGTGGACAATCTTCCTCTTCGCTCTTCTGCTCGCTCTCGTTTACTACATCCGCGATACGATTCTGGTTTTCGCCGCCGCTATTTTCTTCGCCTACATGTTGTCGCCCATCGTTGCCTTGATCGAAAGGTTCATTCAAAAGAGACGAACTTTAGCGCTTGCATTGGTCTACATCATGTTAATCGGAGCGCTGACCGGCATCGGATTCGCGGTTATTCCCACCATTGCGGAGGAGGCAACCGGCCTCGTGACTCGTTTGCCAAAGTTGCTCGCTGGCGGAACCATTGGCAGATTCCCATTGCCGCACTGGCTCGAACCGGTGCGCGCCGAAATAATTGGCACGCTCAGCAAAGAAGCAACTAACCTCCAGACCAGTGTTGTGCCTTTTATCCAGCAGGCCGGCACTCAAATACTTTCGGGAATCGGTTTCCTCTTGCCCATCATTTTGATCCCGATACTCGCCTTCTTCTTTCTCAAGGATGCCCGCGAAATCCGCACCGATCTGATCGGCGCAGTAGAAAAGGGGCATGATCGCACGATGATGGAATCGATCCTGGACGATATTCACCTGGTTCTGAAGAACTACATTCGTGCGCTCGTGCTGCTCGCCATCGCGTCCTTCGCGGCATGGATCTTGTTTTTGACCATCATGGGATATCCATACGAATTGCTGTTGGCGGGCATCGCCGGATTACTTGAATTCATTCCGGTCATCGGTCCTGCGGCCGCCCTCGCCATTATGCTTATCGTCTTCGGAGTCACCGGGTCCGGCGGTCTGCTGTGGATCGTTCTGTTCTGGGCGTGTTATCGCGTTTTCCAGGATTATATGCTCAATCCTTACCTGATGAGCTCCGGCGTTGAGCTGCATCCGTTGCTGATCCTTTTTGGCGTTCTCGCCGGCGAGAGGATCGCCGGCATTCCGGGCATGTTTTTTTCCATCCCGGTGATCGCCATTCTGAAAGTAATTTTCGCCCGCTTGAGAATCTCCTATTCGCGCAAACGATTCTCAGCCGCCTAAGGAGGGTCGCCGGTTACCGCACGTCCGGATTGCCCACCCAGCACTCATGCACGAATGCGGGCGTGAACCGGCTGATCACGTCGGGCGGGACGTCAGACTCCTTCAATTCATGAAAATCGAAGCGCACCGGCTCCTCCTTCGAAGAGGTAACCGTAGCCAAAAGATACCCATAGACGTGAGTTTTCGCCGCCTTCGCATCCTTCGCGTTCGCCGGCAGCGCGTACCGTTCCGCTCCAGCCGTACCGACGATCCACCCCGGCAAAACACCGCCGTGCGCCTTCCAATACTCCGTATTGAAAATGCCCTCCATGTAGAAATGCGAGTGGCTCGCCAACACATAAACCGGCTTGCCTGACTTCCGTTTCAGATCCAACAGCCATCCGTAAACCTTCTCTCCGCTCGATTCCCCCTGAGCGGATTGATTCATGCTGTGGTCTTTCGAAATGCTTTCCGGCAGCGCTTCGTGCATGCCGAGAATTACCGCGCGAACCGACGCATCGCCCGCGTCCCGGCTCAACACACTTTGCATCCACCTCATCTGAGCGTTGTCGAACTCATCTGGAGATGCATTGTCCAGCGTCAGAAAATCGATGCCGTCCTTTATCCAGTGGTAGTAACCCTTCACCGTGTGATCGCGCGGGTCGTCGCGCAAGCGCTGTTCGCGAATGGCAGGCGCGTCCAGCCAATCCGCGAATTGCGCCACCAACTGCTCTCGTGTCTTGGGCGGAATCAACTCGTGATTGCCAAACGCCAGGTACACCGGAACATTGCCAAAACGCCGGAGTTGGTTATCGATGAAATCCTGCCAGGCGTTTGCGAGATAAACGGTGATCAGAGCCGGACCGTTCGGGTCCGCCGGCTTATGCAGTTGCTGGTAATCCTGATCGAACCTGTAGATAGCGCGAAAATCGCCCAAATGCCAATAGAACGCTGCATCGTTCGAAGCCGCGTCTTTCGCGATGGCCGGCATCACAACGTCGCCGCAGTTTCGCGAATCGCCTGAAACGGCAAAATGCCATGGCGCTTCTTGGGCGAACGCCAGTCTAACGGCGACAAGCGCTAGAAAAAGCGCCCCTGCCGCTGCGCGACTTCGCACCCTAAGTCGTTCCCGGGTTGTTCCAAGCGCTGTAAATAGCCATCCCGACAATTGCCAGTATGTATAGAATCACAGCCACCACAAGCCCAGTCTTCAATTTATCGACGGTGTCGAGACGCTTGCACAAGTCGCTTTGCGTGCTGACTATGGTCGAATCGTGCGAATCGTTGTGCAAATGGATGTAGCTGTCGCACTGGTTTTCCAACCATCGGCGGTATAGATAAACGCCCACGGTAATCGCCACAAGCACGGCGCACAGGATCAGGTTAATGATCAGGTAGTTCATAGAAGGGAATCGCTCCTTTCAGTTAGTGAACAGCTTCTTTGGGAGAGCCTCAATCATGTCTATTAGATCACCAATCGACTCAGGCCGCATTCCTTGGATTTGCACGCCAGCCGCTCACGGCTATAATCGTTTTTCCCATCCCGTGTATGGCCGCCTCTCCTTCCTTCGACTGGTTCCCACTGTGGCTGAGTCTGAGGGTCGCGGGTCTTGCCACCCTGCTGGTCCTTAGTATCGGAACCTTCGTCGCTTATCTTCTATCGCATAAGAACTTTCGCGGCAAGAATTTTCTCGATTCGATTATCACGCTGCCGCTGGTCCTGCCGCCGACCGTCCTCGGCTATTACCTACTGGTGCTGGTCGGCCGCGCTTCGCCGTTGGGCCACATCTACGAAAGCATATTCGGGCAACCGCTGGTGTTTACCTGGCAAGCCGCTGTGGTTGCCGCTTTCATTCATTCCGCGCCTATCTACATCAAGGCGGCGCATGCCGTCCTCAGCGGAGTCGACTACCGTTACGAATGGGCCGCGCAGAGCCTCGGCGCATCGGAATGGCGGACTTTCTGGCGCGTCACACTGCCTCTCGCCAAGCGCGGCCTGAGCTCGCTTGCGACCCTCGCCTTCGCCCGCTCTCTCGGCGATTTCGGTGTCACTATCATGGTTGCGGGCAACATACCGGGCCGCACCCAAACACTTTCCGTTGCCATTTACGACGCTGTCGAATCCGGCAATGGACGGCTCGCCCGCGTGCTGGTGCTGGTTGTATCGTTTGCCGCGCTGGCCTTGCTTTGGCCCGCCAGCTATTTCGGCCGCAGTTCACGCAGCAGTCCATGAGTATCGACGCGCGCCTGATCAAGAGATTCCCGGCTGGTCGGGATTCAGAAGCGTTCGAGCTTAATATTCATCTGCTGGCAGACGCCGGCATCACCGTGCTGTTTGGGCCAAGCGGCTCCGGGAAAACTTTGACGCTCAATTGTCTGGGAGGCTTCGCGCGCCCGGACGAAGGTCGCATCCTGATTAACGATCATTTGTATTTCGACGCTACGGCGAATGTTCACTTGAGCCCCCAGCGTCGCCGTTGCGGGTATATTTTCCAGGATCACGCGCTGTTCCCGCACATGACGGTGCGCGATAATCTTCGCTTTGCCGCCTCTGCCGCACCGTCCGAAAAAAATCGCGGTCTCAATCGCCGCCGCCGCATTAACGAGCTCATCGATTCATTTGAGTTAGGCGATCTCGCGGCGCGAAAGCCCGGCCAGTTGTCAGGCGGTCAAAAGCAGCGCGCCGCTCTTGCCCGCGTTTTAGTAAGCGAGCCGCGTCTTCTCCTGCTCGACGAGCCAACGCGCGGCCTGGATGCCCGCCTCCGCCGCTCCTTCTATAACGTGCTGCGAAAAACTCGCGAGCAGCTGCAAGTCTCGACCGTCCTGGTTACTCACGATCTCGAAGAGTGCTTCGAGCTGGCGGATAGCGTGTTGCTCATAGATCGAGGGCGAATCCTGCAGTCCGGTCCGAGAGAGTTGGTTTTGAGTAAACCCGCGACTCTCGATGTGGCCCGGTCCCTGGGCGTCTACAACATCCTACCCGCTTGCATTACCGCTCTTGATCCAAGTCGAAAGACCAGCCGGCTCACCGTTCTCGACCATGAGATCGAAGGTCCCTATTTGCCGGGCCACTTGATCGGCGATCGGGGATTTCTTTGCATCCGGGAAGCGGAAACGAAAGTGTTGCCGCCCACCAGCCGCGCGGCGCACAACCTGCTGCTGCTCCGGCTGTTGGAGCATACCGCGTGTTCTCGGGGAATGCGTCTCTTCTTCGAGCACGGTATCGCGGCTACCGTAAGCGAGGCGGCCTTTGAAGAACTGCGCGGCAGCGACCGTCTGGCGGTTGAGATTCCCTCCTCTGCTGTATACTTCATCGGGAAATGAAGCGCTACTACATCACCGATCGCAAAGCCGTGGGTGGCTTTCATCCGCTGTTGGAGCTGATTCGCGATCAAATGCATCTGGGCGTCGATTTCATTCAGATTCGCGAAAAAGATATCACCGCGCGTGAGCTGTTCGAATTCACGCTGGCTGTTCTCGAAGTTCGTGAGAATGAGATCCGCAAGCGGCTTCCGACCAAGATTTTGCTCAACGGCCGAGGCGATATCGCACTCGCTACGGGCGCGGATGGCGTTCACCTTCCCGCCGATGCGCCTCAGCAAAGGCTTGGAAATCTACTCGTCGCCAGATCGTGCCATACGCTCGATGAGGTGCGGACCACCAACGCCGATTTCGTCACCTTCGGCCCTGTGTTCGATACACCCGGCAAGACTACGCCCGTCGGCCTGAAGGCCTTGAAGGCCGCGTGTCAATTGGGTAAACCGGTTTACGCACTCGGAGGAGTCAATTGGGATAACGCGGCGGAGTGCTTGGAGGCGGGCGCCGAAGGTATCGCCGGCATCCGCCTTTTCCAGGACCCGGAACTCTGATCCCCTACTCTGGGGTTAGTGCGTTACTGGTTAGTCTTTCTGATTCTCGTCCCGGTGGTTGCGCTTGCGCAAGTACAACAGCCCGGTCAGGTCGAGCCGACTCAGCAGCCGCAGGCACAATTACCGGATACGATGTCCGCGCCGCCGTTCACTGTGCGCGACAAGTTCGATTATCGCGTGGTGCAAACCTTCGGCCTGCGAGGCTTCGCCGGTGCTGCCATCGGCGCCGCTATTGGGCAAGCCAGAGACGCTCCGCATGAATGGGGCCAGGGCGTCGGAGGATTTGCCGATCGATACGCCTCCGGTTTTGCAGGCAATCTCTCCCGGCAGACTTTCGCATTCGTGCTCGAGAGTACGTTTCACGAAGATCCGCGTTACTTCCCGTCAGAAGACAAGAGTAAGAAACTTCGCGCGCTGAATGCCGTGAAGCAGATCATTTTCGCCAAAAACGATAACGGGACGGATACCTTCGCATATGCGCGCATATTCAGCAATTTCGGATCTGCTCAATTAGTCAATGTTTGGCAGCCGAAGAGCACCGGTTCGGTGAACAGCGGGCTCATCCGCGGCCTGATAGGGCTGGGCGCGGACGCCGCCTACAATTTCATGCAGGAATTTATACCGTTCACGCGCCCGATTTCACTCCGCCACCGCCACTGATCCGGAAGCGTAAGCGACCTCCTGCTCGTGCAATTCCTGTAGACTCCACACTCGAATTTCATTTTTCCTCAGCGAGGTCATAGCCTCCGCGGCGGCGCGCGCTCCACTCATCGTCGTGATGCACGGCGTTCTGTGGGTTACCGCATTCCGGCGTATGGTTTGCTCGTCAGGAAACGAGTGGCTGCCGGTCGTCGTATAAATGATCAGCTTCAGCTTACCGGCCTTTAAAAGATCCACGGCATTCGGTCTGCCTTCGTTCACCTTAAATATGGTCTTGCATGGCACGCCGGCGGCTCGCAGCGCCTCAGCAGTTCCACGCGTCGCGAATAGATCGAACCCGTACTCTCGAAACTTCGCGGCTACTGAAACGGCCGCCGCCTTGTCGCGATCGTTCACGCTGATGAACAGAGCCCCCTCTTGTGGCACGGGGTTTCCCGCCGCCAATTGCGCCTTCGCGAAGGCCTCGCCAAAACTCTCTCCCACGCCCATCACTTCGCCAGTTGAACGCATTTCCGGTCCAAGCGCCGGATCGACGCCCAGAAATTTTGAGAACGGAAACACCGGACTCTTTACAAAAAACTTCGGCACCGGCAGCACCCCGTTCACGACGCCTCCAGTCAAATGCCCAAACTCCCCCAGCTTCTTCCCGAGCATGAGTCCCACCGCAATTTTTGGCAGCGGCACGCCGGTTGCTTTGCTGACAAAAGGCACAGTTCGCGATGCGCGCGGGTTCACTTCCAATACATATACATCGCCATTCTTCAATGCGTATTGGACGTTCATTAAGCCGATCACATTCAGCGCGCGCGCCAATTTCGTCGTGTATTCCTTGATCGATTTCAAGCTGTTCTTCTGGATCCCAATGGCCGGCAGTACGCAAGAACTGTCTCCCGAATGCACGCCTGCCTCTTCTATGTGCTCCATAATGCCCGCGATCAGCACATTTTCGCCGTCGCACAAGGCATCCACGTCCACCTCCGTTGCGTCTTCGAGAAAGCGGTCTATCAGTACGGGCCGCTTAACCGAAAATCGGGATGCCTCCTGCATATAAAGCTTCACGGTCTCCTCGTTGTAGGCGATCACCATGGCGCGCCCGCCCAGCACATAACTGGGCCGCACTAAAACCGGGAAGCCTAGCTGACGAGCCACCTCGCATCCTTCTTCAATGCTGGTAGCCGAGCCGTGCGCAGGCGAGGGAATACCGAGTTCCTCGAGAAGCTTACCGAACAGTTTGCGATCTTCCGCGAGATCGATATTGCTGGGATCGGTCCCTATGATCGGAAGCCCCAGCTCCTTCAATGGCATCGCCAGGTTCAGCGGCGTCTGGCCGCCGAACTGCACGATTAAACCGTCGGGCTGTTCCACATCATAGATATTCAGCACTTCCTCGAGCGTCAATGGCTCGAAGTACAAGCGGTCGCTGGTGTCGTAATCGGTCGATACGGTTTCCGGATTGCAATTCACCATAATCGATTCGCATCCGAAATCCTGTAAAGCAAACGATGCATGACAGCAGCAATAATCGAATTCGATCCCCTGACCGATTCGATTCGGCCCACTGCCCAGAATCATCACCTTTCTACGGTTTGTGGGTGCCGCTTCATCTTCCGATTCGTAGCTCGAGTACAGGTAAGGCGTGAAACTCTCGAACTCCGCCGCGCAAGTATCAACACGGTTAAAGATTGCGCGGATACCGAGTTTCTTCCGCGCCTCGCGAACCGCCAGCGTCCTAGCGCCAGTCAGCCGCGCAATCTGAGAATCCCCCAACCCGTCCCGCTTCATTCTGCGAAATTCCTTCGCCGTAAGGGATTCCAGCTTGCGGCCCGCAATAGATTTTTCAAGCGTCACTACTTCTGAAATCTGCTGCAGGAACCAACGGTCGATGCTGGTCATCTCGAATATCTGATCGATGGTGTAACCCTGGTCAAACGCGAACCGGATGTACTCCAAGCGCTCCGGATTCGGCGTGATCAATCGCTGCGGAATCAAGGACGGGATGAGCGTTTTCGCGCCCGACGACTTGCCGGTCTCCAGACTGCGCAGCCCTTTCCCCAGAGCTTGCTTGAATGTCCGTCCGATCGCCATTATTTCTCCCACGGATTTCATTTGCGTGCCAAGCACCGGCTCCGCGCCCGGGAATTTTTCAAACTGCCAGCGCGGAATTTTCACGACAACGTAATCAATTGTGGGTTCGAAACACGCAGGCGTCGCGCGCGTGATGTCGTTCTTGATTTCATCCAGGCGGTAGCCAACCGCCAGCTTCGCCGCAATTTTGGCGATCGGAAATCCGGTCGCCTTCGATGCCAGGGCCGAGCTCCGCGAAACGCGAGGATTCATCTCGACAATCACCATCCGCCCGTTCTCCGGGTTGATAGCAAACTGCACGTTCGATCCGCCGGTGTCGACTCCGATCTCGTTCAAACACCTGAGCGCCGCATCGCGCATCATCTGGTATTCGCGATCGGTCAGCGTCTGCGCAGGCGCTACGGTGATGGAATCGCCCGTGTGTACGCCCATAGGATCGAAATTTTCAATCGAGCAGACGATGATCCCGTTCCCGGCCTGGTCACGCATCACCTCCAGCTCGAATTCTTTCCAGCCGAGCACGCTCTCTTCGATCAGGACCTCATGCACCGGCGAGAGATCGATTCCGCGCTCCAGGATTTCCGCCAGCTCTTCGCGGTTGTACGCAATTCCGCCGCCCGTTCCGCCGAGGGTGAAGCTCGGCCGCAAAATAATCGGATAACCCAGCCGTTCCGCAAACTCGAGCCCGTTCTCGATGTTGTTCACCAACTGCGATTGCGTCATGTCCAGACCGATTTTCCGCATGGCGTCTTTGAACAGCAGCCGGTCTTCGGCCTTTTTGATCGCGTCGATTCTTGCGCCGATCAACTCCACGCCAAACTTTTCGAGCACGCCGGATTCGGCCAATTCGACCGAGAGGTTCAGCGCAGTCTGGCCGCCAACCGTCGAAAGCAGCGCGTCAGGCCGCTCCTTCCGAATGATCTCGGTGGCGAAGGCGAGCGTCAACGGCTCCACATACGTGCGATCGGCCAGCTCCGGATCCGTCATAATCGTCGCCGGATTGGAGTTGATCAGTATCACTTCGTAGCCTTCTTGCCGCAAGGCCTTGCACGCCTGAGCGCCCGAATAATCGAACTCACAAGCCTGCCCGATTACGATCGGCCCGGAGCCGATGACCATGATGCGCTTCAGATCGGTCCGCTTAGGCATTGTTACCGCTGGTTCTCTTTCATCATTCTGGCGAAATCGTTGAACAGATAATGCGAATCGTGCGGCCCAGGCGCAGCTTCGGGGTGATACTGCACGCAAAATACGGGTTCGCTCCGATGCCGGAATCCCTCCACCGTCTGATCGTTTAGATTTACGTGCGTAATCTCGATTTCGGAATCGCGCACAGAATACGGATCTACACAGAATCCGTGATTCTGTGACGTGATCTCCACCTTCGCCGTACGATGATTCAGCACCGGATGATTTGCGCCATGGTGGCCAAACTTCAGCTTGTACGTTTTCCCGCCGAACGCCAGTCCCAAAATCTGGTGCCCCAGACAAATGCCGAACACGGGCACTTTGCCTATCAGTCGCTTCACTTCCGCCGATTGACGCTGAAGCGGCTCGGGATCGCCCGGACCATTTGAGAGGAAAACGCCATCGGGATTAAACGAAAGAACATCCGCGGCGGTGGTATCGGCAGGCACGACTGTGACACGCGATCCGATCTGCACCAGATGCCGCAAAATATTTCTCTTGATTCCGAAATCGTATGCCACAACGTGAAACTGCTGCTGTTCTGCCGCAGCCAGCTTATCCGAAACGCAAACGGCCTCCACGCCTTGCGTCCATTGGTAGCTGCTGTTGGTCGAGACTTTCGATACCAGATTCTGCCCGCTCATCGAAGGAGCGCCTTTAGCGGCTTCAACCAATTTGCCGGAATCGTGCTCGCCCGTCGCGACAATGCCCCGCATCGCGCCGCGGTCCCGCAATAAGCGCACTAGCTTGCGCGTATCGACATCCGCGATTACCGGTATGCCATGCTTCGCGAGAAAGTGTTCCGCTTTGTCATCGGATCGCCAATTACTCGTGACCGGCGAAATCTCGCGCACGACCAAGCCTTCAATGTACGGGCCGCCGGCCTCGCAATCCGCTTGATTCGATCCATAATTTCCAATCTGCGGATTCGTCAGCACCACGATCTGTCCGCAGTACGACGGATCTGTGAAGATTTCTTGGTATCCGGTAATCGCGGTATTGAACACGACCTCGCCCATGCGTTCCACGGGCGCGCCAAAGCTAATGCCCTCGAAGACTGTTCCGTCCTCCAAGGCGAGAACTGCTTGCTGCAACTAATAAGCTCCTGATAAAGGGTCTGCGCACCAGCGGTATGCGCACATAAGAATAGGATCAACTCGCCGGTCACTTTTATTGGAGCATGTTTCGGCCCCGCGCTCAACGTTTCAGAACCAACACTGCCCTCTTCGACGCAAGAAAATCGTGGATTGGAATTGCCTCGCGGCGAAGGAGTTGCTCAACGATTGTTGATGGAAAGTCGCATTCCTCCACCCGGATCACCTTAGGTGGTGGTCCTAACCGTTGCGCGAGATCAACGAAATCGCGATCTGCGCTCACTAAAGCAGTAAATTTCTGGTTGCGAGCCCATTCAAAGTATGACGGGATCTGATGCGCCAATCAGGTTGTGCTGGTAAACACTTTCGAGTCCGGAAATATATCGTCCAGCTTGCGAACTAATTTGGGAGAGAGGTTCTGGTCGAGAAGGACGCGCACGGCCTAACGCTGGCCATACGCGCTATTAGCCATATCTGCCGCAAACGCATACACGGCCGGAAAATCCTGTTTCTCGAGGGCGGGATGCTCCTCGAGAATCTCTTGCTCGGTCATTCCATGGGCCAACCAGCCCAATACGTCGTTCACGGTGATTCGCATTCCACGAATGCAGGGTTTGCCGTCCCGCTTGTTAGCCTCGATGGTGATGCGCGGATGCTCAGCCGTCATGCGACAACTCAATTATCGCGCATGCTCGCGTATTCCGGGCTCGCTCATTGCAACATCGCGGAACTCCGCCGTACCCGCTCTCGTATTTAGCAAAGACTCCCATGCAGAACATAACCGCCGATATCCGCTATGCCGTACGGCAGTTTCGCCTGTCGCCGCTGTTCACGCTCACGGCCATGTTGACGCTCGCACTCGGCATTGGCGGCACTACCGCGATCTTCTCGCTCATCGACACGGTCATGCTCCGTTCCCTCCCCGTCACCGATCCCGCGACGCTCTACCGCGTCGGTGACGGTAACAATTGTTGCGTAGAAGGCGGCCCGCAAGACCGCTGGGGCATGTTTTCCTTCCCTTTCTATGAACGGCTTAAGTCCGCTACGCCCGAGTTTGAAGAACTTGCTGCGTTTCAGGCCGGCCCATGGCGCTATAGTGTCCGCCGATCCGCGGCTGAGCGCATCGCCAAACCTCTGCGCGGCGAGTTCGTCACCGGAAACTATTTCTCCACTCTCGGGATTCGATCCTTCGCCGGCCGTCTCTTTGAGCCCTCCGACGATCAGGCATCCGCCCCTCCCGTCGCCGTACTGAGTTACCGCACCTGGAAGGGCGCTTATGGCGGTGACGCCTCCGTAATCGGCGCTACGTACGTCATTGAAGGCCATCCGTTCACATTGATCGGCATTGCTCCGCCCGGTTTTTTCGGCGAGACGCTGCGTAGCGATCCACCAGAAATCTGGTTGCCCTTGCAACAAGAACCTTTAATCAAAGGCGAGAGCTCGCTCCTGCGCCAGTCGATTTCGGCGTGGCTCCGCGTGATCGGCAGACTCCGTCCCGGCGCAACCGTCACAGGCATGTCGCCGCGCCTCACGGGCGTTCTGCGTCAGTGGATCAAGAACGATAGCGGCTATCCCTCCGTTTGGATGCCCGAAATCATTCGTGTGCTTCCTAAGCAGAACCTCAACGTTGTTCCTGCGGGCGGCGGCGTAGAAGCTATGAAAGAGGATTACAGCCGCAGTCTCGACATCCTGCTTTCCGTATGCAGCCTGGTCCTGCTGATTGCCTGCGCGAACGTTGCCAATCTCTTGCTCGCCCGCGGCATGGCGCGCCGCAGCCAAACTTCTCTCCGCCTTGCAATGGGTGCCTCGCGTTCTCGCATCGTGTCGCAATCGTTAGTTGAGAGCGTTCTCTTGTCCGTCGGCGGTGGAATCGCCGGCCTTGTTGTTGCAGCCGGCGCAGGGCGTTTGATTCTGGCGCTTGCCTTCCATGGCGCGCAGTACCTTCCCATCAGCACCCGGCCTTCCCTTCCCGTATTGGCGTTCGCCTTCGCGTTGTCCCTTCTGACAGGCGTGCTCTTTGGCACTGCTCCCGCTTGGTTCGCCACCAAGAGCGATCCGGTCGAAGCGCTTCGCGGCGCAAACCGCAGCACGCGCGACAGCTCTTCCCTGTCACGCAAAGCTTTGCTCGTGGTTCAGGCCACGCTCTCCGTTGTGCTGGTTTCCGGCGCTGCCATGCTTACGCGCAGCCTTAGCAATCTGGAGCATCAGGATTTTGGATTCCAAACGGCCAACCGAGTTATGGTCTCGCTGAACGCACCGCCCGCCAGTTACACCGCGGACCGCTTGGACGCTCTGTACCGCAATCTGGAGGATCGTCTCAATCGATTGCCGGGCGTGGAGCGCGCCAGCCTCGCTCTCTACAATCCCCTCGCGGGCGATAACTGGGGTGAATCCATTTTCGTTGCCGGCAACACTGCCGCCGGTTTCAACGAGAACTCGAACGCTTCTTGGGACCGCGTCAGTCCAGGCTATCTCCAAACCGTGGGTCAGTCTCTCGTTCGTGGAAGAAATTTCACGGAGAATGACGCCGGGAAAACCGCTCCGGTCGCGGTGGTGAACCAGGCTTTTGCAAGAAAATTTTTCCCGAAGCAAGATCCGATAGATAAGCGCTTCGGCCTAGACCTGCCAGTGAACGCAGGCACGTTTCGTGTCGTCGGCGTAGTGCGGGACGCGAAATATACGCAGCCGGATAAACCCGTTCGCCCCATGTTTTTCGTGCCGCTCGGCCAATACGTGCCGTATACCAAGGACCTGATGCAGAAACTCGAATTGCGCTCGCACTTCATCAGCGGCGCTCTGCTGGTCACCCGTATGGACCCCGGCGTTTTGGAGCCCGTGCTCCGAAAGACCTTCGCCGAAGCAGATCCAAATCTGACCATCCTCAGGGTTCGCGCCATGCAGGAACAAGTAGACCTGAACTTCGATCAGCAACGCGCCGTAGCCGATCTCGCGGGCCTGTTCGGAATCGTGGCGCTGATCCTGGCGGCTGTCGGACTCTATGGCGTTACGGCTTATACGGTGGCTCAGCGCACCAGCGAAATCGGCGTTCGCATGGCTCTCGGCGCGCGCCGCACGAACGTGATGCAGCTCATCCTTCGCACCGCACTGACTAAGGTGGCACTCGGATTGTTACTCGGCATCCCGCTAGCTATCGGCGCTGGCCGCCTTATGTCCTCCCAGCTCTATGGCATCGTCGATTGGGATCCGTTCGCGCTTCTGGTCGGTATAGGGTCGCTCACCGTTTGTGCGTTTATTGCGGCGATGATCCCGGCTACTCGCGCCGCCTCTATCGATCCCGTGAAGGCACTTCGAACGGAGTGATCAGTACCGGCAGTAACGTGCCGCATCAGCAGAACGCTCCAAGGTCCTAGAACTTTCGGCTATTTGCGTGAGCGCAGTCCCCTGCTATGATTGCCTCGCAGATCGCTACGGGGTTCGATAGTTGCCAGGCACTTACAGCGTCGCTCTACTCTCGTGTGTTTGCGTATTAACCGCCCAAGCCCTGGGTCAGGCATGCAAACCGGGCGAGGTGCGTGTTCTCGTAAAGGATTCTCAGGAGAGTCCCATCTACGACGCTCAGGTGCGGCTCGGGTCCGATGCCACGGACGTCGGCGTACAAACAACGCGCAGCATGGGCTTGGTGAATTTCACAAACGTACCGTGCGGTTCCTGGACGGTTCGCGCCACCAAGGAAGGATTTGAAGAGAGCGGCAGCCCCGTTCAAATCCGCGGCGAAGGCGCGATCGAGGTTACCATCGTCCTGAATCCTCGCATCCTGCGAACCAGCGCGAATGTAACTGAAACGGCCCCGGCTGTGGAACAGAGCGCCGCCGAAAGTAACGAACTGCATCCCAGTGAAGTGAAGACGCTGCCCACCAATCCGGCCACTGTCGCCGAAACACTTCCTTTGGTGCCGGGTATAGTGCGATCGCCGGAGGGCCAACTCATCATCGATGGTACGGGTGAGCAGCGCAGCGCATTCGTCGTCAATCAGAGCGACGTCACCGATCCCGCCACGGGTAAATTCGGACAAACCGTGCCTATCGACGCCATTGAGACTGTGAATGTGTTGAACGTTCCGTTTCTAGCGCAATACGGCCGTTTCACGCAGACCGTAGTAGCGGTCGAGACCCGCCGGGGGGGCGATAAATGGCACGTCGACCTCAACGACCCATTCCCGGATTTCCGGATTCGAAGCTATCACATGGTCGGGATTCGCAACGAGACTCCCAGGTTCGTGCTGGGCGGTCCCCTGATTCATAATCGCCTCTACTTCAATTCGGCGATTGTCTACATTCTCGATAAAGTGCCAAGCCGCACGCTGGGCTTTCCCTTTAACGAATCTAAGCAGGAATCGATCAATTCATTTACGCAGCTCGACTATATAGCATCGGCGCGACAGATCATAACTGCCACGCTGCACCTCAGTCCGCAGCACACGAATTTCGTCAATCCCGACTACTTTAATCCGCAGCCCGTGACGCCCAGTTATGCGCAACAGAATTACGTCGGCACAGCAGCCGACCACTTCGGGCTCTGGGGCGGGATGCTCGACAGCTCCGTTTCCATTCAGCGGTTCGATGCCGCCATCGGCGCTCAGGGTGGCGCCGAGATGATCGTGACCCCGGAAGGCAATCACGGCAATTTTTTCGGCACGCAAAACCGCGACGCTCACCGAACGGAATGGCTGGAAATCTGGTCGCCCCTGCCGCTGCGGCTTTTGGGTACGCATCAGATCAAAATGGGCTCTTCCTTAACCGGGTCAAGCGATCAGGGGCAGTTCAGCTACCGCCCCGTCGACATTCTCAACAGCACCGGCCAGCCGTTGCAGCGCATTAGTTTTACGAATCCCCTCCCATACAACCGGGCGGACCTGGAAGTGACAGGATTCGCTCAGGACCACTGGTCATTGAATCCGAAGCTGTCCTTCGATTACGGTATCCGAATCGAACACCAAAGACTTGCGCAAAGTTTACGCATGGCCCCTCGCCTGGGTCTCGCCTGGAGCCCGTTTTCCAACGAGCGAACGGTATTCCGCTTCGGCTGGGGCGATTTTTACGATCACATCCCACTCGACGTTTACACCTTCGGTCGATATCCCACCAGAACGATCACCGATTATGCTCCGAACGGCACCATTTTGGGATCTCCCATGCAGTATGTGAACGTCATCGGAAGTGCAACTGGCCCAAGATCGTTTTTTGTCAGAGGACAACAAATAGCAGGAGCATTTTCACCGCGCGGAGCCACCTGGAACGCGCAGCTCGAGCACAGCTTCTCGCCTCTGCTCCGGATTCGCGCAGTCTACATCGATAACCGGTCGCAAGGGCTCATCGTGTTCGATCCGGAGATCTTGGGTACCACCAACGAAATCGTGTTGAATGGCGATGGCAGCGCGCATTACAGGCAGGCGGAGGTGACCGCAAAATTGAGCTGGAAGGACAACCAACAACTCGTTTTTTCATACGTCAACAGCCGCAGCCGCGGCAGTCTGAACGAGTTCGACACGTTTCTCGGCAATTTTCCAATTCCGTTAGTGCGGCCAGACTTGTACTCGAATCTTCCAGGCGACCTGCCAAACCGGTTTCTGGTTTGGGGGCACGTAAATCCCCACATCTGGGGCTTGCAGATTCTGCCGATCATTGAATACCGCAATGGTTTCCCCTATGCGAGCTACGATGCGCTTGAAAACTATGTTGGTACGCCGTATAGCGACCAGACTCGATTCCGGCATTTCTTTTCCGCCGACGCTCGATTCATGAAGGACCTGAAGGTCAACGCGAAATACACCTTGCGCGTATCGCTCAGCGGTTTCAATCTGACTAACCACTTCAACCCGTTGGCAGTGCATGACAACATTGCCGATCCGCAATATGGCGTGTTCTTTGGCAATTACCACCGGCGTTACCGCTTCGATTTCGAAGTGCTCTTTTAACTAGCCGAGGGCTTCGCCCTTGATATCCCCTGATCTGAGCTGTAGAGATAACCAGAGGAGGCATTCATAGGATAGGCTTCCAGGTATCTGACCCCACTGGAGGTCTTCATGAACGTTCGTCGAGCATCACGAAGATAGCATTCGGTTTGGATATCGGTGTTTTGACCGGATTCTGTTGAACGGGCTGATTCAGCCCTTCCAACAACCAGAACGAGTGATCGGCTTTTTCAATGCGTATCGCAATCAGTACCCGGTGAGCCGGGATGTTTTGCGCGAGATCGCCACTCAGTTTCACAATTGGGCTGTGAATCGGTCACAAAAATGGGGCGCTCCCATTTTGGAAGCGCCGGAACGTCGGCGCGACGATTTCGTCGACCGCTATTTCCGGCGAGCCGAACCCGATCAGGTTAGCTGCGATTCTGAAAGCGCGAGAGCCCGCCCGCATCATGATCTCCATCGGGAACAAGAAAGAGAATCGGTGGCATCTGCAGACCGCGCAGCGCTGGGTCAATCAATATAATTTCTACGTGAACGACAAGCAATGGGGGGCCGAATGTTCGTGCGGATTTGCCCTTACCTTCCGTTTTCTGCGCGCGTGTGCCTGAACCACCATCACAATGCTCGAATGCGTTTTTGAAGTGCAGTGATCCAGAACGGTTGCAGCAACTGGCCGACTCCTTGAGCAGCAAGGACCTGCTCACGTGCGGGCAGAAATGGCTGGCTTACTTTACCCCCTTCTTCCGGGAGGCCGGGCGTCGGCACGCAGGCTGCCAGCATGGTCTGTTTTTCGCTCAGGTCGAGTACTGCGACAATCTTCCATTCTCCAGACGCGCTGCTCTCGATCAAATGGGAGAGCGGTTACTGGACCCCAATCGAAGCATCGTGTGCCCTGACCGCAAAACCTCGAGTTTTAGGACATTCTGCGAGCCTGAGCTGGTCGGCTCTGAAACAAGAGATGAGTTAACCGGTTGTCCATTTTCGAACATAATCTCATCACCTACTTGCATTCCGGCCTTTTCAGCGGCAGATCCCGAAATAACTGACGAAACAACTACACGCCCCTCCTTCACGGTCGTCAGGAACCCCGGATGAAGGCTATCTCCAAAAGCGGGTGGTCCGCTAGGTCCGGTAAAAAAGCAGGTCTTCTTGCATGAACAGTCGGAACACGCGTCAGAGGACCGCTTGTGACCATCACCAGTCGTGGAAAAATCATAGCAGGTGACACAGCCTTGCGCGAGAGCTATATTGCTCAGTGCGAAAACAAATATCACACTGAGGACCAAACGTGCGAACAACCGCATACCTCCCTCCTCAGCGGAGCGTATATACCGGAACGGTGCCTTCGTGCTATGAAAAAATACTATCTAGCATAAAAAATGTGAACAAGGGAAGGAGGTGTCAGGCAAAGAGCTGGGCTCAGCTCTGTTTCAGGGCTCAAAGGCGGGCGCGATTATTGTGTTTCAAGTTACTGATCGGTGCGGCAGTATGTAGCGGAATGTGTCTGATCGGGGCAGAGCGATACGTAATCGGGGTCACTCTAGTTCGGCCAGCCTCCAGCTGCCCGTTGTTTGTTACCTATGTAGATACGAATTCCCCAGCGCGCCGAGCTGGGGTGCACGCGGGCGACCGCTTGATCAGCATAAACGGAACTCCCGTAATAGAGGGATCAGACCTAGTGCGCCTCGTGGGGAATTCCGCAACACCGATGATCCTGGAGATTGCTCGTGGGGACATGCAAAAGCAACTAACAATTTCTCCAGAACCTGAGTCTGTTCTTTTCAAAAAGCGAGGATTTAGGTTTTTCGAGGGGCATTGGTGGCCAAGGTGGATGACTGAGCAAGACGTTCAGTATCGAGAACGGCTCGATGCTCTTCTCGATGACCGATCGAATCTCCTTGGCGTCGCATTTGCATTTGACCACTACCCCAAGGACCTCACCACTTACTATCCAGGTTTTGAAGTATTTGTAACGAAGAACCCGGGACCGGTAATCGGGGGCATGGAGCACGGTCCGGCTTCGCGAGCCGGGCTCCGATCCGGCGACGTGCTGATCTCGATAAATGGCGTCGCAGCAGCAGGCCTACGCCCAGAAACGATCGAAAGGCTGCTGTCATCAACGAAACCGGAGCGCACTTGCATCCTCGTCAAGCGTGTCTCGATGACCAAGCAGTTTCGCTTTCGATTGGAGCGCGCAGATCGAGTTCTCTCGCGAAGCGGCCTGCAGGTTCTCGACGGTCAAAAATTTCCGGCTTCAATTCCAGCCTCTGAGCTGCGGTGTTCGTTTTTGGATAAATGAATTACACCGCAGGCCCAAAATTAGAACTTGGCCAAACGCACGTTTTCAAGTAATTGACGCACGCAGGTTTTAAAGATTCTATTTTCATTCAAATCGCAAAAGAGACTAACTAGCCGAGGGCTTCGCCCTTGATATCCCCTGATTCTGAGCTGTAGAGATAACCAGAGGAGGCATTCATAGGATAGGCTTCCAGGTATCTGACCCCACTGGAGGTCTTCATGAACGTTCGTCGAGCATCACAAAGATAGCATTCGGTTTGGATATCGGTGTTTTGACCGGATTCTGTTGAACGGGCTGATTCAGCCCTTCCAACAACCAGAACGAGTGATCGGCTTTTTCAATACGTATCGCAATCAGTACCCGGTGAGCCGGGATGTTTTGCGCGAGATCGCCACTCAGTTTCACAATTGGGCTGTGAATCGGTCACAAAAATGGGGCGCTCCCATTTTGGAAGCGCCGGAAGGTCGGCGCAACGATTTCGTCGACCGCTATTTCCGGCGAGCCGAACCCGATCAGGTGAGCTGCGATTCTGAAAGCGCGAGAGCCCGCCCGCATCATGATCTCCATCGGGAACAAGAAAGAGAATCGGTGGCATCTGCAGACCGCGCAGCGCTGGGTCAATCAATATAATTTCTACGTGAACGACAAGCAATGGGGCCGAATGTTCGTGCGGATTTGCCCTTACCTTCCGTTTTCTGCGCGCGTGTGCCTGAACCACCATCACTGGCTGGCGAGCCGTCTGCAGCAGGAAGGAATTGATTTTCGGCAATGCTCGAATGCGTTTTTGAAGTGCAGTGATCCAGAACGGTTGCAGCAACTGGCCGACTCCTTGAGCAGCAAGGACCTGCTCACGTGCGGGCAGAAATGGCTGGCTTACTTTACCCCCTTCTTCCGGGAGGCCGGGCGTCGGCACGCAGGCTGCCAGCATGGTCTGTTTTTCGCTCAGGTCGAGTACTCCGACAATCTTCCATTCTCCAGACGCGCTGCTCTCGATCAAATGGGAGAGCGGTTATGGACGCCAATCGAAGCATCGGCCAGCCGAACAAAATCACTGTGATCTTCGGCCGAAAAATCACCCGGCAGTACCGCGGGAAGCTGCAAACCGTAATTGAAGACATCAACCTGCCCAATCCCGTAATTCGCAGCCATTACGGCACCGGATTCATCAAGCAATATGTTCGCGACCATCTGCTGTTGCGAACCGAAGCCGCTACGAACAACGTCAATGACTACGGCGTAATAGAAAGCCGTCGAGAATCTTCCGAAGCTACGGGAACGACTTGCCTCGATCAACGACAACTACCTGAACATCCAGCAGGACATACTGGAGACTTTCGTCGATCGTGGACAACTTCGCTAACTCGCGGCAGCTACGATACGGCCCAACGGCAAGCGTATTCCCGGACTCAAACTCGATCACCCGCGGCAACTCGCGCTGATCCGCTTCGCTAACATCGCTGCCGGGAATACCTTCACTTCAGAACTCCACCTCCCCACCGCCGAAGCTCTCGGCTGCAGTCAATCCGAATACACTCTCTCCTCGCTCCGCTATGATCTCTCAAAATTCAGGGCCAAGGGCTTGGTTGAAAAGATCCCTCGCTCGCGCCGCTATCGACTGCTTCCGCAGGGATACTCGATATGCTTGCTCTTCCTCAAACTCTTCGAAGAATCTATGCTCCTCTCGCTGCCGGTCTGCTCCGACCATTCAGTCCTGACGCCAAGATGCACGAAACTCGCTGTTCACAACTCGATTCGCCTGTATGCTCGCGTCATTTCCAGCCTCGACAAACTCCTCCAAGCAGTCGGCCTCAAGGCCGTATGATCCTCAATGTCAAACGAGAACAAAATTTTCGCCACCTTTCGCATAACCGTCTAAAGCGGGTGCAAACTGGAGTTGTGTCCAGAACAGTTGTTGCAATCACCGGCGCGTCCAGTGGCATCGGCACAGTTTTTGCTCGCAAGCTTGCGCCCGAGCACGATTTGCTCTTAATCGCGCGCCGCAAGGACCGGCTCGAACATCTTGCAGCCGAGCTGTCGAATGCTTACCCGTCGCAAATCGAGATCGTCCAGGCGGATCTCACCGCGGAAGAGGATTTAACTGCCGTCGCGGCGCGCATCGCCTCCGAACAACGTCTGGCGCTGCTCGTGAACAACGCCGGCTTCGGCACCAAAGGCCGTTTCTGGGAGGCTCCTCTGGAAGGTCAGCGGCAAATGCATAAGCTGCACGTAATGGCCACTATGCAGTTAACTCACGCTGCCCTGCGCAACATGGTGCCGCGCGATTTTGGCGCGATTGTTAATGTCGCGTCGGTATCGGCATTTCTGCGGACTCCAGGATCCACCAGCTATGCTGCGACAAAAAGTTGGATGACAGCCTTTACCGAAGGTTTGTATCTCGAGCTTCGCGGACTCCCGTCGAACGTCATTGTTCAGGCCCTGTGCCCCGGCTTCACTTACTCGGAATTTCACGAAACGATGGGAGTCGACCGATACCGAAGAGCCCCGCGCGGTTTCTGGATGACGGCCGAAGAAGTTGTCGACGCATCGCTTGAAGGCTTGCGCCGGCGCAAATTGTTCGTGATCCCGGGCTGGCGCTACCGGTTGTTGACCATGTTTTTTTCAAAGATCCCTACCGGCCTGCGCCTCGCCGCCGAATCCGCTGCCGGCAAGGCGGAAATGAGGCGAATACGATGAAGACCGGGTTTGCTCTTTTCGCATGGATGTTCGGCTCTGCCGCCCTCGCGGTTTGCCTTATACCTGCGCTCGCCGAGGACATGAATCTAATCAAGCTGCATGTTGACACGTTTACTGTTGCCGGTATGGAAGCGCGAACCTCGAATGCGCAGGAACGATCGAGCGATGCGCGTATTCCCAAACTCTGGACGCAGTTGCGGGATCAGGATCTGCTCAACCGAATTCCAAACCGCGTCGATTCGCGCATTGTCGCCCTCTATACCGATTACGACAGCGATAAAGACGGTCCCTACACCTACCTTCTCGGCGCGAAAGTATCCTCTGCCAAAGGCCTCCCCGCGGGTCTGACCTCGCGAGCCGTCGCCTCCGGCAATTACGCTATGTTCACCGCACAAGGCGGCCCATCTCCTCAGGCGATCGTCGATCTGTGGAAGCACATCTGGTCACTCGAGAAGCCGGGACCATTGCATCGCGCCTACAAAACCGATTTCGAAGTCTATTACGGAGCTCTGGACCCTGACCCCTCCCATGCGCATGTGGACGTTTACGTCGGCTTGCAGAAATAGAATCCTTCAGGGCGTCAGAATCACTTTCATCAAGTTAGCTTCTCGCGCATGCAGCCGATTGAACCATTCCGGTCCTTCTTCCAAGGGAGCCACCATACTGATCAGCGGCTTTACTTGCACTTTGCCCTGCGCAACCAGATCGATAGCTCGGGGGTATTCACCAGCCGACGCCGCGGAGCCTTGCAAGCGGATCTGCCGGCTGACCACAAGCTGTAAAGGTATCTCGACCATGGCCGTGGCGTTTCCAACCAATAGGACTGTCCCGCCTTTTCGAACGCTTTCGATAGCGCTCCGCACCGTTGCCCCGCTGCCCACCGCCTCCAGAGCTACGTCCACGCCCGCGCCTGAGGTGAGCCGTTCGATTTCCGCCACTACATCGGATGTCTTAGCGTTAATAGCCGCGTTTGCACCCAACGCTTCAGCAACTTTGAGTCTCGACGCATCGATATCGGCAACATAAATGGGTCCGCAATTGGCCTCGCGCAGCGCCTGTAAGATGAGAAGTCCGATCACGCCGGCGCCCATCACAAGAGCGGTCCCGTTCTCTTGAATATTTGCGAGCGAAACCGCGTGAACCGCAACCGCCAGAGGCTCGATCATAGCCCCTTCGGGAAACGATACATTCTCCGGCAACCCATGAATGGCGCGTTCCGGCACGACAACGTATTCGGCAAAGGCGCCCGACCTGCGATATTCGTCCGTTGAAACGCCCAGTACCTGCCGGTGGTCGCAGAGATTTACTTCACCTCTGCGGCAGTAGGGGCAGGCGCCGCAATAAATCGTCGAGTCGAAGGTGACGCGATCGCCTTCGACGGCGCCGGACTCCGCGCCCGCTGCCGCCACGGTCCCTGCCGCTTCATGCCCCATCACGATCGGCGGGATGCGACGGCCGGACGAGCCATCGTATCCATGTACATCGCTTCCGCAGATTCCGCAGGCCTCCACGCGCACCAGAATTTCGCCCGCCGTGGGGCGCGGCATGGGGAGATCGACAATTTCCAGGCGCCCGTACTCTGATAACAGCAGAGCCTTCATGTCGCGAAGTTAGCCGATCAGGCGAGTCGTGCGCGTCTTCAAATCGGCCAGCAGACGTTCCACTTGATCCGATTTCTCCAGCGCAGCCAGCCGATGCTCGGCGTTCGTTTCACCTGCCGCAATGTGCCCGCCCAGGCCAAGCGCCTCCGCTTCAAACACCTTGGCCCGCAAACGGTCGAACGCCGCATCGCTTTCGAATTCCTTCATCGCCGTCGAGCCGGAACGAACCGCCAAACGCGCCCGCCGATGTTGCGCAATCAGCAGCTCCGTTTTCGTCTTGGTCTCCGTCATCTTCTGTTCCAATCTGTGGAGGGCGTCTCGCAGGATCTGCACCTGGCGCGATTGATCTTCTATCTGCTGCGCGAAGTTTCTCGCCGCGTTCTCATACGTGATCGAGCGCTCGAGAGCCGTACGCGCCAGATCTTCTTCGTTCTTCTGGATCGCAAGCTCCGCCTTCCGCACCCAATCTTTCTGCGCCTCTATGTTTTCTTCTTGCTTCTTTTCGAGAAGATGCTGATCGGCAATCGCGATCGCCACTTGCGTCTTCACTTGCATAAACTGGTTTTGCATATCGAGGAGAAGCTGTTTCAGAAGCTTCTCCGGATCCTCGGCCTTATCCACAAGGTCGTTGAGATTTGCTTTTATCAACGTTGTTACTCGATCTAACAGCGGCATAAATTCCTCCTTTATGAATTGCTGCCTGGGCCGTTCGGCTTCGCCTCGCCGCCCGTACGGTCGGTTATTCCCCTCACTTTTCCTAACAACTCGGACATCTGCATGCCTGAAAGAGTCTCGAACAGAATGGGAATCTGGGCTGCGATCTTGGTCATGTCGCCCGTGATTTTGCTCATCCCGGTCGAATTTCCATCCCCGGTCGAAACGATCGTGATCTTATCGACGTTGGCAAGCGGCGCAGCCATTGCCCTCACTACTTCGGGTAAACCGGTGATCAGTTTGTCGACCACCGCCGCCTGGTTCCACTCCTGATACGCCTCCGCCTTGACGTTCATCGCCTTCGCTTCGGCCTCGCCCTTTCTCAGAATGATGTCCGCATCCGCTTCGCCTTGCGCGCGCGTAGCGGCCGCGGCCCCTTCGGCCTCAATCGTGATCTTTCGCCGGGAAGCTTCCGCCAACATCTCGATGCGCTGCCGTTCGATCTCGGCGTTCTTGATCACGGTTGCAATCAGCTCTTTCTCGTGTCGCAGGATTTCGGCTTCTTGTACCTTGATTTCCTGTTCTTTTTCCACCTGCCGGATCTTCACCGCTTCCACCATTACTTGCTGCTGCATCATGTTCGATTGAATGTCGTAGGCCTTATCCGCCTGCGCCTGCTGCCTCTTGATGGTCTCGACATACTGCGCTTTCCTGATCTCCAGATCGCGTTGCGCTTCAGCCTGGGCGGCAAGCGAAAGCGCCTCCGCCAACACGCGCTCCTGGTCCGCCTGAGCCCTGGCAACAGCCGCCGCCCGCATCGCTTCAGCCCTTCGGATCGCCGTGTCGCGATCTGCTTCCGCCGACGCCACATCCGCATCCCGCTTAATCCGCGCAATATCCGGCCTGCCCATGTTGGTGATGTATTCGTTCTTATCGCGAACTTCCTTGATCGTGAACGAGACCACCTCGAGCCCCATCTTGCTCATGTCGTCCGCGCAAGTCGCGCGCATCCGGTCGCCCACCATTTCCGGTTCTTTTACAATCTGCTCCACCGAAAGCTGCCCGATAATTCCCCGCAGATGGCCCTCCATTACCAGCCGTATCAATCCTTCGCGAGCCTGATCGCTCTTCGTCAGAAATTGCTCCGCCGCGGTTTGGATCGATTCCGGGTCGCTCTTCACCTTGATCTGCGCTACCGCTTCCACCGTCACCGCGACGCCCTGCTTTGTGTAAAGATCCTGCTGCGGCGCAACGTCAAACGACATCAGCTGCAGCGAGAGCTGCCTGAAGTTCTCAACCATCGGGAAGATGACCGTGCCTCTTCCCTTGACGATTCTTGTGCCGCGCAGTCCGTACACGATCAAAGCTTCGTGCGGCCCGGCTTTGCGGTACAGCGTGGCCATCGCCATCATCAGCACCAACAGCGTCAGTACTACCGCCGCGGCAATGTAAATAATTTCATTCGACACGTTTACTCTCCTTTTGCAATGTTTCCGATGGAAGTTTCAGGTTCCCCCGCTGGGTCATAGCTTCCCAGGTGCGCACATATGCGATTCCTTTCTCATAGCGGGTAACGATCACTTCTTGGCCGCGTCCGATCGCGATGCCGTCTTCGCTCCGCGCCGGAACAGGTCTCCTTGCGCCGTCCCTCACATAGATCGCTTCTCCGATTCCATCCGGGCGAATGGCGCTTGACACCCGCCCGAGCACGCCCACCATGTCGTAATCGGCGGGATTCAGCGGCTGTTCGCGCGCCTGCAGGAAGCGCAGAAAAGCCGCCAGCAGAAACGCTCCCGTCAGCCCGAGCGCGATCGCGATCGTTAAATTAATCCAAAATCGCAGGCCCGAATGACGCGTCAACAGATAGCCGATTCCTCCGAACCATGCCAGAAATACCGCCGCGCAGCTCGGGTTGATCATTGTTCCCGCCCAGCTGCCCAGCCCTTCGTGACTCCATATTTTGCCCATCTTTGCCGGGCCATGTGCATGCAGGTGCCCCACGTGAGCGTGCCCTGTGTGGAAGGTCCCCGCGTGTCCCAGGTGAAAACCGCCCAACAGCAGCGAGGCGACACTCCACAACGCACCCACCGCAAAGCACAACAGGTAAATGTCAGGCCAGCTCACGACGCAATTCCTCCTTCGGTGTCAACACCTCCCATAACCGGTTCACCAGGTCGGGCGTTTCGAGAATGGAGCCCAACAGCAACACGCATCTGCGCGTATCGTCATGACGGGCAAGCTTCAGCAGAGCTTCCGACAACGGAACATCGGCCCGAAACCGTTCCGCTCCCTGGATCAGCCAAAGGTCCAGCCGGTCCTCCTGCTGGCGAAGATCTGTAATCAGTTCTGTTTGAAAACCCTCGGGGTCGTCCACCAGGTACCCGGGATGTACGCGGAAGAACCTGGCGAGCAGCAAACGAGTGGTATTTGTCAGGTGTTTGCGATGCCCCCCCTCCAATTGCGACAGATAAGGTTGGCTGATGGAGCGCTTTAGCTCCTGGCGAATCGCCGCGACCACTTCCTTTTGAGTCATCTCGCGATTCAGCCCGCGGAGGTGTCCCTCAATTACCCGCAGGTAGCGAATCTTCTCAGCCACGTTCATATAGCAATCTGCTAATTGAATATCACAAATTGCTATCAAGGGTCAATTATTTTTTCTACATCGTTGTCCCGGCGAGGACTTCTACGATGAACTTCATTGAACTCTGCCACGATTAGAGGTACAACATACCTATGTCTCACGGGAGAACGTCCTGCCAGGGTAAGGGTGCAACCCTCCTGCGAGGGGAGCTGGAGCGCCTCTACGCTCAGCGCTCTGCGGTTGACGCGGCCATTCGCGAACTGGAATTGCGGCAGGGTTCCCTCTCTGCCGCAGCCGATACTCCGCAGCCGAACAGCGGCTTGGAGTTTTCCTCAAAGCCTTGTAACCTAACAAGTTGCCGGAGCGCCTAGGGAATCGAAGGGCCGACAGGGTCCGGCATTCAAAGCCGGTATGCTTGTCGAGCAAGAACTGATTGAAAAGGCGCGAGCGGGTGACGCGGCAGCGTTCAACGACTTAGTTCTTGCTTACCGGAAGCGAATCTTAGGTACGATATCGCGGCTCATCGGACGTCCGGAAGATGTCGAGGATGTCGCGCAGGAGGTGTTCGTTCGGCTGTATTATTCGCTCGATCAGCTTCGGACTGCGGAGGTCTTCGAGCCGTGGTTATATCGCCTGACGGTGAATGCCTCTTATGACTACCTGAGGCGGGCCAAAAGGCGCAGCGAATCGCGGATGGCGGATCTCAGCGAACAGCAGGTCATGATGGCCGACGCTTTGGCCGGCGGAAGGCAGGAGGGCGAAGACCGGCAGAAGGGACAGATCCGTGAGTTCGTGGATGCGCTGTTCCGACATGTCTCGGAGGAGGACCGGTTGCTTCTGACGCTCAAGGAAGTAGAAGGCTTATCCTTGAGAGAACTGGAGCAGATTTATAACGTTAATGAAAACGCACTGAAGGTTCGGTTGTTTCGGGCTCGTCAGCGGGTGCTTAAAGCGTATAAAAATGCCATCGCGAATGGTAAATTGTAGGGCTGGCTAGGTCCGTCGCAACAGTGTGGGGAGATGCATTATGACGAACGATGATTCCCGATTGGACAACTTATTCCAAAGCTATCGGGCGGCGTGCCCCGATGTGGAGCCCGGTGTCAACTTCATGCCTGGCGTATGGCAGAGGATCGAGGCCCATCACAGCTTTTGGTTTGTTTTCCAGCGCCTGGCCCGGACGGTCATGACCGCCTCGGCAGCGCTGTGCCTTCTGCTTCTCGTGCTTAATTTCATTTCGGTCCAACAGACGCACCTTCTCGCTCCTACTTACGTCGACGAGTTGATGGCCGATCACACGGCTGAAAAGACATATTATACCGAGGCAATTCGAAACACGCCGCCAAGCGGCGAGCCGGCGGAAGCCGTCCAGCATTAGGAATCAAACGCAGCAGGAACAGATATGAAGCGCAATCAACGCGCGGCCGCCCTCTTCGCAATTCTGCTGTTTATCTGCGGAGCCGCCGTAGGCGCATTGGCCGAGCGTTTCTACTCCACGACCACTGTGAATGCCATCGATGCCCGCCAGCGCTATCTCACGGATATGAAGTCCAAACTGACCCTGACCGACTCACAGGTGGCTCAGTTCGACTCGATTCTCGACGAGACGAAAGCCAAGTACAAGGCGGTGAGAGACTCCTACCGTCCGGCTATGCTCAAGATCAAGCAGGACCACATAGCCCGCATTCAAGCCATCCTGACGCCCCAACAGTTTGCCATCTATCAGCGTATAGTTGCCGAACGCGAGCAGCACGCCCGCGAACAAGAAGAGCGCGACCGCCAGGAAGAACAGCGGAGAGTTGCCGCGCGTCACGCTGCGCCTGCCCCGTAAAGCTGTTGTAGAATCGAAGCCGATTTCATGCGTCGATTCTTTCTCGCTCTAGCTCTACTCCCCGCGCTTAGCGCCCAAAGCCGCCTCACTCCGGGAATTCAGCCGTTTATCAGCTTGAACGATCCGGTCATCGCTCTCGTGCACGTGCGAGTAATCGATGGAACCGGCGCGCCGGCGCAAGCGGACCAGACGATCGTTTTGGATCACGGCCGAATCGCCGCCGTGGGAGCTGCGGCTGCAACCCACATCCCCAGTAGCGCCCGCACACTCGACCTCAGCGGTCACACCGTTTACCCGGGTCTTGTCGCCATGCACGAGCACCTGTTCTACCCCTCCGGCGGCGGCATTCCGATGTATAACGAGCAGGCCTTCAGCGCTCCCCGCCTTTACCTCGCTTCGGGCATCACCACCATGCGTACCGCCGGTTCGCTCGAACCATACACCGACATCAACGTGAAGAAATCGATCGACGCAGGTAACATGCCCGGTCCCGCCATGGACGCGACCGGCCCCTATATTCAGGGCCCCGGCGGATTTTCCATCCAGATGCCATCCCTTACTTCTCCAGCGCAAGCTCGGCGCTTGGTGGATTACTGGGCGCAAGAAGGATCGACATCGTTTAAGGCGTACATGAATATTTCGCATGACGCGCTCGCCGAAGCAATCAAGGCGGCGCATGAGCACGGATTGAAGATAACCGGCCACCTTTGCTCCGTCGGTTTCACCGAAGCCGCTGAGTTGGGTATAGACGATCTGGAGCACGGCCTTCTTGTAGATACGGAGTTCACGCCCGGCAAGCAGCGCGACGTTTGCCCCGATCAGCGTCAGAGCGCTGCGTCCATCCAAAACCTCGACCTGAAGGGACCTGAGGCGCAGAAGATGATTCACGCGCTGGTCGATCGCAAGGTAGCGGTCACCTCTACTCTGGTGGTCTTTGAGGCATCGATTCCCGGTCGGCCTCCCCTCGAGCAGCGCGTCTTGGACGCCATGTCGCCCGAGGCAGCCATGAGCTATCTTGCAGCTAAAGAGCGGGCGGCGGGAAATCCCAACGCGCGCAACTTTTCCTGGCTCAAGAAAGAAATGGATTTTGAGCGCGAATTTGCGGCCGCGGGCGGGTTGCTGATCGCCGGCTGCGATCCAACCGGAAATGGCGGCGCATTGCCCGGCTTCGGCGACGAGCGAAATCTCGAATTGTTAGTCGAGGCCGGATTCACGCCTGAACAAGCCATTCGAATCTATTCATACAACGGTGCAGCTTACCTCGGCCGCACGGATCGCATTGGCTCCATCGCGCCTGGCAAGCAGGCGGACTTAGTGGTCGTTGACGGCGACCCCTCCACCCACATTGCGGACGTTGAGAAAGTCAAGTACGTCTTCAAAGAAGGCATCGCCTACGACCCGGCGAAGCTGATCGAATCCGTTCGAGGCGCTGTTGGCATCCACTGATGAAATCAAACTTCCGTTCCTCTTCCGCTATTTGCATTCGAGCCGTCGGGCTGTGCGCCGCATCGGTATCGTTAACCTTCGCTGCATTCGGCCAAGAAGCGCAAATCGACAGGGTCCTGAAGCAGCTGGAACAAGTCCGTTCTTTTTACGATGTCTCGATTTCTCCGGATGGCAAATCGGTAGCGTGGATTCAGTCCGCTGAGGACAACCAGAACAATACCGAGATCTACGTCGTGAATTCGACAGATCCATCGGCGAAATCCCAGCGAGTCACTGCCGGTGACGGGAAGACATCGTTCCGGGAAGCCGGCCTCGCATGGTCGCCTGACGGCATGCAGCTTGCGTTCCTTTCGAACGCGGGATCGCCGCAGGATCAAGTCTTCGTACTGCCCGTTCGAGGGGGCAAAGCTCGACGAATAACGAATCTGAAAGGCTATGTCACGGATATTCGCTGGTCGCCGGACGGAAAGCGCCTCGCCTTCTTGTATGCCGAAAATGGCGGCGGCGGCGGTCCGCTTGAAGCTGAACCGGCGCAAACCGGACCGATCGGAAGCGAAATCCACAACCAACGATTGACCATCGTCAGCGCAGCGGGAGGCGAAATGCGCCAGGTTTCTCCCGCCGAGCTGAACATCTACGAATACGACTGGTCGCCGGATGGAACGCGATTTGCCGCGCTCGCCGCCCCCGGACCTGCCGACAACAACTGGTGGATCGCTCAACTTTACGTCCTGAATATCCGCTCCGGTCGAATGGATGTTTTGTACCATCCGCCTGTCGAGCGGCAGCTCGCTTTGCCACGATGGTCTCCCGACGGGAAGCAGATCGCTTTCATCGGCGGCCTGATGAGTGACGAAGGTTTCAATGGCGGGGACATCTTCACGATTGCCGTCACGATGGGAAGCCGCGGCGGCGAGCCCCGCGACATCACTCCCGGCACGAAAGCCTCGCCCAGCAGCCTGATATGGCAGAACAGCCAAACCCTTCTGTTTACCGAGGCCATCGATGGCGGCGGCACAATCTGTACTCTGGACGTTGCCACAGGCCGCGCCGAAATACTTTGGAAAGGCGGCGAAGCGCTGCATCAGGACGGCAATTACCCAAACTTTTCATTCGCGCCCGACGGCAAAAACAGTGCGATGATCCGTTCCTCCTGGGAGCAGGCTCCCGAAGTTTGGGCCGGCCCCACAGGGAATTGGCGTCAAGTCACCCACGCCAACTCCGCGCAGCGGCCGCGTTGGGGAAAAGCCGAGAGTGTCATTTGGAATAACCAGGGATTCCGGGTGCAGGGCTGGCTTCTTTATCCGGACAATTTCGACGCAGCCAAACGCTATCCCATGGTGGTCGAGATCCATGGTGGCCCCGCCAATCTCAAATCGGCGTCTTGGCCCACCGCTCGTTTCGACATGTCGGTAATGGCCAGCCTCGGATATTTCGTCTTCTTTCCCAACCCGCGAGGCAGCTACGGAGAAGGCGAGGCGTTCACCCGCGCAAACGTCAAAGATTTTGGGGGCGGCGATCTCCGCGATATCTTAGCGGGTCTCGACGCCGTCTTGAAAAAAGCGCCCATCGACAGCAATCGCATCGGCGTCACGGGCTGGAGCTATGGCGGATTCATGACGATGTGGACCGTTACCCAGACCAACCGCTTCCGAGCCGCCGTCGCGGGCGCGGGTATCGCCGATTGGCTCAGCTACTATGGCGAGAATTCCATCGACGAATGGATGATCCCCTATTTCGGCGCGTCGGTCTACGACGATCCGGCTGTGTACGCGAAAAGCTCACCCATCACCTATATCAAGCAAGTGAAGACGCCCACTCTTGTTGTCGTAGGAGAACGCGACGGCGAGTGCCCATCGCCGCAATCGTTCGAGTTCTGGCACGCTCTGAAAACGCTCGGCATTCCCACTCAACTGGTCGTGTATCCCGGCGAAGGCCATGCGTTCCACGATCCGAAAGATCGTGTGGACGTGCTGCGGCGTACGCTGGCCTGGTTCGATCGATACCTGGGCAGTTCTGCGGCTACTTCACGTAGATAACATCCTTACTGTGATGCGGTAGCGCAGCGCCAATCAGCGCGCCAACGACTGCCCCAATGCCTGCGACGATAGCTCCGAACTCGCCGCGCGAGATGCAGGGTCCGAATTTGTTCTTCGAGCAGCCGCCGAGGGCCGCACCGACCGCGAACCCGCCTCCGAACCCGATAGCCGCACCCGCGGCTGCGGTCTTCCCTCGGCCCCATCCACCTAGCCGGTATCGCTCTACTTTGAGGACATCCTCCTTCTTTGCGCTCACGGTTCCCACGGTCACCTGCTCCTGCGTCCAGCTCTGAAACTCACCCGTTACCGGCCGCCGTCTTGTCAGCGAGAGGCGAACCTTGTCGCCTGGCTTCAATTGCGAAAGCGAGTCCCAGCTATGCCGGTCCTGCGCCGCGACTGCGGTTACAGTGGCTAAAAAGACAATCAACGTCAAAAAAGATCGCATTCAATCCTCTTCACCCCGTTGGGGGAATCGGAGAATTATATCGTGGCTCTGCTTCAGTTCATAACCTCGATTCCTTGGGATGTCCGGGGAGGCAGCGGATGCTACATCGGAACACGGACCTTGGTTGCTGGCCTTCGCCGGCTCGGAATCCACATCGGAATGGTTACCCCGCGCGTGCGCACGCCGTTCTATACCGCCACGCGCCTGCTGTTCAACGAGACTTTGCGATGGCGGACCTTCGAGGGCGCCGCGACGATTGGGATCGACGCGGACGGATACTCCATCGCGCACAGACGGAATTCGGCCCCACACATAGCGTGCATTAAAGGCGTGCTGGGCGATGCCGTGCGTTTCGAACGCGGCGCGACGCGCGCAAGCATGGCCTTTCAGGCGGCGCTTGAAGCCAAGCACGCACAACGCGCCGACCTGGTCATCACAATCAGCCAATATTGCGCCGAGCGCCTCGAGCAGCTCTATCGGGTAAACAACGCGGTAGTGGTGCCGGAATTAATCGATTTACAGGCATGGCGGGAACTGTTCCGCGCAAACCCGGCTATTGCAGATGCGCGAAAGTTCACGGTCCTGTCGGTATGCCGTTTCTATCCGCGGAAGCGCATGGAACTGCTGCTCCAGGCTGCGGCTCTCTTGCGTCATCGTATTCCGCAGCTCGAAATTCGAATTGTCGGGAACGGCCCCGAATACGGGAGGCTGCAGCGAATCTGTTCTGAGTTGCATCTGGAAGGCTCAATACGTTGGCTCGGCGATGTCAGCGCCGCCGCCCTGGCCGCGGAGTATAATCGCGCCGATATCTTTTGCCTGCCCAGCGTGCAGGAAGGCTTCGGCATCGTGTTTCTAGAAGCAATGGCGGCGGGTAAGCCCACTGTGGCAGCGCGCGCCGCCGCCGTGCCCGAAGTCGTTCGCAGTGGCATTCTTGTAGAGCCGGAAAACGTGGAAGCACTTGCCGAAGCAATCGATCGCCTCTATCGTGATCCGGATCTCCGCGAATCTCTCGCTTCGTCTGGCCGGCGCGATGTCGAACAGTTTGAAATGCGGCGAGTAGCTAGGCGATTCTTGATGGAGGTGGCGAAGGTCGCGCCAAGCGTAAGAATGGCAGAAGGACAGGAGGTCGAGCATGCCAATTGAGCGGCGGAGCGCATGGAAGGGCCTCCTTGCCGGCGCGTTGGGAGGACTCGCCGGAGCATTCGCGATGAGCTGGTTTCATGCTCTGGTTCAGAACGCTCCAGCGTCCTCGAAACAGGACAAGGAAGATTCAACCGTCCTAGCTGCTTCCGCCATCTCTCGAAATGTTTTCCATCATGAGCTGACGCCGGCACAAAAGAAGATCGCGGGCACCCGCTGTACATTATGCCTTCGGCTCGGCCATGGCGGCAGCTTACGGTACCCTGTTGGAGTTTGCTCCGGTTGCGGGTACGGGATGGGGAATGCCTTTTGGAGCCGCAGTCTGGTTAGGCGCGCACGTAATTACGGTACCCGCGGTGGGCCTCTCAGAACCCATTACACGATCGCCTTTCGCTTCGGAAGCCGCGGAACTTGCTGCGCACCTGGTGTACGGAGCGGTCGCCGAAGGCATCCGCCGTGTCCTGCGAATGTACCTGCTTTACTAGCTGCCGCTATGTCCCGCGCGTCGTAATAGGAGCTTACTCTTGCAACTGAAACGGAGCAACGTCGTAGTTTGTGGCGCTGGAGGATTTATCGGTGGCCATCTTGTGAATGCGTTGCTTGCTCGGGGTGTGAATGTCATTCGGGGTGTAGACCTGAAGCCGATCGAGGAATGGCATCAACACTCCTTCAAGATAGAAAATCTAGTTGCGGATTTGAAGGAAAGCGAACCCTGCCGGAAAGCCGTCCGCGGCGCAGACGTCGTCTTCAACCTCGCCGCCGATATGGGCGGCATGGGATTTATCGAGAACAACAAAGCGCTCTGTATGCTCAGTGTTCTCATTAACACTCACCTGCTTCTAGCTTCCCGCGATGCCGGCGTCGAACGTTTTTTCTTTTCGTCTTCAGCTTGCGTGTACAACGCCGACAAACAAAGAAGCGCAGAAGTGGCTCCGCTCAAGGAAGACGATGCCTATCCAGCGCTGCCCGAGGACGGCTATGGTTGGGAAAAGCTGTTCAGTGAGCGGATGTGCCGCCACTTCGCCGAGGATTTCGGCCTCGAATGCCGCATTGCCAGGTATCACAACGTGTATGGTCCGCTCGGAACCTACGCGGGAGGACGCGAGAAAGCTCCTGCAGCGCTCTGCCGCAAAGTAATCGAAGCCAAAGCTTGCGCCAAACCGGAAATTGAGATCTGGGGCGATGGCACTCAAACGCGCAGCTTCATGTATATCGACGATTGCATCCAGGGAACGCAGATGATCCTCGAAAGCGATATTCACGAACCCGTCAACCTCGGGAGCAATGAGCTGGTCACCATAAACGGGCTGGTAGATATTGTCGAGGAAATCGCGGGCGTCAAAGTAAAGCGCAGGTATAAGCGGGATGCCCCCAAAGGAGTGAACGGGCGCAACAGCGATAACACGAAAATTCGCGAATATTTGAACTGGGAACCCGCGGTGCGCCTTAAAGAAGGAATGGCGACAACGTACGAGTGGATTGAACGCCAGATGCTTGCCGGTAAGTCTACGAGGTATGCTTAAGTAAGCTCCCAAACGTTTATTTTCCGATGCCGCGACATTTTGCCGCTCTGCCGGCCTCAATAGCAGCGCTCCTCTTGATCCCTTCCTTCCTCTCCGCGGCAACGTTACCGCCCGGCACGCGTTTAGAGGTGAGGTTATCCGTCGCAACCGGATCCCGCATCTCACATCACGGGGACCGTATTGAAGGAACTGTGATCGCGCCCGTTTTCGTCGACGGCCGTCTCGTCATCCCGCAAGGAGCGTCTGTATCCGGCATCGTCGAAAGCGCCGAACGCCTGGGCCTGGGACTGAAGCACCTCACCGCCACTCTTGAATATTCTTTCAATTCCGTACGCTTGCCCGAAGGAACGGCCATTCCCGTCGAGACACGCGTAACCGAGGTGGAAACAGCTAAGGAGCGCGTAAATGCCCAAGGAATTATAGGCGGAATTTACCCCACCGCGAACGTTTCTTCGAGCGTAGCGTTTTACGCGATTCCACTGCTGTTTGTCGATCCCGAATTCGCCGCGCCGGTCTTAGGAGTGAAATGTTTGATCGCCCGATCTCCGGATCCGGAGATCTACTTTCCTGCCGGCACCGAGATCATTCTTCAACTCACTGCGAAAGTCGATATTCCAGATGCAAGTGCTCCGCAACCTCGCGTTCCCGCTCTGTCGCCGCCGGATATTGCCGATGCCCGCCAACTGCTTCGAGATCTTCCCGAGCAGAGGACCGAGCGCGCTCCCCATCAGCCATCCGACTCGATCAATATTCTGTTCTTAGGAAGTCGCGCGTCTCTCGACCGGGCATTCCACGCGGCAGGATGGTCCGGGGCGCAACGCAGTTCGATGAGATCTGTGTATCGCATGTACCACTGCATGGTGCAACGTATGGGCTACAGCATGGCGCCCATGGGCAATTTGAAGTTAAATGGCATGACTGCCGATGCTGAGTACCAAAAAAGCCTGGATACTTTTTCCAAGCGCCACCACCTGCGTCTCTGGAAACAGGGGAGGGAAGACGCGTGGTTAAGCGCGGCGACGGAGGACGTTGGATACGCCGTCCGCAGGCTGCACCTGACCCACGCAACAGACCCGCTGATCGACAACGAGCGGTCGAAGGTTCTGAACGATCTCGCCTTCACCGGGTGTGTGGACTCGGCCTCGCTCATTCCGCGCGATTCGGCTGCCGCCGTCGATCCCAAGGAGCCTTCTTTTGGCACAGACGGAGAACTTGCCGTCATTCGGATGAACGACTGCCGAAATCCCCGTACCACCCCCACCGACACTCCCGGATCGGGACCGCGCGGGCGAATACGATCGGTTCAGGCGCTGATCGCTCTCAGGAACGACCTGATTCGAAGCAATCCCGTCTCGCTCGCGTACAACACGACAAGGGCCATGCGCGAACGTCGCGTCTCCCATAGAGACGGCGCTGCGGTAGCCTCCATCGCGGCCGCGCAACAGGCCGCATCCGCGCACAGCAACGTGCAACCCCGGTGGATTCGTCCCAGTGCATTCAACGCCATAGCCGCGGCAAGCGAGCCGCATCCCTGACTTGCCGCTCATCGTCATTGACCCTGGCCTCATAAACGTAGTACCAATTCCCAGCAAGCGTTTTGGATTCGGGCATAGTTCACATCAACGTACCGCGAACCCGGAGAGATTCTCGACCGCTTCGTCGCGTTCTTCCACCGTGCGAACCTGGGCCATGCGCGGGCCGATGTGGAGGGCAGCGGCAAATTCGCTAAGCTTCGCCGCCCCGCCGATCGCGTACACCTCCACCCCTCCGTCCGGTAAGTTGCGTACCCACCCGCTCAGTCCCAGCGCGGCCGCCTTGTGCTGCGCAAACATGCGAAACCCGACACCCTGCACGCTTCCGCCAATCACCCACCGCTTCGCGGCTTTCTGATCCATAACGATATTTTGAGCTACTGTTGTTTGCCACACTGAAAGTGACCACCCAATGGCATTCCCCGTCCATCGACTGCGCCGCCTGCGATCCTCCGAGCCCATGCGCCGTCTGGTGCGAGAAACGCGCCTCTCGCCTTCGCAACTGGTACTGCCCCTCTTTGTTTGCCCCGGAGAAGGAGTACGGAAGGAAATCAGCTCGATGCCCGGCCACGCGCAGCTGTCGATCGAAAATCTGGTCCGCGAATGCGAACAGGCAAAAGCTCTCGGACTCGGCGGCATAATTCTCTTTGGCATACCGCAAGAAAAGGACGAATCCGCTTCCGGTGCTTACGCCTCGGACGGTATCACGCAACGCGCCATTCGCGCCCTGAAGCAGGAAGTTCCTGGACTGCTCGTAATTACCGACGTCTGCAATTGTGAGTACACCAGCCACGGCCATTGCGGTGTGGTTAAGAATGGTGATGTAGACAACGACGCAACGCTGGAATGGTTGGCCAAGACGGCAGTGTCGCACGCCAATGCCGGCGCCGACATCGTCGCCCCCAGTGACATGATGGACGGCCGCGTGGGCGCAATTCGAAACGCTCTCGACGCCGCCGGCCATCTCAACACGCCGATTCTCTCGTATGCGGCGAAATACGCTTCTGTGTTCTACGGACCTTTTCGGGAAGCCGCCGAATCCGCGCCTCAGTTCGGGGACCGCCGCGGCTATCAGATGGATCCTGCGAATAGCCGCGAAGCCATGCGTGAGATCGCACTGGATATCGAAGAAGGTGCCGACCTGATCATGGTCAAACCAGCCATGCCCTATCTCGATGTGATCTGCGAAGCCCGGCGCCGCTTCGATGTGCCTTTAGGCGCCTATCAGGTCAGCGGTGAATTCAGCATGATCGTGGCAGCCGCGAAAAATGGATGGCTCCATCTCGATAAAACCATACTCGAATCCCTCACCGGAATCCGCCGCGCCGGCGCAGACTTCATCCTCACTTATTTCGCACAGGATGCGGCAAGACTGATGAGCTGAAGCGAGCGCTTATTCCTGCGGCAGTCGTCCCGACAAATAGGTCTTTGCCGGCGGGCTGTGCCGTCCGCCCATCGCGATGCTTCGGATAATGTGAACGGCCACGGCCTGCCCCGGCTTCAGTGTGGATTGCACCTTCATTACGTCCGCTGGCGTCGAGACAGGCTGCCGATTGATGGAAAGAATGGCATCGCCTTCCTGCAATCCGATATCGTCGGCGAACGACCCGGGATCGACCGACACCACCTTTACCCCGCTCTTATCTTCGATCTTCAGATCTTCGCGTTCTTTATCTTTCAAATTCATGATGGTGATGCCGAACTTGGTTTGGGAAACCGGCTTCGAGATTTCCGGCGTCTCCGGACGGTCTTGCGCGAATTGGGGCTGATCTTTCCACACCACCGCCCGCTCTTCTACCGTTACTTTGAAATCCAGCCGTTTGCCGTCTCGGTCCACCGTAAATAAAGCTGTCGACCCGATCGGCAGATCAGCCACTTTGTTCACCAGTTCTTCGCCGTCCTTCACTGGCCGGTCGTTCATGGCCACAATGACGTCATCGGGCTTCATTCCGGCTTTACCCGCTGGACCTTTGTCCGCCACGGTTTCAACAATCACTCCATGATCCAAGCCAAACGCTTGCAGCGTGTCCGTCGCATTCCCGCTTCTCGACCACTGGATACCGATGGACCCACGCACCACCCGGCCTTCGCGGATGATGTCGTTATACACTCGCACTGCCATATTCGAAGGCAAGGCAAAGCCGATACCCTCGTATGAGCCGCTCCGCGTCGCGATCATTGTGTTTACACCGATCACTTCGCCGCGAATATTCAGCAAAGGCCCGCCGCTGTTGCCGGGATTGATAGCCGCATCGGTTTGCAAGAAGTTTTGGAATGCCCCCGCCCCAGGAAGATCGCGCGGCGTTCGTTCCGCGCTTACAATCCCCGCCGTTACCGTCGCCTGCAGGCCGAATGGCGATCCGATCGCAATCACCCAATCTCCTACCTGCACGCTATCCGAGTTGCCGATTTGCACCGGCGTAAGCGGCCGCTTTGTATCGATCTTGATTACCGCGACGTCCGTCTCGCTGTCGTAGCCAATCACTCGCGCCCTATATTCCACATCTTCCCCGCTTAACTTCACCTTCACGCGATCCGCTTTCTCCACAACGTGGTGATTGGTGATGATGTAGCCGTTCTTGTCCACTATGAAGCCTGTTCCCGAGCCTTCCGACCGGAAGCTCCGCGGTTCGGCGCCCCCTCCAAAGAACCGCTTGAACATGTCTGACGGATCCTGGCTCTTCGGATCGGGCGTATCGCCGTTATCGTCCCGGTCGGCGCCCTCACTCGGACGCGCGCGCTTCCCCACTTTCGGCAGGTAATCGGATTCGATATAGACCACCGATGGCTCGACTCGCTTAGTCAGCTTCGTAAACTCGTTGGAAATAGGAACTGCTTGGGGGATGTTAAGCGGCGTAGCGTCCGGCGCGGCGGCCGAATTCTGCCGGTCTGCCCTGACACCTTTGTCCATCACCGTGCCGATAACGATTCCTACGACAAGCGTGAACAGCAGCAGCGTAACGCTGAGCAGCTTCTGCTGCTTCATTTTTTGGAGGAACATCGCGCGCGGGCCCTTTCGGAACGGTATTTACTAAGTATAGAGAACTCGGCCTTATTCTCGCCGCGAGAAAATGCCGAAACCTCGTGCTCGTATGGTATTCCGATGTTACGCGCGCCGTGCGGGTTTCAGCTCAACACCCAAAATACCCGAAAGAATCAGCGCGCCGCCTGCAACCGCGGCAAGCGTCAGAGCTTCCCCTCCCGCCACAACCGCTGTTGCCAGAGCGAATACAGGCTCCAGCGCGAAGATCAGCGCCGTCCGCGTCGCCGTCGTATACTGCTGTCCCCAGGTCTGCAATGCGAAGGCGATTGCCGTCGCGAAAACCGCAGTCAGCACAATCGCGAAGATCACCGCATTACTCCACGTTGCGCGCGGCGCCTCGATACCTAAAGAAACCGTCGACAGAACGGCGGCGCACGCAATCTGTCCCAGCGCCACCGCTTCAAACCGCTCCCGCTGCGAATAATAACCGAGAACCAGCAAATGACACGCAAACGCGATTGCGCAAACGAGCGTCAGCACGTCCCCTCGATTTATCTGAAATCGACGACCCACGGACGGGATCGTCAGCACCATCATCCCGATTGTGGCGATACCGATGCCGGCGAGCTCCGGCACTTTCGGCCACCTTCGATAAACGCATGCGCCGATCACCGGCACAAGCACAATGTAAAATCCAGTGAGGAAACCCGATTTACCCGCGGTCGTGTACTTCAGGCCAAAGGTCTGAAATACGTAGCCCAGCCACAAGAACACGCCTGCCACCGCCCCGCCCCGCAGCCCGCGCCGAACGCTGCGCCAGCCCGCTTTTCGGAAGGGGACAAAGAACATCGGGAACATGCATAAGCTGGCCAGCCAAAACCGGATCGCCAGGAAATACATCGTCGAGATTTCGGCGAGCGCGCGTTTGACAACGACGAACGTGGTGCCCCAGATCAGCGCGACCACCGCCAGTGTTACATCCGCTTGCCAGGCCGGGGGCGATTTCTTCGGACGGATTTGGCTGGCTGTGGTATTCACACCGGGGTGGGGCCGGCGGTGCGATCCCCGGAGCTTTGCCCCGCAAGCGCTGCCAGCGTCAACAGAATGCGCCGCAGTCCGGTCTCGCGGCCCTCTGGCTGATACCACTCCTGCTTCGTGTGAGCGCCGCCGCCTTGCCCGCCCGCCCCAATGGCGATTGCAGGAAGTCCCATCGAAAGTGGAACGTTCGCGTCCGTTGAGGCGCACTCGATCCGCGATCGAATGTTCAGGTATGCGTCCACCGACTGAATCGTCCGCAGCAAAGCCGATAGCTCGGAAAGCTTGCCGCCCGGACGCGAGCCAAGATCCCTTATTTTCGCCGCCAGACGGCTGCTTCGCATCGATCGGTTTTCCCGCTCGAGACTTCGCTCCACCGCACACGTCACAAGCGAACACAGATCGTCGAGAATCGCCGGATCCTCCGCTCGCAGGTCGAGCTTTGCTCGCGCGCCCGCCGGAATCGAGTTAATGCTCGTGCCGCCCTCGATAATTCCGAAATTGTAAGAGCAACGCGCCTTACGCTCCGGTGTCATCCGCGCTTCCGCGCTTTGCACAAAAAAGCTGATAGTTTCCGCTAATGCGTGGACCGGATTCGGTGTCCCGTAATCGTTCCAGCTATGTCCGCCCGCGCCGTTGAAGCTGATTTCAAAGCGCCGGCTTGCCAGAGCTTGCGCGGTCACGTGATCGGTGGAAGGCCCGTCGAGAATCACAAACGCATCGATTCTTGAAACCTGCTCGGCCTGGCCGCACAGATACCGCATACCGCTCAAATTGCCTTCGCCCTCTTCGCCCACGTTTGCCACCAGCAGCAGCGATGACGCCAAATCCTGCAGCTCGGGTGTCTCCGCCAGCACCCGCGCCAGCGCCAGCAGCGCAGCTAACCCCGACCCGTTGTCCGACACCCCAGGCCCGAATAGCCGTCCATCGGGCGCATAGTAAACTTCCTCAGGTCGCGCCGGGGCAAACACCGTGTCCAAATGCGCCGATACGAGCAGCGAACGCCGACCCTCATCACGCCCAAAGTCGGCCAGCACGTTGCCTGCGCGATCCAGCCTTGCGTTCCAGCCGAGCAATTCAAGTTGCGTGCGAAACCATTCCGCCCGCGGCTGCTCAAAAAACGTGGCTGCGGGTATGCGGCAAAGCTGCAGTTGCTGCTCATTGATCCACGCGCGCTCGCGAGTGAACCAACGCTGCGCGTTGAACAGAGCCGTCTGCTCCGCCAGTTGCGCAATGCGCCGGCTATCGGAAAGCCGCCCCGTCTGCCACAGCCCTGTTTTAGGTTGAGTTGCCAAGTGACCCGTTGTCTGTAGTTTACTGCGCGTGCGGGCCCGCAGTGTTGTGCTCCGAATTTTATGATTCACCCCACCCGGAACGCCGAGGCGCTGCTGTGTCGCGAAGCGGTCCGCATTACTGAATCCGCTGCCGCCCCCGAGTGCGACTTCTCGTTCTGGAAAACAGCGGATCGCCACCGGACGGTAACATTACTGCGGGCATAACCGACGTTAGCTTCCGATCCTCCGAAAACCGGTCTTCTTTACTCCGAAGCCAGCCAGTGGGTAACCACGGGTGGTCGCGCCCCGCGATGGAAGCGTTTCGCCGTTTCCTCCACCTCGCGATCTGCCACGGTAATCCGTTCATGCTGCCGCAGATGCTCGGCCCAATTCTCAACCAGAAAACTTTCCACGTGCCGGTTCGGCGCCGCCGCATCTTGGAAAATGCCCCACCGGATCGCCCCGTCCCGCAGCCGGATTCTTCCCAGTTGCCGCATCGCCGCCGCGAACGCCGCTCGATCTTCCGGATCGATATCGTATTCCACCATCACCAGCACCGGTCCCCGTTCCGGATCCGGCGGCGTCTTGAACACTGGTTCGGGCCAGTGACCCGACCGCGTGGTTTCCCGTTCCTCCCCAAGCCGTATAGGAAAGCGTTTTACCAGAAGCAGACTCAACAGCGATGTCGCGCCTGCGGCGTAGAGGCTTGTTCGAATGCCATAGTGTTCCGCTACAGCGCCCCAAAGCATGCTGGCCAGCGCCATCCCTCCTTGGAACACCAGCAGATACGCGGCCAACGCGCGAGCCCTCACCCACCCAGGCAGTACAGTTTGCGCCGCAACGTTGAAACTGGACATCTCCGCCACCCACGCTATTCCCGCACCCAGCATGGTGACGGCGGCAAGCGTGAAATTATCCAGCCATCCCAGCAGCGCAGTCGCGAGGCCCCACACCGCGCCCGCCGAAACGATCAGCTGATCGGGCGTGAAGCGCAGTCGAAACTTCGCCAGCAGCAGCGCCGCGATCATCGAGCCGACGCCCAGGCACCCCAGCAGCACCCCGTATCCTGTCGCGGTCCCCTTCAGCTCGGTTTTTGTAACGATCGGAAGAATCGCCCAGATCGCGCTCCCGCCGATAATAAATGCTCCCGACCGCACCAGTACAGAGCGGATCCCGGGCGAATATCGCACGTAACGCAAGCCCGCCCAGGTTGCCGACACAATGCTCTCGTTAACCGTCGAGCTTTGCTCCTGGCGAGGACGTCTCCAGAAGTACAGCACAATAATTACGCCGGCAAAAGAAAGCGCGTTCAACATGAACACCGCGCCCGGGTTGAACGCTGCCACGATGAAGCCGCCGATCGCCGGTCCCACCGCTCGCGCCAGGTTGAATCCAACCGAGTTTAAGGAAATCGCCTGCGGCAAATCTTTGCGCGGCACAATCTCAGGAACAATTGCCTGCCACGCTGGATTGTTCAGAGTCGATCCGATTCCCAGCGCGAACGTGGCAAGCAACAGCCCAATGGGAGACGCTTTCCCAATTAACGTGAGCCAGCCCAACACGCCGGCCGCAAACGCCATGAAGGCTTGCGTGAATATCAGCAGCTTGCGCCTGTCGAAGAGGTCCGCTGCCGCGCCCGCCGGAATACCGATTAAGAATACAGGCAAGCTCGTCGCCGTCTGCACTAACGAAACATACAGCGGAGATGGACTGATCACAGTCATCAGCCAACCCGCGCCCACGTTTTGCATCCACGTGCCGATATTGGAAGCTATCGATGCAATCCAGAGCGCGCGAAAAACTCCGTTTGCCAGTGGCGCGAACGGGTGATCCGTCTCTTCGCCGGTAAGCGGCTCGATTCTAGCGGCCATGTATCTTCGAACGCAACTACATCTCCCCGCGCAGTGCCCGCCACATACCGGCTGCCGCCAGCGCGGTTGCGCCAAGTATGATTGTCCCCGGTACTACCGGCGTTTTCTCGATCCGGGCATAGCGGTCTTCAGGCAGCTCGCGCCATGGGCTGTCCGGCCCTTCATGCAGCCCCATCTGCAGCACTTGCGCTAAATGCATTCCACGACGTTGTGTCTGCTGTAAAATCTGTTCGCGACAGCTGAATCCGTCGGCGACAATCAACGCATCTCGCGGCGCATTACGAATGGCCGGAAGCAGAACTCGCTCGCCGCACTTGATCCCTACATCGTAGTGCTCGGCTTCATACCCGAATGCGCCCGCCATGCCGCAGCAGCCCGAATCGAGAATCTCGTAATCCAAACCCATCTTCTTCAATACGGTTTCCTCATCGTCGAACTTCAGCGTGCTCTTGTGATGACAATGCCCATGTATCACCGCGCAGCGCTTCAGCTGGGGTGGTCGGTAATTCGCTCTCCGCTCAAGAAACTCACTTAGGGTATATGTCTGCTGCTGTAACCGCTTGGCACCTTCATTTCCGTGTATCAAGTTAGTAAGCTCATCGCGGAATACTGTAACGCAGCTCGGCTCCAGGCCAACCACTGGAAGACTCCGTTGAATCGCGGGTTTCAATGTCGAGAGGATCTGGTGAAGCAGCTTTTCAGCAAGATTCAGCATCCCGTAGTCATACAGCGGCCGTCCGCAGCACAGGCTCTGCCGTGGAACTCGAACCCGATATCCCGCCTGTTCGAGCACTTCAACAGCGGCTTTAGCTACATTCGGCGTGAAGTAATTATTGAATGTATCCGCCCACAAGATGACCTCCGGCTTGTCTTCGTTCCGGCGCTCGCGCCGTGCAAACCATTGCTTGAAAGTCTGAGGCGCGAACGGAGGAATATGCCGCTGTTGCGAGTAACCTGCCGCCAGTTTCGCCAACTTACTAAGTCCCGGTGTTTGTGTAAAGAAGTTAGCTGTTTCAGGTACGGTTGAAGCCATTCGTGCCCACCAATAAATCAGGCCCGACGCATACGCAGTTCGCGGGCGTAAGCGTCCGTCATAGTAATGCGAGAGAAACTCGGATTTGTAAGTGGCTATGTCCACGTTGACCGGGCACTCGCCCTTACAACCCTTACAAGACAGGCAAAGATCGAGAGCCTCTTTTACGTGCTCGTCGCGCCAGCCGCCCGCCAGCGGATCCCCCTGTAACATCTCGAATAGTAAGCGTGCCCTTCCCCGCGTCGAATGCATCTCCTCGTGCGTGGCCATATAACTCGGGCACATAGTGCCGCTCTCTTCGCGCCGGCACTTACCCACCCCGACACAACGCAATGTCGCGTTTGAAAAACTGAATTGGTCCGCTTCGTAATGGAAATGCGTTTTCGGTTGTGGCGGATCGTAATTAGTCCCCAGCCGCAGGTTCTCAGTAATCGAGTACGCGTCGACTGCTTTGCCCGGGTTCATTTTCCCGTCAGGATCCCAAATCGCCTTGAACTCGCGAAACGCCTCCACTAAGTCGTTTCCGAACAGCTTACCCAGGAATTGAGCTCGCGCTTGCCCGTCTCCGTGCTCTCCTGAAAACGAGCCGCCGTATTTCACCACCAGCGTAGTCGCCTCTTCCATAAACGATGCGAAACGATCCAGGCCTGCCTGCGACGTCAGCTCAAATGGCACACGGATGTGAATACAACCTTGCCCGAAGTGTCCGAAGATCGACGGCCTCCACCCGTATCTGCCGAACAGCCCATCCAGGTCTCGCAGATATTGCCCCACTTTGTCCGGCGGCACCGCCGAATCTTCCCATCCAGGCCATGTGGGGTTTTTTCCAGGCACAAAAGACGACCCGCCCAAAGCCGACTCGCGAACTTCCCAAATTTGATGCTCGTGCGGTTTATCGTCGTAAAGCTTCATCGTGGGAGCGCTCTTCTGCTTTTTCAGATGTTCCATTACCGCCTGGGCCCGATCGTTAACCTCCTGTTTACTCTGTCCTCCGAACTCCAGGATCAACCAGCCCTTCCCTTCAGGGAAAAGGTCGATCTCTTTCAGATGAAGCCCCTTTTTCTTGTAGTCCTCAATCAGCCGGTCGTTTAATCCCTCGCACGCGATGGGATTGTACTGCAATATCTCGCCGATGTGATCTCCCGCCTGATACACGTCCGGATACCCGAGCACAAGCAGATTCCGAACAGGCGGGTTCGGTACCAGATTCCCCACAATCTCGAGAACCGTGACGCACGTGCTTTCTGTGCCCACCAGCGCGCGTGCGACATGGAAACCGTTCTCGGGAAGTAGTTCGTTCAGGGGATATCCCGATACCAGTCGTGGAATTTTCGGAAATTTTGCCCGAATCCGGTCCGCGTACCGGTCGCGCAACGACTTCAACTTCCCGTAAATTGCCCCCTTGCGGCCGCCTTCGCCGATATATCGTTCCAGTTCCTCATCGCTCGTTTTCCCCACCCACATGCGCGTGCCATCGTAAGTCAGCACTTCCAGCTTCTCGACGTTGTCCGTCGTTTTACCTGCCATCTGCGCATGCATCCCGCAGGAATTGTTGCCGACCATGCCCCCGAGCGTGCAGTGATTGTGCGTCGCGGGATCCGGCCCGAATATCAGGCCGTACTTTTCCGTCTCGTGTCGAAAATCGTCCAGAACGCATCCCGGCTCCACTCGCCCCAGCTTCCGATCCGGATCGACCTCCAGCACGCCGCGCATGTACTTGGACATGTCGATGACAACCGCAACATTGCAGCACTGCCCCGCAAGACTTGTGCCCCCACCGCGGTTTAGGATCGGCACTTGAAAGCAGCGGCACGCTGCCACCGTGTTCACCACGTCTTCTTTGTCTCGGGGAATTACTACCCCAATCGGAACTTGCCGATAATTCGAGGCATCCGTGGCATACAGCGCGCGGCTGCCGTTATCAAACCGCACTTCCCCCCGAACCCTGGATCGCAGCTCCGCTTCGAGTTCATTCGCTTTGGGCGGGAGACCCGTCTCGGACGCGGTCATCGTCCGTGGATATGTGCCGCCATTTTTCGCCAGAGGATTACTGCTTGAGATTCGAACGAGCATACTTGAACGACGCGCTCATGACCGTTTAATGCACGCGCAAAGTTTCGCGTGGATTCACGAGCAGCTCAAAGTTAAAATTGAAGAGTGGCGCGAATGGCGCGCCGAAAGTACTCACAGCGCTCGTCGTTTCTCATGAAACTCGATGCAGATACGACTTTAGTTAGTTTGCTGTCGGCCGTCCCGAGTTCCGCGCTCGCGCTGAGCAGACTCGGAATTGCAACGGACGGTAACGAACGCAAAACCCTGCAACAGGTGTGCGCCGACGCCGGAATCGGCTTCGAAGAATTCCTGCGGGCAATGGAAGAGATTGACTGGAACAAAGAATCTCCCCATCAAATGTGACCGGATCCGCTGCCCTAATCGCGCTGGCATTCAACTTAACCTGGGTTCCCCAGATAAGCAACACAACCGCCGGCCTGCGTGGATTGCATGCGGTTTCCGCCCGCGTCGCTTGGGCCAGCGGAACCAACGGCACATATCTGGTCACCATCGACGGCGGTGCGCATTGGCGAGCGGCGGTCGTCCCTGGAGCCGAATCTCTCGATTTTCGCGACGTGGAAGCGTTTGACGCCCATACCGCTTACCTGTTGAGCAGCGGCGCAGGCGATAAATCCCGGCTGTATCGAACCAGCGATGGAGGCCGGCACTGGAATCTGCTCTTTACCGATCCCGACTCCAAAGGATTTTTCGATGCTCTGGCGTTCTGGGATAAACAGCACGGTATCATCCTCGGAGACCCGGTCGACGGGCGCTTCACTGTCTTCACGACCGATGACGGCGGTTCATCCTGGCAGCCCCGGCAGACTCCGCCGGCCCTCCCCGACGAAGGCGCATTCGCGGCAAGTGGAACCTCTTTAACCGTGAACGGATCGAACAACGTTTGGTTCGGCACCGGCGGGCCCGCCGCGGCCCGAGTGTTTCACAGCACCGATCGCGGCCGTTCCTGGACTGTTTCGAAAACCGCCATTCGCAACGATTCCAAGTCGGCGGGAATTTTCTCTCTCGCATTCTTCGACGCCTTGCATGGAGAGGCCGTCGGCGGCGACTACCGGAAACCTGAAGAACGCCTGCGGACTACCGCCATGACCCAAGATGGAGGCAATACCTGGGCCTCGCCTCCGCAGAGCGCTGCGAATGGCTATCGCTCGGCAGTCGTCTTCCTCCCCGGGCATAGAGACACGTTAATCGCAGTAGGCACTTCCGGTTCCGATATCTCGCGAACCCGAGGCCAAACCTGGGACTTGTTCTCGACAGCGGCTTTCAATTCGGTAAGCGTTGCCCCTGACGGCGCAGTTTGGGCCGCTGGACCTCACGGTACTATCGCCGCTGGGCGTAGAAAACGGCGCCGTGCTTCGCGTTCGCTCCCTTGATTTCCGCCAACCACCACGCGCGGAGCTTCGCGAATCGAGAGCAGGTGCGCTTCGATATTGCGGCTGCTAGCCAACCGCCGCGGGGGAGGGTTCCAGCATCCCCTCGCCTATCTGCTGTCTCCACAGCGCGTAATATAGGCCCATATCCGCCACAAGTTGAGAATGCGTCCCTTGCTCGACGATGCGACCGCGCTCGAGTACGTAAATTCGTTCCGCATGCATCACCGTGGAAAGCCGGTGCGCGATGAGGATCGTCATCACGTCCGATCGCTCGCCGACATCGCGAATCGTGCGGGTGATTTCTTCTTCCGTAATGGAATCGAGCGAAGAGGTAGCCTCATCGAACACCAGCAGCCGCGGCCTTCTCAGCAGCGCTCGAGCAATCGAGAGCCGTTGTTTCTCGCCGCCGGACACTTTCACGCCGCCTTCGCCGATCAAAGTATCGAGGCCTTTATCGGCCCGGGCGAGCAATGAGTCGGCCGCGGCACGCCGCAATACCTCCAGGCACTCCACATCCGTCGCGTCCGGCCGCACAAAGAGAAGGTTCTCGCGAATGCTGCCGGAGAACAGTTGGGTGTCTTGCGTGACAAAGCCAATTTGCGCGCGCAGGTCCTCCGGATCGATATCGCCCGCATCGAACCCGTTGTAGCGAACCACGCCGCTTTGCGGTGGATACAGTCCCACCAATAGCTTCACCAACGTGGTCTTGCCTGCTCCCGATGGCCCCACGAAAGCTACCGTCTCACCCCGCGAAAGACGAAACGTCACATTCGAAACCGCGGGCCGGTTTGCGGTTCGATGTTGGAAGGTCACTTCATCGAAATCGAGCGATTCCAAACTCCCCAACGATACCGGGTTCGCCGGCTTCCCTTCTGGCGGAATCCGCAGAATTTCTTCCAGGTTGTTCAGAGAGGCTTCCGTCTCCCGGTAAATATTAATGATATTTCCGAGCTCCTGCAGCGGGCCGAAAATGAAAAATGAATAGATAAACAGCGAGAAAAACTCTCCCACTGTGATGCGTTGCGTAAATATCAGGTACAGCATCAGAAACAAGATGCTGGTCCGCAATAGATTCACCGCCGTCCCCTGCACGAAGCTGAGGCTGCGCAAATAGCGGACTTTTTTCAGCTCGAGTTTCAGAATTTTCTCCGTCGTCGTATTCAGCCGGCCAATTTCCTGACGGCCCAGCCCTAACGTCTTTACCAGTTCGATATTGCGCAGCGATTCGGTGGTCGCGCCCGCAAGCGCCGCGGTTTCGGCAAAGATCGTTTTCTGAATTGCCTTGATCCTCCGGCTCAGCACCGAGCTGATACCTCCCAACAGAGGCACCGTCAACAAGAACACCGGCGCAATAATCCAGTCGACGCTGAGGGCGTACACGGTCACAAAGACGATCCCCACCGTCGCGGTGAACAGGATGTTGACGAAAGCCGTGATGAAGCGCTCTACATCCGACCGCACCTTCTGCAGCTTCCCAAGCGTCTCGCCGCTGCGCTGATCTTCAAAAACCGCGTAGGGCAACGAGAGCGACCGCTCTACTCCGTCCGCATACAGCTGGGCGCCGGTTCTTTGCGTGACGACGTTGACATAGTAATCCTGAAAGTTTTTGGCCACGCGGGAGATGAACGCAACCCCTACGGCCGCGCCCAACAGAAGACTCACGCCGCGAATGAACTGGTCCGTGGTGTATTGATGGAACTTAGTCGCGTAGTTGTCGATGATGTAGCGGAAGATCAAAGGATCGAGCAGCGAAAACCCCTGGTTCACCGCTGCCAGCACGAGCGCCAGCGCAACCAGAGGCCAATGTTTCTTCAGGTAGTAAACCAGCAGAGCCATATCCCCTCAATGCTGCCAGATTACGCGTAGCGATAGGATGTCGGAATGGATCGACGCCATTTTTTGCTCTCTGGCCTTGCTCTGCTCGCGCCTCGAACTTCGTTTGCGGCGACAGCTCGAATCGAGATTCTGCCCGACGAAAAGATTGGAACGATCTCTCCGAATATCTATGGGCATTTTACGGAACATCTCGGCGGTTGCATTTACGATGGCATCTGGGTAGGGCAGGATTCGAAGATTCCGAATATCGGAGGCATACGCAAAGCGCTGGTCGACAATTTAAGACGGCTGAAACCCCCGGTTATCCGTTGGCCCGGCGGATGCTTCGCGGATAGCTATAACTGGCGCGATGGTGTTGGTCCGCGCGATCGACGGCCGCGGCACACCAATTTTTGGGCCAACACCTCGTATCTTGCAAAGGCGCCCGACGGCCCCCAAAAGTACGAGCCGAATGCCTTCGGGACCAACGAATTCGCTCGCTTCTGCAAGCTGGCCGGCGCTGAGCCCTATCTCGCGGCAAATCTGCGAAGCCTCACGCCCCGCGATTTCTACGAATGGATCGAATACTGCAATTCTCCCGCGCACGCCACTTCTCCCGCCGATCTACGCGCCCAGGGCGGCGATCCGGATCCTTTTCGAATTCGGTTTTGGGGAGTCGGAAACGAAAGCTGGGGTTGCGGCGGAGATTTCACGGGTGACGAATATGCCGTCGAGTTCCGTCGCTTTGCGGAGTGGGTCCCGCGCTTCGGCATCGATTTAGCATTCATAGCTTCCGGCCCCAACGGCGCAGATTATGCCTGGACGCGTAGCTTCTTTCAAAAGCTCACGGAAAAAGGCAAAGCATCGTTGCGGAATGTCTTTGGATGCGCGCTGCATTATTATTGCGGCACCACCGGGCGTGGCGTCGCGAATGAATTCACGGTCGAGGAGTGGTACCAGTTACTCGCGAAAGCCAACCATATGGAAGAGCTGATCGAGAAGCAATGGCAAATTATGGGCGAGGTGGATACGGATCGGCGCGTAAAGCTCGTGGTGGACGAATGGGGCGCCTGGCACCATACCGATCCCAGCATCGATCCCGCCTATCTATATGCATATTTCCCCACCCTCCGCGATGCTCTGGTTTCCGGCATTACGCTCGATATCCTTAACCGCCACGCAGACAAAGTGGCAATGGCCAACGCGGCTCAGCTCATCAACAACATTCACACCTCGTTTTTAGGGCTTCACGACCGGTTTACGGTCACACCCATTTTTCACGTTTTCGAAATGTATGCGCCCCACCAGGGCGGCACTTCGGTGCGAACTGTGATTTCCGGCTCGGGCTTTTATACTGCTGTTCCATCGGCTGGCGATTTGCCGACGCTTTCGGGATCGTGTTCGCTCAAGGCGAACGCGGGAGTTCTAACCATCGTCAATGCAGACCCTCGGAATCCTCAAGTAACGGAAATTAGCGTCAAGGGCATGCGAATCGCCGGCGTGCAAGCGACTGTCCTTACGTCGGCCGATATTCATGCGCGCAACACGTTCGATCGCCCCGAGGCTGTGAAGCCGGCTCAAAAAAACAATGTGACAACGGGTGCGACGGTCACATATACTTTCGATCCCGCTTCAGTCACGCGATTAGAATTCGACTTAGTCTAACGGCAGCCCGCGGGAGACGAAGCATTCAATCAGACTCTTCCTCGCTTTGCCGATGAGCTAATTGCAGCATGAAGAAGATCGGCTTTTCAAAGAGAATGCTTTGCTGGATCGGCGGCCATATACCGCGTTGGAAGCTGGCCAAAACGCTGGAAGCTCTGGGGCTTACGATCGTCTGCAATCGCTGCCAAAAACCGATTAACAGCTCCGACGAAGCGCATTATCGGAAGCTATAGGGGCTTCGCGGCTCGGTAGAATCGGTGTATTGCCCGTCGAAATTCCCACCAACGTCGATTCCTGCGATGTGAAATGCGGCGCCAAGAAGGTCTCGCTCACTAACCTCCAAAAAATCTTCTGGCCCGGCCTTGGCAAGACTAAGCGCGATCTTCTCCTCTATTACGCGGCCATTTCCCCCGTATTGCTGCCGCATCTCAAAGATCGCGCCATGGTCATGAAACGCTATCCGAACGGCATCGACGGGAAATTCTTCTTCATGAAGAGAACTCCGCTCTATCGCCCAGCCTGGCTCGAAACCTGCTCCATTGCCCATAAATCCGGAAGCGTCATCGACTTTCCCATTGCGCAGGATCTTGCGTCTCTCCTCTGGATCGTGAACCTCGGCTGTATAGACCTGAATCCGTGGTATGCGCGCTGCGACGATGTCGATCGCCCGGATTTTCTTCACTTCGATCTGGATCCCGTTCCTCCCGCCGAATTTGCGCAGGTACGGCGCGTCGCTCTTCTGGTGAAAGCGTATCTGGATGAAAGGCGCGTGGAAAGCTATGCGAAAACCACCGGATCGCGGGGCATTCACATCTATGTGCCTATTCAACGGAAGCCGTTGCAGAAGGAAGTCTGGCGAGTCGCCAAAGCTGTCGCGTTCGCACTCGCGAAACAGTTTCCGGATGTCGTTACATCCGAATACCGCGTCGCGCTGCGGCCCGCTGGACGCGTTCTGGTCGACTACAATCAAAACGCCTGGGGAAGAACGCTGGCATCGGTTTATTCCGTTCGCCCGCGCCCCGAAGCGACAGTATCCGCGCCCGTAACCTGGGAGGAAATAGAATCGGGCATTCCCCCTTCCGAACTGACCATGGACCATATCCCGGATCGTGTGGAGCGCGTCGGCGATTTGTTCAAGCCCGTATTGCGTCAGCGATCGCGCTGCCCCCTGGAGTCGCTGGCATGAGTCTTCCTTTGCCCGTCGATTACGCCCCCATGGAGGCTGACACCGCGCGCGAGATCCCAACCGGCGCTGAGTGGGAATACGAGCCGAAATGGGATGGCTTCCGCTGCCTCGCGTTTCGCGACGGCGAGCATCTGGACATCATGTCCAAATCGGGGCAGCCGCTGGCGCGTTATTTCCCGGAGATCGAAGCTGCCCTGCATTCGCTCGCTGCAAAGAAATTTGTTCTCGATGGCGAGGTGATCGTAACCGAGGAGCGAACGCTGAACTTCGATGCCCTGCTTCAGCGCATTCATCCCGCCGAGAGTCGAATCAAGAAGCTCGCTAACGAAACACCCGCCACCTTCGTCGTCTTTGATTTGCTGGTGAACGATCGCGGCGACGACCTGACCGGGCAGGTCCTCGACGAGCGGCGGAGCCAACTCGAACAGTTTGCGAAAAAGTTTTTCGAGGGGCAAGAGCGTATTCGCCTTTCGCCGCGCACGCGCGACTTCGATGTTGCAAAATCGTGGTTCAAACGAATGGCCGGACCGCTGGATGGAATCATTGCCAAGCGCGTGGACCGGCCCTACGCGTCGGGAGAACGCGATTCCATGGTGAAGATCAAGAACCTGAGAACCGCGGATTGCGTGGTGGGCGGCTTTCGTTACGGAGCGAAGAACAAACTGGTCGGATCGTTACTGCTCGGCTTGTATGACGATGCCGGATTGCTGAACCATGTAGGCTTCACTTCGGGATTGGCCGTCGCGCAGAAAGCCGCCTTGACCAAGCAGTTGGAATCGCTGATCGAGCCTCCCGGGTTCACCGGCTCTAAACCGGGCGGACCCAGCCGCTGGAGCACGGAACGCAGTGCGGAATGGGAACCGCTTGCGCCAAAACTCGTCGCCGAAGTGCAGTACGATCACTTCTCCGGGAATCGTTTCCGGCATGGCACCAAGCTGCTGCGCTGGCGTCCCGAAAAGCGCCCTGAGGATTGCCTGTTGAGCCAGGTGCGGCGCGAGAGTGAATCGCCGTTGACCCTGCTGGATTAAACGATGGATCGCGAACAGAGGCTGCAGGAAGGCCGTACTCGGCGCAAGCAGCTGAGCCGCGGCAAACTGGGCCAGTTACAACCTCAAAAACGCAACTTCAAACCTATTGATGTCCTTCTGAGCGCTCGAGAGGGCCGCGTTCCGGCGTTGCTTCCACTGAAGTACGCGCGCATGTCGGTTTCGCCATTTGCGTTTTTTCGCGGCGCCGTTTCCATCATGGCCGCGGACCTCGCCTGCGAGCCGCGGACCGACCTGATAGTCCAGTTATGCGGCGACGCTCACGTTCAAAATCTCGGGTCGTTCGAAGGGCCTGACGGCCGCCTGCTTTTCGACATTAACGATTTCGACGAGACCATCCCCGGCCCTTGGGAGTGGGACGTCAAGCGCATGGCCGCCAGCATCGTGCTCGCCGGTTTCGAATCCGGTCATCGGCGGGCCGCCTGTGCCGCCGCTGTCGAAGCTTTCGCCGCCTGCTATTGCCAATCGCTTGAAATGCTGGCCGAGCAGCCGATCCTGGTCGCGGCCCGCCATCAGATTCATCGCGTGAAAAAGGTCCAGCCCGTCTCTGGCGCTTTGCAGCAGGCCGCCCGCGCGTGTCCCTCCGATTTGTTGCGAAAGTACACGGACAATGGCCCCCGCGGGCAATTGCATCTCAAGAAAGTCGAGCACGCCTTGTGGAGATTGCAAGGCAAACAGAAGCAGGAAGTGCTCGATGCCCTACCGTTGTATCGCGATTCGCTTCCGCCGGAGCGTCTCCACTTGTTCGACTTCTTTCATCCCGTCGACGTCGGCTTCAAAGTCGTGGGCACTGGAAGCGTCGGGCTTCGCGATTACGTCGTCTTGATGGAGGGCAACGGCGCGAATGACCCATTGTTTCTTCAGATCAAGCAGGAAGTGCGCTCGGCATACGCGCCTTACTTGAAGCACACGCACTATGCGCATCAGGGGCAACGTGTAGCGGACGGCCAGCGCAAGGTGCAGCCGCTGTCGGATCTGCTGCTCGGATGGACGCGAATCGGCGAGCACGATTATCTGGTGCGGCAGTTGAACGATCACAAGGGCAAGGTGGACCTGAACCAACTGCGCGGCGAAGGTTTGAGCAGTTTGGGGGTTGTGGCGGGCGAGCTGCTGGCGCGGGGCCATGCGCGCTCCGGAGACGCGCTGACCATCAAGGGCTATATCGGAAGCTGCGACAAGGTGCTGAAGGCGCTGGTGAACTACGGCCTCGACTACGCCGCTTTGACCCAGGCGGATTTCGAGTTATTCCAAAAGGCGATTCGACAAGGAAGTATTAAGGCTGCGGCGTAGGCGGAAAGAAAATTGGCGGGGACCGGGTTGCCGGCCCCTGCCATGGTTCGTTTCCTAGAAGAAAATGCGCATCCCAAATTCCATCTGCCGCGGAATATTGGATTGCCCGGTGATTCTGCCAAAGAACTGCGGACTGGAAAGCACCAGCGATGGCGAACCGGGCGCCATGTGGTTCAGAAGGTTCGTGAACTGGAAGCTGAGCGTTGCGCCGACTCGGCCTTCCTTCCAGATCCCGATGTCCTTCAATACCGTGGCATCCAGGTTCCAGGTCGGCTCGCCACGAACGTTGCCATAACCGCCGCAACTGGTGTCATAACCTAGAATACAGGGCCGGAATTCGGAATAGATGGCCTGCGGGTTGCTGTACATGTTTACATAGCTCGGACTGGTTGTGCCGTAGCCGACGCCATTGACGGTGACACCCGCGTTGTTGTAATGCGCACTGGTACCGCCGGTGTAGGGTGAAGCGTACATGGCAGTCTCGACCCCCTGGTAGGTTTCGACGCTGATGGAGGCTGGGGGAGTGGCCTCACCGAAGCCCTCGGACGTACCGCCGCTTCCTTCCGTGTAGCCCACACCGAGAATGGACCCGCTCTGTGCGGTGAATAGCGGTGAAATGGTCCATCCGCCCAGGATGTGCCCGACGATCCCGTGCTGCGTCTTATAGAACGGCGGTTGATAGGTCATGGCGAGGTTGTAAATGAATTTAACGTCGTACGGGTTCGGACCATAACTGGCACTCATGTTCCACGGATCGACGACGGTAAGCGCGCTGCTGGCCTGGGTGGTTGCTCCGGTTCCGAGCGCCCGTCCCCAGGTGAAATTCGAAGTGGTGGTCAAACCGTGAAAATCGCGCGCTCTGTAGGTGACAAACAGCGCGTTATAGTTTCCGTATCCCAATGCGGTCTCCATACCGATGGAGGTCATTTGGGTGGGATTCGCATCGATCATGGTGCGGCCGAGTGTCCAGGAAGGCGATGCGTTCATTGCGGACCAGATTTGGGACACGGCGGTGGTCCTGAACAGGGAAACGTTCTTTGAGGCAACGGCCGCCGTGCAGCTGGCGTAGCCCTTGCAATACGCAGAGCTTGTGCCCCCGAGAGCTGCTTCGAAAAATGGCTGGGTCGGGACGCTGCCAGCCGCCGCTGTCGAGGCGTTGCTAAGACTATATGCGGGGCCATAGAGAGCCAGATAAGTATTCGCGTAAGCTTGCGCGAAAGTTTGACCACCCAAAGTGGTCATGTACGGCACGGCGTCGAGGTTGACCTCCGCCTGTTCGTTGTTGATGATACGTCCGATGTAGCCTGCCTCGAGCGTCATCTTCGTGCCGAGCGCACGTTGGATAGAGAAGGTGAAATTATCCGTGCGCTCCGGCCGGTAATTCGGATCGAGCGTGTTCACGTCGCCGGCCGATGCCGCCCCGTTGATGCCCGGGAAATAGGGTTGAGCCAAGGTTTGGGATACCGCGGGAAGCGGCGCGACGTTGCCATCTGTTCCAATGCGGAAGGCGGTGGCTGGCGTCGCCACGCCGGTGCCGAGACATTGGTTGCCGTTCACCGCGAATTGCGGCGCTACCGCGCCGGGGCAAGTGACGGGTTGGAGCAACCCGACTCCCAGAAGCGGGACCAGAACCAGATCTACGCCATTCAGCCGGCCGAAAATCCGTCCATACCCTGCGCGAATCACGGTTTGGCCATCGCCAAACATACTGCCTAAAATGCCGCTGCTGTACTTCGGATTCCAGGCGACCGCGACACGCGGGCTGAACTCATCGTAGACGGGATTGTACGGATATTTGCGACCCGCGCCCACATTCCTTACGGTCTCAAAACCCAAAGTGGGGTCGTAAGCCTGCCCGTTGAGTGCCGCCGCTTTGCGCTGGGCCAGGTAATCTACCGTCGTGACTGGGTTCCCCGATTGATCGACCAGCATCACCTGCTTGCCGTTGAGCTCATAAGGAGGCATTTCGATGGCGTAGCCCAGGCCATAGGTCACGGTCAAATTCTTTCGCATGTGCCAGGTGTCGGTGAAATAGAAGTTGTAAGAGGGGATGATGCTCTGATCGTAGGCCGAACTTCCGACAGGCTGCAGCGCAAGGTTCGTACCAGCGCGGGTGTAGGACACTTGAGGCTGACTCACCAGCCCCAATACTTCCGAGTAGAGGGTTTGATAATTGCTTGCCTGGTTCGCGGCGAGCGTGGTGGGGAAATACGGTGAGTTCGTAGTGTTCCCGAAAGCGAGACCGGAACTGGTGATCTGGTACACGAAGGCATTGTTAATACCGTTCCCGTTATCGGTACGGGAGTGGTAATCGAAATTCCGCTGATAAGAGCCGCCGAATTGCAAGATATGGTTGCCCTTGATCATGGTCAGATCGTCTTTGTACAGATTGTCCTTGCCGTCCCAGAAACGCTGCCGCACGCTTTGTGTGTTCACGTTGTAGGGGATCAACGCGTTGGTAGATTCACCACCTATTTCGAGGGCTCCGCCCAACCCGGGAAGCTGCGGCGGAGCATTCACGCTGCCCCACTGCCAGAAGTTCCGCGTGTAGTTGTAAACAAAATTATTCGTCGCCGTAGGCGAGAGCGTGGTCGTCAAACCTGCCACCCAGTAACTTGGAACCTGGTCGCGGGGCGCTACCGCTGCTGGCTGCCCCAACGTATCGCCCGGCAGCACGCCGCCGATGTCTACCTGGTTGGTGGTCAAGTTGACTTCGCGCATGGTTCGATAGCTGCTCATGAAGTGATATTTTTCGGAAAAATCGTGATCGATGCGGCCGGTGTAAGTATCCTCCGTCAGCGGCGCTCGAATGGTCGAGAGATAACCTTGCGTGTTATAGTTGTCGCCCGAAAGAGGATCGTTCGGCAGCGGCATCTGGTTGTTCCAGATCTTGGAGACCACGGGATTGATACCGATTCCGCGCGGATCGCAAGTTACCGGCGCTGCTGTGGAACCGCAGGTGGCCGGCTGATAGGTCACGCCGCCAACCGTCACCGGATATGGATTTATGTTGTAAGCCGTATAAACGCCCGCGGTGTTCGGTAGTTGGATGACTCCGGCCTTAAAAAGAGCTGTAGGCACGGTTCTCTCGTACGTGCCGACGTTCGGAAACCGGCTGCCCTCGTAATTGAAGAAGAAATACCACTTGCCTCCGGCGAAATGCGGCGCGAACGGTCCACCAAGGGATCCGCCCCAGCGGTCGCGATGGTTCGAGGGCAGCGGGGTGTATGCCAGTCCTAAGAGCGGGTCAGGGGTGTGGTTGTTGATCCACGTATTGGCCGCGCCGAGATTGGTCGCATAGTAGTACCCGTAGGCCGCGCCGTGAAATTGATTCTGGCCGCGCTTCGTCACCATCTGAACCTGGCTGCCCATCGAGCTGTTGAAATCGGCGGTCTGATTGAAGGTTGTTACTTTGATTTCCTCGATGGTTTCGACCGAGGTCGGGACCACACCTGACGGAGTGCCGCCCGTCTGCGTGCCGCCCAGTCCAGTGAAATTGGTGACGTACGACGTGTTGTTGCCGGCCATGTCGTCCGTATTATTCCCGCCATCCAGCGTGTACGTATTCTGATCCTGCACGGCACCCGCAGTGTACCCGCCGAGGGTCACTCCCGGTTGAAGCACGGCCAAAGTAGATACGTCGCGGCCCAAGTTCGGAAGAGCCATAATGGCCTTGTTCGAAAGCGTCGTTCCTACCGATGCGCTGGTCGTCTGCAACTCGGCGGCAGCCTGGGCCTGCACTTCCACCGTAGTGGTGGTTGCGCCCACCTGGAGCGCAGCATTCACCGTCAGGGTCGTGCCCACTTCCACTACCTGCTGTTGGACTCTGGACAGCGAAAATCCGGTCTTGCTGAAAGTGAGATTGTAAGTCGCGGGCTGCACGTTCGTGAAAACATAGCGGCCATCTGTATTGGTCAGCGTGGTCAGCTCCGTGCTGGTCGCCGCATCGATAAGCTTCACCTGTGCGCCGGGAACAGCCGCGCCCTGCTGATCCACCACCTGACCGGTGACGGTGCTGGTTGAAGTAGCTTGCGCCCAGGCTAAGGTCGTACCCAGACCAAAAGCCAATGTCAGGCACACAATCGATGTCGAGAAAAACGAACGCAGACCCATAAACCGCAGCTTGCAGCTTGGATTCATACAGACCCCTTGTGAAAATCAGTAAACGTAGAGACCCTGAAATTGATACGTTTAGGGCATCGTAAGCCGAATTCGCAAGCTTGTCAAGGAAATATCAAGGTGGCCCTGCATAAGAAGTCAGGGAGGTACCACTTGCAGGTGGGGGTACTGAATGAAAAAAAAGCCCAGATTCAGGCGAACCTGAACCTGGGCCCCTCCGAGAAAAGCGGTACTATTGTTTACTTCTTCGGGGAAGAGGTGGACGTGGCGGCTGCGTTGCTTTGCGCAGTCGAAGAGCTGTTCTGGCTCTTGCGTACATGCTTTTTATGAACCTTCGGCTTCGCGGCCGTGCTCTGGGCTTGGTTTGAAGCGGTGGACTGGTTCTGAGTCTTCGCTGCCCGCGGAGCAGCCATCAGGAAAGGAACCGCGACTACCGTTAATAGGGTCGATGTAAATAGCTTTTTCATTTGTTTTCTCCTTCAACTAGTGGCGGTCGTGTTTTTTTCTCTTGCCGCTCACAACTCTACTTTGACTCCTGCCGGCCTTGCGCACCATCGCCTCGAACGGCAAATATCGATCCCGTATTTTGGGGATAGCCGCACCCAAATATTAATGAAAGAATCGTCACGTGCGCCAGACAAATTCCATTACCCAGGCCCATTTGCAGCGCCTGCTTCTGATCGGCCTGTGCCTCTCGGCCATCCTGCTGCTCTCCGCTCTGATGGTGGCCTGGCGGACCGTCCATCAGATCGACCGCAATACCCAGACCTTCGCCGACCGGCAGTCGCTTGCTAAAGCCGCGATCGACGGCATCGAGAAACAACAGGCCGACCTGAACAGCCGCTGGCTCCAACTGGCGCGAAGAAAAGACGTCGTGCGGCGCGAGGAGATTCTCGACCAGTTAGCGCAAGCCCGCCGCCAGATGAGCACCGCGCTCGAATCCGCTTATGAGCAAACCGAGTTGCTGCGCGAGAGCATCTATCAGGAAGGCCACGGCTTATTGCGCTGGACGGTTTGGATTTTTGCCGCGTGCGTCGCATTATCGCTCTTATGCGCCACTTGGGTCGTGCGAGCCTCGGCCGGCTTATTTCGCAGGCTGGAACAGCAATCCGGCGAGCTGACCAAGCTGCAATATCAATTTCTCGAAACCCAGGAGAACGTCGCGCGCCGCTTTTCCCACGAGCTGCACGATGAGCTCGGTCAGTCGCTCACGGCTGTGAAAGCGAACCTCTCGGCATTGCGTGGCACGGCGGATGCCGCTCGCTTGAACGATTGCCTCCGGCTTGTCGATCAAGCTATCAAAGACGTCCGCGAAATGTCCCAGCTGTTGCGTCCGACCATTCTGGACGATTTCGGGTTGGATGCCGCGCTGCGCTCACTGACCGAAAATTTCGCCCAGCGTACCGGTATCGAAGTGAAATACCGCAGCGATCTCGATGCACGGCGCTTGCGCGATGAAGCCGAGACCCACTTGTTCCGTATCGCGCAGGAAGCGCTTACCAATGTAGCCCGCCATTCGCACGCGACATCGGTATCGGTCGAGCTGTTATCGCACGACGGCGAAGTTGTTTTGCAGATCGGCGACAATGGACGTGGATTGGAGACAACGGAGCGGCAGGTTGCCGCGGGACTGGGCTTGGCGGGAATGCTGACGCGCGCGCGCGGTTGCGGCGGCACGCTCAAAATGGAAACGGCAGCCGGTAAAGGCTTGAAACTCGAGGTGACGTGCCCGACGCCGCGATAAAGGTCCTCTTGGCCGATGACCACACTATCGTGCGCCAAGGTCTCAAGCTCATCCTCTCGGCCCAACCCGATTTGAAAGTCGTCGGCGAAGCGGCGAATGGGCGCGAAGCCGTCGAGCTCGCGCAAAAACTCCGTCCGGATGTGGTCCTGATGGATGTGGCCATGCCCGAGCTGAACGGCATTGAGGCAACCCGCCGGATGGTCGAAGCCAACTCTCGCTTGCGCGTGCTGGTGTTGAGCATGCACAAAGAAGCCGTCTACGTGCGGGAGATTTTGCGCGCCGGAGCGCGCGGCTACATTCTCAAGGACGCCATCGATACCGAACTTTTAAACGCGGTCCGCTCTGTCGCGCGCGGCGACGGATATATCAGCCCGGCCATATCCGGCGCGCTCTTAAACGATTACCGCCAGAACGTCACCGATCCCATCGATCTGCTGTCCAGCCGCGAGCGCGAAGTGCTCCAGCTCATCGCCGAAGGTAAAACCAACAAGGAAATCGCGACCCGCTTGAATCTCAGCGTCTATACTGTCGATTCCCATCGCGGCAAAGTCATGGAGAAGCTGAACCTTCACAGCACCGGCGAGCTGGTGCGCTTCGCCATGAAACACGGCCTGATCGATTAGCCGGCCTCACTGCCAAGCAGCTGACTGAGCCGTGACTGCAAGGAGCGGTTCTTCACGGGAGCGGTCCGAATCGGCACCGAACGCCGACCGTCAGCCGAGGCGCTCGCCCGCCGCAATTTTGCGATGGAAAATAATTAAGCTTGCGCGGCACGTCCCATAATGGTGACATGGGCGCGCCGCTGCTTCCTTTGTTTCCGCTCTCCGTCGTATTGCTGCCCGCGACCCCGCTGCCCCTGCACATTTTCGAAGAGCGATACAAGGAGATGATGGGCGAGATTATTCCCGCTCGCGGCGAGTTCGGCGTCGTGCTCGCAAAAAACGATGGAATCGTGAATGTCGGCTGCACCGCGACTGTCGACCGCGTCGTCCAGCGGTATCCCGACGGCCGTCTCGATCTTGTCGCCATCGGCCGGCGGCGCTTTCAATTGATGTCCCTCGATGAAGAGAAACCGTATCTTCGCGCGGCAGTCGAGTTCTTCAACGACGACGAAGCCGGTGAAGTGCCCCTCGATCTGCGGCGCAAGGCCATTGCCGGTTACCAGCGCCTGCGCGACGTCGAGAAGCCTAGCGTGATCATCGAGCCCGCGCTCGAAGGACCGCAGTTGAGCTTTCAGCTGGCCCAGTTCATTTCCGATGCCGACAAACGCCAAACCATCCTTTCCCTGCGCTCGGAAGTGGAAAGACTCGAGTACCTGGTTACGATGCTGCCGGATTACATTGTGCAGCGTGAGCGGATCATGCTCGCCAGACGAGTGGCGCCGTTGAATGGGCACCCCAAGCACACGGCAGGTCTCTAAAGGCGAGACGAGTTGACCCGCCAGCATCTGATCTTCGATGCAGACGACACGTTGTGGGAAAACAACATCTATTTTGAAGCCGCATTCGATCAGTTCTGCGAGTATCTCGGTCATTCCTCTATGTCGCCGGAGGAAATTCGAGCGGTGCTGGACGAGGTAGAAATCGTGAACGCGAGAATTCACGGGTACGGATCGCGGAATTTCGGACGCAACCTGGCGGCGTGCTTTAAACACCTGGCCGAGCGCGAGATTTCCGAAGCCGACCTCGCCGCGGTCAGCGATTTCGCGCATGAGATTCTCCACCGGCCCGTCGAGCTGCTCGATGGAGTCGCCGACACCATTGCGGATCTTTCCGGCCGTCACGACCTGACCATCTTCACAAAGGGCGATAGCGATGAGCAGCGAATGAAAATCGACCGCTCCGGGTTGAGCCAGTTTTTCCAGCATGCGGCTGTGGTGAAAGAAAAGGACGAGCTCGCTTACCGGGAGCTGGCCCAAGAGCGCGGGTTTTGTCTCGAGAAGACTTGGATGATCGGTAACTCGCCGAAATCCGATATCAATCCGGCTCTCGCGGCGGGATTACGAGCCGTGTACGTCCCGCATCCGCGAACCTGGCAATTAGAAAACGAACCGGTGCCGGATCGTCATCCGCGGCTGTTGCGGGTGGGTTGTATTCGAGAGCTGATGAGCTTCTTGTAAAGCGATCTATTTATGCCTGAACGGATTGCGAATTGTGAGTCCGTCTATCACGTGGCCCTCGTGCATATCTTCCGAATAAAGCGTACTGCAGGAAGCGTCCAACGCCGCGGCAATGATAAGCGCGTCGAAAATGTGATATCCATGGCGCTCAGCGATCCGCAGCCCTGCTTCGTGGGTATCGATCGTCAAAGCTACGGGTGATGGACACAGAACGCGAATTGCGGCCAGGGCGTCTGAAATGTCTTTCCAGCTCATAACCGTCTTGCGCTTCGCGGCCGCGACGAATTCGTTAAATGTCTGAACGCTGGTAACCCCGCCCTCGAAGATTAGTGCTCTAGCGGCTTCGGTGCGAGGGTCGTCTCCGCAAAAAGCATAGACGAGCACATTCGTATCGAAGAACGGGCTTACCGTTCATTCGCTTCTTCACGATCAAACTTAAACCCGGGGGGAAACGCCCGCCCGAGCCGGCGGATACTCGCTAACGCTCGTTCGCGGCTGCGATCACGGTCGACGCTGAAGTCGCGTTCTCCCGCGATGCTGATTTCGATCTTGTCACCCTCTTTGAGATCGAGCGCGTCAACGACTGCGGCGGGAAGCCGGACCGCCAAGCTATTTCCCCATTTTGAAACTTGCATAGATATACCTCACTTATTGTATATCAAAGAAAACGTTCTTGACAATGCCCTGGTTGGAGCAGTATATCTGCTGCTGTACTACTATGACGAAGATCGACAAAGATGCGGTTGATGAATTGATCCCTCTATCGACCACCGCTTTTCACATGCTGCTGGTGTTGAGCGAAGGAGAACGGCATGGGTATGCGCTGAAGCGCGAAATTGCGAGGCGAACGGAGGGGCGGCTGAATCTTGGCCCGGGCGCACTGTACGGATCGATCAACAAGATGCTGGAACAGGGTTTGATCGTCGAATCCCGCGAGCGGCCGGATCCGCACCTGGATGACGAGCGGCGGCGCTACTATCGCATCACTCCGCTCGGGGTCAAAGTTGCCCAGGCGGAGGCGGTGCGTATGCGCGCCCTCGTGAAATTGGCGGAGCGCAAGATAGGTCTGCCCAAATGGCCAGGTCTTCCCAAAATGGCCTGAGGCACCAGATGGACCCTGCACTGAAGATTTACCGCTTTTTACTGAAGCTGTTTCCTGCCCGCTTTCGCGAAGAATACAGCGGAGAGCTCGAGCGGCAGTTCGTGGACGAGCGGCGGGAAGCGCATGGGCAATGGGCGCGCGCCTGGCTCTGGCTATCGATTCTCAAGGATTTCGCCGTTTCCCTGCCCTCGGAATTTTCGCGAGAATTGCTGCAAGATCTCCGTTACGCGGCGAGAATTCATGCCCGGCGGCCGCTTGTCACGCTGCTTATTCTTCTGACCTTGAGCGTCGGAATTGGAGCGACCACAGGCGTGTTCAGTGTCGTGAACGCAGTGCTGATCCGGTCTCTTCCTTTTCGGGATGCGGGACGGCTTGCTCAGTTATGGATGTTTCGCGGACCGGGGGGAAGCCCGTCAGTCTTTCATTCCTGGGCCGATCACAGCCATTATCTGCAGGACGGCGCCGCATTCGATTCAGCGGAGATGAATTTAAGCGGAGTCTCCACAGCCCTCCGGCTGACCGTGACGGAAACAACATCTAATTTCTTCAAGGTGTTGGGGACCGAGCCGCACATCGGCCGGGATTTTGCCGCTGACGAAGATGTTCCCGGAAGAGATGGCGTGGCGGTGATTAGCTATGGGTTGTGGCAGCAGATGTTCGCAGGCGATTCACGGGCGCTCGGTTCCACCATCCATCTGAACGGCGCCCCAGTCATAGTGATCGGAGTCGCGCCGGCCGGATTCGATTATCCGTCGCGGACGGCCGTTTGGACACCCACCACTTTCGATTTCGAACGGCTTCCCAAAACGGGAGTAATATTTTGGCAGACCATAGGGCGTATCAAGCCGGGCATCGCATTCAAACAAGCGGAAAGCATGTTCGAAGCCGAGGTGCGACAAGCCGCGCCTAAGCGCTTTAATAGGGCGGAGATAAATCGGCCGCGATTGATCTCGTTGCGACAACAACTCGCGGGCCCCGTGCGGCAGGCCTCGAACGTATTGATGGGCGTGGCCATTTTCGTTTTATTGATGGCTTGCGCGAATGTCGCGAACCTACTGCTGTCGCGAATGACGGAGCGGCAAAGAGAATTGCGGGTGAGAACTGCGCTGGGCGCGAGCAAAGCGCGCTTGGCGCAGCAGTTGATTACCGAGGGTATTCTGCTCGGGCTGGTGGCGTCCATCGCGGGGCTTGGAATCGCCAAGTGGGCGGCGGATTTCGCCTCGAAGATGCAGCCTGCGGCATTGGCGTTGCAGGAATACACCATTCTCGACTGGCGCGTGGTGACGTTTGCGCTGGGCGCCGGGCTGCTCACCGGATTATTGTTTGGAGCTGTACCTGTGCTGCTGCTCAATCGTGAGCAGCCGATGAGCGGACGCGGATCAGCCGCGAATCGCACGCGCGGTCTGCTTGTCGCCGTGCAGATTGCTTTTGCATTGATCCTCCTGACCGGCTCGCAGGCCATGGGACGCGGTTTTCTTACTCTTTTGGGAACGCATCTGGGTTACGGCACAAAACACATTGTCACGATGAATGTCTCTTTGGCTGGTACCAGGGAGGATACCGATTCGCGGCGGCTTCCGTTTTATCACGAGGCGCTCGACCGGTTGAGGGCCGTACCGGGCGTCGAGTCGGAGGGCGGCGCGGATTTCCTGCCGTTAGTGGCCCAGACGTTCCAAGCTAGCGCGTTTCATATCGAGTCGGGCAATAAAATTCCGCTCGTCATCACCAGCAGCGTTACTCCGGATTACTTTGCCGCCATGGGAACAAAGGTACTCTTCGGGCGCGAGTTCAACTCGTTCGATCGGAAGAACGCGGACCCGGTTGCGATTGTCAACGCCGAGTTCGCGCGGACGGCCGGCGGAGGATCGTCGCTGATCGGACGAAAGGTGATATCGGATTGGACCAAGAGCGCAATGACAATCATTGGCGTTGTTGAAACGATGCGGTATAGTCCGTCGGACACGGGCTCCGCAGAGCTTTTCTTCGCCACTGAACAGGGCGCTCCTAGTTATCTGACCTTTGTGGCGAGGGTTCATGGAGACGCCGCATCCTATGTAGCCGTTTGCCGCGATGCCGTTCAGCGCGTGGATCGGCAAGTGCCGGTTTTTGGCGCAAAGACGCTCGACGACAGACTGGCTCAGGCGCTGGCGACGCCGCGCTTCTATACCATCGCAATTTTGTCCTTTGGAAGTTTCGCGCTGCTGTTGGCGATGACCGGGATCTACGGAGTCGCATCGTACTCAATTGCGGAGAGAACTCATGAGATCGGCGTGCGCATGGCTGTGGGCGCGTCCACGCGAAATATGCGCGCGCTCATTATGCGGCAAAGCTTATTGCCCGCAGTGATCGGTGCAGCAGCAGGTGTTTCCGGAGCCGCTGCGATGGGCAGACTGTTGAAGCATCTGATGTCAACGATATCGGGAGTTGACGCCGCGAGCGTCGCTGCGGGCGCGGCCTTTCTCGCTTTCACGGCCGCTGTGGCGGCTTGGATAGCAACAGAGCGAATTATGCAAGTTAACCCGGTAGACGCGCTGCGGGTCGAGTGATTATCGAAACGGGGCAGCCGAGAAGGAAGCGAAGGACAGCAAAGTGGAAGGGAAGATGCCTAGGATCAGCGTCCCAACTGCGCTGGCCCAGATGGCGACCCGCAGGCTGACGGCTGGCGGCCCGAGTTCCAGCATTGCCGCGCCGGGCTCGCGCATGTAGATGGCGACAATAATTTTCAGATAGTAATAAGCGGCAATCGCGCTGTTGATCAGGCCAAGTACCGTCAGCCATACCAGGTGCGAATCGAGCGCGGCTTGAAAGACATAGAACTTGCCGAAGAAGCCGCCGGTGAGCGGAACGCCGATGAGCGAGAAAACAAAAACGGCGAGAAGCGCGGCGGTCGCGGGCTCACGGCGACTGAGTCCAGCGAGGTCTTCAATTCTCACATGTTTTTCATGCCGCGCGGCAACGTGACTCACCACGGCGAATGCGCCGATATTCATCAGCGCATATGAAGCAAGGTAGAACATTGCCGCCGCCATTCCAATCTGCGAAGCAGCGGTGAGCGCGACCAGCACATAGCCCGCATGCGCAATCGAGCTGTAGCCGAGCAGTCGCTTCACATTGGTCTGCCACAAAGCCGCGAAATTCCCGATGATCATCGAAAGCAGCGCGCAAGCCCACACCAGCGGTATCCATCGGTCGTTCATAGGCCGGAACGAAGTCATGAACACCCGAAAGAACACCGCGAACGCAGCCGCCTTTGGGCCAGCCGACATGAACGCGCTGACCGGCGCCGCAGCTCCCTGGTAAACGTCCGGAGTCCACATCTGGAACGGCGCCACCGAAACTTTGAAAGCGAATCCCACAAACATCAACGCTGCCGCCAGACCAGCCAGAATCAAGGGTCGCTGCACTTGATCGAGAACGCGGCGGATTTCGTCGAGATTAGTTGAACCGGTGATGCCGTAGGTCCAAGCGATCCCATACAAGAGGAACGCCGTCGCGAAAGAGCCCAGAAGAAAATACTTCAGAGCGGCTTCGTTGTTGCCCCGGTCGTCGCGAAGGAATCCCGCCAGGATGTAGGTCGCGATGGACGAGATCTCGAGCCCGATAAACACCATGATGAGGTCGCTGGCAGTCGCGAGTATGCACTGTCCCACCACAGAGAAGAGGATGAGCGCATAGTATTCCCCGCTTTGCGCATTCTCGCGCTCTAGATAGCTGAAGGAAATCAAGATGCACAGGAAAGCGATCACCAGAACCAAGCCGCGGAAAAAACTTCCGTAACCGTCGATGACGATCATGTTCTGAAATGCCGGGCCCCGATTCGCATACGCCCAGAAGTTCGCTCCAAATGCCAGCCCAATTCCCACCAGCGACATAGCTCCGAGAAATACTTTCTGGCTTCGAGACGAGGTGACGGCCTCGAGCATCATGATCACGATGCCGAAAAAACTGAGGACGATCTCCGGCAAAAAGCGCAGGTATTCAGAGCCGTGCGGCAGAAAATTACCGGGCATTCGCAGCCTCCGCGATCGGAGCGGGGCCAGGCAGCGCCAGTTGCACTTTGTATTCGTTATTCATACTGCTCTGCTCGAGAAGCCGCGCTGTGGCCGATGAAATCGGCGGCAGGAACGACTGCGTATAGCTGCCGAGCCACACCATCAGCAGAATCAGCGGCAACACCGGCGCCCAATCGCGAGCCGTTAAATCGTATGTCGAACCGGTTCGCTCCGTTGGCTTTCCCAAAAACGTTCGTTGATACATCCACAGCATGTAGGCTGCCGACAGAATCACTCCCAAGGCAGCCCATGCAGCCCACGAGAATTTCGTCAGCGCAGCGCCTTGCAGCACCAGAAATTCGCCAATGAAATTGCATAGCGACGGCAGCCCTACGCTCGCAAACATCGCGATCATAAATGCCGCGGCTAGTCCTGGAGCGGGCTTCGCAATGCCGCCGAAATCCGCAATCTCCATCGAGCCGCGCCGTTCTTCGAGATAACCCGCAAGCAGGAACAGCGCGCCGGTCGAAATGCCGTGAGCGATCATCTGGTACACAGCGCCGTCCGCGCCCTGCTGCGTGAACGTGAAGATGCCGAGCACGATAAAGCCGAGATGGCTGACCGACGAATAGGCGATAAGGCGCTTGATATTCGGCTGAATCAAGGCCAGCAGCGCGCCATAGATGATGCCGATGATCGCGAGCACGGCGACCCAGCGTGCGCATCGGTGCGCCGCCGTTGGAGCGAGCGCCACGCAATAACGAATCAGACCATAGGCACCCATCTTGGACATCACCGCAGCGATTAAGAAAGTGGCTGGCGCAGGCGCTTCCGTGTAGGTGTCCGGCAGCCAGGTATGCAGCGGGAAAATCGGCACTTTTACCGCAAATGCCGCGAAAAATCCCAAGAACAGCAGCATCTGTTGACTCGTGGATAGAACGATCCGGCCCGATCCCAAAGCGTTCAGGATCTCGATGTAATCGAACGTGCCCGTCTGCGCGTGAAGGTAGAGAATCGAGGCGAGCATCAGCACCGAGCCAAGCATCGTGTACACAAAGAACTTGACTGCCGCGGGCGTGCGTTTCGCGCCGCCCCAGCCGCCGACCATCAGGTACATGGGCACCAGCGCCACTTCCCAAAAAACGTAGAAGACGAATAGATCGAGGGCCGAGAAGACGCCGATCAAACCGAACTCGAACAGCAGCAAGAGAGCGAAAAAATTCTTCTTACGATCCTTGATCATGCTGCCCGAGATCCACACGCCGATGGGCAGCAGGAGCGTCGTTAACAGCACCAGCCACAAGTTAATGCCGTCGATCGCCAGATGAAAGCGGATCTGCAATCCCGGGCTGTCGATCCAGGCCGAATTGATGCTCGAGCTGAATTGCGCGCCATTCGCGACTACGGGTCCGATCAATCCTAGAGAGGCTAGAAAGGTCAGAACCGTCGCGAGCAAGGCAATCGCAAACGAACCCTTCGATTCGCGAGGAATGAAAAGAAGAACGAAGAAGCCGATCAACGGCAGCGCCAGCGTGATCGCGAGTAGGTTCAACGGCCACCCCCGAACAAGCCGAGGAAAAAGATGATCACCAGCGATCCGGCGAGCACCCAAGCGGCATAATTGCGAATGCTTCCCGATTGCACGCGGCGAAGCAGCGCGCCCCAACCTTGTACGGTGCGCCCCAGTCCATTCACAAGGGAGGAATCGATGAGCGCCTGGTCGATGCCTTTCCAAAGCACGAAGCGCGAAATACCTTCGAGCGGCTTTACGATGAAGATCGAATACGCTTCATCCACGTAATACTTGTTCGCCACAAGCGTATATAAAGGACCGGCGCTGGCCTTCAGCGAATCGGCAACCGCGGGCCTGAGGACGTACAGGAATAGAGCGATGAGAATTCCGATGATTCCGCACGAGGCGGAAATGACCATGGCGGTTACGTTCTCGTGCTCGGATAAAGGATACGCGGGAGAAAGCCAAGTGGGTACGTTGAGGAAGCCGCCGCCGGCAGAAAATATCGCCAGCACAATGAGCGGCAGAGTCATCACGAGCGGCGATTCATGGGGATGCTGGTGCCCACGATAAGCGCCGAAGAATGCCAGAAAATAGGCGCGAAACACATAAAAGGCCGTAATGCCAGCCGTGATGGCACCCACCCAGAACATCCAAGGCGCGTGGACGTAAGCGGCGGAAAGAATCGCGTCCTTACTGAAAAAGCCGGAGAGCCCGGGAAAGCCGGAGATGGCGAGACTCGCGATGCCGAGCGTGAAAAACGTAATCGGCATATTTTTTCTCAGCCCGCCCATGTGGCGTAAATCCTGCTCACCACCTAGGCCATGGATGACGCTGCCCGCGCCCAGAAACAGCAAGGCTTTGAAAAACGCATGCGTCATCAAGTGAAAGATACCGGCTGAATACGCGCCGACGCCGACCCCCAGGAACATATATCCAAGCTGAGACACGGTCGAATAGGCGAAAACTCGCTTAATATCGTTTTGCGTGATGCCAATGGTAGCGGCGAAAACGGCCGTGAACAATCCGATAACCGCAACGACGTGCATCGCCAACGGCGAATGATCGTAGAGGAAGGAGACGCGGGCAATCATATACACGCCGGCGGTTACCATCGTGGCGGCGTGGATGAGAGCTGAAACGGGCGTAGGAGCAGCCATCGCATCCGGCAACCACACGTAAAGAGGAAACTGGGCGGATTTGCCGGCAGCGCCCATGAAGAGCAGCAGTGTGATGGCCGTGAGGACGCCAGCGCGCGTCTCGATCGGCATGGTGGAAACAGCGGCGGCTATCTTACCGAAGTCGAAGGTCTTGAAAGCTATCGTGACCAGAAACATGCCGAGCATGAAGCCGAAATCGCCGATTCGATTCACAATGAAGGCCTTGTTCGCCGCGTTTCCAGTGAATTCTTCGAGGAAATAGAAGCTGATGAGCAGATAGCTGCAAAGGCCCACTCCCTCCCAGCCGACGAACATCACCAGCAGGTTCGCCGCCAGCACCAGCAGCAGCATGAAAGACACGAATAAATTGAAATAGCTGAAGAACCGGTAATAGCCGCCTTCATGCGCCATGTAGCCGATCGCGTAAATATGGATCAGCAGTCCGACACCGGTGACGATCAAAAGCATTACCGCGGTAAGCCGGTCGACCGTGAGATCGAATCCCACCTGCAAAAATCCGCTCTGTATCCAAGTGAAGTAATGCTCCGAATAAGGCGCGGTCAGCGGATACAGTTTCGACAGCAGAAGCAGCACATACGCAAAGGACAGCGCCACGGAGCCGATCGCGATCACATTGACAACCGACTTCGGCAGGCGCTTACCAATCAAGCCGTTCAGCAAAAAGCCGACAAGCGGAAAGAACGGGATGAGCCAGAGATTCATTTGCCGTTTGCTTTAGAGCTTCATGGAATCGATTTCGTCAATCTGGAGAGTGCCCCGGTTCTTGAAAATTGTAAGGATGATCGCGAGCCCAACCGTCGCCTCGGCGGCAGCCACCACCATCACGAAGAAAGAATAAATATGGCCTTCGATACGGTGCAGCTGATAGGAGAATGAGACAAAACTCAGATTCACCGCGTTAAGCATCAGCTCGATCGACATAAACACCGTCAGGATACTTCGCCGATAAAGAAATCCAGCGACACCGAGCGCGAACAGCACCGCGCTCAAGATCAAGTACCAGAACAAAGGAACAGGCGGAATGTGAGCCATGCTAATCGATCTCCTTTCGCGCTAAGACTACGGCTCCAAGAATGGCTATCAGGATGAGGATGGAAATCACCTCGAACGGAAGAAGATATTCGGTGAACAGCATTTGTCCGATGCGCTGCGCCGTGCCTCCTTCCCAACTTCCGAAGTGGACATCGCTTAGCGGGGGCAAAACACCGCGGATCAAATACCCGAGCAGGGCAACGAACACCAGCAGCAACGGCACGCCCGCAATGCGCGCTAACCACGATTTGCCGCTGGCCTTCTCTGTGCCTGCGTTCAACAGCATGATCACGAACACGAAGAGGACCATGACCGCGCCGCCATAGACAATTACTTGCGCCATCGCGATGAACTCAGCGCCCAGTAACAGATAAAGAACCGCCAGCGATCCCATGACGCCGATCAGCGAGAGCGCGCTCGAAATCGGATGTTTCTGAAGCACCAGGTTGAAGGCGCAGACGACGGCGACAATCGCGAAAACGATAAAAAGAATCGTGTCCATAAGCCGCGCCTCCCCTTAGAACACCGCCACGCACAGCGCGGTCAGCAGCAAGTTGAGCAGCGCGCAGGGGAAGAGAAACGTCCACGCGAAATGCATCAGCTGGTCATAGCGGAACCGCGGCAGCGTCCCTCGAACCCATATATACGTGAAGAGTATGAAGCCCGCCTTCGCAGCGAACCAAAACGCAGGAACCAGCACCGGCTGAAAAAGCGGAATGGCGAAGAGTACCGCAAGCACCAGAAAGGCAATTCCGAACACCGGGAATGTTCCGCGATCTCTCTTCCTGGCCGGCACGATTGCGTGATAGAAGCACGCCAGCGCCGCAACCACGAATACCGCCGTCGCAACATAGTTGGAATAAGGTGCGGGAAAAAGCGGATGCCAACCGCCGAGAAACAACAACGTGGCGACGCAAGCGATGGTCACCATGTTGGCGTATTCCGACATAAAGAAGCAGGCGAATTTCATGCTGCTGTATTCAGTGTGAAATCCGGCGACAAGCTCGTTCTCGGCCTCCGGCAAATCGAATGGCAGGCGGTTCGTCTCCGCAAAAGCGGCAATCATAAATATGATGAGGCCGAAGATCTGCGGGAACGGCATCTGGAAAATGTTCCAGCGCGGAATGAACCCCAGATAAAAACCCGCTTGACTGTCGCTGATAGCGCGAAAGCTCAATCGATTGCCCAGCAACAGCGGCGAAACGATGGCTAAGGTCAGCGGCAATTCATAGCTGATCATCTGGGCGCTGCTCCGCAACCCGCCGAGCAATGAATATTTGTTGTTAGAGGACCAGCCGGCGAGCGCAATGCCATAAACACTGACCGCGCTGATGGCCAGCACGAACAATATACCCACGCGCAGGTCGGTGATCTGCATGTAGGTGTGATACCCAAACACGCTTACTTCGGGCCCGAATGGAATAACCGAGATGGAGATCAGCGCGAGCGACACCGCCATGAACGGCGCAAGTAAATAAAAGAACCGGTTCGCGTAAGGCGGTAGAAGATCTTCTTTTGTGAGCAGCTTCAATACGTCGGCCATCGGCTGCAGCAACCCGTGCGGCCCCACGCGCAGCGGCCCGGTCCGCGACTGAATATGCGCCAGTACTTTGCGCTCCACCCACTGCAAATAGGCCAGCGTCGTCATGAAAATAGCGAAAACGATAGCAATCTTAATAAGGCTGATGATGAAAAAATTCATTCGTCCCGCCTCACTGTTTCCACTTGTACGCTGCCCTCGTGGACGATCGGCTCTTTGTGCGGATCGCGATATAACTCGCCGGGCGATTCAATCACCGCGTTCAGCATCTTTGAAAACCGGCCCAGCGTCCCCGACGTAAAAAGAGTATTGCGGGCGGAATGGATCAGCTCAGGTTGAGCGGCGAAGCCCATGCTGTCGGATAAAGGCGCCGTTCGCGCCGCGCCGCCGCTCTCGATCACGCCGATCGGAACTTCGTAACCGCGCACCGATTTGCGGATCTCGCGAAAAACAGCTTCGGCCGTTGTGGCGCCCAGATCTTCACGCATTTCCTTCGCCAGCAGCGCGATGATTTCAAAATCCGACTTCGTGCCCATGGTCTTTGCGCCGCGGCTCACTTTCTGGACCTCTCCGCAGACATTCGTAACCGTGCCATTCTTCTCATATATCGAAGCGGCGGGCAGGACCACATCGGCACGCCTTGCTGTCTCGGTCAGGAACATATCCTGCACTACGCAAAAGGCGTTTGCCCCAGCGAGTGGTTGCCGTGAAAACGGATTCGCCCCGACAATCCATAGCGCATCGAGATCGCTCGCAGCCAAAATCTGGTTGTAGTTCAATCCTGCTTCTTCACCGCCTTCGCCTGCGCGGCGGTAACCCGGCAACAAATCCGGCAGCAGCCCCATATCCGACGCACCGCGCGAGTTCGAATAATCCACCAGACAGACGTACTTCAACTGAGTGGCGAGCGAATCGCCGAATTCAACCAGGCGCCGCACGGCTTCGCCTTTGATCGCATCTCCGAACAGGATGACCAGCTCACGTTCCGCGGCAAGACGTTCGCGCAATGTTTCCAAAGCTTCAAACTCCCGACCCAACTCCGCGCGCACGGTTGCGGCGTAATTGTCTTCTCGAACCGGCCCCGGAGTTACCGCATACACATGAGCTTTGTGATGCCGCCAGTTCGAGCGCAATTGGAACGCCAGAAAAGGCTGCTCCTGCGCAAGATCGCTGTCGATGATCAGCGCAGCTCTCGTGTTGTATAGATCCGCTGTCGTTGCCAGGGCGTCTCTTCTGCCATTCAACGCATTCAGAAGGCCGGCCACATCGCCCGTCCGGTGATGATCTATGTTCGACGTCCGCAGCACCTGCCGTGCGAATTTCTGAAGCAGGAAATTCTCTTCGTTCGTCGTGTGATTGGACCCGATGACCGCAAACTTGCCGTTCTTCACTCTCAGCTCACTGAATCTCTTTGCCACGGTCGCGATCGCTTGTGCCCACGAAACCGGCTTCAGCTCCCCGCTCGTGCGAACCAGAGGCGCAGTCAGCCGTTCCGCATTTTCATTGAAATCGAAAGCGTACCGTCCCTTCACGCATAGGAACTCGCCATTGATCCCGGAACGGTCGCGATTGTTCGCGCGGATGATTTGGCCGTTGCGTACCCCCAGCGTGGTCTTGCAGCCATTCGAGCAATGCGTACAGATGGTGCCGACGTGCTCCATTTCCCAAGGCCGCGTTTTATACCGATAGGTACCGCTGGTAAGAGCGCCGACAGGGCAGATGTCGATGCATGCCCCGCACTCATCGCATTCGAGGTGATCGCCTCGGTTAGGAACGATTTCCGCCGTAGCGCCCCTATTTCCAACTCCAAGCGCGCTCACGCCCAGCCCTTCGCCGCAGATTCGAACGCAGCGATAACAAAGGATGCAGCGCGGAGCATCGTAGAACACAATCGGCGACCACTGCTTTTCGTCGACGTGGATCTTGGTTTCCGTAAAGCGGCTCTGGCCGGCGCCATACCGGAACACCATGTCCTGTAATTCGCATTCGCCGCCTTTATCGCAAACCGGGCAATCCAGCGGATGATTCGTCAGCAGAAATTCGAGCGTTCCTTTGCGCGCTTGGCGAACCTGGGCGGAATCGGTCCGCGCCACCATTCCCTCCGTCACTGGAAGTGTGCACGCTACCTGAAGCTTGGGCGTCTTCTCTACTTCAACCAGGCACATCCGGCAGGCAGCCTGCAGCGCCAGTCCGTCGTAATAGCAAAACCCGGGAATCTCTATCCCAGCTTGTCTGGCAGCGTTGATCAGCAGCGTTCCCGACGGTGCCTGCAATGCGCAGTCATCGATGGTGAAGTTCACCAAATCAGCCATAACTCACTCCCTGCGCCGCCGGCCGGGATTTCCCAAGATACGCTTCGAACTCACCGCGAAACTTTGCTACAAAAGCCGCTGTCGGCATTGCCGCCGCATCCCCCAGCGCGCAGAACGTGCGGCCCAGCATATTATTCGACAGTTCAGCGATCAAATCGATATCGCTTTCCTTGCCGCCGCCCTCGTAAAAGCGTGTGAGAATCTTTTTCAGCCAGGTTGTGCCCTCGCGGCACGGAATGCACCAGCCACAACTCTCGTGAGCGTAGAACTTGATGGTTCGAAGCGCCACGGCCACCATATCGGTGTCTTCGTCGAGAATCACAAGTCCGCCCGAACCCGCCATGCTCTTGGCTTTCGCCAGCGAATCGAAATCCAGAGGAATGTCGCACTCCTCCGCTTTCAGCACCGGCGAGGAAGATCCGCCCGGAATCACCGCTTTCAATTTCTTGCCGTTCCGCACGCCGCCGCAAACGTCATTGATAAGCCGCATCATCGGAAACCCCATCGGCAGCTCGTAAACGCCGGTTTTATTCACGTGTCCCGATACGCACATCAATCGCGTGCCGCCGTTCTTCGCCGATCCCAGCTCCGCAAACTCACGGCCGCTGTGGCGGAAGATCCACGGAACGGCCGAAAACGTCTCGCAGTTATTCAGAATTGTGGGAGATTGAAATGCGCCAACCACAGCGGGAAACGGCGGCTTCAAACGTGGAACGCCGCGCTTCCCTTCGAGCGATTCCAAAAGCGCCGACTCCTCGCCGCATTCGTACGCGCCGGCGCCAGTGTGCGTGTAAAGGTCGAAATCCCAACCGGAGCCCAGAATATTTTTCCCCAGATAGCCGCGCTCGCGCGCTTCGCCGATGGCACGATCGACTATGTCGATCAGATAGCGGTATTCGCCGCGAATAAAAATGTAGCCCCGGTTCGATTTGATGGTCCAACCCGCAATCAGCATGCCTTCGATCAACTGATGCGGATCGTTCTCCATCAGCAAGCGGTCCTTGCAAGTGCCGGGCTCGCTCTCGTCGGAGTTGCAGATGATATATCCCGGCTTGCCGGTATTGCGCGGCACAAAGCCCCACTTCATCCCCGTCGGGAATCCCGCGCCGCCGCGGCCGCGCAGCGTCGAAGCCTTCAGCTCATCTATGATCGCCTCCGCATTCATCCCGATTACTTTCCGAATCGCGACGTATCCCTCGTTCGCCAGATAAGTGTCGATCGACGCCGAATTCGGAAGATCGAATCGCTGCGAAATGATCCTCGTCTCTAACGGGCTGGGCTCGTTGTACCGCATGCAGAACCTTAAGAAGCCTTCTCGTACCTGCCGTCGCGCAGCGCCTGCATTATTCCATCGAAGCGCTCCGGCGTGACGAAATGATGAAAATCGTAGTTGACCTGGATGGCGGGAGCCCACGAACACGCTCCCATGCATTCCACCTCTTCCAAAGAAATCAATCCATCCGCCGTCGCTTCTTTATTCCGCAAGCCCAGCGTCCGGCTCGCGTGAGCGTACAGTTCCTCTCCGCCCACCGCTTGGCAAGCAATATTCGTACAGACCTGCACGTGATATTTTCCCAGCGGTTTGCGGTGAAGCATGGAATAGTATCCGATGACTTCATCCACTTGCAGCGCCGTAACTCCACAGCGCCGCGCTACCTCCTCCACGAGTTCTTGCGAAACGCACCCGATTTCATCCTGCGCATACAGCAGCATGGGCACCACTGCGGAACGCTGCCGCCCGGGAGGGTAGCTGTTCAGCAGTTTCTGAAGTCGCTCTTCCAGTGCCGGGGAAAACGTCATACCTTTATCCCCCGCTTCCGCAAGATCTGCGTCTATCGGCGTTAATTGGCGGCCGTCTGCAACTGGCGATCGGCATAACTAGCGGTCGACATCTCCCAGCACGAAATCCATACTCCCCATCACCGCAATCGAGTCGGCAATCAAAACGTTTTCCAGCATCGCGCCAAGCGATTGCAGGTTGCCGAAGCTGGGGGTTCGCATAAACACGCGATGCGGCTTAGCCGTGCCATCGCTCACAACGTAATAACCCAACTCGCCGCGCGGCGATTCCACCACCTGATACACGGAGCCTTCCGGCACGCGGAACCCTTCCGTGACGATCTTGAAGTGATAGATCAGCGACTCCATCTGTGTCTTCATCTTTTCGCGATCGGGAAGAACCACGTGCGGCGCGTCCGCTTGCCAAGCGCCTTCCGGCATACCGTCCAACGCTTGCTGGACGATCCGCACGCTCTGCCGCATCTCTTCCATTCGCACTTCGAACCGCGCATACACATCGTTCGCGGCTCGCACCGGTACCTCGAAATCGAATTTTTCGTAGCTGGTGTGCGGCGAATCCTTGCGTGCGTCTATCCGCACCCCAGCGGCTCTGAGCATGGGACCGGTTACGCCCAGATCCATCATCGTTTCGACTGGCAGCATACCGACCCCCTTGGTCCGGTTCACCCAAATCGGATTTGCACTTAACAGATTTTGGTACTCGTCAATCCCTCTACTGAGGCGCCCGATCGCTTTCGCGACCACCGTTTCCCAACCACGCGGAGGCTCCAACGCAAGTCCCCCAATGCGGATGTAGCTGGTCATCATCCGCTGTCCCGAAAACATTTCGAAGATCTTCAAAATCTCCTCGCGCTCCCGGAAACAGTAAAAGTAGACGCTCATCGCGCCGATATCGAGCGCGTGCGTCCCCAGCCAAATCAAATGGCTCGCAACACGCGTCAGCTCGCAAAGCAGCACGCGCATCCACTGCGCCTTCTGCGGAATCTCCAGGCCCAACAGCTTCTCGACCGCAAGCGAATAGCAAAGATTGTTGTTCAGATTCGACAGGTAATCGACGCGATCCGTCAGCGGAATCACCTGCTGGTACTTCAGCGCTTCGCATTGCTTTTCAATGCCCGTGTGCAGATATCCGATTTCAGGCCGGGCCTTCAGAATGGTCTCCCCATCCAGCTCCAGCACCACCCGCAGCACTCCATGTGTCGAGGGGTGCTGCGGCCCCATGTTCAAGGTCATGTGCCGCCCGGCGCCCTCTTTCTCTAACCGAGAGGCAATCCCGGACGGATCGCCCACCCTGAGCTCGTGCTCCGCATCGAGCGATGCGACATGAGACTTACCTTGAATCATGAGTGCATCCTTATGATTAATCTGCGCGACTGCAATTTCAAGAAAAAGCGCTATTCTCGGCGCCTTACTCATCCTGGTATGAGTACTTATAGCCGGCGACCGGATAGTCCTTGCGAAGAGGATGGCCCTCCCAGTCCGTGGGCATCATGATTCGCTCCAGATTCGGGTGATTGCGAAAGCGGATTCCAAACAAGTCGAATACCTCGCGTTCGTACCAGTTTGCCCCATGCCAAACCGAACACGCGGAGTCGATCTCTTCGTCTTCACCTATCTCGATGGTCATCCGCAGGCGAGCATTATGCTTCACCGAGTGGAAGAAATAAACCACTTCGAATCTCGGCTCCCGCGGCCACCAATCGACCGCCGTGATCCCGCTCAGACGCTCGAAACCGCCGGCCTCCTTCAGCACGCCGCAAACCGCCAGCAGTTGCGCGGCCGCAATCGTCAGCACCGGGCCATCCACCCCAACTCTCGCGTCGACGATCGCCCCTGAAACGCATTCCTCTATTAAAAGTGCAGTAGGGTTCTGATCGACCACTTCAGGCAGCACGCGTAGTTTCCTCTTGCTGCCGCTTGCGCTCCTGATCTATCGACCAGTCAAGGACGCCTTTCTTCCATATATAAAAAAACCCGCACAATACCAGCACAATGAACAGCAGCATTTCGAAAAATGCAAACAGTTTCAGTTCGCGATAAACCACCGCCCAGGGATACAGGAAAATGGCCTCGATATCGAAAAGAATGAAGACCATCCCGACCAGATAAAACTTAACGGTGAAGCGTCCTCGCGCGTTCCCGACCGGGTCCATCCCCGATTCGTAAGGCATCGATTTGACCGGGTCGCGCACGCGCCGCCCCAGAAGCGCGGAGAGGCCGATCATGGCTCCCGCTACTCCTAGCGCAATCAGAATTTGGATGAGAACGGGAAACCAACTCTCGGCGTAGCTCCCAGGCATGACTTACCCAGAGTAGCAATCCCAGACTTCCTATAATTACAAAGGAATCGAGAAGAAAGTCGCGGTTACCACGTGTCTTCACAACTCATCGACGTCACCATAAACGGCGAGACCAAACAAGTACCAGGCGAGCAGTCAGTCGCCATGCTCCTCGATTGGCTGAAGATCGGTTCCGACCGGGTAGCGGTCGAGCTGAATAAATCCATCGTTCGCAAGCGGGATTGGGAACGAACGCTGCTATCCGACGGCTCGCAGATTGAAATCGTCGAGTTCGTGGGCGGCGGCTAAGTTCAAGCAACAACCGGACACGCGCCGCGCACACGCCGAGACCCGGCGGATCCGCTCAGAAGAGCTCTTGCGACAAGCTCCTGGTACTTGACTGTTGCCGCAACTCTAGTACAATTTGGGGAGCGTCCGAATCTCCAAAACGAAAAGTAGGTAACATGTTCAAAACACGCAAAGTGCGTCCTGATTTACCTCAACCGCAACGGACCTACACGAGTACGGAGGTCGCGAAGATCTCGCAGGTGAGCCTTCGCCAACTGCAATGGTGGGATGAAAAGAAGGTTGTCTCTCCCCGCCACGAAGGACACAAGCGAATCTATCTTCCCGAAGAAGTCGTCGAGATCACGGTCATCGCCGAGCTCCGGCGCAAAGGTTTTTCATTGCAGAAAATCCGCCGCGTCTTGCGCTTTCTTCAACGCGAAATGGGCCGGCGCTTAGCCGACGTGCTTTCGACCGATTCCAAGCTGCATCTGCTCACCGACGGCAAATCGATTTATCTCGAAGATCAGCAGGACCGCATCATCGATCTGCTGAAGAACGCGCGCCAACCCATGTTTCTGGTGTGCGTCAGCGATCAGGTGAAGCGTCTCGACGAGCTCCCAAGGAAGGGAAATCGCAGCGAGACTTCCTTCGCCAAACGAGCCAGAGTAGCCGGTTAACATCCTTGCGCCCGGCCGCGACTCTCTAAACGTCTATACTGAAAACAGACCTTTGGAGGTTGAATTGTCGTCCCAGCGGCGTTATTTTCTTTTTGTTCCCCTTGTCATAGCCACATGCGCGCTGTTGGGCGGCATGTTCGGTCCCGGCGCTCAGACCGTCTCCGCCGCTCCGCAGCAGAGAAATGCGAATGTCAGCCCCACTTCCGACGAGGATCTGAAAGCGGCCATCGAGTCCTTTACCAAGCTCTACGACATTGTCGACCAGAACTACGCCGACAAGCTCTCCTCCGACAAGGCCATTTATAAAGGCGCCATTCCGGGCATGTTGCGGACGCTCGATCCGCACTCGAACTTTTTCGACCCCAAGGATTTCGCCAACATTCGCGAGGAGCAACACGGCAAATACTTCGGCGTCGGCATGACCATCGGACCTCAGCCACGCACCGGCAAGACCATCGTGATTCATCCCTTCGGCGATTCGCCCGCATATAAAGCCGGACTGCGGCCCGGCGACCTCTTGCTGGAAGTGAACGACAAGCGCGTCGATACTTTGGGAACCGAGGAGATCAAGAACATGCTCCGCGGACCCAAAGGCACTCCGGTGCAGATTATCGTCAGCCGCGAAGGCGCCACCAAGCCCATCACCTTTAATATCGTGCGCGGCGAAATTCCGTTGAACAGCGTCGACACTGCATTCTGGGTGAAGCCCGGCATCGCCTACATGCGCATTCAGTCGTTCACCGAGACCACCGGTAAGGAAGTCGAGGACAATCTCAAAGCGCTTGGCGAGCCGAATATCAAAGGTTTGATTCTCGATCTGCGAGACAATCCCGGCGGTTTGCTCGATCAGGGCGTTTCGGTCGCGGGACACTGGCTCGATCGCGGCCAAGTGGTTGTCTCGCATAAAGGCCGCGCCTACTCTGAAAAGCCATATCTCGCGCGAGGCAGCCAGTATGGCGAGAGCTACCCCATCGTCGTTTTGGTGGATCGCCTTTCCGCTTCCGCGGCCGAGATCGTGGCCGGAGCCCTGCAGGATCACGACCGGGCCTGGATCTTAGGCGATACCACGTTCGGCAAAGGGCTGGTCCAAACTGTCTATCCGCTCGACGACAACACCGGTTTGGCGCTCACCACCCAGCACTACTACACGCCCAGCGGACGCCTCATCCAGCGCGATTATTCCAACATGTCCTTTCTCGACTATTACTACGGCAAGCGCGGTGACGCGAAGAATCCCACCGATGTGAAGCAGACCGACTTGGGTCGCACAGTCTATGGCGGCGGCGGTATCACGCCGGACGAGAAGTACGATGCGCCCAAGCTGGATTTGTTCGAGATCAACGTCCTGCGCAAGAATGCGTTCTTCAGTTTCTCCGCCCATTACTTCGGCAACCACGATGCCAAACTGCCCAAGGGCTGGATCCCGGACGAAGCTGTGCTCAACGATTTGCACGATTACCTGATGAAGCAAGGCATCGAATTCACTGAAGCCGATTGGACTCGCGATCATAGCTGGATGCGCGACCAGGTGCGGAAAGAAATGTATATCGCCGCTTTCAGCTACGAAGATTCTCAGAAGATCGACGTAGAGCAGGATCCGGAAATTCAAAAGGCTATCGAGGCGATGCCGAAGGCAGATCATCTCCTCGCCGAATCCAGGAGCCGGTTCGAAAAGCAACGAGCGAGCCGCTAGCTGACTCGCTCAGCTTCGGTGATTCTGCAGCAATGGCTGCGCCCCAAATCAGTGTTCTCGACACGGGCGGGCAATACACCCACCTCATCGCGCGACGAGTGCGTGAATTGGGCGTCTATGCGGATGTGCAGCCCAGCGACACGCCCTCCATACAACTGCATTCGCGAAAGGGCATCATTATTTCCGGCGGCCCCTCCAGCGTCTACCAGACCGGCAGCCCCGATATCGATCGTGAAATTCTAAATTCCGGCATACCGGTACTCGGCATCTGCTACGGCCATCAATTGCTCGCTCACCACCTGGGAGGCAAAGTTCAAAAAGGCGAGCGGGGCGAATACGGCATAGCGCACCTTCGCGTCACCTGTGAAGACGCGCTGTGGAACGGCGTCGAATATTCGCAGATCTGGATGAGCCACTTCGATTCGGTCGCATCGCCGCCGCCGGGCTTCCGCGTCACCGCCTCCACTCAAATATCGGGCGTAGCGGCGATGTCCGACCCCGCGCGCCGGCTTTTTGGCATTCAGTTTCATCCCGAAGTAGTACACACCCACGCAGGCATGCGAATCCTGGAGAATTTCGTCTTCGACATCTGCGGCGCAACCAAGGATTGGGACGTGTCGCAGCGCGTGCCGGTCGTCGAAGAGCATATCCGCGCGACCGTGAAGCACCGGAACATTTTCTTTTTTGTCAGCGGCGGCGTCGATTCCACCGTCGCCTATACTCTGTGCCTCAGGGCTTTGGGACCCCAGCGCGTTTACGCAATCTACGTCGACACCGGCCTCATGCGGAAAGACGAAACAGACTTCGTGAGCGGCGTTTTTCGCGAGCTCGGCGCAACGCATTTTCTTGCCGATTATGCCGAGGAAGAGTTTGTTCAGGCGCTCCGCGGCTTGCACGATCCCGAACAAAAACGCCGCGCCATCGGTGAGCAGTTCGTCAAGGTGCAAGAACGAATCCTCGCAACCGGGAACTTTCTCGATGGACACTGGATCCTGGGGCAAGGCACTATTTATCCCGACACCATCGAATCGGGTGGAAGCGCCAAGGCCGATCTCATCAAGACCCACCATAACCGGGTCGCCGGCATCCAGGCGCTGATCGATACCGGCCGCATTATCGAGCCGCTTACGTCCTTCTATAAAGATGAAGTGCGGGAGATCGGCCGCGAAATCGGTGTTCCTGAGAAGTTTCTGAAGCGTCACCCGTTTCCCGGCCCGGGTCTCGCAATCCGCTGTCTCTGTTCGCAAAATGAAGCCGCTGTGGAAGAGACCGAAGGCGGTTTTCTGCTGCCCGTGCAATCGGTCGGCGTGCAAGGCGATTCGCGAAGCTACCGCAACGTATTTTGTCTCCCGGCCAAGCCGGCACTGCACGATATTCGCCACACCGCTCCCGCTCTGACCAATAGCCGCACCGATATCAATCGGGTCGTGGCCCTTTGCGGCGCAAAACCTCCCCTCCGTTCGTTGAAGAGTTTCGAAGCATCCGTCACAAAAGAACGTCTCGATACTCTGCGCGAGGCCGACGCGATCGTCCGTGCTTTCAGTCTCGAAACTGCATTCGAAGACCGGGTTTGGCAATTTCCGGTCGTTCTGCTGCCGCTGGGCACGCATGCCAATCGTGAATCGGTTGTCTTGCGCCCCATTAATTCCGTCGATGGAATGACGGCTGACGTGGTGCTGATCGAGCCGGAGATGCTGGAAGATCTGACCTCGCGCCTGCTCTCTGTTCACCAGATCGCTGCGGTATTCTATGACCTCACCAATAAGCCGCCTGGCACCATAGAATGGGAATAATGAGCGCGACAACTGCTCTTTCGCTCGAAGAATTCCATCGGCTATACGATGGCGTCAAGCCCAACTACGAGTACTGGTTTGGTGAAGCGGTTCCGAAAGCTATGCCTACATCCATGCACAGCGCTGTGCAGTTGATTTTGACGCTGCTTTTGCGGAGGTGTGGCTGGAAGGCCCTTCAAGAGGTCACGTTGAAGCTTGTTCCGGATGCGGAACCCGTTCCCGATATCATAGCCACCCGCTCAAATATCGAGCGTCCTTATCCGACAAAACCCGTCGAGCTGTGTATTGAAATCTGCTCCCCCGCAGATGCCCTGAAGAAGGTTTTCGAAAAAGGCCGACACTATCTTGCTTGGGGCGTCGCAAATGTATGGATCATCGATCCGGAAGCTCGGACAGCGTGGGTTATGACGCGCGAGCATCCTGACGGCATCTGGATTCACCCCGATGGGTCATTGAAAGCCGATGACACTGTCATTTCATTGCCGGAGCTTTTTGCAGAAGTAGACAAAATGGTAGGGGAGTAGCTAAATCCGATGAAAGCTCTTGAGAATGTCTTTTGTACTGTACCGAAGAGCAATCGGACGCCCATGCGGGCAGGTCATCGGATATTCGCAGTCTGCCAAAGCGCGCAACAGCCAATCGATTTTCTTCGGTTCCAGCTTAGTGTTCACCTTGATCGCCGCCCTGCAAGCGATGGTGGCGCAGACGTTGCGCCGGATCTCGTCTAATGACGCGGACCTCAGCTCCGTTTCCGCAATCTCCAGAATTTCAAAAACGATTTTCTCGATATCGCCCGGTCCCACGCCGGCGGGAGCGGCTTTGATCGCCACTGTTCGCTGCCCGAAAGGCTCGCTTTCGAATCCATGCGCGTTGAGTTCATCGGCAATCCGCGCATATTCAAACTGCTGGCCCATGGTGAGTTGCAAAACCAGCGGCATTAGCAGCTGCTGAATTTCGACCATTCCGGCCGCGCGCTGTCGCAGCACCTGTTCAAACAAAACGCGCTCGTGAGCCACATGCTGATCGATGATCCACAAACCATCGCGCCCCGCCGCCACAATGAAGCTCTCATGAAGCTGCCCCAGGGGCCGCAGATCCGGAAGCGCCGCAAGACTGTCGACGCGATCCCAATCCGATGGAAGTTGGTCAAGCGCTCCATGCGTATCGGGAATTCGTCGAAGTACGGGGGCGGGCTGCGGCACGATCGTCTTCTCTTCATAAACGAATGGCCGAGGCGGCGCCCCGATCGCGATTTCAGGCAGTTCACTCGCTGCAACCGGGGTCGGCTCGAAGGACTCAAATTCAACCGCAACAGCCTCCACTTTGCCCGAAAACTCGGAAAACGGGAGAGCGGCTGCCCGTTGCACACTACCCCGCCCAACAGGCGAGCTTGGTAGCGGCATGCTCGAAGCCGGGCGGCTTTCCATCAGAACTTCACGAACCGCGTCGCGCACAAAATCGTGAACCATCGATCCGTGGCGGAAGCGCACTTCCGTCTTTGCCGGATGGACATTTACATCCACCTCGCTCGCATCGCAGTTCAGAAACAGCAGAGCGAAGGGATAACAACCGCCGGGCATCAGATTGTAATATGCCGCCGATGTCGCGTGCAAAAGAACCTTGTCGCGAATCAGCCGGCCGTTCACGAACAGAAACACAGAATTGCGATTCAGCTTCTGAACGTGCGGTCCCGAAACCAGCCCCTGCAAACTGAATTGTGCCGGCTCGGGTTCCGGCGCGCTAGCGAGCGAAGCTCGGGTATTGGGCGCGATGTAGGGCGGAGGCAGGCGCAGCTCGAACGTGCGCGGACCTAAATCGATCAGGTCTTCCATAATCTCCGCGCCGAAAACCTGAAACGCCCGATCGCGCAAAGTGGAAACGGGCGTCACGCTCAGTAATTCGCGCCCTTCGTGGTACAGCTCGAACCGCTTATTCGAGTGCCCCAGACTGTAATGCGTCACCAGCGAGCCGATATGCGCCAGCTCCGTTTGATCCGAACGCAGAAACTTCTTCCGCGCAGGCACATTGAAAAACAAATCCCGCACCGAAATCGTCGTGCCGACGGGCCGCGCTATCTCATCGCACCGAAGCAGTTTGCCTCCTGCGATTTCGACCGCCGTACCGGTCTGCTCATCAGCCGACCGCGTTTCGAGCACCAGCCGGCTTACCGAAGCGATCGAAGGCAACGCCTCACCGCGAAACCCGAGCGTCGCAATCGCCAGCAGGTCCTTCACGTCGCTCAGCTTGCTGGTCGCGTGCCGCTCAAACGCCAGCAGAGCGTCGTCCCGCAGCATCCCCGACCCATCGTCTTGAATGCGCAGCAGCCGTCGTCCCGCGTTCTCCGCATCGATGCGGATCTCGGCCGCCCCCGAATCGAGCGAATTCTCGAGCAACTCTTTGACAACCGAAGCGGGCCGCTCCACTACCTCGCCGGCCGCAATCTTGTTTGCAACGTTGTCGGAGAGGATTCGTATTCGACCCATTTGAAGGGTTGCGGCAGTTTTGTCGCTGTCAACCGCTCATCGCGGCTAGGAACTCCGCGTTCGAACGCGTCTTGCCGAGTTTGTCCAGCAAAAGCTCCATCGATTCCACCGGAGAAAGCGGATTCAGAACCTTGCGCAAAATCCACACCCGGTTCAGCTCCTCGCGCGGCATCAGCAGCTCTTCCTTTCGCGTTCCGCTCTTGTTGATGTCTATCGCCGGAAACACGCGCTTGTCGACCAACTTGCGATCCAGGTGGATTTCCATGTTGCCCGTGCCCTTGAATTCTTCAAAGATCACGTCATCCATGCGGCTCCCCGTGTCGATCAACGCAGTCGCCACAATCGTCAACGACCCGCCTTCTTCGATGTTCCGCGCCGCTCCGAAGAACCGCTTAGGACGCTGTAGCGCATTCGAATCCACGCCGCCCGACAGCACCTTGCCCGATGGCGGAACTACAGTATTGTATGCGCGCGCCAGTCTCGTAATCGAATCGAGCAGAATTACTACGTCGCGCTTATGTTCCACCAGCCGTTTCGCTTTCTCGATCACCATCTCCGCTACTTGCACGTGGCGGGAAGCTGGTTCGTCGAACGTAGAGCTGATTACCTCGCCCCGCACGGAGCGCTGCATATCCGTAACTTCTTCCGGCCGCTCATCGATCAGCAGAACAATCAAGCTCACATCCGGATGATTGGTGGTAACCGAATTCGCGATGCTTTGCAGCAGCATCGTCTTACCGGTGCGCGGAGGCGCCACAATCAGACCACGCTGCCCTTTACCGAGCGGTGTCAGCAGGTCCATAACACGGCCCGAAAAATTATCTTTAGCGGTCTCGAGCTTCACCCTCTCGTCCGGGTAGAGAGGCGTCAGGTTGTCAAAGAATATCTTGTTTCGCGCTTCCTCCGGCGGCTCGAAATTGATCGCATCCACTTTGATCAGCGCGAAGTACCGCTCGCCTTCTTTCGGCGGTCGAATCTGGCCCGAAACCGTGTCGCCGGTGCGCAGATCGAAACGGCGGATTTGCGAGGGCGATACGTAAACATCGTCCGGACCCGGCAGATAGTTGTAGTCGGGCGCCCGCAAAAAACCGAACCCGTCCGGCAGGCATTCCAGCACGCCTTCGGAGAAAATCAGTCCGCTCTTCTCCGCCTGGGTCTGCAGAATCTTGAACACCAGCTCTTGCTTCCGCAATCCTGCCGCGCCGGGCACGCCAAGATCCTTTGCGATCTGGTTCAGAGCTTGGATGTTCATGTCCTTCAGCTCCACCAAATCGAGCGTGGTCGCACCGTTTCGTTGCCCTTGCGCGCCCGTGTTGCCCATCGAATGGCGCCCGCGACGCTGCTGCGGTAGCTGCTGTGCAGCCGCTGGCGCGGTAGCTGGCGGTGCCGCTGTGGGTGCCCCGGATGCAGCGGCATCGGCCGGCCTGCTTTCAGTTGCAGGCCTCTCCCCGATGACAGGCTTTATCTGCGGCCTCGCGTCGGATCCTCTGCCGTTGCCTTTCGGCTCAGTCGTTCGAGCTTCGTTTGCCGCTGTCCGCAATCTGCTCGCTGTCGGCCGCTCCGCTCGCGCCTCGCCGCCCTTGTTCTCAGCGTCTGCGGGTTTAGCCTCGTTCGTCTCTGCGGCAGGCGCGCCTTCGCCCTGCGTCTCTTGTGGCTTCTCGCTGAGTTTACCTTCGGAGGCAACCGCGGGGGTTACTGCTGGTTCTTGATTGTCGAGATGATTTGCCAAATTTCCCTCACTCCCCGGCCGTCGATGGTCGAGAATGCGACTGGCTCCTGATCCTTCAATTCCTTCTGGATCGCGGCCAGTCCGGCTTTCAGTTGGTTGTTGCTTTTCAGTTTGTCGGTCTTGGTGACTATCACCTGATACCGGCGGTTATGGAACTCCAGCCAGGACTTGAGTTCCAGGTCCATATCCATCCACCCGCGGCGGGCGTCGATCAGCAGGAACGACAAAGCCAAAGTTTGCCGGTCCAATAAATAGCTTTCAATCAGGTTCTTCCAGCTCGCGCGCTCTTCAAGCGAGACCCGCGCATACCCGTAACCCGGTAGATCCACGAACCGCATCCTATCGTCGATCCGGAAAAAATTGATCAGTTGAGTGCATCCGGGACGCGCGCTGGTAAACGCCAGTCCCGGTTGCCGCACCAGCGAATTCAGTAAACTCGACTTGCCGACATTGCTGCGCCCCAAAAACGCAATCTCTAAAATCCCGTCCCGCGTCTCCTCCGCCGGGAACTGTCGCGGATGCGCTGCACTGATGATCAGCTCACACGCCCCCTCGAAACCTGCCCGTTGTGAGCGTTTTACTACGCCCGATGCTGCTTCGGTTTTCACCACAGCTTTTCCAATATTCGGACGCGAAATCCCGCTGCCTGGGAAATCCTCAGTGCGTCAGATTGTCTTCTGACGGTCTCGCCGCCAGCTCTGCTGCTGTCGCCGCGGGCGCCAACGGCAGCGCCACAATCTCGCGCTCCAACGCAATCTTCAGCACTTCATCCATCGAAGAGATGAAATGCAATTTCATCTGCGCTTCGCACATTCTCCGGAATATCCACCAAATCCTTCTCGTTGTCCTTTGGCAGAATTACTTCGAAGATACCGTGCCGGTGCGCAGCCAAAAGCTTTTCCTTCAATCCACCGATCGGCAGCACCCGCCCCCGCACCGTAATCTCGCCCGTCATCGCCAGATCGCAACGAACCGGAATCCTCGGTAATGAACTGCAGATGCTGGTCGCGATCGTGATGCCCGCCGAAGGTCCATCTTTCGGAATAGCGCCCTCCGGCACATGCACGTGAATATCCAGGTGCCGGTAAAAATCCTTCGGCAGCCCCAGATATTGCGCCCGCGATCGCACATAACTCATGGCCGCCTGCGCCGATTCCTGCATTACGTCGCCCAGCTTACCCGTGGTGGTCAGCTTGCCCCGGCCTTCCATCACCATCGCTTCGGTTGTAAGAATCGATCCGCCGACTTCTGTCCAGGCCAGGCCCGTCGTCGCCCCGATTTCGTTCTGCTTGTCCAGATCCAGATCGCGGAATCGCGCCGGCCCAAGCATCTCCTCCACTTTCTCCGCGCGTCACCACTACCTTTTCAATCGGAACCAGAGGCGCTTCTTCTTTTTTTGCCTTCTTCTTGGCTCTTCTTCGCCGGCTCGGCCGCGTCCGCCGCTTCCTCCGCCTTGCGTTTCTTCTTCGATCACTTCGATTGCCTCCGCTCCGTCCGGCGGCGCCTCCTCTGGGGCGATGCGATTGCGCCTCCACCAGTTTGCGAGCAACCTTGCGGCACAAGTTCCCAATCTCGCGCTCCAGGTTCCGCACGCCTGCTTCGCGAGTGTAGGACTGGATCAGCGATTGCAATCCCTCGCTCGGTGAATTCCACCTGCTCCTCGCCCACGCCCGTATCTTTTCTCTGCTTATTCACCAGAAACCGGATCGCGATCTCGAGCTTTTCCAGTTCCGTGTAGCCCGATAACCGGATCACTTCCATGCGATCCTGCAATGCCGGCGGAATCGTGTGCAGCACATTCGCCGTGGCAATGAAAAATACCTGGCTCAAATCGTATTCAACGTCCAGATAGTGATCCATGAACATATAGTTCTGTTCCGGATCGAGTACTTCGAGCAACGCTGCGGATGGATCGCCCCGGAAATCCATCGACATCTTGTCGACTTCATCCAGCATGACGATGGGATTTCTGGTTCCCGCCTTTTTCATCATCTGGATCACTTGCCCCGGCAGCGCGCCGATGTAGGTGCGGCGATGGCCGCGAATTTCAGCCTCGTCGCCGCACGCCGCCCAGCGAAAGACGCACGAACTTGCGGCCCGTCGCCTTCGCAATCGACATTCCCAGCGAGGTCTTTCCCACGCCAGGAGGCCCCACGAAGCATAGAATCGAACCCTTCGGATTCTGGACCAGCCGCCGCACCGACAGGAACTCCAGAATTCGTTCCTTGATCTTTTCGAGCCCGTAGTGGTCGCCTTCGAGCACTTGCCGCGCGTACCGCAGATCGCGAATTTCTTTCGTCCGCTTCTTCCACGGCACCGCGAGCAGCCAATCCAGATAATTGCGCGAAACGGTCGACTCCGCCGACATCGGCGGCATGCCTTCCAGACGCTTCAACTCGGCCATCGCCTTCTCATGAGCGTCTTTTGTCATGCCCGCCGTATCGATCTTCTTCTTCAGCTCATCGAACTCGCTCTTCTCGCCGCGCCCGAGCTCCTTCTGAATCGCCTTGATCTTTTCGTTGAGATAGTACTCTTTTTGCGCTCGCTCCATCTGCCGCTTCACGCGGCCCTGAATGGTGCGATCCACATTCAGTTTCTCAATCTCGATGTCCAGCAATTCCGCGACTCGCGTCAGCCGGTCGATCGGATCGAAAATCTCAAGCAGTTCCTGCTTCTCTTCAATCGTGAGCTGCAGGTTCGCGCCCACCGTGTCGGCCAGCTTGCCGGGATCGTCCACGCGAATGGCCGCGATCATCGTCTCGTAATTCAGATTCTGGCTGAGCTTTACGTACTGCTCAAACAGATTCGTGACACGGCCGGTCAGAGCCTCCAGCTGGCTTCCCTGCTCCACTTTGTACGTCGTGGTCTTCACCACCGCGCGGAAATACCCTTCTTCCTCGCTGACCGAAATGATCTTGCCGCGCTCCACGCCTTCGACCAGAACTTTGATATTGCCGTCCGGCTGTTTCAGGCTTTGGACGATGTTCGCAACCGTTCCGACCGAGTAAATCTCGTCCGGCCGCGGCTCGTCGACCGAGGCATCGTGCTGCGTCGCCAGAAAAATCTTCTTATCGCCAAGCAGCGCCTCTTCAAGCGCGCGCACGCTCGATTCGCGCCCCACCACGAACGGCGTCATCATGTACGGGAAAATGACCACGTCCCGAATCGGCATCATGGGCAATCGTTTGGTGTCCGTTTTATCTTTCGTGGTAACCATTTTGACTTTCTAGGCGGATTGTCCGCACTTCGGCGGGAAAAACAGACGCTCGACACCCCTTACGCTTTCGTGCGCTGCGGAAGCGGGAAACGTCTCTCAGGTAGAGCGCGGCTGGCTAGCCCGCCTTTTCAAGCACAGCCATGTTGATCTTCTGCGAGAGCACCATCTCCTTGGTCACCACGAACTCGCGAACTTTCTTGAATGTGGGGAGATAGTACATCAGGTCCAGCATCAGATCTTCCAGGATCATGCGCAGACCGCGAGCGCCCACTTTGCGCTCCATTGCAAGTTGCGCAACAGCATCCAGGGCGTCTTCGCTAAACTTGAGCTTAACATTCTCGAATTCAAACAGCTTTTGATACTGACGTATGATCGCGTTCTTCGGCTTCGTCAGAATCTGCACCAAAGCTTCCTTCGACAGATCTTCCAGCACCGCCGTTACCGGCATGCGCCCGATGAACTCCGGAATAAAGCCGTACTTGATCAGATCCACCGGCTGGCACTGCGCAAGCAAATCGATGTCCCGCCGCGCCGGCATTCGGCCCCGCGCCGCGCAGCTTCCTTATCGTCCGGCAGCAACAAAACCGATAGACTTCGTCCCCGACGCGCCGCGCAATCACTTTCTCCAGTCCTACAAACGCCCCGCCGCAGATGAACAGAATGTTCGTCGTGTCGACCGGCGTAAATTCCTGGTGCGGATGCTTTCGCCCACCCTGCGGCGGCACGTTCGCGATCGTGCCTTCCAGAATCTTCAGCAGCGCCTGCTGCACGCCTTCGCCCGAAACATCGCGCGTAATCGAAGGATTCTCGTCCTTGCGCCCGATCTTGTCGATCTCGTCGATATAGATGATGCCGGTCTGCGCGCGCTGCACATCCCAATCCGCGTTCTGCAGCAGACGCAGAATGATGTTCTCTACGTCTTCGCCGACATATCCCGCTTCCGTCAGCGTAGTCGCATCCACAATCGCGAACGGCACGTCCAGAATGCGCGCCAGCGTTTGCGCCAGCAGCGTCTTGCCGGTTCCGGTCGGGCCGATCAGCAGAATATTCGATTTCGACAGCTCCACTTCGCTGCCCCGCTGCTTGTTCATCTGGATCCGCTTGTAGTGGTTGTAAACGGCGACAGCCAGCTTCTTCTTGGTCGCTTCCTGCCCGATCACATACTGATCCAGATATTCCTTTAGTTCCAGCGGCCGCGGCAGCTTGCCCGGCGTTCCGTAGCTCTGCTCATGCCGGTCGTCCTCGATGATCGAATTACAAACCGCAATGCATTCATCGCAGATGTAGGCGCGGGGATAATCGCTGGGCGACGAGATCAGCTTGCCGACTACGTCTTGGCTCTTATGGCAGAACGAACAGCGGAGGGAATCGTCAGATCCGGCGCGCTTCAAGCTGGTTCTCCTACATAAAGAAAGATCAAGAGATCCCTTGCCCTGATCGGAATGATTGTCAAGCACCAGTATATCAACACTAGTGTGACTCTTAATCGGGCGAAATAAACGTCAATCCGCAGTCGTTCCCGTACGGACCATCCCGGTAGCCTCAGGCGTGCTTTCTGCGCTGTCAAACAGAAATGCAGCGTCTTTTCGGTCTGGATGTGGCCCGCGATCCGGTCCAAGCGCCCTCTTTTTCCAGCCGCGCCCGCGTCACCGCCACCGCTTCGCGCTCCTGCCGCGCAATTCGCTGCACTTCGCGGTCCACTTCATCCTTGGTCGCCTGGATCCCTCCGCTCGGAGATCTTTTCGAGCAGCAGCGACGCCCTCACGTTCCGACTGCTTTTTCGCGCTGGCTCTCCTTTACCTTCTCCCAATCCAGCTTGAGGTGCTCGGATCGACGCCCCGGCCCGCCAGATCCCGGAGCTGCATCCGCACCTGATTCTCGATCTGCCGGTCCATGATAAGCCTCCGGAACCGGGAAATCGTCCGCTTCGACCAGCCTGTCGATCAGCTCTTCTTTCGCCGCCTGCTGCGCACATACTGCTTTTCGTGGAAAATCGTCTTTCTGACCGCCTCCTTCAGCTCCTCGAGGTTCTGATAGTCGCCCAGATCGCGCGCGAATTCATCGTCCAGAGCGGGCAATTCTTTCTTGCGAATCATCTTCGGCGTCAGTTCGAAACGAACCGTTTTTCCCGCCAACCGCTCCTGCCCGTAATCCTCCGGATAAGTGACATCGAACTTCTTTCGATCTCTTCCGGGACTGGCTCCGAGCAGATCCTCATTGAACTCCGGGAAGCGTGTCCTCGCCGCCGACCTGAATCTGCACGTCCTGATCGATCGGCTCGGCCAGCCCGGCCAGCGATTTCAAGTGCACCAGCACGTAATCGCCGTTCTCGATCGGCCGCGGATCCAGGTTCGGCTATTCCGCCTTGCTCTCGCGCATCGCTTCGAGACGCTTGTCGACTTCTTCATCCGTTACCGTCGGCTCTTCGTACTTGGCCGGCAAGCCGCGATACTCGCCCAGCTCGAATTCCGGCGCGACTTCGAAATCCGCCTTGAAGCGGATCGGCTGGCCGGGCTCGAAGTGCAGATCCGAGATGTCGGGCTGCCCGACCACCTTCAGCTCGTCTTTCTGAACGCGTCGCGGAAGGCCTGCGGAAGCAGAACCTCCAGAATTTCGCTGCCGGATCTCGCTTTCAAAGCGCGACTGGATCAGGTTGACCGGCGCTTTGCCGGGACGAAATCCCGGCAGGCGGACCCGCTGCTTGATCGAATTCGTGACGCGCTCTCTGGCCGCTCCACTTCTTCGAGCGGAATCTCGATTTCGAGCGAGCGCTTGCAATCTACAGCTGTTGACACGGCGACTTGCTTACACTGAACGAGGACTCGATCTTCGCCGCATTAGAGGGCGGACCGCTAGCCGCTGCGGTACAGTTGCGCGGCTTCGCGCAGCGCTTCGGCTTTGTCGGTCGCTTCCCAGGTGAAGGCGTCTTCGGTGCGGCCGAAGTGGCCGAAAGCCGCGGTCTTGCGGTAAATCGGCCGGCGCAGATTCAGCTGCTTGATCATGCCGGCGGGCGTGAGCGAGAAATTCTCGCGAACCAATTCCGCCAGCCGCTGATCTTCCACCTTGCCCGTTCCGAACGTGTTCACCATCACCGAAACCGGCTCGGCAACGCCGATCGCGTAGGCAAGCTGCACTTCGGCCTGCGAGGCCAAGCCCGGAAGCCACGATGTTCTTCGCCACGTAGCGCGCCATGTAGCAGGCCGAGCGATCCACCTTCGTCGGATCCTTGCCCGAGAATGCGCCGCCGCCGTGCCGGCCCATGCCGCCGTAGGTATCGACGATGATTTTGCGGCCCGTCAGCCCGGTATCGCCGTGCGGTCCGCCGATGACGAAGCGCCCGGTCGGATTGATGTGGAACTTGCGTGTGCGAATCGACCATGTTCGATGGAATCACCGGGTCGATGATGTACTTCTTCACGTCCGCGCGGATCTGCTCGGTCGTGACATCGTCGTCGTGCTGCGTCGAAATCACGACCGCATCGATGCGCTTCGGCCTGCCGTCCACATATTCGACGCTGACCTGGCTCTTGCCGTCGGGCCGCAGATAAGGCAGCTCGCCTTCGCGCCGCGATTCGCTCAACCGCCGCACCAGCTTGTGCGCCAGCATGATCGGCAGCGGCATCAGCTCCGGCGTCTCGTCGCAAGCGTAACCCGAACATCAGGCCCTGGTCGCCCGCGCCGCCCGTATCGACGCCCATCGCGATATCGGGCGACTGCGACTGGATCATGTTCACGACCGCGCAAGTCTTGCAGTCGAATCCCATGGCCGCGTCGGTATAGCCGATGTCGTTGATCACGCCGCGGACCAGCTTCGGAACGTCCACGTAAGTCTTGGTCGTGATCTCGCCGGCAACGACGCAAATGCCGGTAGTGACCAGCGTTTCGCAAGCCACGCGGCCGTCAGGATCGTCCGTCAGAACTGCATCCAGAACGGCGTCGGAGACCTGGTCGGCAATTTTATCGGGATGACCCTTCGGTCACCGATTCGGACGTGAAGATGTATTTCATGGACAACGGCGGGACTCCTTGAGGTTTAAGAGGGGATTCAGGTTCCTAGTGTAGCAGGGGAATCGGCCCGAGGCGATACACTCGTTGCGTGCCGGGGCACCCATCAAACGTGCGCTCTTCCCATGGCTCGCCGCAGCCGCCGCTGCTGCCCTGCTTTCCGCTCCGGCAGGCCGCCCTCGCGCTCGCGATATCGGGCTCGCCCCAGGCGTGTTCCCAACCGCGCCCCTCAACGCGATCACCGATGTCGCCGGCGTTCGAGTGGGTCACGTGACCATCGTCCAAGGCGATGACGTGCGGACCGGCGTCACCGCCATTTTGCCGACCGGCGGAAATCTGTTCCAGCAGAAGGTCCCCGGCGCCGTCTTCGTCGGAAACGCCTTCGGCAAGCTCGCCGGGTCTACCCAAGTCCAGGAGCTCGGGACCATCGAAACGCCCATTGTGCTCACCAACACCTCAGATGTCGGCACAGCGATGGAAGCCGTCATCGCCTATACCCTCGCGCAGCCCGGAAACGAGCAGGTTCGCTCCGTGAACGCGCTTGTCGGCGAGACCAACGATGGCGCCTTGAACGACATCCGCGGAATGCACGTCCAGCGCGAGCATGTTCTCGAAGCCATCCGAAACGCCAAAACCGGCCCGGTCGCCGAAGGCAGCGTGGGCGCCGGCACCGGGACCATTTGCTTCGGTTGGAAAGGCGGCATCGGCACCTCATCCCGCATCGCTCCCAAACGCTATGGCGGCTATATCGTAGGCGTGCTCGTGCAGACGAATTTTGGCGGCATCCTACCATGGGAGGCGCCCCGGTCGGCCGCGAGCTTGGCAAGTACGCCTATTCGGGAGCGCGAAGCGCCGCCGCGGGAAACGGCTCTTGCATGATCGTCGTCGCCACCGACGCCCCGCTCACTGCCGGCGACCTTCGCCGCCTCGCTGCGCGCGCCGTATTCGGTTTGGCCCGTACCGGATCTTCTTACAGCAACGGGAGCGGCGATTATGCCATTGCCTTCTCCACTGCGCCCTCCGTCCGCGTGAAGAATGGCGCGAACCAGCCTACAACTTCCACCGTGCTGCCCCCCGATGCCGTGTCCCCGCTGTTTGAAATGGCGCTCGAGGCCACCGAAGAGGCCGTTTACAATTCACTGCTCCAAGCCACGCCCGTTCACTCGCGATTCGGCAGCGCGGAAGCAATTCCAATCGATCGCGTACAGCAGATTCTGAAGAAATACGGCATTGTCGGCAAGCCCTAACTCACGCCCTACTTCGCTTAGGCGGGCCCGAGCGGACTCGGCGCGCAGCCCGACGTCTCCGAAGTGTAGGCGATTCCCATAATCTTCCATCCCGCCCCAGTCTTCAGCAGATTGACTTGGTCGACTCCACAGTGATTGAACTTTCCATTCAGATGAAAATCGTATTCCGCCCAGACTACCGCGATGCCGCCTGCGTAAGAACCGTGGGCTTCCACATGCGCTCCAGCCACGCATCTTTGCTCGCGCCGACATGTTCCGCGAACTCATCGTGCGTGATGGAGTCGGCGGCGTGCCGTCGGAGCGCACTCCCAGCAGCATCGCGTGCGGCGTAAATAACGCGTTCGCCGCTGCCGCGTCGTGTGCGGCCATGGCATCGAAGAGCTTCTGAACCGTCGCTTGCGGACCGTTTTCGTCAGCCGCGGAACGGCCCGAAGAAGCATGCTGCCGGCAAGCTAAGAAGAAAAGAATTCGTCGCATCCCGTCCAGTGTACCGCCGATGCGTGATGTACATTGCGCGTACTCGCGGGAACATTCAGTGCCCTCGGCGCCATGAAACAAGAACCCCAAGTCGTTGAGAATGCGTTCCAGACGTCCTGGCCACGCGCTTGCATCTTCAGATGCGAGAGAGGAACAACATGCAACCCAACGAAACAGCGAAACTCGACGACTTCGTCGCCGCGACTAAGAGCAAAGGAGCATCCGATGAGTTCCTGGCCGCCTTCCTGACGCGGCGGGCCGGTCCGCCGACGAGGTCTACGGAGCTTTAGGACGTTATTGGGAGCAGATAACCGGCATCGCTCTTCCTCAACCGGCGGCAGCGCGGAATCCTCGCGAGATGCATTCCTTTATCTGTTGGTGTTCGCCACTCTCGCCACCTGGGCAAGCGCGCTCGGCGGCATGATTTTCGAGTTCATCAATCACTGGTTCCCGATCCCGTATCTCGAAACCTTTTCGACACGCGCTCCACCCTTACCTGGCAGATGGCGCGCATTGCGGTCGCGTTTCCCATTTACCTGCTGGTCACCAGGCTCACCTTCCGCGAATCCATGATCCATCCCGAGCGTCTCCAATCGGGCGTTCGCAAGTGGCTTACCTACCTTGCGCTGCTCGGGGACGGCTGGCACCATGATTTGCGATCTCATCTGGTTTCCCGACTACCTGCTGACCGGCGAGATCACTCCCCGCTTCCTGTTGAAAGCAGCCACCGTCATGATCGTCTCTGGCGGCATTTTCGCTTACTATTTAGCCTCGCTCCGCTGGAACCGAAGCACCAACGCGTCGCCGCGCCAAGTCCCGTACTCTGCTGTTCACCGGAACATCCGCTGTCGCCCGTCATCGCCGCCTTCTGCATCGGTCTCGCCACTCGCTGGGACGCCGCCGCAACAGCGGCAAGCCGAAGCGGACCGCAAGCGCGTCGAGGATCTCCCCCCCCACTCTCTGGCCCCCGCTCGCCATCAACGTTCCTCCTGGCGCTATCCCCCCGCGCGCGGGAACCCCTGTGAATCTCGCCGAGCTGGTTCAAGCCGGAAGAATAAACGTTCCCCCGCGCATATTTTGTTCATCCCGAGACCCACGCACCCTACGAGTACCGGCCCGAAATTAAGTATCTGGTATGAGCTGTGCGCCCGCTTCTCCTCAAATCGACCTGGCCCAGGCCCCGCCTCTCATCTACCGCTCCGGCTTTTGGCATCATGGCGCCGGAAGAACCTGCTACCAGCTGGACGCATCGGACACCGTGCCCTGGTGAGAGCAATGTGTCGACAGCCGCACTCAATTGCCGGCGGCGGCCGCTCGCCCTCCATCCATGACCAAAAGGCGATTTCAAGTTGCGGTGGTGATCCTGATCTCTGCCTTAGGAATTTCACTCCGTCTGGTTACCTCCCGCAACTTCGACTTATCCGCCTTGTGCGGCTCCGATTTTGCGGGATTTTACGCGAGCGGCCTGTTGGCCCGCACACCCGAGCTCTTATTCGCCTCCGCGCGTGCAGGCCATTCAAATCCGCGAAATGGGCTGCACCACGCAATCCGCCATGTTTCTTCGCCTCCCCTTCTTTGCGGCCTTCATGGTGCCGTGGTCGCGCTTGCCCTTCTGGCCCGCTTTCACGCTTTGGCGCATTGCCAACCTTGCGGCGATCGGTGTCTTTATCTGGCTTTGCTTCCCTTGCCGTGAATGGTCGCTGCTCGCTTGCGCTTGGTCCATGCCCATTGCTTACGGCATCTTCAACGGTCAGGACATCGGATTTCTGCTTATGTGGGTGGCGGCTGCGCTCGCGCTTGTCCGCCGCGGGTCGCCGGTGTTAGCCGGTATCGCTCTCGCCATGTGCGCGGAAAAGCCGCACCTCTTTCTTCTGCTTCCTCTGCTTATTTTTCGCGGCCGGTACAGAAAAATAGCCTATGGTTTCATCGCCGCTAACCTTTGCTTGCTGATCCTTTCCTTCGCCATACAGCCTATCGACTGGCCGAATCGGTTCTTCCAAGCGCTCAAGAGCGGCCAAATCGATCCTACGCCGGCCAGCCACTTCAACCTGTTTGGACTTGTCCATGGAAACGGCCGGTTCGAAGCTGTCTTGGCAATCGGCGTCGTCCTTCTCGCGTTCTATATCTGCCGTTCCAGCGATCTCCAGTTCGGCTTAGCCGCAGTCCTCACAGGCAGCCTGCTCGTCAGTCATCACCAGACCCCCTCCGACGCCGCCCTCTTGATTCCCGTCGCGCTCATTCTGGTCTTCCACGCCCGCCCCAGGTACTCCAAAGTAATCGCGATCTTTCTGATTTCGCCCCTTGCCTACTTTTTACTCATCACCCCCGATCTGGCGCTCTTGCCTGGCCTGTTGCTCCTCTTTCTAATGGCCCTGCTGGCCCGGGAAGTACGGAGTTTCAGAACCACGGCCGTCACGGAATGTTTTACGTGGACTTCCGCGACGCTCCACCAGCCTTGACGCGCCGCGCCCGCCGCTTCGGCACTTTGCCGATCCGGGCATCTCTCGCCACCACCAGCTCACACGCCCGCAGCGCCGCCTCCTCAAAATCCGGCGCATCGGCTGGAAGCACTTGCCACCCCGTTACCTTGTTCCCGAGCACCTGAATCGACCGCATATTCGGAAACTCGCGCCGCAGACTCTCATGGTGCTCCCGCGTGGTAGCGAGCCACACCCCGTTGTCCCCCTCCGGCTCCCGCTTATCGCGCAGCACGAAGACGATCCGTTCCCCCACATACACACCAAGACACCCGAACATCGGCCGGGTCCTCGGCCTCGCCTCCGCAATCGCCTCAAGCACAAACTCATGCGGCACAATCTTGCGCTGCTTAACACCCGGAAGCGCTTCCTTCACCCCAACAACCGCCAACCTGCCGCGAGCCTTCGACATCGGAGTTCCGATCAATGCCTCCCGCCGTTTCAGTAACTTACAGATACTGTCGTTTACACCCCACCTGCATCGCCCCAGAATCGAAGCGTATGTCTTTCACGTTACCGGAAAATCGGCTGCGGAAATGGCTTCGTATTTTCAAATCGCACCCCACCACGTCGGCCGCTTCGTTTCGCAATCCGGCCCCGAGTCCAGTTCGTTCGGCAAAACGCCCCTCCGCGGCACAAAATCGGCTTCGTTCCGCAAAACCGCCGCCTTTGCAGAACCCTGAGCGTCAGCGAGGGGATCGCCCCTCCCCGCCGCCACGAGTTCGTTCGGTAAAATTGCACTCCGCCCCCGCCCATGGTTTAATAGAGGAGTAATGTCGAAACGAAAAGTGGGCGAAAAGCCCACTTTTTTATTGCACCTCAGGAATTCAAATGCCGGCAGTGGAAACAACCGGGCTCGTACGAAAAAATCACCGAACTGGGCGAGCGGGCCGCCTCGGGCACGGACATCGAAATCGCCGAGGTCCAGTTGCGCGGCGCCGGCAAAGCTCGTCTGCTGCGCGTCTACATCGATAAGCCCGGCGGCGTCACTCACGGCGATTGCGAGCTGATCTCCGAACGGCTGGGCAAGCTGCTCGACGAAGAGGACGCCATCCCGGGCGACAGCTACACGCTGGAAGTCAGTTCGCCCGGCGTCGAGCGAAAGCTCTCGCAGCCGCGCGATTTCGAGCGCGTGGTCGGGCAGAAAATCCGGCTGGCCGTTCGCGAGCCCATCGACGGCCAGACGCGCTTTGAAGGCAAGCTGGCGCGAGTTCGCCGGCGGAACGCTCGAAGTGGAAACCGCGCCCGGGCCACCTGGTGCATTCCGCTCGAACAGGTGCAAAAAGCGAACCTGAAGTTCGAGTGGTAACTCCCGCAGCTTTCCACGCAGCGTTAAAGCATCCAGATTTCAATTTTGAAGAGGTTTTTACGTGGCTTCCATCTATCAGTCCATTGAGATGCTGAGCAAGGAAAAAGGCATCGATCCGCAGATCGTTTTGGATGCGGTCAAAGACGCCATGCTCGCCGCCGCGCGCAAGCACTTCCGCTCCCAGGAAGATCTGATCGCCGATCTGGACGAGAGATACCGGCAACATTCAGATCTTCAGCGTCAAGCAGGTGGTGGATGCGGTCGAAGATCCCTTTAAGCAGATCAGTCTTCCGGCAGCCAAAAAGATCGACCAAAATGCCGAGATCGGCACCGAAATCCGCGAGGCGAAACCAACCGACGCGCTGGGCCGCATCTCGGCGCAAACCGCCAAGCAGGTCATCCTGCAGAAGGTCCGCGAAGCCGAGCGCGACAGCGTGTTTTCGGAATTTCAAGGCCGCCAGGGCGAGCTGGTGAACTGCACCGTCAAGCGGCTGGAAGGCTCAGGATTACATCGTCGATATGGGCAAAACGGAAGCGCGCCTTCCGAAAAAGGAGCAGTCGCGCGTCGAGAACTTTCAGCATGGGCGACCGCGTGCGCTGCGTCATCAAAGGCGTCGAGCGCGGCGGCAAAAACTCCGGCGTGATCGTCTCCCGCGCCGCGCCCGAATTGGTGATGCGGCTGTTCGAGCAGGAAGTGCCGGAGATCTACGACAACACCGTCGCCATCAAGGCCTGCGCGCGCGAAGCGGGCGAGCGCACCAAAATCGCCGTGTTCAGCCGCGACCGCGACGTGGATAGCGTCGGCGCTTGCGTCGGCATGAAGGGCATGCGCGTGCAATCCATCATTCGCGAGCTGCGCGGCGAAAAGATCGACATCATCGAATACTCCGACGATCCCGTTCAGTACGTCACCAAAGCGCTAAGCCCGGCGAAAATCTCGCGCGTTACAATTGTCGATCCGGCCGACAAGCACATGGAAGTGGTGGTCGACGATCTGCAATTGTCGCTCGCCATCGGCAAGCGCGGTCAGAATGTGCGTCTCGCCGCGAAGCTGATCGGCTGGAAAATCGACATCAAGAGCGAGGAAGAAAAACGCCGTGAATTGGAAGTCGCGCATGGCCGACATGGTCATCTCCGGCGCGCCGGTTTCCGTGCTGCTCGATCACGGCCTCGACGAGCATATCGTCGAAAAACTTGTCGCCGCCGATATCGGCACGGTCGAGCGGCTCGGCTCCATGACTCCGGAGGAATTGGAAGCCATTCCGGATATTGACGAGGACGTCGTGACCCAAATTCAATCGGCGGTGGTCTCTTTCTATGGCCAGTATGATGACGAACAGGAAGCCGAAGCAGCGCCGGCCGAGCGCCGAGGAAGCATCGAAGCCGCCATCGACGCGAGGCAGTCCCGGGAAATCCGCGAGATCGGACGACTTCGAGTCGGAAGCATCCCGGCGCTTTCGAAAATATCGAAACCGGAGTGCTGGAGCACGATCTAGCAACCCACGAAGCCGCGCCTGCTCGAAGAGACCGACGGAGGCGAGGTGCTGGATTTGGGACGCGTGGAAGGCTTATCGGCCGCGCCTTCCACCTTGCGGGAAATGGTCGGCTCAGAGGAAACCGGCGAAAGCGAGCGAATCTGATACCATGGAAAAACCGAGTAAACGGCTCCAAATATCGGTGGTATAAGGAGTTATCTAGCAGTCTCTTCTATGAAGAAAATCCGAATCAACGAGTTGGCGCGGGAGCTGGAAGTGAAGCCTGGCGTCATTCTCGACCTGCTGCCCGAACTGGGCGTGCAGGAGAAAAAGACGCACTCCAGCTCGGTCGACGAAGATGTCGCCATCGAGCTGCGGGCGCCGTCTTACTGGCTCCGGCGCGCCGCTTTCGGACGCAAACCCAATGGGCATCATCACGAAGCCGAGACTGCGAAGACCCACGAAACGGCAACCGCTTCGTAGCGGAACTCGACCTGCGCGAATCCAGCGCCGCAAGCCCGCGCTCAGGTCGCTCCCGAAACGTCCGCAGCCGCCCGGTCAGGTCCACTCCCGCCGCTCCGACCTCCGAGCTCCGTCGATGACACCGCCCGCTCTGCGCGCCGCGTCTCCCGCCCAGGCGCGCCCCAGCCGACAGCGGCCGCAGAACGCGCCCGCCGCGGAGCACGAGCGCCCCGCGGTCCCGCAATTTCAAGCCGCTCCGTCCGCCACTGGGTAGTGGCGCAGCATCCATCCGCCGCTCGCGCACCATCGGCCACCTCCGGTCCGGCGAATCGAAACATCTCGATCCCGGCGCGCCCGCTGCCTCCGACCTGCTCCAAGAACGCGCTGGCTCGGCTTCCGGGAGCTCACGCCCTCCGGTCCGCGGCAACCCTTCCCCGCCGAACCCGCCGCGGCCATCTCGGAACTCCACAGCAGCGCCCGCGCCCCGCGCCCCGCTGCGTCTCCCGAACTAGCAGGCCGTCGCCCGCAGACGCCGTCAACCCAGACCTCCGCAGCCGCCCACCCACATGTGTCGCCCCCGGTCCCACGCTATCCCGCTCCGGCGTCTCCGTTCCGGGCGCGCCCATTCCGCCGCGCGCGCACTCCGCCGCAGCGCCCGGGACTCACTCCCGGCGCGCCCATTGCGCCTCGTCCGGCTGGCACTCGGCCGCTTGCCGGTCAGCCCGCAGCCCGTCCCACTGTTCCGCCTCGTGCCGATTTAGTCCAGCGTCTCAAGCAGCAGACGCAGACCCGTCCTACGCCGTCCGCGCCCGCCGCTCCCCGCCCCGGAGCTCCCGGCCGTCCTTCGCCCGCGCCCGGGCAACCGCTCTATCGCGGACCCATTCGTCCCGGCCAGCCGCTCATGCGCGGTCCCGGCGCTCCCGGTGCATCCACGCAACCCGGACTCCGCCGTCCCGGCCTGCGGCCCATGCATCCCACCACTCCCTTACGCGCCGAACCTGCCACTCCGCTGCCCGCCGAGCAGCAGCGCCGTCATCAAGCCAAACCCGGTACGCGCCAAACCGCAACGGAAACGCGAGGATCTTGAAGAAGGAGTCCTGCGCCAGCGCGTCTCGAAGCGCCCCGCTCTGCTGGAGCCGCCCCCCATCGATCGCGAAATCACCGTCGCCGAAGGCATCACCGTCAAAGAGCTTTCCGAAAAGCTCGGCGTCAAAGCCAATCTGGTCATCAAGAAGCTGGTCGAGACAAGAAGATCTTCGCCACCATCAACCAGACTCTCGATGTGAAGCTCGCCGAGCAATTGGCGCGCGAATTCGGCGCATCCACCAACCAGGTCAGTTACGAAGAAGAGAGCACGCAAGATATTGAGCTCGCCGAAGAGACCACCGATCTGCTCCGGCGCGCCCCCGTAGTCACCATCATGGGTCACGTCGATCACGGCAAAACGTCGCTGCTCGATTCCATCCGGCAAACCAATGTAGCGGCGGGCGAAGCCGGCGGTATTACACAGCACATCGGCGCTTACGACATCGAGAAGAACGGCCGGAAAATTGTTTTCATCGATACTCCCGGTCACCAGGCGTTTACCCGCATGCGCGCGCGCGGCGCGAAAGTCACCGACATTGTCGTCTTGGTCGTCTCCGCAGACGACGGCGTCATGCCTCAAACCTTGGAGGCTATCGATCACGCGCGTGCCGCAGGCGTCCCGATCCTGGTCGCCATCAATAAAATCGATAAGCCGGACTCCCAGCCCGAGCGCGTGAAGCAGCAGCTTGCCGATCGCGGCTTGCTCGCCGAAGATTGGGGCGGCGATGTGGTCATGGTTCCCGTCTCGGCGAAAACCGGCCAGAATCTCGAGCTCCTGCTCGAAATGATTTTGCTGCTCGCCGACATGCAGGATCTCCGCGCCAATCCCAACCGGCCGGCCGTCGGAACCGTGCTCGAAGCAAAGCTCGACAAAGGCCGCGGACCGGTTGCGACCGTCCTAGTTCGCAACGGAACGCTCAAAATCGGCGACTTCTTCATTTGCGGCGCCCTGTTCAGCAAGGTTCGCGCCATGTTCGACGATCGCGGCAATCCGGTGAAGGATGCGGAACCTTCCATGCCCGCTGAAATCATCGGGCTCGAAAGCCTGCCTGAAGTCGGCGATGCGTTCCAGGTTGTTTCCGACACCTCGAAGGCCAAGCAAATCGTCGTCTATCGTGAGGCCAAGGCGCGCGATGTCGCCATGGCCAAAGGCGCTCGCGTCGCTACCCTCGATTCGCTCCATCGCCAATTCAAGGAAGGCGATCTCAAGGATCTGAATCTCATCATCAAAGCCGACGTCGGCGGCACCGCCGAAGTTTTGTCCGACACTCTGCAGCAGCTTTCCAACGACAAGGTGCGCGTACGCGTTCTGCATAGCGGCGTCGGCGCGATCACCGAAACCGACGTCCTGCTGGCCTCCGCCTCCGATGCCATCATCATCGGTTTCAACGTCCGTCCGGAACGAAATGCTCAGTCGACAGCCGAGCAGCAGAAGGTCGAGATCCGGCATGCACAGCATCATCTACGAGCTGATCGATGAAATAAAGCTCGCCATGACCGGGCTTCTGGAGCCGGTCTACAAGGAAACCATCCAGGGCCACGCCGAAGTTCGCGAGACCTTCAAGATCAGCAAGGTCGGTACCATCGCCGGCTGCTATGTATCGGACGGCGCGATTCGGCGCGACAGCCAAATCCGCGTGCTGCGCGATGGCGACGTCGTCCACACCGGCAAAATAGAAGCGCTCAAACGCTTCAAGAATGACGCGAGCGAAGTCAAGAACGGCCTCGAGTGCGGTATCTCGATCGTAAACTTCAATAACGTGCAAATCGGTGATGTCCTCGAGGCCTTCACCATGCAGCGCGTCGCGGTGGAAATGCCCGTCGCGCAATAAGAGCGTGCCCGCGATCGGCGTTCTGACTCTCGAAATTCACATCGAATATTCGCATTCTCTGAAAGAGAAGCGGCATGTCGTCAAGAGCTTGAAAGACCGTCTCCGTGAGCGCTTCAACGTGTCGGTGGCGGAAATCGACGGCCTCGATTCCTGGCAAAAATCGGTCATTGCCGCCGTCATCGTCTCGAACGATCGCGTCTACGCCGAGCAGGTTCTAAGCGCGGTCGAAGCTCATGCCGCGAGCGTGCTCGGCGGCGCATTATCCGGCGCCGCCGTCGAATGGGTTTAGCATCCCTCGTTTCCAAGCCGTGACCAAAGGGAGCGGCTGTCCTAAACTGATGCCGCGAGCATGCCGTCGAATGGGTTAGCATCCCTCGTTTCCGAGCCGTGACCAAAGGGAGCGGCTGTCGTAAACCGCGAAACCGTACACTCAAATCAGGAGGCGCAAATGGACAGCCACCGAAGCCAGCGGGTTTCGGAAGCCCTGCGCGAAGAGCTCGGCGAGATGATCGCCTATGAGCTCTCCGATCCCAGAATCGGCAACGCGATCGTCACGGAGGTTCTGGTTTCACCCAACATGAAACACGCGCAGGTTCGCCTGCATCTCAGCGACAAGGCTGATGAGCAGAAGCAAACCATTCAGGCCCTGTCCGGCGCCCGCCATTTCTTGCGCCGTCAGCTCGCCTACCGCCTAAATCTGTTCCATGTCCCGGAGCTTCACTTCGAGCTGGACGTCTCCTCCACCGTCACTGCTAGGATGGAGCATCTGTTGAAGCGCGTTCGCCGGGGACGGCCTCGCGACGACGACTCTTCGGCAAGCTGAATCTCTTGAGCGGCAGATTCCTCGATGCATGCCGGCGGCGCACCACCGATGTCCGCCCTGTGTGGTTCATGCGCCAGGCCGGGCGCTACCTGAAGCCCTATCGAGACATCCGTTCCAAGTACGGCATTCTCGAAATCTGCAAACGTCCCGAGTTGGCCGCCGCCGTCACCTTGCAGCCCATCCAGATTCTGGACGTGGACGCCGCTATCATATTCGCGGATCTTCTCCTGCCCGTCGAGCCGATGGGCTTGAATCTCGAATTTGTCAGCGGAGAAGGCCCATTCATCGGCAATCCAATCACCGAGTCCGACGACATCGATACGCTGTCGACAACCCATACTGACGATCTCGGTTATGTTGGCGAAGCAATCAAGCTCGTCGCTAATGCGCTCGGCGGCCGCGTTCCCGTGATCGGCTTCGTCGGCGCGCCCTTCACTCTGGCGAGTTACATGATCGAGGGCGGCGCATCCAAAACCTTCTTGAAAACCAAAAAGCTGATGTTCGCCAATGAGGTCATGTGGCGGCGCCTTATGGGCAAGCTGGTGGACGTTTTAGGCGACTTCGCCGGATTACAGGTCTCCGCCGGCGCGCGCGCCATTCAGGTATTCGATAGCTGGGTCGGCGCGCTCAGCCCCGAGGATTACGTGCGTTACGTCCAGCCCTATTCGCGCGCCCTCATCGAGCGCATTCGAAGCTCCGCCGTCCCCGTCATCCACTTCGGTACCGGGGCCGGCGGCTTCGTGCGCGAGTTGCACTCCGCCGGCGGCGACGTGATCGGCGTCGATTGGCGCGTCAACATCGATCAGGCCTGGATGGATATCGGATACCGCTCGGCTATTCAAGGCAATCTCGATCCCGCCGCTCTCTTTGCTCCCTTGCCTGAGCTTCGCACCAAGGTCACCGACTTGCTCCGGCGTACCGGCACGCGCGCCGGCCACATTGTGAATCTCGGTCACGGAATTTTACCGGAAACGCCCGTCGACAACGTAAAAGCCGTCGTTCAAATTGTCCGTGAGTTTCATCGCTAAGTGTGGCTGAAGAAAAAGTACTCATTATCGGTGGCGGCATTTCCGGCCTGTCCACCGCGTACTTCCTCGCCCAACTTGGAATTCAGTCCATCATCGTCGAGAAGTCGAGCCGTCTCGGCGGCCTCATCAGAACCGATTTGATTGAAGGCTGTCAACTCGAAGCAGGACCCGACAGCTATCTTGCCGCGAAACCGGCCGTGACGGAGCTGGCCGAAGAGTTGGGCCTCAAAAACCAGATCATCGCTTCCAACGATGCGTTGCGGCAAATCTTTGTGGCGCGACAAGACCACCTGGTCCCGCTGCCGCACGGTATGGTCATGATGGTTCCTGCCGAATGGCTGCCCGCCCTCCGCTCCGAGCTGTTCAGCGCCAAAACCAAATTGCGGTTCCTGCGTGAGCGGTTCTTCCCGGCGCGTACCCGCACAGGCGACGTCTCCATAAGCGAATTCGTCGAGGATCACTTCGGGAAAGAGGTTCTGGATTATGTCGCGGACCCGCTGCTTTCCGCAGTGTACGGCGGCGACGCGGCTACGCTGAGTGTTGAAGGCGTTTTGCCCCGATTTCTCGATTATGAGCGGAAGTACGGAAGCTTAATTCGAGGCGTCCGCCACGAGCGCCGCGAGACGCCTGTGAACCGCGGCGTCTTCTCATCATTCCGTGACGGCATGCAAACGCTCACTGACGCGCTTGCTCCGTTTGCCGAAGTGGTCCACGCCGGAGCCACTCAAGTGGAACAGGACGGGATCGGTTGGCGGGTCAAAACAGCAGAACGCTGGTTGCATGCCAATGACGTCGTAGTCAGTTGTCCGGCTTATACCGCTGCCGCCCTGCTCGAACACGCCGCGCCCTCTCTTGCCTTCGAGCTGGCCGCTATTCCCTACTCATCCGCCATCCTGGTCACGCTGGCTTATCGAAAAGAGACGCTCGGCCACCCGCTGAACGGGTTCGGTTTTCTGGTGCCCCGCGCGGAGCGGCGCGCCATCGCCGCCACCACTTTTGTAAGCGCGAAATTTCCCTCGCGGGCTCGCGCCGGTCTCGCTCTCCTCCGGGCCTTCCTTGTCGATCCGCAGGCAACCGATCTCCTGATCTGCCCCAAGCAGGATCTGGTTCGATCGGTCCAAGCCGAGTTCGCTCGCTTCCTCGGTATCGAAGCAGCTCCGCTCTTTTCAAAAGTTCAGTTCTGGCCGAAATCCATGCCCCAGTACGCGGTCGGGCACAAACGACGCCGGCAGAATCTGGTCCGAGCCCTCGAGCAATTTGCCGGGCTGCACCTGGCGGGCAACGCCTATGAAGGAATCGGCATCCCGGATTGCATCCGGCGGGCCAAAGAAACGGCGAATCGAATTTCGCAGCGCAGGCAACGTTAGTGAAAGGATTTTCACTGGAAATTTGAAAATCAACATGTTTAATCTTTCTTGCCGTGCACGTCTCATGGCAGGAGGAGTGAATCATGAAAGTTTTTGTTGGAGCATTGCTGGCTGCACTCATTGCCGTGCCGGCATTTGCCCAAAAGGACGCGGCTGAAAGATTGCAGGCCGCAACCGAAGATCTGAATGCAATGATGGGCGCGTCGGACAAGGGCATCCCGCAAGACTTGTTGAATAAGGCGACGTGCGTTGTGGTAATCCCCAACCTGAAGAAGGCCGGATTCATCGTTGGCGGCGAATATGGGAAGGGATTTTTCAGCTGCCGGAAAGCCAGCGGCGTGGGCTGGAGCGCACCCGGCGCAGTGCGGATTTCCGGCGGCAAGTTCGGCCTCCTGATCGGCGGAGCGGAGACCGACGTCATTATGCTGGTGATGAATCAAACCGGTATGGAGCATCTGTTGAGCGATAAATTTCAAGTCGGCGGCGAGGCTTCGGCAGCGGCTGGACCCATCGGCCGCGATGCCTCCGCGATGACCGACGCCCAACTGCATGCTGAGATTCTCACCTACTCCCGCTCGAGGGGTCTCTTTGGTGGATTGGATCTGGCCGGCGCAGCCGTGACTTCCGATAAGGACACGATTCGCGAACTGTACGGCAGCGATATGAGTAACAAAGAAATTCTGAACGGGAACCCGCAAACTCCCGCCGCAGCGCGGCAATTCATCCGCACGTTGAGTCGCGATTCTTCGCGCAAGTAACTGCCTCCTTCCTAGTAATCCTCGACCGCCACCTCGTTGCGCACGCGACGGGGTGGCTTTTTGCGTGCCGTTCCAGAGATCGAGAGACAATAGGAGTTTGACTCGCCAGCCTGCCCAAAAAATCCGTCTGGCTCTCCTGTATGGAGGCCGGTCCGGTGAACACGAAGTGTCGATCCGTTCCGCCGAATCCGTCAAGCAGGCCCTCGATTCAGCTAAGTACGAACTGCACGAATACCGAATCGATAGGAACGGCAAGTGGCATCCCAGACCGTTGACACCGGAACCGGACGGGAACCCGAATATAGACGTAGTTTTCCCGATGCTGCACGGAACCTTTGGAGAAGACGGAACCGTCCAAGGCCTGTTGGAGCTCGCGAACCTACCCTACGTCGGCGCTGGAGTTTTAGCATCTGCCCTCTCGATGGACAAAGCAGTCACCAAGCGAGTTTGCAAAGAGGCCGGGCTTCCCGTTGTCGACCACATCGTCTTGTCGAAGGGACATTTTGACGCCGACACTGTCGCTCTTCCTTTCGATTTTCCGGTATTCATCAAACCCGCGAACTTAGGCTCTTCGGTTGGTATTACGAAAGCGAAGAACAGCCGTGAGCTGCGGGACGCGCTGCGCCTGGCAGCGCAGTACGACAGCAAGATCGTGATCGAGCGGGGCATTCGCGGCCGCGAATTTGAGTGCGCTGTTCTGGGCGGAGACCAGCCGCAAGCATCCACGCCGTGCGAGATTATTCCATCGCAGGATTTCTATACATACGAAGACAAATATGTGCTGAACCAGGCGCGCATCGAGCTTCCCGCTAAGCTGAGCGACGCGCAAACCTCGGAGGTGAAGCGCCTCGCCGTCGCCTGTTTTGAGGCGGTGGGCTGCGAGGGCATGGGTCGCGTGGATTTTCTGATGGAAGATGCTACAGGCGACATCTTTATCAACGAGATCAACACGATTCCCGGCTTTACATCCATCAGCATGTATCCGAGAATGTGGGAATATTCGGGCATTCCCTACCCGCAGTTACTGGACCGGTTGATCGATCTGGCGTTCCAGCGCGCGGAAACGCGGCGCCACACCCAGTATTCGCGATGAGCGTCTAACAGATGATGAGAAGCATCGCGCGCCTGTGGTTGTGTGGATTCGCTGTGGCCTGCCTTCTTGCCGCGCAGAAGCCAACTGCCGACCTTCCCTCCTCGCAGGGCGATCCCGCAAAAGATCTGACCCCTCTGCTGCAGCAGTTTGTGAAAGTGTTCTCGACCATTCAATCGGAAGCCGCGGAGCAACCGCCCGTAGACAAGCTGATCTATGAAGGCGCCATTCCATCTATGTTGCGCGAGCTCGATCCGCACACCCAATTTTTCGATCCGGCGCAATTCGAGCAGCTCAAGCAGATGGAAGACTCCGAGCAGAAAGGATTCGGCAGTGTCGTCTCGGTTCTGCCCGGCCAGGTCATCTTCCTGCAGACACTGCCCGGAACTCCTTCGAATAAGGCCGGCATTCAAGCGGGCGATGAGCTGGTGGCCATCAACAATATCGCAATCCGGTCATTGGAGCCGGAACAGATTGTACAGTTGTTGACCGAGGCACGGCAACAAAAGATCTCGGTCTATATACGGAGGCAGGGCTCTCCCAGAATTCTCACGTTTACGTTGACTCCCGAGCTCGTCGATTCCCCCAGCGTCGATCGCGCCTTCATGCTGCAATCCGGCTTCGGGTACATTCGCGTTGCCAGCTGGGACCTTCAAACCGCGAACCAGTTGCGAGATGCGATTCAGAAGCTGGGCGCGGGCGGGCTGCAGGGCTTGGTGCTGGATCTCCGCAACAATCCAGGCGGAGTCGTCAAAGCTGCTTTAGACGCAGCTTCGATGTTCCTTCAGCCCGGGCAAAGAATACTTACCGCCAAAGGCCGCGTTAGTGAATTGGAAACCGCCGATGTTCCCAAGAACGCCAAGCCGTATCGATTCAAGTTAGCGGTTCTGATTAATGAAAAGACCGCCAGCGCGTCCGAAATTCTTTCAGGAGCGTTGCAGGATCATGATCGCGCGGTAATCGTAGGCGAGCCGAGCTACGGAAAAGGACTGGTCCAAAGCGTCATGCCGCTGTCGAACGGAGCGGGGCTGGCGATCACGACCGCCTTCTATTACACGCCCAGCGGGCGCTCCATCCAACGTCCCCTTCGCAACTCAGCGCTGTCGGAAACTTTCAGTAACGAACCGGATGCGCAGCGGCCGACTTACAAAACGGATAAAGGCCGCGTGGTTACCGGAGGCGGAGGCATACAGCCCGACATTCGCGTGTACCCTCCCACGCGCACTCAACTCGAGGTTGTCTTGGAGGCCAGCGGAGCCATGACGTCTTTCGCCACGGAATATTTGTCCAGCCACTCGCCGCTACCGGCTTCGTTTCAAATCACGCCGGAAGTAATAGATGAGTTCAAGGTGTACCTATCGAGCCGCCGCATTCAGCCAAATCTCTCGGAGTGGAGCGCGGAGCGGCCCTGGATCAGCGACCGCTTGAAGGAAGACATCGTCACGCAAGCGCGCGGCGTCGACAAGGGCGACGAAATCGCCGCACAACATGACCCGCAGATCCAAGCCGCATTAAAAGCAATGCAAGACAATCAGCTGCTGGCGCTTCAGGTTGTCCGCCGGTAATCGCCGCGGCTGAAATATTTCTCCAGCCAGATATACAGACAGATAAAAAGGTAACGGCTGCCCATCTCTTTGATCTTCAGCTTTGGTTTTCCAGTCCGGCGATTCCTCCAGGTGATGGGAATCACCGTCCAGCTATAGCCCCGGACAATAGTCTTCAACGGCAACTCGACAGTCAAGTTAAAGTGCGGCGAAAGCAGCGGACGGCAGCCGTCGATAACCGAGCGGCGATAAGCTTTGAACGCATTCGTGGTGTCGTTCAATTTAATTCCGAACATCACGCGAACAAATAAATTGGCCAGCCGGTTGATTCGCATCTTGAGCCAGGGATAATCGATGACGCCGCCGCCTTTGATGAAACGCGAGCCGAATACGGCATCCCATCCCTCATTAAGCAGCTGCCAATACCGCACCACATCGCGGCAATCGTCCGATTCGTCGGCCATCATCACCACCACGGCATCCCCGCTCATATAATCGAAACCGCGGATGATAGCGCGGCCAAATCCGCCGGGGCCGGTGTTCTGCACCGGATTCAGAGTGGACACCCGCTCCCGCAGTTCGAGCAGCTTCTCCCAGGTGGAATCGATGCTGCCATCGTCGACGACAACAATTTCATGCGGAACATCGCGTAGTCGCAGCTCGACGAACAAGTGTTCCACGGTGGAAGCGATGCAAGCCTCCTCATCGCGCGCGGGAATCACAACGCTGAGCAGATGTAAGGGGTCGCCTCGCGTTTCTAGCGGCTTCGATTTCATATCGCGCCGCTGCGCTGTAGCCAGCCAGGATTGCCGCGGACATGCGCGGCGATTTCTTCCAGAATGGAAACGAGCGAACGCTTGGGCGTCCATCCGAATTCGTTCATAGCGCGCGCATAATCCATGACCAGCCATGGAATGTCGAATTGCCTCGGGCGCGGATCGGGCGCGGGCTGGTGGTTTCCGAATTGCTCATCGCACCATGCGGTCAACTGCGTGAGCGACATGGAATTCGCGAGGCCGCCGCCCAGATTATAGATTGGGTCGGCAGGCGGATCGCGCCGCATCTGAAGAGCGATCAAATCCGCGAGATCGTCAGGATGAAACGCGTCGCGAACCTGATAGCCGCGGCCTCCGAACCCTATGTAGCGCAAAGGCAGCCGCGCCGCGTGCGCATGCAGCCAATAAGAAAAAATTCCTTGCTCGGCCGTGCCGAACTGACCGGCTCCCGCGAGAACTCCGCAGCGATTGATCCAGACCGGAAAGCCAAACGCCAGCCCGTACTCGAGCGCCATAATTTCGGACGACAGTTTCGTAGCACCGTACAGCGAGATCGGGGGCCGCGCCGGAAAAAGTTCGTTGACACCGGCTTTCGTCACACCGCGTGGAACGGGTTTGGTTGTCGCATCCAGCACGAACCGCTGGTCCTGCTCCGTGATGGGAAGCGCGGCAAGATCCCGGACCGAGTAAACGCGGCTGGTGCTCAAAAGAATAAGACCGGCGTTCTTCTCGCGGCAATATTCGAGAACGTTCAATGTTCCCGAAAGGTTATGCTCGCTGAGCTGCCGCGGACTGGAGTGTCCGTCCACGCCGGCCAGAACGCTCGGATTCGCCGCGGCATCGATTACCCAATCGCACGCGGGGAGCGTTTGCATATCGCTCGGCATCCGCAGATCGCCATGGATAAATTTGATGCTTTTCGAAAGCAGATCCGCGCGATTGCCTTCCGATCCTGGCCTCTGCAGGTTATCCATGCCGCTGATTTCTGTCCCAGGCAACCGCTCGGCGATGGCGGAGGCAATGCGGCTCCCGACGAAACCGCAAATGCCGGTGATGAAAACCTTCATTGGGCAACAAGCCGCGCTTGCCACGACTCGACAATCTCGCGAAAGACATCTTTCAGCGGCCGCGTAATTCGCCAACCGGGGAAGTGCGCCTTCATCTTGCGAAGGTCGCTGTAGTAGCAGATATGATCGCCGATGCGGTTCTGATCGAGGTAGGTATATTTCTGCGGCTTGCCCGTAAGCTCCTCGACCATCGCAAACGCTTCAAGAATTGAGCACGAGTTTTCTTTACCGCCTCCGATGTTGTACACCTCGCCGCAACGAGGCGCCTCGCAAAACGCCAGCATGAAATTAGCAACATCTTCCGAGTGGATGTTGTCGCGCACTTGCTTGCCCTTGTAGCCGTAGACCTTGTATTCGCGCCCTTCGACATTGCAGCGGACGAGATAACTCAAGAAACCATGCAGCTCGACACCCGCATGATTCGGGCCCGTCAAACATCCGCCGCGCAAACAGCAGGTCGGCATGCCGAAGTAACGGCCATACTCTTGCGCCATCACGTCGGAAGCGACTTTCGATGCGCCGAAAATCGAATGCTTCGATTGATCGATGGAAAACGCCTCAGGGATACCCTGCTCGTAGTTCGGATCGTCGTAATCCCAACGCGTCTCGAGCTCGCGCAAGCGAATCGTGTTGGGAAGATCCCCATAGACCTTGTTGGTCGACATGTGCACGAAGGGCGATTCAGGGCAGGCGCGGCGAGCCGCTTCCAACAGATTCAGCGTGCCCACTGCGTTCGTATCGAAATCGTCGAATGGAATTGCCGCTGCGCGATCGTGCGAAGGCTGAGCGGCGGTATGAATAATGACATGCGGCTTCACTTCGGAAATCAACCGCAGAATACCGGCGCGGTCGCGAATATCCAGATCGAAGTGAGTGTAATCGCGGAGGTTGGTTCGCAAGCGTTGAAGCGACCGGCTGGTGTCGCCCTCGGGCCCGAAGAAAACCGCGCGTTCATTATTGTCGATGCCGAAGACCCGATATCCGTGCCTGCCAAGGTGAAGACTGATTTCTGAACCAATGAGGCCGCACGAGCCGGTTATCAGCGCATTTTTCGTCATCAGGAAACGATTGTATAAAAGGGGACGGCGCGTACCGCCGGAATTTCTTAGAATGAGTTCTTGCTGTTTCGCCTGTACCCGCTGCGTTTTTCATTTGTCGCGCGGGAGCCTATTCACTTTCCGCCGGGTAAATCTTCCAACATTTTGCGTGGCGCGTTCGGTGTCATTTTTCGACGGATCGCCTGTGTGCCCCAGTGCCGCGGGCCGAGGGAGTGCGAATGGCGAGCGAGCTGTCCTTACGCGCGGATGTTCGAACCCTCGGCGAATGGCGCGGGTCCAAGCGGCCTTGCGGATTGGCCGCGCCCCTTCGTGTTTCGCGCCACACATCTCGATGGCTGCACCGTCCGCGTCGGCGAGCGTTTTCATTTCGATTTGAATCTGTTCGATATTCATAACGCTGCTGTCGCTTATCTGGTTCTCGCTTTCGCGCAACTCGCCCGCGAAGGGCTGGGACCGGGACGCAGCCGCGTCCAACTAGAATCGGTCGCGCAGCTGGACGACAAAGGCCAACCTGCCATGGCTATATTCGATGGCGCGTCACTTCTCCTAAAAGAAGGCGCGCCGCCTCTGGAACTGCACCTGAATCCCCCAGCCGAGCCGGTCACGCGTCTGCGGGTGCATTTTCTCACTCCCACGGAATTAAAAACCGCTCAGCAGATCGCCCCGCGCCCGGAGTTCTCGATTCTGGCCGCCCGCATCCGCGACCGCATCAGCACTTTGCGCGAGCTATACGGCGACGGGCCGCTCGAAATCGACTTCCGCGCTTTCGGTGAACGTGCCGCGCTGGTGCGCATGACCGCCTGCGACATCCGGCAAGTGCAGATCGCTCGCCGCAGCAGCCGCACCGGACAAATCCATCCGATCGGCGGCTTCATCGGCCAAGCCGAATACGAGGGCGACCTGACGGAATTCGTGCCGTATCTGCGCGCCGCCCGATGGACCGGGGTCGGCAGGCAGACAGTTTGGGGCAAAGGGGAAGTCGCGGTGGCGGATTACCAAACGAACTGACCGCCAGCGCCTCGTGATGTTCTTCTGCGACCTGCGGTTGATCAGAGACCGATGGGCTCAAACCGGGAAAATGGTGCCGCGACCGAGCAGCCACTGCGGATCGAGGTGCCGTTTCACATCTCGCATGGCGTCGATCTCCTCGGGGGAATACATGAGCTTCAGCAGATCGACTTTATTTTTGCCGATGCCATGTTCCGCGGCTACGGTTCCGCCCATCGAGACGACGTGTCCGGCGAAATCGTACATCAGCTCTTCGCCGCGATGCGCCTCTTCGGGTGTGGTGGGAAACAGATTGACGTGATTGTTCGCATCGCCGACGTGGCCGTAGATCGTGTATTGCCCCGGCATTGCTTCCTCGCAACGGCGCTTGTAATAGCTATACAGCTGGCCATTTCGGTCGAGGGGAACTGCGAAATCGGTGCCGAACTTCGGAAATCCATTTCGGCGGACTGTATCGAGGACCATGACGGGCAGGACATGTCGAAACTCGCGAAAACGTTCGCGGTCGGCGGCGCTGAGGCCGAACCAGGATTCTTCCGCGAATGCCTCCTCCTCGGCGAGACGGCGGCCCCACTCCTCTATTTGAGGATTGTCTTGCGAGCTCAGGTTCTGCTCGATAAGCAATGCCGCGCGAGCAGCCGCCGGTATTTCGGGATAACGCGGCCGAAGGAGCTTGAGCGCGTGTTCGTCAATAAACTCCAGGAGCCGCAGTTCGGAGGTGGGCCGCCAAGCGTCTACTGCGCTAAGAGCACGGTCGTCCGATGGAAAGAAAACGACACCACTGAGAATTGCGGCGGGTTCGGGAAGCAACTGCAGCTGCGCTTCCGTGACAATGCCCAAGGTTCCCTCGCTGCCTGAAAAGAGATCGACCCATTCGACATTCGGCTGAAGGTAATAGCCGGCGGAATTTTTCGTAGTCGCCGGCATACGAACCGGACGTACCGGAAAATCGACGCGATCGCCACGTTCGAATCGAACGGCGCGCCCGCTCATCAGCACGACCTCGAGGGCCAGCACGTGGCTGCGAACGGACTTGTAGCGAAAGCTGCGCGCGCCTCCCGCATTGGTGCTGATAATGCCGCCGATCGAAGCCGACGATTCGGTTGGATTGGGGCCGAAGAACTGTTTGGTTTGCAAGGCGGCTTGCTGAAGATCGCTGAGCATCGCTCCGCTGCCGCATCGCGCTCGCCCTTTTTCAACCTGAATTGCGCGAAAGCGTTCGAGCGATATCACCCAGCCGCCGTGCGGAACACGGGCGCCGGTGAGTCCCGTACCCGCGCCTGCGATGGTCAGCGGAATGCGTTTGGAGGAGCAGGCCTGGACAATTTCGCAAACCTCATTGGTATTGACGGGCAGAAAGACCCGATCCGCCTCTCCGCGATAACCGGATGAATCCTCGATATAGCGGTCTACCGCAGCGGAGGAAAAGGGCATCTCCTTTAAGATACCGGGACTGCCGGTGTCTTATTTACGGCGCAATTTGCCGAGGATCAGCAGTCCCAAGCCGGCCAGCATTACAGCGGCAGGTTCCGGCGTCGTCAGCGGCAGAGCGGGAGACGAATTAAGCGCGCCGGCGGAAGGCGCCAATTCGACGGCGAAGGATTGTCCATTCGAAGTCGCGGTGGCAACGATGTCGCCCGAAGCGTTAATACCGTAGGCGGCGTTTATGGTCCAGCCGGAGTTGAGAGGAAGAAAATTATTGAGATCCAGCATGGGTCCGGTTGAATAAAGGAACGCGTGCTGCAGGCCATCGGCGGTTAACGAATACCCGACAATCGAGCCTGAGTTGTTAATTCCGTAGGCATAGCTTTGCGTGCCGCCAAGCGTGCCGAGATTTACCAGACCGGTTGAGCTGTTCCATTCGAAAGCGTTCAAGTTACCCGGCGAGGTCTGCGCACTCCCCACCACTTCGCCCGCATCGTCGATTGCCATTCCGTAGCTGTTCGCCCCGCCGAAGGTTCCGAGATCCTTTAGCCCATTGCCATTCGAAAATAACGCGTGAAACGTTCCGCTGGCGGTTGAGCCATATCCGGCCACTGCACCGAATGTATTGATGCCGTATGCAGCACTCGAATTGCCGCCCGGCAGCGTTCCCAAATCCTTCAGCGTTCCGTTGGTCCAGATAAATGCGTGCGTTTGAGTGTTTGGCGCCTGATAACCGCCGGCAATCTGGCCGGCGTTATTGATTGCCATCGCAGAGCCGGTGAGAGGTTGAGACCCATTGACATAGACACCCGTCGACTGGCCGTTGGACCACTCGGTCACGGCTCCGAGTGAGCTTCCTACAACTGCGCCACGATCGTTTACCGCGTTCGCTTGTCCTAACGTATTCGCCGGGTTCAAAGGACCGCAATTGAAACAAACCGGCACCTGAACGCCGGCTGAATTGGTGACGAAGCCAACGGCAGCCCCGGAGCTGTTAATGCCAGAGACTGTGCCCCAGCCAGTGCCGAGCGCGCCTAAATTTTGAACGGAATAAACAGTTGCCGCCTGCGATGCCAGCGCGCCCCACAGCAGAATCGAAATCAGCGCTTGAGCGTGCGGACGCCTCATAGCCTACTCTTCGACCGCCATGCCTCAGTATCGAGGGGAAAAGGCGGGTTCTCAATAGGACTGCGCGGGTCTAGGCCGGTATAGTCCGTACTGCGATATTTGGTGGCCGCTTATCGCACTGCCGCAAATTTGCGCGATCGTTGCCACTGCAGCTTCTGCCGGTACTCCTCATAAAGGGTAGTGACCCCCGCCCAGTAATACCCGCAGACAAACAGCAGGAGGAATGGAATGGCTAGAAAATTCTGCGTTTCAACGGCGAACTGGATCATGAAGACAAAACAGGTGCCAAACGCCAGCTCGATGTAAGGAAGCAGACCGCTGCGCCGCCGGTAGGCCCCCGAATCGATCTTGACCTTCTGCGTGCCGATGGCATATTTAGCGGTTCGCGCGAAGCTGGTCTGAATGCCGAGGAGAGCCTCGATCACGCCCTTTGTATTGCTTACGGTCAGAGCGACTCCGGCGGCCATGAGCATGGGCAGAAAGGCAATCGACTTCCACCAGGTCCTTGGGTAGAGTTCCTTCTGCGCGTAGAGATAGAACGCGGAAATGGACCAGAACGAGGCCACGATCAAGGGGAAGTCGATGAGCACCATCTGGAACACGCCCATATAGAAGCGCACGATCATGACCGGCAGCATCAGCATGGAGACAACGATCATCAGCGGGTAAGAGATGTTCGGCGTCAGATGCATGAACGCTTCCACCTTCACGCGCAGGGGCAGTTCCGCTTTGAAAATGCGCGGTAGCAGCTTGATAGCGACCTGCGTGAGTCCCTTGGCCCAGCGCGCCTGCTGCACTTGGAAGCTGTAGGTTTCAACCGGCAGCTCCGAGGGACAATCGAGCACCGGAACATAGACGAATCTCCAGCCTTTGAGCTGAGCGCGATAGCTGAGATCCGAATCTTCGGTAAGCGTCTCATGTTCCCAGCCGCCTGCATGGTCGATCATCGCGCGGCGCAAGACGCCGGCCGTTCCGTTGAAATTAAAAAACAGCCCCGACCCGCAGCGCGCGCCATGCTCCAGGACGAAGTGCCCATCGAGCAACATGGCTTCCACTTGCGTCAGGATGTTGAACTCCTTGTTCAGGTAGCTCCAGCGTGTCTGAACGACACCGACATCGGGCTGGGCGAAGTAATGAACCGTCCGCGCCAGGAAGTCCTTCGGCGGCAGAAAATCGGCATCGAAGATAGCGATCAGCTCGCCTATCGCCGTTTCCAGACCTTCTTGAAGCGCTCCCGCCTTATACCCGCGGCGGTTGGTGCGGTGCCGATATTCGATTTCGAGTCCGGCAGCGCGGTATTGGTTGCACAGCCGCTCTGTGAAGGGATGCGTCTCGTCCGTGGAATCGTCGAGGACCTGGATCTGGAGCAGCTCCGGCGGGTACTCGATTTTACTTATTTCTTCGAGCAGGCGCTCGACAACATATCGTTCGTTGTACAGCGGCAGTTGAATTGTGACTTTTGGAAGTTGCTCGAATTTCGTCGGTGGGCTCTTGAGCAGGTTCTTGCGGTATTTGATATACCTCCGCATGGTCTCGTAGCGGTGTAGCCCGTAGATCGACAGGATGAACAGGATCCCGAAATATGGGATCAGGAGCGCCCAATCGAAGGGCGAAAGGCGGTAAATACCTGAAAAGGTGCCGTCAAAAAGCATGTTCGTCATTCGCGAGGCGATCTTCGACTGCACGAAGAGGAAGGCGAGTAACGGGCTTGACAGGTGCATTCAGCAGGTGTCGGGCCGGTGACTACGGGGCCCGTCTCTATTGACTCAGTTTACCGTTTTTCCGTACTCCCCGGAAGTGTCTGGGAGATTACGTGGTTTTAGGGCAGACGACGAAGCGCGGTCGTTTGCTCCACTTGCGCGGAACTTTCGCGTATGATCGAAGGAATCAGCATGAGAGAACACGTCAGAATCGTCGGAATCCTGAATATCGTGATGGGCTGCCTGGTCGCCCTGATAGGTGTCGGTATTTTGGTGGTTACGGGCGGCATTGCCGGATTCCTCAGCACCTCCATGGAATCGAGCGACAGCGCGGCAGCAGCGCCGATTGTCGCCGCCATCGGCCTGGGCATCGCGATATTCTTCCTGGTGATCGCGGTTCCGGGGATTATCGGCGGCTGGGGATTGCTGAATTTCAGGCCCTGGGCTCGCATCCTGATCATCATCGTCTCGGTTCTGCACCTGCTGCACATTCCGCTCGGAACCGCCTTGGGAGTGTATGGACTTTGGACATTACTGAACGATGAGACGCGGCGCCTTTTCCAAACTGGCGGGCAGGTCTACGTTCCGGCTCGGGCGGCGACTACCATTCCCGCGCCCCCTTATCCCCCTCCTCACCCCCCGCAAGCTCCTCCGGCCGTTTAGACGTTTCACCGAGCAAGCCGCGGGCTTTCAGGAAGACGTCCCGCAACATTTCGGCGGTCAGCCGTTTGGTCGACGTATTCTGTTGACTCGGGTGATAGGATGCCACGACGATGGGACCTCCCTCGTGAGTCGCGAACAAAGCTCCATGTCCGAAACGGAATCTCGCACGCGACTTGATATGACTGCTGTCCTGCAGCACTGAGAGATAGGCATCGAGCGCGATGCCGCCCAGCGGCACCACCACTCTGATATTTTTCAATATCGCCAGCTCTCGAACCAGGAACGGGCGGCAGTTCCCTATCTCGACGCGCGCCGGTTTGTTATCCGGCGGAGCGCATCGCACGGGCGCGGTAATGTACGCGTCGGTGAGCCGCAAACCATCGCTGCGCGAAATGCTCTGGGGCTGGTTTGCAAAGCCGGTTTCCCACAGCGCTCGATAGAGAAAATCGCCCGAACGGTCACCTGTAAACATGCGGCCGGTGCGGTTGCCGCCGTGGGCGGCCGGAGCGAGCCCAATCACCAGGAGTCTTGCCGCAGGATCTCCAAAGCCGGGCAACGGCTTGCTCCAATACTCGTGACCGCGATAGGCGCGCCTTTGAACGCGCCCCATTTCTTCGCGGTGCGCGACGAGCCTGGGACAGCGGAAACACGCAACCACTTCGCGGTTTAGAACGCGCAGTGAAGCGAAGTCGGGAGCGTTGACGGAGGGCATGCCTTCCGTCGCGATTATAATCCGCGGCTCAGCTTCGCCTGTTCGGGGGCATCGACGAGGGAGGATCTGGAGTCGCTGCGCCCGGGGTCTTTTCGATAGCGCTCGATAGAAGCGGCCAAGGCGTGGAGGGAGAGACGCGACAAATCGGGCGGCGTAGGCGTGCGGAACATCGGCAGAATATCGGCAAACATGTCGACCAGCTTCGGATCGCGCCAGCCCTTAGCGACCTCTTCCCTCAGAATGAGGAGCGCTTCATCGGAGCCGAGCGCCGGCTTATAGGGCCGCGCGGTAGTTAACGCGTCATAGATATCGGCCAACTGAAGAACTCTTGCGAGCAGGGGGATTTGTTCGGCTTTCAACCCATCCGGATAGCCCGTCCCATTCCATCTCTCGTGGTGGTGGCGAATGATGGGGAGAACCGGCGCGAGCGATCGCATGCTGCTGCAGATTCGCTCGCCGCGTTCGGCATGAGTTTTCATGATTTCCCATTCTTCAGGAGTCAGCGATCCAGGCTTAAAGAGGACCTGGTCGGGAATGGCCACTTTGCCGATGTCGTGCAGGTATCCGCCGCGCTGCAATGCCAGGATGTCTTGGGCCGGGAGGCCGAGAGCGACGCCCATTGCCGCGCCCATCAAAGCGAGTCGCTGGCAATGTTGGCCTAAGGCGGGGTCCCGCTCTTCCACCGACTGGGCGAGCGAGAACAGCACGGTCTCCGAGTCGTCGAGGCAGTCGATGATGGCCTTATGCCGTAAACTGGCCTGAATGCGCGCACGAAAGGCTCTGGGCCGCAGGGGGGTAACGAAGAACTCGTCCGCGCCGGCCTCGATCGCGTGCACTTCGCTTTCGATATCGTCGGAACCGGCCATCACGAAAACCGGCAGAAACTGCGTCGCGGTTGCTTTTTTGAGCATGCGGCAGAACTCCGTCGCACCAAGTTCCGGCGCCAGCAAATCGATCAGCACCAGGTCCACTCTGTGCAGGGAAATCGCGGCGATCGCTTCCGAGGTTGTGCCGGCCTCGATCAGCTCGTGAGGCAGATCGACCAGCGTCGCCCGCGCCTTTTGCCGGTTCAGCGCGGATGCGTCGACGATCAGGATCTTACCGCGGCGTGAAAACGACTCCGGCTCGCCCAAACTGGAGGACAGGAGCCTCCAATTGTCGCTTGAGAACACTCTTTCCTGCGGATTGGTTTGCTGTGTGGCCATCAAGAGTGCTCTGACTTTCTATCGACTTGAGTGGCGATCCGCTTTAAGAAATCTGGCGCGAACCCGTAACCGAGGAAGCCAGTTAGTACTGGAACTCTTGATGAGTAAGTCCGGGTTTTCCCTACCTCACATTCCGAAGGCCGTCAATGTGGAGTGCAACTTTATTGCACCCTAGTTAGTCTTAGCGTTAACGACCAACCGTCCGGCGGTGAGGGCGCGGGTGTCGTTTTGCTTCAGTGTGAAATGTCAGTCACTCCCCTGAGCAGGACTGTTGAAGTTCTGCTTATTGAAGATAATCCCGGCGACGTTCGCTTGCTCGAGGAAGCCTTCCGCGAGCTCAAAGCGAACATCAACATTCAAGTCGCCAAGGATGGCGCCGAGGGTCTGGACATGGTGACTCAGTCTCTCAGCGGCAGGGGCCGGTGGCACCCGGACATTATCTTTCTCGACCTGAATTTGCCAAAGATAAACGGGCACGAGGTCCTTTTGCGCATCAAGAACAACCCACAGACCTGCCGCATTCCGGTGATCGTTTTGACGTCTTCGCCTGATGAGTCGGATGTAAGGCGAGCATACGAATCGCACGCGAATGCCTATTTGAAGAAGCCATCCAGTCTCGATGGCCTGATGTCCGCGGCGCAGCACATCAAGAGTTTCTGGCTGGAGACCGCTACGCTGCCGGCTTAAACGTCGCCGCTCCCTCACCGTTACGGTTCAGTTCCCCTGGCGCATTTCTCATGCTCTAATTGAGGTTTGGACACGCCTAAGGAGTCCTCCCACTGAACACTAAAGTCGCTGCTGCCGCGCAAGTGCGCGAGCCCGCCGATCGCTGGACCACGAGCGATGCATCGGAGATGTACGACGTGGCGAGTTGGGGCAAAGGATATTTCTCCGTTGGCGAGAACGGAAATCTGCTGGTGCACCCAACCAAGGAGCATAGCCGCAGCATCGACTTGAAGCAGCTGGTCGACACTCTGGAATGGCGCGGCATTTCGCTCCCCATCCTGATACGCTTCGCAGACATTCTCAAACACCGCTTGGGCGAAATGCATCAAGCGTTCGATAGCTCGATGCGGGAGCACGGCTATCGCGGCGGGTACTGCTGCGTTTATCCGATAAAAGTCAATCAACAACGCCAAGTGGTTGAAGAAGTTTTCAAGTTCGGGCGCGCCTATCGTTTTGGACTCGAAGCGGGGTCGAAGCCTGAGCTGCTGGCGGTTTTGGCTATCGCCGATAACGAGACGCCCATCATCTGTAACGGCTTCAAAGACGACGAGTACATCGCGATGGTGATGCTCGCTAAGAAGATCGGCCGCCGCATTATTCCGGTTGTCGAGAAATTCACCGAAATGGAATTGATCGCGAAACACGCCGAGCAAGTGGGAGTGAAACCGAATATCGGCATTCGCGTGAAGCTTGCCAGCCGCGGCTCCGGCCGCTGGAAGTCGTCCGGCGGTTATCGTTCTAAATTCGGACTCACCGTCAGCGAGGCGTTAAAGGCCGTAGATTTCCTGAAGGAGCGGGGCCTAGAGGACTGTTTGCAGTTGCTCCATTTCCATCTGGGCAGCCAGATCACCAATATCCGGCAGATTAAAGCCGCGGTGATCGAGGCAGCCCGCATATACGTCGACTTGAAGAAGCTGGGCACCGGTCTCACCTTTCTGGATGTGGGAGGCGGGCTGGGCATCGATTACGATGGCTCGCAAACCGATTTCGAATCGAGCGTCAACTATACGCTCGAAGAGTACGCGCGCGACGTGGTTTATCACATTCAAAGCATCTGCGACGAGGCGGAAGTGGCTCATCCGACAATCATCACGGAAAGCGGAAGAGCAGTTGCGGCGTATCACAGCGTGCTGGTGTTCAACGTTCTGGGCGTGAGCGGCTTCGGCGAAGAAGACCTGCCGGCGAGCGTGCCGGAGGATTCCGAACAGCCGCTGATCGATTTGTTTGAAACGCATCGCTCCATCAACAAGAAGAATCTTCTGGAAACGTATCACGATGCGCAACAGGCGCTCGATTCCGCGCTGAATCTATTTAGCCTGGGTTATTTGACGCTGGTGCAGCGCAGCCTTGCAGAAAATTTTTATTGGGCGATCTGCCGAAAGATCCTGAAGTTGGCCGGGGAGCTCGAATTCTTTCCCGAAGAGCTCGAGGGCTTGGATGGCATGCTGTCGGACACCTATTTTTGCAACTTCTCGCTATTCCAGAGCATGCCGGACAGTTGGGCTGTGAAGCAGCTTTTTCCGATCATGCCGATCCATCGTTTAAATGAGCCTCCTACGCGCCACGCGGTTCTGGGCGACATTTCTTGCGATTCCGACGGCAAGGTGGATCAATTCATCGATCGGCGCGATGTGAAGAAAACGCTTCCGCTGCATCCATTCAACAACGGTTCTTATATCCTCGGCGCGTTTCTTTTGGGTGCGTATCAGGAGATCCTCGGCGATCTGCACAATCTTTTCGGCGATACCAACGCGGTGCACGTAAGCCTCGACGAGCATGGCGATGTGGTGCTTGAAACCGTGGTGCAAGGCGATACCGTGCGCGAAGTGCTGAATTACGTGCAGTACAACTCGCAAACGCTGCTCGATCAATTTCGCAAAGATGTGGAAATGGCCGTGCGCGAGCAACGCATCGGCTATGAAGAATCCGGCCGGCTGCTGAAGTTTTACGAAGAAGGATTGCAAGGCTACACGTATCTGGAGCAATAGTGACGGCGCCCGATCTTCTTCGGGTGGTTCTGGTGTCGCCGCGCAATCCTCTAAACATTGGCGCGGCAGCGCGCGCCATGAGCAACTTCGGATTCACCGATTTGCGGCTGGTGAATCCTTACGATCCGGCCTTTAAAGAAGCTCGATCGGCCGTTCGCTCCCGTTACATTCTGGAGCAGGCTCAGGTGCTGGACAGCCTCGCGGCGGCAGTTGCGGACAGCACTCTCGTGGTGGGCACAACCGCAGCGGGAAATCGCGATCTCCACGTGCCGCTGTATCGTCTGGAAGCGGCCGCCCAGCTCATGCGCGATCGTCTGCAAACTTCTTCCGTTGCGCTTCTGTTTGGGTCCGAGAAATTCGGGCTGTCCAATGAAGATATGAGCCATTGCCACTCGCTGCTTCGCATTCCTACGCGCGAAGAGCACGGCTCGATGAATCTGGGCCAAGCGGTTGCAATTTGTCTATATGAGCTGAGGCGAAGCGAACACGCGGTTGAAAATCTCTTCCCCGCCCCCCCACGCCCATCCGGCGAAGATTCTGAGCGCATCACAGCATTGCTGCTCGATTTACTGGCGCGTTCCGGCTACGTAAACGAACGCACATCCAAGTCGACCGAGATGAAGATCAGGCGCCTGGTGCGGCGCCTGGGGATGCCTGCTTCGGATACTGAAACCTGGCTGGGTATGCTGCGCCAAATGCTTTGGAAGATCAAGCGGGCAGACGCAGATTAGATGCTATTCTGATGGCCGATGACGAAGGTAGACGCTACCTTTAAGCTCGCGCGCGCACTCGATGAACACGGTTTGAATAACATCTCCCGCATTCATGCGGTATATGGGATGCTTGTGGTTCGCGTGCTGCCATCGGGCGATGAGCTGTTTGTAGAATACGATGCTTCGCGGCTCTCGCCCAAAGCGGTGCGGGGCATTCTCGAAAAACACGGGATTCCTCTGGCATGATTCGGATTCTTATTGCGCTGCTTTCGCTCGGATTGTGTACGCTCGCTGCGCAAGACGGCGATTGGCCGGTATATGGCCACGATCCGGGCGGGCAGCGATTTTCGCCGCTCACCGCCATCAATCGCGCGAACGTAAAGTCCTTGAAGATTGCCTGGACATTCCGCACCGGCGATGCGTACCAGCCGAAGAACGGATCGAAGTCAACCAACTTCGAAGCCACGCCGCTCTATGTCGACGGCACGTTGTATATCGGCACGCCGCTGGGACGCATTATCGCTCTCGATCCGATCACGGGGAAAGAACGCTGGTCCTACGACCCACATGTGAACAAAGAAGGCGGATACGGCGATAATGCGAATCGCGGCGTCTCAACGTGGAAATCTAAGGATGGCCACCGGCGCATTTACATTGCCACTATCGATGCGCGCCTGATCGCGCTCGATGCATCGAGCGGCAAACCCTGCACGGATTTCGGCGATAACGGAATTATCGATCTTCGCCAAGGCCTGCGCTTGCCTGTGCCCAGCTACGGAGATTATGAAGAGACCTCACCGCCGGCCATTGTCGGCAACACGCTCATCGTCGGTTCCGCAGTCGCGGACAACAGCGCGGTCAACATGCCAAGCGGCGAAATCCGGGCTTTCGATGTTGTTACCGGAAAATTGAAGTGGACCTGGGATCCCATTCCGCAGGATCCGCACGCCCCCGGCGCGGACACATGGAAGAACGGCAGCGCCGCGCGAACGGGCGCAGCAAACGCCTGGTCCGTAATTGTTGCCGATCCCGGTCGCAATCTGGTTTTCGTTCCGACCGGCAGCGCCAGCCCGGATTACTACGGCGGCGAGCGTTTGGGCGACAATTTGTTCGCGAATTCGGTAATTGCGTTGCGCGCCGATACCGGAGAACGCGTCTGGCATTTCCAAACCGTTCACCACGACCTGTGGGATTACGATGTCGCATCTCCCCCACTGCTGTTCGACATGCATCGGAATGGAGCAACGATTCCAGCTATCGCCATCGGCTCGAAGACTGCGAATCTCTTTATCCTGAATCGCGAAACAGGCCAGCCGATCTTCGGCGTCGAGGAGCGTCCCGTGCCGAAGAGCGATGTGCCGGGTGAGATCGCCGCCCCCACGCAACCTTTTCCCGTTAAGCCTGCGCCCGTGTCGCGGCAAACGATGACCGCCGACGACGCCTGGGGCCTGGATGAAGCAGACCGGCAATGGTGCCGCAATGAGATAAGCAAGCTGCGCAGCGGTACTGTTTTTACGCCGCCGTCCCTCCAAGGAACTTTAGCGATCCCCGGCAATATAGGAGGACAGAACTGGGGAGGCGCCGCATACGATCCCCTTCACGACTTGCTCATTCTGCCGGCGAATAATTTGGCTGCCGAAGTTCGCCTGATTCCGCGCGCCGATTTCGAAGGCCTGCGTAATTCGAGAGGACGAAACATCGACGGCGATTGGGAATTCGCGCGGCAGGAAGGCACGCCCTACGGCATGATGCGCCGAATGCTGCTCAGCCCTAAGCGCGTACCGTGCACACCGCCACCCTGGGGTGTGCTTCTGGCCATCACCGCCGGTACCGGCGAAAAAAAATGGGAAGTACCTCTTGGACACCTTCCGAACCTGAGCGGCGGCCCGGCTCTTCCGGCAAAGTGGGGCTCCGTCTCGCTCGGGGGACCGATGATTACCGCGGGCGGACTCGTGTTTGTCGCGGGCACGCTCGATCCGGCCATCTATGCGTTCGATGTCGAGACTGGACAGCAGCTATGGAAAGGCGATTTGCCCACCAGCGCCAAAGCCACGCCGATGACCTACCGGGGAGCGGACGGAAAGCAATATGTGGTGATCTGCGCAGGCGGCTACGGCATTCCGGGAGCCCCGCCGCTCGGCGACTACGTAGTAGCGTTTACTATGTGAGTCGACTCACCCTCGGCATTCATCCGGTTCGGGAGGCGCTTCGCGCGCAGCGGCCAGTGGAGAAGGTTCTGATCGCGAGAGGAGCTTCGAGCCCTCGCATTCAGGAGATCGTCGATCTCTGCCGCCGTCAGTCCATCCCGGTTCGATTCGAGGCGCGCGAGACGCTCGATCATACAGCCAGAGGCGTCCCGCACCAGGGGGTGATCGCCTTGGGCGCCGCGCACGGCTACGTCGAATTGGACGAAGTTGTCGATGGCGCAACGCTGCTCGTGATTCTGGACGGGGTCGAGGACCCGCACAATTTGGGAGCGATCATTCGCACCGCCCACGCGGCAGGGGCGAACGCGGTTGTGGTGCCCGAGCGCCGGTCCGCGCCGCTCACAGAAACAGTTGGAAGAGCCGCGGCGGGAGCGCTCGAGTATCTTCCCGTCGCGCGAGTCACCAACGTAAGTCATGCGCTCGAGCAGCTGAAGAAAAGAGGATTCTGGGTCTACGGTCTCGATGAACGCGGCCCGGAACTCTACGACGCCATCGATTACGGGTCACCATCCGCAATTGTCCTTGGCGGCGAGGGCAGAGGATTGCATCAAGGCGTTCAGAAGCATTGCGATGTTCTGGTCCGCATCCCCATGTCGGGAGCAGTTTCGTCGCTGAACGTGTCTGTGGCGGCAGGCGTCGTCCTGTTCGAATTCCGCCGCAGGCAAACGAGGGAAAATAGTCGAATGCCGAATAACTCTATAACAGCTCCATCGGAAGAAATCCGCGATGAGATCGACCGCGGACTCGAAGTCTTGAAGAAGACCGGATATCGGGCGACCGTCGACCCCGGCACCTCTGGCGGGCACTCGATCACATTTAAATTCGGAGAAAACGAGCAGACCCTGAAACTTTCAGACGACGAGTGGCGCACCAAAGGCGCGGTCGAAAAAAGAATCATCGACAATCTGGACATCTAAACGAACTTTTCAGGTCGAAATCGCGAATACAGCGGTAGGGACCTGAATGCAAGAAGACGAGGCCTTATGGATGAAAATAAGCCACGGCGATACACTCGCCTTCGAGCAGCTTTATACGGCTCATTTCGCCCGCGTGCGCGACTTTTTGAGGATTTATTTGGGTGACGCCTCCGCGGACGATTTAGCGCAACACACCTTCTTGCAGTTTTGGCGGCGTCCCAATGGATTCAATCCGGCTCGATCGGATCTCAAGGCGTACCTCTTCGGGATCGCGCGCAAGAAAGCTGCGGATTGGTGGAGACATCGTAAGCCGATCGAGAATTCCGGTACCGGCGTAGCGTTAAACAGCAGCGACTCGGCTGTCTTGATCGGCGACGCGTTGAAGCGGCTGGATCCCGAGGTTCGGAACATTTTGTGGCTCAGAGAAGTCGAGGGCTACTCGTATGACGAATTGGCCGCCATTCTGGATGTTCCGCTCGGAACGGTAAGGTCGCGTCTCTTCGCAGCGCGCGAGCAGCTTCGGCGCGTGTGGAAGACGGGTGAATAAGGAGGGCATATGGATAGCGATAGGGTTGTGAATTGTCAGGAGGCTCAGGAGTTTGTTTCTGCTTTGTACGACGGAGAGCGTGTGCCGGCGGAGTTTGCGGATCACGTCGATGATTGTCGGACCTGCCGGGAGCGCCTTCGCGCCTACTCGCAAATCGGCGCTGAAGTACGGCTGCTCGCAAGCCGGACGGCAAGTGCGGTTGTACCGCCGCCTGCGGCTAGAAAACTTCGCGCCGGTTCGTCGAAGTTCCTGTTCGCGACGGGCAGAATACTCGTGCCGAGATTTGCTGTCGTGATGGCGGCTGCGCTCTTTTTTTTGCTGACCGCAAGCCTGATCACGCTGCATGCGCAGCAAAGCCGTCCCTTGTGGTTTCAATTTGCATTGGATGCGCAGAACCCACACGCGTCCGACAAATCGTTCAAGCCACAACACGCGGTCCGGGCCGGTTATGACGATAAATGGGTATGGGGAAACGGCCCAAACAATGTGGTGGGGACCCATATCGCCGTATCTGCGATAAATACTGACAGCGTGCAGCTTGCGGTCAGATCTCGCCGCTACAACGCCACCACCGCCGATCAGATCGATGTCAAGAAGGACTTGGGCGACTTGAGTGGCCACACGTTGACGTACTACCCCGGGAAACCGCTCGAGGTTCCGGTCGAGGGCGGCGGCACATTGATCCTGGACGGCCAAATTCTCGATCACCAGCCGAAGCTGATGATGTTCGGCATACCTCTGGAGCCCAATCCGGATCAGCTTATCCTGTCGAGCCCGGTTCTTATCAGCGGGAACGCAGTTCTGTTAAACATGAAAGGCGCAAATGCCACTGCAAATGGGATGGCGGAAAAAGCTGTGCTCTACGCCCCAGGCACTGGCCTGCTTGGAGTTGCTCTTCGAGCTTTTCCCGGCGCGGTTCAGGGTGTCTCGAACTGGGGACATCTGGACTTCAAGTGGGATGGACAAAGTTACTCGTTGCTTACAGCCTCACCCATCTGCGGTGGCGATCAACCCCGTACGGTCTGGGTGAAAATCGATGCTGGATTTTCCCCAGCGGATGAAAAAGAGACGCATGGATTTCTCAGGGTTGATAAGCTGAGCCCGCCAGCTTCGTGAGCTGAATCAGGAACTCGATCGAGAGAATAATGAGTCACTCTATTCGCGTATTCGCATTGCTCGTAAGCGCCGCAATTCGCGCGAGCTCCTTTCAGAAGGCACCCCAAGCCGACGAAAAGCGGCCCTCTCGCGATCACGTGGCTTGGGTCGGCGAAGCCTTAAAACGAATGGAGACAATCAAGCCTGGAATGAGTAGAGAGGCCCTTCTGACGGTATTCACGACGGAAGGTGGCTTGTCCACGGGCCTGCAGCGCACTTACGTCAGCCGGGACTGCCCGTATTTAAAGGTAGACGTCGAGTTCCAGGCGGTCGGCCGGCCCGAGCGGGATATCGACGGTCGAGTGACCATAGTCGAAGACAGCCGCGACATCATCATTAAGATCTCGAGACCGTATCTGCAGTTCAGCATTCTAGACTGACTGCCAGGCTAATGCGCTGTCCATGGGCTCGCCGAGAAGCTCGTTCGAGTACAATTCGGAAGCATGGATCTGGCGAGCTTCCCGCACGAACTGGACAAGAAGAACAAGACGTGCCGCGTCATTATTGAAACCCCGAAGGGACGCAGGAATAAGTTCGATTACGACCCAAAGCTGCAGTCTTTCACCCTAGGCGGCTTGCTGCCCGAGGGCCTCAGCTTTCCCTTCGATTTCGGCTTCGTGCCGTCTACTCTGGCCGATGATGGGGATCCCATTGACGTCATGGTCCTGATGGATGAGCCTGCGCATGTCGGATGTGTTCTGATGATTCGGCTAATAGGTGTAATCGAGGCGCAGCAGACGCAGGACGGCGAGACGAAGGAAAACGATCGCTTGATAGGAATCGCGGTGCACTCCTACAGCCACGAGGACATTCAATCCATCGGTGAAGTGAACAAGTCTATCCTCGACCAGGTAGAAGAATTCTTCATCTCCTACAACAAGAGCCGGGGAAAGAAATTCAAGGTGCTGGGCGTACATGGCCCGTCGAAGGCCGTGAAGCGCCTTCAGCAGGCGATTGACGCTTATAAAACCAGCAAATAACTTATGAACGCACGGCCTGTTTCATCGCTCTTGTTATTGGCGTTCGCGCTTGAAATGAGCTCGGTTGTGGCGTTTTCCGACTTGCACAACAGCGATCCTTCGCAGTGGACCAGCAGTGACGTTTACCAGATCCTCAACAACTCGCCTTGGACCAGAACATTGAAAATGAATTTCGCCGACGAGAGCTCGAGTGGTTTGGAAAATCAGAGCGCCGGCGCAGGATCGAACAGCAACAGCGGGCAGATGCCTCCAGGCGCGGGTGGAATGGGGCGGCGCGGAATGGGCGGAGGCCGCTCGCGAACGTATAGTTCCGGCGGAGGCGGCAGCACTAAGAGCAATTCGAAATCCGGGCCAACGGAAGTGGCCGTTCAGTGGCAAAGCGCGGCGATCGTGCGCGTGGCGGCCGCCAAGAAAGCCGGAGAGACGGTCGATGTCGCATCGTTCAAGCCGCTGGATGAATATGTCATCGCGGTGATCGGGTTGCCGATAACTGCCGTCGGTGGACGCGCTGCATCGGCGGATTCGGACAATACCGTCAGCTCGGAAGAAGAGCAGCGCATCGAGGAGCATGTCAAGAGCTCAGCGTCGATACTCCGCTCGGGCCACGACCCGCTGACTCCCACCAAAGTCGAGCTCGATCAGGGCAGCGACGGTCGAATGCTGATTCACTTTTCGAAATCGGATCCGATTAAGCTCAGCGATAAGAGCGTCGAATTCCGTCTCATCACGGGCCGGGCAGAGCTTCGAAAGAAGTTCCCCTTGGAGGAAATGGAATATCGGGGGAAGCTGGAACTTTAGCCCGAAGCAGCAAGCTTTAGCTCTGCACTTCCCGCAGCCGCCGCTCCAGGAATCGGCGCTCGCTGGCGTTGGTGACCAGCGCGAGCGAGCGCCTGTAGCTCTCCGCCGCTTCGGCTGAGTATCCGATGCGGCGCAGCAGATCGGCGCGCACCGCGTGCAGCAGGTGATAGTTGTCGAGATCGCCGCCTGCCGCGCATTCATCGACGATCTTCAACGCGGCTTCGGCACCCTCGACCATCGCCACTGCGACGGCGCGGTTGAGTAACACGATGGGGGAAGGTTGCAGGCGTTCGAGGAGATCGTAGAGACGCACGATCTGAGACCAGTCGGTGTCCTCTGCGCGGGCGGCGCGGCAATGCACTGCTGCGATGGCGGCTTGTACGCCGTAGGCGCCGGGCCCGCCGCGAAAAGCTTCTTCGACCAGCGGCAGTGCTTCGGCAATTTGCTCTCGATCCCATTGCCTTCGATCTTGCTTCTCAAGCACTACGAGGTCGCCGGCCTGGTCGAGGCGGGCATCGCGCCGCGCGTCTTGCAGCAGCATGAGTGCGAGAAGACCTGTGGCTTCAGCGGGACAGTTTGCGCCCATCAGCATCCTGACCAGACGCGCCAGACGGATAGCCTCGGCGCACAGGTCCGTCCGCACCAGCGGCTCACCTCGAGTGGCCGCGTAGCCTTCGTTGAATACAAGATAAATGACCGCCAGCACCGCGTCCAGCCGTTCAGCCATATCGCTGGTCTGAGGCACGACATACGGAATCCCGGCATCCCGGATCTTGTGTTTCGCGCGCACAAGCCTCTGCGCCATGGTCGCGGGCGGTACCAGAAAAGCGCGCGCAATCTCGTCGGTTTGAAGGTTGCATAGCGTCCTGAGAGTCAGCGCCACCTGCGCTTCTAAAGCGAGCGCCGGGTGACAACAGGTAAAAATCAGCCGCAGCCGGTCGTCGGGAATTTCGCCGGTTGTGTAGTCGGGCGCCTCGATTGCGGAAAGCGAGCCATCGGCGGCATACGACGCGAGTTTTTCCTCGAATCGCTTTCTGCGACGGATGCGATCGATAGCTTTGTGCCGAGCCGTTTCGACAATCCATGCGCGCGGGAACTCAGGAACGCCGGATGTGTTCCATTGATCGACCGCGGCTGCAAAGGCCTCCTGCGCCGACTCTTCGGCCAGATCGAAATCGCCGACCAGCTTAATCAATGTAGCGATAATGCGACCCCATTCGGAGCGATAAACTGCTTCAATGGCGGTGGCGGCGTCCGCGGGCATACCCGATTCTAAATATCTTGCGCATCTGGTGTCGATCCTGGCGCTCGCCGTTCGACTTCCTAAATAAGGGCACAAATGAAATACATGCTGTTGATCTACTCTGACGAACAGGCCTGGAGCGAGGCCGAACGGCAGCATTGTTATGCCGAGTCGGCCGAGCTTGCGCACCAGCTTAAGCGCGACGGCCACTTTCTTGCCACATCTCCATTGCAGCCGACGTCGACCGCGACCAGCGTCCGCGTGCGCGGGGGTAAAAGGCTGCTCACAGATGGACCGTTTGCGGAAACGCGTGAACAACTCGGCGGATTCTTTTTGATTGAAGCCAAAGATCTCGATCAGGCAATCGAAATCGCGGCGCGGATTCCCTCAGCGCGCGTAGGCACCGTCGAAATTCGCCCCGCCATCGAGATCGCCGGCCTGCCGTCGGACTGAAAAGAAATTTTTCCCGCCTGTCGATCTGGCGCACCGTCGTTCGACTGACAACTAGAGCAGCCGATTAAGCAAAAAGGAGAAAGCAACGATGCGATTCATGGTAATGGTTCGAGCCGACAAGAACACAGAGGCCGGCGGGGTTCCCGACGAAGAAGCTCCTCACCGACATGGGGAAGTACAACCAAGAACTCGCGGAGGCCGGCGTTCTGCTCGCAGCCGAGGGGCTTCAGCCGAGTTCGAAAGGCGCGCGCGTCAGGTTTTCCGGCACCAAGCGCACAGTAATCGACGGCCCTTTCACCGAAACGAAAGAGCTGATTGCCGGCTTCTGGCTATTCCAGGTAAAGTCGAAAGAAGAAGCCATTGAATGGGTGAAACGTTGCCCCAACCCCCTTAAAGGAGAGTCCGAGATCGAAATTCGCCAGCTGTTTGAAGTGTCTGACTTTGGCCCCGCGCTGACTCCCGAGCTCAACGAAGCAGAGCAGCGCATGCGCGCACAAATCAGTGAACATCAACTAACCAGAGGACACCAATGACACTGAATACGTACCTGCATTTTAAGGGTGAATGCGAGGCAGCTTTTAAATTCTATGAACGTTGTCTCGGCGGCAAAATCGAATTCATGATGACTCACGGGGAGATCCCCACCGGGGAGGCGCCAGCGCCTGAATGGCGTAATAAAATCATGCATGCCGCTCTCGCAGTAGGCGGCACAACACTGATGGGTTCTGACGTCCCGCCTCAATACTATCGTGAACCGCAAGGTTTTTCCGTTCAATTAGCGGTTGACGATCCGGCCGATGCCGAACGCATATTTCAGGAATTGTCGAAAAATGGCAAAGTGAAGATGCTGATGCAGAAAACCTTCTGGGCCGATCGCTTCGGCATGCTTGTGGACCAATTTGGTATACCCTGGATGATCCACTGTCAGGGTACTGCTTCGGTGGACCCAAAGGACCATCAATGAGCGATGTGCGCGTTTTAGTAGGTACACGCAAGGGCGCGTTTGTTCTGACGTCGGACGCGAAGCGCGAGCAGTGGGACGTCGCCGGGCCGCATTTTGCCGGCTGGGAAATTTATCATTTGAAGGGATCGCCCGTTGACCCGAACCGGCTGTATGCGTCGCAGACCAGCGGCTGGTTCGGCCAGGTGATTCAGCGCTCCGACGATGGCGGCAAGACATGGGCGCCGGCGGGAAACAAATTTGTGTATGACGGCGTCCCCGGCACTCACCAGTGGTACGACGGCAAGCCGCATCCGTGGGAGTTCAAGCGCGTCTGGCATCTGGAACCGTCGCTGGACGATCCGGACACGATCTACGCCGGAGTTGAAGACGCGGCGTTGTTCCGCTCCACCGATGGCGCCCAGACGTGGCAAGAACTGTCCGGACTGCGTGGCCACGGCACCGGGTCGCGGTGGCAGCCGGGCGCGGGTGGCATGTGCCTGCATACCATCCTGCTGGATCCGAGCGATCCCGGCCGTATCTTCATCGCCATCTCAGCGGCGGGCGCATTTCGAAGCGACGATGCCGGCCAGACATGGCGGCCGATCAATCGTGGGCTGAAGTCGGAGTACATCCCCGACCCCGATGCCGAAGTCGGCCATTGCGTTCACCGCATCGCCATGCACCGATCGCGTCCTAACGTTCTATTTATGCAGAAGCACTGGGATGTGATGCGAAGCGACGACGCGGGCGAATCGTGGCAAGAGGTCAGCGGAAACTTGCCGACGGATTTCGGCTTTCCCATCGATGTTCACGCGCATGAGCCCGAGACCATCTATGTGGTGCCGATCAAGAGCGATAGGGAGCACTATCCGCCCGATGGGAAGCTGCGCGTGTATCGCAGCCGGACGGGCGGAAACGAGTGGGAGGCGCTCACCAACGGTCTGCCGCAGCGTGACTGCTATGTGAACGTCTTGCGCGATGCGATGGCGGTCGATTCGCTGGATTCGTGCGGCGTCTATTTCGGCACCACCGGCGGACAGGTGTACGCGTCGGCGGATGCCGGAGACCACTGGGCGCCCATCGTTCGAGACCTGCCGGCCGTGCTTTCCGTTGAAGTCCAGACGCTGTCATGATCCGCGTCATACTCCCGGCACACCTGCGGATTTTGGCGCAGATTGACGGCGAGGTGAGGCTCGAAGTTGCGGGCCAGGTCACGCAACGCACCGTGCTCGATGCCCTCGAGGGCCGCTATCCGATGCTCCGCGGGACCATCCGCGATCAAGTCACGCAACAGCGCCGCGCATTCGTGAGGTTCTTCGCCTGCAAACAGGATCTGTCGCACGAGTCGCCGGATGCGCCACTGCCGGAAGAGATTGCGTCCGAGGTCGAGCCGCTCCTGATCATCGGGGCTATAGCCGGGGGCTAAGATTTCTGCGACAATAGCCCGAGAGGAGGAGATAGTGTGAATTTGCCGCATCGTATTGTTACACGCACTTTTTTCTTAGGCGCGCTTGGCTTATGTACATGCATCTCGCCAGCGGCGTTCTGCGACACCATCAGTTTGACCACCGCTGCGCCCACCATCGGATATGGGCCTGCATTTTTGGGCGGCGGTCCTTATTTCACCTACACTGGCGCGCCGAACACTCCGCTCACCGTTACGGGGTCGCCGCTGATTTTAAATAGCAGCACGGCCAACGATGGCCAATATACCTATAATTCAGGACACCTCGCCGCCGACGCGCTCAGCCTCACGCTATCTGTTACTCCGACGGTAAATGGCACGACGGTGACGACGCCATTGCTCTTCAATGGCACCCTGACGACCGGGGCGCATACCATCTTTCAGCCTGTTCCGTACCTAGTCGATTTCGATCCGGGGTTGAATCCCACCGCGCAGGTGATCATCAACGGCACCCAGGAATACGTCGCACTGCCCTTTGATGGGTACCTGTTTGGCGTCGATGTGCAAAATTTCCTCTCCTATCCGGCGTACAACAACGCGAATGTTGCGCTGCTTGCGGGGATCATTCAACCGCAATCGTCAACACCGGAGCCAGCCGCCCTGTGGAGCACGAGTTTGGGTGCTATTTTCTTGATCGCGTCATGGCAATTTCAGCAGAGGCGTATCCGCAAGTGATACGGGACCGCGATAATGGCACGAATTCGCGCTTCGTTATCGGTTAATTCAGAATCATTGCGACTGCCTGTTGCGGACAATTTGAATCCTCACTCTTGGGCATCGAAAATGCGCAAGGCCCGTCTCGCGCAATTCTTCGATCTGATTCCGCCCGGCAGCGGTCCTTAAATGCGTTCTGGATGTCGGCGGAACGGAAGAGTTCTGGGCCAACGCCTGGAACGAAAATTGTCTCTGCCTCTCCATCAGGTTGCTTAATTTGGCTGGGAGAAGACATCGGGGAATTTGCCAATGCTTTCCCTCGCCGGAGACGCGCGAGATCTATCGAAATTTCGGACCGGCGAGTTCGATATTGTCTTTCGAATTCCGTAGATTGAGCACGTGGGGACACTGGCCGATCAGCAGAGAGTGGCTCGCAACAATCGAACAAATCTGGAGCCCGAATAATCAAACGAATCCCGGCGTGAGCAAGAAAAAGCCGAGCGACTGCCCGATCTCTCCAGCGTGCAATCCGCTTATGCAAACGGCGAAGGGTCTGATCAAGCCATTCCTGGAATACTCACGTTCGCGAACCTCGATGACGGCCGCCGGATCACCATCGAAACGCACATGGAAGACAGCGAAATTCTCGATGTCGATCGGACCAGGTGCTCTATCGAGTGAACGATACCATCTATCAAGCCCAGATAAACGGCACGGCGCTAGGCCCCGCCACAATCATTGCAAAAGATGGGGACGTACCGGAAGTTCATTGGGCATTCCGCTCTAAATAGCCTCTAGAAAGCCGTGGCGGTGAAAAAAGCACTATCAGCGCTCAAATCTCGGCTGGAGCAGGTCGTCATCGATTTCGGCGAGGCAGTCGCGGAGCCGGAAATCGACAGTACTTCCACCTCGAAGATGCGCACGAGGAAGTCGCGATAGAGTGCCCGGAACTGACGTTTGGTCAACGCCGAAGCCGGTCGTTTTGCCTCTCAATTTCCCAGCCGCGAGATGCGGGCCTATCCGCTGGAGCAGGGTGCGCTTTGGTATGAGGCAAGCGACTTCCCGATTACGCAAGCTCTGGAGGCCTCCTTCGCCGGAATCCGCGACAAGGTTTTGAGAAGCTAAGATCTATACGCAGCTATGAGATCGTGCGACGGCGCCCGCGCGCGATGAGCAGCGCACCGAGTAATGCACTGGCGATCGGAAGATATGTTGCGGGTTCCGGAGCCGTCGTCACGGGCGAAAACGTGACATTGTCGATTGCAAAATCCCACAAAACAGTGGCGCTCGATGCAATGGTAACGCTGCCGATACCCGAATCAGCGAGTGTGAAGGTCTGGCTCGTATTCGCGTTTACGAACAGGCTGGTCGAGCCCCCTTTGTTATCCCCGACGATGTATGTATCCGGGATCTCGTTTGTAACGACGATGCTGAATCCGCTGACAGGTTGTGAGAAAGCGATGGTAAGAGGATCGGTATAAGGTCCGGCAATATTGTTGGTGGTGGCATAGACCACCGTTGCATCTGTGAAGCCCAACTCATGATTCAGGAGTTGTCCTCCGGTAAACGTCGCGATTCCGATTACGAGGGGCGAGTTTGTGTGGCCGCTAAAGGCGTTCGGCGCAGTCGCACCCTGAGCTTCGAAATCAATGATGGTGGCGGCGCGCGCCGGCATGCTCAGATACAGAGATCCGGCGAGCGCAACAGCGATCAGGATTGGCTTCAAGTTATTGTCTCCTCCGAGTTGTTTCTATAGGATCAACCTAAAAACGTCAGCTTCTTCGATCCGAAGTTGGGGAAATTCGGGAACACGGTAGTGAGGTTCGAATCGGCGATGCCGAACCAGGAGCAGAGCGTTGCGCCATATTGATCGATGGCGGTGGTCGGGATCCAGCGGCCGCGCGTATCGGTATCGTTTGGTCCGGCTAATTCAAACGTGGGGAATGCGCCATAAATGTCGCCGCCCTGCACTGCGCCACCCATCACCAGATGATGACTGCCCCAGGCGTGGTCGCTGCCATCTCCCGTGGTCGGCTGAAAGGTACGGCTGAAATCGGATTCGGTGAACGTGGTAACGTCGTTCTCCACGCCTAGCTCCTCGATGGCGCTGTTGAACGCGGCGAGAGCCTGACTGAGTTGCGGGTATAGCTTCTTGTGTGTTTCGATCTCAATGGTGTGCGTATCGAAACCACCCAGCGATGCAAAAAAGATCTGGCGGCGCATGCCGAGACCGTCGCGCACCTGGATAATCTGCGCTACTTGTTTAAGCTGTGCGCCGAGGCTGGTATTCGGAAATGTAGTTTTGAAGGCGGGAACCTTGCCGAGCGCGGCATCCAGCGCATTCGCATCGGCGATGCTGTTGGCCATGGTGCCATTTGCAGCTTGCACCAACTTCAGACCGCTGTTCAGCGTAAGCAGATTTTCGAGAGCGGCGCGGCGAGCCTGGGATGCGGGCGAACTATTGAAGCCTGTCAGATCGAGTGATTCGCCGGGGCTGATGGCGACGGGTTGAGTATCGGCTCCATTCCCCATGAGGCTGTTGCCCGCAACCGAGAGGAAGGTAGGAAAGCTCGACGTATTCTGAGAGGCGACAAGGTCCGCGGCGCGGCCGGCCCAACCGGTGGGGCTGTGACCAGTGGGTATGGAGGTTTGCCACTGAATCTGTTGATCGGAATGTGAAAACAGGTTTACGGGAACAGGCGCCGATTGGGCTTGATATTGCGTTCGAGTGGTGGGCTGGACCAGGCTTCCCACGTTGGCGACCACCGCCAGCTCCTTGGTGGAAAACATCGACGCGAGCTCTGTGAGATCCCAGTGGAAGGCATAAGGCGCGTTACCGGTCTTGGCGTAAACGGTGCTGGTGAGATCGGAAGGGGACAGCGCCAAGCTGCCGCGAAGGGCAGAATAAGCCTTGTAATTCGTGGCGTCGACAGGTATCACCATGTTGTTGGAATCGTTTCCTCCAAAGAGGAAGACGCAGACCAGCGCACGATAATCTGGCGAGCCCGATTGCGCGAGCGTTGGAATCAGCCCGAATGGCCTGAGCGCGAGCGAGCCGACGGAGGCAGCTCCGATTTTGATAAATCCACGACGTGAAAACATTTTTTGCCTTTTCTGATTTCCCGCAATTTCCTCGCGGCGTCTAGTGAACGATCTGGTATTCGCCCGACGTGAGGGCGACATAAAGAGCAGCTTTGGCCTTGTCCGACGCGGCCGTCAGCGGCGCAAGCGCCTGAGCGATAGCGTTTTGAAGATTGGTAGACATGTCCTGATGGAAGAAGGTGGTGTTGATCAGATTGATCAGCACCGTAGAGTTCGATCCGACCGCAGTAAATGCAGCGATATTGAACTTGGTACCCGCATCGAGCTGTCCGCCGTAAATTGCGGAATACACGGTGTCGGCCCGATTAGCAGCGGTTTGAGTCGAATAGATTTGGAATTCCGGCCCGAGGATTCCAACGCTCGTTCGATACTGCGGAGAAAAATAACTGAACACGCTGGGAGCGTAGAACAGATCCTGGCCTAAGTTGTTAGCAGCGCCGGCCACCGTGCTGGTGCTCGAAACTGTACCGTTCAGGCCGCGTAAAAGGTTGGCGAGGAAGAGCACGGGCTCGCGCATATGGCCGAAGGTGGGCAGGTTCGCCGAGTCGGAAAGATCCGCGCCACGCGCTTCGGGATCGATCAAAATGGCATGCACGACGGCCTTCAGATCGCCGCGGACTCCGGAGCCGTTATTCTCAAAAACCGCCGACACTCGCCCAATGTAGGCGGAAGTCGGATTACTGGTGACCAGATGCTCAATCAATTGTTGAGAGATGAAAGGCGGAAGAGTGGATTGCATGAAGATGGCGTGCAGGGCTTCCTGTAGATCCTGCTCCGCGGTTCTGCCCGCGGGAAAGCTGACGCCCAAGATCTCCTTAGAAGTGATATCGTGTTCGGATTCCAGCGGCGCCATAGCTCCTATGTAATAAATCCGGTTGTGTCCCCTGGTGGCAAATCCGGGCAGGGCGGGATAGGTCCAGCCCGTAAACGCTCTTGACAAATTCGTGACGTCGGCTTGGGTGTAGGTGGGCACGGGATTGCCATGAGAGTCGACAACAGGAGTTCCATCGGTATTGAGTTGAGTGAGTCCCAACGTGAACAATTGCATGGTTTCGCGCGCATAGTTCTCATTGGGAGAGGTTCCCGCGGTGGGATTGCCCTTGTCGTTGTTCACCATATTGAGGTAACGTCCCATGGCCGGGTTCAACGTGACGTCCTGCATCAGAGTCTCGTAGTTGCCGAAGGCATCGTTCTGAAAAATCCTGAGAAGGGGCGGGAACGCCGACGCGTTCGCCACTTCGAGGTTCGAGACGACCCAGATTTCGCTCAGCGCAAATGCGACACGCTGACGAAGTTGATCGGGGGCATTCAGGGCGTTTTGGAAAAAGAGAACCTGGACCGGCGCGACATTCGTGTTGGTCATGCCGGCTGAATTGTACAGCGGCTGATCGGGGTAAGTCGAGACCGGCGCCGCGACCTGTTGCGCAAACCAGGCTTCGAAGCCTTGGGCTTGCAAGGCCGCCGTTGCTGCGGGAGTCGGTCCCCAGGTAGCTTGCTCCAGAATGCGATTGGCGGCGCGGGTCGACACCTGCGCCTGCGAGAAGCAAAGAATAGGCAGAAGCAGGGCTGCCGCGATGGCGAATGAACTGCGCATAGATCCTCGATCCTAATGATGGTAACCCAGGTAGACGGGTAAAAGTTCTGGCCTCTTTCTGGGGCGTGCGGCGTGCGCGAGATATGTGTGCAATGCGGCTGATTGGAGAAGGAAAAATGGATCGTTGCTCCAGACGTGATTCTGTAAAACCGGGCTGGTCGCGGCGCTCAGTGGGTTTCAAACCGCTGCGTTGAAGGTTGTAGAGCTGCTGAATCAGAAATCTTGCTTTTGCATGCGCCAGGCAGCCAGCGCGAAGACCGACAATGCGATGAGTATAAGAATCAGCAACCGTTCCCAAGGCATCGCTGGGAATTCGGCCATGGTCCACAAAAGATTCAGACGGTATGGACGAAGTGGCGTCCACGACGCGATGAGCGCCTGCAGCATCAGCAGGATGTAGCAGGCCACTGGCGCCGTATACTCGCCCTCCAGCACAACGGACAAGAAATAAGCCAGCGCAAAAATGAGCATGCCGCAGACGAACCACAGCAGGCTGAAATGGAGCGCGGCGGAAAATGGGTATGGCTGGTGCGCGAATACGGAAAGCGGCGGCACCAGCAACGCAGGCAAGAGGGATAACGCCGCGACCTGCAACGATCCCACGCCGATTTGACTTCCCGCGAATTGTAAGCGGCTGACCGGAAGCGCCAGGGTGAACGTCGCCGTCTGGTGAGCCCGCTCGCGCATCAGTCCGCCCAGGCCGAGAAAGATGCTGAGTAGCGCAAAAACGCCCTTGGCGGTGCCGCCGTAGATCAGGTTATAGACGCGCGCGCTGGGAGCGTCCGAAGCGAATGAGCCGATTTGTCGACCGGATAAAGTGGCAAAAAAGCACAACGCAGTCAGTACCAGTGCGGTGATCATGAATCGCGTTCGGCTCTCTTGCCAAGCCTTCCAGAGCATGTATTGTTCGCTGCCTCCTTGCCGAAATCAAAAATCCTGCTGCTGGGCGATGCGAGCCGCGAGCGCAACCGAGCTGCATACGACGACCATGATGAGCGACAGCGCCATCCACGGAAGTGGGCCGACCAGCAGGTAGACGCGGGGCTGAAAATAGTACATTCCCGCTCCACTCATCAAGTCATGTATGTCGACGATGTACCGCTCGACAAACGGCAGATCGGCCAACGCCGAATAACTGAGCATGGCAACGATGGCAACGACCGGGGCGGTAGATTGGCCGGCGAACACGATGGATGCGAGAAATCCGATCGCAAAGAGAAATGCGCCGCCCGCACTCCAAAGCAAACCGAATTGAAGCGCCTGCGAGCACGGGTAGGCTTGGCCGACAAATGGGGAAAGCGCCGGGATGACAAGCGCCGGCAGAAAAGCGAGTACCGCGATCTCCATCAGCCCGATCGCCGCCCGGATCGAGACGAAACGCAAGCGGCTCACAGGTAGCGCCAGCGTGAAACCAGCCGTGCCGGAATCGCGTTCTTGGGTTAGACCGCCAACGCCGAGCAGAAGCGCGAGTACCGAGAAGAGTTCCCTCAGATATCCTTTGTAGACGATTCGCCAGATGTATTCGATATAGGTCTTCGATCTATCGGCGAAATCGGCCCCCTCGCGATGGAACAGGACGAAGGCGACGCACAATGCTGCAATCGTACACGCGCTGAGGAGGAACCTGGCCTGGCTCTCCCGCCAAGCTTTGTACCAGATCATCACGCTTTTTCTTTTACGGTTTCGAGAAAAACTTCGCGCAGACTGATCGGGGTCACGTCCACCGAAACCGGCTCCATGCTGCGAACGAGCGCCACGATCTCATCGGCATTGTGCGTTGCCAGCAACGTCACTTGGCGGCCGCTGGCGTGCATCTGCCGAATGCCTTGAATTTGGAACCGGTCGGCTGACTGCTGCGTATTGAAACCCGCGGTGATGCGCCGGTAGTCTTGCCGCATCTCATCCAATGAGAGGTCTATCGCCAGCTTGCCCCGATCGACGATGCAGACATGCTCGGCCACCCGCTCCACCTCCGCAATCTGATGCGAAGAGAAGAAAACAGCCGTACCATCCGCCGCCGCGGCGACAATCGCCTGAAGCAGCTCCTCGATGGATACGGGATCCAAGCCTTCGCTCGGCTCGTCGAGAATTAAAAGCGCCGGACGTCGGGAAAAGGCCAGCAGCAGCGCCAGCTTCGTCCGCATTCCTTTTGAGAGCGCCTTCACCTTTTTATCGAGCGGCAACTGATATTGCTGGAGCAGCCGCTTCTCAACCTCCGGGCGCCAATCGAAATAGAACGACTTCGTAAACCGGACCATTTCTTCGACGGTCATGTAACCGTAGAGTTGCTTGTCTTCTCCGGCATAAGCGACCTGACGCCGCGCTTCACGGTTTGCTTTCGCATCGGTGATGGACCTGCCCAGAATCGCGCCGCTGCCCGAAGTGGGATGCGTCATTCCCAACAGCATCTTGATAGTCGTGCTCTTTCCGGCGCCGTTCCGCCCAAGAAAAGCGGTGATGCGTTGCCCCGCGACCCGCAGGCTGAGCGATTGGACAGCATCGAAGTTCCCGTAGCGCTTGCTTAAGTCATGGGTTTCGATCACGTATGGATTCAGCATGGGGAATTTTTCAAATAGTCTCCTGGGCAATCGCCGGGTAGAACAGTTCTGCTTCGAAAAGCCTGTGGATCTCCTCATCGGAAAGCCCCTCGGCCCGGAGCGATTCCACCAGTGCCTGAACGCGATTTCGCGCAAGGCGAACCTTTTCCGACCGGGATTTGGTGCCGCGCCTGGCCGTCACATACGCGCCCGAGCCGTGCTTGAGTTCGAGCAATCCTTCGTGTTCGAGCTCCGAATACGCCTTGGCGATGGTGTTATGACTGACCACCAGCTGTTCGGCCAGGGTACGGATGCCCGGCAGTTGATCGCCCTGCTGAAGCACTCCTGTCTCAATGCCGTGTCTGATCTGCTGCATGAGCTGCAGGTACAGAGGCTGCCCGGCGGAATAGTTGAGCGCAAAGATCAACCCGAAGTGTACCACTGTCCGTGTACAGTGGACCGTTTGCCGCTGCCCAGGAATTTTCGCTTGACGGAAAACCGCAGTCAGAGATAATCTAAGCATAGATTATCTAGGTGACCTCGTATGAAGCGCGTGAAAGAACAGCGGGACCTGCTGCCGGGTACTTTGGAGATGCTGATACTGCAAACCTTGAGGAGCGGGGCTCTGCACGGTTATGCAATATCGCAATACATTCAACAGACGTCGCGCGAAGTGCTGCAAGTGGAGGAAGGCTCGTTATATCCGGCCTTGCAGCGGCTGTTGCGGGAACGCTGGGTAACTGCGGAGTGGGGCATGTCGGCGCGAAACAGACGCGTCCGGATATACCGGCTGACCCCCGCGGGACGCCGACAACTGGAGCGTGAGATAGCCGGGTTCGAGCGGTTGCTGGGCGGAATCGGCCGGGTGATGAGGCCGGCTGAGTCATGAATCCGATCTCACGTTGGCGCGAGCGGAGACGCCTCGACCGGGAGCTCGACGACGAGATGGCCGCGCACATTGAGGAACGAGTCGAACAGTTAGTCGACGAGGGCCAAAGCCGGGAAGAAGCGCGCAGGAACGCTCGCCGTCAGTTCGGGAACGTCACCCTGCAGAGGGAGAGGAGCCGCGAAGCCTGGGGTTGGAACGGCATCGAACAGCTTGTGCTGGATGTACGGTTCGGGTGTCGCGTCCTGCTCAAAACGCCGGCGTTCACGGTGACGGCGGTATTGGTGCTTGCGCTCGGCATTGGAATGAACACGGCCATGTTCAGCGCAGTGAAAGCCGTCTTGTTGAGCGCCTTGCCGTACCCCGAACCGGACCGGCTGGTCGAGATTCGCGAGACAAACAAAAGCGGCGGTCTCATGAATGCCTCGGGACCGAATTTCCAGGACTGGCGCGACCAGAATCGGTCCATGGAACATCTGGCGAGCTATGACGGCGCCCAAGTAAGTCTCTCTGGTGACTTTACGCCGAGGCGCATTCGAATGGGTATTGTATCGAGCGGCTTTTTCGAGACGATGGGTGTTCCGGCGCGCATGGGACGTACCTTCAGCCGGCAAGAGCAGAAGCCTGGCGGCACACCCACGGTCATTCTCGGATATGGTCTGTCGCAAGCTATCTTTGGCCTGGGCGCGCAATCGATCGGCAGATCTGTCCGACTCGATGGGCTGGCATTTACCGTTATCGGCATAATGCCGCCAGGCTTCGATTTCCCTTACCAGGCACAAGCCTGGATTCCACAAGAATTCTTCCCCGATACATCGGGCAGGTCGGCCCACAATTACAACGTGGTGGCGCGCTTGAAACCGGGCACATCGATTCGGCAGGCGCAAGAGGATATGAACGTTATCGCTGCACGGTTGGCAAAATCGTACGTCGACGACCGGGGCCAGGGGATCAAGGTGCTGCCGCTGTATGACGAAGTTGTCGGCTCGGTTCGCCCGGCGTTTCTGATTCTTCTATCGGCAGTCACTCTCGTGCTCCTGATTGCCTGCGTGAATATTTCGTGTTTGCAAATCGCGCGCGCCACAACGCGCACCAGGGAGCTGGCTCTGCGCACGGCCTTGGGCGCGGGACGCGGTCGGCTGGTTCGGCAGTTGCTGACCGAGGCCATGCTCCTGTCGCTCGCGGGCGGAACTGCCGGGTTGGCGCTGGCTGCGGCCGGCGCTGCTGTCTTGCGGCACTCAGCTCCGGCCAACATTCCACGGCTCCAAAATATCGGCGTAGACACCACAATTCTGTGTTTCACAGCGGCTCTCTCGATCGCAGTCGGCTTGTTATTCGGCGTTTTGCCGGCCTTGCTCGGCTCTCGCACGCATGTGAATCAGGCGCTCAAGGATGCCTCGGCGAAGAGCACCGCCGGACCTCAACTGAAGCGCTGGGGCAATACTCTGGTTGTCGCTCAAATTGCACTCGCAATTGTCCTCCTTTCCGGAGCCACTCTGCTGATGAAAAGCTATTGGAGGCTCGCGCACGTCAATTCAGGGCTGCGATCCTCGGGACTATTTATAGCGGATCTCTCCTGGCCGACGGCAGATGGAAATTCTGTAAATGCGAAAGAAGTCTCGAGATTATCGCAAGCATTGCTCGAAAAGGTGACTAAGCTGCCCGGAGTGCAATCCGCCGCGCTGATCCAACCCCTACCCGTGCGTCGTGCCGGCTCGGATGGCTGGTTCGAGATTGAAGGCAGGCCATTGCCCGCCGATCCACACCAGAATCCAGACGCGTACTATCGACTCGCAACCAGCGGCTATTTCAAAACTTTCGGGCTGCCGATTCTAAGAGGCCGTTCGTTTGATGAGGCTGATGATCGATCGGTAAATCAAGTGGCGGTCGTCAATCAATCGTTCGTCATGCAGTTCTTTCCAGATTCCAACGCAATCGGTAAGCGAATTCGCTTTTTTGGCTTTGACGCGAAGCCGCGGTTCATGACCATCATTGGCGTGGTTCCGGATGTGCGCGCATTCGGGCTCGACAAACCGGCTGATGCGGAAGTCTTTGTCGATTATATGCAGCACGCAGACTTCTCTCTCAACGCGACACTGGTCGTGCGCGGGCCAGCCAGCGCGCAAACCGCCGTGAGGTCAATCGTCACCTCGCTGAATCGCGATATCCCCGTCGAGTTTCAGACTATGGACGAAGTGATTGCCGGAACCATCTCGCGAGAGCGCTTCCAGACCTTTCTATTGAGCCTGTTCGCCGCGTTTGCGCTTTTGCTGTCGGGTGTCGGCATTTACGGACTGCTTTCGTACACAGTAACCCGCCGAACCCGCGAGCTCGGCATTCGCATGACGCTGGGCGCGGATCGAAGAGCAGTACTCGCGCTGGTTTTATCCGAAGGCGGCAGGCTGGCGGCAGCGGGTCTGACCCTGGGGCTGCTCTGTGCCTTCTTTTTGACTCGCGCGCTGGCGAGTCTTCTCTACACGGTCAAAACAACCGACCCAGCCTCATTCGCGATGGTTGCGGCATTGTTTGGAATTGTGGCGATGCTGGGCTGCTGCCTCCCCGCGCGACGCGCATCGAACATCGACCCCAATACGGCCTTGCGGTACGAGTAGCAGTTCTTTCCCAACCCGATACCATGAATTAACTCGAATGCCGGCAACCAAAAGAACGTCGAAAACTGTCAAAGCTTTGGATCGGGCCCGAAAACGCAACAGTATTGCAGAGTGGGCGGTGCCGATCCTCCTGCTGCTATTTGGGACAACGACACTGGCGGAAGCCTTTGTTATCCCGACTGGTTCCATGCAAGACACGCTTCTTATTGGCGACCATCTGTTAGTCGACAAGTTAGGGTACGCGCCGGCGGGGCCAATCAGCCGGCATTTCCTGCCTTACCAGAATCCAAAACACGGCGACATTATCATCTTCCGGTATCCGGCCGATGTTCGCGAGACGTTGGTGAAGCGGCTTATTGGCACACCTGGAGATCGCCTGAAGATTGTCCATGGCGTGGTTTATCGAAACGGCGCCAGGCTGAATGAGCCCTACGTGTACCACAAATATGCGTATGACCCCGCGCTTGACAATTTTCCGAACCCATGTTGCCGCCCGGTAAAGGAAGAGCTTGCCGAGGAAGCGCAAAGGGAGATGCTGGATCGGCACGTCGTTGCGGGCGAGGTGGTGGTGCCCGCAAATATGTACTTTGGAATGGGAGACGACCGCGACAACTCGTCCGATAGCCGCTACTGGGGGTTTGTTCCCAGAGACAACATCATAGGCAAGCCTTTTTTGATTTATTGGTCTTACAAAGCGTCTACCGAGGATCTGATGGGAGAGTCAGCGGGATCCGTCCTCACGCATTTCATCGATCTTGGTGAGCACTTCTTCACTCGAACACGATGGCAGCGGACATTCAAGCTGGTGCGCGGCTTTCCCGATTCTGAATTGCCTGCCACGCCGCTGCCGATTAATCCCGGTTCTCCCAATCCATAGCCGCCGCGTGGGCGGAGATCCGCGGCGCCGAACGATTATTTGGGCGCCGTTTTTCCGTTGTGCTTTTGCGCAGCCATCTCGCGGTTCGTTTGATTCTGCTGCCCGCGCCCGCCGACTTCATTCTTGCCGGACTGAGCGTTTGCGCCGTTGTGCTTGTCATTGTAGATGGAGCGGCTGAGATTATTCTGCTGCCGGTTCACCTGCCGCCGTTCTTGTGAAGTCAACGTGCCGCCGTTGGCCTGCCGGTCGGAGTGGATTTCACGGTTCAATCCGGCTTCGCGATTTTCTAGCGGCCGGTTTCTCCAGCCGTAAGGCGTCCGGAGGCGACCCCATTCGCGATTCGCCCCTGCTGATCGAATCGACGGCCGTTTACTGTGTCCATTGCCGCTGTAGACGGCTGCCCGTGATTCACCGATGCGAGCTGCTCGCGATTCTGACTGGCGCTCTGCTGATGCGAGAACTGCGTGCCCGTTGCCTGGAAGTGCTGCTCATGCATAGCCATCTGCTCTTGCGGCGACGGACGAGCGGAATTACCTCCCGGACCGTTGAAGCTGACGCGATTATTCACATACGTGTTGCGCACCACCGTGCGATCCACGTACACATTTCTCACCACCGCCGTGTTGACGTTCACAACCGCGGTGTTATAGCGGAAGGCTCCACCCGACCACATGCCCCCCACGAAACCTACGCCATGAACCCGAATCCGTAATTCACGCCTCCATAGAATCCAACGTGCGGTCCCCAATAGCCGCCATGCCACAGTACGCGCCGCCTGCGAAGCCCCAATAGCCGGGGGTCCAGAGAACGCCCACCTGCGGCGGCGCCACCCACACACCGGGCACCCAGTAGTACCCCGCTGAACTCCACGCCCAATAGCCTGGCGTCCAGAGATATCCCTCCATCGGGCAAGGCGGCTGCGCATATATCGGCAATATCGGCGGAGCGACGGTGATGGAAATGCCTATTCCGGCAGATGAGGTACTTGGCAGGGCGCAAAGAAGAATTGCCAAAGCAGATGCCGCCAGAAGCGCTCGATATTTGTTTGCTAACCGCATGATGTCCTCCCACCTCGTTACGGGGCTTTAATGCGACCGGCACATTGCGTTGTCGTAAGGCAGTCGCTACTATCTCTTCGGTCCGTGCGATGTGCTTTCCAGTAATTTTCAGGCTGAAGTTCAAGCCGTCCGCTTCGAAGATTTGCTCGCGGCCCGGTAGTTCTTCTCGTTCTTCGGAGTTCTCTCGCTGCGCTAATTTGTAGGTGACTTCAGCGCAGCGATGCACATTCCAGAGGGCGGCTATTCTCGAAGGCGCTTCATGAACGATGCTGCGGCGGTTTCGGCAGGCCTCGCGCTCGGCGGAGTTGCCATGCCGGTAAGCGCTCAGCAGCAAGCGATTCCACGCCGGAAATTCGGCCGGCATTCCGATCAGGTCTCTGTGCTCGGCTTGGGAGGGCATCACCTTGGCGCCGCCGCATCCCTCGAGGAGGCGACCTCGATCGTGCATGAGGCGGTCGACAGCGGCATCGATTTCTTCGATAACGCCTGGGAGTACAACAATCACCGATCCGAAGAATGGATGGGCCAGGCGCTGCGGGGCGGCTACCGCGACAAAGTGTTTCTGATGACCAAGGTCTGCACGCACGGCCGCGACGCCTCCGTCGCCATGCAGATGCTCGAGGAGTCGCTGAAGCGGTTGGGAACGGATCGTCTGGATCTTTGGCAGATCCACGCGGTGGTTTACGATAACGATCCCGATCTTGCCTACCGGACAGGCGGCGTGATCGAGGCTCTCGACCGCGCGAAAAAGCAAGGCAAAGTCCGCTACGCCGGTTTCACCGGCCATAAAGATCCCGCGTATCCACAAGCGCATGATCGACATGGGCTACGCGTGGGATTCCGTGCAGTTTCCGATCAATGCATTCGACGCGCAGTTTCGCAGCTTTCAGCAATTGGTGCTGCCAGACGCCATCGAACGAGGCATTGCTGTGCTGGGAATGAAGCCGCTGTCAGGCGACGGCGGTCCCTTCCACCACGCCGAAGTGAAGCTTACGCCCGAGCAGGCGCTGCGATATGCGATGAGCGTTCCAGGCGTCACCACGACCATCACCGGAATGGAATCGCTGGCTGTCTTACGCCAGAATCTCGCGATTGCCAGGGGTTTCCAGGCGATGAGCCAGGCGGAGATGCAGCAACTGCTGGCGGCCGTCGAGCCCGTGGCAGGCGATGGCCGTTTTGAACTCTACAAGACATCGCTGCGCTACGACGACGTGGTCACGCGGCAGATGCACGAGCAACCCTTGAGCGGCGCCCATTCGTGAGGAGGAGATAAAACCGTGCCGGTACCGCACCGTCAATTGAAGGGCGTGTCTGTTTCGATTATCGGCGTGGGCGGCTCGGCCCTCCGCGACATTGCGGACGACTCCGAAGCGGGGCGCGTCGTGTCGGAGGCGCTCGACAACGGCATCAACTTCTTCGATAACGCCTGGGAATACCACGATGGCATGAGCGAAGAGCTTATGGGCCGCGCATTGAAGGGCAAGCGCGAGCGGGCCTTTCTGATGACGAAAGTGTGTTCGCATGGGCGCGCAAAACAGGTAGCCATGCGGATGCTCGAAGATTCCTTACGGCGATTGCAGACCGATCATCTGGATCTATGGCAGATCCACGAAGTCATCTACGATAACGATCCCGATCTGCACTTTGCGCCGAACGGCGCAGTGGAGGCATTAACCGAAGCGAAACAGCAGGGCAAGGTGCGGTTCGTCGGGTTTACCGGCCACAAGGATCCTGACATTCATTTGAAAATGCTGTCGCACGGATACGCCTTCGACACCGTGCAGATGCCGCTGAACCCATTGGACAAGAACTATCGCAGTTTTCAAGAGCGCGTGATCCCCGAGGCGCGGCGTCAGGGCATTCTGCCGATCGGCATGAAATCTATGGGCGGCGGGGGCGAGCCCGTAAAGCGTGGCGTGGCGACGCCGCAGGAACTATTGCGATACGCCATGAGCGTTCCGGGCGTGCTGACTACGGTGAGCGGGATGGATTCCTATGACGTGTTCCGTCAAAATCTCGAAGTGGCCATGAACTTTGCTCCCATGAGCGCTGAGGAAATGGCAGCGCTCGAGAACCGGGTCAAAGCGGTCGCAGGAGACGGACGGCTGGAGCATTACAAGGCGACAAAGCTGTACGATGCCGCGGTGGGGCGGCTGCAGCACGGATTTCCAAGTCCGAAGGAATTGCCGGCATGACGCTGCTGCTGGCGCTGTTTATGCGCGATCTCCCAGGCCGGCGCGCCGTCGCCGCAGGCGCCCATGACGCAGAACCGCGCACCCGTCCCGGTCGAGCCCGCGCCGATGAAGCATCCCACGTTTGCGGCCGTCGATCACGCGTTCGCGATCGCGGCCCTGCAGGGCGACAATGCCGAAATCGACATGGCGCAACTCGCTTTGAAGCGCGGAACCGCCAACGAGGTGAAGGGCTTCGCCGGCAAAATGATGGCCGAGCACGAGGGCTTGATGAACGACATGCACCCGGCGCTCGAACGCATGCTTGGCACCGGCGCACGGCCAGAGCGGCTGGCGCCCGCCGATACTCTCGCCCTGCGACATCTCGAAGCGGTCGGTCCCGTGGACTTCGATCAAGCTTACGCGATGCAACAGATCGGCGATCATCTGGCTGCGCTGACCGCCTTCCAGGCGGAGGCGGAAAACGGGACCGATGCGCAATTAAAGGGCCTCGCGCGAAAGTGGCTGCCCACCATTCAAGCGCACCTTGAGCTTGCCGTGGAGTTGACGCAGCACATCGGCGGCGCAAGCCCCTTTAAGGGGCATTAAGCTCAGCCATAAGTACATGACGTGCACGTAAGTGCCTAGCCTCGCATTGTAAGCCAGGTACCACCCCGGATGGTCCGGGTCGTCATAGATGACGATCGGGTCGCCCTCCCAGTTCCAGTCGCCCACAAAGCCGATATCGGCTGGAGCAACGCTCCAATAAAAATTGTTGAACCAGAAACGCGAAGGTCCGCCTCCGGCCAGCCGGAATTCGTGCCCAGCGCCGATACCGCCGTTGAAGCGTCCATGCTCCCAGGGATGGTCGAGGTGGTAACGCGCGTCATTCGGTCCCGAATCGTGTCCCACCCACTGATCGTTGCCGGCATGCACGTGGGGCGCATTCGGATGGCCCGCCTGATCTCGAAAATTGTTCTGTTGAACCCCGCCGCGCGCCTGTTCGTTACCACGCGCCTGTTCGTTGCCGCGCGCCTGTTCGTTACCACGCTGCTGGTTCGCTCCGGCAGAGCGTTGCGCCGTTGCCGGAGGAGGCCCATGCGCCGGAATATGTCCGCCTCCCACATCGCGACTTTGCCCGCCGCGTTGGTCAGTTTTTCCCCGCTGCGCAAAGCCGGCCACCGAGAACAGCAACAACACTGCAAGAAGTCCCGTTAGTTTTGTCATACCGGCTTGATGATAACAGGAAAATAGCGGCCAATTGCCGGGCGCGTTGCCGCGGACCGCCGCCTCGTGGTATCTGTTGGGTGCATGGACGAGCTCCTAACCTCTATCGCTGCAAAGAAAGAGCGGCTCGACAACATGCGGCCGCTGCCGGCCAAGGCGCTCGCCACCCTTGAGCATTACTACGACATCGAGCTTACGTATACGTCGAACGCGATCGAGGGCAACACGCTCAGCCCGGTAGAAACGACGCTTGTCGTTGAAAAGGGAATTACTATCGGCGGCAAGCCGCTCAAAGACCACCTGGAAGCGCTCGATCACTACGATGCGATCCGTTATGTTCGCGAGCTGGCCCGGCAAGCGACGCGATGGACGGAAAGCGATATCCGCAATCTGCACAAGCTGGTTATGCAGCGTTCCGGGCCCGAGATCGCCGGACGCTATGCCGATCTGCCGCGTTACGTTCGCACTGAGACAGGCAGACATGCGTTTCCGTCCCCAGCAGAAATCCCTTCCTTAATGGGCGAGTTCGCTGCGCGGTTTGCAACTGCATCGGATACGCCCGACACGGCCTTCGGGGCGCATCTCCGCCTGGTCGACATTCATCCGTTCAACGATGGAAATGGCCGTACCGCGCGGCTGCTTATGAACCTGATTTTAATCCGGGGCGGATATCCCCCTATTGCCGTGCGTCCTCAGGATCGACTGAATTATATTCGTGCCTTGCAGCAGGCGCAGGCCGGGCGAGGCATGGACGCCTTTACTCGCGTTCTATATGAGCGACTGGACGCCACCTTGGGTGAGTACTTGAGCGCCTTCGGAGAGGCGCTTTCCGGTTGATTCTCGGCAGCAATCAGGGTGGCCGCGAGGGCGCATGCGAATACACAGATCTTTAGAAATCGAGAAGTCATAGTTGACCTACAGTGTGCCCTGATTCGCGGGATTATTCAAGAGCGTCTTGAGAACCGCGATTCCGGTATGTTTAAGTGAACAGATGGACTGTCCCCGTTTTGTTTGCGCGCTCTTGGGCGCGACCTTGTTTGCAGTAGCAGCCAATGCTCAGTTGGAGACCTGGCAGCTGGACCCGCCGCATTCCTCGGCTCAATTCTCAGTGCGCCACCTGGAGATCTCGACCGTTCGGGGCGCGTTCACGAAGGTGAGCGGCACGGTTCAATATGACCCGGCCGATGTTACGAAGACGGCGCTTGACGTCACCATCGATACCGCTTCAATCGATACGCGCATTGAGATGCGGGATAAAGATCTGCGCAGCGCGAACTTTTTCGATGTCGAAAAATATCCCACCATCACTTTTAAATCGAAGCGCGCGGAGCCCGCGGGAAAAGGCAAGCTGAAGATCACCGGCGACCTTACGATTCACGGCGTCACGAAAGAGGTGACGCTCGATGCGGAAGGTCCCACCGGGCCAATTAAAGACGGACGCGGGAATATGCACATGGGCGCCGCCGCCACAACCACCATCAGCCGGAAAGATTTTGGCATGACTGCCGACGCCGGTATGGTGGGCGACGAGATTTCGATTACGATCGACGTCGAGATGGTGAAGAAGGCGCCACCGGCTCAGTGAGCGCGGCGACGCCTTCAGTGACCTAGAACCACATGTAAACAGTTCCGTTGATGGCGTTAGTAGCCCACACGTTAGCGGCATTGCCGAGCAGCACTTGCGTTACGCTCCCGGTGACGGCGTTGAAAGTGCCGGTGGTTGCGTTCCACTGGTAGGGTGAGCCTTGCGTGTTGACTCCCCAAACCGCCCCGTCGAACGTCGCCCAGACCTCGGTGAAGTTGACGCCCGGGATCAGCGTGAACGATTGCGTGCTGTTGTTGTACGTGTAAACCTGGCCCTGCGCGTTCACGCCCCAAACGTTGTTGGCATTGCCGACCGAGATCTCAGATAATGATCCCGGAATGTTGACCCAGGATTTCGACGCGGAATTGTAGCGGTAGATCTGGAGCTGTCCGTTGATGCCCCACACCGTGCCGTCCGCGCCCACCGAAAGCGTTCCCAGTGCTCCGGGCACGTTCACCCAGCTTGAGGTAGCGAAGTTATAGAAATACGTCTGGCCGGAGGCGTTGATACCCCAAACCGCCCCGTTCGCGCCTACCTGCACCAAGTTCAATTCGCCCGGAATGTTAACCCATGTTCCGGTGGATGCCTGGTACTGATAGATGTTGCCGCTGGAATCGACGCCCCAGACATCGTTGCCCGCTCCCACCGAAACCTGCGTCAGATTCGGCGCATTCGGAACGGCTTGGAACGTCTGGGTTCCGCTGTTGAAGAAGTAGACCGTCTCCGCACCGCAGCGGGTCCCCGTGATCGACGTGCACTTCACTCCCCAGACCGCGCCATCGGCTCCTACGGAGACCTGGTCCAAAGTTCCTGCAACGACAGAAAGAGCCTGGAATCCGCGCTTCGGCGCACCCAGCAAACGAAAGATTGCTTGTGAGCTGGTGAGGCCCCAAACCGTGCCATTCGCGCCTACCGCAATGCTGCTCAGGACACCCGTAATCTGAGCCCAGGTCTGAGATTGGGCCTGCCATTGAAACACGTTTCCGGAGGTATCGAGCGCGAATACGTCACCGCCCCAGCCCACCACCACCTGCGTCGCCGTGATGCCTGAGGTGGCGACCATGGTGTTGCTCAAGACATTGTAGTGATACGCGACATTGCCGCTTATCGCCCAGAGATCGCCATCTACGCCCACGGAAATTTGGGTGAATCCAAGCGTGCCGACGATCCATTGGAAGAAGCCCGTTCCCGGGTTGTACCAGAAGATGCCGCCGTTGCTGTTGACTCCGTAAACCGCACCGCTCGATCCGACCGCGATGGATGTCAGTTGGCCCGGCACCTGGTTAAAGGTCTGGGTCGACGTGTTGTAGTGATAAATGTTCGATTGGGCGTTGATACCCCAAGTGTCGCCGGCCGGCCCTACCGCTATTTGCTTCAGCGCCCCTGGAACGTTCACCCAGGCATTGGTGGCCGAATTCCAGCGATAGATCGCTTGCCCCGCGTTGATGCCCCACACCGCAGTGCTTGAACCCGCGGCAATCTGCACCAGCGCGCCCGGTATATTCGTGAAACTCCCGGTGTTGAAGTTATACGTGTAAATTTGCTGCGAACCGTTGATTCCCCACACGCTGCCATCCGCGCCGATAGAAACCTGCGTCAAGGCTCCGGGGATCGCCTGGAATGATTCGAAGCTGACCGACGAGAGCCGGCCGATTTTATTGCCAAGGGTTTCGGTAAACCACAGCGCTCCGTCCGAGCCGGTAACGATTCCATAGGGTCCGCTATTCGGGGTGGGAATGGGGTATTCCGTGATCGAGCCGCCGGTGGTAATGCGGCCGATGTTGTTGCCGGCTTGCTCGGTAAACCACAATGCGCCATCCGCGCCTACGGTGATCCCCGTAGGCTTGGAAGCTGAAGACGGCAGCGCATATTCGGTAACCGTGCCGACCGGTGTCATTCTCCCGATCTTGCCGGACCCCTGTTCCGTGAACCAGAGGTTCCCATCCGGTCCATACACGATTGCCCAAGGATTGCTGTTTGCGGTAGGTAGGGGAAACTCTGTGATAACGCCGGAGGTGGTGATCATGCCAATTCGGTTCCCGGCAAACTCCGTAAACCACAGCGTTCCCGCCGGTCCGGGCGTAATTCGTAGGGGCTGGCTACCAGCACTCAAACCGGTCGAATATTCTGTAAACGATCCGCTGGTCGTCACTCTGCCAATCTGGTTCGCGGCACCTTCGGTGAACCAGAGAGCGCCGTCGGACCCGAGCGCGATTCCGAGCGGAGAAGCCGATGCGGTCGGAATCGTAAACTGCGTCAACGTACCCGAGGGCGTGAGCTGTCCGATGAAGTTGCCCGTCGCTACGGTGAAGTACAGATTGCCGTCTGGACCGGTGACGATCTGCTGCGGCTGGCTACCCGACGGCATTGCATATTGCGAGACCACCCCGGTGACGGAGATGCGGCCGATCGCGCTCGCTCCCGCTGCACCGTTTTCCGCAAACCAAGTTGCCCCATCCGGACCTACCGTGATTCCCTGCGGCGCGCTGCCCGCAACCGATATCGGAAATTCCGCGATGGTGACCTGCGCTGACGACGTCAGCGGAAGCGCGGCGAGCAAAAGCAAGCTCGTACCGGCACTCAGCAGCCAAGCTGCGAACGAAGTTCTATTCCTGTTCCGATCCACAAAGCCTCCCAGGCGATTCGATATATGTTAAAGCCTTTTTCGCCAGGAAGCTAGGATTTTCAGCAGGTATCAGCGACTTTGACCAGCGGGGAAGTCCTCAGAATTCTCTGATACCCCAGTTGCGCGCCCAGCGGGTCAACCAGATCCGGTCCATCGGGCGCGGGAAGCAGCTCGACAGCGAGAACGCTCAATGGAGACGTCGCGGGCAGCGCATAAGACGCCAGAGTGACCCCGACTTCGTCTTCGGTGAATGTTGCGGCTCCGATGGGAGTGTCGCGATTACTAGTCTGCGTTTTCGCGGCAGCCTTCCGGGCGACCAGGATGTTGCGATATCCGGCGCCGTCGGCCTGCAGCACTTGCGTATACATCAGCATCCAGAGGCGGCTGTTGGGAACCTCGAGGAATGCCACCCGGTCATTTAATACGGGGGCAGCAAAGGCCGCTGTAGCAGTCACGGTTTTCTGCCCCGAGGACGTAACGGTACGAGTAGCCTGACAACTCAGTTGCGGCGCGGGATGCTGCACTCCCGTCACGCGAAGCGGGCGGCCGAAACGCGCTTGGGCGGTGGACCATACCGGCTGCTGCGTGCTCGGATCCAGATAGTGCCCTACGCGGAGCTCATAGGTCCAGAAGCCGAACAGCTGGGGCGAATTGGCAGACAGGCCCGGCGGCAGCGGCAGGAGAAAATGCCGCTTTGAAATGGTGGAAGGAATGAGCGGCTGCATGGCGTCGAGGCCGGCGGTGTCGATGGACGCGCCGGGCGCGATGGCGCGAATCGGCTCGGGATCGACTCCGAGCGGCGGCTCTTGCGGCTGAACGTCGCCCATGTTCTGGGAAGTGAGTAGCGGGTCGATGCCATAGGCCAGCACGCGGGCGAAATACCCGTCCTGCGGGTCCGCGGGAGGCGCGTCGAATTCCATCCACAGCGCGCGCTCTCGCGGCTGGGTAGAAGAATAATCGGAGCTCGCCTCGTAAGGACTGAGGGCGAATCCGGCCGACACAATATTTGGCGTTTGCGTCGGCGGCGAGGCAATGGGCAGAGTTATATCGAGCTCGGTCGGCGCTGGAGGCGGAAGCGTTTTGAATTGCGGAGTGACGAAATATTTCAACTGCGGCGAAACCGGAAATTGATTCGCGGGCGGGTTGGGGTCGAAAGCGTGGAAAAAGATCAGGCGCGTGGAATCGCGCCGGTTTGGGAAATTGCCCTCGAGCGCGATCGCGCCGACCGTTTGGCGCACATCAAGGGTGCCGAGATTGGTCGTAACGCCGGGACTGCCCACCACTTCCTGTGAAATTGCGAAGCTGGTGTCGGCCAAGCCGTCCCAGGTCCAATCGCGATTCAGCTCGAGCAGGATGACGATAATCCACTTATGCAGCAGCTCGCCTTCGGCGGCGAAGGTGATCGAAGAGTGATCGCCATTCAGGTTGTAGCGCAGCGCAAGCGACGATCCGAACACCACGCGCTGGCCAGGCATGCCGGTGAAGGTGAGGCCATTAGCGGCAACGCCGATCTGTTGCGCGAGAAGCTGGGCGGGATCGGTGGTGGTTTGAGGCGGCGTAAGGTTGAAGATCGCCGCTAGCTCGTTGAGTGCCGCGGTGTTAGCGGGCGGCTGCAGCAAGATGCCGTTCAGCTCCAGCGCTTCCTGTTCGCCGACAAACAGGTTGGGCTCGGCGCTGGCTTCAATGCGCGCATCCACGTGAGCGGTCAGGCCACTGGTCACGGCATCGTTTCCGAAATAGTTGGGATTCGCGCTCGCCGCGATAGGAGTGATTACGATGCGCACGTCGCGGGCGGTGGGAATCGGCAGCGGTTGCGGTGCAGGACGGGGGGTAGCGGCGGGCGCGACCATTGTGCCGATGTTCGAAATGTCGACCGGCTGGATATCGAACTCAATGGCCTCTGCCGCTGGAGACGTACCGGGCGTGGGCGGAACAGGATTCGCCGGATACGCCGGGAAGTCCGTTTCGAAGTTGTAAATTTCGCGGAAGGGGCCATCGAGCGAATCGGGATCGCTGGTGTCGTGTGCGGGCGTGCGCGCTTCCACGCTGATGCGCACGCGCTGCACATCCGGATCGTTGGCGCCGAGGATCTGATGACCGGCTTTTGCTGCGGCGATCTGCGATAACAGTGTGTTAACCGCGGAGGGATCGACCCCCGCGAAGAGCAGCTCCGGGTATCCCATCAACGGCCGCCAGACCAGAATCTTCGAGAGTACGTTGTTCTGAAGAGTGCTCTGAAGGCGAACGGCTTTCGGCGGAAGATAGCGCTTGAAAGGGCAGTTCGTGGTGTTCGCCGGCGCGGGATTCTGCGGATTATCGGCGAGCACCGGGCCGCCATTCGTAAGGTCCGCGTAGCGAACACGGAAATTATACGTGTTGCCGAATAGCAGAGGCGGAAGCACGGACGTCGGAATCGGACCCGGGATAGTTTTCGTGCCGCCCGTGAGGTTGATACCGGCGACATCCTGCGAGACCAGCGATTTGCCGCGCCATTGCGCGAAGTAGCGCGGAAGCCAGGCGCTGAGGTCCGTGGGGTCGGTGGATCGCATCGGCACCGGTTGAATGCATTCTTCAGGAGGCGGCTGCGTTCCTTCCGCCGAGCAGAGGGAAAACCAGTTTCCCGTTTTCGGATCCTTTACGTCGACGCGGTATCCCAACACACCGAGCGGTACTTCGGTGTCGGGTGTGCCTCCGTTGCGGCGCACGCGCAGATTATCGAGCTGCCGGTTGTTCCAGATGGTGACCTGCTCGTCATCCCAACCGATCTGAATGCCGGCATCGGTGCCAGGCACAATTTGCGTATCGTCGCCCGCGGCGGCGTCGATGGTGGAGGGCTGGTTGCAATGGACGATCTGCGCGAAACCGTCATCGTAGGTCTGCGCTTCCACTTCGGCGGCATCGTATGGCGCGGGATTCGCTATGGTGGCAACCACCGGAAACAACACGGCGGCGAACACCGGCCTCGCCGCTTTGAGCGCCGGGATGCGCGCGGCGTAGAGTTTGACGAAGTCGGTGTTCAGCTTCGGAGAGTACGGATCGGCTGCGTCGAGCGAAATGTAGAGCCACCCGCCTTTCGCTGCATCGGCAGTCGCCACAGGGACGGAGAGGTTCGCATAGAGCAGCCCAAGTTGCTGCGCGACAGCGGGATTGCGCAGCGCATAGGAGAACACCTGTCCCCAAGAGACGTCCTTGTTCGGCGGCGGAGCGCTGGGGTTCGGATTTTTGGTGATGAGCGCGCATCCGAAGCCATCGCCGACAATGGCGTCCGTGGTACGCGGCTGCTCGAATGCGAAGGCATCGATGTAGGACTGCGGCAGCGCCTTTTTAATTCGAATATTCGGCGTCGGCGCGGATGCCGCCGGCACGATGTGGAACTGGCTGGCCAAGCTCGCAAACAGCGCGGGTGCGCCGCTAGGAGCGGGAGTAGTCAATGGGAAGGTCTTGACCTCAGCGGCTGGCGCGGTGGGCGTCGGCAGTTGGTCGAGGCTGGCGATGAAGACGGCTTTGAGAGTTCGTTTCGCTCCTGAAAAGATGGGGCCGAGCTGTGGGTCGGGCATCGTGGGATCGCCAGTCGGCAGAAGCAGCACGTTGACGCTGATCGCGGGCTTACTTGGGTCCCACTCCTGCGGGAACGCCATGATACTCAATCGAAGATCTTGGAATGCCATGCGATTTCCTCTCCTACGCAGTCAACGTTTGCGAGAACTGCCAGGAGCCATCGAAGTCGATATTGACGACCCAGCAGATACTGATGTGAATGCCTACCGCCACCGAGCCGATGAGCGTGATATCGGGGAGAGCCGGAATGATGGCGAGTCCGGCGCTCAACATGATGGAAGCGCTGGCGAGTCCTCCCAGCACGTCGACCGAGGCTTGGCCCGTGAGGATGACTTTAACCTCGAACGGACTGACCGTGTTGTCTACCTGGAAGGCGAGAACGATAGAGGCGCTGCCCTCCGCGATGCCCACGTCGATGGCGAGTCCGACGCCGATGCCCGCCTGAATCAGCAGATTCGCGTTGCCATTCTGGAAGCCGACCTGGACGCAGCCCGTGCCCGAGAGCGGATCGACCAACCATTGGAACGGATCGTCCGGGCTGGCGATTCCGGCGGTGAAATCCATGCTCATGGGAGAGAACTGCATCGTTGCGCCGAGATCCAGCGCAACATTGGTGATATCGCCCAGGCCCAGAGGCAAGGTGGGTAACGCGAATTTGTCCCGGATGGTCAGTTGCCCGTTCGAGAAACTGATATCGAGCTTCGATTCATTGCCGCCGGGAAGAAAGCTGGCGAGTTCGCTGAGCTTACTGAAAATTTGTTGGACGAGTGAAAGAATGCTGCCGTAGACAATCGTCAGCTTGCCAAGCGCGGGAGCGGTATTCGCATCCGCATGGGCCGAGCCCACAACCTGAAGAAGCGGATTGTTGACGTCGCCGAAAGGCGAGACTAGGACGAAAGTAAATTTTTCGAAGCTGATGGACCATGCGGGATTCCCCGCGGGATTCAGGGTGTAGGTGACCGTCGTGGGCGGATTGCCCGCCTGCGACCGGTCCGCATAAACGAGCACGCACGACACTGGACCGAAATCGACCAGCGTCAGCGGCGGCTGATTGACGGTGAAAGGCGCCTGGTTCAGCGCAAGCGTGTCTTCACCAAGCGCGCCGAGAAGCAGATCCTGCGGATTCGGAAACGCGAGCGCTTTAGTAAGATCCGGGAAGATCCCGGTAGAACCGAGCAACGCGCCGACGTCGGCAACATGCGGCGGATTGGGAATCGAAACCTTGTTCGCACCCTGTGGAATTTGCGGCTGCCCGAAAAATGTTTTTTGCGTGCTGGTTCCTTGCAGGTAGCCATATTGAGTCGTGGGATTTGTCAGGTTCAGGATGTCCGCCGGCTCGGCCAGGTACCAGGTGCTGCTGCCGTTCGGCTGAATGAGAGGGACCGCGGTTTGCGGGTTGAGCGCTACGGGCGTCGAGCCGCCTGTCTTAACGGCCATCGACCACTGGCCATCGCGGGACAGCACGGGCGTCCCATTCAAAGACGCCACGAATACGGCCGTTTCTCCGCTGCCCACCGCACTCACTCCGACAGAACTCACTTTCATCTGCTGGCCGGCCGCCCCGATGTTTATCGTGCAGGCAATCGGTCCAAGAGCCGCGCCTTTTTGCTCGAGCAGGTCGGCGAGATCGGCTCGCGTGGCGGGACTGTTATCGGGCGCGAGCTGCGCCCAGCCGGTGATGTTCTGGCTGGGAACGTAGACGTTCTGCGACGCGCCGCTGACCACCGGATTCTTAGTGTTGATCTTGACGTCTGCATCGAAGAGAACCGGAACATAGGTGATGCCATCCAGCGGGAACTGGGCGCCGTTGTCGCGGATGTTTTTCACATTGAAAACGCCGTCCACCGATCCCTGATGCACCGCGCCATTGAATTCGCCCGCCGTTTTGGTAGGGAAATTGAACTGGCCCGGCGTGGCGGCCTGCCAACCGCTGTCCTGGCGCGTTACGTCGCCGCCCGAGATGCGCTGGATGGTGATAGTGCGGACGATCTTGATGCCCCACGGATAGATAATGCTTTGCGCCCGCACCACCTCATACGCCGTGCGCCCCACCCAAACCGTGAACTGAACTTTGAGAATGCCTGTGCCGGTGACGTTCGGGTCATACCACTCGCTGAAGAGACTTGCGCCGTAGCCGGAGAGATCGTATCGAGTGACCGGCACGCCGGGTTCAGCGGCGCCTGTCTGCTGCCTGAAGTCGGCGCGGAAGATCGTGGCCACGTCCGACGACAGAACGGCTGTGCCGTAGGGATCGGTGAGCACCGTCTGGCCGGGAAACTCAGGCTTGGTGCTGCTTTGCGCGCCCGCGGGAACAAGCGAGATCTGGTACCCGCCGTCATACCCGTCAAACTTGGGCTGGACGAAGTTATATGTCGCGCCTTTGGTGTTGCTCGCTTCAGCGATCATTCCGAAAGGCAGTGTCGCCGTGAAACTGTACGGGTCGCCCCCAGCGACACGGCTCTGCTGAGCCGTCATTAAAGGAATCGGCGCGATCGGAGCGAGCGAAACGGTAGGAACGTTGAGCTTCGAAGGGACTCCGTCCGACGGGGCTGCCGGAATTGCTGTCGTGGAGCGCATGGGCTCCCAGGAAATGGCGGAGACAGTGAACAGCGAAGTAGCTGCGCCATCGCCAATCAACAGCAGACCTTGGGCGTTCACGCCCCTGAGGCTTTGCGGCGCCCAGTTTACGCCCAACTGACTGGCATTGCTCGATACGTCGAGAAGATTCACGCCTGGATTCTGGCGCGATACGGCGAGCGTAGTGCCCAGAAGCGCGCCGGTCGTGCCTGTCGACTGCGCAAAAATCAATTGAAAGTTGAGCGCCGGCGTAGCGGGCGTGGTCCACGTCACGCGCGACCGCAGCAGCCCGATCGGCTGTGGTGAAGGTGCGTTAGGCCCGGTCTCGCGCGGCGGCGCATTGCCGATCAATCCAAGGCTCGTGGCGTAAGGATCGGGCAGCGTTGGCAAGAACGCCGTCAGACCGAATTGAAGCAGCAGCGAGCCTTTCACGACGTTGTTCCCTTCAAGCGTCCCGGCGGCGATCAGGAACTGCGGCGGCAGAGCTTCAATCAGCGCGTTCTCGAGAGCGAAGGCGGCGGGTTCGGCGCCTTTCGCAAGTGGGGCTGCCCCTTCGATAATGAGCCCGCCCGTGGGAACCGCCGCAGTTTGGACGATCACCAGACTTGCGACAGGCATCGAGACTGCGACGCCCAATCCCGTGGCTTGGACCGGCCGGTCGATATGCGCGACAGTGGAACCGCCCGCGAGCAACTCTTCGCCTGCGGTCGGGGCCGCGGAGGCCAGGAAGAACAGCACACCGCTTTTCGGAATTGTGAATTCAATTGTGCAGGGACGCAGCTTGCCGTTCCACAGCGTCCATGTTGTGGCGAAGGGCGTAGCCGGCAGTGTGGTCCAGACCAGGAGCTCCCCCGGAGAAGCCGCGATCACCGCTCCCGCCGCCGCAACCGGAGTGGAGATCCCCGCCCAGGTGGCCGTTGCGCCGGCGCCCAGCGCAAGTGCGACGCCGCCCATCCCCGCCGCTTGACCGAGTTTGTCCGGCGTGGTAATGGCGACAGGAAGTATCCACCCTGCGGCGGCGATCGGCGCACTTCCCGCAGGAATGAAGAGCGTGGATTTGACGGACTTGAAAACGAATTGCGCGGGTCCGCTTATGTCGCCGGGAACGAACAGCGCCGCGAGGTTCGCGTTGTACACAGGCGCTTGGGCATTTTTCTTGATTGCGACAGCAGACCCATAAATGGTCGCGCTGATATTGCCGAGAGCAGTGATGGTGGCCGATGACGGCGTGAATGCGACAGTGATGCTGGCGGGGAGTGTGGCCGCGATCGCGGAAGCATCTGCCCCCGGACCGGTGATAGGCGGAGGCGGAGCGGGCTGGGCGAGATCCGCTTTCAAAGTGAAGTTCGCCGAAACCCCGATGACGATCTCGCCATTGGCAACCGTATACTGCCCGAGCGTGAGCGTGCCGCCTTTGATCGAGAATCCTGTCCACGAGGAAGCAGGGCATCCGACTGCGAGGAACTGCGCATCCATCCACACGCTTCCGGCTGCTAGCGGCAGACTGCTTTTGCCCGCAACCGGAGCGCCGGACAGCGTGACTACGGCCACAATCTGAGTGCCGTATTTCACATTCACTGCTTGCGGCAGCGGAAAAATTATGTGTACCCAGGAAGAGAGAACGGGGTTTGCCTCTTCCTGAAACGGGCCGACCGCGGTGATCGCCATCCCGCGCGCCCACGCAGGAACGGCCGGATTGAAGCTCGCTATAACCGGCGAATCGCTTATGAAGCCCGGCGAAGCTTGAGCGGTTTGGATCCCGCTGAATTGCTGTTGAACAGTGGGGTCGAGCTGAGCGAACTGTATACTGCCGGCTTCGCCCAGCGCGGAACTGATTTCCGGTGGACGCGTGTCGGTCGCAATGCCCGCATTCAGCGTCGCGGCGAGAGCGGCGCGCGCCTTTTGAAGATCGGCAGCGGTGACGTTGTCCGAGGGCTGAAGCGCTCCGGTGAGGCTAAATAGTTTTCCACCTAACTGAACTGGATCCACTGCATTCACCTCCCCGGAACACTAACGTGCAGTGTGCGCGTTTGAAAATTGTAACCGAAGAACAGGCTATAGCCCAGAGAAAGTTTACGGCGATGTTTTAACCCCTTGCGACCGAGTACTTCCTGTCGCCGCCGCTTTGAGAAATCTAAAGTCGTATCTTAGAATTCTCAAATGCGTTTCATCCACCGCGCAATGGAACAAACGGTTGAAACAGCAGCCCGGGCCTTCCCGGCCCTGGTGCTCACCGGACCGCGCCGCGCGGGAAAAACGAGTGTGCTGCGCCGCTTATTTCCACGCGCGCGTTACGTTCTCTTAGAAGATCCCGACATCCAGTTCCGCTCCCGGTCGGATCCCCGCGCCTTTTTACAGGACTTGCGCGTTCCGGTGGTATTTGACGAGATCCCTCGACCTGACCGGACAGGTGATTCTTGTCCCGCCGTATTTCGACAGTTTTGGGAAGCGCCTCGTCAAATCGCTAAAACGTGTATATCGGCGATTCCGGGTTAGCCTGCCACCTGCTCGGCATTCGCTCCTCGGCCGAGCTTCGGCGCTCTCCTTTTCTGGGCGCAATTTTCGAAGGCTTTGTAGCGGCGGAGATTCTAAAAACCGAAAAACGCCACGGCGGACGTTAAAAAGAAATCAACGTGCGGCTATGGCTTCGTCCGAGTCCCGAGTGCCCGAGTCCCCCGCACAGTCGCTCACTGCGGGAACCGTGAAGCAAAACGTCGACCCTCTTCCCAGGCTCGATTCCACCCAGATCTTGCCGCCGATTCCGTCGACGATCTTCTTGCAGATCGCGAGACCGATACCCGTGCCCGGCACTTCGCGAGGGTGCAGCCGCTTGAATAGCCCGAATATCTGCTCATGGTACTCCGGCGCAATGCCGATGCCGTTATCCGTAACCTTCACCAGCCATTCGGACCCGAACTGCTCGGCCCTGATGCCGATCTCAACGGGAGCGTCGCTCCGGTATTTGATGGCGTTACTGATCAAATTTTGGAACAGCTCCAGGAAATGACTTTCGTTACCGTGCGCCGCGGGTAACGGGCCGATATCGACTCGCGCGCCGCTTTCCCTTACGGCTTGCCCCAGATTCCTGAGCGCCTGGTCCACCGCATGGCGCAATTCAACCGCATGCGGAGGATCGCCGAACCGAAGGCTGGTGAGCGAAAGCAGATCGTCCAGCAGACTCGACATGCGCTTCACTCCATCTACAATGAATCCCGCCAACTCCTGGCTTTTATCGTCAAGCGGAATCCTTTGGGCAAGCAGTTGAGTGAACACCCCGATGGTGCGGAGAGGCTCTTTCAAATCGTGCGTCGCCGCGTAAGCGAACGCCTGCAGCTCTGCATTGGAGCGGGCCAGCTTCTCGGAATTGCGCTGCTTTTCTTCTTCCGCTGCTTTCCGTTCGCTGATGTCGCGGTAATTGGATACCACTGCCCGAACGTCGGGCTCATACAGCAGGTTCGAAGTGGTGGTCTCGATCCAGCACCAGCGCCCGTCCGCCCGGCGCGCGCGCATCTCCAACTGTACAGGCGAGCAGGGAGCGGCAAGCGCTTGCTGGAATCCGCCAACCGCTTGCCCCAGGTCGTCCGGATGGATCAGATCGAATGCGCGGCGTCCCGTGAGCTCTTCCGGCGCATACCCGAGCACTTTCGCGCTCGAGGCGCTCGCATACAGTATTTTGCCGCGCGCGTCCATCAGCGAGATCGCATCCGAGCTGTTCTCGACCAGCGCCCGAAAGCGCTTTTCGGTCTGATAATACTGGCGGGCGCGCGGCAGAATTTCGCCGGCGCGCTCCGCATACGTGTGCTTCAGCGAAAGAATTCTCGCCTCGGCGTGACTCATGGCCGCGAGCGAAGCTCCACCGTTGCCGTTACGCAAGCTCGTGCGCTTGGTAAGGCTCGGCCCGACGACCTCTTCTACGGCGCGGCTCATCGCCAGATCGAGATCCCCGTTTTGTCCACACGGAACAAGATGCGTGTGAGCGCAAAGCAGCTCTTTGACCGCCGAGGATTGAAACTCCTCGTCGAAGATGTCAATCGGGTACCCACAGAAAAGTTTAAAGCCGATCGACGCCAGCAGCTTGTTCCAGAACTCCTCCAGACGAATGGCCGCCGAGGTTTGTCCGGCTGCCCACAGAACCCCCACCATGTCGCCATACGCCCGCAATCCGTTCCCTGTGCCCGGCTCGATGCGGTGAATGGCGCGGGTAATCGTACTTTCGAAAAGAGGCCACTCCGGCTGGCCATTTACCATGAATTGAGAAAGAGTTTGTTCGGCGTCGAAGAAGACCAGCCGCCCTTCGTCGATGGCGGATTGTGGATGAGCGCCCAATCTTTTCAGTTGGCGGGTGAAGGACTCGGTATGCTCCGGCGTCGCGATCACCAGGAGTCCCTCAGCGCGGTTCAAACCTTCCAGCAGGTAAAGGCTGACGTTGGTCGTGAGGGCGCGCGCGTCCGCTTTGTAAAGCTGCAGGAAATGCGCCTGCGGCTCGGGTTGTCCAAGCAATTGCTCGACACGCGGCATTAACGTTCCTCCCGCAAACCAGGTGATCGCTTCCAGTATATCGGTTGCTTCAGGGAAGCCGCCGCGGGAACTTTCTTTTGTTTAAATTCTTCTCGCGCCGCTGTCCAACAACTGGAGGCGAGTGAATGATCGATCCAAAGTTGAACAAATTACCGGCCGATACGGCGGGAGATTTTGAGAACGTCCCGGAGAGTTCTCTTACGGAAGAGCAAAAGGCGGAGCGTCTTAGAAGAAGCAGAGCCGCCCTCAGCATTAAGGACACGATTGCCGGAGACGCCAGTCTATCGGTGGGTGCGAGAGGAGTGGATACCTCGGGAGTCACGGCCGGCGCCGGGGCTGGCGCGGGGGCGACCCATCTGGCGCCGGGCCCGCGCGGTGAATCGCCGGCCCCCGAGATCGTGCCCGGGCCGCGCAGTTCGGGAACAACGCCGCGAGGTTCATATGGCTCCGAGCACAATCCGAGCCTCCGGCTGGACGCGAGCGCGCCCACTCGGGATGAGATTGCCGCTCGCGCTTACCGCTGCTGGCACGAGCGGGGCTGTCCGCATGGTTCCCCCGAAACGGATTGGCAGCGCGCTGAAGAGGAATTACGGGCCGAGCGTCGGCGCCAGAAAGGCTCGGCGGCTTCCGTTTAGAAGCGGCTGCCGAGTCTCGCGAGTCTTAGAAACGTTATGGCCGCGTCCGTGCCTTATTCGACCATGCGCTTGTGCGGTGCCTGCGGCGCGAAAAATCGCGTATCCGCAAGACATCTCGCCGACACCGGCCGCTGTGGTTCGTGCAAAGCTACGCTGCCTCCCTCGAGCGAGCCAATCGATGTGGGCGCGCCGGAGTTCGATCAAATCGTGCGAGACGCCCGCGTCCCTGTCCTCGTGGACTTCTGGGCAGCTTGGTGCGGCCCCTGCCGTGCCGCTGCTCCGGAGGTGCATGCCGTAGCTCATGAAATGGCGGGCCGGGCGCTCGTTTTGAAAGTGGATACGGAAGCGCATCCCCAGGTGGCGGCGCGCTTCCGTATCGAGGGCATTCCCAACTTCGTTGTGCTGCGGAACGGTGAGACCGTATTTCAGCAGGCGGGCTTGGTGCCCCGCGACCAGATGCGCAAATGGCTCGAAGTGGCGGGCGCTCGCGCAGCCTGATCTGCCCGAGGTTGTTGCGGCCGCTGGTTCAGCTGCCCGCCTTCGCTATGCGCGTCTTATCCCGCCACCTCCACACCTGCGGCGTTGCGCGCTTCTCCCCCCTCCTGCTTCAATTCCATCTCCCGTATCCGAAATTTTTGGATTTTGCCGCTCAGCGTTGTCGGAAACGAGTCGACAAATCGGATGCGCTGCGGAATTTTAAAGTGCGCAATGCGCCCCCGACAGAACTGCTGGATCTCCTCCGCCGTCGCGGTTTCACCCGCCTTTAGCCGCACCCACGCAAGTACGATCTCTCCTAAGCGCTCGTCGGGCAGTCCGGTTACATGGATCTCCGCGATTTTTGGACAGGTATATAAAAAGTCTTCCACTTCCTTCGGAGAAACGTTCTCGCCACCCCGGATGATCATCTCCTTCGCCCGCCCCGTGATTCGCAGATACCCGTCCTCATGCATCGTCCCCAGGTCCCCCGTGTGAAACCACCCCTCGGCGTCGATGGCGCGGGAGGTTGCCTCCGGGTCGTCGTCGTATCCCTTCATGAGCATGTATCCGCGCGCGCAGACCTCGCCTTGGACGCCGGTTTCGACGACTTCGCCGTTCGCTGCCGAAACCACTTTGATTTCGGTACACGGCATCGCCTTCCCAACCGTCGATACGCGCCGTTCCACGTCGTCCTCGACCTCCGACATCGTAACGATCGGCGATGTCTCCGTCAGTCCATACCCGATGGTCAGCTGCGGACAATGCAGATCGGTCGTGACCTTGCGCATCAGCTCAATCGGACACGGCGCCCCGGCCATCACCCCCGTGCGCAGACTGGTCAAATCGAAGCGCGCGAATTCGGGATGCGACAGCTCCGCGATAAACATCGTCGGTACTCCATAGAGAGATGTCGCCTTTTCCTTGTCGATGGCCGCCAATGTCGCTCCGGCATCGAAATACCAGTTCGGAAGTACGATTGCCGCGCCGCTCGCTAACGCCGCCATAGTGCCGATCACGTTACCGAAGCAGTGCGAGAACGGAACCGGCAGGCAGATGCGGTCGCGCTCTGAATACCGAAGCGTTCGCGCGATCAGAAAACCGTTGTTTACCAGATTCCGATGCGTCAGCAACACGCCCTTCGGGTGCCCGGTTGTCCCCGATGTGAACTGTATATTCACTACGTCGTCCAGCTGCGCAGCGGCGGGCTTGACGGGCTCGCACGAGAGGAGATTCTGCCATTCCGGCGTATCGAAGCAGATCGCATGCCTCAGATTCACAGCCGTGTCCTGCGTAGCTTCGTCGAGGACCTCCAGATACCCCGTCCGGTCGTCGCGCTCGCGCAGAAACAGCGCCTTCATGCGCGATTTCCTCAAAATAAAGGAAAGCTCGTGAGAGCGGCACGCCGGGTTAACGGTCACGAGAATAGCGCCCAGCCTCGCGCATGCGAACTGGACAACCGGCCATTCGTAGCAGTTAGTCGCCCAAACGCCAACCCGGTCGTTCCCGGCCACCCCCAGCTGCGCCAAACCGCCGGCAACCCGGTCCGCTGCATCCAATAGTTCTCCCCAGCTGAGCCGGCGGTTCTGGTGCATCGACACGACCGCCGTTCTGTCCGGCCACTGGTTCGCTACAAACCAAAGCTGCTCGCCGGTTGTGCGATCAAGCAGCGGCATCTGTGGACCCTGCGAATAACTGACCATAACCTATCATCTAGAATTATGGCGGGAAAGAAGCCAACCGAGCCATTTAGGGTGGCCGACGCGCTGCTGAACGCGCACGCGACGAACAATCGCATCGACATTTTCCTGGTCCAGAATCTGCCCGATGCAGCGTGGGGCGCAAAGCCCCCAGGCGGCAAGGGTCGCGATATCGCATCCATCGTTGCTCACATTCACAATGTGCGTCTTATGTGGCTGAAAAGCGCCGGCACAAAGGCGGAGATTCCAGCCAAACTGGAGGGCGATGCCGTCACGAAGAAAGAAGCCGTCAGCGCTCTCGAAGCAAGCTGGCGCGCGCTCGATGAACTGCTGCGCGGTTCGCTTACAACAGACGGCCGTATCAAAGGTTTCAAGCCGGATGCCGTGAGCTTCCTGGCCTACCTGGTCGCGCACGATGCTCACCATCGCGGACAGATTTCGATGCTTGCCCGTCAGCTTGGCTATCCGATTTCGCAAAGTGCCATGTACGGATTGTGGGAATGGGGAACGCGCTAGCCGTTTCGGCGAAGCAACCCGCTCGACCGCAATTCGTGTCCTGGCTGTTGAGCCGGCCCTGGTTACAAGGCATCTCTCGCAAGATATACCTGCACTTCAAATCCTTTTTGCTTCACATCGATCGGCCGCAAACTCGCGAGATCTCCGATAGCATTTGCGTCATCGATGGCTGGTTCGCGTGGAAAGCGAAAGCGCTATTCCCCTCGCTCAAAATCAACCATGCCGCCGTCATGTGGATACCGGTCGACCGCCCCGACGTGAAACAAGCCCTCCCGGCACAATGCTCCCAGGGGTTTCGCATCGTGGTAGATACGAGCCGCTTCTTCACCGGCGCCATTCGATCCGGCGAATCGCTCAAGCTTCAACTCGCGGTCAATGAGGAGATTATCGCCGAACATGCCTTGCGCCTGACTGCGGCCGTCATTCACGAACCCACCCTTTCTGAAGACCAGCGTCGCGCCAAACAGCAGTGGCTCAAAGATCGTCTGGCTTGTCCCTTATGCCCCGCGGGCTCAGGCACACTCGAATTCTCCGACGCGGTTATCCGGTGCCGAAGCTGTGGCGAAACGTTCGCCGACAAAGGCTCCGTCTTGGATTTTCTGCCTCGAGATCTACGCCTCGAATTCCGCGTCGAGAACGCGCATGACATTTCCACGCATCATTATGACGAAGTTGCCATCGCTCTCATCGAAAACGCCCGTCGCATAGGCGGCAAGGTTCTCGATTGCGGCGCCGGCCTCCGCCAGCGAGTAGACGAGGCCGTGATTTGCGTCGAGATCGCCCCGTTTCCCGCCGTCGACGTCCTGGCCGTTAACCAAAAATTGCCCTTCCAAAACGAGGTGTTCGATTCCGTGCTCTCTTTGAACGTCCTCGAACACGTGACCGACCCTTTCGCATGCGCGGCCGAGCTCGTCCGCGTCCTGAAGCCCGGCGGTACTCTGTATTGCTGCATTCCATTCCTTCAGCCGGAGCACGGTTATCCGCATCATTACTTCAATGCCACTCGCTCCGGTCTCAGAGAATTATTCCCCGAAGAGTTCGAGGTGCTTCAACACCTGGTCCCACGCTCCGGTGAACCCATCTGGACCCTCCAGTGGTTTCTATCCAGGTATGTCGGCCAACTTCCTCCAGGCGAAAGACAGACTTTCTTGAACTTGCGCATGAAAGATGTGGTCGATAAACCCGCGGAATCTCTGCTGCAGGAGTCATGGGTCCGGGACCTCTCGCCGGAAGGCAAGTGGATGTTGGCGTCAACCACCGCAGCCGTGTTCCGGAAACCGCCGCTCGCGAACCAACCCTAAGGCCGATCTTGCGTTCCGCGTCAAAATGCTGTATGCTCTTGTCAGTTACTGATGGGAGCCGCTCTTGAGTAAACCGACGGACCTCGTGCAAGGCACGCTAGACCTGCTCATCTTGAAAGTAATCGCATTAGAGCCTATGCACGGCTGGGCCATCGCGCAACGCATTCGGCAGATCTCCGGGGATGTCCTTCAAGTGGGCCAAGGTGCGCTCTACCCGTCTCTTCACAAACTCGAACAGAACGGCTGGATCAGCTCGGAATGGGCTCTCAGCGACAATAATCGCCGCGCTAAATACTACACGCTGACAAAAGCCGGGCGCAAGGCGCTCGAGCAGGAAGCTGCGCAGTGGGAGCGTTTAGCTGCGGCCATCTCGCTGGTTGTACGAACAATCTGACCGGGAGGAATCGCAATGCGCTGGGCCAATATATTCCGCCTGCGGCTTCGATCGCTTTTCTGGCGGGCGAAGGTCGAGCAGGAACTCGACGAAGAGCTACGTTATCACCTGGAGCGGCAGATTCAAGAAAACATCGCCGGCGGCATGAGTCGCGAAGATGCGTGCCGTGCTGCGCTCCGGTCCATCTTAGCCATCGAGCAAAGGAAAGAGGAGTGCCGTGACACGCGTGGACTGAACCTGATCGACAATCTGCTCCAGGATGTTCGCTTCGCAATCCGGCAGTTACGAAAAAATCCAGGATTCACTTGCACCGCCATCCTCACCCTCGCCCTAGGCCTGTGCGCCAGTGTCGCCATCTTCGCCTTTGTGGACGCCGCTCTTATTAAGCCGTTGCCCTATCCGAATCCGGGGCGGCTTGTTAACGTGACTGAAAGTGTCGCCCTCTTTCCGCACGCCAACCTTTCCTATCCTGACTATCTCGATTGGAAGCGACTCAATCGAGTCTTCAGCTCGATGGATGTCCACACTGGAAACGGTTACATACTGCGCACCGCCACCGGTACAGTTCTCGTACGTGGCGTTGGCGTGAGTGCTGGGTTCTTTCGCACGCTGGGCATAACGCCTGTGCTTGGCCGTGACTTCTATACCGGCGAAGATTCGCCCGTCGCGCCCAATACCGTGATGCTGAGTTATACAACTTGGCTGAAACGCTTTGGCGGAAGGAAAGATGTGATAGGGCAGACGGTTATGTTAAGCGGCGCCGCGTACACGATCATCGGAGTGCTGCCGGAGCATTTTCAATTTGCTCCCAGGGGTCGCGCAGAGTTCTGGGCAACGCTTCACGGAACCGGCCCCTGTGCCACTCGGCGAAGTTGCCACAATCTCGACGGAATAGCTCGGCTCAAGGACGGTGTCTCTGTCCAAGCTGCGTTAGCGGATATGAAGTCGGTTGCAAAAGAACTGGAGAGGCAGTATCCCGATTCCAACCGCGGTCAGGGCGCAAGCGTGCTACCCCTGTCCGAAGTGATTGCTGGAGATGTGCGCCCCATCCTGCTGGTGCTGCTCGGCGGAGCCGCGTTGCTGCTCTTGATTGCCTGCGTAAATGTAGCGAGCCTTCTGCTGGTCCGCTCCGAAAGTCGAAAGCGTGAGATCGCAGTACGGGGCGCGCTCGGCGCATGGGCCGGGCGATTGATCCGTCAATTCACGACAGAAGGGCTGGTCCTGGTAGCCGTCGCCAGTGTGCTGGGCCTGATTTCTGCTGGCTGGATTATGCAACTCCTCACCAGGCTTATACCCGCGGACATGTTGGCGGGCATGCCCTATCTGCAAGGCCTCGGCTTGAATTTCCGTGTGCTCGTTTTTGCCGCTGCAATCTCACTCCTCGCGGCAGTCCTGTTCTCCATCGCTCCCATCGTAGGCTTCCGTTTAAGCAACATGCGAGAGGGCCTCGCGGAAGGCGGTCGCGGCTCTGCAGGTACTCTGTGGCGCCGGTTCGGTTCCAATCTTGTAGTACTGGAGTTGGCCATCGCCATGGTGCTGTTGGTAGGCGCCGGGCTGTTCGGCAAGAGCCTCTTTCGCCTGCTCCATGTGGATCTTCGTTTCCGGCCAGATCATCTAGCCACGCTGGACATCGGGGTGCCGCACGTCGGCTATGGAAAGGACGAGCAGGTTGTTGCGCTCGGACGTCAGATCGTGACCCGCATCTCGAACCTGCCCGGCGTGAGATCTGTGGCTCTCACCACGCAGTTGCCGGTGAGCTTCAATGGCGACACGGATTGGATCAGGTTTGTGGGTCGGCCGTACAACGGAGAGCACAATGAAGTGAACCAACGCGACGTGAGTTCCGAGTATTTCAAGACCTTGCAGGCGAAGCTCTTGCGCGGCCGTTACTTTACCGATGCTGAGGATGCGTCGAAGCCTCGCGTGGTCATCATCAATCAAGCGCTGGCAAGACAATACTACCCCGGTCAAGATCCACTCGGCAAAAAGATCGGTGACACCAGCCTCTCTCCAAAATCGCTGAGAGAAATCATCGGCATTGTGGACGATATTAAGGAAGGCTCGCTCGATTCAGAGATCTGGCCGGCCGAGTATCTTCCCTTTAACCAGAGCCCCGACACGTATTTCTCTCTGGTCGCTCGCACATCGCAGTCCGAGGAGTCGGTGCTCCCGACGGTTGAGGCCGCCATCCATCGGATCGACCCCAACATCGGTACGATTGGCGAAGCCACCATGAGCGAAAGAATCGATGATTCGCCGTCTGCGTATCTGCACCGTTCCTCAGCCTGGCTGGTGGGAGGTTTTGCCACTGCGGCCCTTCTGTTGAGTGTGGTCGGACTCTATGGTGTGGTTGCTTATTCGGTGAGCCAGAGAACTCGTGAAATCGGAATCCGTATGGCACTCGGTGCGGAGCGTAGCACCGTCTATCGACTGGTTCTGAAAGAGGCTGGATGGCTGACCTCCGTTGGCATTGTCATAGGTCTCGTGTGCTCGATAGCTTCGGCGACTCTGATACGCAAGCTGCTGTTTGGCGTCCACTCATGGGATGCCCCAACGTTGGCCGCTGTCGCTGCCGTGCTCGGCCTTTCAGCGCTGCTCGCCAGCTACGTCCCCGCGCGCCGCGCCGCGTCCATCAATCCCATTGAGGCTCTCCGGGCCGAATAGCTGCGCCGCAAACCAACTGCAATGGTAGATTGAAACAATTAGCATGAGTGCGCTCTTTCAGATTGGGCTTATCTCGTAGCCAACTGTTACGGGCGCCGAGTACTCATTCTGTTTTCTTCCTGACTTCTTATTCGCCTTGAGGAGGCCTTTATCAATGCCTGGCGCTAAAGCCACGTTTACGTATCTCTGCGGAGCCGCCGCATTGTTCCTGGTGAATCCCGCCGTATCTTTCGCGCAGGAGCAGAAGCAGGCCAGCGGGGAAGCCAATTTAGTCCTGCCCGACCTGAGCCAGTCTACCTTCTTCGGCGGCATAATCGACGGCCGATCGCTGCTGCTGTACAGTCTGATCTTCGTGGTGCTCGGGCTGCTCTTTGGCATCGTAATGTACCACCAGCTCAAGAACCTGCCCGTCCATAAATCCATGTTGGAGATCTCCGAGCTGATCTATGAGACCTGCAAGACCTACCTCGTAACGCAGGCCAAGTTTCTCCTGATTCTGGAGATTTTCATCGGCGTGATTATCGTCTTCTATTTCGGCGTGCTCGAACACTTCGACGCCTTCAAAGTGTTTATCATCCTGCTGTTCAGCGTCATCGGCATCTGCGGCAGCAGCGGCGTGGCCTGGTTCGGCATCCGCGTCAACACATTCGCCAACTCGCGCACCGCCTTTGCCAGCCTCAGGGGCAAGCCCTTTCCGTGCCATGAAATCCCGCTGAAGGCCGGCATGAGCATCGGCATGCTGCTGGTCAGCGTCGAGCTGGTCTTGATGCTGTTCATTCTCCTTTTTATTCCGCACGATTATTCCGGCCCGTGCTTCATCGGGTTTGCTATCGGCGAATCGTTGGGCGCGGCCGCGTTGCGCGTGGCGGGCGGCATCTTCACGAAGATTGCGGATATCGGGGCGGACCTGATGAAGATCGTCTTCAAAATCAAGGAAGACGATGCGCGCAATCCCGGCGTGATTGCGGACTGCACGGGCGATAACGCGGGCGATTCCGTCGGCCCCAGCGCGGATGGCTTCGAGACTTATGGCGTCACCGGCGTGGCGCTCATCACCTTCATCGTGCTTGCCGTGCGCAGCCCGCTGGTGCAAAGCCAGCTGCTGGTATGGATCTTCGCCATGCGCGTCATGATGGTGATCTCTTCCGGCGTGTCGTACTACTTGAACGCTGCGTTCGCTCGGGCGAAGTATGCAAAAGCGACCAAAATGAATTTCGAAGCGCCGCTGACCAGCCTGGTTTGGCTCACATCGCTGGTCTCCATCGTGGCAACCTATATCGTGTCCTACGCCATGGTCCCCGATCTCGGGGGCGACACGTCGCTCTGGTGGAAGCTTTCCACCGTGATCACCTGCGGAACCCTCGCAGGCGCAGTCATTCCCGAGCTGGTGAAGGTCTTCACATCCATGGAGTCGCGCCACGTTCGTGAAGTAGTGGTTTCCTCTCGCGAGGGAGGCGCATCGCTGAACATCCTCTCGGGATTCGTAGCCGGAAACATGAGCGCGTATTGGCTGGGCACCGCAATTCTCGCATTGATGGCGGCAGCTTACGGCGTAAGCACAGCGGGTCTCGGCGGTCTTATGGTTGCGCCCGCGGTATTCGCCTTCGGGTTGGTTGCCTTCGGATTCCTGGGCATGGGGCCCGTGACCATCGCTGTCGATTCCTATGGTCCGGTGACCGATAACGCCCAGTCCGTGTACGAGCTCTCTACGATTGAGCAGATTCCAGGTATCGAGCAGGAGCTGAAGGGCACTTACGGTTTCGACGTAAATTTCCAGACTGCGAAAGACAACTTGGAAGAGAACGACGGCGCCGGCAATACTTTCAAAGCGACCGCGAAGCCGGTGCTCATCGGCACAGCCGTTGTTGGCGCAACCACGATGATCTTCTCGATTGTGGTGGCTTTGACAAACGGGTTGCGCCCCGACTTGCTTTCGAATCTCTCGATCCTGCATCCGCCCTTTCTGCTGGGATTGATTGCGGGCGGCTCGGTCATCTATTGGTTCACCGGAGCCTCGACGCAGGCCGTGACCACCGGCGCTTATCGCGCTGTCGAGTTCATCAAGGCCAACATCAAGCTGGAAGGTGTCACCAAAGCCTCCGTGAGCGACAGCAAGAAAGTGGTGGAGATCTGTACCAAGTACGCCCAGCGCGGCATGTTCAACATCTTCTTGTGCGTGTTCTTCATGACTCTGGGGTTCGCCTTCGTCGAACCTTATTTTTTCATCGGCTATTTGATTTCCATCGCGCTGTTCGGCTTATATCAGGCCATCTTCATGGCCAACGCCGGCGGCGCCTGGGACAACGCCAAGAAAATTGTCGAGACAGAATTGAAGCAGAAGGGCACTCCGCTGCACGATGCGACGGTGGTCGGCGACACAGTGGGCGATCCCTTCAAAGACACGTCTTCCGTAGCCTTGAACCCCATCATCAAATTCACAACTCTCTTTGGACTGCTCGCAGTGGAGCTGGCGGTTTCCTTATCGGGTGAGAGCGGATCGGCCTTAGGCGGGACGTTGGCGGGAGTCTTCCTGCTGATCGCGATGTACTTCGTCTGGCGCTCCTTCTATAGAATGCGCATCGGAAACGAATAGCCGGGAGCCGGCGCCCGCGGTTTTAGCAGTGAGGGCAAAAAGAGCGAGAAAACTGCAACTCAAAATGCTGACGCATGTACCCCAGTAGAAACTTGCCGGCCGGTACTCAAACTTCACGACGTGTGTACCTGGATCCCAGAGCGGTACTGTGCCTTCGCGATATTGATCGCGGATAAAGGCCAGCCAAGGTTCAATCTGCCAGGCCGCCCCTCCTGGATCGCGGAGCTTCGACAGGCGCAAATTGTCGCGCAGGTCCGTATCCGCGCCGTGATGCAAAATGCTCGGTGCCTCTTCCGCGCTTGTTAAGAGAGTTTTGCCTTGCCAGAAGCAAGGATAGAAACCGATTTGAAGAATCGCGACGAGTATCAACGCCGCTCGGCAGCCCTCGTTCGCAGCTAATTTTTTCAAGAACCGGAATGTCACGAGCCGCGCCTTGTCTGTCGATTGCAGGCCGGAATTCTCCGCAATCAACGAAGCGTCCCCGCCGGCCGCACTTGAATGGATCCCCACACCAGCGTGCGATCTTGTGCGGCACATTCATCTGCCGCGTCGTCTTCCGGCTCTCTTACGCTGCGGAGGACAGCCATCGCATCGCCGGAAGCAGCATGCCTCACTGCGGCCAGCAAGCGTTTGCGGAAATCGGCCGTCGCGCCATCCGCAATATTTGAAAGCGAGAATCCCTCGAACGATCCGGGTGGAACGGATTCGAGAAAAGCAAGTGCATCCACTGTCTTGAACTCTATGCGATGAACCGGCGCTTTGGGCAACTCGCCGCCGGGCCCTCCGAACAGCCTATGCGCGTAAGGGTTGCTGCGGTTTGGGTAACGCGCCAGACCGCGCTCCACGCGCTTCCTGATGATGCTGCCCGATGGCAGGCCGCGATCTCGAGTGATTAGCCGCATACCCAGCGAATCGGCCGCCAGCTTGCAATCGAACAGGGCGCGAAACATCCGCGTGTTCAGGTGTGCGTGCCAAAACGCCAGTTGCTCCGCGCAATCGCTGAATTGAAGAAAGCGATCCAGGCGCTTTCGAGTCCACCCCGCTGCTATTAACGCGCCACGCTGCACCCGGACCAGCCGATCCAGAAGCCCTAGCCTCCGGGGCGCCCCTGCCGCCCGCGATCGCGCGTACTCCACCTGCGCCGGATTTACATCCACCGCGGTCACATCGTGGTCGCGCGAAAGGGCAATGGCTGTGCACCCTGCGGATGCGATGCAGAAGACTTTACATCCCGGAGGAAAGGCCCGGCGCTCAATCTCAGAATCCTCGTACGTCTGTCCGAACAAAAGCCGGCCGCTTAGGTTCCAGACACTATCGGATTTCATCACCCCAACCTGTTAACCATTGTGGTCACAATGGAGATGGCAACAGGACGCGGCGATGCGAAACTTTATTCTGTTTTCGGCGATAGCGCTGTTATGCGGGGGTGTCGTCGTGACACCAGCGCGCCGAACCGATCTGCCCCCGGTTCGAATTATCCTGGTGGGCGATTCCACCATGGCGACCAAGAGCGGCTATGGCCCGGGGTTCTGCGCGCAATTCGTGCCACAGGTCACCTGCGTGAATATGGCGAAAGGAGGCCGCAGCTCGGGAAGCTATAGGGCCGAAGGCTCGTGGGCGCAGGTCCTGGACGCGCTGCGGCAGAACGCGAATTTCCACATCACCTATGTCTTGATTCAGTTCGGGCACAACGATCAGCCCGGAAAGCCTGGCCGCTCTACGGATCTCGCGACCGAGTTTCCGGCGAACATGCGCCGTTATGTCGAGGACGTCAAAACTGCCGGAGCGAAGCCCGTGCTGGTTACGCCGCTGACTCGCCGCACTTTTCGGAACGGGAATGTGAAAGACGACCTGGGGCCGTGGGCCGACGCAACCAGGAAGGTCGCTGCGGACGAGCACGTTCCGCTCCTCGACCTGAATCGGGACAGCCTGGCTGCTGTCCAGAAGATGGGACCTGTTGAAGCAAACACTTTGGCGATGGCGCCCCCGCCTCCCGCCGTCGCGGAAAGCGCGCCTACCGGCAATTCCGCTCCAGCCCCGAAGACCTCGGCTCCGGCTTTTGACTACACGCATTTGGGGGCAAAAGGCTCGGCGTTCTTCGGACGTATGGTGGCCGGCGAACTGGTCAATGCTGTCCCCGATCTGAAGCCCTATAGAACGCGCAAGCTCGGTTTGGACCCGCAACGAGAATCTCCGGCCAAGACATCCACATGATAGACGTGGCTTCCGATCGTCGCTTCGTTTCCGCGCGCTCGGTTCCGAACACCGTGTGTGATTAACTGAAAGGGACTTCCTCTTCATGGCAAGCGTGCCCGTTGCGTCGTCGACGCAGCTGCCGCCCTCGCGCGGCAAAATCTCGTGGCCGGCCGTCGCCTGGTTTGGCGCGCTGCTGCTCCTTTGTTACGCCCCGATTCTCTACCGCATGGCCGTGCAATGGGCCACCGATGAGGACATGGGGCATGGCTTCTTTGTGCCGCTGGTCGCCGGATTTATCGCCTGGCGGCGCCGCGATGCTTTGCTCTCCACTCCCCGCCAGCCCAACGGCTGGGGTTTGTTCCTGGTTGTATTCGCCGCCTGCGAGGCAATGGCCGCAACCCTTGGCGCGGAACTGTTTACTGCGCGCCTCGCCTTTGTAATTGCGCTCTTCGGCGTCATCTTGTATTTGGGCGGTAAGCAATGGGTCAAAATTCTATTGTTCCCGCTGCTGCTCATGTTGTTCATGATTCCCATCCCGCAGATTATTTACGCGCGCCTTACCCTGAGTCTCCAGATGCTGGCCAGCCGTTTGGGCGAGCTGCTGATTGGCTGGATGGGCATTCCGGTTCTGCGCACCGGCAATCTGCTTCAGCTCCCAAGCCAAACCCTGGATATCGCCGATGCCTGCAGCGGTATCCGGTCGCTTCTGTCGTTGGCCTTTCTGTCGCTCGTCTACGCCTACTTCACTGACAAAAGAGTTTGGGTGCGATGGGTTTTGCTGGTGGCCACCATCCCCATCGCCATTGGCGCGAACGGCATTCGCGTCGCAGTCACGGGTTTGCTTTCGGAAATCAACACCAACCTCGCCCAGGGAGCGTACCATGAGACAGAAGGATATCTGGTGTTCGTCGTCGCCCTGATCGCCTTAATCGCCACGCACCGGATTATCAATTTCACGGCGAAAAAGATAAACAAGGCTCATTCATGATTTCGTGGTTGAATTCCAGAAGCTCGCGTGTGCTCAGCCTCGTTCTGCTGGCGCAAGCCGGCGCTTTCTACGGTTTTTCGCGAAATGAAAACGTCCCCGCCCACAAGCCTCTCGCCGAGTTTTCACTCGATAATCCACATTGGGTCATGCAACAGAACGCCGAGTTGGACCAGGAGCAGCTGGATGTGCTCAAAGCCGACGACATCCTTTCGCGTTTCTACCAGAACCCCGACACGGGTGCCATCGCTTCCCTTTTCGTGGCCTATTTCAAGACCCAGCGCACCGGGAAAGCCCCGCATTCGCCGAAAAACTGCCTGCCCGGCAGCGGCTGGATACAACAGCAATCCGGAGTGATCGATATTGCAGTTCCCGGTGAAACGCAGCCCATTCACGTGAACCGGTATATCATCGCGCGCGGCGACAATCAAAGCGTGGTTCTCTACTGGTATCAGGCACGAGATCGCGTCATTGCCAGCGAATACACCGCCAAGATCTTCACCGTCACCGATGCGATTCGATACAACCGCAGCGATACCGCGCTGGTCCGAGTGGTGGTCGGAATCGGTGACGGGAGCACCGAAAAAGCGTCTGACGCGGCCGTCTCGTTCGTGAAAGCGTTTTTCGAGCCATTGAAGCAGTATTTGCCCGCGTAGAGGCCGCTTTGCTATAGGGGAATGGGTTCACTACATGCCATCGAGAGGAAAGGGGCGCAGATCGGAACGGACCAGAGGCTTTGCTGCGGCTAAGCCTCAGCTCCCGGACGAAGACTCGCGGACTGTGGAGTACGGGCCAGTACTGGCGCACGCCGTAGATACATTCGGCACATGGGAGCGAGCCAAGGCATGGCTGAACCGTCCTAACCGCGTTTTTGGCAATCAAACAGCCCTGCAAGTTCTCACGCAGGATCCCTCGGCCGTGGAAGAAGAGCTGGTTCGTATCGACCACGGCATGCTCTCTTGATCGTCTATAGAATTACTCGAAAGAAATACGCACGAGATCTCACCGGCACTGGTGGCATTCACGCTGCAGGGCGATGCAATCACAAGGGCACGCGGGTTGTTTACACTTCGCAGCACGTATCGCTCGCACTTGCGGAGGTGTTAGTACACCTCGATCCTGTTGATGTACCGGACGACTATGTTTTGGCGGATATCGAAGTACCCGATAACATCCCATCCAAGCGAGCCACTGTAGAGGAGGCGCTTGCAGCATCGAGCGATCCGCCCGTCCCGGTTTTCATCGTCCCCTCCATCATCGTGCCCCAGGAATTCAACGTCGTTCTATATCCGAGGGCAACTGGATTCAAAGCTAAAATTGTGGGCCTAGAACCCTTCCACCTTGATGAACGCCTGCTGCGCCTCTTGGGAACCCCTGGCGTGTCCTAAGTCTCGCTCAGGTCTGCCGTCGAAATGAAGCAGTTTGCGAATGCATGGTCGAGCAGCTCTTCAGTGAGCTGGTACGGCAGACGCTTGAAATTGATGTAGTCGATTGCCTGCGATACCACGTCCCGCGGATGGCACCGGCGGAATTGTTTTCCGCTGTTCAGGTAGTGTTTTGTGACAAAAGAGTTCACCAGGGCTAGCGGCGCATCTAGCCCCTGCGATGCGCAATAATCGCAGAAAATCGTGCAAAATTCATCCTTGCCCGGGCTGCTGAGCAGCATCTTGTACTGAATCCGGCGAAGAAAAGCTTCATCCCCGATCTTGTTCGGGCTCAGGTTCGTCGAAAAAATCAGGAACGTCTCAAAAGGGATAGTCATTTTCCCCCCATTTGAGAACGAGAGGTAGTCGATGCGGCGCTCCATCGGGACGATCCAGCGATTGAGGATTTCGGCTGAGGTCGCTTTCTGGCGGCCAAAATCGTCGATCAAATAGATTCCGTTGTTCGCCTTCAACTGAAACGGAGCATCGTAGATCTTCGACACGGCGTTGTAGCTGAGGTCAAGCATCGACAGCGATAACTCTCCGCCCGTGGCGATAAACGGCCGGTTGCAAGCGGCCCAACGCCCGTCGTATTCGAGATCCGAATCCACGCCTGGTTCCCTTTGCGTGGCCGGTCTGTGATAAATCGGATCGTATAGCTGGACGATGTTTCCCTGGCATTCCAGGGCATACGGTACGTAGATATCGGAGGTTTGAATCTTCGACAGCGCTTCCGCAATATGTGTCTTGCCGTTGCCCGGCTGCCCGTATATCAGAAAGGACTTGCCCGAGCTGACCGCTGGTCCAATCTGATCGAGAGTCGCATCGGTTATCACTACGTGGGAGTAGGCCTGCGCAAGCCGCTCCGGTGTAAGCCAGTGCGTGGGCATTCGCTGCGCCGCCACAGCCGCGCAATATTGATTGATCGGCACAGGCGCCGGACCGACATACTGGTTATGCTCCAGATAATCTCGCGTGACACGACGGCCCGATTCCGTTAACGCAAGCACTGAGGAAACCGGTCCGTACCCAAGCGAGCTTTTCACCTGGATGAGTAGCTGAACTTTGAGGCCCTCAAGCATAGCTTCTATCAAGCTGAACCTGAAACCCATTGCGCGGCACAGGTCGCTCCCGATGACATCGCCCTTCAAATAAAGCAATTTGAGGATCAGCTGCTCGATGACCGAGTTGGGCAGCCCCGTATCCGCCAAACGCTTCGGAACCGGAGGAGTGAACCGTTCAGGCCGCCTTGATTTTATGGATGCGGGATCGGCATCAGGCTCGTATTCATCAAGCCGCCCGCTTTGCGGATTCGATTCGATCAGGACAGAGGACGCACCTTCAGATCGCATTGGCCCCAGTGTGTTATCGGCAACAACCCGGAGAGCGATTGGATTATTTGGAGGTTAGCCGCAGCAGCCCGGCTATTTGGCTGCTTCGCAGGCATTCCACACGTTGTGTTCGGCCACCTTCATGACGCCGGACTGCGTATACGGCTCGTCCTTCAGCAGATCCTGCACTTCATTCCAATCGCTGGAAGCGAATATGCCGGCCGCCCTCTGCCCCTCGGCCATGGGACCGATGGAGATAATTTTCCCGGATTTTAACAGCGGCAGTAGAAAAGCAACGTGTTGGGGAAACAGATCCTTGCTCTTCTCGGGATTGGGTCCTGCCTCGAAGAGCACGAGCATGCGCTGCGGGCAATTCAATCCCGGGGGCGGCCATGCATGTTGAGCGCTGATTTGAATTAAGTCTTCTGGTGCCGCAAAAACCAGCGTACCGATTAACAGCAGAAGCGTTCGCATAGACGAATCGTAGCGCAGAAATCCGCTGTTATGCGAACTGCTGCGGTTAGCCTGGAACCATGCGTCGCATCATCTTCGATACGGATCTTGGGGTTGACGATGCCCTCGCGTTGCTCTATATGCTCGCCTCGCCCGAGGCGCGGCTCGAAGCCGTTACGACGGTACATGGGAATGTGCCGGTAAGTGTCGCGACCGCCAACGTATTCGAAGTATTTTCAGTTGCATCGGCCGCGCTGCATCCCGAGGTTGCGCAAGGAAGTGCGGCGCCGCTGGCCGGACCGGGCGTGAATGCGATGCACGTACACGGCGAGGATGGACTCGGAGGCTGGACCCGTCGCAGACGTGTGCCGCCAGGTCGATTAAGCGATCAGCCGGCAAGCGCTTTGATTGTCGAGCGGGCGCGCCGTTTTCCCGGTGAGATCACGCTCTTGCTTATCGGACCCACCACCAACGCGGCGCTCGCGTTTGCCCGCGATCCCGATGGCTTCCGGCTGTTGAAGAACGTCGTCATGATGGGAGGCGCGGTGTTCGAACCCGGCAACGTCACCGCCACTGCGGAATTCAACGTCTATGCCGATCCCCAGGCCGCAAGGCAAGTCATTCACTCGGGCGTGCCGCTGACCATGGTGACTCTCGATGTGACGCGAAGAGTCGCGTTAACACGCGAGTTCCTCGATGCCCGCCTTGCACGACGGAACGACGCAAAAGCTCAATTCCTGCGCTGTCTTGCGGAACAGGGCTTTTCTTTCTTTCGAAAAAGCACGGGATCGGAAGGCTTTTACCTGCACGACCCATTGGCTGCCGCGGTTGCGCTGGACCATTCGCTGGTCGAAACACGCCGCATGAAGCTCGACATCGAAACAAGCGGCGAACTGACCCGCGGCATGCTCGTCGCCGACCGGAGGTCATGGACGAGCGGCGAAGAGAACGTCGATGTTTCCGTCGCTGTAGATGCCCCCCGATTCCTGGAGTTGTTCTCGGAACGGGTGCTTCGTGGGTGAGACGGAAACGGTACGATTAGAGGAGGATACCAGCATGGCAACCCTTGATTGGTCACAATGCGCCGCCGTGGAGAGCATTCCCGGCAAGCGCAGCGGCGCATGGGTATTTCGAGGAACCCGGACGCCGGTTTCGATGGTGTTCGAGAACCTTCAGGACATGAATGTTGACGAGCTAGTGGAAGAATTCGGCCTGACCCGGGAACAGGTTCAGGCTGTTCTGGAATTCGCTGCGCATAGCGCGGAAGCCCCAACTCCCCGCCCGTAAATGCTTGTTTTGTTCGACAATGGCACACCACGCACTCTTGCCCGTTATCTGATTGACCATCACGCGATCACCGAAGCCCGCGCCCGTGGGTGGGGACAATTGGAAAATGGAGAATTGCTGACCGTGGCTGAGGCCGCAGGGTTCGAAGTCTTGGTGACCACGGACAAAAATATCAGCTATCAGCAGAACCTTTCGGGCCGGAAGATATCCATTGTCGTATTAGGGAAAGGACGTTGGAGCCTCATCAAGCCGCATGTGGCACGAATCGTCACCGCACTGAACGCGGCGACACCGAGCAGTTTTGCTGAAGTGGAAATCCCTTACGAGTAGCCCTGGCGCTTTGTTGCACATGGGGTAAGGGACGTTGCAAGAAAAATCATGAAAAAGGACTCGCCTTGCTGTTGCAAATGTCTGTTGCAAAGTTCCCGATGCCGGAAGGCACTCGCGGCTTAGTTTCACTGCAGGCGGCTACCACTGAGACAACATTCTCCACTAACACGATAGACATAAACTAGAAGTACATGTCAGCCGTCGCCGTATCCACAGCTCACGCTGCCCTGCTGGACAAAATCGGCAATACCCCGCTGCTTGAAATTCGCTCGGCCGGCCGCGGAGACGTCCAGGTCTTTGCGAAGGCGGAGTTCTTTAATCCCGGAGGCTCCGTAAAGGATCGCCCGGCCCTGAATATGATTCGACAGGGCGAGGAGAGCGGGAAACTCGTACCCGAAAAAATTCTGCTCGATTCAACCAGCGGCAATACCGGCATTGCTTACGCCATGATCTGCGCCGTGAAGCGCTATCGCGTGAAATTGTGCCTGCCGGGGAACGCATCGCCGGAGCGGCTTCAGATCCTCCGAGCTTACGGCGCGGAGCTGGTGCTCACAGACCCCGCCGAGGGATCCGACGGCGCCTTCCGCGTTTGCAAGAGCATTTACGAAGAAGATCCGCAGACCTATTTTTATCCCGACCAATACAGCAATCCTGCCAATTGGCAAGCGCATTTTGCGACTACCGGCCCGGAAATACTCGAGCAGACTGGCGGCCGCGTTACCCATTTCGTGGCAGCGCTGGGGACGACCGGTACGTTTACCGGGGTCACGAAACGATTGCGGAGTGAGTTGCCGAATGTCCGATGCATTTCGGTTCAACCGGCTTCGCCGCTGCATGGATTGGAAGGCACCAAGCACATGCCCTCTTCCATTCACCCCGGTATTTACGATCCCGATCTGGCCGACGAAAATCTGTGGATCGAAACCGAAGACGCCTACGCAATGGCGCGCCGCCTCGCCCGCGAAGAAGGATTATTAGTGGGTGTTTCCGCAGCGGCAAACGTTTTGGCTGCGACCCGCATCGCCGAAAACCTATCTAAAGAAGGGCGAGGCGGGTTGGTAGTCACGGTGCTTTGCGACGGTGGGCAAAAGTATCTAAGCGAGTCCTTCTGGAATGATTGAGATTGAGACCAAGCCCTGGCACACTATGGTGCTGCACGCCGAGAGAACGTATCCGAACGAGTGTTGCGGAGCAATGCTGGGGAGGATTATCAGCGGAAAGAAGATAGTGACCGAGGCGATAGCGCTGAATAACGCGTTCGAAGGCGAACGGCGCACCCGCTACGAATTACGGCCCGAAGACTTGCTGGCCGCCGAGAAAGCCGCTCGCAACAGCGGCCTGGACCTGGTGGGAATTTTTCATTCCCACCCCGATTGCGACGCATATTTTTCTAAAACGGACTTAAAGAGATCCTGCCCCTGGTACTCGTTTGTGGTGCTTTCCGTCACCAACGGCAAGTTCGCCCACGCGAATAGTTTCTTACCCGATGCAGAGCAGACCAAAGCGGATCCCGAGGAATTGATATGGCCAAAATCCTGATACCGACCGCGCTCCGGCAGTTTACCGAGCAGAAAGACACCGTAGACGTACACGGCGCAACCGTGGCGGATGCGTTGCACCAGCTGACCGCCCAATATCCCAACATCAAGAAGAATTTGTTCAACGATCAGGGTAAGCTTCGAAGTTTCGTGAATGTCTACGTGAACGACGACGATATCCGCTATCTCGATAAAGACGAGACCAAACTGGAAGGCAACGAGACGATTTCGATCGTACCCAGCATTGCGGGTGGAGCGGCAGGCGTAGCAGAACCTGAAACAGCGGCTCTCTCGAATGAAGAGCTCGCGCGTTACAGCCGCCACATCCTGTTGCCTGAAGTTGGCATCGAGGGCCAGCTCAAACTAAAGCAGGCCAAGGTGGTGATGATCGGAGCGGGCGGATTAGGCGCGCCGCTTGGGCTATACCTCGCGGCTGCGGGCGTGGGACGCATCGGTATCGTCGATTTCGATGTTGTGGATGCCTCAAACCTCCAGCGGCAGGTAATTCACGGAACTCACGATCTGGGCCGCAAGAAACTCGATTCGGCCGCGGACCGGATGCGCGATATCAATCCGAACGTAAGGATCGATAAGTTCGATACCAGCTTGACCAGCGAGAATGCGCTCGAAATCCTGAAAGACTACGACATCGTCGTCGACGGCACCGACAATTTCCCGACGCGCTATCTGGTCAATGACGCTTGCGTGCTGTTGAAGAAGCCCAACGTATATGGGTCCATCTTTCGTTTTGAAGGCCAAGCGACCGTCTTCGCGTATGAAGATGGCCCCTGCTACCGCTGTTTGTACCCGGAACCACCGCCGCCGGGACTGGTGCCGAGCTGTGCGGAAGGCGGCGTGCTTGGCATTTTGCCGGGATTGATCGGAATCGTTCAAGCCACGGAAACGGTGAAGATCATTTTAGGCAAAGGCGAGACGCTGAAGAATCGCTTGCTCCTTTACGACGCTTTGGACATGCGCTTCCGCGAGCTCAAATTGCATCGCGATCGCAACTGCCCGGTCTGCGGCGATCATCCCACTATTACTAAACTTATCGATTATCAGGAGTTCTGCGGAATACGACCTATGACCTCTCAGCCCGTCATCGACGTAATGGAAGTAAAAGAGAAGCTGGACCGTGGCGACGATTTCCTTTTAATCGATGTGCGCGAGCCATACGAATATCAGATTGCGCGCATCCCGGGCGCGAAGCTGATTCCCCTCGGCGAGCTGCCGAAGCATTTGAACGAGCTCGATCCGGACGCCGAGATAGTCATGCACTGCAAGAGCGGCGTCCGCAGCCAGAAGGCCGTCGATCTACTCAAGCAGAACGGCTTCACGAATGTCCGCAATCTCACCGGCGGCATTCTCGCCTGGAGCGAAAAAGTCGATCCAACGGTGCCGAAGTATTAGAGCCTCCTAGCAGCCAGTTCCGAAATCTGCCGCAATGCAGACTGGATCGTCAACTACTTCTCTTTCTTAACCGCCTCAAGCTCGTGCGAGATCACCACCCCGACCATTCTCCGGCTCAGATACGTCAGCCTCTTGCCGTCGATAAAAATGGCCGGCGTACCTTGAACGCCTAGCTCTGCGCCTAGAGAGACATCCGAAGCTACTTTAAGCTTGACGGCAGGAGACTGCCGCTCAGTTTCCCATTTGGCCAGATCAATCCCGGTCTCCTTCGCCGCGTTAGTAAGGATTTGCTCCGATGCGACCAACGAAGACGCAAACAGGCGATCGTGATACTGCCAGAAGAGGTTTTGCCGGAGGGCGGCTTCCGCTGCAAACGCGGCGGCACACGCTCTCGGCTGCATCTCGCGTTTTAAGATCGGGTTGCAGTCCTTCCCCAGCGGAAAATACTTGAAGACGATACTGACCTGATCTGGATAACGGCGCCGCACGTCGTGCATCAACCCGACAAACTTTTTGCAAGCGGGGCACTGGAAACTGCTGAACACCACCATCCGCACCGGCGCGTTCGGTGAGCCGAGCACCGCATCGCCGGGTCGCAATGCGATATCGTGACTCGGCGCTGATTCGTATTCTGCCAGCGCGCGTTCGAACTCAGTGTCCGTACGGAAAAGCGCCGCTTGCAGGGAAGCTCCTAAGAATATTGCGACGATGACGGGCGCCAACCGGCTTGCGGTCCGCCGCATAGAAGGCAACCGCGGTTCTGAGTGGGCGGCCTCTCTGGAAACGGAGACCCACAATGAGATGAGAAGGAAGAGATTGATGATATGCGTAGCGAGGCATGGTACGCATGTTCCGCCCCCCGTCGAAAGGAGAATGGCCGTCAAGACCGCGCTGACGCCGAACCCTATGGCGCTTACGAACAGCAGCACGCGCGCTACTGATCTTTGCGGGTAAGCTAACAGAAAAGCGACCAGAGCGAAGTAAACCAGCCCCCAGCCCGCAATCGGGAATCCGAGTTGATACGACGCTGCACTTCCAAGCACCTCGTCGCACCCGGGGCAGAAGGGACCCGCGCCTAAAGCTGGTCCACGGCCCGTAAGCGCAAAATCGCGCAGCAGCAGCCATCCTGAAACCAGCCATCCGCCTCCCGCGAGTGCAAATAGCAGGGCGCGAATTCGATTTTCAGTCATAGTCTTCGCTGGAACTTGGAGGAAAGAGGGCACCGTTGCTATCGGTGCCCTTGATTACTACGGCAGCAGTGTGAAACCCGAGCTAATGCATTCTCCCAGGTTGTCGAACCCAAATAATTCCAGGAAGGCCACGTCCTCGAGGACCTGGCACGCACACGTCGGAGTATCGCCCTGTACCTCGCAGACCACACACGTACTGTGATCCACGGGGAATCCTAAGAAGGTGTCGCCCTTGGCTTTGCAGGTTTGGGACGGACTCGGGCCCTGATTTCCGAAGGCGACGACGGAAGTGCTGAACACCAGTACTAGCGATGCGAACACGACCGGCAGGAATTTGCGCATAATATCCTCTTCTCGCAAGTTCTACTTGCAAGTTCTATTTGTACTCTGTTCGTCCGAACGAATCGAAGGACAGAGGTGCGGGTGTCTATCACAGATGCCAAGAAGCATCCAAATCTTAAGTCAAGTGGTTAAGTGGCACATTGCAGCAGCATGCTTGCAGGCACGAAAGCGTGCGTGGGCGCCACGCCGTGACACCCGTCACACTACAGACAGAGCCGATCACTCTCGCCCCTAAACTGTGCGGACAGAAAGCTTGTCAGCACAACCGCGTCAGCGCGTGCATGTTGCGCCCTTCCCTCACGGCCCCGTGAAACCGGAGCTGATGCACTCTCCCAAGTTGTCGAACCCAAAGTCTTGCAGCGTCGCGCCGTCGTAGTAGTTGTCCTCGAGCAGCTTGCAGGCACACGTCGGAGTGAGGAACTCTTGATACAGGTTGCCCTGTGCTACGCAGACCACACACGCGTCGTGCGACGTTCCATAATTGTCGTTTGCATCGCAGATTTTAGATGGACTCTGGCCCGGAGTTCCAAAGGCGACGATGGAAGTGCTGAACACTAGAATTAGCGATGCGAACACCGCCGGCAGAAATTTGCGCATAACATCTTCCTTCTCGCAAGTTCTGCTTGCGAGTTGTGTATTTGTACTCTGGGTTCGTCCGAACGACTGAAAGAACAGAGGTGCGGGTTTCTATTTCAGATGTTGAGAAGCATCCAAGTTGAATTAAGTGGTTAAATGGGGGCGGAGCGCACGCCGTGACGCCCGCCGCTACAGAACGGACCACTCTCGCCCCTTAACTGCGGGCAGAAAGCTCGTCAGCGCAACCGAGCACACAAAGAACAGTACTCTAGGACCTATCGATTGTCAAGAATTAAATGTCGCTGGTCGTAGGTGAACGGGAGCAAGTGGAGGTGGACTGCGTGGGCGACGTGGAAAACGGCTGCACCTCACCCCAGCGAAGCATCGCTCCAGGGGTCTTTTGATGCGATATCACAAGCATACGAAGGGTTGTGCCTTTCAGCGCGTCAGCTTATGGATAAAGAGCGCAACGCGGCGGGTTTGATCCGGCTGTCGAGCTAAATTAATGATCTCGCCCGGAGCATGCGCGCCACTCCCATACGCGCCGAGTCCCGAGATGCTCGCGACGTACGCGTGCGACAAAGGATAGATCGCCTGCACCGCGGCGGCTCGGATCCAGCGGCTCCATAACATCTAGGCCGAGAGAGCGATTCACCTCGTTTAACTCCTTCAGCAATTCCTTGTTGGCACCGACGCTCCGGGCAGATCGTGGGACACGATCTGCCGCATTTTGTCCTGAACTCGCTTGTATTGTTCATCCGTAACGGTGCGGATGTCTCCCGCAGCTCGCGCGTGTGTGGCAATGATGTTGACTCTGCCCGATGCAGTGCGGGTAGCCGTAGCCTCGTCGTAGGATGCGCTGGTGCCACCGACCACGAGCCCCACGTTATAGGTGAGGTCGGGTTCGCGCAGATCCTGATTGAACTGGTCCAGAATTCTCCGAGCTCGTAAATTGCGCCATCGCCAACGTTCTTCCCGAATACGCCAGAGGAATGAGCTGATTTGCCCGAAGTGGTGAGTATCCATTGATAGGCGCTGCGACGGGCGATGCTGGCGGCATCGTGCCCCTGAATTTGAACGCCTCCTTCGAATTCGAGGGTGGCATCGCTTTGTTTTCCGGCTTCGATCGGATCGCGGCGCGCAATCGAGAGCGGCTCACCGGGATGTTCTTCATCTCCGCTCAGAAAGACGGCGCTGTTCGTATCATCCAGCGCGTGATTTTCATTTAGAGCTTTCAGTGCGCTCAGGATAATGACCAAGCCGCCCTTCATATCTGATGACCCGGGTCCGGCGGCAGTATTGCCGTTGATCACGAACTTCTGAAATGGACTGTCCGACTCAAACACCGTATCCTTATGCCCGATCAGAAGCACGCGTTTGCCGTGTGTGCCCTTTCTTTCGCAGATCAAGTGACCTGCGCGATGAACTTCATCCATGGAAATGAACCGGCAGGAAAACCCGAGCGCTTCGAGTTTGGGCTGCAACAAGCCAGCAACTTGCCGTGCCGCTGTTGATACCTACCAGCTAGAAGGTTTAAGGAAGCTTGCTGGTCGGTGTTGACGGATGCGATGATCTTCTGCTGCTCCGCTGTAGGGATTGCGAGAGCGCGAAGCCGGCCAGAGAAAAGAGCAAGAGCGCCAGACGAGTCGAAATCATAAAACCCTCGTCACCTTGGAAGAGCGAACGCGACCAGCCGCGCATTCCCGCCGGACCCGGCTGCGATAACCACATACTGCCGCCCATCCTCGCCGCGATACGTCATCGGCGTTCCACTGGTACGCACCCCAAGCGCATACTGCCAGAGATCCTTGCCCGTTTTCGTATCCACTGCATGCAACGCGGCATCCCCGCCGCCGACAAAAATGATTCCGCCCTTCGTGACAATCGCCCCCTGCACTCCCGGAGCGCCGAGATGCTCAGGCAAATTCACTCCCTTCAGTGCCGCGTTCGACCGCACTGCCGGATCGTCCCCAAACGGAACCTGCCATACGATCTCGCCTCTATCCAGATTTATGGCAGTCAGTTGTCCATACGGCGGTTTGGTCAGAGGCAGGCCGCCGTGGAAACTTGCATTCGTGCGCCCTTCCATGACGTATTCGGCATCGGTGATGGTTGCCGTCGGCCCGCTCGGCCCCGCGTCGGGCTTCACTAACTTCGCCACTGCCGGGATGTTGCTTGATTTCACGTACAGTGTGTGACTTTGCGGATCGAACGCGCCGCCTCCCCAGTTCGCTCCGCCGATGACGCCCGGCCTCATTAACGTGCCTCGAAAACTTGGCGGCGTAAAGAGAGGGCCAATACGAAACTTCTGCATTTGCCCTTGCGCTTCGGCCTTGAGTTCAGGCGTGAGGTCGAATGCATCGTCGAGTGAGATGCCTTGCGCCGTGAACGCCGGCGGCCTGCTTGGAACAGGCTGCGTCGGCCAGGCGTGCTCGCCGGGAACATCGCTCGCTGGAACCGCGACTTCTTTGACGGGCCAAACCGGTTTGCCTGAAACCCGGTCGAAGACAAACGCGAAACCCTGCTTCGTCAGTTGAACCACCGCATCGACCTTCCGCCCGTTCACTCGAATCGAGACCAGACTCGGAGGCGAGGGCATGTCGTAATCCCAAAGACCATGGTGGACAAGCTGGTAATGCCATTTGCGAATGCCCGTAGCCGCGTCTAGGCAAACGATCGAATCGGCAAACAGGTTTGCTCCTGGACGCCTTCCCCCATAGAAGTCGTTGCTGGGCGTACTGACAGGCAAGTAAAGGAGACCCCGCGAATCGTCGAGCGTCATCGGCGCCCATACATTGGTGTGGCCGGTGAACGTTTCCGAGTCGTTGCCCCACGTTTCGCTCCCGAACTCTCCTGGATTGGGCACGGTGTGAAACGTCCATACCAGCTTGCCGGTTGTGACATCGAACGCCCGCACATCGCCGGGCGGATCCTTTTTGTAAACCAGCCGGTCCGCAACGCCGTTGCCCACGATCACCAGATTTTTGTACACGACCGGCGGAGATGTGTTCGTGTAGTTCTTCGGATTCACAGTCCAACGCAAACCATCGATCAGGTTGACGGCGCCCGCCCGGCCGAAATCCGATATGGGCTGGCCGGTTTCGGAATCGAGCGCAATCAATCGATAGCGCGAGTTAATGAAGACGCGGAGCTTATGCGTACCCGCATCGCGCCAAACCGCCACGCCACGATGTACAAAGCCTGTTCCATTCGGTACCTGGCCGTCTTCATAGGCCTTCGGATCGAACGACCATTTTTCTTTGCCGCTTTCGGCATCGAGCGCCACCACGCGGTTGTAGGGAGTGCTGAGGTAAAGGACACCGCCAACCATCAGCGGCGTAGCTTCGAACATGCCTGGCGTAGTACCGTATTCGGCGAGAGGCTTCTCTCCCGTGCGCCATTCCCATGCAATTTCCAGCTTGGCGACGTTTTCGCGATTGATCTGATCGAGAGCCGAATACTTCGAGCCGCCCTGATCCCCTCCATAGTAGGGCCATTCCTGCCCCGGCAATGCGGCTGTCAAAGCCAGTGAAACGCCGGCGAGAATCGCTGCGGCTCTTAGAAACTTCATCCGATAGATCTTACCCCCGTCAATTTGAAAATACGAACCCAATCACCCCAGTTCGTTTGGTAAAAACGCCGCAACTCCTTCAGCACACACGATCCGCGCGGGAATTGGGTTCGTCTCGCGGAGCCGAGTTCGTTCGGTAAAAACGCGCCATCGCCTGCCATTCCGCCTCTTTTTCCAAACAGCGAACAATTATTTCTCGAATGGAATCCATGCTTTACCTCCGTCTCCCGCCTGCGCCGCTCCCGGCCGCCTGCGGTAATTGAGTCAGAAGCTTAAATGTTTACTCCCATTTGCCACAAAACGAACCCTGCGGCCTGGCGAAAGTACAGCCAGTGAAGCTCCATAGGCGTGAGCGAACCGGCAGGAGGGCGCGGCGAGCCGTAAACCTTGATTCCTTGCGCTTCGAGCAGGCGCTTGACACGATAGATATGGTATCCGTCGCTCACCACGATGCAGGAGTGGAGATTCATGCGATGCATAGTCTCCGCCGCCGCATCCAGGCTTTGTGCGGTAGTGGCGCCCTCCGGGTCCACCAGAATTGCTTCCGAAGCGACCCCGTGCTCGGTCAGATAAGCGCGGCCGACTTCACCCTCGGTAAACACCGGATCGCCGCCCGAGCCGCCTGTCGTAAGAATGTAGGGCGCAAGCCCTCTCAGATAAAGAAGAAGCGCGTGATTCAAACGGCCCTGCAGGACGGGAGAAGGCTTGCCGCGGTACTCGGCAGCGCCCAACACGATAATTACATCGGCGCGTTGCGCTTCATCGATGGTCGATTGCCGCTCGATTTGCTTTGCGACGTGAAACAGGTAGCCTAAGAGCAGGATCGAGAGCAGTATGAACAAACCTGCAAAGGCGCGCTTCATGCGGCTGATCTCAGCGCTCGCACTTCGATTTGGCTGAAATTTCAGTCTACGCTGAGAGCACGCTCGATGCGGGCGATGCAACTCACCAGCGCAAAAAATCCGGTATTGCAGAAGATCCGGCGAGCCGCCGCCGCCGGTGAACCGACCGTCGACGGCCTGATTGTCGCCGAGGGCCCGCATCTGATCGCGGAAGCGTTGCGCAGCGAGTGGCGGATTGACCGGGTTTTCACTACGCCGAAGGCGCGGGATCGCTTTGCAAGTCTGTTGGGCGAAGCGGATGCCGAACTGATAGAAGTTTCGGAGCGCGCCTTGGCTTCAACCGCCGCAACCGAAAGCCCGCAGGAGCTTTTGGCGCTGTTAGAGCCGCGTAAGTGGTCGTGGGAGGAATTGACGGGGGTGAATTCATTAATAGTCGTGCTGGATGGCATCCAGGATCCCGGCAATGCCGGAACTATCGTGAGATCGGCGGAAGCGTTTGGCGCAACGGGAGTGGTGTTCTTGAAGGGCTGTGCGCGCGTCGCGAACGGAAAGCTGCTGCGCGCGACGGCGGGATCGATTTTTCGGATACCTTTCTTGGAGCGAATCGGAGCCGAAGAGTTCGTGAACCAGGCTGAATTTGCGAGATTGGCCGTATATGCGCTAACGCAGGGCGGACGGACGCCTCTTTCCGAAGCCGATCTCCGACGCGATTGCGCCTTGGCGGTTGGCAGCGAAGGGCGGGGCGTTTCCAGCGAATTGCTGGCTGCAGCGCGGACGATTTCCATTCCAGCCATAAAAGTGGAGTCGTTGAATGCCGCGGTTGCATCTTCTATCGCGCTCTTCGAGGCGCAAAGGCAGCGAAGCACGCCATGAGCCTATTTGACGCATCACCATTGCCGGAAGAGCGGTCGGATGAACGAGTGGACCGCCCGTTGGCCGATCGCATGCGCCCCCGCTCGCTTGATGAGTACCTTGGCCAGGAGCACATCCTTGGACCGGGGAAGCCGCTTCGAGCGCAAATTGAAAGCGGGCGCCTGACTTCGCTCATTTTGTGGGGGCCGCCAGGATCGGGGAAGACAACCTTAGCGGCGCTGATCGCGCAACAGAGTCATTCTCAATTTGTTCGTTTCAGCGCCGTGTTGAGCGGCATTAAAGAGATCAAGGCAGTGATGGCAGAAGCCCAAAGAGCCAAGCGCGCCGGGCGTACGACGGTCCTTTTCATCGACGAGATTCATCGATTCAACAAGGCCCAGCAGGACGCATTTCTGCCTTATGTGGAGCGCGGCGACGTGATCTTAATCGGAGCGACAACCGAGAACCCTTCTTTCGAAGTGGTTTCGGCGCTGTTGTCGCGAACCAAGGTGTATTCTCTGCGGGCGCTCGATACGGCTGAGGTGGTGACGCTGCTGAAACGCGCCATCGATACGCCCCGGCGGGGTTTAGGCCATCTCAAGCTAAAGGTTACCGAGGAATTGCTCGATGAGATTGCAATAGCCTCGAGCGGTGATGCGCGAGCGGCGCTAAACACGTTAGAGATTGCAGCCGAGCTGGCACACGATGGAACCATCGACCGGCAGGCTGTGGCGGATGCCTTGCAGCGCAAGGTGCTGCTATACGACAAGGCAGGGGAAGAACATTACAATCTGATTTCCGCGCTGCATAAATCGGTGCGTTCGAGCGATGCAGACGGCGGGTTGTATTGGCTGGCGCGCATGATGAAGGCCGGAGAGGACCGGCTGTATCTGGCCCGGCGATTGGTGCGGATGGCTATCGAGGACATAGGATTGGCGGATCCGCGGGCGGTGGAACAGGCAATTGCGTGTATGCAAACGGTACATTTCTTAGGCATTCCCGAGGGAGATCAAGCGCTGGCGCAACTCACTCTTTATTTGGCGCTCGCGCCTAAATCCGACGCGGCTTATCAGGCGCTTAATAAAGCCAACGCCACTATTGAGAGCACGGTCGCCCCTCCGGTTCCTCTGCATCTCAGAAACGCACCCACCCGACTGATGAAGGAAATGGGGTATGCCAAAGGATATAAGCACGCCCACAAAGAAGAAAACGCGGTGACCGATATGCAGTGCCTTCCAGATTCTCTGCTGGGCGCCAGATTTTACGAGCCGACAGACCGCGGATTCGAGCAGAAATTGCGTGAGCGGCTGGAATGGCTCGAAAACAGGCGAGGAAAGCGCGACGATTCGGCCTCTTAAAAAATGAACCCTCTTTGTGTAAGCTTAATGATCGAGGCTCTGACACTGTGCCGGAAGACATTCTGACTATGGGGAAGCGTGTGGAAACTCCTGACCCAAGCGGCACCGAACGGCGGCGCTCGAGCCGCTTCCCGATCGAGCGGGAACTCCGGTATAAAACCTTGAACCAGCGCGCTGAATCGCTCGCCGGGAACGGCAAAACGCTGAACATCAGCAGCTCCGGCGTGCTGTTCACGTCCGACCACGATTTGCCCGTGGGGACCCGCCTGGAAGTCTGCATCAGCTGGCCGGCCCAGTTAAATGAAAAGGTCTTCCTGAATCTGGTAGCTCGCGGACGCGTGACCAGGCACACGACGGGCCAGTTGGCCTTACAGATTCAACAGTACGAATTCAGAACTCAGAGCCGCGCGAACGGCGTCCGCGAAAAGGATTAGTCGGTGTATAATAAAGCCCGCATCAAAATAGTTTGACCGCCAAGCAAGTGGTCATGCGTCTTTGTGAAACCCACTGACGTCCAGAACCCGAACTACTTTCACAAGGTCGTCGACTGCCAGTGGGCCTGCCCGGCTCACACCAACGTTCCGGAATATATTCGTCTTATTGCGCAGGGTAGGTACACAGATGCCTACATGCTTAACCGGGAATCGAATGTCTTCCCCGCGATTCTGGGGCGAACCTGCGACCGGCCCTGCGAACCGGCCTGCCGGCGCGGGCGTTTGGATGGCAAGCCCGTAGCGATCTGCCGGTTAAAACGCGTTGCGGCCGATCTGCGCGGCGAGATCTCGCATCTGCTCCCGCGAATTCCGGAAAAGAAGAACGGCAAACGCATCGCTTGTATCGGCGCCGGGCCGGCTTCGCTTACCATCGCCAACGATCTGCTTCCGCTCGGCTATGAGATGGTCGTATTCGAAAAGCTGGACAAGCCCGGTGGCCTGATGCGATCGAATATCCCGGCATTCCGGCTTCCGGAAAAAGTCCTCAGTGAGGAGATCGATCTTATTCTGAACATGGGTGTCGACCTGCGCTTCCATTCGCCCGTCGATAGCATGGCTGCTTTGCTTCAGAAGAATTTCGACGCCATCTTCGTGGGCAGCGGCGCGCCGCGCGGAAAGAATCTCGACCTTCCCGGGCGCCACGATACAGACCGCATCCACATTGGAATCGATTGGCTGGAGTCGGTTGCGTTCGGCCACATCGATTCGATTGGCGAACGGGTGCTGATTATCGGCGTCGGAAACACCGCAATGGATTGCTGCCGTTCCTCGCGGCGCTTGGGCGGTAAGGAAATCAAGGTGATGGCGCGGCGTCCGCGCGGATACTTCAAGGCATCTCCCTGGGAGCTGGAGGATTCCGAAGAAGAAGGCATCGATATTGTGATCAATCACGCGCCCCAGAGCTTTGTCGTTGAAAACGGCAAGCTCAAGGGTATGGAATTCGAGCGCCTGGAGTGGGACGCCGAAGCCAAGCGCTCGCGCACCATCGATACAGTGTTTCTTCCGGCTGACGATGTGATTCTCGCGATCGGACAGGAGAACGCCTTTCCATGGATCGAGCGCGACTTGGGGATTCAGTTCGACAAATGGGACATGCCTGTCGTCGACGAAGTAACTATGCAGTCGACGCGACCCGGTGTCTTTTTCGGCGGCGATTCGGCGTTCGGGCCGAAGAACATTATTTGGGCTGTCGAGCACGCCCACCAGGCGGCGATCTCGATTCACAACCGCTGCGAAGGCCTCCCGATAACCGACCGGCCGCCGCAAATGATGAACCTCATGAGCCAGAAGATGGGCATCAGCGAGTGGAGCTATCACAACGACTACAATCCGGCCCAGCGGCAGAAAATGACGCATGTCGATCTGACTGAGCGCTTCGAGAAGCTGAACATCGAGGTGGAGCTTGGGTTTTCAGCGGAACAAACCGCGCGCGAGGTAGAGCGCTGTTTGAATTGCGATATCGAGACGGAATTCGAGGCGGCGCGCTGCATTGAGTGCGACGCCTGCATTGACGTCTGCCCGGTTCAGTGCCTCACCATCACACGAAATGGAGAAGAATTGGACCTGCGAACGCGGCTCTCGGCGCCCGCCCTGAACCTGGATCAGGAGCTGTATGTCTCCGCCGCGCTTCCTCAAACTGGGCGGATCATGGCCAAAGACGAGGATGTTTGCGTTCACTGCGGCCTTTGCGCGGAGCGCTGCCCCACGGCGGCGTGGGACATGCAGAAATTCGAGCTTTTCATTCCATACGCAGGCGTACAAGCGTGCACGAGCGTACCCGCGTAAACGACTTCGCCATCAAACTGGCGAACGTAAACGGGACTGGATCGGCCAGCGCGAATGGACTGTTGATGCAGGCCGTTTTCCGCATGGGGATTCCGGTCTCGGGCAAGAACCTGTTCCCGTCGAACATTCAGGGGCTGCCGACGTGGTATGAGATTCGCGTCAACAAAGATGGCCACACTGCCCGCGCGCTGGATTACGACCTGATGATCGCGATGAACGCCCAGACCTACGCGCGCGACATTCGCGAAGTGCGCAGCGGGGGTTACCTACTATATGACTCGAGCTGGCCGCTCGAGCGCTCGCTCTATCGCGAAGACGCGGAATTCCTGCCTGTTCCGCTGGCCCAGATGTGCAACGAACATTTCCGGGATCCACGCGAGCGCATCCTGATGAAGAACATCGGATATGCGGGCTCGCTGGTCGCTCTGCTCGATGTCGATATGTCCATCGTCGAGGAGCTGCTGACGGAGCGTTTCGCGGGCAAGAAAGCGCTGCGCGAGTCGAACACGCGAGCCCTGCGGTTGGGATACGACTACGCGAAAGAACACTTTAGCTGCCCGTTGCCCTTCCACCTCGAGAAGATGGATGCCAACGACGATAAGATCCTGATCGACGGCAATACCGCGACTGCGCTCGGCTGTCTGTACGCGGGCGCGACGGTGGCTGCCTGGTATCCGATTACGCCTGCTACGTCGGTGATGGATGCGTTCCGGCAGTTTTGCGACAAGTACCGTCGCGATCCGGAGACTGGCCGGCATAACTATGCCATTATTCAGGCCGAAGATGAATTAGCCGCAATTGGAATGGTGATCGGCGCCTGCTGGAACGGCGCGCGAGCCTTTACATCCACCGCGGGACCGGGCATTTCCTTGATGAACGAGCTGCTCGGGTTGGCTTATTACTCCGAGATCCCGGCCGTTGTCATCGATGTTCAGCGCGTCGGGCCTTCCACCGGAATGCCCACGCGTACGCAACAAGGCGACCTGATCGAATGCGCGTACGCGTCTCACGGCGACACGAAGCACATCCTTCTGTTCCCTTCAAATCCAGCCGAATGTTTCGATTTCGCTGTGAAATCTTTCGATGTTGCCGAACGATTTCAGACGCCCGTGATGATGCTGTCGGATCTGGATATCGGAATGAACGATTGGGTGGTGCCGCGCCTGAGCTGGGACGATTCGTACCGGCCCGACCGCGGCCGCGTGCTCAGCGCGGAGCAGCTTGACAAATTACCGAAGTTCCATCGCTATTCCGATGAAGACGAGAATCACGTGCCGCCGAGAACTGTCCCTGGTATCCATCCGAAGGGCGCTTACGTGACGCGAGGCTCGGGGCACAACAAGTTCGGCGGATACACGGAGATTCCGGATGAGTATCAAGAGGTAGTGGATCGTCTGGCGCGCAAGCAACGCGCGGCAGCAAATTTCTTACCTCTGCCGAAGATACAGACGCGCGAGCATGCCCGGTTCGGCGTGATTACTATCGGGGGGTGCGATCCCGCCGTACGAGAAGCTTTGGAGCTGCTCGAGAACCGCGAAATTCCCGCCGACTACATGCGGATCTGCGGTTTTCCTTTTCACCGAAGTGTGGAGGAGTTCGTCTACAATCATGAGTTCTGCTTTGTTGTCGAGCAGAATCGCGATGCGCAACTTCGGGCGCTGCTATTGCTCGAGGCCTGCTCGCCCAAGGATAGATTGCGCTCGGTTCTGGTTTATGGCGGATTTCCATTGAGTGCCCGCAATGTCGTCGAAGGAATCGTGAATCAGCTGGAGAAGTAAATATGCCATCCATCGCAAAACCCGTGGCAACGCATCCGAGTCTGCAGCGCAACCAGCTTGGCTTGACCATCCGCGACTATGAAGGATCGATGTCGACGCTGTGCGCGGGATGCGGGCACGACTCCATCACCGCGGCCATTGTGCGCGCGCTGTGGGAGCTTTCCGTCACTCCGCACATGATCGCGAAAATGAGCGGCATCGGGTGCTCCTCCAAGACACCGGCGTATTTTGTCAATGGAGCGCACGGCTTCAACTCCGCCCATGGGCGCATGGCCGCAATTACCACGGGCGCCAGCGCCGCGAACCGCGACCTGACTTATATCGGTGTGTCCGGCGATGGCGATTCGCTTTCCATCGGCATCGGTCATCTGTGCCACGCCATTCGGCGCAATCTGAAGATGGTTTACATCATCGAGAACAATGGCGTCTACGGCCTGACCAAGGGCCAGTTCTCCGCATCCGCCGATGTCGGCTCGACAAGCAAGCGCGGAGAGGCAAACCAGATGTCGCCGCTCGATCCAGTCATGCTGGCTTTGAGCCTTGGCGGAACATTCGTTGCGCGAAGCTTCTCGGGCGACAAAGAACAGTTGGTCCCGATCCTGAAAGCGGCATTCGCGCATAGAGGTTTCGCGCTCATCGACATCGTCTCGCCGTGCGTCACGTTCAATGACCACTCGGGATCGACCAAGAGCTACCTATATATGCGAAAGCACGCGCTGAAAGCGGTCGAAGCCGACTTTGTGCCGCCCGCAAAAGAAATTCTGGCCACTATCGGGCAAAACGGCACGACGACGGTAACGATGCACGATGGAAGTGTTATCCACTTCAAGTCGCTTCCGGAAGGCCACGATCCGACCGACCGCCAGAAAGTAATGGCCTACTTGCAGCGCCAGCTTCCGGGCGAGATCGTCACGGGATTGTTATTCGTCGACGAGACCGTTAACGATTTACATCAGATGAATCGGACACCCGATATCCCACTCTCCACCTTTCCTTATGAAAAGCTCTGCCCGGGCGCGGCAGAGCTGGAGAAGCTGCAAGAAGAATTCCGATAGATAGACCGGCAGACCACGCCGAAGCGATGGTCTCCCCCACCGAAATGCCCTTCAAAGGTAATGATCGTTTCGCCGTTCGTCGCCTGCTGGGAGAGGGCGGCATGGGCGTCGTGTATGAAGCTTATGACTCGCATTCGCAGCAAACGGTCGCTCTGAAGACCCTGCTTCACGCGGAGCCATCGGCGCTCTATCGATTCAAGAATGAGTTCCGCTCGCTTGCGGATCTCGCACATCCGAACCTGGTCTGTCTTTTCGAGCTCTTTATCGAAACGGATCTGTGTTTCTTCACCATGGAAATGATCGATGGCGTGGATTTTGTGTCTTACGCCAGAGGTGAGCTCATTCCTGGCACGGGGGCGCCAACTCTCGATGAGGACGCGCCGCTCATTCCTCAGAACACGGAGCCGGCACCAGTCCGCGAACCGGCCGCTCGCGTCGATTTCGATCGGCTGTGGGGAGCGCTTCGTCAGCTTGCAGAGGCCCTCGGCGCATTGCACGAACGCGAAAAGCTGCACCGGGACATTAAGCCATCGAATATCCTGGTGAGTCGAGCAGGACGGGTTGTCGTCCTGGATTTCGGCCTTGCTACGGAGATGACGTATTCGCATGAGAGCGCGATGACTGGATTCGTCGGCACACCTGCATACAGTTCTCCCGAGCAAGCTAATGGCGACGTTCTTTCGCCGGCAAGCGACTGGTACGGGGTAGGGGTCACGTTGTACGAGGCGTTGACGGGAAAGCTTCCTTTCGAAGGAAATTACCTGGAGATAACCGCGAAGAAGCAAAGAGGCGATCCCGTTCCGCCGTCGAAGCTGGCGCATGATGTTCCGAGAGATTTGGAAGAGCTCTGCCTCGCGTTGCTTCAACCGCACCCCGCTGCGCGGCCATCGGGCAGCGAAATCCTCGGCAAATTGAAAGCCAGGAACATTCCATTGCCAAGTGCGCGAGCGGCTCGCGAGAAGGCTGGCTTCGTCGGGCGGGAGGAACAACTCTCAAAGCTATGGGGCGCTTTTCGTTCGGTTAAAGAGGGCGCCACCGTCCGCGTTTTTGTTCACGGCTGTTCGGGAATGGGCAAAAGCACGCTGGTGCGAACTTTTGTGCGCCAGCTGGAGGACCGCGAGCAGGTTCTGGCCGTTGCAGGGCGGTGTTACGAATCGGAGTCGATTCCATATAAGGCGCTGGACGGAGTCGTGGACAGTCTGACGCGCTATTTGGTATTGCTGCCTACGGCGCAGGCTCAGGCGCTGCTGCCCAGAGACGTGGCCGCGATCGCGAAGATGTTTCCGGTGCTGGCCCGGGTTGAGGCTATCGCGGGTTATCGTTCTCCGGTCCGCGATATTCCGGATCCGCTTACGTTGCGGCGGCGAGCGATCGCGGCTTTACGAGACCTGCTGGGCCGCATTGGCGACCGTGCCCCGATGGTGTTGTTTATTGACGACCTCCACTGGTCGGATTCCGACAGCATCACATTGCTCGATAACCTGCTGCGTCCGCCCGACGCGCCGAGGCTTCTGTTGATTGCGACATTTCGGACCGAAGAGATTCCCAAACTTGCGTTTCTTCAATCTCTGCTGCGGGAGGTCGATGACGAGCGCTGTCTGGCCATCAGCGTGGAAGGCCTCAGCTCGAGCGAAGCGGGAAAGCTGACGCGATCGCTAGTGACCAGCCAGGCGCTCGTCACCGATGAATTCATCGCGAAGATCGAGAGCGAGGCGCAAGGAAATCCTTTCCTCATTGAGCAACTGGCGCGGTGGGCAACCGGCGGGGGCGAAGCGGAGAGCTATAACGTGAGCTTGGCTGAAATGCTGGAGAGCAATATGCGCAAGCTGCCTGACGGAGCGCGCAATATTTTGGAAACGCTCTCCATCGCCGCGCGGCCAATTCCCGCCGCAGTGGCGTTGCGCGCGAGCGGGGTTCAGAAGAACGCGCAATCGGTCATTGCATTTCTTCGCTCAGCGAATTTTCTTCGCAGCGGCACGGCGCAGCCGCTGGAACTGTATCATGACCGCATTCGCGAAGGGATCGCGTCGCGTCTAAGCCCGGCCGAGGTCGAGCGCATCCACCAGAAGCTTGCCGAGAGTCTGGTCGCAGCGGGCTTTGACGATCCGGAAGTATTGTTTGAGCACCACTACGGAGCGCGGCAGTTTGAACCCGCCGCGAGATATGCGAGGTTGGCAGCGGCGAAGGCGTCGGCTGCGCTGGCGTTCGATCGTGCGGCTGCATTCTGCCGCAGAGCATTGGAGCTGGTAGCGCCCGGGTCCGACGACGTAACGCCCCTGAAACGAGATCTGGGGCAGGCGCTGGCAAACGCCGGCCGTCCCGTGGAGGCAGCGCGGGCCTACCTAGACGCGGCGCAGCGCGGGGATCCTGCGACCGCGCTGGACCTGCAACGCCGTGCGGCTGAACAGCTATTGGTCGGCGGGCACGTAGACGAAGGCCTCCAGGTAATCCGGACGGTGCTGGACAGCGTGGGGCTGCAACTTGCTCCGGGTCCGAAGAGCGCGCTATTTTCGCTTTTGTGGCGGCGCTTTGCGCTGTGGGTGAGAGGGCTTCACTTTACAGAAACGCCCGTTGCCGAAATCCCTCAAAGCCGTCTGTTACACATCGATGTCTGTTGGACCGTCGCGGTCGGCCTGGCGATGGTCGACAACATCCGCGGCGCGGATTTTCAGACCCGCCATCTCTTATTGGCTCTCCGAGCGGGCGAGCCATACCGTATCGCACGCGCGCTGGCGATGGAGGCAGGATTCTCAGCGCTGAGCGGCGGCGCGGGCAGGCAGCGCTCAGGCCGTTTCTCGGATATGGCGGCGAAGCTATCTTCCCGAGTAGGAAATCCTCACGCCCTTGGTATCACCACGCTCATGGCGGGGCTCGGCAAGTTTCTAGTAGGCGAGTGGCGCGACGCATTCGAGCAGTGCGAAGCCGCCTACGAGATCCTGCACGATCAATGCACAGGTGTTCTGTGGGAGATGACGACCGCGCAAAACTTCATTGTGGGGTCGCTGCTGTATCTGGGAAGATTCCCTGAAATCGCGCGTAGGCTGCCGGTAATGCTTGCGACTGCCGGAGAACGAGGAAATCTTTACGCCACGCGGGACATCAAGATTCGAATGAATTTCATGTGGCTGGTGGGGGACGATCCCGAAGCCGCTCGAAAAGACTTGGCGGAGGCGCTCGGGTTGTGGTCTCACGAAGGCTTTTACCTGCAGCATTACAATACGCTGCTGTCCGAAGTACAAATAGCACTATACGCTGGAGAGGCCGAAACAGCGTGGGAACAGGTGACCTCGCGGTGGATCGATCTGCGGCGCAGCATGCTGCTCAGGATTCAAGTTCTGCGGATCGAAGCGCTGTTTTTGAGAGCTAGAGGCGCGCTGGCAATGGCGGAGCGCGATCCGGTCCGGCGAGCGCGCTTTCTGAAAGAAGCGGAACGTCTGGCGGGCGCCATTGAAAGCGAGGACATGCCGTGGTCCGATCCGTTTGCGTGGCTGTTGCGGGCAGGAGTGGCGGCGCTAAGGAACGATCGAGCCGGAGCGGAGGACTTGCTCTCGAGGGCGGCCATTGGTTTCGACAAATCCGGAATGGCGCTGCATGCAGCAGTTGCGCGATATCGGATCGCGGAACTACGCGGCGAGGCCGACAACGGTGAATATGGGCAAGCGGCGCGATCGATGAGGGATCTCGGGATCAAGAATCCTCAAGCGATGCTTCGAACACTTGCGCCCGGCTTTCGCCGACCCGATGAACGGTTTGATAACGCGGGAGCAGCGGCTTCGCGCGAGTAGACTCGGTCGACCCTATGACTCTCGATCCGCAAACGGCTTTACTGGAGGCGCTGGACACCAGCTTGAAAGATGCGCTCGTCCGATTTCAGATCGGGAATCAGGAGCTGTCAGCCGGCACGCTGGACGGCGTTCCCTGCAGCGAATTCCGCATTCGCATCCACCGGCGGCGCTTCTTCGGACGCGTTCTGTGCTACGGCAATTTGGGATTAGGCGAGTCATTCATGGACGGCGACTTCGAGATGGAGAGCGGGAGCCTGCAAGACTTTCTTACTGTCCTGTTGCGCAACCGCATTGACGAGAGGATTCGCAAGACGGCGCGTTTGGCTCTGAAGGTGGGGGCTATCCGGTTGTGGAATGCTCTGCGCACCAGGGAAAGGAACGTACAGCGGCACTATGACATTGGCGACGATCTATTCGAGGCGTTTCTCGATCCGACCCTCACCTATTCGTGCGGGTATGCGAACGCTCCGGACGATAGCCTGGAAAATCTGCAACTGAATAAGTTGGATCGCATTTGCAGAAAGTTAAGGCTTTCGCGAGGCGCAAGATTACTCGATATTGGATGCGGTTTCGGAGGGCTGCTCATATTCGCCGCGGAGCACTATGGAATCAGCGGCACGGGCATTACGATCAGCCACGCGCATTGCGAGCGAGGCAACGCGGAGATACGCCGGCGCGGGCTCTCGGGCGTCATCAGCCTCGAATTTCGAGAATACCGCCAGATCCGCGGACGTTATCACCGGATCGTAAGCGTCGGCATGTTGGAGCATGTGCCGCGCTCGGAGTACAGTACATACTTCCGGAAAATCGCCGACGCGATGGAGCCTGGCGGCGTCGGTCTCGTGCACGCAATCGGCTGTACGTCATCTGTAAACGCGCATGACCCGTTCATCCAGAAATATGTATTCCCGGAATCGAACCAACCGCGGTTATCCGAGATAACGAAATGTATGGAACAATGGGATCTGGCGGTTCTCGACGTCGAGAACATCATTCGCCATTACTCGCATACGCTGTTCAGGTGGCTCACGCGGTTTCAAGAAAACCGTTCGGCGCTGGACATCAACCGCTACGACGCGGTCTTCCAAAGAATGTGGGAATACTATCTGGCTTGCTGTGTAGCGGCGGCGCGGGCTTCCGATGCCGCGGTCTACCAAGTGCTTTTTCATAATAATCGGGCGTCGGAAATCCCGTTGAAGCGCGTTTGAGGAAAGTGTTTGAAAGAGATTGATGAGTACAGAAAATGAAGTATTGGGAAAGCTTAGACAAGAGATCAAAGCGCGAGGATGGTACCGCAAGGCTACAGGCCACGTAGTTTGTGAGTTGTTGTTCGATCTAGCGGTCGCGCTGGCGGGGACATGGATTTTTCTGACTCATAGCGATCCGTTGATGTGTATCTGCGGCATGATTGTCGCAACCGCCGGGTCAATGGGGGTTGCGACAAATACGCACACCTCGTCTCACTACGCCACCAGCGGGCGGCGATGGGTAAACGAGATGCTGACATTTCTGGGATATCCGCTGTTCATGGGAGTGTCGGCGTGTTACTGGTGGCACAAGCACGTGGTGCTTCATCATCCGGCGCCAAACGTTATCGGAGTCGATTCCGACATCGATTTAAGCCCGTGGTTCGCCCGCACGAACGAAGAAGTGGAGCGCAGCTCGGGATGGCGGCGCTTTTATTATGAAAAGCTCCAATGGATCGCTTTCCCATTTGCCGTTGCATTCATTGCATTCAGTATGCAAATTGCCGGTTGGCAGCACTTGACGACGGCTTTCCGGCGCCCCGGCGGAAAAAGGAAAGAGTGGATCGACCTGGCCAGCGTCGTATCGCATTACTTGATTTGGCTCGTCATTCCGCTGTTTTGGTTCACCCCGCTGCACGTGTTGGAATTTTACGTCTTACGTACGTCATTGATGGGTTGGACGATGTTTGCAGTGCTTGCACCGGCACACTTTCCTGTCGAAGCGGTTTGTCTGAAAGGCCGCGATGGAAATCGCGACAGGCTTCTGCAGCAAACTGCCGCGACGGTGAACTTCCGGACCGGATTGGTGGGGCGGCTGGTCTGCTCGGGCCTGGAGTACCAGATTGAACATCATCTTTTTCCGGGCATCAGCCACGTTCACTACCCGAAGATGGCGCCATTGGTGCAGAAGTTCTGCCGTGATGAAGGGCTTCCGTACCGTTGCTATCAATGGGACGTAGTGATTTGGAAATGTCTCAAGATGTTTTACACGCCATCGTCGATTGAAACGGATTTGGAAGCGCACCGGATGCAGCCGATGCGTGAGGTGACGGCGGATCAGCGTGAGAAGGTGGCTTGAGAGGTAGTTCACCTTTATCGCCCGCGGGGCTACTTTATTTCATCTCCGAACGGCTTCATGTCTTTGGTGAGAACGGTTTTCGGATACTCGCCGGAACCACAAAGCTTGAATGAACCAAAGTCTTTGTACCAATTGCCGTCGGGCGCGAATGGCTCCGATTTCACCCACTGTTGCAATCCGGGCGAGATCGGCGAGATGGATCTCGCGGTCCTGTACGCGATCGAGGAGATGCCGCCAAATTCCAGGAGGCAGATTAGAGAAGCGGACCTTCGGCAATCGCATCCTTTCCGAAGATTGCTCGGATCAGGTGCTTGCCTGCCTGCTCTTTCCGGGACGGGTCACGTTCGTCCAGAAAATGTTCATATGCGGACTTGAGACTCTGTTCCGCGTCCAGCTCCGCACGAACGCCTCTCTCGGCGAGGGTTACAAGTGCGCGGCTCATAGTGAGGCGCCGTTCTTTGGCGATGCGCCGTACCTTGACGGCAAGATCGGCCGGGATAGTCACGCTCTGGCGCACTGCTTTCGTCCGTACACTGCGGGTGGACGGCTTAGGTCGACTGGCCATAACTCATTCTAGGCCTCTGCGCACCACTGTGGTGCAGCGCAGATCCCGGAGATCCACAGTCGAGGCATGCTTGCCCCCATTAAGCGCGTTGAGCCCGTTGAGCCCGTATGTGGCGTAGAGAGCCACAATCTGTTACCTATGTGTCCGGTCCGGACAAAGGTTTGTCTGGTCGGGCCGCCGGGATTTGAACCCGGGACCTCTTGCACCCCAAGCAAGCGCGCTAGCCAGGCTGCGCCACGGCCCGAAGTCTTCAGTCTAGCGCAGGGTTGCCCGATAGACTGGAACCATGTTTCGCGCGATCCTGCTGGCTCTTACACTGCTTGCGTGCTCCGCCGCCGGCTGAAGATCTTCACATCTCGGGGCGGAATATCCGAGCGCACGTGAAATATCTGGCCAGCGACCAGCTGGAGGGCCGAGGAGTGGGCACGAGGGGTGAAGCGCTCGCCACTGAATATATTGCGTCGCAACTGCAAGTGGACGGCGTGAAGCCGGGAGGCGATAATGGCACCTATTTTCAGCGTGTCCCGCTGGTCGGATCCACCATCCTGCCGAGTGCAACGTTGACCGATTTCCGGACGCACCGGCAAAGTTCGTTTAACTTTTCTGAAAGATTACGTAGGCACGCCCCTCTCGCAAAAACCAGAAAACGATTTCGATGCAGAAGCCGTGTTCGTAGGCCACGGCATCTCCGCCCCGGAGTTCGGCTGGGACGATTACAAAGGCGAAGATGTGCAGCGGCAAAGTGCTGGTGTATTTCACGAACGAGCCGCCGTCGGAGGATCCGAGCTTCTTCGGTGGACGCGCGCTCACTTATTACGGGCGCTGGACATACAAGTTTGAAGAAGCCAAGCGGCGCGGCGCGGTCGCTGCTCTGATCATCCACACGACTGCGACGGCGGGCTATGGCTGGGACGTGGTGAGCGGCTCCGGGAGTCAGGAACATCCTGAACTGAAGCTGAATCCCGGTGAGAAGGGCCTGCACTGGCCGGTTGGCTCTCCGAAGAAGCCGGCGCGAAGTTAGTCGCCTCAACCGGCAAAACGATTCAGGAACTTCTGGCGATGGCGAACGATAAATCGTTCCGGCCCGTACCGCTTGGCGTACACGTGATGGGCACATCCCCGTCACGCTGCGCGATTTCGAGAGCAGAAACGTGATTGGCCGCGTGGAGGGCGCGGATGCTCAACTTCAAATCGCAAGCAGTGTTGTTTTCCGCTCATTGGGATCACCTCGGCGTGGGACTGCCTGTAAATGGAGACAAAATCTACAACGGTGCGGTCGATAACGCGACGGGCTGCGCGATGGTTCTCGAGATGGCTCGCGTGTGGGCTGCGCTGCCGCAGAAGCCGAAAAGAACAGCGCTTTTTCTGTTCGTCACCGCGGAAGAGTCGGGACTGCTCGGCTCGGAATACTACGCGCGATCATCCGGAGATTCCGGCGGGCCAAACCGCGGCGGATATTAACTTCGATGGCTTCTACCCATTCGGCAAGACACGGGATGTTTCGATGACAGGCGTGGAGCGAACTACTCTGTGGCCGCTTGTCCAGCGGGACGCTAGACGTATGCGGCTGGAGATCAAACCCGACGCGGAGCCGGAACAGGGGCATTACTACAGGTCCGATCATTTTTCCTTCGCACGAGTCGGCATTCCGGCATTCTCGATCTCTGAAGGGACAGAGTATATCGGCAAGCCGGCGGATTTCGGCGAGGCGGTGTTCCAGGATTATAACGCCAAACATTACCATCAGCCCTCCGACGAATATCACGACGACTGGGATTTCGCAGGTATGGAACAAATGGCGGATTTCGGATTTACGTTGGGGCTGGATATTGCCGACACGCTGCAGCTGCCGACCTGGAAACACGGAGATGAGTTTCTGGCCGCGAGACAAAAGAGCGGCGTGACGCAATGATTTCAGCGGGCCTGAGCCGGCGTTTACGGCAGCGCCAATTGCTGCGACCGCCTCACCGCCGGGCACCACTTCGACTGAATAGCCTTGCAACGGGCTTAGCTTCACCATTTCGTGAAGGTATTCGCTCAACAGGTTTACATTCAGAAAGCGGGCATTCGGTCCGGTGATGAAAAACTTTCCCGATCCGTCCAGGTGAATGCTGGTCGCGGTTGCAGCGGCTAGCGCGCGATGCCACAGTTTTGCGAATTCCACGCAGCGCGTTTCTCCGGCCTGGGCCTGATGAAACACCTCGTCAGGCTCAAGATCCATGAAGCGCAGACGCATCGCGCGGTGACCCATGATGCCTTCGAGATGTCCTTTCCCGCCGCAGCCGCAAAAGGTTTCCTTGGGGTCGAGGGTTACTACCGAATGTCCCGCTTCCCAAACGCCGTCGCGAAACGGATATCGGCCATATCCAATCCCCGTACCCAGAGTCCACACGCGAACCAAGCGATCCAGGTGGCCGCGAGTAGCGGCAATGCCCGCAGCCATAACGTCGGCATCATTGAAGATCGAGACTGGCACTTTGCCGAATAGCGGTCTAAACCCTTCCGCTACGAGCTCCTGCATCTGAACGCCTTTGAACTGGATCAAGTTCGGAGAATCCTCGATAACACCATTGCGCACGATTCCCGGCATACCAAGTCCGATACAGGAAGGAGGTTCGGTCAATTCGAGGTGGCGAACCTGCGCGACAATCCTTTGAACGATGACGTCCGCGGGAAGACCGCGCAGCGAATCGGTGATAGAGCTGTCTTCCGGATCGACGCGCAAAGAGCCTGAAATAGCGTTGTCCGAAACAGAGGCGACCGCTATTCTTTCCGTGATAAGAACGCCTATACCATGTGCCATGCTGGATCCTATTTAGTTGCGCGCCAGTTTGTTGAGCCCATTGAATGCAGCGGCTTTATAACATTCGGCAAGCGTCGGATAGTTAAAGACGGTATCGACGAAGTAAGTTACTTTACCCTTCAGGATCAAAACAGCCTGACCGATGTGCAGTAACTCCGACGCACCTTCTCCGATGATATGCACGCCGAGAATGTCGAGAGTGTCCCGGTGAAAAATCAGCTTCAGCCGTCCAGTGGTATCGCCGCGAATTTGGCCCCGCGCGATCTCCCGATAATACGCCACTCCCACCTCGTAGGGGACATCTTCGTCGGTAAGCTGCTCCTCCGTTTTTCCGATAAATGAAATTTCCGGAATCGTATAGATGCCGAACGGGAAATAACTCGAATTCGAAGAAATCGGTTTATTGAAAGCATGGGCAACGGCGATTCGGCCCTGCTCCATTGAGACGGACGCGAGACTGGGAAATCCGATGACGTCCCCGACGGCATATATGTTGGGCTGAACTGTGCGGTAATTTTCATCGACCGCGATACGCCCGCGGGAATCGGCCTCGACCCCAGCGGCAGCGAGATTCAGGTCGTCTACATTGCCCTGGCGCCCAACGCAATAAAGGAGCGCGTCGGCAGGGACCTTCTTGTTGCTTTCGAGATATGCAACGACACCCGCGCCCTCCGCCGTCTCTTCCACACTTTGCACTTCTTCATTCAGGCGCATGGTCACGCGGTGATCGCGGAGGTGATAAGAAAGCGCTTCCACAATCTCCTGGTCGGCGAATTCGAGCAGGCGCGGGCGCTTCTCGATCAGCGTCACACGGACGCCCAAGGTGGAGAACATGCACGTGTACTCAACGCCGATCACTCCGCCGCCGACTACAATGAGCGTGCGCGGGACAGACGGCATCTCCAAAATTTGATCGCTGTTGATGATTGTTCGCGCGTTGATCGGCACCTTGGACGAAACCGCGGGTTTAGTACCTGTCGCGATCACAATCTGTTCACCGGTAATCTCGGCGGAGCCTTTCGAGTTGGTGACCACAACCGCTGTCGGGCTCTTGAAACTGGCGACGCCGGTCAGGACCTCAATACCGTTTCGCGATAGCTGGGCTTGCGTTACATCGATCTCAGTTTTGATGACGTGCTGCACGCGAAACGCCAGGTCCGCCATCGTGATTTTTTCCTTTACGCGATAGCTGATGCCATAAATGTTCTGGTAATTGTAACCAGACAGATGCAGGACGGCTTCGCGCATCGTTTTGCTGGGAATGGTTCCCGTGTTGATACACACGCCGCCGATAACTTCCCGCTTCTCGATAAGGGTTACTCGTTTCCCGAACTTAGCGCCCTGGATAGCGGCACGTTGGCCGGCGGGGCCAGAACCTATCACGACCAAATCGTATTGGGACATGCGAAAGTAAAGTTCCAGTTCGCGAAGACAGGGGGCGCGCCGTCCTCGCGGTTGAAAGCGGACATTCCGAGTATATCGTCCGGGCGGGGCCCTATAAGGCGGGCAGGCGCTGGTAAAAGCTACTGCTTCGGATTCGTGTCAGTGGTCTTATCTTTGACTTTATTTGCGCCTTTGGCGGTTTCGTCCGCGGTTTTGTTTACGCCCTTTTTGACGCCATGCGCCGTCGCGTTAGCCGCTTTCTTACTTTCGTAGGTCGACTTTTCCGTGCCTTTTTTCACGCCACGCACGGTTGCATGAGTAGCTTTTTTCGTCCCATCCGCGGACTTGTCGGCAGCGGTTTTCGCGGCATCCTTCGTGTCCTGACCTGCGGCTTTCAGGTCTTGCCCGACCTGGTAAGCAGGCACCGATATCGAACCGGCAAGCAACAATGACAGAGTTAACAGTGCAACTTTCATACTTCCATTGCAGCACAGTTTCGACGTTCGCGATAAATGAATTAATCTGTTTAACCGCGGAGCGCGGTGTATGTATCTGGGCGGAGAACCTGCTTAGTAACTCGTCTTCAAACGAAAAATCCGGGCGTGGAAAACCGCGCTTCTTCAGATACGCTCTATAGGTCGCCTTCAGGCCGGCGGCAAATTCGGTCGGCTTGAATCCCAGCATGCGTTGCGCTTTGGTGATGATCTGAGTAATGGCAGGGACGTCGTAATAATCACCGAAGTAAAGCTTGTCACCGGTAACCTGGCCGCCCACGCGACGGATCAGCTCGCGTGGAATTGACACGAGCTTCGGATCCTTCATGCCCGCGGCTCTTGCTAGTTCCATAACAACTTCCAGTTGCGTGATGGGTTCGGCATTGGCGGTGTTGAAGGCGTGACCGAGCGCATTGGGAAGCTCGACTGTTTTGATGGCCAGTTCGACTAAGTCCTTCACGTAAATGAACTGCATCAGGCGATGCCCCTCGCTCGGCACAATCACCGGGCGCCCGGCGCGCAAGCGGTCCCAGAAGAACGCTTCGCGATAAAAGGGATTGCCGGGCCCATATACAAACGGCGGTCTCAGCGTGACAATCGGAAATCCGGAACGTTGATGCATTCGGAATAGAGCGCGCTCGCTCATAGCTTTATTCCGCGCGTAGGCGTTCGGGTGATCGTCGGGAGCAAGGGCGTCGCCTTCGTGATGATTCAATCCATCGCCATAAGCCGCTACGCTCGACATAAAGACGTAACGCGCTACTTTGCCATCGAAGATCTGCGCTGTAGCCTCTACTTGCGCGCCGGTTGTGCCCCGCTCCCAATCGTATGCGGTATCGTACACCGCGTCGAAACGGGTGGATCCAACCGCCTTACGGACGGTTGCCGCATCGTTGCGATCGGCGACTAAATTGTGGACACGTTTTCCGAGCGAATGCCGGGATTTTCGGTGGAGGACGTGAATTTCGTGGCCCGCTCTGGCTAATTGATTTACCAGCAGCCGGCCTATAAAGAGCGTGCCGCCGATAACAAGAATTCTTTTCGATTCGGGCGGCTCGGCTACGTGAATGCTTTTCTGTTTCACGCTGGTGCGAACAACCGATACTGCCGGACGCATTTCTTACCTGCTTACTTAATTGGACGGCTCAAGGCCGGTTGCGTTTTAGTCGTAGTATTCGAGACCCAGATGTGTAATCAGATCTTCACCCCGCATCCAGCGAAGCGTATTCTTCAGCTTCATTAATTGGATGAAAATATCGTGCTCGGGATATAGGCCGGGAGCAGTCATCGGACCTTTGAAATAAAAAGACAACCACTCCTGGATACCCTTCATTCCCGCTCTTTGGGCCAAGTCCAGGAACAGAACCAAGTCGAGCACCAGCGGAGCGGCGAGAATGGAATCGCGGCAAAGAAAATTGATCTTTATCTGCATCGGATAGCCCAGCCATCCGAAGATGTCGATGTTGTCCCATCCCTCTTTGGCATCGCCACGGGGCGGATAGTAATTGATGCGAACCGCGTGGTAGAGATCCTTGTATAGCTGAGGGTAGAGATCGGGTTGCAGAATGTGCTCGAGGACAGAAAGTTTGGTCTCCTCCTTGGTTTTAAAAGAGCCGGGGTCTTCCAGCACCTCGCCGTCCCGGTTTCCCAGAATGTTGGTTGAAAACCAGCCTCGCACGCCGAGCATGCGGGCCTTGAACCCGGGCGCGAGTAGAGTTTTCATGTAAGTCTGACCCGTCTTGAAATCTTTCCCGCAGATCGGAACTTCGTTCTCCCGCGCCAGCTCCAGCAGGGCGGGAACATCTGTGGTGAGATTCGGCGCGCCATTAGCGTGAGGGACGCCGAGCTTCAGAGCTGCATAAGCGTAGATCTGGCTGGGAGCAATGTCCGGATCGCTTCTTCGGAGGCCTTTCTCGAACTCGCCGATACTGCTATGCACGGCAGCGGGTTTATGAAAAACCTCGGTGGAACCGCACCAGATCATCACCAACCGGTTGCATCCGTTGCGCGTTTTGAAATCCCGGATGTCATCCATCAACGCTTCAGCAAATTCCATCTTGCTGGCGGCCGATTTCACGTTTGGACCATCTATGCGGCGAACGTAATCATGGTCGAACACGGCGCGCATCGGTTTGATGGCGGAAAGCGGCTGTTTCACCTTATCGAGCAAGCTGCTCTCTAGGACTTGCGCTTTCACCGCCGCCTCGTAGGCGTTGTCCTCGTAGATATCCCATGTCCCGAAAGAAAGACACTGAAGGGGCGCCAGCGGAACGAAATCCTGGATCAGGGGCGTACGGCCTTCCGTCCGCTTTCCGAGGCGGATGGTACTCATCTGCGTGAGGGAACCGATCGGCTCGCCCAGACCCTGCTTCACCGCCTCAACGCCCGCGATAAAAGTGGTCGTGACCGCGCCCATGCCGGGAATGAGAATGCCTAATCTGCCGTCGGCGGGCGCGATAGTGACATTACCTTGCTTTGACAAAGCGCAAATTTTCTCCCGAAGGTAAACTGCGTCTGCAGGCGCAACGGAGGGGGTACGCCTGCTGTTACCCAGGCGGTGTCGAGTCCTAAGTTATACTAACATTCGAATGCCGCAAAGTGTGACGGGAACGATCTCGACACTGGTTGTGGACGATGAGCAGCTCGCCCGCGAAGAGTTGACGTACCTGCTGAAAGATTTCCCCGAAATCGAGGTTTTGGAGACAGCGGAAAATGGCCTCGAAGCGCTTCGATTAATTGAGAAGCTCGAGCCGGACCTGGTTTTTCTGGATGTTCAGATGCCGGGCACGGATGGGCTGGGTGTGATTACAAAGCTGCGCCAGAGGGGCGGAGCGCTTCCGCACTTCGTGCTCACAACTGCTTTCGATGAATACGCTATTCAGGCATTTCGCCTGGAAGCAATGGATTATTTGCTGAAGCCGGTGGAGAAGGAACGCCTTGCGGAGTCCGTAGCGCGAGCCAAGCGAATCCTGGAGGAAAACGACCGCCAACCGGAATCGTCGACGTCGCAGGTCGGGATGAAACCGCCCGCGCAGCGCACGAAGTTACTGGTCAGGAATAACAATCGTAACTTCATCGTGGACGCGCAAGATATGATCTATGCGACCATCGACGACGGACTTATCACGGTGGTGACTTCGGCATTCGAAGGGCAATCCAACTATCGCACGATTGAGGAACTGCAGTCGAATCTGGATCCGAATCTGTTTTGGCGCGTACACCGGTCGTTCTTAGTCAACATTAATAAGATACGCGAAGTTATTCCGTGGTTTAAGTCGAGCTTCCAATTAAAGATGGATGACAAGAAACAGACAGAAATCCCGGTGAGCCGGATTCAGACCAGGCGGTTGAGAGCGCTGCTGAAGATTTGACGGTTCGGCCTAGACGTCTTAGACGCGATCATATGCCGAATTCTACAATCACCCTTCCGATCGACGCAAAACGACACGGGCGTATGGCGGCGATTCAAAGCAAGTAAACTCCTCGCCGGCATTTGCTATCCTGTGTAGAACATTTGCAGGTAAATCTGTTTTGGATTCCGTGTGTGGACTGGCTCAACCTACTCTCGCGAAATACCTGGCCAGATTCACAAGTGAGACTTCCCGAGGATTTCCTTCACTGTCGTATACGAACAGAGTTTCTACCCCTTCATGCCACCCCCCACTGACCAATCTCTTCTGTGCCCTAAGTGCGGCGAATCGATCAAGCTGACGGAATCCCTTGCTGCTCCACTCGTAGCTGCTGCCCGCGCTGAGTACGAGCAACAGCTCAAAGCTCAAGCTGCGCAATTTGCCGCCGAGAAGAACGCTGTCACCGCACGAGAACAAGCGAACCAACGCCGTGCGATCGAGCTTGAGACTGCCTCGAAGCAAATAGAGCAGCGAATTGCTTTAGCCGTAGGAGAGAAAGTTCAACGGCAGCTTTCCGTCGACAGAAAGCTAATTATCGATCAGGAGTCACGGCGGGCTCGCCAGGAAGTGGAGCTGGAGCTCAAGACAAAGCAGGCCGAAGCAGACCGGCAGGACGAGCGGATTGAGAAACTCACTCAGAAGCTCACCGCTGCACAACAGGCGGAAGCCGATCTGATCAAGAAAAAGCGGGAACTCGAAGATAACGAACGCGAGTTTGCGCTGAATCTGGAAAAGGGCATATCAGACGGTCTGCAAGAGGTCCGGGCAAAAGCTCTCCGCGAAGCACAGGGCCAGGTCGATCTCAAAATGCAGGATCGCGATAACACGATCAAGCAGCTTCGAGACCAAATCACAAATCTTCAGCGAAAAGCCGACCAGGGTTCGCAGCAAGCGCAGGGAGAATCGCTGGAGCTCATTTTAGAGAATCAACTGCGAGCTCAATTCCCTTTCGATCTGATCGAAGCGGTAGCAAAAGGCGAGTTCGGCGGGGATGTCCTTCAGCATGTGCGCGACCAAGGCGGCCAACTCTGCGGAAAGATTCTTTGGGAATCGAAACGTACCAAGGCTTGGTCCGACAGTTGGCTCACAAAGCTGAAGAACGACCAACGTGCCGCCAACGCGGACCTGGGAGTAATCGTTTCTCAGGCGATGCCAAAGGACATCACGCATTTCAAGCAAATGGAGGGTGTTTGGGTCTCTAGCCTGAGCTGTGTTCTCCCGGTTGCCGGCGCTCTGCGCATCAGTCTCATCGAACTTTCCGGCCTACGCCGCTCCACCGAAGGTCAGGAAACAAAAGCTCAACAGATTTACTCATATTTGACCGGACCTCAATTTAAGCACCGCGTCGAATGTATTGCTGAAAAATTCACCGAGCTTCGCAAAGATCTCGACGCAGAACGAAGGTGGATGAACAAACAGTGGGCGAAGCGAGATCGCGAGTTAACCGCTGTACTGGAAGCGACATCTGGAATGTACGGGGACCTGCAAGGGATCGCCGGGCAAAGTCTTGAGGAAATTCGGTCCTTGCAAGGCCCTATTTTTCTCGAACTGAAGGCCGTGGGGTAAGCACTAGGGGTTCGTGCGATTCGGACCTTGCTCTTTGGCCAGGCGCACGCGAGCGCTGTCGAGCTTCTTCTGCACTTTGGCCACTTCCTCAGGCTCAACGTCGGCTGGAGAGCTGGTGCTGAATTCCTTGAGAGACGATTGCCATTGAGCGATAGCTTCTTTGGTCTTTCCTTGCTTAAAGTAGACGTCGCCGAGATGGTCGTGGATGGTTCCATCCTTTGACATCAACTGCACCGATCGCGTAAGCTGCTGTTCGGCTTCATCAAGCCGGTTCAGCCGGTAATAGACCCATCCCAAGCTGTCGAGAAAAGCATAATTGTTTGGCTCGAGGTCAACCGCGCGCTTGATCAGATCGTGCGCCTCTTGCAGGCGGACATTCTGGTCGGCCAGCATGTAGCCCAAGTAGTTCAGCGCATCCGCGTTCGAAGGATCGCTGTCGATTACTTGCCGGAACGCCTTCTCGGCGGCATCGTACTTCTTCTCTCTTTCGTACATGGCGCCGCGCATGAAGAGAACGTCGGTTTTCTCCTCTTTGCTTTGCGAAAGCTTCTCGACCGCATCGAGCATCTTACTCATCTCGCCGAAATTGCGGCCCGTTTCGTAAACTACAGCCATGGCGCGGTAAGTTTCGCGGTCGTTCTTGCCATCGAGGAGTTTCTTTAATTCGGCAATCGCCAATTCGGTCTTGCCTTCGTCGGCGAACAACTGGGCGCGAGCTTCTCGAACCGTGCGATCGTTAGGGAACTTCTTGGCCGCCGCATCGCTCTCCTGCTGGGCCTTGGCATAATCTTTTCCGATCCGGTACGTCTCTATGACCTGAGCTTCGGCGCGCGCTCCCAGATCGGGATCGAGGACCGCGATTTGACGGAAAGCTTCAACGGACTGATCGTACTGCTCATTGCTGCGATAGAGCAGCCCCAGCTGCTCGAGCATCTTGACGCGATATCCGCGCTCCTGAGCGTTGTAAGTGTTGCGAGCGGTCGAATCCAATATAGCCTTCAGCGCGGTAATCGCTTCAGCCGTTTTTCCTTCGTCTTCCAACAAGCCCACTTCGTTGTAGCGGACCTCCAGGTTGTCAGGATCAAGCTCTTTGGCCTTTTCGTTCATCTTCTCCGCTTGAACGAAGTTCTTCTGCTCGCGATAGATCTGCCCCATCCGCAAGTAAGGCTCGGCATCCTGCGGAGTAGCGTCGGCAAGCTCCTGGTAAGTCTTCAGCGCATCGTTGAAGCGGTTTGCGGCGACCTGATCCTGCGCAAGCGCGGCTTTCAGCTCGACGCGCGCCGGATCCAGTTCAATCGCTTTTTTATAAGCTTCGATCGCCAGCGGGTACTCGTGCATGGATTCGTAGTTGCCGGCCAGAATCGCGAAAGCACGCGGAGAGGGGTTCTTCGTGGTCAGTTTTTCGAGCAGCTGTGAAGCCGAGCGCGCGTCGCCGCGGTCGGAATAAACGCTCGCGAGCCCGGTGATTGCATCCTCGTTTTCCGGATCGACCGTGAGCACTTTCTTGAAAGCGGCTTCGGCATCGACGGAGTTGTCCAGCACCCTGTCCAGGCGCCCTAACATAACCAGACTCTCGACGTCTTTCGGATCTTTCTCGGTAACGATCTTGTACTGTTCGACCGCGCGCCGCGCCATTCCTTCGTCGATATGATTGGTTTGCGCATCCCCGATTTGCTGCGTGTAGATGTGCGCCAGAACGCGCCGCGCATTCAAATCGTCCGGATTAACTTTCAGCGCCCCTTGCGCTTCCTCTACTGCGTCGCGGATGCGGCCGGAAACGCGGTACAATTCCGCAATGTCTTCGACCAGAAACGCCGCCGCGGGATCTTCCTTCATGGCCAGCCGGTAATTTTCAATGGCCTTGTTGACGTAATCGCTACGGTTCCCGGAAGCTTCAGCGAGCTCTTCATACAGGTGCCCCAACGAGAAGTGATAGTAAGCGGCCGCTTTGGGCGAGCTTGGCTGCTTGGCAGCGGGCAAAGCAGACCCGCCGCTTGCATTTTTATCCGCGGGTGTTTGCGGCAAAGCAGAATTCGCGGTCGACAGCGCAGGCATCATAATTGCCGCCGCCGTTACCACACAAATAGCGCGCAGAGGATTAAAGTGAGGGTGAGACATTCGACCGCTTTGAGTGTGCTGGCATTACAACTCAAACGAGTTGTTCGCCCCTAGTATAGCTCGATATGAGGCCGCCTTTCAGCTTCGATTCCGCGCTTTCGCCTTTGATTGCGGTGCTCGGGCCGACGGGGAGCGGCAAAAGCGATCTCGCGATGGTTCTGGCGCAACAATTCGCCGGAGAAATCGTGAATTGCGACTCGATTCAAGTGTATCGACGCCTTGAAATCGGGTCCGCCAAAGCGCCTGCCGCCCAACGAGAGCGTGTTCCGCACCACCTGATCGATGTCGTCGATATTGACGAAGAACTCACGGCTGGCACATACTCGCGGCTCGCGCGAGAAGCGCTGTCGTGTATTCAACGCTGTAATCGGCTTCCGATCGTCGTTGGGGGCACTGGGTTCTACTTGCGGGCGCTCCTCGACGGACTCTCGCCGGCTCCGGTCCGCAATGAAAAACTTCGCGGGCGCCTGACGAAAGCAGCGGACCGTCACCCGGGCGCGCTTCATCGCTTTCTGCGCAAGCGAGACCCACAAGCGGCAACGCGCATCCATCTAAAGGATCGTCAAAAGCTTATCCGGGCGGTAGAGCTTATTGCGCTTGCGGGCCGGCCTGTAACCGAAACGCAAAGTGCTCCGCGGGATTCGCTGCGGGGCTTTGCGATTCTGAAGCTCGGCCTCGGCCCTGATCGTTGCCTTCTGTTCGAAAGACTGGATCGGCGATCGGCTTGGATCTTCAACAACGGTTTGCTGAACGAAACCAAGGCTCTGCTGGACGCCGGTTTTTCGTCACACGCAAAGCCGCTCCAATCGTTAGGCTATAAACAGGCGGTGAAAGCGATAGCGGAGGGTCTGCCGATAGATCGCGCGGTTCGCGAGTGTCAGACGAAAACGAGGCATTACGCGAAACGGCAGATGACCTGGTTTCGAGCCGATGCTGACATCCAATGGCTACCCGGATTCGGTGATGAAGTGGAAATACAAAGGGAAGCGTTGCGCCTTACGCGCGAGTTTCTTCTTGGCTGCGAGAGTTCGTACAAGTTCCTACTCCGAACGGAGTAGACGCACCGTCCCTTACACTCATTTACACGCTTAACGAGCACCAGCAGTAACATCGCGGGTCCTGTGCGGCGTATATACATGCGAAAGTGCTTCGGTTCGCTACTTATTCGCGAACAGCAGCGTCAAACACATAGAAGAGGAGAGTAACTGACATGAAAAGGATTTTGCTCAGTTTCATCACAGTCGGAGTGATGGCGGCAAGCGCTGCCGTCGGAACATATAGAGTTTCGCTTTTCCAGGATTCGATCGTTGATGGAAAACAGATTAAGGCTGGCGACTACAAGGTCGAGATGCAGAACAACAGGGCGATTCTGAAGCATGGGAAGGAAACGATCGAGGTTCCCGCGCGAGAGGAAACCAGCCCGTCGAAGTTTTCCGTCACAGAAGTTCAGTACACGAACAATAACGATCTTCAGGAGATTCGTATCGGCGGGACTAATACAAAGATCGTATTCAGCGCCGGCAATGCGCCCGTCGGCGGTAGCGAGTAACTCGCTTCCCCTTGCTAGCATGGAGGCGTGCGCCTGCACCGCCTCCTTTTTTTGTGCTTTGCGTTAGCGTTTGGATCATCGGCGCGCGCGGCTACGGTTCTGGTTCTTCAGTTTCACAATACTTCGCCGTATTCAGATCTCAATTGGGTGGGCGAGAGCGTCGCCGAAACGCTCATGAATGAATTCGGAGCGGCGAATCAGATAGTTTTCGATCGAGATTCTCGCGCGGAGGCGCTGCATCGCTTGTCTTTGCGCTCGGACGCGGTATTCACAAAAGCCACTCTCATTCGCTTAGCGCAAACCTTAGATGCGGATTACCTATGTTACGGAAGTTATGATGCGAAGTTACCCCCCGATGATTCGCAACTAAAGAACAGCTCGATCCAAGTTACAGCCCGCTTTATAGATCTTAGAAAGATGCATGATGGACCGGAGCTCGGCGAGGCAGGGAAGCTGTCCGAATTATCGAGGCTCGAAGAACACCTCGCGTGGCAATCGCTGAAATATTTGGAACCGCGAACGAACGCGCAACTGGATGCTTTTATGGCTCCTGAGAAGCTGATCCGCCTGGACGCCGAGGAAAGTTATGTTCGGGGCCTTTTATCTACGAACAAAGAACAGCAGCAGAAATGGTTTGCGCAGGCAGCCGCGTTGGATCCGCGTTTTTCGAGCCCGGCATTCGAGCTGGGAAAGCTCGCTCTGAAGCGCAAAGAGTATCGTCAGGCAATGCAATGGCTTCAACACATCGGGCCGTCCGACGCGCGCTACGCCGAAGCCCGCTTCAATATGGGCTTGAGCGCGTATGGAGCAGGCGACTACACCGCTGCGGTGAGCTATTTCCGCGAGGTCGCCAAGATTATTCCGTTGAACGAGGTGTACAACAACTTAGGCGCGGCGGAGAACCGCTTGAATCAGCCGGTTGCGATTGACGATTTCCGGCGCGCCTTAGATGGAGATCAGAACGATCCGATCTACCTCTTCAATCTGGGCGCGGCCCTTCTAAAGAACAATTATTTCGATGAAGCTTCAAAGCGTCTGCAGGCAGTAGTCGACCGGAATGCCGACGATGACGAAGCCCGCACTTTGCTCAGTCGTGCAGAACGCCGACAGACCGGGTCGCCGGATAGCAAGAGCCTCGCCGCGGAACGGCTAAAAGATAACTTCGATGAGACCGCCTTCCGTCAGTTGAAAGCCATGATACAGCCGAAGAGCCTGAAGTAACCATGTATCCGGCAGAAGCGTGGACGTAAAGGCAGCGGCGGCAATCCTCCGGCGCTACGCAATCAGCTCGACTTTTGTGGTGACGGCTTCGCTGGTGATCGGGAGCACGCGTCCTTGGTCCAACCGATGGAGCTCGATGCTTAGCACCGCCAGCCCCGTGCTCCGTTCGAACTCTAAGAGGGCTTGATGCAGCTTTTTCTCCATCTCGCGCTTCTGGTCAGGTAAGGTCTTCTGTTCGTCTGGCATAATTCCTCCGAAGTGAAGCTGGCAGATCCCGAGTATAATCGGAGAGCCTTATGCTAGAGGCTTCCGGACTTTCGGACCCAGGGTGCGTCCGGGCTAACAACGAAGATTTCTTCATCATCGACCCCGACGCGCGGATTTTCATTCTCGCCGATGGCATGGGTGGAGCGAACGCAGGCGAATACGCGTCCGAGCTTGGCGCTAAGAAGCTGCACGATTTTCTGATCGAGACGCCTGAGCGGAACGGGTTTGAAACGCTGCGCCGGGGATTCCAGGCAGCCAATCGCGCGGTTCGGGAAGCGGCCAAGGGCAATCCCGAACGCGAGGGCATGGGTACTACGTTGCTGGCTGCTCGTGACATTGGGAATGCGCGCCTCCAGATCGGTAGTGTGGGTGACAGCCGCGCATATCTCTCAAGAAATGGCAAATTGTCCTTGCTGACTCACGATCAAACCTGGATCGTCGAGGTTGGTTCGCAGCTCGGATTGAGCGAGGAAGCTCTTCGTAAACATCCGATGCGGCACGTCCTTACTATGGCAGTGGGCTCCGCCGATGAGTTGCGCGTGCATTGCGACGTGGTGGAAATGAAGGCGGGCGACCAGGTTTTGCTGTGTTCGGATGGCCTGCACGGTGTGCTCGACGAAAAATTATTAAAAAATGCGCTCGATTCAGAGAAATCTCTTCCGCAAAAATGCCACTACCTTGTCGAAGCCGCGAAACAAGAGGGCGGGCCTGACAACGTAACGGTTGTTTTGATCCAACTCCTATAGTCCTTGCGCGGCAATAGAGCGCAGCGGGCGTGGCCGGGAACCTCCGAACCGGCCGCGGACCCGTTGCGCACCTTCAAATCGACGAGGCCGCATGAGACTTATTTCTCGTTGTTTCTTTCTGCTGTCGGTGGGAGGGCTGATCGCCTCAGCGCTTTTCGCCCAAACATCGATTCTGACAGATCTGCAGATCCAGCTGCTTGGCAATTCGCGCTTCGAAAAGGGATTCACGGTCGAGGTCACGGATGCGACTGGAGCGGCTGTTCCGGATGCTGCTATCGTGTTCCGCCTTCCCGATTCGAACCCTACCGGAACATTTCCCGATCGCACGCACGCTTCCGTTGCCTACACCGATCGGACCGGCCACGCCACCATCCCGAATATTCAATGGAACCCCACGCCGGGCCTGGTTGCTATCCGTGTCAGCGCAACGAAAGGAATCGCACACGCGAGTATTCTCGTTGAACAAACCCTAACGGCCATTGCTCCAGGGCCTTCCGCCCCTGTATTGGAGCCTGGAGTGTTGGCTACCGCCGAGTCTCCGGCTTCGCCTCTGATTGTGCCGCTGCAACAATCACCGGACGCTCCGGCGAAATTCCGCGACACGCAACCCAGCGCAAGCCCCAATCCTCAGGCGCCCAGTGCGCCACCCGCTGTAACGGTCACTGGCGGCTCTCCGGATATCAGTACTCACAGCGCTAAGAAGTGGATCATTATCGTCGCCATCGCGGCTGGAGCGGGTGTGGGGATTGCGATGGCAATGGGCGGGAAAAAGGGCAACTCAACTACGCCGGCTTCGACGCTTTCCATCGGTACCCCAAGCGTCAGCGTCGGGCAGTAGTAACACTCCGTCTCGACAGGCATAGCTGAATATGAAGCTTCAGACGATCGTCTCTTTATTTCTGCCCCTTTTCTTAGCCGCGGGCCTGGAGGCGCAACCCAAGGCACCTAAACCGGGTATTGCAAGATATGCGGACGGGACCGTTCGACAGATCTATGGTCTGGAGGCGAACTTTGCTGTTGGGGAACAAGTCAGTCCTGCTTCCGATGCAATCAGCTTTTCCGATTCGGGCGGACTCATCGCTAAAGCCGGACATATTCAACTCGTGGCCGTAGACGGATCGATCATCAGCGCATACGATTCCGGTGAAACGTCAGCGCTGCTCAATGTAGATGGCGCTCTAACAACGGCAATAGCGTGGTTACCGGGCCAGCACGCCCTGGTCCGTTGGAGCGGCAAATCTTTCATCCTTATCGAGGCCCACGGAATCGATTCTTCGGGCGTTGTGAGCTCCGTTCGAAAGGCAAGCGCGAACATCGCCAAGCTGCTCATAACCGGACCCAGCGGGGATGTCTGCGAGGCCACGGTCTCGCTCGAAACTGGTGAGCTGATCTCGCTGGATTCGGTGCCTGGCATCAAAGGACCGGCGTTTCAGCAACATTCATTTGTCATATCTCACGACCAGCAAGGGCTCGAAATACAAAGCGCGGATGGAAGTGTCCGCATGATCCCGCTTTCAGCGAACGACCTCACGTTCGAGCGAATGTCTTCGGATTGGGTTCACGTGTCTTCAGCAAGTTCCAAGCAGCATTGGGCACTGCACCTGACCGGCGACGTGTTGACGCTGTCCGAATTGCCTGCCCTTCCGGTGGCCCAGGGGCCTGAAAAATGAAAACCCTCCTGTTGATTCTGCTATGTTGCGCGCCTCTCCGCGCTCAGAGTTTGAACTTCCTGGTCGACAACAGTAATGGTGCCGCGGCCAGCAGCACGCTTCCGGCACTCTCGTCGTCCTATCAGTTCCCGCTGACCCCGGTGGGTGGTTCGACGGGCATCAACATACGAGTAGTGAATATATCTGCGGTCGCCATCACTGTTGGCCCTATCTCCCTTAATACAGCCCCACCGAACCCAATCGCGAATCCGAATTTCAATCTGACGTTTCCGGCAAAATCTACGACGCTTGCACCGCAAGCCTGGACGCTATTTGCATTGAACTTCGCTCCGATCTCTGAAGGGGCTACCACCGGGTACTTGCAAGCTGTGGTGAACAACAGCAGCACCATCATGAATGTGGCCACTCTCCAAGGAACTGGAACGGCTCCTCAGCTTGTGCTCACGTGCAGCAACAACATTGCATCGCAATGCACCGGGAGTCCGATTCAACCCAACAACACTGCCCATCCCCTGGACTTTGGCGACCAAGTCCCCACTACGGCCACATCCAAAATAACTTTCACTCTCACGAACGATTCGGCGGTTTCCTTGAACGTGCAGACCCTGGTGTCGCTTGCCACTGCCATCGGCAACACGACGCCTTTCGCATTGGACACATCTACGCTGCCCAGCACGCTGGCGCCGAATTCATCGGCTAACTTTACGGTGACGTTCGCGCCCGGCGCCGTGCTCAACATTCAGGAGGCAACGTTGGTTATCGGCGCCGATTCTTATCCGTTAACCGGAGCGGGGTCGTCCAGCGTGTCCGGCGACATCGGCTCGCTGGTCATTTCCTATGTTGACCAAACCGGCATCAGGCTAACAGCGCAACCACCAACGCCGATCAGGTTCACTACGCCTACACTTACCTTCACAGTCAGCAACCCACAAACGACTATAAATGCGGTGACCGTCCCCAATTTAACGATTTCGGGCGCTGGCTTTGCGTCATCGGGCGCCCCCGCCATTCCAGCTAGCATTCAGCCGGGTCAATTCATTACGTTTCAAATCACGTTTTCGGGGTCGGCGCCCGGTACGTCCACTGGCCTACTCTCGGTCGGGACACGACAGTTCTCGCTGGCGGCAACGCCCATTGGTTCTACTGGGTCTGCACTTCCCGGGATCTATCTGCTATGCGGCGCGTCCCCGTGCAGCAGTCAAAACTTTACAAGTCAGCAGCAGCTGCACATCGGATTACAACTGACTGGCCCCGCCCCAACATCATCCATCGTCACGTTAGCTATGGCATTCGCGCCGTCGGTAACCGGAGTTACTAACGACCCAGCCGTGACCTTCATCTCGCCCGTCAATACCTCTGAGTTCCAGGTTGCTTTCGCTCAAGGCTCACCGATTGGAACCTACACTCCAACGAATCAATCGCAGTTCACGTTGCAAACCGGAACCACTGCCGGAACCATTACTTTCACTCTGACCTACCTTGGTCAGCAGAGCACCATCGGAACTATACTGATCGCACCGGCCGCCGTGCAGATTGCGTCTACCACCGCCGTGCGCCAGGCGCCGAATGTTGTTGTGACGTTAAATGGCTATGACAACACGTACAGTGTTGGGCAACTATCGTTCACGTTCTATGACACAACGGGAAAAGCGATCGCCACGCTTCCGGTAAACGCAACTTCGAACTTCCATCAGTATTTCTTCGGCCCTCCGGATCTCGGCGGTGCATTTGCATTGCAGGCGAGTTTCCCGGTAAACGGCGACGTAACCCAGATCGGGTCCGTGACCGTAACTTTGACAAACATTATCGGATCGACTACAACGAGTCAAACATTTCAATAGCGCTACCGTTGGAGCATGGCAGCGGTGGCGCTCACCATTGCGGGCTCCGATCCAAGCGGCGGCGCAGGCATCCAGGCCGATCTCAAGACCTTTCATCAGTTTGGGATCTACGGCGAAGCAGCAATCACGCTCATAACCGTTCAGAACACGCGCAGCGTCTCGCGAGTAGAAACACTGGCGCCCGACTTAGTGCGGGAGCAGATCGAAGCAGTTCTAGCCGACATACCCCCAAACGCGGCAAAAACCGGAGCGCTCGGCACGCCTGAAATCGTCAACGCGGTGGCAGGGCTAGCAAGTTCCTTCACTTTTCCGCTTGTCGTCGATCCCGTCATTTTCAGCAAGCACGGCGCGCGGCTCCTCGCACCCGACGCGCAACAGGCGCTGAAAGAAAAACTCTTCCCTCACGCATTCCTCGTCACGCCTAACATTCCCGAAGCCGAATCGCTTACCGGCACGGCCATTCACTCTCAAGAAGACATGATCGAAGCCGCGCGCCGCCTCTGCGACCTCGGCTGCCAAGCCGCGCTTATCAAAGGGGGCCACGGCAGCGGAGAACCGACCGACATCCTGCTCGATTCTACCGGCATCAAGCGTTTCTCCAGCACGCGAGTGAATACGCAGCACACGCATGGTACCGGCTGTACGTATTCAGCCGCAATCACGGCCGGGTTGGCGCTCGGATACAGCCTCGAGACGGCTGTTCAGCACGCCAAACTCTATATCCAGTCCGCGATTGAACAGGCGCCCAAGTTAGGCCGTGGCCATGGCCCGGTGAATCACATGGTCGACATCCGCTCCTGAGCGCTCCACGCGCCGCCGATACTGATTTCCGTGCCCGGAGGAAAGGCCCGCAATCTCGGAATGGGAAAGATATCGTATCGGCGCCCGAGCGTCGAGCCGTTGTACAACTTGCGAAAGGCAGAACAGCACTTGCGTTTGCGCCAACGTGATCGCCTTCGCAACCAGCACTCCTTTGCCCTCGACGAGAAGGAACGGCGCAGGCATTCCATGCATCGATTTGTAACGATGCGCGGCATCGGAAGCACTTCCCTGCAACGGCAAAACTGCCGCGCTTGGACCCAAAAACATTTGTTGACACGGATAAAGGGTGCCTCCGAGCAGGATCGCGCGCGATGTCGGGTCCGTGCCCAACCCATGCACTGCCTGAAGATCCGGCACACGCCAGGACGACCTCTTGGCTATCTGTTCCAATTGAGCGTGCTGAGGCTCAGGTACCGTTCGCTGGAACGTCATAAGACGGTTCTCAATTTCCTCAACGAGCGCTTCGGCACTCGCACAATCTTCCCCACCGACCACTAACCCGTGATTAGCGAGAATCAGAACGTCTGGGGACCAGCGCAGCACGCCTTGGATTTCCCGCGCGAGCGGTAACCCCGAAGGCACGTACGGAATCCATTTCCATGGCAGGCCCTTCAGGCGTTTGGCTAAACAATCCGGTCCGTCGCGCCGTACCGCCCAGGCAATCGTGTTGACTGAATGCACATGAATGACCACGCGATGCGGCAAGATGGCGTGCATGGCTGTTTCGATGGAAGGCGCCAGCCTGACGCCCGATGAGCTGTCGTGGCCGGGAATGTATCGCGTTCCTGTCTCGATGCACCTTCGCATCTTGGCAAGATCTACGGGTACAAATATGTCGTTGCTCTCCGCCTGTGCAAGCCATGTGCCGGATGCTTTAATCCACAGCACGCCGCCCGTTTTGATCGAGGTATTGCCCGTACCGGCTTGCACCAACAGCGGGTTGCGGCCAACTCGCGCGGAAACCTCGGCTAACGCGTCCAGCTCGGAGTTGCCTCGCCGCGGCGACCGTATTGTTTCAGCGTTTTCGATCGACAACTTGCTCCGCTCCCGCGCTCTACTCCAGGACCTTAAACGCCGATCCAGGATCGCCGGCATTCGCGAATGCGCTCTCACCCGTTTGAATGCCGCGCGCTCGCCGAGCCGATTCCGGAACTTCGAGGGTGGGCATCGGTCTTGCCTGAAATAGTCTCCGGCAAGGTTTCGCTAACAAACGCGCCCAAAAACGCGCCCGGCTCTGACGCGCGCTGTCCGTCGCGATTCCCGTGCTCGCATACATCTGACGATAGAGCTTGGACACGAATAGGAACGCCAACCGCGCCCGAATCGACGACACGCAGCGGGAACGTTTCCAGATGGAATCCAAACTATAAAAGCTGTTCCAAACGCCTTGTGTCCGTTCCCGAATCTCGTCCGAGCTCATGGAGGGATGCGGCGTGAACATCTTAGGCCTCAGTGCGGCGGGAATCAGCCAGTATCGCGTCAAAGGAATGCCATTGACATTCGCGTTTTGGTTTTCCGGCGCTTTTTCCCAGCGCTGAAAATCTACCGTTCCCGGAAACGGCGTAAGCATGACAAATTGCGCAAAGGTAATACCAGCCTCTTGCGCAAGTGTGGCTGTGGCCTCGAATGTGTTCGGCCGGTCAGTCGGCAATCCGAAGATAAACGAGCCTAGAACATGTACCCCGTGCTCACGGAAAGTTTGCAGTCGTCGAACCAGATTTTCACCGGAGCAATTAAAATCCTTATAAACCGCTTTTAGTCCTTCCGCGGTAACGGCCTCCACTCCTACCAATGCGCCTTTAATTCGAGCCTTGCGCATAGCCTCCAGAAATTCCGGATCTTCGGCAGCCTCCATCGTGATCTGCGTGTAGAAAACCAGGTCATCGGGAAGCTCAGCCAAGCGCGCCATTAACTCGAATCTTTCGTCACGAATCGAACGCAATTCATGGAGCTTGTGCTCGTTCTTCTGCCGCTCGGCCAATCTCAAATCGGTCAAAGTCACTGGGTAAAAGTTGTCGTCGGCCAGAGCGATAAATCGAAAGCCCTTGCGGCGCAGCTCAACAACTTCTTCGACCACACGCTCAGAAGCGCGTTGCCTGGGGCGTTGACCGTCCGTTCGCCACACCGAGCAAAACGAACAATGCTTGGCGCATCCGCGAACAGTCTGGACCGAAGCCCACATATAGCTGTTCTCTGGAAGCAAGTCCCAACGCGCTGCCAGAAATCGATCCGGTTCGATTCTTCCGCCTTCGTATATCTCGGCAGGCGCGCCGTTGATGCAATCGGTCAATGCTTCCGCCCAGACCACATCGCCATCCCCTTTGACAACAGAGTGAGCGCTGCCCAGGGTGAGGGCTTCGTCCGGATATAACGTCGCATGTATTCCGCCGAAAACCACCCAGGCGCCTCGCTCCCGCACCATTCTGCCGATCTGGTAACCCCGCAAAGCATTGCCCGTGTGAATACCGATCCCGACTATGTCGCCGGCCTGAACGCGCGCAGGATCGAGCTGCTCCAGCGTCTCATCGCAGATTTGAGGAACGCCGAAGGACTGAGGGGTTGCCGCTGCCAAAACATACAGCCAGCGCGGCGTAATTACCGCGGTACCAAACGAGATGTCACTCGGGTTGACAAGATGAACGCTCATCTTCCGACCCGCTCATGGGGCCCGAAGGGCGAAAACGTGATGGAAGAAGTGGTTAAGAGAAGAGTCTTCAAGCGAACACAGTCTATCACTTCGCTCTGGGATTCTACCTAGTTTGGACCCGGAACTCGATGCCCTTCTTCTCATGTCCAAATGCGGCAATAATCGCCGTGAGGGCGAAAACCGTTGCGGCGGTGGCGGCCATGGCAGTCGCATAGCTGGCATGTTTGGCGAAGACCGTTTCTACTGCCCCGATCCAGCCCGCCAGTAACACGCCGCATTGATAGGAGAAGCCGGGCATGAATCCGCGTACTTCATTCGGCGAAAGCTCGCTCAGATGCGCAGGGATAACGCCCCACGCGCCTTGCACGCAGAACTGCAGGAGAAAGGCGCTGAGAATGAGCAGCCAAATCTGAGGAGCGTAGGCCCAAAGCGGCGTTAACACAATGCCGATGACGAGCGACCCGATGATGGCGCGCCTCCGTCCGATTCGATCCGATAGAAACCCCACGGCAATGCCGCCGCTGAGCGCGCCCAGCATCGAGATCGCGGAAATCACCGCGCTTTTGTTGCCGGTGAAATGCCAGTAGCGTTGCAGGAACGTCGGATACATGTCTTGCGTACCGTGCGAGGAAAGATTCATGCCCGTCATCAGCAGCGTTAGATAAAGGAACAGTTTCCAATGGCTGATAATACTGGCCCCGAGAGCGCTCCAGGTTTCCTGCTTCGATTCCTGCCAGACTGCGGATTCTTTCACGCGGAAGCGAACTAGCAGCACGAGCAAGGCCGGTAACCCGCCGAGAAAAAATAGAGGTCGCCATCCAAACCGGTCGAGCAGGAAGAAACGACAGAGCGCCGCAAGCAGATAACCTAGCGCGTATCCCTGCTGCAAAAGGCCCGACAACACGCCACGCCATTTCGCTGGAACCTTCTCCATCGCGAGCGACGCGCCCACGCCCCATTCGCCTCCCATGCCGATGCCGAAAAGTGCGCGGAGCACCAGGAAAGTTGTGAAGTTCGGAGCAAAGCCTGTCGCTACCTCGATTACCGAGTAGAACACCAAATCGAGCATCAGCGGCAAGCGCCGGCCATAGCGATCGGCGAGCAGGCCAAACAGGAAAGCGCCGACGGGCCGAAATGCCAGAGTCAGCCCGATCGAAAGCGCGATTGCCGTGTCATCCTGTTTGAACTCGTTGCGAATGGGAATCAGGCAAAAAGCAACGAGAAAGAAATCGAACGCATCGAGTGTCCACCCGAGAAAGCTGGCCGTGAGTGCCGCTCCGTGATCGGCGGATCCCGTAGCCGCTTTTTCTCTCGATTCCATCGGTATTAAGCCGCTTCAGCGATCCTCGCCGGCACTCGCCGACGCGTTGGGCTCCCACAGTGTCTCTGGCGCGCCGGCCACGTGGTTCACCCATCGGCTCCACACGAAAAGGGCATCGCTCAGGCGATTCAAATACTGCAATGCCTCAGCAGGCACGCTCTGCTCTCTGATTAAGCCGACCAGCAAGCGCTCCGCTCTTCGACAAACGGTTCGGCAGATGTGCAGCTCCGCATCCAACTGTGTTCCGCCCGGCAGCACGAAGGAGCGCAATGGATGTAACTCTTCGTTGCGGCGATCGATGTCATGTTCCAACTGCTCGACATCGGCGATAGTGATGCGAGCCTGTTTCGGATGAACGTCCCCGGGCAATGTCGCCAGAATCGAGCCAAGATTGAACAGCTCATGCTGCACCCGCTTCAAGGTAGCGGCGAATTCACAAAGCGGCTCTACGCTTTTTGACAAATCTTCCGCCGTCGCGCGCGCCGCCCCAACAAACGCGTTCAACTCGTCGACGGTGCCATAGCAGTCGATTCGCAAATCGTCCTTTGAAACGCGCTGCCCGCCCGCCAGATGCGTCTGCCCCGCGTCGCCGGTTCGCGTGTAAATGCGATTGAGAGCTATTCGCGGCTCGTTAAACCTTTGCTCGCTCATGTGGTTGCTCCTATTGAGTGTAGACGCACGTTCTATAATCTGGACAGTGTAGGTATGAGCATTCCAATCCGTGTGCTCGTGGCCAAGCCTGGCCTCGATGGACACGACCGCGGCGCGAAGGTGATAGCACGCGCTTTGCGCGACGGCGGCATGGAAGTTATCTATACGGGTCTCCGGCAAACCCCGGAAATGATCGTAAACGCAGCTCTGCAGGAAGATGTCCAAGTAATTGGGTTATCCATTCTGTCGGGCGCGCACAATGCTATCGTGCCGCGCATTATGGAGTTGCTGCGCGAAAAAGAAATGACCGATGTTCTCGTCGTCGTGGGTGGAATCATTCCCGACGAAGACGCGGTGGAGCTTAAAAAGCTTGGCGTCGCTGAAGTGTTTCAGCCCGGCGCTTCGCTTGAAAAGATCATTCATTTCATTCGCGATTCAGTGAAACAGGTAGCCTGAGCATAGTCTCGGCAAAAACAGATCCGTGTCGCTTCACTTCGTCTCAGAACAAAGCGCCGGACAGAAAAGGAAATTAATGCAAGACAGACTGAACATCGCCGTGTTCGTCGACTACGACAATATCGAAATTGGCGTGAAATCGACGCTTCGGCGTGAATTCGACGTCGCGCTCGCGTTGAGCGCGCTGAAAGAGCGCGGCGACATCGTCGCGAAATTCGCTTATGCGAATTGGGGCCGCCAGGAAGGAGCGACCCGGCAAATGGCTGAAAATGCGGTGCAGATGGTGCAGCGCATCCCTTCGCCGCGTGGGGACAAGAATGGGGCCGATATCAACTTGGCGCTCGATGCGCTTGAGATGGCCTTCACTCACGCGCACGTGAACGCCTTCGCCATCGTCAGCGGCGACAGCGATTTTATTCCGCTGGTCAACAAGCTCAAGGAATATGGGAAGACCGTATTCGTGGTTGGCGGAAAGGCCTTCACAAGCACGATTCTGCAGCAGAACTGCCATGAGTTTGTGAGCTACGAGTCCCTGCTTGAAGATGGCGACCGTATTATTCCGCAGCCCATGCCCGACCGGCGCGACCGCGGTGACCGCGGCGACCGTGGCGAGCGAGGCGAGCGTCCTGAACGCAAGGACAAGCGGGACCGGGGTCAGCGGCCGCCTCCCTTGGAGCTTTCTCAATCCATGCCGCTTGTCGAACGCGCGCTGCAGGTGCTGGAGCGCCGCGCCGTGCAGCCGCAGCTCGGCCTGCTAAAGAGCACCATGCTTCAACTCGATCCAGCTTTCAGCGAGCGCGCATACGGCGCCGGCAGTTTCTCCGATTTCGTCGAAAAGCTAAAGAAATCGGAGTTCGTCAACGTCAGCGGCTCAGGCGGCCGTTATGTCATCGAGCGCCGCGGAGGTCACACGCCCGAGAAAGCGGCGCCGAAACCTGAAGAGGCGTTGCCGCCATTGCGCGACGTGCTGGAAACGCATCGCATGGAACTGGAGGAGAGCGGCGCAAGCACGGAAGAGTTGGAGCAGTGGATGCAAAGCGAGCACCCCGACTTCAACCTCGCGCGATTCGGCTTTCAACGTTTCTCCGAGTTTCTGAATTACGCCCAGGACAAGACCGTCGTTCGCACCGAGCCGGACGAAGAGCGGGGATTGATTGTCCACTTGGGCGCGGAGTTCTATCCTCCCGCTTTGCCCGAACCTGCTCAGGAAGCGGTGATGGAAGAAGAGGACGAGCCGCAGCCTATTGTGGAAGGCCAGCCGACTATTTTCGAGCCGAATCCGCCGCCCGCCAAACCGAAAAAAGCTGCGCCGCGCAAACGACCCGCCGGAACCAGCCAATCGCGCCGCCCGCGTAAGCGAAAGCCGGAATAGACCAGGATGGATTTTCAGCTCGATGCGTATGCGGTCCGGAATGCCGACCGCATCATCACTCCGGCACTACTGATCTACCCGCAATTGGTGGATGCGAACATCGAGACCACTCTCGCGATGTTGGGCGATGATCCCAATCGCTGGCGTCCTCACATCAAGACTGCGAAAATCGGCGCCATTCTTCGGCGGTTAATCGATCATGAGATTCGGCACTTCAAATGCTCCACAACGCTCGAGCTCCTGACCGCATGCGAGGCGGGCGCTGCCGACGTATTGCTCGCGTATTCCGTGATGGGCGCGAATGCGCGCCGTACCCGCGAGATTGCGGAACAGTTTCCTCGCGCGCGTATCTCGGTCTTAATCGAAACGGGCGAACAGGCCGCCATCTGGCGTGGAACGGACATCGGAATCTTCATCGATGTCAATCCCGGCATGAATCGTACCGGAATCAGCCAGGATCGGAGTGGCGATATCGTGAAGCTCGCGCGGGAAGTCGGCAAGCAATTCCGCGGAGTTCATTATTACGACGGTCAGATGTCCGGAGTCGCGCCCGCCGAACGCGAAGCTCGCGCGCACGAGGGCTACGACAGGCTGCTGCGGATCATTGATGCGCTTCAGGCGGCAAACGTGAAAGTGGACGAAGCGATTACTTCGGGGACCCCCGCCGCGCCTTTCGCGGTATCTTATCCCGGTTTTCGCAATGCGTCTTTCGTGCATCGCGCCTCGCCTGGAACCGTTGTTTATAACGACACGACCAGTCTCGAGCAACTCTCCGAATACAGCTACGCGCCCGCCGCTGTGGTTCTTTCAACGGTGGTAAGCCATCCCACGGCTGAATCCGTCACCTGCGATGCGGGTCACAAAAGCGTTTCGGCTGACGCCGGCGTCCCGACATGCTCGGTGATTGGGCATCCCGATTTGCGCCCGTTAAAACCCAGCGAAGAACACCTGCCTATCGAAGGTGCGGCAAGCCACGACCTGCCTGCCATTGGCGATCAACTTTACCTGATTCCGCGGCACGTCTGCCCGACTGTGAACAATTTCGACGAAGCCTTGCTGGTGGTGGATGGACGAATCACTGCAGTAGAGCGCGTAACAGCGCGAGGCCACGAGAGTCCGCTGTGCATCGTGAATCAAGAGATTGCGGTGTAGGTGGTAGTCAAGTAGCCCGGTGAGACATGACAAGCTCTCAACTTCGACAGATCCTACAGTGTAATCTCGACCAAACGTCGAAGTGAAATGGTCTGATGCCAGCAGCGAAGTTGTGAGAGTAATCACCGTCGATGATGAGGGTTTCGTCTACGATCTGATCCTCCTGATCCGAAGACAACCTACGGGACGAGCTTCGATGAGGTCATCGAGATTGCCCCGTCAAAACAGCGCTGATTATCCTCAGCTAAGTCCTCGGGGTGCGGTCATCGCGTATGTGACATCATGTTCTGATCTTGGCGAGCGCCGCCAAAGTCTCGACCCAACCTGACCCGGCAACTAGTCACGGATTGCTTCGGTCGCTCGGCCTGCGCGATCTGGTGCTTGCCCAAATACTCTGCGTCGTCGGCTCCGCTTGGGTGGGCGTCGCGGCGAAATTAGGCCAAGCGCACGTTGCCTTCTGGCTCGCCGCCATGCTGCTCTACTATCTGCCGTTGGCTGCCGTCGTCATCTATCTCAATCGCGAGATGCCCCTCGAAGGCGGCCTCTATCAATGGGCAAAAATTGGCTTCGGTGAATTCTTCGGCTTCCTCATCGCCTGGAATTTGTGGGCTTATGCCATCGTGTGTGTTGCATCCATTCTGTTCGTCATTCCAACCGACCTTTCGTATCTTGTCGGTGCTCGCGCCGAATGGCTGCCGGCCAGCAGAGGGGCAACTTCACTGCTGATCGCGCTGGTCGTCGCCGCAATTTCGCTTGTCGCCATTCGCGGTTTGGGCCTCGGCAAATGGCTGCACAACGCGGGCAGCGCCATGATCCTGTTAGCCTACGCAGTCCTTCTGCTCTTGCCTTTATGGCCCCTGATCAGCGGCGCGCGCATAACCTACACCGCCATCCCATGGAAGATGCCCGCGGCCAGTTGGTTCAGCCTGGCTGTCTTTGGCCAAATGACCATCGGAGCGCTGAGCGGATTCGAATACGTCGCCATCATGGCCGGAGAGTGCCGCAGTGCCGCGCGAACCATCGGTCAATCCGTGGTGATTTCGGCGCCCGTGATCGCGCTGATGTTCATCTTCGGAACAAGCTCGGTGCTGGCCTTCGTCAGCAATCGCCCCATTAACCTGATAGGGCCCATTCCCCAGACCTTTCGCATCGCTTTCGGCACAACGGGCTTTGGCGCATGGATCGCGCCGTTCGCGATCTTCCTGCTTCTGGGCCGCGCAGTCGCCGCAGCCAGCCTGATCTTCACCGGCTTGACCCGCCTTCCCATGGCCGCCGGATGGGATCACCTCTTGCCAAACTGGTTCACCGCTCTTCACCCGCGCTGGAAAACTCCGGTGAATTCCATTCTGTTTGTGGGCGCACTCGCTATGGTCCTCGTGATCCTGAGCATGCTCGGTGTGCACGAACAGGAAGCCATGCAGTTGTTACAGAATGCTTCAACAGCCCACTATGGAATCGCTTACGTGGCTCTCTTTGCCCTGCCGCTGTTCGGAGCCAGAAAGCTGCGCTGTGGCTTGCCCGCCTGGCTGAAACTCGTATCGGCGGCCGGATTCGCTTCCAGTCTCGTCGCGGTACTCATCGCCGTCTATCCCATCATCGACGTGTCCAGCCGTGCGAGCTACGCAGCCAAAATCGGCGGTACGGTATTGATCAGCAATGCAGCGGCAATTCTCATCTTCCGCAGCCGCCCGCGGACTTAATCGTGCATCCAAACATTTCACCTGTATCCTGTTTCCATGAGCAGACTGCGCGCGATGCGCGGCGGCCGGGTGGAACGTGACACCCTCGCCAAAGGTCCCAACGGTCGCTGCCTCTGCCGATGGTGCAATCTGGAAGTGCCGCCCGGCCGGCTTACATTTTGCTCGAACTGGTGCGTCGAGGAATGGAAGCTGCGCAGCGATCCAGGCCACCTTCGCGAAAGAGTGTTCGAGCGGGATCGCGGAATATGCGCCCTCTGTGGTGTGGATTGCGTGGCCCAAATGAATCACATCAAACGCTTGCGCGGCGCCGCTCGCCTGCGCGCCGCGGCAGAGTGGCGCCTGCAAGGCCGTAAGAGCCTCTGGGATGCCGATCACATCGTACCCGTCATCGAGGGCGGCGGAGAATGCGACATCTCGAACATGCGTACCCTTTGTCTAAAATGCCATCGCCTGCACACCACCCGATTACGTGAGCGCCTGCGCAAAGCTCCTATGTAGAATGCTACTCTATTGGCAGAATGAATGCCGCCTTCCACTGGACCGAAACAGTTCTGCAGGATATCCAGTTCGCTCTTCGAGGTTTTCGCCACTCTCCGCTGTTCACGGCAATCGCCGTTTTGACCCTGGCGATCGGCATTGGCGCAACCACCGCCGTGTTCAGCGTCGTCGACCGCCTTCTATTTCGCAGCCTTCCCTACCCCGATGCGGATCGCCTGGTTTCTTTTGGCATTACCGGTCCGATCGACGATAACGAGTTCATGCTCGGCAGCGGCTATGTAGACTGGCGCTCCCGGCTCCCACCTTTCAAAGCCGTAACTTCAATGTCGCCGTGGCTCGATTCGGACCTTGGTGATCGCCAGCCGATGCGCGTGAGGTGTACCCCCGTTGAAGCCAATTTTCTCTCGACGCTCCGCGTAAGGCCCATGCTCGGCCATGACTTCACGCGACGTGACGATCTGCCGAATGCGCCGCGTGTCGCGCTTATCTCATATGGCTTATGGAAATCCCGCTTTGGCGCGAATCCCGCAGCGCTAAATCAAACCGTCAACCTCGACGACCAACCAACCCGAATCATCGGCGTGCTTCCGAAAACCTTCGAGCTGCCGACGCTGGGCGCCGCCGACGTTCTTCTAGCCCAGCAACTGAATGAAACCGAGCAGCGCCGCGGCACGGGCCGATTCTTGCGGACCTTTGCGAGATTAAAAGACGTCATCTCGCTTGCACAAGCGCGGGAGGAACTGCAGCCCTTCTTCCGAGCCACCCAGGCGAGTGTCCCTCCGTCTTTACGCAAAGAGGTTCATCTCATGGTGCGCTCGTTGCGCGACCGGCAGTTCTATGATGTGCGCCTCGCCTCATGGATGTTATTCGGAGCGGTGATTGCGCTTCTGCTGATTGCGTGCGCAAATGTGGCGAATCTGCTGTTAGCTCGCGCCGCAGGACGACAGCGCGAATTGGCTATGCGGGCAGCTCTCGGTGCGCGGCGCTCGCGCCTGATGCGGCAAACTCTCACGGAAAGCCTCCTGCTGGCATTGTGCGGGGGTCTTGCCGGCGGCGCGTTCGCCTGGATGCTTCTCCGCATGCTTGTAGCTGTTGGAGCGGAGAGCCTCTTGAGTCTGAACCAAACTACTCTCGACCCTCGCGTATTGCTCTTTGCTCTCGCCACGTGCATTTTATCTGCAATCCTATTCGGGCTGATCCCGGCGCTCGAGCGTCCCAAGCCCGAAGCGCTCACCGGCTGGCACGCAGTCGGACCGGCCCGAGGTCTTCTCCGCCATCTGCTCATCGCTTCTCAGATCGCGATATCTCTTATCCTGCTGACCGGCGCCTCGCTCTTCGTTCGAAGTCTCTGGAAACTGGAGCGTCAATCCGTGGGCCTTGATCCTTCTCGTACCGTAACCGCGTCATTCGAACTGAACCATCATCGCTATAGCACGCCTGAAAAGCTGACGAGCATTTACAACCGGCTCGAAGCCAAGCTCGAGCAAATTCCTGGCGTGACGGCATTCGCTCTCAGCGATTCGATCCCGCCGGGCGGATGGGTGCATTCACGCCCCTTCTCGAATATGGCGATCGTCGGCCAGCCCCCGCTGCCCAGCGAAGGCGGCATGGTTGATTTTCGACAGATCACGCCGGATTATTTCCGCGTGCTTCAGATTCGCATCTTGGCGGGACGTGCCTTCAATGAACAGGACCGCACGGCCTCGCAAAACTCAGTTATTCTCAGCGCAAAACTCGCGCGGCGAATGTTTGGAAATAACAATCCGCTGGGCCAGCGAATCATTCTCAGCGCGGGAAGTTCTCCGCTGGCGGTTGTGGGTATTGTCGCGGATGTGAAGAACAATGGCCTCACCAATGCCGCGGATCCCGAATACTACCGCGTTCGAAAGCTCGCGCCGGACCAGGGAGACATGCTGCTCGGCTACCGAGGTGTCGCGCTGTTCCGCGGCTCGCTCTCAACCGCGGCACTGGCATCCTGGATTCGCGCCGAAGTCGCCGACGTAGATCCGAGCCTCCCCGTAACCATTGAGACCATGCAGGATCGCCTGCATGAGCAGAGCGAAAGACCGCGATTTCTGACCGTTCTCGTGAGCCTGTTTGCAGTTTTCGGCGTCTCGCTCGCCGCCATCGGCTTATATGGCGTGATGGCCTTCCTGGTCGGACAACAGACCCGCGAGATCGGCGTCCGCGTCGCCATCGGCGCAACCCCGCGCGATGTTGTGTTCCTGATTCTGAAGCACGCCGCAACCTGGACTGCCGCGGGCACCGCTGCCGGTCTCGCCGGCTCATTTGCGCTCACACGCCTTGCACGCGGTCTGCTGTTTGAAATCTCGCCCGCCGATCCCATCTCACTGAGTGTTGCGGTCGCAGTTCTCGCGCTCCCGGCGCTCATCGCGTGTTGGCAGCCATCCTATCGCGCCGCCAAAATAGATCCCGCGGTCTCGTTACGTTACGAGTAAGGCGATACTCCCATCTGTCGCGAGGATGCTTAACCCTCAATAACATACGCCTGCACGCGCGAGTAAACGAATGAACGATCCTGCTCCAGAAGCTGACGGCTCATCTCTTCCTGAAGCTGAATCTTCGCCCTGAGACTTTCCGGTAGCGCCCGCAGAATCATAAGATTCCGGAAGCAGATCCTGGCCCTCGGCCGCGCCGTTCGCGCCACCTGTTCAAAAGTGCGCGCGGTTTCCCCATGGCTCATCAGCTCGCAAATGTTGGAAAGACTAAAGGCATCGACGGAGGCCTTCGCGCGTCCTGCCAGCCAGATCTTCAGATCTCCGGTGACGATCTCGATACGATCCAAGCGCTCGCGTATGGCGCCTAAATGTTCTTTCCGCAGGAAAGCCGGCACCGCATCCGCTCGCACATAACGCCCAAGCAAATATTGAGCGACAAAATAGTTTGTCCCGATGGGAATCTCACACAGCCCTCGTTTCGCGCGTGCGAAAAAACTGTCCGCAAAAGACGAAGCGCCATCGTCGAATCGAAAGTAATCCGCCGAAAGCCCTCGCCGCGCAAGCACTCGCTTGTTAAACAGTAAACGAAACAGCATTCGCCATTGCGCCGTGTTCCATACACGATGGAAGTAATCCCGCTGCTCCTGAAGTGATTGGCATTCGAAAACACCCTCGATTCGCTTTCGCCCCTGAATCATTTGCAGTAAGCCGCGGAAATGGCACAGGAACCGTTCGTAACGGCCCTGATAGACTACGCCGCCTGCAATGGCCGCGGGGCGTTGACGCCAATATGCCAGAGCCGGAGCACTGAGATCGCTCGCCAACGACTCAAACATTTCGACGCGATTCTTCGAAGCCTTCAGCCCCAGAAATGCGTGCAGATCGTCGAACTCCAGGTGCCGTATTGCGGCGCGCTTTAGCTCTAACAAATGCGATTGGCACTGATTGATGTCGACTGCGAAAAGACGCCCAGGATTTTCGAGCAGCAAACTGAACGTGTTGCAACCGCCTGAGCCGATGGTGACAAGGCTCTCACCCGGCTGAATTCCTAATGCGCGCCGATCGGAATCGGGATCTTCCCAACTCATCCCAAAAAGCAGGTCGGGAAATTCAACTTGGCCGCTTGACATGTGAAATATCGTGTTCCACTGGCCCGCCGGCGTTGAACAACGGAGGAAGCCCGATTCCGTGCTTTTGAGCGACGCGCCAGATTTCGTCGACGTGCTCCGGCGTGATGAAGCCTCGCCCGCGCGAGAATGGCTCGAACCGGTTCTCGAGAGCGAGAACCACGGCCTCGAGCAGACAACCGTGAGCGGAATTTGGAACCGCGTAGGGATAGAGAGTCGCCAGCAGGTCGGGATCGAGTTGTATTCCGGCCGAAGCCTGACCGAAACCCCCGAAGAAGATGGCGCCCTCACGCGGCGTGAAGCACAGAGGAAGATTCTTCGGATAACCGGCGTCGCAGACGATCGCACCCGGCGGCAGCGCTCCCAACAGGTCGATCGGATTCGTTGCGCTCGCCGCGGCGACTACAACGTCGGCCTCCGCTCCCAATCTCAATAAATCGATGTCCGCTTCGATGCGGCTTCCCAGATTCGAAAATTCCGACGCAAAGCGCCGCAAGTAATCCGCATTGCGCGCGCACAGCAGCAGCCGCTTAACCTTCGGCGCCAGGCACCGGGCGCAACCCGAACCGACGTCGCCGCTCGCCCCGATGACCAGCACGCTGGAATCGCAAAGTTTTCGTTCCGCGAGCATCGCCGCGCGCTCAATCCCCCGAATAATGAGCGCCACGGTCAGAGTGTTGCCGGTCGTGAACGCCACGCCTGGGTGCCTTGGGAGAAGATCGGTTTTGCCTTCCACCAGGATTGAGCTGAAGCCCCCCAGAGTGGTGATCCTTGCGCCTTCCCGGATCGCACATTGAGCGGCCTCGCGAACTCGCGCCAGGTTCTCTCGCAGAAACCGGCCATCCAGTCGATCCGGTGTAATGAAGGTCTCGATATAAAGCCCTCGAGCGTAGTGCCCTTCCTCCGATTGCACGGCCACGCGGCACAGCGGCCGCGGGGAATCCAGGGAAGAATTTCGCGAAGGTCTTCCATCGGAATCGGCGGCCGCTCGGGACCACGCAGCGCCGCCATCACAGCAGCCGCGATGCTCCAGGATTCGGGATGGCCGATCAGCGCGAAATCGATGGCGGACATCGCGTCGCGGCTTTAGACCGGCAGTTGGGCCACCCAGGCCAGGCTTGATTCCCCAGGCACGCCTATCTCATCCAGAGTTTTCAAATATCGCCGCAAGGAAGCTCCCCGAACTTCGCTGAGGCTCACGCCCACTTGCGGAAGCGAGGGCTTTACGCATTCGCCCTTGCAGAGGCCGCAGTGCCCTCCCCGATCCTCTCGCGCGATCATTTCCGCCAGCGTCGTCATCACTTCCTCGTGCATCTGATGAACTTTTTCATCGAAGCCGCTCGGATCGCGGCCGCGCTCATCCTGCAACATTCCGACAGCGTGCGCGATGTGCTCCGCCTCTTCGCCGGCAATCGCGCCGAACGTGGAAGCCAGTTTGCCGGAAGCCGCCGCCGCAACCACTTGATAGCTGGCAACGGCGAAAGATTCAAGCATCACTTCCTGCGCGAGAATGCAACCCACCAGATCGCCCGCCTTTGCGCGGTTCAGAAAAGCCAAACGAATCCGCTTCCAATATTGGGCCTCCAGATTGACCAGCACATCGATACCCAAATCTCGGCCGGCGGCGCGGAATCTCGCAGCATGGCCCCGCTCGCCCGCCGCATGCTCCAGCGCCTCCGCTTTCTCGCCGGGCTCATCGTAAAGCTCTGCGAGGGTTTCGTAGTTCTGCGCTCCAATCAGCTCTCCGGTCACGGCTTGCGCCAATATGTCTCCCCATATATAGGCTTGTTCGATACTCGAACGTTCCTCTGCGGCAGTAGAATTCAAAGTGCTTCCTCCTGGTTCTGCTGAGTGTCCTATCAAACCAATGCGTAGTCCTCAAACGGAATGCCTTCGGCCAGCTTTTCAAGACGCCCGGGATCTCGCGAGCTGGTTGCAAACGCCAGTGATGAGAACGTGAATCTGGGAATCCCCCGGACCAGGCTCCTCAGCGGATCGCGCTCATGCAATCCGATGGTCAAGAGTGTGAATCGGTGGCGAAACGCCTCCCTGCGAGCTATAGCGAGAAGCGCCTCGAGCGCCACCTGATGTCCCTGTTCGCATGCGGCATAGCGCACGCTGAGAAGCCGAAGCGCTTCCCCCATTCGCGGAACGTGAAGCCCGGGAAACGGCGCAGCGGCAACACGGAGCGCCGCCAACGCGCCTTTCAGCAAAGCAGGCGCATTCAGAAATACGTTGCGCTTCACCGCCCCAGTATCGTAAAGAGTGAGGGTTGCCACGATACGCTCACCGCTGCGCGCCACGTATGTTTTTGGGAACGGCTTGCCATGCGGAGGGGCAAGCGCCTGCGCGATCTCCTGGTGCGAAAGTTGCGGCGCGAATTGCCGCGAGCGATGGAACCGATCGAGAAGCGCGGCGATAGCCGGCAAATCGGTAGCTTGCGCGGCCTCAATCGAGTAGCCGCGAGACCGGCCTGCAAACGGCCAAGGCGCCAGTCCATCTACCAGAAAGCGCCCCAATGGAATCCATCGCGTTATGCCGAGCCGTCCCTCGAAGAGCGGCATCACGCGCCGATTGCCTTCCGCGGCGACGCAGAAGCCGAGATCGATACCGGCCAGCCTGACATCGGCCTCGATCGCCTGGAGCAAGCGGAAAGCAACGCGCGTTCCCGAAAAGCCCGGATGCACTTTCATGTCACCGACGTAAGCCACGATTTCCGGAACTCCTGCGATGTACACGGTCCGCAGCGCCGCGGAAATGCAGCCGATGATTTGGCCGGCTCGCACGGCAACGAAAACTCTGCTTTCTCCGCGCAGCCGAAGCAAGGCGAAAAAATCCGGATCGCGGTCGATCCGAAGTGAAATTGTCCCGGCCATCGGCGTGTTTCGGGTAAGCGCCAGCAGTCCCGCGTTGTCGCTTTCAACCGCAGGGCGAATCTCGATGCGATCGCGCGATACGCCGGCCGCGGACGCCGTCGATAAAATGTGCGCGCTCATTGGTTCGTCGCGGCCACCGCCGGCTTGGCATTCACGCCGGCCAACCCCCACGGCCACCAATTCCAGTCGCCCGCCAGACTGAGCAGCGCCGGGCCGATCACGATTCGTACCAACGTCGCATCAATCAACACTGCTGCCGCCAGCGTGAAGCCAAGCATTTTGATGACCAGAAAGTCGCCAAGCGTGAAGCCCGCGAACACCACAATCATGATCGCCGCCGCGCTGGTAATCAGCCCGGCTGTTCTCGCCAGCCCTTCGGAAATTGCCTCGCTTTCGCTCAAGCCGCTTCTCCGCGCTTCCAGAACTCGCGCGACCAGAAACACTTCATAATCCATGCTCAATCCAAACACGATGGCGAAGGCAAGAATCGGGATGATCGGAAAAACGCCGCCGGTTGCCTCCCTGACTCCCAGCCAATGGCTCCCGTGTCCCTCCTGAAACACCAGAACCAAAACGCCGAATGCCGCGCCCACGGAAAGCAGGTTCAAAATAACTGCTTTCACGGCCACAAACAGCGACCGGAATCCGGCCAGAAGCGCCACAAATGTTCCTCCAACTACCAATTCGATCACCGACGGCAGCCGTTCTCCGATGGCGCTCTCGTAGTCGGCATTCAATGCGGGAATACCGCCGATGCTGATTTTCGCGCCGGGCATGCCAGTATATTCGGGCATTGCGATCGCCGAAGTTCCCGCACCCATCGGATCTGTTCTTAGCGGGAGTTGCCCAAGGCGCAGGCAAGAGTCCTCGAGCAAGTAGCTCTTCCGTCGGCTCTAAGAAGACTTCTGCGAGTCTCGTAAGATAGAGGGCAACGAAATGCACGATGGCCCTCGGTCAGAGCAGGAAGCGAGAACACGCGATCAGTCCGCGGATCTCTCGCCAATCGATTGGATAGCCGTGTACGGCTGCATTCCATCCGCGACTGCTCTGCGAAATCGAATCTGATGGAAGCTCCAGTATTACCCGAAGCGATTGGACGATTCCGCGCGCGTCCCATTTTGTCGAGCGAATGGAGAGCCTGAACCGATTCCGCCGACGGTGGAAGCCAATCTCCTCTAGGTAGCTTCGGTTTCTAGCCGGCCGCCTGCGACGCCAAAAGCAGCAGCGGAACACCGGCGGAATCGAGTGCGGTCCAGGGATGTGAAGTGATCGTACGGCCCCATCGTTTCCATCGATCACTCGCATGGATGGAAGAGTCCGGATTCAACCTTCTTACGAATGGGACGAACGCCGGCGTCGATCCTCGAACCAAGAATGCCAAGCACGCCGCCGGAAGCAGAGTATTGGCGAGCAAGACACTCGCGCCCGCCACCACGAACCCTGCCACGCCGATGGAACGAATCTCGCTGATAGGAACTGTCAGGAGCGCCGCAAATCCGATCGCGACGGTCGACGCTGAGACCAGCAAAGTGTGGCCCGCCTGACGCGCGGCTATTCCCGATGCCTTCCGAGGGACTGTGCCCGGCGCGATAAAGCTTCACGGAAGCGGCTCACCATGAGCAGAGCGTAGTCAATCCCGAGACTGAGCCCAAGCATTGCCGCCAGATTCTGAACCAGGATGGATAGGTGCCAACGAAGAGCCAACAGCGCCACGATACCCATAGCCATTGAGATGGCGAGTTGACCAACCGCCAGCGGAATCAAAGCCGCGACAAAGCTCGCGAAGGCCAGCAAAAGCAATGCGAGAGTGGCCGGAAGGACCAGACCCTCTCCCTTTTGCACGTCGTCCGAGCTGGCCTTGCGGAGATCGAAATTCAGCGGCAACTCACCCGTCAATTCCAATTTCGCGGCAGGGTAGCGATTCCGGAACTGATCCTGGAGCATCCGCACCCGCTCACGAATTTTGGGGATCACCGATTCCATGGAGCCGTTCGCCGGCGCAAGACCAATGAGGACGAACGTGCCGCCTCCCTCTCCTCGAAAAATCGGGTCGGGCAAATCGAGGCGGCTCACGATGGCGGATACTTCAGGCCCCTTCAGCGCATCCGCGATTTTGGTCAATGCTTGCGCTCCTTCTCGCGAGTCCGCGGGAGGCAACCCCTGGATCACCAGCACGACTCGGTCGACAAAGGGAGAACGGAAACGCGTCGCCAGTTCTCGGCAACATAATCCGCCTCGCTGCCCTCCAGACGCACAGCAGTGTCCAAGCGGCGCTCTACATGGAAAGACAACGGCGCGAGTGCCAGCGCGCCGGCAGCAATAAACCAGCGATCCAAAAAAGGCGTGATCCCCGGACCGCTAGTATTGGAGCTCAGGTGTGCTGCCCATGCGGCTCCGTATCCGCGACTAGCTCTTCTTCGTGACGTGACGGCAGAGCGCCGGACGGCTGGAAGCACGGCGGCCAGGCCTTTTCAAGCGGCTCTGGTGGACGCCACTGTTCGAGATATGTGGACAGATAACCACGCGTCGGTCGCTCAGCCGCGATCTTCGGGAGATAGATCCACGGAACCCAAGCGGCCACATGATGCGTCAAGTGATAGTTGAAATGCAAATAAAGCAATTCAAACGGCCGCCAAAGATGCAGGTCCAGCGCTCCGAGAACCACATGGCGGGGCGTGCGCACATGATAGATGTACTGCTGGCTCGCCCAGCAAAATGCGAACGCCGCATAACACACGGCGAGATGGGAGAGTCTTGAAGTGCAGAAGCAGCGCAGCGACCGTCCAAATCACGGCAGTGACTAACAAATCCCGCCGGATTCGCCTCGGATTCACGCTATTGAGGAACTGCATGTAATTCGAAAACGGACCAGCGTTCTCTCCCGCCGCGGGTATCTGAATGGACCCGCCAGGAATCAGCGCGGCGGCCACAAACGCGAGCGGAGTCAAAAACCAAAACAATCCGCACAGAATCAAATAGTAAGTAACGCGCTTCCGCCAGGCAATCTCGTCGGGCAGAACGTAATCTTCCAACTCGGCGTCGGAACGATTCCGTCCGATGATGGGTCAGGTGGGCTATTTCAAATAAATGATAGCTGCCGGGAAATAGCGAAAACAGAAGAATCCCAAGCACTTCGTTCACAGCAGGCCTGCGCGTGCAGTTTGCTATGTACCGCCTCATGCGCCAAGCCGAAACCAAGCTGCATGACGAAGGCGAATGCAACCGCGAACACTCCTGTCAACCAGAGATTCTTTGCGTGTGAAGCCGCTCCCAGCAGAGCGAAAGAAACCGCGATCTGCGCTATGGCCAAAACCGCATTCAATTTCCGGGAATCGGGTACTGGGCCGAGTTGGATAGGCGGATAAAATGTCCCTGCGCCACCGCCTCGCGGCACGCCAGCGGACCGCGATTGCTCGTAGCCTCTCTTCCCTTGTCCATTCCTACGCCGGTTTGACAGAGTATACCTTAAAAACTGATTCTCCGGGAGACGACAACATGACCATGCGACGTTGCTGCCCCGTTCTCTGCTGGCCAGCTATCTGCCCGGCCGCCACGCTGCCCGTGTCGATCCGCTGGTTGCTTTGCGATACGAATAGGAAAGGACCGGGCGTGAAGTAGCGATGGACATCGCCGGTTGGGACGAGAAGTATCGCTCGTGCGAGCGCGGGAAAGAAGACCAGCCTACCCTTCTGGTGGTCGAGACAGCTGCGAGACTGCCTCCTGGGGCTGCGATCGATTTAGCCTGCGGCGCGGGACGGAACGCAATATATCTGGCGCAGAAAGGCTGGACGGTGACGGCGATCGACGGATCGGAACACGCAATCGAACTGGTCCGCAAGCGTTCGGCCGCACGCGGTCTGCACCTCCAGACGGCCGTGGCCGATCTGACTGCGGCGAGTTTCTCAATCCCGCCGGCAGCCTTCGATCTGGTCGTGATTGGTTATTATCTGCAACGCGATCTATTTCCAAAAGCAATGGCGGCCGTACGTCCCGGCGGTGCAGTATTGGCAATTGTACATACGCCGGATGCGGGCGAGGAATCGAGCTGCAAGCGGGCAGCTCCTGGCGAGTTGCGTGGGTTCTTCACAGGGTGGGAGATTCTTCACGACTACGAAGGACCTTCGCGCGATCCGGCGCATCATCGCGCGGTCGCAGAGATTGTGGCGCGTTCCCCGAAAACGTATCCGGCGAGATAACTGCGAGATTCCGCGACCCCGCGGGAAACGTGATCGAGCTTTACCATCAACGTGCCTGACGGGGCACCGCTCAGCACGGTTCGGGCCTAAAACTCGAACTGCAACCGTACACCGCCGCTGCGCGGTGTGGCAATCGCGGTTCCTGAGAAGAGGCCGGCGAAGTTGATCAAATTCAATTTGTTCGTGACATTTTCCGCTTCGCCTTCGAGGCGCAGAACGGCCTTCTCGTGCTTCCAGAGATCGGCGCCCGCGCTGACGTCGAGCGAGAAATTCGGCCGCACGCGCCCTGCGTTGAAATTCACGCGACTCAGAATCTGCGGCCCATATTGGGCTTCCAAAGCGCTGATGTCGGCATCGCCATTAATCTCGACCGGCAAACCGCTGCCGTATTCGGCCGAAGCCGCCAACCAGAAGCGCGGACGAATTTGATAGCGCATCTTGGCCCGCGCCGTATTCCGCTGGTCTTGGGAAACGGGAAAGCTGCTCGTCGTGCCAAGCACGCCAACCGCGTCACTACCGAGAAACAGTCCACCCGCAATCGGCAGTTGCGCAATGCCGATCATATTCGAATAACTCAAAAAGCCCGAAAGATTACGCCAATTCGGCAAATCGAGCTTTACGTCGATGCCGCGAATTTGAGCGCTATGGAATGCGATCGGAAAACTGATGCCGGTGTTGAGAAACACGTCGTCATCCGCATAATTGATGAACGTCCGGCGATAGAAGCTGGCGTCCAGCCGTGCCTTTTTCGCGATGCTCTGACTGAAGCCGGATTCCAGATAATTGCCGCGCGAGGCGCGCACCGGGATCCGCAATACCAACGGATTCAACTGATCGACTTGAGGAGAGCTCGCCAGCAGCAAGTTCTCCAAAGCCGGCGTTTGAAAGGCGCGGTCGTAAGAAAAACGAAGCACCAGGCCCATCCGGGGAACATACCATCCGACGCCGAGGCGTGGGCTGAACGCATGATCGTGAACGATCAGTGAGTAATGATCCCATCGAAGGCCGGCGCTCACGGTCAAGTTGCCCAGCCGTATCGTGTCTTGCGCCCAGAGAGCTTGCTCGCGATCCAGCCGACGATCGAAGAAGTTGAAGTTTAAGGGAGTGCCTGGATCGAAGAATGAAGGATCGGCGATGCGGTACTGCAACGCCTCAGTCACAGGCGCATAAATCGCATCGGCGCCGAATTTCAAATCGTGACGGCCGTGATGCGTGGAGAGGCTGGTATTCAAATAGCTCCGCCGGAATCCGCGCTGCTGGAATGCGACGATCGGAGTAGAGAACGCGTTCGACCACAGATTTGCGGAAAGATCTTCGACAACAGCCCTGATGTTCAAAAGCAATTCGGCGGAGAATTCATGCGTCCATGCGGCTTGGCCGAGGTCCTCAGGAGCGTTTCGATTCTGCCGTTGTCCGGCAAGTTCCTGAAGATTCTCATTGGGCACTTCGAAGGATGTCTGCCTCCGATGGAACGCGAGATGAATACGGTCCGCGTCGCCCAGATCCTCGTCGTAAGCAGCCGCGATACTATCCGACGTCCCGCTGTTTGTGTAGTTGCCCAGTACCGGTGGATCGAGATAGCGGCTGGTATGCTCGCCCGACGCATTCAGCGTAAAGGCAGCGCGCTTCCAGCCATACGTGCCCGACAGAAATCCATCTTCCGTTCCGAAGCTTCCGCCGCCGAATTCGGCAGACCCATGGAAGCCCGGATGCAAATCGTGGCTGGTAGTCAGCTCTACGATTCCGCCTAACTTGCGTCCATATTCCGCGGGAAAGTTGCCCGTGAGCACGCTCATAGCCGAGATTTCGCTGGTCTCGAAGCCGGGCGCGAATCCAGGCGAGCGATTCTCATCCATAGGAACGCCATCGACAACGAACAGTGTCTGGTACTCGGAGCCTCTCGGATGCAGCACGCCATTGCTTTCGAATATCCAGCCCGGCTGCATATCGATCAGATCGAGCAAGCCGCGGCCGGGAACGGAGGATTGCTCTTCGTGTATTTGTTGCGAGCCCACCGCGTAGGTAACACCCGTGCGATGCGGATCGAGCAGCGTGGCAGTGTCGCTGACCACCACTTCGGTAGAGGCCGTTTTGATATTGAGCTGGATGCGAATTTCGCGCGGAACCTGCGAATGGATCTCGACGATCGTGGAATAGGGTGCAAACCCGGGATGCGCCGCCGTCAAGCGGTAAACGCCGAAAGGCAAATGCTGAAACGTAAATTGGCCGGCGTCGTTGGTGTTGAATTCGCGGGTAGTTCGCGAGGATTCGCTGACAAGCGTTAGTGAAGAAGGAAGCGGGAGCCCGGTGGCGTCGACTATCGAACTCCGTATTTCGCCGGTTTCGAATTGCGCCCATGCAGCGCAGCACGTGAATAAGCTCACGAAAATCCAGCGCCTGCACAGATTCTCTGCTGCTTTCATGAGTCAGCTTTCGGTCACCGCATCGGCTTGCTCTTTCGGCTCGAGTTTCTCTATAAGCACGCTCGCGATGCGATTGCGGTCCATCTTCATAATCGTGAACCGTCGTCCGCCGTATTCGATGGAGTCCTTGAGCTGCGGAATGCGTCCGAACTGGAACAGCAAGAACCCGGCCAACGTTTCAAAACCGGCTTCTCCAGGCAACATGAGATTGTAACGAGTCTCGAGATCCCGGATGGTGATGCTGCCTTCCAGCTGCAGCAGCTTCTCCTGGTAAACCGGAGCCGGGCGGACCACGTCGTGCTCATCTCCAATATCGCCAAAAACCTGTTCGAGAACATCCTCTAGGGTGACCAGTCCGGTGACGGTTCCAAATTCATCGACGACGAGCGCCATATGGGTGTGGCTGGTGCGGAATTCATCGATCAGCTGATTGAGAGGCTTGGTCTCGGGCACCACCAGGGGCTTGCGAAGGAAGCGCCGCAGACGAAAAGGATGCGCCGCGCGGCGTCTGTCGTGAGCGAATCGGCGTTCATCCCAAACGCGCATCAGGTCTTTATAGTGGACCAGGCCGATGATCTGCTCGGGCCGATCTTCATAGACCGGAACACGGGTGAATTTGTGCTCGGCCATGACGTTGAGGACGTGTTCCAGGCTAGCGTCGACCGGAAGCGATACAACGTTGTGGCGAGGCGTCATGATTTCCCGCGCGGAGTAATCCGCCAGGTCGATCAGCCGCTGAATGGCATCCTGCTCGAATTGCTGAAGATGGCCTTCATAGCGGCTGGATTGAATGATGTATTTCAACTCTTCGGGCGTGTGACCGCCGCGCGCGTGGCCCGGACGCTGACGGAACAGGCGCAGGATCAGAGCGGAGGAGCGCTCAATAATAACAACAAAGGGCTGCGACAAGCGATAGAACACCAGAAGCGCGGGCGCGGCGAGAACCGCGATGCGGTCGGCCTTCTCGATGGCGAGATTTTTCGGAACCACTTCGCCGATGATCACATGAGCGTAGCTGATGGCGAGAAATGCGATTCCAAACGCGAACCCCCGCAACAAGACCGCCGGCGCATTGAGATGAAGCGAGCCCAGCGCGCCGCCCAACAATCGATAGAGCGTGTCTTCGCCCGCCCACCCGAGGCCGAGACTTGCGAGAGTGACGCCGACCTGCGTTACCGAGAGCAGCCGTCCCGGATTCGCAAGCAGGTTTAGAGCGGTTTGCGCGCCCGCCTGACCCTGCTCCGCGAGCTCACGAAGCCGCGATTGGCGCACCGAAACGAGCGAAACCTCCGCCGCGGCGAAAAACCCATTCGTCGCCAGGATCAGCAGGAGAATGATAAACCGATCGGCCATATCGCATCAGTGAGCCGGGGACCGCCCGATTATGTCCCAAGTCGGGTTTTCTCGCGTGGACATAGCTGCCCGCCCCGCCTCCTCACTAGAGTCGTCGCTGTAAAATCGGGGCGTGCCGTTCCGCCTGGTGCGCTTCATCAACGTGGCTATCGCCATTCTGGTGGTGCTCGCCGCCATCGCCGTGTACTGGTATGCGGTGCGCCCGCTGCCCAAAACGTCGGGGGAAATCGTCGCGCCTGTTAAAGGACCAGCGGCCATAAAACGCGACGCCCGCGGCGTCCCGCATATAGAAGCGTCTTCATGGCAGGATGCAATTTTCCTGCAGGGGTATGTAACGGCCCAAGACCGATTGTGGCAGATGGATACTCTGCGGCGGTTTGGCGCAGGCGAGCTCGCGGAGGTTTTTGGGCCGAGCGCATTGCCGCTCGATGAACGCTCGCGTAAGATGCGAATGCGAGCCATCGCGGAAGCGGACGCGCACAGGCTCAATCCGGAAGAACGCGCTGTTCTGGTCGAGTACGCGCGCGGCGTGAACTACTTCATCGACACGCATCGGGGAGATTATTCGCTCGAGTTCTCGCTGCCTGGCCGCGCTTACGATCCGCAACCCTGGACCCTCTCCGATTCCATGCTGATCGGATTAGTGATGTTCCGCGATTTAACCGATTCATCGAGATTCGAATCCGATAAGGGCAAATTGCTTGCAAGCGGGGCAGATCCCGCAAAAATCAAAACTCTGTTTCCCGCTGTGCGAGGCCAATACGTAAGCCCGGGATCGAATGCCTGGGCCGTTTCCGGCGCGCACGCCGCCGACGGCAAGCCCCTGCTTGCGAACGATCCGCATCTCGCTTACGGCATTCCCGGAACGTGGCACTTGGTCCATCTGAAGGCCCCCGGTCTCGATGTATCGGGCGCCGCGTTGCCGGGCCTGCCTTCTGTCATCGCCGGTCACAACCAACACATCGCCTGGGGCGTCACGAATCTCGACGCTGACGTCTTCGATCTTTATGTCGAACAGCTGGACGAAAGAACCGGACGTTACCTGTTCCACGGAAATGCTCAGCAGGCGCAGCTCGACAGGCAGATCATCGGCGTTAGAGGAGGGAAGGCGATTCAGCTCGAAACCTGGGTGACGCGCCACGGCCCCGTCATTCTGCAGGAAAACGGAAAAAGCTTTAGCATGCGATGGAGCGCGATGGACGGGTTCGGCTTCCCGTTTTTCGATATCGACCGCGCGCAGAACTGGGATCAGTTTCGAGCGGCCTTAAGCCGCTACTGGGGACCGCCGCAGAATTTCGTTTACGCGGACCGGGCCGGAAACATCGGATATCAGGCCGCGGGCCGCGTGCCGGTACGGCGCGATTTCGACGGCGAAGTTCCTCTGAACGGAGCTTCGGGAGATTTTGAATGGGCCGGATACATACCGTTTGAACAGATGCCTACCCAATACAACCCGCCGTCGGGCATCATTGCGAGCGCGAATCAGAATCCATTTCCGCCCGGCTTCGCATACCGGGTCGACGGGAATTTCTCAGACACATACCGCGTGGAACAGATTCGCGCAAGGCTGGAGGCCAACAGCAAGTTAACCGTCGATGGCATGCTGGCGATTCAAAAAGACGTTTACTCCGCCTACGATAGTTTCTTGGCGCAGCAGGCGATTGCGGCTGTCGAAAAATGCGGCAGCAAGGACCAGACCATTCGCGCGGCTGTCGAAGTCTTGCGGCGCTGGAACGGGCAGATGGATAAGGATGAGTCCGCGCCCATGATGATGGAGCTGCTCAACAACCAGATGAACGCAATTCTGGTGTCGTCTCTTACCCCGGCCGCCACGAACAAAGCCATTCGAGAGCAATTGCGCGCCCAGCCGCAGAACTCGGGCGAAAAAGCGCGCGGTTACATGCGGTATCCAGGCTTTGGCGGCAGAGCGCCGGACATTCTCCCGCGGCCGCAGGCCATCGAACGCCTGCTGCGGGAACGTCCCGCGGGTTGGGTGGCCAAAGACGACTGGGACGCGTGGTTGTTCGATAATTTCAAATCCGCCTTACAGGAGGGAAGGGCGCGGCAAGGCACGCCCGTTTCCAAGTGGAAATGGGGCCGTCTGCTTCAGTGGAAATTCGTTCACCCCGTAGGCAATCAGTTGCCGTTTGTGGACCGCTTTTTCGATATCGGCCCGGTGGAGATGAGCGGTTCGGGCACGACGGTGAAGCAAACCACCGGTTTGATTGGCCCCTCCGAGCGGATGGTGGTGGATTTAGGGAACCTCGATCGGTCCGTGCAAAACCTGACCGCCGGCGAATCTGGGTTCGTCGCCTCCGCCCATTACAAAGACCAGTGGCCTGCATATTACGTTGGAAAAAGTTTTCCCATGCAGTTCGATCGCGTAGATGCGAAAGAAGTGTTGCGGGTAAGACCCTAGTGGCTCATCCTCGTGACGACTGTCTACACGATCGGGCATTCCACACGCGCGGCCGAAGACTTTCTAACAATTCTCGATGCCTTTTCGATCGGGATTGTGGCGGATATCCGGACCGTTCCCCGCTCACGCCGCAATCCTCAATATGATCAGGACTCGCTGAAACGTCTGCTGACGGAACATGGTTTAGAGTACGTCCACTTGCCCGCTCTCGGCGGCCTCCGCCGCCCACGAAAAGACTCCCTCAACACGGCATGGAAAAACGCCTCCTTTCGCGGCTATGCCGATTACATGCAGACTCCCGAATTTGCGAAAGCGATCGAAGATCTGATCGGCATCGCGACGGAGAACAGAACCGTGATCATGTGCGCGGAAGCAGTCCCGTGGCGCTGCCACCGTTCGCTCGTCGGAGACGCACTCCTGATTCGCGGCATCTCTGTTGAAGACATTATGAGCGCCACGAACTCGCACCCTCATAAGCTGACCCCCTGGGCCCGTGTGGACGGCCTTCGAATCACCTATCCGAAGTCTGAGTGATCATGGAAGTATGGTGTTTCGTCGCTCAATCCTGCCAGCTTTCTTCTGCGTCGCTTCTTGTTTTGCCTTCGCTGCACCCCAACCGCCCGCGCTCCGCCTCAATCGCGACGTTCAGCCGGAACACATCTCTCTCGATCTGACGCTCTCGCCGGAGAAGCCGGATTTCTCAGGCAAAGTTCAGATGGATCTGGTCATCAACAATGCAGTCGACCACTTCTGGTTAAATGCAGCCAACCTGACCATTACCGCCGCAAAGCTTACCGCTAACGGGCAGACCGTGGATGCGCAGATTATCCCCGGCGGCGCGGATTTCGTCGGATTCCAGTTCCCGTCCGCACTGCATACCGGGAAAGCGCGATTCAGCATCTCCTATTCGGGCAAGGTGAACACGCGCTCGAGCGAAGGAATTTTCAGCAACAGCCGGAACCAAGACAAGTATCTGTTCACGCAATTCGAGGCGATAGACGCAAGGCGCGCTTTCCCCTGCTTCGATGAGCCGGATTTCAAAATTCCGTGGCAACTGACTTTGCATGTGCCGCAGAACGATATCGCGGTGTCGAATACAAAAGTAGAAAGCGAAGGACGCGAAGCCGATGGTACGAAGACATTCCGTTTTGCCGAGACCAAGCCCTTGCCCAGCTATCTCATCGCCTTTGGCGTTGGACCCTTCGAGTTTGTCGATGCCGGAACAGCGGGAAGCCGGCATATTCCAGTTCGCATCGTGGTGCCGCGCGGGGATGCGGATCGCGCCAAATATGCCGCCGGCGTAACGGCGGAAATTCTTACCCGTCTCGAGAATTACTTCGGCATCGCGTATCCCTACGACAAGTCGGATCAGCTCGTGATTCCGCTTTCCTTCGGCGGAGCGATGGAGAATCCCGGTCTGGTCACATACGACGCGGATATTGTTCTGTCGCCGCCGGGACAAGATACAGTACGGCATCAAAGGCAGTACGCTTCCATTGCGGCGCACGAGCTCGCTCACCAGTGGACCGGCGACATGGTTACCATGCGTTGGTGGAATGACGTCTGGTTGAACGAGTCGTTCGCAACTTGGATGTCGGCCAAGCTGATTGCCGAATGGAAACCCGATTGGAATACGCGCGCCGAGGACGAAGGAGCGCGATTGTTCGCAATCACTGCGGACACCAGAACCAGTGCTCGCCGCATCAACCAGCCGGTAGAGAGTAAAAGCGATCTGGGTAGCGCCTTCGACGGAATCACTTACCAGAAGGGCGGCGCAGTGCTTGCGATGTTCGAGAATGCGGTGGGACCGGCGAGCTTCCAGCGCGTCATGCACGACTATCTGACCGCGCACATGTTCGGCAATGCCACTGCCGAAGATTTTCTCGCAGAACTGGGCCGCGATACCAAGCCTGAATATGCCGCGGCTTTCGCGACGTTCTTGAATCAGACCGGCGTGCCGGAACTGAAGGCGCATCTGGACTGCGCCCAAGGCCAGCAGCCAACCCTGCAGTTGGAACAGCAGCGTCTTTTGCCGGTCGGATCGACAGGCGATGTGAGCCGCACTTGGAATGTCCCGTTCTGTTTTGCCTATTCATACGAAGGCGGCCGAAAAAATATGTGTACTTTGGTGACCGGCCAAAAAGCCACGGTTACCCTTCCCGAAAAGGGCTGCCCTACCTGGTACTTAGGCAACGATAAGGAGATTGGTTATTACGAAGTGAAATACGATGCGGAAGCGCTTACCGGTTTGCTCGATCATCGCAGCGATCTGACGCTCGCGGAACAGGTCGGCGCCCTGGGCGACCTCGAGGTGCTGGCGCACGACGGCCAGGTTTCATATGAGCTCGTGCTCGGTCTCGTGCGGAAGCTGAAGGGCGATTCCCACCGCGAGATCCTGGACGCCGCGATCGGCCTGGCCTCTGTGCCCTCCCAGTACATTGAGCCGAATCTAAAACCGAATTACGCCAGCTACGTGGAGGATATGTTCGGCGAACGAGCGCGCCAGCTCGGTTGGGTACCCAAGCCCACGGATACGCCGGACGAAAAGCTGCTGCGGCCGCAAATGGTTGGTTTCGTGGCAAGGCGAGGCAAGGATCCGCAATTGATCGAAGAGGCGAAACAATTGGCAAACGCCTGGCTTGACGATCACAGCACGCTTCCGCCCGATGTCGCGGGGAGTGTTCTTGCGGTTGCCGCTCAAAATGGCGATGCCGCTTTCTACGACAAGGTTCTGGCTGCAGCCAAGGCGGAACACGATCCCTATTTCAAGCCCATGTTGATTGGAACTTTAGGAGCGTTTCAAGACCCCCAACTGGTCCGGCGCAGTCTGGCAATGGCTTTCGATGGCACTTTCGATATCCGCATGTCCGCGCGAATGTTCGGTGCCGTGGCCGACGATCCGAAGGTCGCGCAATTGCCCTATCGATATTTGAAGGAACATTATGATGAGATCGCGTCGAAGCTGCCCAGCGCTGTCAGCAGCGATTACGCGGCTCGATTGCCCGGCATCGCCGCGGCGGTAGGATGCAGCGATCAAGCCGAGGCCGAGGCCAAAGCGTTTTTCGAGCCGCGCATGGCGAAAGTCGTCGGCGGCCCGCGTTCGCTCGCGAATGCGCTGGAACAGATTCATCTCTGCGCTGCGGCAAAACCCGCCGCCACCGAACAGATCGCGAAATTTCTTTCCGCTTATCCGGCAAAGAGCTCGGCAGCGGCCACCCAGTAGTTGTCGAGGAAGCATCGCGGATCGTGGACGCGCGTCTAGATTTTTCTTGACAGCGCAACGCATGTACTGCTACATTCTGTGGTGTTACATAATGTAGCAACACACATATGGCGCGGAAACCCGCATTATCCGAGTTGGAGCAAGCCCTCATGGCGATCGTCTGGGAGCGAGGCCGCGCGACGGCAGGCGAGATTCGCGAAGGCCTATTGCCGAAGCGCCTCCTGAAGGACTCGACCATCCGCACCGTGCTGAGCCGGCTTGAGGATAAGGGTTACCTTCAGCACGAAGTACAGGGGCGGACGTTCGTATATTCCGGCATTGAGCAGCCTCGCAATGTGGCCGTTAGTGCCGTCAAGCAGATTTTAGACCGGTTTTGCAACGGTTCTCTGGAATCGCTGCTGGCCGGAATGGTGGATGGTGAGGTGGTCGACCCCGAGGAGTTGCAGAAAATCGCCAACCGGTTATCCCGAGAGCGTTTGGTGCGCTCGCCGCTGCCGGCAAAGAGAAGGAGCAAGGTATGAATTTCGCGGAAATAACTTCGCTGAGTTGGGCTTTGTTGTTGTTATTGTTCGGAACCTTGATTCGCTCGACTCTCCTTGCACTGATATGTGCTGTGGTCGCGCTGTTTCTACGCTCGAAGACAGCGGAAATTCGTCATATGCTCTGGCGCGGGATGCTGTTCGCGTTGCTGCTTTTGCCTCTGCTGGAAATTTTCGCTCCGCCCTTGCAGCGGACCTCCCGCTCGCTTGCAGCTATGCAAGCGGCAGTTCTCCCGTCGGCCCGGCCTGAAGGAGTGATAACAGGAATTGCGGACTCGCCGGCGACCGTGACGCTTCGTCCCGTCCGGCAACACGAGAGTTCGTTTCTCTGGGTTCTGATAGCAGTATTCATTTATGCGGCGATTACGCTTGTGCTGCTTGCCCGCCTCGCAATCAGTCTGTTCCGATTAGGAACGATAGTACGCCGAAGCCGGTACATCGGCTCTCAGCGCTTGCGTGAATTAGCGCATGACGTTTGGCTCGAGAACGGCGGATGGATCAAGCCGCGCATCCGTGAGTCTGACGATGTAGGTGTTCCCGTTGCCGTCGATTTTGACGAGATGTTCATTCTGCTGCCTGAGTCCTGGCGTCAATGGGACACGGCCAAGTTGCGCGCGGTGATGGCGCATGAGATGGCGCACGTCACGCGAGACGATCCCGCGACCGCACTGATTGCATCCATCGCCGCTTGCCTATTCTGGTTTCATCCGCTCGCGTGGTTTCTGAAGCGTCATTTGGCGCTGCTTGCTGAAGAGGCGTGCGATGAATTTGCGGTACACGCAGTGTCGAATCCAGAGCAATACGCGACTGTGCTTATCGATTTTGCCCGAGACGTCGCCATGCGTGGAAAGCGAGTACTGGAGCCGGCGAGTGCTGTCGTCCACGGTTCGCACCTGAAGAGACGCATGAGCCGGATCTTTGAACCTTCAGCGAATCGAAACCGAGGCGCAACCGTTCTTCGCGTCATGCTTCTAGCGGCTTTCGTGCCGGCCCTGTACGTAACGGCCGCGGCGCGGTTCCAGGAACCCCAAGCGCAGAACACACCCGTTGTCATCCAACGCATGCCCCTGACTCCGGACGAAGTCGCTCAACTGCAGGCTCGGCTGGAAGCGAATCCCGACGATCTCACCATTCGAGGGCAACTGCTCATGTACTACCGGCAGCAAGGCCACCGGGCGGAATTCCTTCAGCAACTGCTTTGGATTATCCAGAACCATCCGGAATCGCCCATGGCCCTGTCTCCGCTGCCGCCCGATGAGTACGATCAAGTGAAACCCGCTTGGGAACAAGCACTCGCGACTCACGCAGCCTCGCCGCAAGTCCTATCCAACGCCGCCCGCTTCTTTCAAACCACCGATCCCGAACGCGCGCTACAGCTCTTTCAACGCGCACGGGAACTGGACTCATCGCCCAAGTCCGTTCTATATCTGGGCCAAATCGCAAGAATTTACGCCGAGGCGGTCATAGTGGATTTAAGAACCGGAATTCAGCCCAAAATATTCCCGAACCTCAGGCCGGAAGCGGCAGCCTCATTGCGCACACAGCTTCAGCAATCGAGCGATCCTGCTTTGCTCAGTCAAACGGGAGAATTGCTGATCGAAATGAACACGCCTCCCTTGCCCCAGCAGAAGGAGATGGGATTGCAGTTGATCCAGCGCGCAATCGATCTCGATCCATCGAACCCCGAGTGGAAGGCGGCCCTCGAATTCGCCCAGGCAGAGCGCATGCGGCTGAAAGCGATTCCTGCGGGAGCAGTTCCCATTGGCGGCAAAGTGGCGGAAGCGAATCTCATAAAGAAAGTCGAGCCGGTATATCCTCCGCTCGCGTTGGCGGCGCGCGTGCAAGGCGACGTGGAATTCTCCGCCGTGATCGGAACCGACGGACACGTCCAATCTCTTACGTTGGTGCGCGGTCATCCGCTGCTCGTGAACGCCGCTAAAGACGCAGTGTTGCAATGGATCTACCGGCCCACCTTATTGAACGGCCAGCCCGTAAGCGTCCAAACCGATATTCTGGTTCCCTTCCGGCTGCCGTAATAATATAGGTGGGCCTATGGCTACATTAGCCACCATCGTTCGTTTCGACGAGTACATGCAAACGTCCTATTCGCCCGATTGCGAATACATTGACGGCGCTGTTGTGGAGCGGAACGTGGGCAAAGGCAAACACGCATTCGCGCAAGGGAAAATCTACCTGAAACTCAGCGAGCAAGTCCTCTCTAAAGGGCTGGTCGTTTTGCCTGAGCAGCGGGTGAGAGTCTCGCCGGCTCGCGTGCGCATTCCCGACGTCTGCATCGTGGAGCAGCTCGAAGAGATCATCGTCAAGCCGCCTCTTTTATGCGTCGAAGTTCTTTCGCCAGACGATCGCTGGCCGCGCGTGAATGCTTCTTTAGCCGATTACCAAACGATGGGCGTGCCGTGCATCTGGGTAATTGATCCTTACGAATCTCGCGCCTGGATCTTTGAATTAGAGAATCCGCCAATGGAGATATTGGACGGCAGATTGGCAGCCAAGCTGCTCGATGTCGAGATCCGCTTGTCCGATATCCTATATACGAAAGACGAATAGCTCATGCCCAGTCAAGAAGAACACGACAAACCCGAAAACCTGGTCGAGAGTCCGCATCAGGCGGAACACACCGCGCGCACTTTGCAGGATGCCGCCGATTCAAACGCGACGCTCGAAGGCTATTACTCCATCAACGAAACGCCGGCTCCCAAAGAAGTGGAGCAGCAAGTCGATAAGGAGCGCGAAAAGAACACCGGCGACTAACCCGCCGGCTGAACCGTTCCGTCGCGGTTCAGGATATAGCGCTGCCCGCGCCAATGGATCGATTTCCCGAAAAAGCCGGCGATCCAGAAGCCGAAGCCGGCCAGATCCTGAAGCGGCAGGAGAGCCCACGGCACGGCCGCACGAAGAATTCGCTCCGATACAGTCCATGCGGCCGCAGCGCGAAGAGCTACGGTGATCGCGAGCAGCGGCCAACAGCCCGGACAGGCCAGGCATATGCAGAGTCCCACTGGCAGCGGATGCGTGAAGAATTGCCCGATATATCCCCAGGGACGCGAGCGCCGGCTGGTGCGCGCCCACCGCAGACGATGCGAAAAATTGTGGAGCATCGCCTCGCTTCCGATCCGGTGCTCCACAACATACGATGAGAGGCGAACCACAAATCCCAGTTCAGCGGCAATGCGCCCCAGCATGAAATCCTCGGAACTGAGGTAATCTTTCACGCGTTCCATTCCGCCCAGCGCAAGCAGAACGTCTTTGCGCGCCACGATCGTCGGTCCCACCGCGAACTTCGCGCCTTCCATCATCACCGCCGTGAAGAGGCCCGCATGGAAATCGGTATTCATCCCCACCGCTTCGAGGCGCGACCAAAAGCTGTTGCCGGGAACCGCGCGATACGGACACGTCATCAGCCCGAGCCGTTGATCCTCAAACTCCGCCCCCAGGCTTTTACAAAAATCGCGGCCCACCCGAACGTCGCTGTCGCTCATCACGATCAGGTCATGTTTCGATTGGTCGAACATGCACTTCAGGCTGAAGACCTTGGCATGCGGATATGGCGGCTCGCCCGTGACAATCAACCGTGAATCGACGGCCGGATACTCACGCATCAGTTGGCGCACCACGCCCGCGGCTGGATCCCAGTCGTGCCGCACGGCGAAAAGAAGCTCAAAGCCAGTGTAATCCTGCTCGAAGAAGCTGCGCAAATTCGCTTCGAGTCCTTCGTCCAATCCGGCCAGTGGCTTTAAAATACTGATGCCCGTTACGCTCGCAGGCAAATGTAGATGCGCGCCGCGCACGTGTCTCATCGCCGCCGCGATCGCCAGGATGCAATACACCCAACAGCCGAACAAGATTAAAACAGCAGTGTGCAACTATTCTTCAAGACTCTTGGTCGAGTTGAGCTGCGAGAGGCGCGTAACGAATTCTTCGATCCCCACAGCTCCCTGGTCGCCGTGCTTGCGATTCCGCACGGAAACCTTTCCCGACTGAGCTTCCCGATCCCCTACTACAAGCATATACGGAATCTTTTGAAGCTGCGCTTCACGAATCTTGAAATTGACTTTTTCACTCCGCTCGTCCAGCTCAACCCGAAAACCGGCGGCGAAAAGCTTTTCATGCACTTCTTTCGCAAACGCGTTCTGCCGGTCCGTGATGGGCAACACGATAGCTTGAACAGGCGCGAGCCACACCGGGAATGCGCCGCCATATAGCTCAATCAGGTAGGACACCATGCGCTCCATCGTGCTGACGATCGCGCGGTGAATCATCACCGGGCGATGCTCGTGACCATCCGCCCCGATGTAGCCGAGATCGAAGCGATTCGGCAGTTGGAAATCGATCTGGATGGTTGAATACGTTTCCTCGTGCCCCATCACGTCCGCGAGTTGGATGTCCAGTTTCGGACCGTAAAACGCCGCCTCGCCCGGCGCATCTACATAAGGCAGGCCGAGCGAATCCATGGCCTCGTGTAACACGCGTTCCGCTAACACCCACATCTCGTCATTCGCAATGTACTTTTCAGTATTGGCCTTGTCGCGCAACGAGAGGCGATAGCTGTACTGCGTGATCCCCAGATCCCGATAGACCTGCTCGACCAACTGCATCACTCTCGTGAACTCATCCTTAATTTGATCCGGCGTGCAGAAGATGTGCGCATCGTTCAGCGTCATGCAGCGAACGCGGCTCAGTCCGCTGAGCACGCCGGAGCGTTCGTACCGATACATCGTGCCTAATTCGGCGATGCGCACCGGCAGGTCGCGATAGCTGCGCATTTTCGATTGATAAATCAGTATGTGATGCGGGCAGTTCATCGGCCGCAAGACCATCTGCTCGGTTTCCAAATCCATGGGCGGGAACATATCTTCGTGATAATGTTCCCAGTGGCCGGATCGCTGATACAACTCGACCTTCGCGAGATCGGGCGTATAGACGTGCTGATAACCGCTCTGCCGTTCGCGCTCGAGAATATATTCTTCGAGCAGCCGTCTTACCGTTGCGCCTTTCGGCAGCCATAGCGGAAGCCCCGCGCCCACCAAATCATTGACGGTAAATAATTCCAGATCCTTGCCGACCCGCCGATGATCCCGCTTCTTCGCCTCGTCCAGCCGATTCAGGTAATCGTCCAGCTCTTTCTTGGTGAAAAATGCCGTCCCGTAAATCCGCTGGAGTTGCGGGTTCTTTTCATTGCCTTTCCAGTACGCGCCCGCAATCGAGAGCAGTTTAAACGCCTTTAGCTTTTCCGTCGAGGGCACATGCGGCCCACGGCAGAAATCGATAAAATCGGGTCCCAGCGTGTACTCGGAGAAGATCTCGCCCGCGCGCTCCTCAATCAATTCGCGTTTCATCCAGTCGTCGCGATACTTGTCGAGACCGTCCTTTTTTTTCGTCAGCTTGCGTTCAAAAGCCAGGTTTTTGGCTTGCAGCTCGCGCATGCGACTCTCGATTTTTTCGAGATCCTCGGGCGTGAATTTCGCATCCCGCTGAAAATCGTAATAGAATCCCGTTTCCGTCGGAGGACCGATTCCCAGCTTGGTTTCGGGGAAAAGTTCGAGCACCGCCGCCGCCAACAAATGCGCGGTCGAATGGCGGTAGACCTGCAGAGCTTCCGGATTCCTCGCGGTAAGGACTTCCAGCTTCGCGTCCGTTTCGAGAGGACGCGTTAAGTCGAACAACTCGCCATTAACTCGCGCGACGATCGCATCCGACGCCAGTCGCGGGCTGATCGACTTCGCAACATCGATGGGCCGCGTGCCCTCCGCCACGCTCCGCTGGCTGCCATCGGGCAGAGTAATCGTCAAACTGCTCATATTTGGGAGTAAATTCGAGGGTATCAGACGTCTCTCAGCGGCGGCCTCCCAGGAATCGCAGAGCTGAAACAGGTGAGTTCGTGCGCTATCTTGATCGACGAGAGCGCTCATGCAGACGGCCGGCTTAAACCACATCGAGCTCATAATTCTGCTTCTGCTCATCCTGGTTGCAGCCCTCGCCCTCGCCGCTAAGCGCCTCCATATCGCGTATCCCATCGTCATGGTGCTCGGCGGTTTGTGCCTCAGCTTGCTGCCGCACATGCCGCGCGTTTCGCTCGACCCCAACGTGGTGTTCCTGGTCATTCTGCCGCCCTTACTGTTCTCCGCCGCGTTTCACATTTCCTGGCGCGACTTTCGCAACAACTTAGTCAGCATTCTGTTGCTGGCATTTGGTCTGGTCGGCTTCACTATTTTTGGCGTCGCAGCGGCCACGCATTGGATGTTGCCCGTCTTCGATTGGAAATCGGGGCTCGTGCTCGGAGCCGTAGTGGCCACAACGGACGCCATAGCCGCTACGGCCACGGCAAAGCGTTTGGGACTTCCTCGAAAAATCACCGACCTATTGGAAGCAGAGAGTCTCGTGAACGACGGCAGCGGCCTGGTCGCCCTGAAGTTCACGGCCGCGATGCTGGTGACCGGTGTTACTCCTTCGGCCGTTTCCGGCGCCGGACTTCTGCTCTATTTGATTACGGCGGGACTCGTTATCGGCTTAGCGGTAGGAGCGGTCGTCAGTTGGATCCAGCGGCGAATCGACGACGCGCCTATCGAGATCACCATCAGCCTGGTGACTCCCTACATCGCTTACCTCGCCGCCGAGAACGCCGGCTGCTCCGGTGTGCTGGCGACGCTCGCCTGCGGGCTGTACCTGGGGCGGCGCAGCTCCGGTTTCTATTCGTTGCACGCGCGCATTGAATCCTTCGCCGTCTGGAGAACCCTGGATTTCATCTTGAACGGAATCGTGTTCCTGGTGCTCGGCCTGCAATTGCCCGATATTTTTATCGGGATCCGCGAGTTCAGCACGCCAAAGCTTATCGTTTATGGCGCCGTATTCAGCGCAATCGTCATTTTGCTTCGAATGCTTTGGGTTTTTCCGGGCGCCTGGATTTCCGCCTGGATACGTCAGCATCTATTGCGGGAGAAGCCGGACCGCCTGGGCGCCAAATCTGTTTTTCTGGTCGGCTGGGCGGGGATGCGAGGCGTTCTGGCCCTCGCCGCGGCCATTTCATTACCTGAAAAATTGAATAACGGCGCTGGGTTCCCTCATCGGAATCTGATCATCTTTCTGACATTTTGCGTGATTTTTTCTACTCTCGTTATCCAAGGATTGAGCTTGCCCGCCCTGATTCGCGGCCTTGGATTGGCGGGATCGTCCGCCAGTCACGAGGAAGAAGAGTGGGCCCGCCGCGAAATGCTTGCAGCCGCTCTCAAAGCCATTAAGCGCCTGCGAAGCCAGGGTACAAAGGATCAAGCCGGCGTTTACGATCATCTGGAGCGCTACTATCGAGGCCGCCTCGCGATGATCGATAGCTTGTCGCCTGACGGCGAGCTGAGCAAGCACCAAACAGAGCATCATCGTTTGCTTGCCCAACAGTTGCGCGACGTCGAACGCCTCACCGCCCTGAAGCTTCGCGATGGAAACAAGATCCACGATGAAGTGCTGAGGACGCTCGAACGGGAGTTGGATCTGCTCGATGCGCGCTTTGCGCAGTCGGAATACTGATCGTCTGCGATGATATTCGAATGCTTCGGCGTCTATTCGCTGTCACGGCGATTCTCTTGGCGGGCTTCACCGCACGTGCTGCGGACCCGCGTGCTCAACAGATTGCGGCGCCGAGGCCAGAGATGGAGCGCCGCTTCGCCGTCCTTCGAAAGAGCCCGCCCGAGTTGTACGCCTTCCTCTATCGCATGCCGAAAGGTGGAGATCTGCACAATCATTTGGCAGGCGCGGTATACGCGGAAACCTTGCTGAGCGCGGCGGCCGAGAATCGCCTGTGTATCGATCAAGCTGCACTCGCATTGCTGAAGCCTTCCGCGTCCGGATGCGCGGCGGGCCAGATAGACGCGGCCGTCTTGCAAACGAATAACACCTTGGAAAACGCCATGATCGACAGCCTCTCGATGCGCGACTTCGTTCCCGGCACGCAGTCTGCGCATGACCATTTCTTCGCTGCTTTCGGGAAATTCAGCGCTGTAACATCGGGCGAAGGCGGTCAATTTCTTCCCGAGGTGGTGCGGCGCGCCGCCGATCAAAATGAGTCGTATCTCGAACTGATGGCGCTTTCAGGCGGCGGTGCCATCGCAAGTTTGGGCGCCCATATCGGATTTGACCCGGACTTCGATTCCACACGCAAAAAACTGGAGGACGCGGGAATCGGGAAGCTTGTCTCCACCTTGCGCGCGGAAGTCGATCGCCTGGAACAGACCCGCGTGGGCGCTCTTGGTTGTGACAAAGATCCGGCTTCCCCGGCGTGCCGCGTGCAGGTCCACTATGTCTTTCAGGTGTTGCGCGAATCGCCGAAAGCGGCTGTCTTCGCGCAAGTGATGGCGGGGTTCGCGCTCGCCGCTTCCGATCCTAGAGTCGTAGCGGTCAATTTCGTGCAGCCCGAAGACGGACTCATCTCGATGCGCGATTATCATCTGCAGATGCAAATGGTCGACTACGCCAGGCGCATCTATCCTACCGTGCACATAACCTTGCACGCCGGTGAATTAGCGCCTGGCTTGGTTCCCCCCGCAGGTCTGCGATTCCACATCCGGGAGGCTGTCGAGATTGGACATGCCGAACGCATCGGGCATGGCGTCGACATCATGTATGAGCGAGATGCTCTTGAACTCATGAGAGAACTGCGTGACCGGCGGATCGCGATTGAAATTAACCTCACAAGCAACGACATGATCCTGGGCATTCGCGGCGATCGGCATCCCTTCCCGGTCTATCGCAAATACGGAGTTCCGGTTGCGCTGTCGACCGATGACGAAGGCGTTTCGCGGTCCGACCTCACGGAGGAATTCGAGCGCGCCGTCCTGACCTACGTCCTGAGTTACGCAGATGTCAAACAAATGGTGCGCAACAGCATTGAATATTCGTTTGCGCCTGGCGCGAGTTATTGGAAGAACGCCGATTACATCGCGCTCACGCCCGTTTGCGTCACCGGAAAGCAGAGTTCGACTTGCCGCGAGTTTCTACAGAAGAACGAAAAAGCCCGGCTGGAGGCCGATTTAGAAGAGCGGTTTGGAGAATTCGAACGCGGCGGTGCTAAATAGGAACTATCGCTCAGGAACTGGGAGAACGTGAAGAGGGGAACGATTGAAGCGCTGAGTGCTATCGAATCACATGCGGTATGGTGAATGTATGGCACGCTTCATGTCCACGACCGTCCGTCTCGAAAAAGAGGATGTTCAGGCTTTGAAACGCGCCCGAGCGGATGGCCTTTCCGCGTCCGATCTGCTTCGCAAAGGTCTGCGCGTGGTTGCCTCGCGTTATTATTCGGGGAAACGACCGCCATCGACGCTTCTGTTTGAATCTACAAACGTGAAACTGGGCGAGGAGTCGGAACTGTTTCGAGATCTCGAAACTTGATCCCGCCGGTTATCGCCGATACGGGTGGGCTCCTGCGCGCGCTTGCCAGGACACCGGAAGGCAAGGCCAGTTTCCCGGAGTACCAAAACGTCCTGACCGCGGCGTCTGCGGTAATCGTTCCGGGCCTCGTTCTTGCGGAGGTGGATTACTTTCTTCGAGGCGACCGGAAGGCAATGCGTAAATTGATCGGCGAAATCTTCGATCCGGCGACCCGGTATGAGTACGATCTGCCTCTCCCCTCCGATATCGCTCGCGCGTTGGAGCTTGACGCCAAATTCCGTGAGCTCGATCTGGGACTTGTTGATGGGACGGTAGCCGCAGTCGCCGAACGCCGACAGGTTTACCGCGTTCTGACTACTGACCGGCGCGATTTCACTGCGATCCGCGTTGGCCCGGGCCTCACGCGTGCGCTGGAGTTGCTGCCATAACGAGGGGGTTGGTTGCGGGGGCAAGATTTGAACTTGCGACCTTTGGGTTATGAGCCCAACGAGCTACCTGACTGCTCCACCCCGCACTTGCATCGTAACAACAGCGCATGCTTTGGTCAACGTCACCGCGCCTGACGCACATTAAGCACGGGCTTCTACTAGCCTTCGGGCTCCGGCGCGGGAAAATCGAAGTTTTACAGTAGAGGAAGGCACATCCGCCGACTAATCTCCCCGTATGCCAAGCGCCCGCTCCGCCAGGAGACGACCAGCTACCTCAATCCGAGCCGGAACTCCTGCGCCGCGCCTGGAATCGCCCGACCTTTACCTCAACCCTCACCTCAGCCTGCTCGCCTTTCAGCGCCGCGTGCTGGAGGAGGCCGAAGATCCCGCAACTCCGCTGCTCGAGCGCGTGAAATTCGTCTCCATCCTCGGATCGAATATGGACGAATTCTTCATGGTGCGAGTGGCCGGGCTTTGGCAGCAAATCGAGACCCGCACAACCGAGATCAGCATGGACGGCAGGTCGCCAGCGGAACAAGTGGAGCTTATCCGCCATGAGGTCACGCGCATCGTTGCAGAGGTATATAAGTTTTGGCGCGAAGATTTGATGCCGCGCTTGAAGGATGCCGGCATTCACATTCTCGAATTGGACGAGTTGAACCCACAGCAGAAGACAGCCGTCGACGATTACTTCCGGCGCGTGGTTTACCCGGTGCTGACGCCCTTGGCGGTCGATCAAGGGCGCCCTTTCCCCCACATTTCGAATCTCAGCCTGAATGTCGCCGCAGTGGTCAGTAACGGCGATGGGCAGGAGCGATTCGCGCGCATCAAGGTGCCGGATTCGCTGCCGCAACTTGTGCCTCTGCCGTCGCAAGCAGGCGAGTTGGCCTTCATCTGGCTGGAACAAGTGATCATCGCGAATTTGCGGCTGTTGTTCCCCGAGATGGATATTCTCGAAGCCGACCTGTTCCACGTCACCCGCGACGCGGAGCTTGCTATCCAGGAGCTCGAAACGGACGATTTGCTCGAAAGCGTGCAGGAGGCAGTGTGGCGGCGCAGGTTCCGCGATGCGGTGCGGCTGCAGATCAACACCGGCATGCCGCAAAAACTCGTTGACTTGCTCACCAGTAATCTCGAGCTCGATCAGAATGACGTGTATCGAATCGACGGCCCCATCGATTTGAGCCGCGTGCGTGCGCTCCTGACCATCGAGCGGCCGGCTCTGAAGGACAAGCCTTTTATCGCTTCGACGCCGAAAGGCTTTGTCGCGGCCCCGGGGAGCGGGATATTCACGACCATCCAGGAATCCGACGTCCTTCTCCACCATCCCTTTGAATCGTTCCAACCGGTGGTCGATTTCCTTCGCGCGTCCGCGGAGGATCCCGAAGTGTTGGCGATCAAAATGACGTTGTACCGGGTGGGACGCAATTCGCCGATTGTCGAGGCGCTGCTCGACGCCAGCCAGAACGGAAAACAGGTCGCCGTCCTGGTGGAGCTGAAGGCGCGCTTCGATGAAGAAAGCAATATCGAGTGGGCGCAGAAGCTCGAACGCGAGGGAGTGCACGTGGTCTACGGCCTGCCTGGGGTGAAGGTGCACGCGAAGATGGCGATGGTGGTGCGGCGTGAAGGCGAGACCATTCGCCGCTACATTCACCTCGGCACCGGCAATTACAACCCGGCGACTGCGCGAGTTTACACCGATCTCGGTTTATTCACATGCAATGAGGAGATCGGCGCCGACGTTAGCGATCTCTTCAACCACTTGACCGGCTATTCAGCGAAAAAATCGTATCGCAAATTGTTGGTGGCTCCTCATAGTCTCCGCACCGGGCTGGAGCGTCTGATTCGCACGGAAATTGAGCGGCATCGCGAACACGGCGACGGGCACATCATTTTCAAGATGAACGCGCTTGAAGATGCCGGTTTCATCCGGCTTCTTTACGAAGCGTCGCAGGCCGGCGTCGAAATCGATCTGATCGTACGCGGCGGGTGCTCTCTGCGGCCCGGCATTCCAGGCGTGAGCGAGACTATACGGGTCAAAAGCATTCTCGGGCGTTTTCTCGAACACAGCCGCATCTATTACTTCCATAACGGCGGCGATGAATTGGTGTATGTAGGGAGCGCGGATCTAATGCCGCGCAATCTCAATCGCCGCGTGGAGATTCTCTTTCCCATCGAAGATGGCAAGCTGATACGGCGCGTCCGGGATCGCATCCTCGCTAAATATCTGGAGGACGAAGCTGCAGCCCGCGTGATGTTGCCCGATGGCCGCTACAAACGAGCCAGGCGCCAACCGGGGCGAAAACTTTTCAGCAGCCAAGCCTGGTTCCTGAAGCGCCACGAGGCTTGAGCCGATGAGCGTCCCCAAAGACCGCCAGAATATCTCTTCAGGAGCCAAGTGGGAAGAAATCGTCGGCTATAGCCGCGCGGTACGCGTAGGAACGCGAATCTATCTTACCGGAACCACCGCAATCGACGAGCACGGAAACATAGTCGGCCCGGATGACGGGTATAGGCAAACCGTGCAGGCGATTCGAAACATTGAACGTGCGTTGCAGCAGGCCGGCGCTACGCTCGCGAACGTCGTCCGCACGCGCATGTTTGTGACCGATATTCAAAGATGGGAAGAATACGGCCGAGCTCATCGCGAATTCTTCGGCAATATCCGCCCTTGCGCCACGATGGTCGAAGTGCGCTCTCTGATCGATCCCAACATGCTCATCGAAATCGAAGCGGAAGCCGAGCTGTAGAACCAGCTTTGGCTACTGCTATTCCGGTTTTGCTGCGAAGCAGAGCAGGTGTCCGCCTGGCTCCCGGATTGCGATCTCGCGCATGCCATAGAATGTCACTCGCTCCGGCACCACAATATCCGCTCCCTCCAGGCGCTTCCGAACGTCGTTGAAGTCCTCCACTTCTATATAGAGCGAGGAACTGCCGCGCCCGATATCGGGCTGCGTCTTGAAGTCCTGCTCCAGGCTTGCGTAGGTTTGCAGCATCACCTCCACGCCGTCCTTTTGCACAATGACAAAGCCGATGTGATCGCCTTCCGGCACTTCTACCGACTTTTCAAATCCAAGCTGCTCAATCCACAGCGGCAATGAAGGCTCAATGCGTTCTACAAAAAGTATGGGGGTAATCTTCATGTCTTAACTCAACTTCCGTTTCAGTACTTCGTTCACCGCTGCTGGATTCGCTTGACCGCGGCTGGCCTTCATCACTTGCCCAACCAGGAATCCTATAACAGCCGTTTTTCCGCTTTTATATTGTGCTGCCTGTTTGGGATTTGCAGCCAGAACATCGTCGACAATTCTTTCGAGAGCCCCGGTGTCGGAAATCTGCTTCAGTCCTTCCCGTTGCATGATGGTCGCTGCCGATTCGCCGGTCTCGAACATCTTGGGGAGAACGTCTTTGGCCAGCTTGCCCGAAAGCTCGCCTTTATCGATCAGCGCGACAAGCTCGCCGAGGTATTCCGCGCGAACAGGCGATTCCGCAACGCTCTTACCCGCCGCGTTCAGCAGCCCCATCAAGTCGCCCACCACCCAGTTACTGGTAGCTCGCCCGTTTGCGCCCGCCTTCGCGGCAGTTTCAAAGTATTCGGCCGTCTCGCGCGTGGATGTGAGCACCTGCGCATCGTACTCGCGTAAACCATATTCGTTCACAAATCGCTCGCGGCGATCCGCGGGCAACTCCGGAAGCTTGGATTTCACTTCGTTCAACCAATGCTCGCTTACGCGCAGCGGAACCAAATCCGGCTCGGGAAAATAGCGGTAATCGTGCGCATGCTCTTTGCTGCGCATCCCAACTGTGCGTCCGGTCTCGACGTTATAAAGCCGCGTCTCTTGTACCACCTTGCCGCCGGACTCGATCAGATCGATCTGCCGCTCGATTTCGTGCTCCAGCGCCAGTTTCAAAAAACGGAAGGAATTCAAGTTCTTGACTTCCGCCTTTGTCCCCAGCTTCCCGGCGCCTCGCAGGCGCACCGAGACGTTGGCATCGCAGCGCAGCTGCCCCTTCTCCATATCGCAGTCGGAGACGCCCAAGTACTGCATCATCTGCTTCAATTCCGTAACATAGGCGTACGCTTCCTCCGGCGATCGCATATCCGGTTCGCTGACAATTTCAATCAGCGGAGTGCCGGAGCGATTGAGATCGACGTAGGTATACCGATCGGAATCCTGGAAGCCGTCATGAATGCTCTTGCCCGCGTCATCCTCCATATGTACGCGTGTTACTCCGATTCGCTGCTTGCCGGTCCCGCTTAGAATATCGACATAGCCGTGCTCGGCCAGGGGTTGATCGTATTGGGAGATTTGGTAGCCCTTCGGCAGATCCGGATAAAAATAATTCTTTCGGGCAAAGCGCGAAAACGGATTGATTTTGCAACGCAGCGCAATCGCTGCGCTCATCGCCAGCTCCACCGCTTGACGGCTGAGCACCGGCAGCGCGCCCGGCAAGCCAAGACACACGGGACAAACATTCGTGTTCGGCGGGCGAGCCAAATTCCACCGGACAGCTGCAGAAGATCTTGGTCTTAGTCCCAAGCTGCACGTGTACTTCGAGCCCGATCACCGGCTCGTATTTAATCAGGACATCGTCGGCAACAGGCGAGGCGGACATCTTCCGATTTTAAGGCGAGCCGTATGTCGCGTGCCTGATGCGCGGAGCCGGATTGGACAAGCTTGTCCAAAACTGGGGCTGATTAGCGATTCGGCTGCGAAACGGCTGCCCAGTAACCCGACCGCGCTTTCACGACGGCATCCGGCCGATTCTTCACGGCGATTTGAATTTTATGAAAGTTCGGCTGGCGCTCCTGTTCGGGTGTGAATGAAATCAGATAGCGGCTGTGAATTTCGGTTCCTAATGTGATCAAATCGTCTTCTAATTTCGATTGCGTCTCAAAACCGATTCGCCTTCCGCCGGTTAGGGCGGTCAGAACCTGGGCGGTGTTTTTCTTCCCCAAACGAGCAAGCGCCACGAAGGCTTCGGTGTAGCTCGGCATGCCGCCGTTAGGCGGGTTGTAATCTTCCGGCTTTGCAGTAAAGGGCGTCAGCCAAGCCGAATAATTCAGGGCATAGATGGTGACGCCGGCGCGCTCGGTTTTGCCGATCAGATCCTGCAGCTTGCTTTCGCTTCCCCGGTCGCGCGTTTCGCCGATTATCAGGATGCTTCGGCGGCGCGCCTCAGGACGCGCAGCCAATAGATCGAGCGATTTTTCGACAGCATCGATCATTCGCGCACGATCGCTGTCGACGGCCTTCAGATCGCGAAACGCATTCGCAATTCGGTCCGCATCGTGCGTGAAGTCTTGAACCATGTTCACGCGATCGTCGAAGGAGAGCACGGCCGCTTCGCCGCTTTCCCCCACTACGGCTTCCGGGATCATGGCGCCGACCTTTTGAATCTTCGCGAGAGCCGCGGAAGAGACGCCGCTGGTCTGGACCACGACCGCTAAGGCCACCGGCGGCGGTGCGCCATCGCTTGTGTCGACGTGAGCAACGCGCTCAGTGCCGTTATCGAGAACGACGAAATCATCGGCATTGAGCCCGTACACGGGGTGTCCGGAGCGGTCCGTCACGCTGGTTGGGACTACAACTAATGGAACGGTGGTTCGAATCGTGGCGTCTTGAGCGAAAGCTGTGCAAACCGCGAGCGCGATACCGGTTGCGGCCGCCAATCTCATGAGTTGCTGGATGCACGGAGATGCAAGTTAGTTTCCTGCGATGATGATTCGTAAAGAGGTCGATTACGTGCACAGCATCGGATTTCTTGACACCGCTTGGCAGGATGTGCGTTATGCGCTGAGAGGCATGCGCAAAGATTTCGCGTTTGCGCTTACGGTGGTGCTGATTCTGGCTTTGGGCATCGGGGCCAACACGGCGATTTTTACCGTGATTCGAGCGGTGCTGCTGAAGCCGCTCGCGTATCGCGACCCGGACCGGTTGGTACGGCTGTCCGTCGATAACCCGCACCAGGGTTACCAGGACGTGGGGTTTTCGCTGTTGCGTTTTGAACAGATGCGGGGGGCGGCCCAGTCTTTTGCGGACATGGGATGTTTCTTCATTGCGACCGAAGACGTTACGCTGACGGGAGAAGCGGGACCGGAGGCGCTGAAGGGGGCGCGCGTATCCGCTAATTTCCTGCAGATTCTGGGCGTCGCGCCGTCGCTGGGGCGCAGCTTTCTTCCAGAAGAAGATCGCGCGGGCGGCCCGGCGGTGGCGATGATCAGCCGCGATTTATGGAAACGGCGCTTTCGGGGCGATGTCGATCTCGCGCGTAAATCCGTGACGTTGAATTCGATTCCGTACACGATCGTCGGAGTTTTACCGGCGGGCTTTCAGTTTCCGTCAGAAGGCATTGATGTTTGGCTGCCGCGGCCGGCTGAGTTCCCGGAGTTCCGGCGCAAGCTTGGCCACGCACTCCTTATCTGATCGGATTTGGACGGCTGAAGCCGAAAGTGACGCTGGAACAGGCCAGCGCCGAAATCAGCATCCTGAACCATCAATACATCTCGGCGCATCCGGAGCTGAGAGACGCGGAGAAGGGCAGTACCATGCGGGTGAGAGGGCTGAAAGACCAGCTGGTCTCGAATGCGCGGCCCATTTTACTGGTGCTCTGCGGCGCGGTAGGATTCGTACTGTTCATCGCGTGCGCGAATGTGGCGAGTCTGTTGCTGGCGCGGGGGGCATCGCGTTCGCGTGAGTTCGCAGTGCGCGCGGCGCTGGGTGCGGCGCGAGGCCGGTTGATCAGGCAACTGCTGGCGGAAAGCCTGGTGCTGGCGATTGCCGGCGGCGGATTGGGCGTGGCGCTGGCGAACTGGGGCTTGAGCGCGCTCACGCAAATGGGCGGGCGGAAACTGCCGCGTCTCGATGAGATCCGGCTGGACGGTACCGTCCTGATGTTCACGCTGGGGCTTTCGATCCTCACGGGTGTTTTATTTGCACTGCTGCCGTCATTGCGGGCTTCAAAACCGGATCTTGCCGGTGTGCTGCAGGAGCGCAGCGAAAGAGGATCGGCATCAGGCCGCTTATCTGCCTCCCGCGACTTGCTGGTGATTGGGCAAGTGGCGCTATCGATGGTATTGCTGATTGGCGCGGCGCTGCTGCTGAAAGATTTGATTCGATTACGGGCGGTCGACCCTGGATTCCGTCCCGCGAATCTGCTTACGATGCAGATCGCACTGCCGCGTGTCCGGTACGACACGGGACTCAAGAGAATGGTGTTTTATCAGGAGCTGGTGAGGCGCGTGGAGGCGCTGCCCGGCGTGCGTGGCGCAGCGGCGGCACTGACGCTGCCGATGTGGCCCAAATGGGTGGTACCGTTTCAAGTGATCGAGCAGCCGGCGGTCGCCGTCAACAATCGGCCGGAAGCACAACTGCAAAGCGTGACCGCGGATTTCTTCCACACGCTTGGAATTCCACTGAGGAGGGGACGCGACTACACTCTGCGCGACGATACTCCGGCTTCGCCGCCAGTTGTCATTATCAACGAGAGCTTCGCTCGCCGGTTCTGGCCATCGTATCCGCGCGGAACGAGCCCTATCGGACAGCATCTGCGCCTCGGTAACGATCAATCGTCTAAGGGGCTCGAGATTATCGGCATTGTCGCGGATGTGCATGAAAAGGGGCTCGCCGTCGATGCGGGACCGGAACTATATCTTCCATCCCACATGAATCCGCCACAAGCAGCGGGCTTCGTCGTACACACAGACGGAGACCCGTGGCGCATGCTCAACGCCGTTCGCGCGCAGGTGCTTGCGATCGATCGCGATCAGCCGGTCTCGGCGGTGAAAACGATGGACGAGGTGATGGAAGCGTCCGTGGGACAGCAGCGGTTGACGTTATTTTTGTTGGGGCTGTTCGCGGGCGTGGCGATGCTGCTGGCGCTGGTGGGAATCTACGGTGTGATTGCGTATTCGGTAGCGCAGCGAACGCAGGAGCTGGGGATTCGCGGCGCGTTGGGAGCACAGCGAGCGGACATTCTGCGGCTGGTGATTGGCCACAGCATGGGCTTGACGCTCGTGGGTGTGGCAATCGGCATCGCGGGAGCGCTGGTGTTAACACGAGCGATGAAGGGCCTGTTGTTTCAGGTCAGCGCAACCGATCCGGCAACGTTCGCGGGCGTGTCTTTGCTGTTCGTTGTGGTCGCGCTGGCGGCGAGTTACATTCCGGCGCGGCGAGCCACGCGGATCGATCCTATGGCGGCGCTGCGAATGGGGTAGGCGGAATGTATCAGCGTTTCGGCCTTGGATTTCTTGATGGCATTGGGCAGGAGCTGCGTTATGCGGCAAGACAAGTGCGCAAGAATCCGGGGTTTGCGGTAACCGGTGTGCTGACACTGGCGCTAGGGATTGGCGCCAACACAACGATCTTTACGGTAGTGCGCGCGGTTCTGCTGAAGCCGCTCGAATACCGCGATCCGGACCGGATAGTGCGCGTGTCCGGGGGCGCGACGCTAGAGCATTTTGAAGAGCTGAAGACGGGCAAATCATTCAGCGATGTCGGGGCTTTCGCGGTGGCGATGGAGAACATAACACTCTCGGGTGGCGGCCAGCCCGAGGTGCTGAAGGAAGCGCGCGTGTCGTTTAATTTCCTGCGCATTCTGGGTGTCGAGCCGGTGGTGGGGCGCAGCTTTCTTCCAGAAGAAGACGCGCCCGGCGGACCCGCGGTGGCGATGATCAGCACTGCTCTTTGGAAGCGCCGGTTTGGTGGCGATCCATCCATTGCGGGCAAGACGGCAATGCTTGCGGCGGCACCGTACACCATCGTCGGCGTGCTGCCGGCGGGCTTCGAATTTCCGTTCTCCGGGGCGGACGTGTGGGTGACGAGGCCAGTCGAGCTGGTCCCGCCTAAGTCCCGGCGCCTCAGCCCCATTTTGAGCGTATTTGCACGGCTGAAGCCAAACGTGGATCTTCAGCGAGCGAGTGCGGAACTGGTGGTGTTGAATCACGAATACGCGGCCGGTCACCCTGAATGGCTGGATGCCAAGCGGCACGCGGACGAACCTGTAAAGCCGTTGAAAGACGAAATGGTGTCGAACGTGCGATCGAAGCTTTGGATGCTGTTCGGAGCGGTCGGTTTCGTATTGCTGATTGCGTGCGCGAACGTGGCAAGTCTCCTGCTGGCGCGTACCGCTTCGCGCTCCAGGGAATTCGCGGTCCGGGCAGCAATCGGGGCCGGGCGCGGGCGGCTCATCGGACAATTGCTGACCGAGAGCGCGTTGCTGGCGTTTGCAGGCGGGGCGCTGGGTATCGCGCTGGCGAAGTGGAGCTTGAGCGGCCTGTCAAAGATGAGCGCGTTGGATCTGCCACGCGCCGGAGAGATCCGGTTGGACAGCTTGGTACTTGGATTCGCAGTGGCGCTTTCGACAATCACGGGTTTGCTGTTTGGGTTGGCGCCTTCCCTCGGCGCATCGCGGCCCGATCTTGCCGGCGTGCTGAGAGCGACCGGCGAGGCGGCGAGCACCGCTGGCGCAAGACGTTTACCCCGCTGGTTGAGCGGTCGCGGCGTATTGGTGATGGGCCAAGTGGCGCTCTCGGTGATTTTGCTGATCGGCGCAACGCTTCTGATGGAGAGTGTGGCCCGCTTGCGCGGAGTCGATCCGGGGTTTCAGGCGGCGAACGTCCTCACCATGCGGATCGCTCTGCCCGCGACGCGCTATGACACAGACCAGAAAAAAGCGTCGTTCTTTGACGAGCTTGTGACGCGCGTGGAGTCCATTCATGGGGTCCGCAGCGCGGCGGTAACACTGACGCTTCCCATGACCGGTTGGATGGGGTCTCCCATACAGGTGGCGGAACGCGCGCCGGTGAAGTTCAACGAACGACCGATCGGAGTTATAGAGGCGGTCACGCCGGGATATTTCCGCACGCTGCACATTGCGCTGAAGAGGGGACGGGAGTTTACGGAGCGCGATAACGCCCGCGCGACGCCGGTCGCGATGATCAATGAAAGTCTGGCTCGGCGGTTCTGGCCGGCGTATCCGAGAGGCCAGGATCCAGTCGGGCGCCACCTGCTGATCGGCATCAATCCTCAAGCGGCCGAAATTGTCGGGATTGTAGCGGACGTGCGAGAAGATGGCCTCGATTCCGAGCCGCGGCCGGGGGTGTATCGCCCCGACAATCAGAGCCCTTTGCAATCGGCCATGTTCGCCGTGCAAGCAAGTGGCAACCCGCTGCGGCTGGTGAATGCCGTGCGCGGCCAGGTGTTGGCGATTGACCGCGATCAACCGATTTCAGAGGTAAAGACGATGGAAGATATCGTGGATGCATCGGAGGGGCAGCGCAGGCTGATGACCACACTGCTGAGCTTCTTCGCGGGGGCGGCTGTCCTGCTCGCGATGATCGGGCTTTACGGGGTAATCGCTTATTCGGTGGTACAGCGGACGAAGGAAATGGGTATCCGGCGGGCGTTGGGAGCGCAAGGGAGCGATATTCTTTCATTGGTGATCGGCCACGGGCTCGGCCTGACGGTGGTTGGCGTGGGAATCGGCATCGCTGGCGCGTTTGCGCTGACTCGCGTGATGAAGAGCTTGCTGTTTCAGGTCAGCTCGACGGATCCCGTGACGTTCGCCGGAGTTGCTGTGCTGTTTGTCCTTGTGGCGCTGGCGGCGAGTTACGTGCCCGCGCGCAGAGCCACCCGGATCGACCCGATGGCGGCGCTGCGAACGGGGTGAGGGCCGGTGAGGAGACCGGCTGCGGGCAGGAATGCCCGCCCCACAAACACATTCATGTCCCCCTTTCTCAGGGCTATTCTTCCTCTTCCGATTCTTCTTCCCCAGGTTCCTGATTGGCTTGCTCGAGCAAAGGAGGAGACAGTTGCGTCAGCAGCTTGTCGGCCTTCTCTTCTTCTGAAAGCGTTTGGGCCAACAGGCGCGCGACTTTGGTGTTGCCGAGCTGCTCGGCGATGGTGCGGAGCGTTCCATAAGCCGAAATCTCGTAATGCTCCACCTTCTGGGCGGCCGCAACCAACCCCAGATCCGCGATGGCCTCTTCCTTCTCCTTGCCTTCGGTGATGGTCTCTTGTCCTTCCTCGACGAGGCCTTGCATCGCCTTACAAACCTTACCTCTGGCTCTGGCGCCGAGCAACTCGAAGCCCTGTTTCAGCCGCTCGACGTGGCCCTTAGTCTCTTCCAGGTGGTTTTGGAAAGCCTGCTTCAGTTTGGGGTCGTGGGCTGCCTTCGCCATTTTCGGCAGTGCCTTCACCAATTGACCTTCGGCATGCAGCAGGTCTTGCATTTCTTCGACTAACAACTCTTCTAATGCGGGCATCTTTTGGATATTTCTCCTCGTCAGGTGGACGCTTCCTTGGTCAAAACACAACTCCGTACTGTTACGAGTCGCTAAGCCGCCGAGAGCTTCCGCTTGCGAAGCTCATCGAAACCGACGGCGGCAATAATCACGCCGCCGATAATCACCTGCTGCCAGTAGGGATTGATGCCCAGCAGATCGCTACCGTTCGAGAGCAGACCGATGATAAACGCGCCAATCAGCGTTCCGACGACGCTGCCTTCGCCGCCTTGCAAGCTGCCTCCGCCAATCACCACAGCGGCAATCGCCTGCAGCTCGTAGCCTTGACCGGCGGTGGGCTGCCCGGTCATCAAGCGCGAAGCCTCAATCATGCCGGCCAGTCCGGTGAGCATTCCCGCGATGGCGTAGACGGCGGTGAGATGGAATTTGATGGGAACGCCGGCATAATAAGCGGCGCTCGAGTTGCTGCCGATGGCAAAGGAATAGCGCCCGAGTTTGGTGTTCTCGAGCACGAAGTGCATGAGGATCGCGCATGCCGCCAATATCCACAGCGAGAACGGCACACCCAGCAAATTGCCATCGCCGAGGTAGGAAAAGGAGTCGGGAATCTGATGGACCGGCAGGCCCTTCGAGACGACCAGCGCCAGGCCGCGATAGGCCTCGAGCGTTCCGAGCGTGACGATGAAGGGATTGATGCGAAGCTGACTGATCATCACGCCGTTCAGCAGGCCGCAGAGCAGGCCGCAGCCGATTCCAATGGCGATTCCGACGGGAATTGGCTGGCCGTCTTTGATCGCCATGGTTCCGAATAGTCCCGCGATAGCAAGGATCGAACCAACCGAAAGATCGATGCCGCCGGTGATAATCACCAGCGTCATTCCGAGTGCCATGATGTTGATGACCGCGGTCTGGCGCGCCACGCTGGCGAGATTGATTTGTGTCAGGAAGTGAGGCGTTGCAATGGTCAGCGCGATGAACAGAACGATCAGAGTTAAAAATGGAAGCAACCGCTGAAGGCGCTGCATCATGCGGTTCCCACCAAGCGGCTTTCGCGGGACGGCGCGGCCAAACGCATGATTTCTTCCTGGGTGGTTCGGCCTGGCAATTCGCCCGTCAGGCGGCCTTGCGACATGACCAGAATGCGATCGGCGACTTGAATGAGTTCGGGCAATTCGGAGCTGACCATCAAAATGGCGGCGCCGGAGCGGGCGAGGCGGTCCATCTGTTCGAAGACTTCCTGTTTTGCGCCGACGTCGATGCCGCGGGTGGGCTTGTCGAAAAGAAAAATGCGCGCTCCTCGCGCGACCCACTTGGCGATGACGACCTTTTGCTGGTTGCCGCCGCTCAGACGGCCGGCTAACTGACTGGGCGTGGTGTATCGGATGCTTAGCCGTTCGCGATACTGTTCCGAGAGGCTGGTCTCTTCTGTCTTGCTTAAGATGCCGAAGCTGCTGATGCGGTCGAGGTCCGGCATGGTGATGTTATAGGCGATGGGCAGTTTCAGAGCGAGTCCGTTATGTTGGCGATCCTCGGGGATCAGCGCAATGCCCAAAGCAACTGCCTGCCGCGGCGTCGCGATCGTAACGCGCTTGCCTGCGAGCTCGAGCGTTCCTTCTTCCGGAGGGTCGAGGCCGAATAGAACCCGGCAAAGCTCAGTGCGTCCGGCGCCCATCAACCCGCCGAGGCCGACAATTTCACCGGCTCGCAGCTCGAAGGAGATGTCGCGCAGAATTCCGCGGCGCACCCCGTTTACGCGCAAGAGCGTGTCGCCGGGCGGCAGCGGTTCGCGTTTATAGATGGAGTTCACCGGGCGGCCAACCATGTATTGAATGAGCTGGTCGCGCGTGAGCTCCTTCACATCGCTGCTGTGGACGGTTGCGCCGTCGCGAAGAATAGTGACGCGATCACCGATGGAGCGCAGCTCTTCGAGGCGATGGGTGATATAGATGACCCCCATGTTGCGGTCGCGCAGGCCGCGCACGATGCGGAACACTTCGTGTGTCTCGGCCTCGGACAAGGAAGAAGTGGGTTCGTCGAAGATCAGAAGACTGGACCCCTGGGCAATGGCGCGGCAGATCTCGACGAGTTGCTTGCCGGCGGGACTTAGCTTTTCGACACGCATCTGGGGATCGAGGCGGAAACCGTTATCTGAAATGACACGCGCCGCCTTCTCTGCGAGCGCGCGGCGGCGAATCCATCCGGTTTTCGATTGCGTTTCGTGGCCCAGAAATATGTTTTCAGCGACGCTGAGGTGCGGGGCCAGCAGCGACTCCTGATGGACCATCGCGATGCCGTTCGCGGACGCTTCGGAGGGTTTCGCAAAGGAGACGGGCTGACCGCGCCAGAGCATCTCGCCGCCATCGCGCTGGTACATGCCGGCAACGATCTTCATCAGCGTCGATTTTCCGGCGCCGTTTTCGCCCATTAAGAGATGGACCTCGCCTTCGCGGACTTCGAGATTTCCGTCGCGAAGCGCTTTGACGCCTCCGAAATTTTTCTGAATGCCGACGAGGGAAAGCAGCACCTCAGTGAGTTTAGTACATGGGCCAGCCGAGTGAAAAATTGCGCAGCTTTGCCGTTGCCTGTGTTTCAAACGCGAAGTATTCAGGTTTTCAGGCCGCTTCTGAGCGGTCATTTTGCCGAACGAACTCGGTTTCGGGTGGCGCAGCGAGGGATTCGGGGTTCGGTTTCAGCGATTCGGGGATGGGCTGCGGAACGAAGCCAGATTTTTCGGTGGCGCGCTTGCTGCTGTGCGAAACGAAGCCACGCGCTTGTTCTTTCTTGAGTTTCATGAGAGTAGTGAGCGCTTTATGGAAGGCGCGCTGGTGGGTGGTGTGATAGCGCATGTATAAAGATAGGCGCTTGTCGTCGACGCCTTCGGCGGTGAAGCATTCGTTTTGGAGGCGGAGAGCGCGTTGGGCCAGCCAGTGAGATTGGGCCATTTCCGCGATGAGGAGTTCTTCGGTGGTGCCGCCGGGTTGGTGTTCATCCAAGAGAGCGGCGAGGAGGGATTCGAATGCGGAGGCGTCTTCGCCGGGGATGATGATTTGGCCGGAGGCGAGGCCGTGCTTCAGGGAATTGCGAGACGAAGCCAATTTTCCTTGGACGCTGACGGGTCCGGTGCTGTGTTGGGAGTTTGCGCGGTTGATTTCGGCTCTACGTTGAATCTTGCGCTGAAGCGAAGTCGCCTCGCTGAGGAACGCGGGCTCATCCACGGTCTCCCCTCCTTTACAGTCGGGGTTCTGATTGGGGCGCTGATCGAGCGTGAGGTCGTGGGCGGCCAGGGTGAGGCCGGCGCGGCGATGAACGCGATCGCGCATGGCGTTGGCTTCAGCCATGAGCTCGGCGGAGAATTCTTCTTCGAGGGGGCGCTCATCGAGCTCGAGATCGGCTTGTTTGCTGCGGCGCACGTCGGCCTTCTTGGCTTTGCGCTCGGCGGCGCGGCGCTCGGTTCGAGCTTGTCGAGGTGTCATGAGTTGCTCCTTCTGAAAATAAAAATGGCAAGAGACGGCGATCGACCGTTCTTGCCGGTTTGAGGGTAGCACCTGAGAGCGAGGGTGAAGCTGGCGCGAGGGCAAACACGCGTCTAAATAGATGAAAGGAAACGAAACGGGATTATTTTGCCGGCGTGTGACTTGAAAAGAGCTACGACACCGTACGAGTTCCGTATTCTTCGAAACGGCCGCTGTGTGCTAGTCTACGTGACGGTCTGGCAGATGAGGTGGCGTTGTCTAGGCCTCTTCCCGCTGTTCGCTTCACATCCGTATTCACTGTGTTGGTTCTGATCTTTTCACGGGCCTCATAGCGCGCGCACGGATAGCGCTGCCCGCCCGATCGCGGTTATCGCAGTTTCTGGAGATCCTCGTGACTCAGTTGGCAGTCGCGAAGGATTTTGTGCAAGAGCCCAGGTCCGATTGTCTCGCCCGAATGCACGGGAACCACCGTGGTTCGACCGTCGGGATGGCGCAGGAAGCGATGACTGCCTTTGACACGAATCACGGCAAAACCAGTTTTTGCGAGCGCGGCCAGGAGGTCGGAAGCCGTCAGACGAGGGCTGCGGCTCATGCCGCGATGGTAATCCGCTGGAGACCGATGAACTCAAGAGTGTGTTCGGGCGCGCCTTCCACGTCAACGCACAATTCGATTGCTTCGCGGATACGTTGCATGACCTCATCGAGCGATCTCGCCTGGGTGTGGCACGCAGGGATTTGCGGCACTGACGCGACGTAATAGCCGTCCGCATCGCGCTCGATGACGACATCAAACTGACGTTCCATTAGAGTGCCTCGATTTCTATTCTAATCACCTGGATGGGTTGTGCGTGCGAATGATGCGCCGTCTGCCGGTCGGGTAGGCTTTAGGCGCAGTCCACGATCTCCACTTCCGGAGGCATCAGGAGGCATAGCTGGTGGACACTGCGGTGACTGTTCAGCGAGCGCGGGTGGCGGTTTGCCGCAGGGCGTTGAAGCGCTTGGGATTGCCCAGCGTATAAAGGTACGCCGCCATGTCGAGAGCTTCGTCTGATCGCACGTTCAGATTCGGCATGGCGGTATTCGGTTGAAATTGCTTCGGGTTCACGATCCAGGCCACCACGTTTGCGGGGACGTTCACCAGCGAGCCGGCAATGTACTGGCGTTCGGCAAAATGGGTGAGGGGCGGCCCTACCAATCCCGAGCCAATGCGCGGAATCGTGTGGCAGGTGATGCAGCCATAACTGGTTAACAGATCTCGGCCCCGGTCCGGTTTGCCGTGAGCGTGGAGCTCGCCAAATCCGTGATCGTTGGAGAGGAAAGCCCACAATTGGTCATCGCTCTGGTTGCGTAAAGCGGCGGCGGCGAGCCGGTCGTAATCGGTTGGCGAAAGGAAAACCATTTCGCGCGAAAAGGCTATGATGGCCCACCTGTCGTGATCGCTGAGGCGGGCGGAAAAGGCGGGCATGCCGCTAAGCTTCAGGCCATGAGAAACGATCCAGTAGAGTTGAGGGTCAGTCCAGTCGTTGATGGAGGTGACTAGAGGGGGCGGGTGTGGATCAATGCCGCGGCCCTTCTGGTCGGGAGCTACCCCCGGAGCGCCGTGGCACGGTTGGCAATTCTGACCATACAGGCGGAGCCCGTATTTTATGAGGGAGGCATCGTGTAGAGATGGCTTCCTGACATCGCTGCTATGAAATTGGACCGAGCGGGTTCTGCCCGTGACCAGCATCCAGCGCACGGGCGCAAAGTGGGGCTGGTCGGCGGCCATATTGTAAACGCCGGAGGCCATCAGCAGAAGTCCACCGCCTACTAGAAGGACCAGCCCTATGACGGCTGTTACAAGAACGGTTTTTATGACGAGCTTCGGCACTGTTGTGTTCCCTTCAGTGCAAGGTATAAAGATATGCCGCGATGTGGCGGACCTGCTCGTCGCTGACACCGAGATCCGGCATTGCGCTGCCGGGTTTGATTTGCGGAGGATGCTTGATCCACCGTGACAGATTGTCAGGCGTGTTCACGAGGGAGCCGGCGATGTAGACGCGCGATGCGAATCCCTGAAGCGGGGGACCGACAGTTCCGACAGCATTGGCGATTCCGGGGATGACATGGCAAGAGCCGCATGCGAAAGAATAGATCAGCTTTTTTCCGGCAGCGACGTCCCCGCCGGTCAGCGCCTCGGCCTGAACGACTGTTCCATTCTTAGTACAGCCGGAGAAAGCAACGGTGCAGAGGATGACGAGACATTGCGCGACCCGCGGCACGTAAATGAGTTTAGTACACGGGGCGTTATGGATGACGCAGAGCTTCGATGGGTTCGACTCGGGCGGCGCTGCGGGCGGGCAAGAAGCAAGCGAGCAGCGAAATGCATATCCACAGAGCGGCTGATGCAGTGTAGGTGAGAGGGTCGGTTGCGCTGACGCCATAGAGGAACGCGGGGTTATGCGACCGCTGAAATCGGCATACCGGACCGCCTGACGATCGAATGCCTATCCGATGAGCGTCTTCCGAAAGGATGGGACAATCCGACTGGAAGTCAAGAAGCTCAAGACTTCGGAGCTTGGTGGGTGTTGTCATTGCGCGCGCCGCTTCTATCGATACCCTCAAGCGTCATACGCACCGAGAGGAACCTCCTAATCAACCCCGCCCATCCCGACTTCAATTCGATTGCCTTCCTACCGCCCCAGGCTTTCAAATTTGATCCGCGCTTGAAATAGTCGATCCTCAACGCACCTTTCAGGCACTACCCGATCCTAATTCACCGGACCTACGACGGTGTACCAGGTGGTCTCGGCTCGGACCAGTTTGCCGATAACCGCGGGATCTCCATGGAACCAACGTTGCCATGCGGCGTAGCTGATGACGGCGTTTGCTTCGGTGTCGGTATCGAACCATTTGCCGAGGACGGTATTGACGCCCGCAACCGCGGGGTAGTTTGTGGAGACCGCCTCTGCGCCGATCAAATGGCTGTTGCGCTCGAATTCGAGGCTCGATTCGGTCGGGGTGAATGCCGCCAATTCGGCGGAGCGCGCATGATCGCGCAAATCCCGATAGTCGGGATAGGAGAACAGGCCGGTAGCGGGGCGGCTGAGAGTGATAAGGCGGCTCGGGTCGGAGACGGGCAAGGGTTTGAAGAAGGCGAAATCCAGCAGACCGAAGATGGAGGCGTTAACCCCGATGCCGAGCGCCAGGCAGAGCGCGGCCAGGCAGGTAAAGCCTGGCGCGTTTGAGAAAAGGCGGACGGCATAGCGGATATCTTGAATGCGGTTGCGCATGATACCTTGCCTCGTCAGGGGGAATCTGTGGGTCATTTGACGCGTTCGAATGGCCGGAAGTTGGGCTCGCCCGGCCGCCGAACGCCGGATAGCGCGGACTTAGCTTTTTATGTTCGCTGCCAGTTGGCTCTGGAACCACCGTGCCTCCCTGATAAACGCTACGCCCTCACTCACGATCTATGCGCGTCGACAAGTCACATCAACGAGAAGCGCGTTATACGGACGTGTGGGGATTTCCGACGGAATCGCGCTTCTCCGAGTGGCCGACGATTCGGACGGAGTTGGTCGAGGGATATAAGGGCTGATCGGCGCCTATATCGTGAGCACCTGCACCAAATGCGGCACTAGCCGCCAACGCTTGCGGGCTTGAGAAATGGCTCACTGAAACACATTAGATTCACGAGCTCACCAGGGAGCCGAGCCGCACTCCGTTTCCAGCGTGCTTGACTGGCTCGCCACAACGAGCGTTGGCTAATTGCGGCCCCCTGCCTGGCGCGTCCAACGGGACATTCTTATTGGGCACTAATCGTGCCGCTCTGGTGTACCCGCGACAAAATTTGCGTCGCCCAATTGACAGGGCAAAAAGTCTGGGTTAACATCCTTCCTACGGAGTGATTTGATGCCCACGGAAACTAAAGAGTTGATCGAAGAAAAAGCTTCCCCGATTACCCTTGATCTTGGCGAGATTGACCTGAAGTCTATCAGCGATAGTGCGCTCGGCCTAGTTATGCGGGACATGGCTAAAGAGCATGATGTCTCGACCGACCATTACTCTCATGGTCAGCACAATTCGAACATGGGCGGCTAGGTTCTGGCGCTCTTAGAATTGAGACGGTGTTCCTTCGCGAATTCATCCTCAAAGTAGCGTCACGATGTAATCTAGATTGCGATTACTGTTACATGTACAGGCTTGCCGACCAATCTTGGCGGAATCAGCCCAAGTTCATGTCGCTAGGGGTTGCATCGCGGCTGGGTGCTCGCATCTCAGAGCATTTACTAAAGCACGGTCACAAAGTAGCCCTGATTAGTTTGCATGGTGGAGAGCCTCTACTTGCCGGTACAGAATTTCTTGACAAGTTCTGCGAAACCATCTCTGCGGCTTCTGCTGGTATCGATTTGCGTTTCGCCATGCAAACAAATGGAACGTTGTTCGATGAAGGGGCTCTAGAGCTTTGTAAGAAATGGCGCATTAACGTTGGTCTTAGTTTTGATGGACCGCGCCAAGCCAACGACAGGCATCGAGTTGATTTTGCCGGAAAGAGTTCATTCGATGCTACCGAGCGAGGTCTGCGACTCCTTAGCAGCAAAGAGGGACGCGATATTTGGGGCGGCGTCCTCACTGTTATTGACCTTCAAAATTCGCCTCTCGAACTCTACTCTTATTTGCGTTCTTACTCGCCACCAAGCATCGATTTCTTACTGCCGCTCGGAAACCATGATGCTAAACCACAGCCATACAATATTCAGCTTGGCAAGGCGACAACACCGTATGCGGACTGGCTGCTCAGCATTTTTCAGGCGTGGTTCAGCGAGCGTCCGCAAACAACTAAGATCAGGAAGTTTTCCGACATTATTAACTTACTCAGTGGAGGAATCCGTAGCTCGGAAGAATGGGGTCTCGGCCCCAAATCTTTGATTGTTGTGGAAACTGACGGTTCGATCGAAGGTGTGGATACCTTAAAGAGCGCATTTGAAGGAGCAGCCCGGCTTGGCTTGGATGTGTTTCGGAATACTTTTGACGAAGTAGTTGCCGCACCAAGCGTGCAGGAACGCTTACACGGCAGTGATTCTCTATGCAGTCAATGCAGAGGTTGCGAATTGGTTTCGGTATGCGGTGCGGGTTATCTGCCCCACAGATACAGCAAAGCTAACGGTTTCCAAAATCCTTCCGTATATTGCGCTGACCTTACCAAGTTGATACGGGAAATTCATCGAACGGTGTCGGCATACTTGGGCTCCGTGGCTTCAGCGGATACCGCCGTTGTGGCGTAGCTATGACATTCACGATTGACGGGACAAACATCGCGACCCTATTGGCGGAGAGTGGTGAGACTGCGATTACGGACGCCTTGATGTATCAAGCATACAAGCGCCAATTGCTCAGATTTGTCTCGGTTAGTAAACGCCTTAAAGAAGTCTTACGGGACCACCCCGGCTACGCAAATTTCGCCGCTTGCTTCGATTTCCTGAGCAAATGCTCCGTCATCACACAAAAGAAGATCATTGGCTATCCTTCATTTCAAATTTGGATCAGAGCGGCACAGACCGCGATTGCAAAATTCACTGCCGGTGATGACGTAAGTTCACAAAAAATAGCGATAGTTTGCGACGATTTTGTAAGATTCGCCTTGGCCGCGGCCGCCTGTGAAGGTGTTGATATCCCTTTTCGCGCGCAGTTGCCAAATCAAGGCGAAGGTCGAATTTTTCTTTCAGGAGCCCATCTCTGGCTTGAAGTGGAAGATGCGGACGCCGGAGACGAACACATTCTTGTCACCGGAGGTAAGGATGGAAATTTCACACCGTCTTTACCTTCCGGGAAAAAGCATTTGTGCGGATTTATAACCAAGCACGTTCCCGTGTTGAACAATGGCGTCGAGGTCAACTGTTGGGAAAGCGGTTTCCAGATTTTGGCTCAACATGATTATAGGGATTTCGATACAAACTCAGCTCAAGTGGACGACTGGTTGCGTTCCCTCCACGATGCCTGCGACTTGATTTCGACCTGCCAACCAGCGCTCTACAATGAGATCACCCGCTACGTCAGAGTTTTGATGCCTATCGTTCCTCCTGACCCTTTGACCTCCGTAAGTTCGACTTCAGCGGCAGCTCATGGACTTCTTTGGCTTTCGTTAAATTCCAATACAATGACAATCGCCGAGACGCTGGTACATGAGTTCCACCATCAAAAACTCAACACGTTAATGCTGTTCGACCCCGTCATAACGGGACCGACGAAACAACCGATTTTTTACTCGCCGTGGAGAAACGACGCGCGCCCACTCTTTGGTATTCTGCATGGTGCCTTCGCTTTCGGCGGCGTTCTCGAGTTCTACAACCGTGTTTCACAGTGTGAAATCGCAACTTCCACCGCGGATAAAATATCCGAGCGGTTGCATTTGTTGCGAAGTCAGGTTTTGCAGGCGCTCGACACCCTTGGACGGGAGGCCAACTTTTCGACACTAGGTCGAAGTCTATACGAGGCCATGCGGAAACATGCCGAATGGTTGCCCACGCACTCTCTTTCTGAAACCGGAGCACAGCGCGTGAAGGATTATCTGTCGGAACATCGGCGGCGGTGGCTGACTGCCAACGAAAGCGCTCCTCTCGTTGCGTCCTCCCACTAAGCGAGTGCGGACTAGCGAGAGTGTTTTGTCACGGGAACGTCAAATCAACAGAATAGACGGCTTCGAGGACCTTCTCTCGAGTTGGGAAAACCCATTTCACCCACACAACTCAACCTTAGTCCGGTCCCATCTCTCCGAGTTCGGCAATATCAACGATTACGGGGCGGCTGGTGACTACCGCAGTCAAACTTTGTCACCTTGGCATCCTGATTTTGCAGACTCGCTGGAGCGCGGAATAAGGGAGTTGGTCATGCTTTTGGTTTCTCGTTTCCGATGGATTACCTATACAAGCTGCGAGGGGCATTCCTACGAGGAATTCGATATCACTCCAGTAGGACGACACGTTGGAATCTTCCCTCGCTCTGACGCGGAGAGTCAGACGATAAACGATATTCTCAAGCAAGTTACAACCGAGGTGAATGCGGAGCCTACCTCGACTGCTGTAAGCCTAGAAGTGGTTCCCCAACATTTGGATGCCGGTAGCACTTCCTACATGACTGTGGACTTGCGATTTCAACGTCGGGATGCCGCATCCTGGACAAGCTACTTTCAGGATGTCGAAACGGTTTACACCAAAGCCCTTCGGAGTTTAGAGCGGATCGCTCCTCCGCGTCAGAATCCCAGAGGAATGGCCTGAGTGTGATCGATCTTACAAGCGTTTCCAATGCCGAGATTGTCAGTCGCTGTCGTGCGGTAGTGGGCGTGGGATCAGTAGTTCTACATGGCAGCAACACGCCGGGACCACTCGCCCGGCTAGAACCTCGACCGGCACGCGATGCCAAAAAACTGTCAGGAAATCAAACAGCGGTTTATGCCACTACAAACGCCGAAGAGGCACTCATCTGGGCAATTTTGAACCGCGATTACTTGGTGGGGCGGCTGGGATCGTTTGTTTTTAGCAGCAATTTCTCCTCTGAGCGTCGAGCATTCAGGATTACCGAAAATCTCTACCGGTTATTCCAAGAAGGCGATCCGAACATCTGCTCTGGTGGATACATCTATGTCCTTGACCGGCGGCTTTTTTCAAGGGCGAGCGAGACCAAAACCGAATTTTATTCTCAGGTGAGTCAAGTTCCTGTCGAAGTACTAGCTATCCCCGAAGCGCTAAGCCGATATTTTTTCATTTTGGGTAACGACTCAAGTCCGAACACTGTGGTGACGTTCTCTCCGCAAGAATCAGAACTTATTGTGGCGCAAGCTGGTAGCTGTCAGCTTTCGGCTGAGAACTGAATTGCGCCCCGGCCTGTACAAATCCTTGACCAAGTAGAGATAAAATCTGGGGTATCGTCTCGACCCGGTAGTCCGAAATCAGATCATCTCCACCGATTTCGGAAAGCAGGACGGTAGACATTCCGACGGCTTTGGCTCCAGCTAATTCAGCCGAACTACCGTCCCCAACATATAAACAATCCTCGGGATCAACGCCTAGGGCATCCATGCACCGGTGATAAATTTCTGCCTCAGGTTTAACACATCCGGCAAAGCATGAAAATACCTCCGAGTTAAACAAACCTGCAATTGGTGAATCGGCCCAGCCGGCGATCTCCATCGAGTCGGCGTTGCTAATCAAACCTAATTGAAGTCTCTTTGCTCTTATCAGCTTTATCGTCTGAATATTTGCTTGTGGTATTGCCTTCAACCAGGATCTAAAGCGATGGGTTCTGACTGTCAATGCCTCCTGGACTTGATCTTCTGTTATGTCTGAGTTCAATTCTCTTGCCAGCTTGAGCAGCAAGAGTTTTGGATCAGGCTCCTCGCCGGAAAGCCGCCACCGCGACGTTTTCAGCACCAATTGTCTCCAAGACTGTGCATCAACCCGGAGAATTTCCGAAATGGAAGGCGAGGCAGGATGTTGAGGTTCTGGGCCAGTAAGTGTATGGAACAGATCGAAGATTACTCCGCGTGTTCTTAATGTTGTTCGGAAGCGCAAGAACGACTCGATAGTACGGTAGAGCATGGACCCGGCGTTGTCAAGTTAGGCTGAGGACATGCCGCAGGTAGGTTGATTGGCTCCGAAATCGTCATCATTTGTGTGGTTAAAAATATTCGTAATGAGAGGTCGGCTAGTATCCGCTTACTCCGAGCGAATCACGCGCCACTCGTACAAATAGGCTCGGTCATGACGACAGGTTCACACGGTGATAATCGCGACTTCGGACGCAACAAACCTCTTTGACCTTGTTAACTCAGATAGTGAATAATGAAGGACGTTATCGCTAGTATCTAGTATTGAGGGGATGCGTGATCTGTTCCTGAGTCCGGCTCTGCGAAATTGGCTTCGGGCGTATTACGCGCCACATGCACAACGCTCCGATGCGCAATGCTACTCCAAGCTCTCAGGTCTGCGAAGTCACTTTGACGGAAAGTCGGCTTCTCGGATAAGTGTATCCGCGGATTCCCCGCGGGTAGTCGCGAAGGGTTCACCGATCCAGCGCGGCTCCCGCCGTGCTTCAACGTGCTCCTCTCAGAACTTCCCATTGAGATCTGGACCTTCCCGAAGGGGCACAGCTTATCGGGGCGGAAACGGGATCTGCACGCGGACGCGGTTTATGGTGTAGGCTTCGCCGCCACTCGCCTCGGCGCTATCGCCTGCGGGGTTTTGTGTACCAGCAAGCCCACCTTCAGCGCCGAAAAAGAGCATCGAAGTGGCCGCACGACCGCGCAAGGGTTCGGCCGCAGTCTGCTCGCCTTGCCATTTGGCGGCAGGGTTACGACCAACTCGCCGAACGGCGCTTTGAGTTCATCTGTCGCCGCTGTGGTGTTGTCGCCGCCGTACTTTGATAACGCTTTTATCGCGGATAGGGGTGGCCGCGCAGAGTGGTGAAGGCGCGGTAGATTTGCTCGGTGAGCATGGCGCGGGCGAGCTCGTGCGGGAAGGTCATGGGGGAAAGGGACAGCAGCAGGTCGGCGCGAGGCTTCCATTCTAGGGGAAGGCCGTCGTGGCCACCGATCAGGAACACGAGGTCTTGGGCGTCGCGTTCGGCTCGTTCCACCATACCGGTGAAGGCGGCCGAATCCATGATGCGGCCAGCGGGATCGAGGAAGATTTTTCGCGCGGGAGAATGCCTGGCGAAGAGATCGAAGCGCAATGGGACGACTTCGCGCATCTCGCAGTCGGCGTAGCGGCTGCTGCGCTTCAGAAACTCCGCAGCAATGGCGTTTGCATGGGCGTCGCGCGGCTTTCCGATGAAATAGACAAAGATCTTCACGCTCTGTTTGTACCAGTACTCAGGCGGCCTCTCGCAAGTGCAGGGTTGCAAACGACATAGCGGCAGGATATTGTTTTAACGTATGGCTTCGACAGTTTGGAAAGGCTACATCACGTTCGGTTTGATTACGATTCCGGTGCGCTTGTTTGCCGCGGCGCGAACGGAGCGCGTCAGCTTCAACCAGATCCATCAAGTCTGCGGGAGCCGCATTAAGCAGCAGACTTTTTGTCCGCATTGCGAGCGCGTGGTGGAGCGCAGCGAGCTGGTGAAGGGCTATGAAGTTGAGAAAGACAAATACGTCATCGTGAACGATGAGGACGTCAAGAACATCGCGCCGGCTTCGAGCGACAACATGGAGATCCTGGAATTCATCAAAGCCGAAGGGATCGACCCGATCTACTTCGATGCCTCGTATTTCATGGTTCCCGAGGAGGCCGGGAAAAAGGCGTACCATCTTCTGCTCGAGACGATGCGGAAATCCGGTTTCAGCGCCATCGCGAAGATTGCGATGCACCAGCGCGAGTACACCGTAGTAGTTCGGCCGCACACCGACGGGTTGCTGTTGCACACGATGTTTTATCCGGAGGAAGTGCGGGAGGTGCCGGAGTTCCGGCGCGATGAGAGCGTGACGGTGAAGCCGCAAGAGGTGGCGCTGGCCGAGAAGCTGGTGGAGGGATTGGCGGCGGATTTCGATCCGTCGAAGTATCACGATGAATACCAGGTGCGGCTGTTGCAGATGGTGGAGGCCAAGCGCGAGGGGCAAAGCGTGGAAGGCGCGGCGCCGAAGAAGCGCGCTCCGGTGATCGATCTGATGCAGGCACTGCAGAAGAGCCTGGGGGAACTGCCGCGGAAGCCGGCGGCGAAGGCTGCGGGGAACGGCGCGAGTGCGGAAGAAACCAAAAAGCAGGCGCCTCAAAAACGACAGACGGCACGAACAGCGCACGGATAAGCGGTGAGCCGCCCTGCTGGTGCCGCGCCCTCGCTCGCACGCAGGCTTGGCCCATTCGACGCGACGATGATCGTGATGGGCGGCATCATCGGGTCGGGAATTTTCGTAAATCCGTACGTGGTTGCGCGGCAGGTTCACACTTCAGCGCTGATTCTCGGAGCATGGATTTTGGGCGGGATCACCGCTCTTGCCGGGGCGTTCATCTACGCGGAGCTGGCTGTGCTGCGGCCGAATCTGGGCGGCCAGTATGCGTATCTGCGCGAGGCGTATCATCCCGCCATTGGATTTCTGTATGGATGGGCGCTGCTGCTCGTGATGCAGACCGGGGGCATGGCGGCTGTCGCGGTAACGTTTGCGCGATATGCCCGTGAGATCGTCCACAGCGACGCGTCGGACGGCCTTATCGCAACGTTAGTCTTGGCGGTGCTTACTATCGTCAACTGCTTGGGTGTGCGCTTGGGGAGCGCTGTACAGAGCACGCTGATGGTGATGAAGATTGGGGCGATTGCGGTGCTGCTGATTGCCGGATTCAGCACTGCCTCCGCGGGCCCGCAAATCACGGTTCATGAGCCGTTCAGTCCGCGGCTGCTGGTTACGTTCGGGGCGGCAGTTACGCCCGTGTTATTCGCTTACGGCGGCTGGCAGACAGCCAGTTTTATGACCGGCGAAATGCGAGATCCGCGGCGCGATTTGGCCCGCGCGCTGTTGTGGGGCGTGACGGGTGTTACGGCGATCTATCTTTCTGTGAATGTGGTCTGCCTGCATACGCTGGGGCCGAACGGATTGGCGGCGACGATCACGCCCGCTTACACGGTGATGCAGAAAGCCATAGGCAATCGCGGCGCATTGTTCATGGCGTTCGCCATTTCGGTATCGACCCTGGGCTTCCTGAGCCAAAGTATGTTGACGGCTCCGCGAGTGTATTTCGCGATGGCTCGCGATGGGCTGTTCTTCCGCTGGCTGGCGTGGCTGCCGAAGAGTACGCGCGTGCCGGTTGCGGCGATTGCGCTGCAAGGTTTGCTGGCCGTGATTATCGCGCTTTCGGGGCGCTACGAGCAGATTCTGAACTACGTCGTCTCGATCGATTTTATTTTTTTCGGGCTGACCGGAGCATCGCTCTTCATTTTTCGGCGGCGCAGTAAAGCTGCACCGGAACATCGCACTCCCGGGCATCCGTTCACCACGATATTCTTTGTGGCCGCTTGCTGGCTGGTGGTACTCGCCACCTTTTATCACTATCCGGCGAACAGCCTGGTGGGGCTTGGCCTTCTGTTGTTGGGCATCCCGGTTTATTTTTACTGGAGCAGGAGACAAACTGTTGAACAGCACTGATCGCGTGATGGGGTCCGCCTACATGGAGTGGGTGAAGGCGAAATCGCGCGCGGCTTTCAATCTGGCGAACAGCGGGGTCAAGAGCTATCTCTTGTCCGGCTTGCCGGTGGACTTCAGCCGGCTGACGCTCAGCGGGCCGGGCGCGTACGGGTATGAGCCGTTGGTGAAAGCGCTCGCGGCGAAATGCGGGGTTGCGGAAGATTGCGTGGCGACCGCGCAAGGCACTTCGATGGCGAATCACCTTGCAATGGCGGCCACCGTCGAGCCAGGCGACGAGGTGCTGATTGAGCATCCGGCGTATCCGTTGTTGTGGGAAACGGCGGGGTACCTGGGCGCACACGTCAAATATTTCGAACGGCGCCCGGAGGAGAACTTTGCCATCGATCCGGATGCGCTAGAACGCGCGGTGACGCCGAGGACGCGGCTGATCGTCATCACCAATCTGCACAATCCAAGCTGCGCTTACACGGAGGAAAGTACGCTGCGGCGAGTGGGGGACATCGCGAAGTCGGTCGGCGCGCGTGTGCTGGTGGACGAGGTTTATCTCGATCTGCTGTTTGAAGACGCTCCGGAGACGGCATTCAAGCTTGGGCCCGAGTTCCTCGTCACTAGCAGCTTGACCAAGGTGTACGGGTTGAGCGGTCTGCGCTGCGGGTGGGTGCTTGCGGAAGATTTACAGATTGAACGATCTGTTCTATGTGAATGCGCCGCAGGTGACGGATCAATTGAGTTGCATTGCGCTGGCGCACTTACAGGAGATCGGGCAATGGTCTAGAGAGCTGCTCGATACGAATCGCGCTTTGGCGAACGAGTTCGTTGTGGCGGCTCCGGGGCTCGATTGTGGGCAGCTTAAAGTAGGGACCGTGCTGTTCCCGCGCATCGATTTTCCGGTTGAGGCGTTCTGCCGATTGCTGCGGGAGCGTTATGACACGGTTGTGACGCCGGGGTGGTTCTTCGGGTCGCCGGAGAGGATTCGGATCGGAATAGGCGGGGAGACGAGTGTGTTGGGGGAAGGATTGTCGCGCGTTCATGATGCGCTGATGGAGATGAGCAGAGGTTAGGGCCCGCTTACTCACGTGCGCGGTTCTGTTAGCCATTCGTATTGTTCGTTGGTTAGAGGGACGACGGAGAGGCGGCCCTGCTTGACGAGCGGCGAATCGGCGAATACACGATGCTGTTTGATATCGGCAAGCGTGTGGGGCTTGGCGAGGCGCGTTCCGGCTTTGATTCTGATACGGGGAATCTTCGTATCGGCGATGTCTACGCTGGTCACGGTGGCGGTTCCTACGGCGGAGCGTTCCTTGCCGGTGTGATAAATCACGAGCTTGTCTCCGGGCTTCATCTCGCGAAGATGTTTTACGGCGATGGGATTTGTGACACCGTCCCAGACGGTTTCGCCGTCGCGCTCGAGATCGGCGAAGGAGTAAGCGTCAGGCTCGGATTTGAGCAGGTAATGCAAGTCCGATTATTTGTGGCTGCCGCCACCGCCGCCGCCCGCGTGCCCGCCGCCAGCGCTGCCGGCCGAAAATCCGCCGCCGCTATGAGCAGCGCCTGCCGAGAAACCGCCGCCGCTGGAGCGCGCAGCGCCGACACTGCCGCCCGACCAGTTACCCGCGTGGCCGGAGAATGAAGCAGCGGGAGTACCGTTGCTGGTGCGGAATCCGGAAGCTGCGAAGGATTGAGCCGCTTGCGAGCGCACCACCTGATTTTGGAAGGGCGACGCCGTAGTGGCGACCCCGACCGCCGGCGGATTCTTGGGACTGACCGGTACGGTTGCATTGGTGCTTCTTCCGGTCCAGTGTCCGTTCTGCCAATTACCGGTTCTGTAAACGGGCGCGTAGACAACCGGCGCGTACGCTACGACTCCGGGGCCATAGAAACCCCAGCCGAAGGGGCTGAAAAATGCCGCGTTACCGGGCAGCCAAGCCCAGGAATTGAATCCATTATTCCAATACCAGCCAGGGCCCAACCCGCCATCGAAACCATAGCCGTACCAGCCGCCGTAGCCATAGTTGCTGTCCACGCTGGCCGCCTTCGCGACGCGGTAGGTAGCCGCCGCCTCATATTCGGAGCGCACGTTGCTCCAGGCGTAGAGATCGTCTTCCTTTTTGGTGTCAACCTTCTCTTCCCGCAGCCCTTCGGCGATAGTTACCTGGCGGCCTCTGCCAAGCTCCACCTTTTTCTCTCCATAAGCCACGTCAGCCCTGCCGTCGAGTACGGCCACCGTGGGCGGATTATCGCCCGTGATGCGATACAATCCGTTCTTTTCGATGGTGATGGATGCGCCGTGATCGATGATCTGGATGTTGTTGTCCTTCACTAAACCGGCGGCTTCAATCATGGTCTCGCCTTTAGCGACTTCCACTTGGGTACCAGTGAGAGACGGTGAAATCATGCGGATTTGGCTGTTGTCGCCAATTCGCAAGAACACGCCAGGGGTCAAGAGGACCTCGGCTTTACCTATATCCGTTGAGAGCGTATCGTTGGCGTTGAGAAAAGTAGCTTTTAGAGCTCTCTCCGAGACGGAATGACCGTCTAAAAAGGCGTCTCCTTCGATGTAGTTGACTACTCCCGGTCTAGCGGAGATCGTATAGGCTTGGGGCATCGCGTACAGGGCGGCCACAAACAGGCCCAAAAGGACCTTTGCCGATGTCGGCCATACGCGTTTCATCTGCAACTCCTCCATCCCGATCGGAGAACCCGGTCTGGCTCCATTGTACGCCCAATTGGCGAAAAGGAAAACGTGATCATTAGGGTGATTTGTGAGTCCAACACGCGGAGGATTTATGGCTGAGGACAAAAAGAAGTGCGCCCATCCGTCGTGCAATTGTCAGGCGAAGGAAGGTAGCGATTACTGCAGCACGTATTGCGAAGGGACGGGTAAAACTCCTGAAATTCAATGCGGCTGCGGGCATCCCGGCTGTTCTTCGACCGCAAAGGTCTGACCCGTTTAAGGCACTCCGTAACGATTCACTGCGGCTACAATTATCCCCAGGAGGAGTAAAAATGAAAAAAATTATGATCACTAGCTTCTGCTGCTTTGGACTGTGCTGCGCACCTGCGTTCGCGCAGACCGGCACCGGGAACAGCAGCGACCAGCGTTTTGTCGATTTTGCGGCGCAAACCGATATGCTGGAGGCGCACTTGGGCCAGATGGCAGCGGACCAAGCGGCGGCGCAAGGCGTGAAGGATTACGCCCAGATGCTGGTAACCGATCACACCAACGACTATCAACAGCTCAGCCAGATTGCGGGCAAAGCGGGAGCGACGGTGCCGAAGGGTCTGGACGCCGCGCATGACAGGATGATTGTTCCTTTTGAGAAGCTGAAAGCCAAGGCCTTCGACCACCGATATATACAGGAGATGATCGCGGGCCATACCAAGGCGATCGCCGAATACAAGAAGGAAGCGGACAGCGGACAGAATGCGGACCTGAAGGCGTATGCGAGTCAAGCTTTGCCTACGCTGCAGAAGCACCTGGACGGAGCCAAGGATATAGCAACAGCGAAACCGGCAAAATAAGCGGCTCGGGTCAGCGCCTGGTCAGGCTGGACAAATAAGAGCTCCAGGCGCTTTTCGCGGCGGCTGCGAAGCTCTGGAGCTGGGAATAATCGTCGTTGTAAGTGGTGTACATGAGGCCAGCGACGCCGGGTATGCCTGCGGCTTGCGCCAGTTCCTGCTGCGCCGCTGAAGCTCCATCGCCGGTGTCGTAATAGCCGGCGATGATTTGATTGTGGGGAACAGGCTGACGGCGATCAAGGCCAGAAAACCAGGTGAGCGACTGCTTCAGCTTACCCACGTTCCAGTTCATGATGGTCATGCCGGCGGGCAAGGCTTTCCACGATCCCGCAATATCGCCTTCCACGTAGTAGAAGTTTTGTGTCGCGTTATGGTAGGGGTCGAACATATCGCTCCAGATGTATAGCGGAGCGCCGGGAATGGCGGATTGATAAATGCGGGCGGTTTGTTCGACGCTCCAGGCCAGCAGCTCTCCGGCCGTCATATTTTTGGCGCGGCAACTGGCGCAAGAGTTCATCTGGCGCATCTCGTCGTATCCCAGGAAGATGCCGCTGCCGGCCGGCAGAACACGTTTCAGCGCCTGAGCATTTTCTTTTAACCATTTATAAACGCCTGGCTCGGTGAGACACATTCCGACCTGGTTGGAAATCGGGATGGGAAAAACAGAGTAGAAGTCCATGGCGACGGTTTGGCCGGGCCGGAGACCGGTTCCGGCAGGAAGCGTCACGCCGGGAGGATCGTCATAGAGGTGAAAAGGATTTCCCGGCGCCATGTGGGGGTCGGCAATGAAGTTATAATCGGCGCCTTCGCGATAGAGAGTGCCGATATTATCGGGGTTATAGATTTTCAGAGGCGTACCGGCACGACGCGCCAGGTACACGAGAGCGGTTTCCTCGATTTGAATATCGTCGAACCACAGCAGTCCAGAACTGCCGCCCCAAACTCCGAGATACAAATAGGCATTCGTGCTGTTCTGGCTGTTGAAGGTGTAGTCGAGCTGGGTCCACGCATGGGTGCCTTTTGCGTCTAGGTTTGCGGTGAGACGAACCTTATTAGAATCGGCTGCATCGAGCACCGACAGCATTGGCGATCCCCGAAAATCCTTCGATTTGAAGAACAGCCGGAGATGATACTGCCGCCATGGGGTCAAGAATATCTGCTGGCGAAGACGGGCATTGCCGGGCGCGTCCACAATGACTGCCGAATTTTTTCCGGTGTGCGCGACGCTATTTATTCCTACCCCGGAATCGTTGAGATCGAACCACTCTGCCTTGCCGGATTCAAAGCCGGGATTCGCGAGACCCGCGAAGCTGTTCACAAAATTCAGCCGCTTCCCGGATGGATCTACCTGGAACGGCGCGCCCACGATTCGTTGCGCTTCGGCCCAATTGGGGTTGTTTAGGAGGATGTCGTTCGACCAGCCGAAGGGGGCGACAGGCGCAAGCACGTTCAGGCGTTTGTTGACGGCATACTTCATCACCGTGCGCATTCGATCTTCATTGGCGGCGGGCCACGACGCATTCCCCATAAAGTTGAAGCTGCTGTCCCACAAGACCACGCCGGTGTAACCTGCGAGCACAGCTTTATCCATCAGGCGCTTGCTGGTTTCAAGGGCTGCGTCGCTGGTGAGGTAACTGTGATGCCAGTACCACAGCTGGGGGGAAGGCGATGCGGGAGGCTGCGCTGCAATGCCGGAGACGGCAAATGCAAGGGAGGCCAGGAGAGCAAAGATTTTGCTATTAGATACTGAAGCGTAAGCCTGCATGCGGTGGTCGTGGAAGATTGGCAAACTCGCCGGCATCGATCTGTACGTTCACGCGACTTTTCTGCTGCTCATTGTTTGGGTGGTCGTCTTGCACTGGATCGAGGGCCGCACGATTCAGGCGGTCGTCAGCGGCATTGCTTTTATTCTCGCTCTCTTTGCGTGCGTCGTGTTGCATGAGCTCGGCCACGCGCTGACGGCGCGGCACTACGGGTTCCCGACCAAAGACATAACGCTGCTGCCGATCGGTGGCGTGTCGCGATTCGAGCGCATGCCCGACAAGGCGCGGCAGGAGTTCTGGGTGGCCATCGCCGGGCCCTTGGTGAACGTAGGCATTGCGGCAGTGATTTACCTGGCGCTGTTTCTGAGCTCCGGTTTGAAGCCGGTAACCGGACTGAGCATCACCGGCGGCCCATTCCTCGAGCGCATGCTGGTGGCAAACCTGGCGCTGGCGATTTTTAATATTGTTCCCGCATTTCCCATGGACGGCGGGCGTATACTTCGCGCGCTATTAGCCACCAGGATGGATCACGTGCGCGCTACCCAGGCGGCTGCGGCGGTGGGACAAGCGCTCGCGTTGGTTTTCGGGCTGATCGGATTGTTTCGCGATCCGTTTCTGGTTTTCATTGCGTTCTTCGTTTGGATCGGCGCCGCGCATGAAGCGCATTCGGTGCAATTCAAAGAAGGATTCTCCGGGATTCCGATCCGCAACGCAATGCAGACGCACTTCAGCACGTTGACGACGAACAATACGTTGGGAGATGCGGTCAAAGTAATACTGGACGGCTCGCAGCATGAGTTCCCGGTAGTGTGGGGCGATCGCGTGATGGGAATACTCACGCGAGCGAATCTGCTCAGCGGCCTATCGCAATACGGACCCGATCAGCTGGTTACTAGTGTGATGCAACGGGAGTTTGAGACTGCCCAGCCGAACGAGATGCTGGAGGGCGTGTTGAGCCGGTTAGCAACCGCGGCGTGCCGTACCATGCCGGTGCTTCAGGACGGAAATCTGGTGGGGTTGGTGACGATGGACAATCTGGGCGAATACCTGATGATTCAGAATGCGCTGCATCGGAGGCAAGTGGCGGATCAAAAACGATAACATGAAGATGTATCGGGAGTCTCTTTGATGCCTAGTGTCTACCTGTCGACCACTCAAGACGTTCTTACCATTGCGCAAAAGCTGGCGAAGGACTTGGAGTCGAAGGGCTTCGAGGTATTTTTGCCGCCGCGAAATGGCGACACGGATAACAATAGCGTCCCGCGCATAGTTCCGCACGTTGCCGAAGCCGAAGCTTATCTGGTGATGATTGGTCCCAAATTCAAACGCACCCCCGAGCTGGAACGGGAGTGGGTCGCGATACTGGAACAGGTACCGAATCTGATGGCGAAAAGGCTGATACCGCTGAAGGTCGGCGCGGCAAAGCTGCCGGGCTTTCTGGCAAGTTGGCAAGCGGCGCGCGTGCCGGCGCCAAAGCAAAAGAAAGAGTGGACAGAGTTCGTCGACAGGGTGTCCAGAGCCCTTCATCCAGACACGAAAATCGAGCTTACGACGTTACCCAAGCGCGTCATTAAGCTGCGCGAGCGACGCCTGAATGAGATCGAAGCGTACGCCAGGCAATTAAGAGCGCTCGGAATGTGACGGGCCCGCGAGTGGGGGCGAACGGGTTTGCCAATTCCCCCTAAAAGACGCAAAAGGGCGAAGACCGAGGCTATGCATCCGCAAACGTCGGTTTTCATTAACTGCCCTTTCGATGACGATTACCAGCCGATCTTCGACTCAATCGTATTTGCAACCGTTGCCTGCGGATTCACGCCACGCAGCGCGACGGAGACGGGAACAGTCTCGGACCCGCGGATGGATCGCATTAGGGAGGCGCTTTTCTCATCTCGGTATTCGATTCACGATCTATCGCGCTGCCGCGGTCACGGCGATGCGAATCTGGCGCGTTTCAATATGTTATGTGGCGTGACACATAACATATTTTATGTGACGGCACGGGTTATGTGACATAAGCCATTTAATTTTTTCATCGCGCGCCAGCGGCGGCGCTGCACCTCGTCACATAACGCATCTCTTGCGTGATAGCCTCTGACCTCCGACATCCACAAGGAGGTTGTCTACATGCCAACGCAAGATATTGTTAAAGCCGTTGCTCTGGAGTGTCACGAAGCGTGTGATCAGCTCGCACGCGACTACCTGACTTTTCTTTACGAATCTCAGGGCGTGACTCGGGTAACGTTGCGAAGCCGCCGTCGAATTATTGGCGGGTTCATTCAATGCGGTCTCGAGCACCGATGTGCGCCAGACCAGATCCGGGAGCTTCACCCAAGCACAATTCACGATTACGTCATCGCAAATGCTGGCGCCTCGCGCTCGACACGAAAACAAATCGTATCCGGATTACGCAGTTTCCTGAAGTTTTTGCATATTTGGGGGCATATCGGGAAGCCGTTGATCGATGCTGTCCCGATCATCCATATTCCGCATGATGAGCGCGTTCCGCGAGGACTGCCATGGCCCGAAATCGAGCATCTGCTGACAATGCCAGACCGGTCGACAGAGAGCGGTCGACGAGGATACGCGATTTTGTCGCTACTCGCCGCGTACGGTATTCGCATCGGTCAAGCCTTGCATTTAAAGCTGTCGGATGTCCACTGGGCCAATGGAATTATCCGTTTCGCTGCTCAGAAAGGTGGCAAGCCGCTCTGTTTTCCGCTAACGGCCTCGATAGCCGAGGCTCTGTTCAGTTATTTGCGGGACCGAGGTCGTGCGGAATACGACGAGTTGTTTCTGAGTGTAACCACGCCCCATCGTCCACTGACCAGAGACTACATTCCTAGTGACGAGATCGCACGATATTACCAGCAGGCCGGCCTAAAAGCAAAGGGATCACATACGATTCGACACTCCTTCGCGACACGATTGATTCAGGAGGGAATGCCAATCAAGACGATCGCCGATCTGTTAGGGCATGGATGCATCAACACCACCTTCGTTTACACCAAGGTCAACGTTGAGCAATTGCGCAAACTAAGCAGCGAGTGGCCCATTGCTGTCCAGGAGGGGAAATGACCGAAATGCGTCGGGGTCCGTTTCACTCGCTACTTACAAAGCACCTGGAGCTCCGCCGGGCTCTTGGACAACTGCTGAAGGATGACGAACATGTTTTGAAACAATTCGATCAATTTGCCGAGGCGCATTCACCGCAAACCAAAACAATAACTCGGAGTCTGGTAATCGGCTTCCTTGAGCAAAACAGGCACTTATCACCTACGACGCAGATGCATAAGATTGTTACGCTACGCCAGTTTGCCCGTTTTCTGTTCCAGCTTGAACCGGACACGTATATTCCGGAGCGATCCTTGGTTCCACCGCGTCAACCGTTTTTTCCACATATATACTCACTGGCCGAGACCCAGGCGCTCATAAAGCTCGCGATGGAGCTGCCGCCTAGCGGTTCGTTGCGCCCATTGACGACCGCGACAGTGATCGGGCTCCTATGGGTGAGTGGATTACGCCTCGGCGAGGTCTGCAGGCTGGATATGCAAGATGTCGACCTGGATCATGAGGTCGTTCATATACAGAGGTCCAAGAACTCCAAATCGCGGCTCATACCGTTGAAGGAATCGACGGCCGATGCCCTATCGGAATACCGCGAACACCGCAACCGGCGCGGGCACGATCAGGCGGGGAGTGCCGCATTCTTTGTCAACGAACGAGCAAGCCGCCTGCATTTACCAGGGTTCGAACAAACCTTCCGAGTGCTGGCGGATCAACTCGGATTAAAGTGTCCGGCTGGCCATCGGGCGAGACTGCACGATTTCCGACACAGCTTCGCAACGCGATGTTTGGCGGAAGGTTACGATTGCGAAGGCGATCCCGTCGCGAGGTTGAGCGTTCTCACGACTTACCTCGGCCACTCCCAATGTAACGGAGACTGCAACCTACCTTCACCCTCAATCTGCTGCCCTGGAGGTCGCCGGAGAACGATTCCGTACGCATGTTCAAAAGCGAAGTCTGGTGTTCCAGAGGGCCACATGCCAGAAATGAAATCCGCTGTGCAGAAGAAGCCGTCTGACATGCTGTTCCGGTACGTTCAAAACTTCTTTCAGGATCATCTCGGGTCACGCCGAGGCCTGAGTCCGAACACCATACTCGCCTACCGCGATACGTTGAAGCTTTGCCTCAAATCCATCGCCGACCAATCCACAAAAAGCACGACGGCTCTTTCGCTGGATGATCTAAACGCGAAGGCTATCCTGTCTTTCTTGGATCACATTGAATCCGGGCGGAAGAACAATGCAGTAACGAGAAACCAGCGCCTTGCGGGCTTACGGACGTTCTTCCGCTATCTCGCGGGCGAAGACCCATCGCGTGCGGGGCAGTACCAAGCCGTCACTATGATTCCGCTGAAACGCGCGCCAAAACCCATGATGGAATACTTGGATATCCGGGAGGTTGACGCCATTCTAAAGTGTATTGATCGATCTTCCGCACTCGGCCGACGGGATTATCTTCTTCTCAACCTGCTATACAACACCGGGGCTCGCGTGCAGGAGATAGTGGATCTCCGCGTCGATAGTTTACGTCTAGCCGCTCCGGCAGTCGTGACAATCATCGGTAAAGGCCGGAAGAAACGTGCCGTGCCTCTTTGGGAGGAAACGACTGAGCTGTTGCGTCAACACATTGCTGAGAATAAGTTGGATCGCAAACCCGAATCGCCACTATTCGAGAACCGGCATCGGGAACCACTTGGCAGGTTTGGAATTCGCCACATGATTCGTGCCCGTATTCGTGCTTCATGGAAATCGTGCCCGAGTCTCGCGCAGAAACGGATCAGTCCACACACGTTTCGGCATACAACAGCGATGCATCTCCTCCAAGCTGGAGTTGATCTGGCCACCATCCAAAGCTGGCTTGGACACGTTGATATCTCTACGACTCACGAGTACGTGCAGATCGATATGGAAATGAAACGGAAGGCGCTTTCAAAGTGCGTCGCCATAAGCACTCCTGATGAACTCAGAAAAGTGGCAGCTCGGCATCAGGACGTAATAAGCTGGCTTGAAAAGATGTGAATAGACAAACGTTATGTGACGGATTTGCTCTCAGAACGTGCAATTAGAAGATGCCAATTACATCTCCGTCACATAATGCGCTTCGCTACATAAAATATGCCGTTGGAGCTCGGATTTGCCATGGCCAGACGGTTTCTCGCGAAGGGCCTGAGAGACTCGCATGACTGGCTGGTGTTGGTGCCGGAAGGGCACGAATACTTGAAATTTATCTCCGATCTGGGAGCGTTCGATCCAAAGATGCACAACGGCACGAAGGAGACGGCCGTCCCACCGGTAGTAAATTGGCTTAACAGCCGGTTGCGGGAGCCTGTCTCGATTCTTCCCGATCAGGTGATCGGGCGCTTGCCCGCGTTCCTGGAGGAGATTGCGAAACTCCGGCGCAGATCAGGCGGGGAACTGCCGTGGTCCACGGCTGTCTCGACAGCAAGAACGTACGCGAATCTGCTGAACCGCGAGGTGATTACGCCAGTCTAAGAGGCCGCAGTGGTGGATTTGGTTTTGACGATTCCCTCGTAGCCGTTCTTGAGGCGATCTTCGATGATGGCCCAGACTTTGGGATCGCATCCCTTCCATTCCGTAACGAGAGTGTTGCCCAGATAAGGCAGATCGGCGACGCCCACTTTGCTCGAATAGAAGCTGCTTACGGTGAGGCTGCGGAACTGATTGAAGAACAGCATCCAGGCGTGGTCTTCCTTAGCGACGCGATCGGGGTAAGCGATGCGCTCGAGGATCTGCTTCTGCTGGTCGGGAGCGGCGGCGGCGAAGTCTTTTTGGAAGAGGCGCTGCGATTCGCGGTCCAGCCACATGAGGCCTCCGAAAATCTCGGCTTTCAGACGTTCGTTACCGTCCTGATCGGTGCGGAAGGCGATCCAATCATCGAGAAACTCCGGGACACCCGCTTGCGATGCGCTGCCGCTGCGCTCGTCGGCGGGAATGATCAGATCGCAAAGAACACGCACGGTGCGCCACTGGTGGTCGTCGAAGGTCTGGCGCTTATAAGGGCCTTTTGCGGCTGAGCTGTCGTGAGCGGGCGCCAGGTGGCCGGCATGCGACTGCGCGGCAGCGGAGCCGGCGGTGACGGCGGCGATCGCCGGTACCGAACCGATGATGTTGAAGAGGTCACGGCGGCTTACGCCCGCCGCTTCTCGATCCTTTTTCTCTGGCATAATCTTCTCTCTACACCTTTACGTTCAATTTTTTCACCTGATCGGCGATGTACTCCGACGTTCGCCAACCTAGAGCGGAGATGGTCAAGGTCGGATTCTTATCCGCGTTGCTCACGAAGGGCGCGGCATCGGTAATGAATAGGTTCTTGCAATCCCAGGCCTGCGAGTATTGGTTCAAAACGGAAGTTTTTGGATTATCGCCCATCTTCGTTGCGCCGACCTCGTGAATGATCTGGCCGCCTCGCGCGATGCCCCAATCGCGTTCTTCGCCGGAACTGCGCGTGACGATTCCGCCGGCGGTCTCGATGATTTCCTTGAAGGTGTCCTGCATGTGCTTGGCTTGGAGAATCTCGTCCTGACTCCACTTGAAATGAAAGCGCAGAACGGGAATGCCCCATTGATCGACTACGTTGGGATCGATCTCGCAGTAGCTGTCTTTGTTGGGAATCATTTCGCCGCGCCCGGAGAAATGAATATCGCAGCCGTACACTTTGCGCAGATTGCGTTTCAGCTCGACGCCGTAGCCGCCGCCCAGCCAGCGTTCCGCGTAGCCGCCTAGGGCGCCCATGCCGGGCAATTGCCTGCCGCCCCCGATCTCGATGTGGTAGCCGCGCGCGAACGGCATCTTGCCGGCTTTCTGCTGTTTATAAAGCCACCACGGCATATAGAGGTGCATGCCGCCGACGCCGTCTTCGTTTTGAGGAGGAAGATCCTGGAGGATCGGCAGGAATCCACTCACGGAGGACCCGACAGTATCCATAATGTAGCGGCCAATCAAGCCGGAAGAGTTCCCGATTCCATTGGGGAATTGGCCGCTCTTCGAATTAAGCATGATGCGAGCGGTCTCGCAGCAGCTGGCGGCAAGCACGACGATCTTGGCGCGCACTTCTACGTCGTTGCGCGTTTTCTTGTCGATGTAACTTACGCCGGTTGCTAATCCGTCGGGTCCGGCCAGAACTTCGCGAACCATGGCGCTGGTGCGGACTTCGACATTGCCGGTCTTCATGGCGGGAAAGATGTGCACGCCCGGCGAATTGAAGTTAGCGTTCACGCCGCAAGACCGGCCGCACTGTGCGCAGTAATGGCACGCGGTCCTTCCGTTGAGGGGACGGGTGAGAATGGCGAGGCGCGAAGGAATGCAGGGGATATTCAGCTTGTCGCAGGAGGCCTTAATGAGGCGCTCGTAGCCGCGCGGCGCGGGTGGCGGCTGAAACTTACCGTCGGGCGTGTTTTCAAGACCTTCCTGCGATCCGAAAACGCCGATCAGCTGCTCCGCCTTGTCGTAATAGGGAGCGAGATCTTCGTAGGTGATGGGCCAATCGAAACCCTTGCCGTCGCGGCTGTATGGTTTGAAATCGTAAGGGCCCATGCGCAGAGAAATGCGGCCGTAATGATTGGTGCGGCCGCCCAGCATGCGAGCGCGCCACCACATCCACTCGCTGCCGGGAGCGTTGATGTAGGGCTCCCCCGGAACCTCCCATCCACCGAACAGAGTGGCGTCAAAGTAGCCGAAGGGCTTTTGTTTGTCGCCGGCGCCGCGATGCGCAACTTGGTAGGGCCACTCGAACATGGTCGACTGTTTCGTGCAGTCGAACCAGTCGCCGGCCTCGAGCATGCAGATCTTCGCGCCTGCATTGGCGAGCACTTGAGCGGCGACCCCGCCGCCGGCGCCCGAGCCGACTATCACGACATCGTAAGTTTTCGGAGCAGCCTTGACCTGTGCCATATCCTCTCTATCTTTATCACTGGCGATTTGAGGCAGCGAGATAAAAACTCCCGCGCAGTTCGTGGACGCCGCGCGGGAGTAAGATGGAGCTTTTAATTTCGTTAGAACTGATAGCGCAGCGAAAGCTGGAGCTGACGGTTGAGACCTGTCTTGCCGGTAATTTCGCCGAACTGCGAAGAATTCGGATTGAAGTTCGGCCCGCTCCAGTTTGGATGATTGATGAAATCATAAGCTTCGGCGCGGAACTCGAACCAGTTATGTTCATTGATTGGGAACTTCTTGAACAGCGACAGATTCCAATCCTGGAAACCGGGACCGTAGACGGAGTCGCGGACGCCGGGTTGAAGATTGAATGTGCCTGTCGGCGGCGGCGTCACATTTGCGGTGAAGTATTTGGGCGAGTTGACGTTCCCGCTAGGCCCGGCGAACGCGCCGTTGATGACCGGCGTTCCGTTCAATACCCAAAATTGCGTGTTGCCCTCGCACCCCAGATTGCCGACTTCGCCGACCTGGGCGTAGTCATTGTTGCTGCCGATGCCGCACGGAGTTCCGGTTTGGAATTGAGCGGTACCGCTGATTTCCCAGGCTCCAAGCAATTTTCCGACCAGGTTAGTCGGATTCTTGAAGAAAGGCAGATCGTAGAGGTAATTGATCATGACGATGTGCCGCGTATCGAACTCCGACGGGCCCCACAGGTTGCTGGTGTTGTAAGTGTCGGGAACGATATCGCGGTAAGCGGAACTGTTGTCAGAACTCTTGGAGAGGGTGTATTCGACGCCGAACATGGACCCCGCGGTGAAGCGCCGGTTCCAGGAGATCTGAAGAGAGTTATAGGTGGAGTTGACCCCCGACTCTTCTTCCTGAATGGCAGCGAAGCCTTTGTAGGGTCGAACCGTGTTCGCGTTGACGCCGCTAACAACTGTCCCGGGGAGCGGCTGATTGATGTCGTAAACGTCCCAACCGTGTAAGCCGCGATGGGCGACATAGGCGACCGACAGCAGCGAGCTCCAAGGCATTTGCCGCTCTGCCGTAAAATTCCAGTTCCAAGCCTCGGGTGGCTTGAGATTCGGGTTCAACGTGGTGATGGTTAACGGAGCGGCGATGCCTGGGGTTAACGAAGCGCCCGGATTATCGACCGATACGTTCTGCACCGTTACAAAGGGCTGGAACGGAGAATTTCCGCCTGGGAAAATATTGTCCAGAAGCCCCATGCGGGTGATGAAGCGCCCCGCGCCGGCGCGAAGGACGGTCTTATCGGTGATTTGATAAGCGATGCCCAAGCGGGGTTGAAACTGATTTCTCGGCTTGACGTACCATTTCGACAAAGTCGGATTAAAAAGGCTATTGCAGGACGCGCCATCGCAGACGTTCTGGCTGGCCGCAAGCACACGGCCTTGCGCGGAACTGGGGAACTTGCTGAAGCCGGGTATGACAACGCCGTCGTACGGGTTGCCGGTACCGAGGATGACATTACCCGCTGCATTCACCTGCGGCGCCTGCGCGGGATTGTAAAGATTACCGTCAAAATAATCGGCATTGCCCCACAGCGGATAGAAGTTTATGGTGGTGGTCTCGCGCACGCCATAGTCGATGTGCAGCTTCGGGCTTACCTTCCAGGAATCCTGCACGAAGCCTTCAAATAAGCGGCCGCGCCAGATGGTATACGCGCGGGGGCCGATCTCGGTGTAACTGTCCGCGATGCCAAGGGCGACGTTGGCCAAGCCCACGCCAGAGGTTCGGCCTGTGCCGTTGTCGGTGAATTGAAAAGTTCCGTTCTGGTTGCTGCTGCCGCCGGGAACCGTCGCGACGTTTATCTGGTCTTCGTCGTTTTCGCCTGAATATTCGAAATTGAATCCGAACTTAAGCGTGTGGTTACCCCACACCTTGGTCAAGCTGTCGGATACGGTATAAATCGGTCCCGAGGAATGCGACGGGTAAGGGCCGCCCGCCAAGCTGTAGAACGTGGGAACGTTTACTGTCGGGATCTTGCCCTGAATGTCTTTGCCCCCGAATATAAACGGGTAGGTGATGGGAGGGTTCAGATTTTGACGATTGAACCCGATCAGAGAGGTGTTGACGGGGATGTAAACGTCGTCGAGACTAAGGGTGGCACGCGCCTCGTTAATGAGGGTCGGGGTGATCGTATAGGTCCAGGCGAGCGTGTTGGTCTGGTTGGGGCGATTGAAGTACTTCCCTGTTTCACCCGACCCCTGATCGAACGGCTGGTATTCAAGATAGGATGCATCGGTCCGCCGGAATTCGATGTGATTCTTTTCGTTGGGCAGGATGTCTCCGTTGATAGTTCCCTTGCGCTGATTGATGGGGTGGGCGGCTTGGGCGATCCAGTTCTGGGTACCGCTCAAAAAACCGGGTGTGGGCGCCGGGTAAGCATTCAGGAACGCTATGCCGTTCGGGCTCAAAAGCGCCGGGTTATAGGCTGCGATGTTATTTCCCGGAATGGGAATACAGGCCGCATAACCAGCTTTCGGAACACATGTTCCGGCGTTGTACGACTTCACCGAGGCCGGATCGTAGAGCTGCCCTTTGCCCGTTCCGTACCAGGGATTAGGACTCAACAGCTCGCTGAAGTTGCCCTGGCGCATGAGCGCAGTGGGCACGGCTTGTGTCTGGGTATCGGTGAAACGGTAGCGGATCCAGTCTTCATTGACGAACCAGAAGAATTTCTGTTTCCAACGCTCGAACTTAGGAAAGGCAACCGGGCCGCCGACTGCGAACCCGAAATTGTTGTAGCGGAACGGCGATGCGAAGTTGGTGGAGGTGGTCAGGTTGCGAGTCCAGGTATTGGCGTTCAGAGCCGAGTTGCGGAAGTATTCATAGAGGCTGCCGTGAAAATCGGTGGTGCCGCTCTTGGTGATGATTCGAACCTGTCCGCCGGCTGCGCGGCCGTATTCGGCCTCGTAATCGGCAGTGAGCACCTGTATTTCCGCGGTAGCGTCGACGCCGGCGACCCCGATGATGGCGCCGTTCGCGCGGGTGCGCACTGCCGGCGCGCTGTCGAAGGTAACGAGGGTATCGTTGGAGCGGGCGCCGTTGATGTTGTAGGGCACGCCGCCTCCGACCGCGAAGTTAAAATCGCCCATGGTGGAACCGCTGCGCACGCCCGGCAGCAACTGGGCCATATAAAGCGGATTGCGGCCGTTCAATTCCTGGTTCTGCACCTGCTGACCGGTGACTTCGGCCTGTACAGCGCCCGATTCGGTCTGCAAAACCTGGGCGGTAGCGCTAACTTCGACAGTCTCGGTAGTAGCGCCCACCGTGAGGCTGGCGTCGAGAGAGATGGTTGAGTTCGCGTCCAATTTGTTATGGGTGCTTGTATATGTCTTGAAGCCGCCGGCCTCGGCGGTCATACTGTAATCGCCGGGCACCAGGTTGGGAACTGTATAGTGGCCCTGCGCGTCTGAAGTGACGGTGTGTTCTTCGCTGGTGCCTTCGTTCTTGATAGTGACCTTCGCGTTGGGAATCACGGCGCCGGATGGATCGCGCACGAAACCGGTGATGGTGCCGACGTCGGATTGAGCGAACGCGAAGCCGGAAAATGCGAATGCAACGGTTAACGCGACGCAAAGGTACGCAAATGTTCGAGACAAGCTTATCCTCATAGATTTCTCCTCGATTCCGAGAATGCAATTACGATGTGTTGACCAACGGCGAAGCAAGACCCTAGTCCTCCGCCACGCAAACTGCTACGTACTTGTACCCACTGATACAGCAGTATATTGCGATTCGTTGTCTAGCGCAATCCTTTTAATAAGAGCGGGATGTTATGGCACGTATTGGGCCAAATAGCGTTTAGCCATGATGAAGCCCATTTTGAATTCATCGCTGAAATCGGGGCCGGGATTATTGTCGGCGCCATAGAGGGGGTCCTCCTGCTCGACGCTCATGCCGCCGGAATAGCCCACGTCCTGCAGCACGCTGAAGAAGTCGCGCCAGCTGATGGACCCCATTCCAGGGATGCGATAGCGCCACCAGCGGGCTCGATTGACGGGATTGATACCTCCGGCGCGGAGAACCGGCCACAGGATTTCCGTGTCCTTGAGATGCACGTCGTAGATCTTGTCCGCGAAATCGCGGGCGGTCTGGATGGGGTCCATGAATTGGCGAACGAAATGCGAGGGATCGAATTGCAGGCCGACGTATGGCGAATTACCGAACGCTTTGAACAGCGCTTCGAATCCGACGGGGCTGGTGGCGATGTTCGCCGATTCCGGGTACGGTTCCCAAAGGATGCGCACGTGGTTGCGCTCGCAGGCGGGGAAGAATTGCTCGTTGTAGACGCGCACTATTTCGTCTACCTGCTCCTGAAAGGGTTTGGTGGCATCTTTGCCGGACTGCGTCCCGAGATAGGGAACGCCGAGTTTTCCGGCAAGCTCGATATTTTTAACGAAGGCCGCATTCGAGCGCGCGCGCCGCTCCGGGTCTGCATTGATTGCATCGTTGCCGACCTGTAACGCGGAAACGTGCATTTGATTCTTCTGCAGAGTTGCCTTGATCTCTTCGATTTGGGCGTCACTCGATGAGGCGCTGAGCGCGGTGCGCGGATTTGGACCAAGGATCATGTTGGTGAATCCCTGCGCACGAGCGAATTCGACATTGGCAGGCGTATAGGGTCCGAGGACGCCCAGTTTCGGCTTCCACTCGGGGATTTGGCGGCGCGGCGGCCTAGGCGATGCCGCGGGCTGGGCGGCCTGAGCGGAAGAAGGCGCCTGAGCTTTGAGCGTAGTTGCCAAAGCAAGCGAAGTGACAAGCGTGCGTCGGGTCATACCTGATCAGTCTATCGAAACCCGCGACAGTACACGCCCCGCCATTATTTGAGAGTCCTCAATCGAATCCGATCCGATTCGTTTGTTAGCGTCGCTTCTCTATGGAGGTTAAGCCTACCGACCCATGGACGCTCGGGGCCGTTTCGCTGCTTTTGCTTTTCGTCGCGCTTTTTGCAATGTACATCCCAGCGCGGCGTGCTGCGAAAGTGGATGCGGTGGTCGCCTTGCGCTACGAATAGACTCGTCACTCCGCAAGCGAGATATCCAATTCATTCGTCCCGCAAAGCCGCTGAGGCGTTCGTTCTGACGGCTCGCCAGCTGGGGAGCAGCGATGCAAAGATGGCGCATAGCAGAACCACGGATGCTGAAATCGCAAAGGAAGCCGCATCAAGCGGGCTAATTCCGAACAGCAAACGGCGGGTTAATCCGAGCAGGGCGATAGACGCCAGAATTCCTGCCGTCAGGCCGATTCCGATGGCCCAGCTCATGCGCCCGCAAACGGTCTCTACGATGTGGCGCGGCAGGGCGCCGATTGCGATCCGAATCCCCAGTTCGCGCGTCCTTCTGCCCACCGAATACGCGAGCGCGCCGTACAACCCTAAAGCCGCCAGCGCCAGCGCCGCAACACCGAAGAATCCCGAGAGCAGCGCCACCAGCCGCTCCTGCCAGAGCGAATTCCGAACATCTTGTTCGAGGGTCGAAATTTCCAGAATCACCACCGCAGGGCCCAATCTGCGTAAAGTGCTGCGCACCGCGTTTATTATGCGAGCGGGGTCGCCGTAAGTGCGCACGTAAAGATAGCTCGATGAATTGTCATGATCGTTTTCATCGAACCAAAAGTAAATAGTGGGCGGGTCAGGCTCGCGCATGGAGCGGTACTTCGCTGTCGCAACCAGGCCGACCACTAAATCGGCCGGCGGCTTCGTGCCGTCCGTTCCCGAAACCACAAATTTGCCGATCGGATTTTGATGAGGAAAAATGAGATCGGCAAGCGCGCGATTGATGACAATCGGCTCCGGTTTTTTGCCGATGTCGTTTTCCGCAAGACTCCTGCCGGCGATTAGAGGAATGCCCATGGTCGCGAAGTAACTCGGAGTAATCGCATTCAGGCTGGCATTGAGGAAGGTGGATTGAGGAAGAACAACACCCTGCGGCGACACCGTGGTTTTGATGCCCACTCCGCGCATGAGACCACGGCCCGCGTAGGCTGCGCCGCGAACGCCGGGAAGACTGCGCACCCGCTCGCGCAGTTCGCGAAAGAACACGCCGGCTTGAGTATCGGAGTAGCCCGCGTCTTTCACGTCTATCGCAAACTCCGCGATATGCGCGCGATCGAATCCCGGGTCGAGATGCTCCAAGCTCCAGAAGGTTCGCGCCATGAGGGTTGCAGCCGCGATCAGAACTACGGCGAGCGCGACCTGCAAAGCAACCGGCGCGATTCCGGCAATCGCTTTGCCGCTGGTTCGACTGGTTCCTTTCAGCTCCGAATGAAGGTCCACATGAATTCCGCGCCATGCCGGTGCAAGCCCGAACAGGAAAACACCGATTGCACAAATAGCGATTGCAAAGAGGAGCACTCGCGCGTCCGGAGTAACGCTGACAATGCGCGGCGTTGCGAACTGGTCGTAGCCGCGGGCGCTGGGCAGCATGCCCAGAAGCAAGGGGGAAAGAGCGTAGGTGAAAGCGATTCCGAGTGCGGCGCCGGCAAGGGCAATGAGCAGGTTTTCGGACAGGAGCTGGCGTAGGATTCTCCACTGCGTTGCGCCGATTGAAAGCCGGACCGCAATCTCTTTCCTGCGCTCCTCTGCCTTCGCAAGCAACAGGCCGGCGACATTCGCGCAAACCGCTATCAAGAGCAGCGCGACGGCACCCATCAGAAGCTTGAGGGCACGCGAGAACTGATCCCGCAGCTGCGAAACTCCTCGACCGACCGGCAGCCAATCGTACCAGGCGCGCCGAATTTCGTTTATGATGTCCTCCAGGTCGTTCGCCGGCCACGGCTTCGGCCTCACCGTGTTGGCTTCGCGAAGCAGTTGTTCGCGCGTGGTTTGCAATTCGCGGCGGACGGCGGCAGCGGCGTACGCGGGCGACACGCCCGAAGCTAATCGGGCCAGTATTTCAAAGCTCTCGAAATATTCCGCTCCTCCATCCCTTACCGTATGACCCGTCAGTATTCGCATAGCGGAGATGGGCAGGCGAACGTCGGGAGCTCGTTCAATATCGATGCTGTGGAACTCCTTCGGAAGCACTCCAACGATTACAAATGGGTAGTTCTTCAGCCGAAGGGTTCGGCCGACGACATCTTTGCGAGCATGAAACTGCGATTGCCAGAATTGATAGCTGAGAACGACTGGAATATGGGAGGTGGCGCTTGCATCCGACTCAACCAGCACGCGGCCTAGATGCGCCGTGACACCCAGTTTCGAAAAGTAATTCGGCGAGACGATCTGGGGCATGACCAGGCGAATGGAGCCGGGGTCGCCCAGCGGGATGAGGTTGTACTGAGTCCAGGTTTGCTGCGCGATGACTGCGGAGAACAAATCGGTTCGCGTCAGCAATTCTTCATAGTGCCGGTAGCTGAACGAAGTATTCCGGACGGACTTGCCTCGCGGTATTTTCTTCGAGCAGAAAGAGATTGCCCGGATCTCGCACGGGCAAGGGCTTCAGCAGCAGGGCGTTGACGAACGAAAAGATCAGCACGTTTGCGCCGATCCCAATCCCCAGCAACAAAATTAATACGGAGTTGAGTAGTTTATTCCTGCGGATCCGGCGAAAACCGTACGCGATATCGGACGGCACATCAATTGCCTCAGTTCTTCAAGCTAGCAAAGGCCGCGATTGCGCTATAAGTGGATGGATATGCAAGCGGATAACTTAGAGAACGTTGCCCAGCTTCAGGGCTCAGCTCCGCTGCCCGCCGCGCTCGAGAAGAAACTGATCGAGAGCCTCCCTGAAGGCAGCGCTTTTGAAATGCAGTTGCCGGGCCAGCCGCCCTGGCGCTTGGGCGGCGGCGCGGTGAAATTTGGCGTTACGGCTAACAATGCGCACGCGGTCTCGGCTATCAAGTCGCTGGACGAGATTCGTATTGCGGAAGCCTACATGTCCGGCGACCTGGATATCGAGGGCGATCTCCTGGCCGCATTCGACCTGCGTAACAGCCTTGCCGATCGGCATTTCCTGGCATATTTGTGGTCCACTTACGGCCAGCGACTTGTCTCCGGGCAAACCGCAAGCGACAAGAAATGGATCAGCCATCACTACGATATGGATGGCGATTTCCACTTGTGCTTTCTCGACAAGCAATCCCGCTGCTATTCTCACGGCTATTTTGAGCGGGACGACGAGCCGCTTGAAACTGCCATTCAGCGCAAACTCGCGACAGCATTTAATTCGGCGGCCGTTGAACCGCAGATGCGCGTTCTGGATATCGGGGCGGGATGGGGCGCTTTCACGGAGTTTGCCGGCAAACGCGGCGCGCGCGTGACGTCGCTGACCATCTCGAAAGAATCGGAGGCCTTCTGCAATCAGCTGATTCGCCGCGAGGGTCTGCCTGCGAAGTGATCCGCGAGCATTTCCTCGAATACAAGACCCACGAGCGCTTCGACGCGATTATCAACCTGGGGGTCACGGAGCATCTGCCCGATTACCCTGCATGCTTGCGCAATACCGGAAGCTCTTGAAACCCGGCGGGCGTGTTTATCTCGATGCCTCGGCATCGCGGCACAAATATCCGTTCTCGCGTTTTATCTTGAAATACATCTACCCCGGCAACGAGACGCCGCTGCACCTGCCCAGCTATCTCGATGCTGTGTCCGAAACGCCGTTCGAGCTGTCGATGGTGCAAAACGACCGTATCAGCTACCATTTGACTGCTAAGCATTGGGCCGAAAATCTCGACCGCAATCGTTCGACGATCGTGAGCCGCTGGAGCGAAGGCGCGTATCGCCGTTTCCGTCTGTATCTCTGGGGCTGCGTTCACTGCTTTGCAACCGACGATATGACCGCTTACCACTGGATGCTGCAACTTCCGGCCGGTGATGACGGCCGTACCGCTTTGACTCGGAAAACGCCGGCGACGGTCTTCAAAAGAATCCGAAGAGCAATCCGTTAGACTGTAGTTACCCCTAGCTGTGAGCACCTCTACGGCCACAACTGCCTTCGACGAATCTGCTTTGGTCGCGCGCGCCAAGGCCGGGGATATGTCTGCGTTCTCGGACCTGGTGAAGTACTATGAACGGCGCGTCTTCCGCATGGCTAAGCAGATTACCCAGAACGACGACGACGCCGAAGACGTGCTGCAGGAGACCTTCCTGAAAGCCTACACGCACTTGGCCGACTTTCAAGGAAATTCGAAGTTCTACACGTGGCTGGTGAGAATTGCGGTCAACGAAGCCCTGATGAAGCTTCGAAAGCGGCGTTCCGACCGAACCGTGCCGCTGGACGACCCTATCGACACGGGCGAGGACGAGATGGTCCGCGAGATTGCCGTCTGGGATGAAAACCCGGAGCAAAGCTACTCCCGGGAGGAGCTGGCCCAAATTCTGGATGAAGCCATTCAAAGTTTGAAGCCGGCTTATCGCACCGTTTTTATCCTGAGAGACATCGAAGAATTGTCCATCGAGGAGACGGCGGAAGCTTTGGATTTGTCCATCTCAGCGGTAAAAAGCCGGTTGTTGCGAGCGCGCCTCCAGCTCCGCGAGAAGCTCACCCGGCAATTTAAGCGAAAGGGGGACGACGCGTTTGCTTACCTGTAAGCAGTTCCTCGAGGAGCTCACCGATTTCCTCGACGATACTCTCGACCCGCAACTTCGGGCCGACCTTCAGAAGCATGTAAATGAGTGCCCCAATTGCTGGGTGGTCTGCGACACAACCGAGAAAACGTTAAAAGTTTTTAAAGGAATGCAGCCGCAGGCGGTGCCGCCCCACATTGAAGCCAAGCTCATGGAAGCGCTGGAACGACGAAGGCGCTCCAAAGAAGCCACCGCCCGATCACGCCGACACCTAACTGAGCCGCGACCAACGGGAGCCGGTTCCCTCTTCAGTGCGGAAAGGATGCGAATATTTCGTTAAAGCGCTTCCTTTGCTGCTCGTTCAAGATGTCTAAGATGCGCTGTTTGCCGTGCTCGGCAACGTCCTCGCGCTCGTCTTCGATGTTCTGATAGTATTTCGCGTAATCGTCGAGCTCTTTGGTGACGATCTTCTCTTGCTGCGGAGTGAGGTTTAATTCCACTTTAAGCCGCTCGAGGTCGATGCGCTGCTGCGGCGATCGCGAGTGCTGCTTTTCCGGGAACAATCTCGCGTGCAGATAGCCGTTCGTCACCGCGGAGCCGACCGCCGCGCCGCAGAGGAAAATGATCGCAAGAATCGCCAGAACCTTGGGGTTGGACCATGCGGCATCGTGCCGCAGCAATGAACGCTGCCGTGTTGTAACTGGGGGAGCTATGGGGAAATCCTTTAGTGAACTGCGAAATTAGCTAAAACGGCGTCTCGCTGCTGAGCCTGATCGCCCACCACGGGAGCATCGTCGTGCAGATCCTGAGCGACTATGCTTTGCCCTCCCAAGTGTCCATCCAGGCTCTCTTGAGTAACCACGTATGAACCGAGCACCAGCGCTATGGTGAGCGATGCGTAAGCCAGCCGCTTTCCGAATGGGAGTAGATAAATACGGACCAGATGGAATCCTTTGCGCGCTCCTCGATTCGCTGCATCACGCGAGCGTAAAACCCCGGCGCGGGCTCCAGCTCTTCCGGCGCCTGCAACGAGCGCAGCAGTGCGCGATTGCCCTTTCATCGATTCGAGTTCGACGGAGCATTCCGCGCAGGACGACAAATGTTGCGCAAGTGCCCGGTCTTCCACGGCGGATCGCTTTCCCCGGAGCAGATCTTCTAACCGGTTCTAATAGGCCCGTGCATGTTTTCCCTCAAAAAAGCCCAACCAAGTCGCGGATCTGTGTCCGCTTTACTCAACTTTACACCCAAACATCCGGCCTGAAACCACTAAACAGCCGGTCGCGCCAAGGGCGCTTTCTCCAACCGCTGCGCCGCCTTCACCAGCTTCTGACGCGCGCGAAAAAGCTTCACTTTGATCGTGTTTTCATTCATTCCGGTCATTTGGGACAATTCCTCCACCGAATGCCCTTCCACTTCCTTCAACAACAGCAGCGACCGGTCTTCATCGGAAATCTTGGAGAGCAGTTTCAATATCAAGTCATGTTGCGCAAGCCGCTGATCGACGGCCGGCGCGTGGTCGGTTGCCGGTTCTGAATTCTCCATCCGCAGAGAATCGTCCGCCGAAAAATCGCTCTCATAGACCAGCTTGCGCACTCTCTTCTTTCGAAGATAGTCGTAACATTCGTTTACCGTGATTTTGTAGATCCAGGTAAGAAGCGAACTGCGAAAATCGAAATTCTTGATCGAAAAATAGATCTTGGCGAATACCTGCTGAGCGATATCTTCCGCATCGTTCCGGTTGCGAAGAATGCCGTAAATGATCGAAAACACTTTGGCCTGATAGCGGTCCACGATCTCGCGGAAAGCCATCTCGTCTTCCGCCTGTATGCGCCGGACTAGCGCCGCCTCTTCGGTGCTTCGATGATCCAATTTGGTCTTCGCTCGACTCGCTTCTCCGGCCACAGCCGGAAATGGAAGAGTAGCCGCCGATCCCGCTCATACATGCCTCCCGACGTTCAACAATATGAACGGGTTGCAAAAACCTGGGCGCGCCGGGAACAGCGCAACAGGTCCATTATGGCAGCAGATAAAGGCGGGCAGCTCATCATACACGGCGAATAACGGACGAAAACCCGCCGTATCGGCATGTGCTATAGTTACAGTATCTTTGCTCCGCATCCGTAATTGAAATCTTCGAGTGCCTTCCGGCCGCTACTTCCTCCTCTGCAAAATTGGTTCGAGCGCAGTCTGACAAAGATAATTCGTATTTAAAAGGATAAACAAACAACAAATGACAAACATCTTTGTCGGAAATCTCAGCTACCAGACTAGCCAGGACGATCTTCAAGCCGCGTTCGCAGCCTATGGCACCGTAGAGCGCGTCAGCATCGTCACGGATCGTGACACCGGTCAACCGCGCGGCTTCGCCTTCGTGGAAATGACGCAACCGCAGGAAGCTCAGACGGCTATCTCTTCGCTGAACGGCGCGATCTGCACGGCCGAGCCATGAACGTGAACGAAGCGCGACCCAAGACCGCAGGCGGCAGCGGCGGTGGCGGAGGCCGGCGTGACTCCGGCGGCGGCGGCGGACGGGGACGCGGTTCACGCTGGTAGTAATCAATCGATAGTAAGGACCATGGCAGCCGGTTTTTCCGGCTGCCATTTCTATTGGATGGCTGTGCGAAGCGTCGAACCATCACGAAGCATCCAATTGGTTGTAGACTAGAGAGAGCCAGACTTTCGCAAGGAGATTTTGATGATTCAGCTAACCGAAACGGCCGTCACCAAGGTCAATGAGATCTTGAGCATGCAGGAGCCGAAGCCGGCCGGGTTGCGCATTTCCGTCGTGGGCGGCGGCTGCTCTGGATTCAGCTATTCGATGGCTTTCGAGAACCAGCCGAACATGCTTGACAAGACCTATCAATTTCGGCGATTTGCAAGGTCTTTATCGACCAGGCCAGCATGCTGTACCTGGACGGCGCCGAAGTGGATTACGTGGAGACGCTGGAAGGCTCGGGCTTTAAGTTCAACAATCCCCAGGTGAAATCCACCTGCGGCTGCGGCAGCTCGTTCAGCGCCTAGTTCGCAGCCAGATTTCAGGACTGATAGGGCCGAAGGGAGCAGATGCTCCTCCGGCCTTTTTATTTTGAGCCAGCATGCGGCATGACTCGTGACGGAAGCTGCGAATCCGAGCTCGACGCGATATCGACGCTTTGTCGACGGTCGAGATGCTGCGGGTCATCAATGCGGCGGATCAGGAGGTTGCGAGCGCGGTGGAACGCGAGATTGCCGAGCATCGCAGCGGCTGTGGACCGTATCGTCGAGCGGCTGGAAGCGGGAGGGCGGCTCTTCTACATGGGCGCCGGCACATCCGGACGGCTGGGAGTTCTGGATGCATCCGAATGTCCGCCGACCTTCAATACGCCGCCGGATCTGGTTCAGGGGGTGATCGCGGGCGGCGACCGCGCGCTTGCGCCACTCCATCGAAAGAGCGGAGGACGATCCGGAGCAGGGAAAGCGCGATCTACAGGAACGAGGGTTCAGCGGGCGCGATGCGCTGGTCGGAATTGCGGCGAGCGGGCGTACGCCTTACGTGCTGGGCGCGCTCGAATATGCGCGCGCGCTTGGGGCGCTGACGATCGGTCTGAGTTGCACGCCCGATTCGCAGGTGGCGCAGAGCGGCCGAGATCGCGATTACTCCTGTTCCAGGTCCGGAGATCATTACCGGTTCCACCCGGATGCGCGCCGGAACGGCTACCAAACTCGTGCTGAATATGCTGAGCACCGGCGTGATGATCCGGATGGGATACGTTTACGGCAACCTGATGGTGAATGTGCAGCCAACCAACGAGAAGCTGACGGACCGGGCGCGGCGCATCATCGCCGAGATTGCCGGCGTGTCCTATGATGAAGCATCGCAGCTGCTGACGCAGGCGGGCTCGGTGCGGACGGCGATTCTGATGCACAAGCGGAAACTGTCGCGGGGGGAAGCGGAAGCGCGAGTTGTCCGCCGCGAAAGGCCGCTTGCGGGTCGCGCTTGGGTGAAGGTGAGAGAGCGATAATCAAGGACAACATGGATCCTGAGATTGAAGCAATGGCTGATGGTGCTGACACCCGCGCTGGTTCCGACACTCGCCGTCTTGATAGCGATGCTACAGAACGCCACGGGTCTTGCAATGCGTGAACAGGCGCATCGACGACTTGAATAAGCGCATTGACGATCTGCGTGATTCGATGAACAAGCGCTTCGATGACGCTCAAGACGTCTGGCGCGCGGAGTTGCGCCGCGTCGAAGAAGTCATCGACGCCCGATTGAAGCACCTCGAAGAGAGATAGAAAAGCTAGCGCGTGTGACCGCGCGACCTCTCTGTTAGGCACCTCCCATGGATAAATTCAAGATCATCGGCGGGACGCCGTTGAGCGGCGAGCTTCCGGTGAGCGGCTCGAAGAACTCGGCGCTGCCCGCGCTGGCGGCCTGCCTGCTGACGCGAAGAGCCGGTTACCTTCGACCGCATTCCGCAAGTGAAAGACATCGTCACGATGGAGAACCTGCTCGCCTATACGGGAGCGCGCGTGTCCGATGAGGACGGCAAAGTTTGCGTGCATGCGCAGATCGCTCGACCGGCCGGAAGCGCCCTATGACGTGGTGAAAACGATGCGCGCTTCGAGCCTGGTGCTGGGACCGTTGGTGGCCGAACCGGGCGGGCGCGAGTCTCCATGCCGGGCGGGTGCGCGATCGGCTCGCGGCCCATCAATCTCCATGTCTCCGCATTGGAGCAACTGGGCGCCACCATCGAGCAGACGCATGGATATGTCGAAGCGCAAGCGCCGGATGGCCTTCGCGGCGGCAATATCCACTTCGACCGCATCACGGTTACCGGAACGGAAGACGTGCTGATGGCGGCGGTTCTGGCGCGCGGCGAAACGGTCATCAGAAACGCGGCGCGCGAACCCGAAGTGAAGGATCTGGCGGATCTGCTCATCAAGATGGGCGCGAAAATCGAAGGCGCCGGCACGCTCGATCATCAAAGTGCAGGGCGTCGAGCGGCTGCATGGCGCTGAGCACGCCATCATTCGCAGATCGGATTGAAGCCGGAACATTTCTGCTGGCGGGCGCGATCTCGCGAGGCGATGTGGTGGTGACCGGCTGCATCCTGAGCACGTCGCCGCGTTGATCATGAAGATGCGACAAGCGGGCGCGGAAGTGGATAGAGCGGAGCGCGAGCGCGCTGCGGGTTCGTTGCTCACGGACGGCCCAAAGCCGTGGATGTCACCACCGAAGAGTATCCCGGTTTCGCGACCGATCTGCAGGCGCAGTACATGGCCTGGATGACGCATGCGCAGGGCATCAGTTTTGTGACGGAGACAATTTTCGAGAACCGCTTCATGCACGCGCAGGAGCTGGCGCGCATGGGCGCGAATATTCGGATCGAGGGCAGGCAGGCGATTGTGGCGGGCGAAGAGCAGCTTACCGGAGCACAGGTGATTGCGTCGGATTTGCGCGCGAGCGCTTCGCTGGTTCTGGCCGCGCTGGTGGCGCCAGGGCGAATCGACCATCGATCGCGTGTACCATATGGATCGCGGCTATGAGCGCATCGAAGAGAAGCTGGCTGGCGGTGGGCGCGCACATAGAACGGAGACAGTAGGATCGACATGAGCACTCCGTGAAACATCACAGCGAAGGCTTTCTCGCGATTGTGAACGATGCCAAGAAGCGCATTCGCGAGATCGATATCGAAGAGTACAAGCGGCTCCGCGAAGCCGGCGAAGCCGGCCAGCTGGTGGATGTTCGCGAAGATCACGAATGGCAGGCAGCGCATGCCGCCGGCGCGATTCATCTCAGCAAAGGCATCATCGAGCGGGATATCGAAAAGACTTTCCGGATAAGAATGCCAAGCTGGTGCTCTATTGCGGCGGCGGATTTCGTCGGCTCTCGCGACCGACAATCTGCAGAAGATGGGCTATAGGAACGTGATCTCGCTGGACGGCGGATGGCGCGCGATCGAAGCCTCCGGGCTGCCGCTCGAGAAGGGCGGCGGTTCAACTTAGCGTGGGCTCGATTGCGTCTTGCGATCTGCAATAATCGCGGCTCGGTAAACGGCGGCGCGATCAGCTGCAGTCCGATCGGCAGACCGACGGCGGTCTTGCCGCAGGGCATCGAGAGCGCGGGTTCACCGAGAAGTTGATGGCGCGGACCAGCCGCGTCGAGGCCATGCGCGTGTCCTCCCGCTCGGCACCAATCTGCACGGTAGTCTTCGTCGAGGCGGGGCGCGGCAATCGGAGTGGTGGGAGTGGCCAGAACATCAATCTTGCGCCAGAGCGCATCGAACTCACGGCGGAACAGTGCTGCGGAGCCGCTGCGCGTTGACGTATTCGTGACGCGGAATCATCTTGCCTTGCTGGATGAGCGCCCAAACATCCTCGCCGAACAACTTCGGGTCGGTGTAGTGCGCGTAGAGCGCGGCGGTTTCGGCCAGTTGAACGACGCGCGCGGCGGCGTTGCATCTCATCGATGTCGGGAACCGGAACTTCTGATACGCGATGCGCCCAGATGCTCCATCTCAGCGATGCTTTTTTTACGGCAGCGGCATACTTCGCGTCGACGCGGTCGAAGAGAATTCTTCGGCACGCCGACCCGCACGCCTTTCAAAGCAGACAGCGCAGGACGGTATTCGAATGTCGGGCCCGGCGATCGCGTTCATGGCGAGCGCGCAATCTTCGACGCACGATCCGAGCGGGCCGACATGATCGAGGCTGAAGGCGAGCGGCAGAACGCCGTAACGGCTGACGCGCCCGTAGGTGGGCTTCAGGCCGACGATGCCGCAGTACGAAGCGGGAATGCGAATCGATCCGCCCGTATCGGTGCCGGGAGCCATAGGCAGGAATCCGGCCGCGACGACAGCCGCCGAGCCGCCGCTGGAGCCGCCCGCGATGCGGTTGGTGTCGCGCGGATTCAGCACGAAGCCGTAGTGCGGATTTTTGGAGGTGATGCCGTAAGCCAGCTCGTGAAGATTGGTTTTGCCGATGCAGATCGCGCCCGCCGCTTTCAATCTCTGCACGACCGTGCGTCGTAATCGGGCACAAAATCCCGGAAGATCAGCGAACCACCGGTGGTGCGAACGCCTCGCGTGTAGAAGAGATCTTTGTGCGCGATCGGGATGCCGTGGAATGGGCCGCGATCGACGCCCGCTCGAAGTTCTCGATCGCGCTCTAGCGCCTCGTTCAGCGCCTGTTCTTCCGTGAGCGTGATGAGGCTTTTGAACACGTCTCGCTTCTTGATATCCGCGAGTGTTTGCTGGATCAGCTCGACGCAGGACATTTTGCGGTTCGCAGCAGACGCCCGAGCTCGCGAACGGTCATTGTCTCATCTTCTTCTCGGGGCGGCTGATACATTGTGGCAGGTTCGACATCCGGCGCTGAGCTTCGCTATCGCGGACGTCGAGCAGCGGCTTCACGGTCGCGCGAATGTTTCGTCGAACAGACGCTTGCCGACGCATCAGTCGCGACTTGTACTTCTTCGTCTTCCTGATCGCGTCGAGGACATCGTATTATTGCGGTCGTCGGGTCGCCGCGAACCACTTGAACGAAATTGGCCGGGTCGATCCATTTCGCAAATGCCGCGCGCACCTGATCGGCGGTCATATTGAAGTAACGCTCGGCGGCATGCATCGGCTCATCGAGCGGCAGCCCGACGCGGGCGCGCGATACGATCCCGCCGGCAACCGCATCTTCGCTCGATTCCGCGAGCGGAATCTGGCGCAGCAGCAGCGCCTTTGCCTGCTGCAGCTCGGCGGGGGTGACGTTGGTCTTCTGCATGGCGACGAGCTCCTGTTCGACCATGGCCTGGCCTTCGAGACGTTCTGCGGATCGCAGCCATAATCGATGGTGTAGATGGCGCGGGTTTCGCCGGCGGTTAGCGAATCGTCGATGTTGTAGACGTAACCGGCCTTCTGGCGCAGATCGCGGTAGAGGCGCGTGGCGTAAAAGCCGCCGCCCAGCACGTGATTGCCAAGCTGCAGCGCATAGTAATCGGGGCTGAAGCGGTTCATCTCCAACTGCTGCGAGAGATCGACGGTGTCCTGCACCTGGCTGGGATCGGGCACGTTGACCGCGCTCGGCTTGTTGGCCGGGAACCGGCGGCAGAACGACATCCGGCTTCGGGCCGGCAGCTTGCCACGCGCCGAAATATTTCTCGATGACTGGCCGCGCTTCCTCCGGCGTGATGTCGCCGATCACCACGATGGTGGTCAGATCGGGACGGAACGTTTTCGCATAATAGCTGCTTGACATCGTCGTATTTGAGCGAGGAGATGGTCTGGGGCGTGGTTTCGCGCAGCAGCGGATCGCCGGGCGGCAGCAGCGCGTTATCAAGCGCGCGATCCATGCGGTAGCCGGGACTCTGCAATTCGCCCGCGCTCAATTGCGCGGTCTGCTGCTGCACGACTTTGAATGCATCCGCCGGCAATGCGGGATGCAGTTCGTTGTCGGCGAGCAGTTCGACGCCGCGCGCGAAATCCTGCTTCAGCACCTTCAGGCTGAAATTCGCGCCGGCCGATTCCGAAGCCGCGATGTCGTCGAGCGCTTTCTGAAATGCCAGCCGGTCGAGCGTTTTGGTGCCGTACGAAAACAGTCCTTCGAGCACATCCGACACGCCGTCCTGACCGGGAGGCGTTTCGAGCTGTGTCTGCGTCTTGATGGAGCCGAGCAACGTGATGGTCGGGCTGGTCTTTTCGGTCTGCACAATCAGGCGTATGCCGTTCGGCAAGCGTCATGTCGGCTGGATGGACGGTTGGCTTGCGGAATGCGCAGCGATTTGACGGCGACCTCGGCCCACTCGGGCAGCGCGACGGGCTTGGTGGGAGTGCTGGTGGTGGTCTCCGTGCCGCCGAAGCCTTTTGAGGAAACCGGCTCTCCCGGAGGGCGTCGGGCTTCAGAGTGGCGACAATCGCGTTCTGCTGCAGATATTTTTTGGCCACGCGATTTACATCGTCGACGGTGACGCGCTTCATTGCCTCGACATCCTCGTCGGGAGATTGGCGGCCTTCGGCGGCCAACGCCTGCGACCAGAGCGCCGCCAGATTCGTGATGGAGTTGCGGCCGAATTCGGCGCTCGCGATCTCGCCTTTTTTCGCCGCATCCACCAGGTCGGCCGGCACGCCTTTGCTCGCGTAATCGGCAATGAATCTTCTTCATCTCGGCGTTGATAGCGGCCGGATCCGCTCCGGCGGGAAGCGCCGCGCAGCGCGAAAGCGGCACTGGCTTTCGGATATGTTTCGAGCAAGGCGAATTGGGTGCCGAGCGCTTTGCCCTGCGGGAACCAAAGCATACAGATCCGCTCGCTGGCTCGAGAGAACGTCGCTCAGAATGCGCGCGGCGGCGAAATCCGGGCTGTCGGTCCCGGGAAATCGGAAACGAGAATCAGGGTCAGCAGATAGGGCAGATTGCTGTCGAGCACGAAGGAATCTGCGGCGACGGGCTTCAGACTCGATGGCGGGGTGGGGCGGAACCGGCGCGCCGCGGAATGGACCCGTAATACTGCTTGATTTTGGCGAGCGTCGACGGCCGGATCCACATCTCCGGTGACGACCAGAATCGCGTTGTTGGGCGCGTACCACTGGCGTGTAGAACTTCTTCAACATCTCGCCGGTGGTTTTGTCGAAAGATTCCTTGGTGCCGAGCGCGTCCTGCTGATAGGGAGTGCCGGGGAACAGATCGTGATTCAAGCGCGTGATGAATTTGTAGATGGGATTCGAGAGATCGCGCGAGACCTCCTGCTCGATTGCGCCGCGCTCCTGCGCCCATTGGTCCTGCGAGTCTTCGACCTCCGCCATGCACGAGGCATCCACGCGAAGCGCGACATCCAAATCCTTAGCTGGCACGGTCACGAAATATTGCGTGATGTTCTGCTGCGTGTCGGCATTCATGTAGCCGCCGAGCTGCGCGTAGATGGCGGAGATCTGATCGGCGGTAAGGCCGGTGCAGCCGCGGAACGCCATGTGCTCCTGGGCATGAGCCATGCCGGGAAAACCGGCCGGTGTTTCGTTGCCGCCCACCAGATAGTTGTCTTCAACGGTCGCGACCGGGGCCAGAGGATCGCGAACGATGACCACGCGCAGACCGTTGTCGAGCGTGGCGCGGGTAACGCCGGTGGCGGTCGATGTTTGCGCCCAGGAGGGTGCGGCCCATCCGGCCAGCAAAGCTATTGTCGAGAGAAAAGCAAAGTGATATCGCATTCGGACTACCCTCAGCTTACGGTACGCCGGTGATCGCGATAGCGGGAGCTATGATGGTGCCGTCATGTCCGCAAGCATCGCCGAAATGCCCGCAGCCGCGCCCTGACCATTCTGCAGGAAGAAGAGCGGTTGTTCCAGGCTTCCGTCCGGCAATTTGCGAAGGAGCGCCTTGCCCCGCACGTTCGCGCGATGGACGAGGAAGGCAAATTCCGCCCCGATCTGCTGCGCGAGATGTTCGCGCTCGGGCTTGATGGGCATCGACATCAAGGAAGAATATGGCGGGCAGGGCGGAACGTTTTTCCAATCCGTTTTGGCGATCGAGGAACTGGCCAAGGTCGATCCGTCGGCCTCCGTCATCGTGGATGTGCAGAACACGCTGGTGAGCAACGCCATCGAGCGCTGGGGCAACCGCCGAGCAGAAGCAGAATTATCTTTCGCGGCTGGCGACCAGGAGCGTGGGAGCGTACGCGCTGTCGGAGCCGGGCTCGGGGTCGGATGCTTTTGCGTTGACCACCAGAGCGCATGGAAGATGGCGGCGGGTATCGGCTCTCCGGGCGAAAGCTTTGGATTACGAATGCGGCGGAAGCCGAAATCTTTCTGGTTTTTGCAACCGTCGACCCGGCGGCAGGCTATCGCGGAATCACGTGCTTTCTGGTGGAGAGGGGAACGCGGGATTTCAGGTCGGCAAGAAGGAAGACAAGCTCGGCATTCGCGCTTCGTCCACCTGCGAGTTGATTCTGGAGATGTGCGTGTCGGGCGTGAGCAGATCATGGGCGAGGCCGGCAAAGGCTACAAGGTTGCGATCGAGACGCTGAACGAAGGGCGCATCGGCATCGCCGCGCAGATGCTGGGCTTGGCGGAAGGCGCGCTGGATCATTCGCTGCGGTATGCACGGGAACGGAAACAGTTTGGAAAGCGCATCGGCGATTTCCAAGGCGTGCAGTTCGAGCTGGCCGAGATGGCGACCCGATCGAAGCCGCACGGCTGATGGTTTACAACGCGGCGCGACTGCGGGATGCGGGGCAGCCGTTTGTCACGCAAGCCGCCATGGCAAAATATTTCTGCTCGACGCATCGCGGAAGAAGCTGCCTCGAAGGCGGTCGAGATCTTCGGGGGAGTTGGATTTACGAAAGATTACCCGGTGGAAAAGCTCTACCGGGATGCGAAAATCGGACGAATCTACGAAGGCACCAGCAACATGCAGCGGGTGACTATCGCGAAGGCGCTGCTCGATCCCGCGAAGTGAACGGTAACGCCCACGCCTTTCTTGAGGCGTCACAATAGAGAATAGAGATCAAATGCTCTCAACGTATGATGTTTCAGCGTATTTGCGTGGCCGTTCTGTGCCTTGCGCGTCGGCGGTCCTTTTGGGCGATCGAGTCAAGAAGCCGGATCCCACGCCCGACCAGATTCAGGACATCATCAAGAAATTCACCCAGAAAGAAACGGAGTTTGCGGCTGCCCGCGAAAACTACACTTACCGGCAGACCAGCAAAATGATGGAAATCAGACCCGCCCGGCGGCGACCTATGAAATGGTAGGAAGAGGTCAGTTTCGACGACCGCAACCGGCGCACTTCGCACGTTACGCACGCCCCGGTGGCATCGCTCGAACACATTCATGATGACGCAGGAAGACGAGCAGGATTTGCGCAACGTGATGCCGTTTGTGATGACTAACGATACCTTGGGCGAATACGATGTGAACTATGTGGGCCGGCAGCAGGTAGATGAGATCCCCTGCTACGTGTTTTCGCCATTCGGCCCAAAGCGCTGACGAAAGACCGGAAGCGCTACTTCGACGGTCAGATTTGGGTGGACGATCAGGATCTGCAGATTGTCAAGACCTATGGCCGGTCGACGGGGCTACCTGGGAAGAGGGAAGACCAGCAGTTTCCGAAGTTCGAAACCTACCGCGAGCAGATTGACGGGAAGTATTGGTTTCCGACGTACACCTATGCGGATGACATGCTGAATTTCAAGGACGGACCGTCGCAGCGGATCAAGGTGGTGGTCAAGTACGATCACTACAAGAAATAGGAATTCAAGACCGAATCGACCATTGAGTACGGTGGCGAAGTTAAGGGTACTTCTCCGACGCGAACCTCGCCTCCATCAACGTCAACTTCGACGAAGCCGCCACAATGAAAACCGCTGCCAGAAGACTGGCTCTGCTGGTATGCGTTCTTGCAGTTAGCGATAGCTGCAGAATAAGCCGGCGGCGCATGTTCGCGAATTTCGGCGAAGTGAACGACACCTCTATAGAGGAGGCGAGCCATCGCTGGTGGGCCCTCAGGAACTGGGCGCCATGGGTATAAAGACGATCATCGATTTGCGCGAGAGCGGCGGAGCGACCGATTTTGAAAAGCGTGAAGCGGAAAAGCTGGGCATGAAGTATATGAATGTGCCCTTGCCGCCGCTTTCGCGCGCCCAGCAAAGAGGAGGTGGAGAAGGTGCTGTCGCTGATTACGCACGGAAATTCCGACCGCATTTTTGTGCACTGCCGCCGGGGCAAAGATCGCACCGGAACGGTTATCGCGTGCTATCGGATTGAGCATGATGGCTGGGACAACCGGCGCGCGCTGGAAGAGGCTAAAAAGTACGGGATAAGCCTGGCGGAACGCGGAATGCGGTCTTACATCCTGCATTTCTCGCGTCCGCCGCTGGCCAGCTCCGCTCAAGCGGTAACTCTTCTGCATTCAGGTACTTATTGCGCCCGTTCAGCTACCTTGTAGTGCTGCAAACCGCGCCAGTCTGTGTTTAAATGAAAGAGTCTCGCCTCATGTCCGAACGGAACCTGCACGGTGAACGCCGCCGCCGCACGCTCGATAGGCGCCTACGCGAAGCAAAGCTGCTGATTCAGGGTGCCCTGCATACCGATCACCCGATCATGGCGCATATCATTCCGATTCGCCGCTGTAACCTGTCTTGCGCCTATTGCAATGAATATGACGACTATTCGAAGCCTGTGCCGCTCGAGACGATGCTGCACCGGCTGGATCTGCTGGGCAAACTGAAAACCGGCATCGTCACGATCAGCGGCGGCGAGCCGCTGCTGCATCCCGAACTGGACGAGATCATCCAGCGCGATCCGGCAAAACGGCGCGCTGGCCGGCCTGATCACAAATGGCTATCTGCTGACCGCCGACCGCGTGCACGCGGCTGAACGATGCGGGACTGGATTACCTGCAGATCAGCATCGACAACGTCAAACCGGACGAAGTTTCGAAGAAGAGCCTGAAGGTGCTGGATAAGAAGCTGCAGATTCTTTCAGAGCACGCCCATTTCCACGTGAACATCAACTCGGTGCTGGGCGGCGGAATTCATAATCCGGAAGATGCGCTGGTGGTGGGCAAGCGGGCGATGGAGCTGGGTTTTACCTCCACCGTCGGCATTATTCACGATGGCGACGGCCAGTTGCGGCCGCTTGCGAATCGCGAGCGCGAAGTTTTCCTCGAGATGAAGAAATTCGAGAAGAAGCATTTTTCGCGAATCAATTACTTCCAGGAAAATATCGCGAACGGGGAGCCAAGCAATTGGCGCTGCCGGGCGGGCTCTCGTTATTTGTACATCTGCGAAGACGGGTTGGTGCATTACTGCTCGCAACAGCGCGGGTTTCCGGCAAAACCGCTGGAGCAATATACGGTCGCAGATATCCGCCGCGAATACGTGACGCAGAAATCGTGCGCGCCGTTTTGCACTGTCTCCTGCGTGCATCAGATTTCGTATTTTGACTTCTTCCGAGGCAAGCAGACGCGTTGCGGTCGAGCCGTGCGCGGGAAGAGCAGCTGGTCACAATCAAGGCGGCAGGCGCTTAGGCGCAAACGCTGCCCATGCACCAGACCGGCCTCGCAGCGGACCCGCGGTAAAGAAGCACGATCCGGGGCCGGGTCATCCGGAGCGGCCTGAAAGATTCACGTGCGATCATGAATCGGCTGGAAGAGAGCGGGCTGCTGCGGGACTTGTTTCAGCTTCCCGTGACGCGATGCCGACCGATGACGAACTCGCATTGGTGCACACCAGCGAATATATTTCGCTGGTGGAGCGCGAGGTGTCGCAGAATCGCGGCCAATTCAGTACGGGCGATACGGACCTAAGCAGCCATGCGGCGCGAATCGGCGAGAGTGGCCGTCGGGCGCCGTCTTGTGCGCGGTCGACGTTGTATTCTCAGGCGCGGTGGTCAACGCGTTCTGCGCGGTGCGGCCGCCGGGCCATCACGCGCAGTGCCGCGCGAGGCATGGGATTTTGCCTGTTTAACAACGTCGCGATTGCGGCGCGATACGCGCAGCGGGAATATGGCGCGGAACGCGTGCTGATTGCCGATTGGGATGTCCATCACGGAAACGGCACGCAAGACATCTTCTATGAGGATGGATCGGTACTCTTCTTCAGCACGCATCAATCGCCGTGGTATCCGGGAACGGGCGCTGCTTCCGAACAAGGGGAGGGTAAAGGGCGAAGGCAAGACCATCAACTGCCCGTTTCCCCGCAGGCACCGGCCCCGACAGATTATCGATGCGTTCAAGAATCGGCTGCTCCCCGCCGCAAAGCAATTCCAGCCCGATCTGATCTTGATTTCGGCTGGTTTCGACTCGCGCGTGAACGACCCGCTGGGACAATTTCTGCTCACCGACAATACGTTTCGCGAGCTGACCGGAATGATGACCGATTTGGCGGCGGAATATTGCGATGGCCGTCTGGTTTCCGTTTTGGAGGGCGGCTACGGTTTGGAAGGGCTGGCAATGGCAACGGAAGCGCACCTGCGCGGACTGATGGGCGCGTGAGGGACCAACGGCGCGATCAGGCGGTCTTCTCGAACGAAGCATTGATGATCTCCAGCACCGTGGGAAGGTACTGTCCTACCTGCTTTGGATCTGTGCGGGCTCGGAGCTCGAGCGAAATCTTCTGAAACCAATCGGCTTTGCTTCTCGGTTTTGTCCGCAGCAACTCGTCCAGTAATGTTTTACGAAGCAGGCATTTTTCCGGAGGTGAGTCCGGAAAAGCCGCATTAATTTCTTTCTCTCGCAGGTCTGACAATCATTGACGGAGAGACTCGAGTGAGTTCAACTGCTCACGCTCCCGGCGGTAATCGGAATCATTGATCAGCAGATCTTCCAAATAGCTCAACAGCCTTTTGATTTCCGTCGCGCGACTTTTGAACCAGTCCGTGGACCAAACTCTATAGATCTTCCATCCTAAGTTCTCGAGTATCTCCTGGCGCAAACGGTCGCGGTTGTCCAGCCTGAACCGTTTCAATACTCAAGCGCGGAACCGGTCCACTGTATCTGACCGGGGTGGGAAAAGGATGCCCACGTATTGGCTTCGGCGGCGGCGTGGGTGGCAACACTGCTGCTGGTCTTCATAGCGGCTGATGCGTTGCTTCCGTTTCTGAATCTTGCCCAGCGGTCTGGAATGACCCCCGGAACCCCTGAATATCTCGGTACTGAAGTGGGCAGCATGTTGGGATTTTGGTTCGCTCTGCGAGGCTTGATCTACCGTCCGACCTATGAAGCAGTGCAGCGGAAAGCAGTGAGGCTCATGCGCGAAATATCCGGGCAAATTCAACATTTTTATGCTGTTTTACAAATGAAGCTTTCGGACAGGCGGACGCGGGAGCACGGCTTAAAGGACCCTTTTATTGGACACGGCGTTTAAGGACTGGGTTTGCGTTTTGGTCGTTGCCCGCGCCTTCCGCGCGGACGGGGGCTTTCATCGTTCGCGGTCGGGAACGCGCTTCAAGTCAATGAGCAATGCGTCTATCTGCTGCTTGAGCTTCGGCAAGTCGTCTTTAACGGTGTTCCACACGACATCAACGTTTACGTCGAAATAATTGTGGATCATCCTGTTGCGCATGTCGCGCATATCGCGCCACGGCAGGGAAGGATGGGCGGCAAGGAACTCCGGCGCTTGCTTTTGAATTCTGTTCGCAGCTTCGCCGATGATTTCAATATTACGAATAACCGCGTCCTGAGCTTGTGGGGTTTTCTGAAAGGCTTCGAGGCCAGATAACGGCTCAACGTAGCTCACCGCGCGGTCAATCGCCTCGGTGATGTGGTCCAGATAATCTTCGACGCGCTCGGGATGATTCATAGCGGTCGCGCCTGTTCTAAAACCTTGTGCCGATATTTCATCGGCAAATCCTTGGGCGTCAGGACGGATACCTGTACCCCTAGCAGTTCTTTCGCTTCATGCTCCAAGCCCGTGAGGGTAAACAGGGTTGTCGAGGGCGTGGCGTCAACTAAAAGATCAAGGTCGCTTTCGTTGTCGTCCTTGCCGGTCAACGCCGAACCGTACACGCGCGGATGCGCAACGGCGTAGCGGCTGACAAGCTGCCGCAATTCGTGGCGGTGTACGGCGAGGGCTTCCGACGGTTTCATAACGGTAAACAGACTACCGGAAAAACGATGAACTGCAACACTTTCTATGGTGCCTTAGACCCTGACCACGAATCCCGTCACTTACCTTTTCGAAACAATCACGGCGGCTAGCTACTGTCATCTGGGTTCTGTTTCGGTGACAATCTCCTTAGAATGCCGCTCCTTCCCGGAATCAAGGATTTTGAATGACTCACTAAGCTGCCGAAATTCGTGCTGCCGCTGTTCGCTCTGGCGTGCCTGATACAACGGGCTCCGTGGGTGCTTTGGTGGCCGCTTGACCGGTTCATTTCTTACTTGGAGTTGCCCCGCCCGCCCTTTTGGCACGTCGCGTCGATACTACTGCTGCTGTTCATCTATGCGCTCTTGTCCGGCGCAGCGGTGGTTCTTGTCGATTTTGCCTTGAGTGCTTGCGCATACGGTCTCGCCCGTCTCTTCGGGTTTTCGCAGCGCTTTGCCGAAATATATTTTCTGCTGACGCAACGCCCTTCGTGAGTTTCGGGCTGCTGGCGCTTGTAAAAGTTAGCGGATACCGTGATCCGGTTCCGTCACTCAACGTCTTTTGGGAACTGGCGCTGTTTAGCTATGGCGTCACCCGTCTGCAAGCGGCCGAAGCGGAGTAAAAAGGCAAGAATCGGGATTTGTCGAATCGCAGTCAGAAAAAAGGGCTGTATTTGAAACGGCGCGGCTGGCTACGGTTACGGCTTTAGTCGAGGGTCGGAGATGCGCGGCTGCGGTTCTTCCCAAGGATTGGTAACAGTCGCTCCCGATTTGTCGAAGTCGTCCCGATCTCGGGTAACAACTGTGAACCCGTGGTGAAGTGCGGTTGCGGCGATAATGAGGTCCGGCTGCGAATAGGTATCCCCGACCTTGCGGCCTTCTTCCATCAGAACCCGCCACCGGAATAGGATGTCCTCGGTCACCGGCAAAATCCTTTGATCGAACATAGGCGGTATCGTATGGGTGAGCCAGCGGTTCAATTCATCGCGGCGCTCGCCTGCGTCCAAACGCTCGATACCAAACCGAAGCTCAGCGAGTGTTACCGCGCTAATGCAACGTTCATCAAGCGGACGGGCAGCAATAAACGCCAGAACTTTCGGCTCAGGCTTTAACCGACGGATTTCTGACAAGGAGCCATGGCATTTACAGCGTCACACCACGCACGGGAAGGCGGTAACGCTCCGGCTCAATGTCGATGTCGCGATAAGGAGAGGCTTGCAGCGCCGCAATGACGTCAGCACCTGTGCGCGTTTCACGCGCCGATTTGTTGCCGGATTCCGCGAGCTTCTGAACCCATTGCTCGACGGAAAGCCCCTCGGCGGCAGCTTTAACCTCTAATGCTGTGGCCTGTTCATCAGATAGCCGAAGAATGACCGTCATCGCCAGCACCTTTCCTCTATTAATCGTAACGTTCTTTAACAATTCGGCGCGGTGGTCCTCAAGCTGGTTGAGAGTGATTCTGACCTTCCGGCAGCATTGGTATCGCTGCTCGACGCAGGAAGAAAAACTCAGTCGACGAAAATTCGACGGTAAGATCGTGCGCCGAGGAATCGGAAAGGATGGCTTCGCGGTTCATTCTTCGTCCGGGTCCGGGTCCAAGCCGCGAAAGACCGCGTTCAAATCAGCTTCCACGACCCGAAGCGATGAAGCAATAGTATGCCTGAAGTTTAGAAGCCGATTTCGAGTCGTTAAATCGAGCAGGCGGGTGCGGAGTTTATAGGAGTGATCCTACATGCGAGAGTCTTCTCTTGAGATTGAACGGCTGCGATTCGATGAGCACACTTGCCGCCTCTCATGCCGCGCTATGCGCATACAAGCATACCAGGAGTCGGGGGTATTCTGACCGGCGTGGCTTGGCGCAGGCACGTGCCCGTTCGATCACATCATGGCGACGGGCGGGGCAGGTTCATCCGGGCTGCCGGCACTCGCTAATGGCATGCGGATCATGATCAGCGCCAATAGCACAAGAACGGCCAGCCCCACTAAATAGGATGGATGCCCGAAAAGCTGCAGGTGTTTGCGGACGTTCTGCGGCGCGAATTGCAGACCCGCCCAGACCAGACCGAGAATCGCTTCACCGGCGATCAATCCCGAAGCTGTAAGCACTCCGGCATTATCTACTCTGGCTTTTTGCGCTTCGTTATAGCCACGGCGATCGGCCGCGCGATCCCCGAGCCAGCGAATCAAGCCGCCGACGAAAATGGCGGAAGTGGTCTCGAACGGCAAATACATGCCGACGGCCACCAGCATGGGACTTTTGACATTCATCATGATGAGAGCGAATCCCATGAGAATGCCGACCAGGACCAAGGGCCAGGGCATGTCGCCGCCCACGATTCCTTGCGCGAGCAACGCCATCAGGCCGGCCTGGGGTGCGGGAAGCTGGCGATCTCCAAAACCTGTGCCGCCGGCTCGAATGTTTCCCTCATGCAACAACACGAGCGGAAAGTACATAACGAGACTTGCCACGAGCACGGCGATGAGCTCGGCGATTTGGATGTTTCGCGGCGTGCCGCCGAGGATGTAACCGACTTTGAAATCCTGCAGCAATTCGCCGGCGACGGAACAGGCGACCGCGACCACGGCAGCCACGCCGAGTACGGCAGCCACTCCGCCGACGCCGGAAACTCCGAGCGAAACCATCAACAGGGCCGCCACGATGAGCGTGGAAAGAGTCAGGCCGGAGACGGGATTATTTGAGGAGCCGATCAGTCCGCACAAGCTGCCGGAAACAGTGGCAAAGAAGAACCCCATGATCAGCATCACGACGGCGGCGATGATGCCGCCTGCCACTTGACCCGAGAAATAGATGTAGAGGCCGATCATGACGAGGAAGACCAGGCCGATCAGAGAGAAGACGATCTTCGAACTCATGTAGCGCTCGGTGCGGCTGAGAGAGGCGGATTGCTCGGCGGTTTGGCGAATGTCCTTGACGGCGCGTTTCAGACCGGAGCCGAGACTGTTGCGCATCCGAAAGAGCGTGTACGCTGCGCCGACAAGCATGCCGCCGACGGCGATGGGGCGGACAATATAACGCCAGACCGCGCCTGCCAGATCGCTCCAGGAACCGGTCGCGGCTGCGCCCGCAGGCAGAAAGTTTTGGAGCTGCGGACCCAGGAAATAGATCAGAAGCGGAACCATGAGCCCCCAGGCCAGCACGCCGCCGGAAAACTGCAAGGCGGCGAGGCGCGCGCCGATGACGTACCCGACACCTAAATACGCCGGACTTACGCTGGGAGCCGCAAAGGTGGAGAGGCCGCCGGTGTTGAGAACGTTAGCGGATCCAACACCGCCGAGACGGACGCGGCTCGAGCCCAGGCGCCCGACGGGAATCGAGAACTCGGAATCGGAAGCAAAGAAACCGAAGCGGCCGAGCAGGAAGACCAGACCGCCCAACCCAATATTCCAGAAGAGAAATTTCGCGGCTTCCGCGCCGCGCTGGCCCGCTTTGTGGATCTCAGACGCGGCCGACGATTCGGGAAAGGGAAGCTCGGGATCTTCCACCATGATGCGGCGAACCAGCGAGATGAAGAGCACGCCCAGGACGCTCCCGACCATGATGAGCACCGTGGATTTCCAATAGGCGTCGCCGAAACCGAAGGAAGGCCACGCATGAGAAATCAGAAAAGCGGGAATGGTGAAAATCGCCCCGGCCGCTACGCCTTCCCCGATAGAGCCGCTGGTTCGCGCGATGTTCTCTTCAAGAAGCGAGCCCTTCCAGATCCGCAGCACCGCCATACTGATAACCGCGGCCGGATAGGTGGCCGCGATGGTGATGCCGGCGCGCAAGCCGAGATACGCGTTGGCGGCTCCGAGGATTACGGTCATCACCAGTCCAAGCAGGATGGCTCGAAGCGTGAGCTCGCGCATCTGCATGTGTTCCGGGACAAACGGCTTGAAGGGCGCTTGCGTGCTCATGAAGAGGTCAGGTGTTGCTATTGTACGCGCGGGCGCGAGTAGATGTCTTATAGTCGAGCTATGGCAGGCGTAATCGCGATTCCAGTAGATGAATACCTGCACACTACCTACCGGCCGGACTGCGACTATGTAGATGGCGAGGTAATCGAGCGGAACGTCGGCGAGTTCCAGCATTCCACCTTGCAGGGGATTCTGATACACATCCTTTTTGAAATCGCGCGAACACTCCCAATTCGCGTGAATCCGGAGCTACGGATGCGAGTGAGCGCCACCCGTTTTCGAATCCCAGATATCAGCGTCATGCTCAAGAGCCAACGTTCCGAGTCGGTGTTAACTACGCCCCCGTTTCTCTGCATCGAAATTATTTCGCCAGACGATCGGATGAGCCGTGTCATTGAACGCGTAAAAGAATACCTGGCGTTCGGCGTGCCTTACGTTTGGGTGGTCGATCCTGAAACCAGAACCGCCCACAGCTACACCGCAATCGAGGGTCACGAAGAGAAGGAGCGGCTGAGAACTGTAAATCCCGAAATCTCCATTTCCGTATCGGAGCTGTTTACCAATCTGGATGAGATTTCAAAGACCGCCGATTAGCGATGGGCGTAGACGCCCCCGGCGGTTCCGCCCGCCAAAGCTCTTTGCCCGTCGCTGAAATCGCTAATAAACAACTACACGGTCTTCAGTCATAAGATAGCCGCCTACAGCTTTATAGTATCAGCAGCACGGGGAACTAATCAAGTGGCTGTTGGCGTTTATGCCCTATATAAGTCAGAGGTTTACGAATTCGCACCTCCAGGTGACTGGCGCTCCTCGGCTTCCAAATATGTGGCTACATCGGCCATATATTTCTGAACAAGTTCCTTGAAATCGGCCCATTGTTGGGGTGCCTGCGGCAGCTTGTCCAACACCTCCCGAACGTCCTTGGCGCTAAACTCCGGGCGCTTTGCATACCAATACCGGAAGAAAGGCCGATCCCATTCGAATTCGAGGATCGTTTGCATGATAGTCAAGAGTGCGAGATAAACATCGAAGGACTGCTCCTGATGCTGGTGCGGAGGCTTTTCCAGTATCCACGCCAGCAATGGCTGCCATACGCGTTCGATAACCGGGCCCTTTTCGGGCGAGGCTAAGAGCCCCGTGAATTTCGCAAGGTCTACCCGCCGATTCACCGCGCTCATTGCCGCTCCCACATCGTCTTCGAGGCGACCATGCGCCCTCATCACGTCCTTGAGTAGCTCGGAAGCCTTGCTTAAAATGTCTTCAGCGTCGTGCGTGCTGAGAAAAAAGCCGCCTTTGGCGAGGGCCAACCGGCGGATCTGAATGCGAAACATCAAATAGGAAAAAAGACTGTGAACCGCGTAGTCTTCAGCTTCCTTAGTCGGCCCGCGCACCAGCCCGACATTTTTCTGCAAATCAGAAATGGACTGGTAAATCGGCAGATAGTGCTGTTGCGTGTATTCAAACACGCGCTTTAGTTGTTCGGTCCAAACCGTAAAGGTACGCTCGCGTTCTTTTTCGATCTGCTGTTTCCGCTCGTCGCTCTCTTTTTCCGCCTGCTGTTTCCGTTTATCGCGGTCCTTGTCCCAAGCCTGCACTCCAAAGAGGATCAGAGCGCCGAGCAACGGCAAAGCCAAAAGCCTGCTAAGGCCCGCAGCCGCTTCTCGAAGCGGAGTCGTCACCTCAATTGGCTGTAAAAAGAGAGCAGGCGTGAAGCGCTGCAGCGAGGAAGGGGCGATAGACGCGGAACCGTCGCCTAGGGAAGAGAATGAATACACCGCAAGCATGCCATATCGACCTGTAGCTGACGGTTTCAAGCGCGCCCAGATATGAACGGACGCACCCGGCTCGATAATTGACCTGAGTTGGAGCGCGTTCGTCGCCCCCTCAAGACAGGCCGGATGACCGTCCTTCCAGCAGTCTCCAGACGGCTCGAAGCCTGGAATCTGGAAATCAACGAAGTGGAACTCGTCGATACGCTTGGAGGTGTGATTTTCGAAGACGAGATCCATACGAATGGTTTGGTCCGTGTAAACCCGGGCGGAGTCCACCCACATTCCCGCGACGAGTCCGCTGCCCGGAGCTTTGCTTGTAACAAATCGAGCAGCATTGGCGTTGCCCACGGGCCTTTGCGATTCGGAAACAGCCCATCTCCATGTCGCCAACACTAGTACTGCAATGGCCAACAACATGGCCACGAACCAGGTCTTCAGGCGCGACATAGATCTCAGATTATACGCGGAATCGCCACTGGCGTGTTCCTACACGACCTACTTTGAAATCAGGCCGGTGGAAGGTTTCAAGAACGAAACGTTCCACACGCAAGAGGTCTACGCTAATCTTTGCTTCACCAAATCGCTCAGGACTCTGCCGTCGACGCGCTTTCCCGCGAGTTTCGCTTGCGCCGCCTTCATGACCGCTCCCATCTGCTTCTGAGAGGTCGCGCCGGTCTCGGCAATCGCCTCCGACACCGCCTGGCTGAGCTCATCGGAGCTTACGGAAGCGGGTAAATAGCTCTCGATCACCACGATTTCAGCCTCTTCTTTGGCTGCCAACTCCTCGCGGCCACCTTTGCGGAAGAGATCCGCAGCTTCCCGGCGCTGTTTAAGAAGCGTATTCATTACCTGAGCCTCGGTTCGCTCGTCGAGAGGCTTCATGGAATCGATTTCCTGCTTCTTGAGAGCGGTCTTGGTCATTCGCAGCGCGCTCAGCCGGGCTTCTTGCTTTGCCTTCATCGCTTCGACCATGTCCGTCTGAATTCTGTCGAGTAGGGACATGGCCAATATTGTACGGCGCGGGTGCAACCATCGGACGAGAATGGCACGTCCTACCCGCTGTTATACTTAGCTAGTTTTGGGGCCTTTTATTTGAGACAGTCTCGAGCGCTATTCTTCCTTCTGCTGTGCGCCTTCACGGGGAGAGCACAGAACTTTATCAGCGGCCAAGCGGCGCGGGCGTCGATCGGGCAATTCGAGTTTACCTACGGGGCGGCGACGCCAGGGCAGCAAATCGTGGGCGGTGTCAGCGGCCTGGCCTACGCAAACGGCCTTCTATTCGTGGCGGATTCGAACCGCATCAGCGCGACGCCGCAGGACAACCGCGTGCTGATGTTCAACGTTAGCCAGATACCGGGTTCCCATGCGGACTTGACCACGGCGACGCCATTCGATACGTTCTGCAATCTTTGCGGGTATCCGGCGACGAACGTCCTGGGCCAGCCGGATTACGTTACAACCAACCCGGGACGATCCAGCCAGGGCATGGAGACACCCACGGCGGTGGCGACCGATGGAAACATTCTGGCGGTAGCCGACACCGATAACAATCGGGTGCTGATCTGGAGTGCGATCCCGACCTCCATAAACCAGCCCGCGAATATCGTGCTTGGGCAAGCGAACTTTTCGACCGGCGGGACATCGGTAGTGCCCACTGCGAGCTCCTTGCGCGGCCCTCAAGGTGTTTGGATTCAGAACGGGAAGTTATTCGTCGCCGACACGCAGGATTATCGGGTGCTGATCTGGAACAGCATTCCGACCACGAACAATCAACCGGCTAGTTTGGTGCTGGGCCAGCCCGACTTTTTTCACGCGAACGCTCCGCCGCCGACCAAGACGTTCCCGCCGACAGCGGCCAATCAATTGCTGAATCCAGTAGCGGTCAGCTCCGACGGGGTGCACCTTTTTGTCGCCGATCTCGGATTTAACCGCGTGCTGATCTGGAACGGCATTCCGACCACCATGGACCAGAATGCGGATGTAGTGGTGGGTCAACCGGACATGACTACCGCGGTGCCGAATTGGTCGAATGCGCTATGCGCTTCAAACGGAACCGACAGCAATGGCAATCCGACGTACCCATTCGAGTGCGGCGCAACGCTTAATTTCCCTAGATTCGCGCTTTCCGACGGTACGCGGCTGTTCATTGCCGATGGCGGCAACGATCGGGTGCTGATTTTCAATTCGATTCCAATGACAAACGGCGCGACGGCCGACGAGGTGCTGGGCCAACCCGATTTCTTTACCGACATCATTACCAACCAAGGCGCCAGTATCGTAAGCACGACCATCGACAACACCGGCGCAGTGGACACGCTTCCCACGCCCACATCGCTTGCCTTCGATGGGACCAATTTGTACGTCAGCGATCCCTATAACCGCCGCGTCGAGGTATTTACGCCCGGCGATACGCCGCTCGGCACGAATTCCGTTCTGAATTGGGCCAGCGAGATCATCAGGCAAGAAGGCGTCGTAACCCTGGCCGGTACCATCACCGCGAACGACACCGTTACGATTACCATTCAGGGCACCAACTACACTTACACCGTTAAGACCGGCGACACGCTGGACGGTATCGCCCAGGCGCTGGTCAGCCTGATTAACGCAAATGGCGGCGACCCGAATGCCACAGCTATTTTTGCGGGGGCGGGCACAGCCTCCGTGTATCTGAGCTCGAAAGGCGTGAACCTGCCGTTCGACGCTATCAGCTTGTCGGCCAACACGTCGAATACGGCAGACATCACGGCTACAGCCTCCGGCGCATACCTTTCTTCGGGCACGGGAGCCACGGCCGCGCCAGGAATGCTGGTTGAGATCGACGGGACTAATTTGTCCGATCAGCCATCGGGCACTCCTGTGGTTGCGACGCTTTCAGGAGTTCTACCGACCACGCTCGGAGGCGCGCAAGTCTACATGGATGGTTTCGCGTCGCCGGTGTTGAGCGCTTCTGCCACGCAGGTTGTCGCGCAGGTTCCCTACAGCTTCACCGATAGGAACAGCACCAGCGTGTACGTGCGAACGCTTCACAACGATGGGAGTGTGACGGTGACGAACGCCACCCCGGTTTACATTGCGTCTGCAAACCCGGGGCTATTCAACGCGCCAAGCTTTGCGGGGCAGCAGCCCCCGCGGCCCGCCGCCGGAGCGCTCCACCAGGCCGGCAATCCACAAGCTGTGGTATCGATCGATGGAACGGTAAAGGCCGGAGATACCGCAACCATCACGGTTGGAAATACGCCGTACACCTACACGGTGGTCAGTACCGACACGTTAGCCACGATTGCGCAAAATCTCGCGAACTTAATCAATAATGCGCCGGATCCGTTCGTCACCGCTTCCTTAGGCGGCGCATTTACTCGAGTGGTATTGACGGCTCGCCAGGGCGGGCAAGCGGGAACGGGCATCGGAATCGCCGGCAGCACAAGCGCGAATGCGCAAGTGACCGTGACGGCATACACCACTTCCACCTGCTGTGCAGTGATGCCCGCGTCGGCTATTACCACGTCGAATCCCGCAGTTCCGGGAGAACTGATTACTGTAAATGCGGATGGAATCGGTATCGTCACGGATCCGAGCGGTGCGTCAACAAGCAACCTGGTTACGGGCTATCCGTACCTTGGACCTGAGCCAAATTCCGCAACCAATCCGGTAAACGCAACCATTAACGGCCAAACAGCGCAGGTCGTCAGTGCAGGTCTGCCGCAGGGATCCTACGGCGTTTATCAGGTGCAGCTTATCGTTCCGCCCGGTCTGCCGAACAACCCCGCTACGCAGCTTTTCATTGCGCAAAACGCATTCGTCAGCAACATCGTGACGCTGCCGGTGGGAGTTGCGCCCGCAGCCTCGGTCAGCGCCGCGAATGTGACCTTCGCAAATCAGAATAGCGGAGTGACCAGCACCGGCCAAACGGTCACAGTGACGAATTCCGGCACTGGACCGCTGAGCGTTTCCGCCATATCCATAACGGGAGCGAACGCCGCCGATTTTGCCGAGGGCGACAATTGCGTACCCAGCGTAGCGGCGGGCGCAACTTGCTCGATTTCGGTGACCTTCACTCCTTCAGCAACGGGGCCGGAGAGCGCGACCCTTAACGTAAATGGTACGGGCATCAGCTCGCCCCTGGTGGTGGCATTGAGTGGAAACGGCGCGTTGCAGTTCGTACCTGTAACTCCCTGCCGCGTTGCCGATACGCGCAACGGAAACGGGGCGTTTGGCGGGCCGTTTATTTCGGGCCAGTCCGAGCGCGATTTCGCCATTCCGAATAGCGCCTGCGGGATTCCGGCAACCGCCCAGGCTTATTCGCTGAATGTCACAGCAGTTCCCCACGGCCCGCTGGGATATTTAACCGTGTGGCAGAGTGGGCAGTCTCAGCCATTTGTTTCGACGCTGAACTCGGCGGATGGACGTGTAAAAGCCAATGCTGCAATCGTTCCCGCCGGCAGCAACGGAGCAATCAGCGTATTCGCCTCGAATGACACCGACGTGGTGCTCGACATCGACGGCTATTTTGTGCCGGCGGGGGGCAACTCCGCTCTCGCGTTTTACCCCATGACACCTTGCCGCATCGCGGACACGCGCAACGCGACGGGATCGCTCGGAGGGCCCAGTATGTCAGCGGGCCAGGACCGCACATTCCCGGTGCTTTCCAGCTCCTGCGGCGTGCCTTCGAACGCGCAGGCGTACTCGCTGAACTTCACGGCGGTGCCGACCGCAACGCTCGGCTATTTGACAACTTGGCCGACGGGGCAAGCGCAGCCTCTGGTTTCGACTCTGAACGCGCAAACGGGAACCGTAACCGCCAATGCGGCAATCGTGCCGGCCGGCCAAGGTGGATCGATCGACGTATTCGTCACCAACCAAACGGACGTGGTGATCGATATCAACGGATATTTCGCGCCGCCCGGGACTGGCGGTTTATCGCTTTACAACCTGCAGCCCTGCCGTGTGCTGGACACGCGCAATCAAGGCTCCCAGCCGTTCTCCGGCACGCTGCACGTCAATGTGGCCGCGAGTACGTGCGGCGTGTCCACGGCGGGCCAAGCATACGTGTTCAACGCCACCGTTGTGCCACCCGGCCCGCTCGAATTCCTGACACTCTGGCCCGACGGACAGGCGCAGCCGCTTGTCTCGACGTTGAACGCGCAGGATGGGTTCGTCACCTCGAATATGGCCATCGTGCCGACAACGAACGGCTCCATCGATGCGTTCCCATCGAATCCTACCCACCTGGTTGTGGATATCTTTGGCTTCTTTGCGCCATAGCCGCATAGCAGCGTCTTGATATCCTGGAGTTCCGCAGTTCAACCGAAACACACCTAAGTACCGCCTTACCGGCATGCATATAAAAAAACAACGCCTTCTGACACCCGGGCCGACGCCGCTGTTGCCATCCGCCCTACACGCAATGATGGGTTCGGATATCCATCATCGAACCGACGATTTTCGCAACTTGTATAAGCAGGTTCTGAGCGACCTGCAGGAGATCTCGGCCACATCGCACGACGTGCTGGTGCTGGTTTCTTCCGGCACTGGCGCAATGGAAGCGTCCGCGCAGAACTTCTTTTCTCCGGGAGACGAAGTGCTGGTCTGCTCGGCCGGCAAGTTTGGCGAGCGATGGGTAGAGATGGCCAAAGCCTGGGGCCTGAAGGCGACTGTGCTGTCGGCACCCTACGGAGAAGCCGTGCAGCCGCGAAGCGGTCGAGCGCGCTTTAGCGGAGAACAAGACCATCAAGGGCGTCTTCGTGCAGGCTTCGGAAACCTCAACCGGAACGCAGCACGACGTCCGGGCCATGGGGGTTGCCGTCGAGAAGACGGACGCCATTTTCGTGGTCGACGCCATCACCGGCATCGGCACAATGCCGCTGGACATCGAGGGCTGGGGATTGGACGTGGTGATTGGCGGATCGCAGAAAGCGTTTATGATTCCGCCGGGATTGGCTTTTCTGGCGATCAGCCCGAAAGCCTGGTCGATGGCTGAGCGCGCGAAGGCTCCGCGGTACTATTTCGATCTGAAAAGAGAGAAGAAGAACGCGGTAAATGGCGAGTCTGCCTGGACGCCGAATACGGCTTTGCTGCTGGCTTTCGCAGAGGCATTGAAATTCATCAAATCGGTGGGCATGGACAAGCTGGTCGAGAACGCGCAAATGCTCGCGCGAGCGACTCGCGAGGCAATGAAAGAACTGAACCTGCGCGCTATTTTCAAGCTCGCCCGGCTCCTCCGTTACCGCTGTACGCCCGCCGGCGGGAATGGATTCCGGGATCATCGTCAAAGAATTTCGCAAGCGCTTTAACGCCATCATCACCAATGGCCAAGGCTCGATGAAAGGCGAGATTTTCCGTCTGGCGCATCTGGGCTATTTCGATTTTCACGATCTGTTCGCTGTGGTTGCCGAATTGGAGATCATTCTGACGGCGCAAGGGCACCCGGTGCGGTTCGGCTCGGGCGTAGCGGCGGTCCAGAACGTGTATGCCGAAGCGGCGATGCCGAAAGAAGCGGCTCTCGCTCTAAGTTAAAGAACATCGGATGAAAATTCTTGTTGCTGAACCGCTTGCACCGGCGGCCGTGGAGTTGTTGCGTGCTCACGATTCGTGGGAAATCGTACTCGCCGAGCCGAAGACCTACGAAGCTCATCTCGCCGATTGCGACGCGCTGGTGGTGCGAAGCGCGGTGAAGGTCAATAAGGGGGTGCTCGATAAGGCGCCGAAGCTGCGGGTGATCGGGCGCGCCGGCGTGGGCGTCGATAACGTGGATCTTCCGGCGGCCACGCAAGCGGGCGTGCTGGTGATGAACACGCCGGGCGGGAACGCAATATCGGTCGCGGAACACACCCTCGCTCTGATGCTTTCCATGGCCCGATCGGTGCCGCAGGCCAACACTTCTACCAAAGCCGGGAAATGGGAGAAGAAGAAATTCCTCGGAAATGAGCTTCGTGGCAAGACACTGGGCATTATTGGCCTGGGAAGCATTGGACGCGAAGTTGTGAAGCGGGCGAAGCCTTTCGAGATGCGGATTATCGGGCACGATCCTTACGTAAGCTCTCAAAGCGCGCGCGATTTCGGCATCGATCTGGTCTCGTTGTCGGACCTCTACCGCGAAAGCGACTTCATCACCCTGCACGTGGCGATGACGCCCGAGACGGATCACATGCTGAACGAGCAGGCCTTCGAGCAGATGAAGCCGGGAGTGCGCGTGGTGAATTGCGCGCGGGGCGAGCTCATCGATGCAGCGGCGCTTCAAAGAGCAATCGAGAGCGGAAAAGTCAGCGGCGCTGCATTGGACGTATTCGAAAAAGAGCCGCCCGGCGAGAGCTCCTTGTTCGGACTGGAATCGATCGTCGCGACGCCGCACATTGCCGGTTCGACAGAAGAAGCGCAAGAGATCGTCGGCGTGCGCATTGTCGAACAGCTTGTCGAATATCTGACCAGCGGGGTAGCGTTGAACGCTGTAAACATGGCCGCCTTGACCGCGGAGCAATATCGAACGCTTGGGCCGTATGTGATGTTGGCCGAGCGCATGGGCCTGTTCTTGAGCCAGATTTCAGTTGGGAACGCACACACCATCCGGTTCATTTACTTCGGCCGGCTAGCGGATCACAACACGCAGATTTTGCGGAACGCGGGATTGGCGGGCGTCCTGAGCCGATCCATGGAGTATCGGGCGAACGTGGTGAATGCCATGCAGATTGCTACGCAGCGTGGCTTCCGGGTGGTCGAACAGCTCGAGCCGGGACAGGGGCACATGGATTCGATACGAATCGAGATTGAATCGGAGGCAGGATCGTATTCGGCGGTTGGAGCGGTGGTGTTGACAGAAGCCGCGGCTGCTGCAAGTGGACGGAATTTCGTGCGAAGCGACGCTCGCCGGGAACCTGATGTATTCGAAAAACGAGGATGTGCCGGGAGTGATCGGTTACTTTGGCACGGTGCTGGGGAAGAACGGCATCAACATCGCGAACTTCGCTCTGGGCCGTGAAGATACGCGTACCAACACGCAGCATCAAGCGGGTGAGCCGCTGACCGCGATTTCCATTATCGAAACCGACGAACCTGTGCCCGAGCCGGTTATGTCGCAGTTACTCGAACACAAGGCCGTGAAGTTTATACGGTCTTTCGCTATACCTGCTTGACCGCGGCGCAGGACATCCTTGCGCGTTGTGAAGCCATAGCGCGGTTCAGCGAAACAAGCGAAGGCACAACCCGCACGTTTCTCTGCGAAGCGATGCACGATTGCCATCGAATGCTTCGCGCGTGGATGGAATCGCTTGGCATGGATGTGGCCATCGATCCGGTGGGGAACTTGCGCGGCTTTTCTCCCGGTGCGAGCGGCAGCCTGAAACGCCTGATGCTTGGATCGCATTTGGATACCGTTCCCAATGCGGGTGCGTATGACGGCGTGCTGGGCGTGGTGCTTGGGATCGCATTGGTCGAAGCGCTGCGCAATCGAAAGCTTCCGTTCGGCATCGAAGTCGTAGGGTTTTCCGAAGAAGAGGGCGTTCGCTTCGGCGTGCCGTTTATCGGGAGCAGGGCGCTCACGGGAGAAATCGACAGCGATCTCCTGAAACGCGCGGACAGTTCGAATATCACCGTTGAAGAAGCGATTCGCAATTTTGGCCTCGATCCCTCCTGCATCGGAGAGGCCGTGATTGACGATCGGGTATTTGCCTACCTGGAGTTCCATATCGAACAAGGGCCGGTGCTCGAGAGTCTCGATAAGCCATTGGGAATCGTAGAAGCCATCGCAGGGCAGAGCCGCTTGGCTCTGGTGTTTTCAGGGAAAGCAAACCACGCCGGAACAACGCCCATGCATCTTCGTCAGGATGCGCTGGCCGGCGCGGCGGAGTGGATCGGTTTGGTGGAAGCCGAGGCGAAGGCAACACCGGGGTTGGTTGCTACTGTTGGATTTGTCGAAGTGAAGCCGGGAGCGGGCAATGTGATCCCGGGCGAGGCCCGTGCGGGTCTCGATGTTCGACATGCGTGCGACGGTACGCGGGCCGGGGCTGTTGAACGCCTGCTTACGAGCGGCGCGGACGTCGCCCGGCGGAGGGGACTCTCGATGGAGTGGGCTGTTGCGCTGAACCAACCGGCGATCGGAATGGACACTGCCTTAATCGAGTCCGCCGAGCGCGCGATTTCGGCGGCGGGCCTCGAGCCATTCAGAATGATAAGCGGCGCTGGGCACGACGCGATGATCATGGCGCAAAAACTACCGTCGGCGATGATTTTTTTGCGCAGTCCGGGAGGAATCAGTCACCACCCCGATGAAACCGTCTTGGTTGAGGACGTTGAAGCGGCGCTCTCGGCCGGTCGACATTTCATCGAGCAGCTTGCCAGATGAATAGTTTTGGGCAAACCCGCAGTTCGCGTCAACCGAATCATTTGCTCCAAACCCCGGATACTTTCATTCGCACGCCTTTGCCGGGCATGAAGAGTGCGACCGCCATTATTCACATCGCGCCCGCCATCGGAGCAGGCTTCACTCAATACACAGCGGAGATGGAGCCGGGCGGAATGTTGGGTCCCGCGGCAGCGCAACGTTTTGGATACGTGTTGGAGGGCAACATCACGGTTGAACACGACCGCGGTGAATATGCGCTGTCCGGTGGAAGGTATTTCTATTCGCCTGCCACGATTCCTCATACCGTTACGGCTGAGACGAACAGCCGGCTCGTGGTGATCGAAAAGACTTACATCGCGATCGAAGGAATCGCTGCGCCGGTTTTTTTTGTTGGCAATGAGGCGGTGGTGACGCCGGAACCGCTGATGGGCGATTCGGCGATAGAGGTTCGCTCACTGCTCCCCGGCGATTTCGCGCATGACTTCGCTGTGAACACGATGACCTACCAGCCTGGCGCATCACTCAGCATGGTGGAAGTGCACGTGATGGAACACGGACTCGCGATGCTCGAAGGCGGCGGCATTTACCGGCTCGCCGATTGCTGGTATGCGGTTTCCGCCGGCGATTTTATTTGGATGGCGCCGTTCTGCCCCCAATGGTTCGGCGCGCTCGGAAAAGTTCCCGCGAAATACCTGATCTACAAGGATTGGAACCGCCATCCGCCCGCCGCTTAATATCGCACCTTCTGTACGCTCTGCGCCCATTCCGTGAAAGGGGCCAATCCCGCCTCCGGCAGCAGACAATGGCCTGGGATGGTTCGCTGTTCCGGCGATAACGTCAGCTGATCGTAAATGAACGCGTCATCAAATCCGGCGTGCGCGGCGCTCTCGCGCGTGCACGCGAAGTAGTAAGCCGTCGCTCGAGCCCAGAAAATCGCGCCGAGACACATGGGGCATGGCTCGCAACTCGCGTAAATCTCGCAACCCGCCAGCTCGAAGCTGCTCAATGCATGGCAAGCAGCGCGAATCGCAACGATCTCCGCGTGGGCGGTCGGATCATTCGTCGAGGTGACCGAGTTGGTCCCGCTCGCAATAACGCGGTTTTCCTTCACCACCAGCGCGCCAAATGGACCGCCGCGCCCCGATCGAACATTCTCGACTGCAAGTCGAATGGCCTGCTTCATCCAGTCTTGCGGGCTGTTGTGCATAGACGACAGCAGAAGTATACTGCGGCCGCGTCGGATGCGACAATACGCCATGTTAAGCCACGTCCGTGAAGCAAGTTATTCGCGCAAATCGCATCGTCACCCCGGAGGGAGTCCGGCCCGGATGCGTGACTTTCGAGAACGGGCGCATCGTTTCCATTGAGGAATTCACATCCACGCCAGTGGACCCGGAACTCATCGATGCCGGCGATTCTTTTCTCTTACCTGGCGTGATCGATACTCACGTTCACGTCAACGAACCGGGCCGCGAACATTGGGAAGGTTTCACGACTGCGACAAGAGCGGCGGCCGCGGGTGGTGTTACCTGCCTGGTCGACATGCCGCTGAATTCGATACCCTCGACTACCACCGTGGATGCTCTGGAACAGAAACGCAAAGCGGCGCGAGGGCATTCGTTAATCGATTACCAGTTTTGGGGCGGCCTGGTCGAGGACAATCAAGAGCAGTTACTGCCGTTAGCGCAGGCCGGTGCGCGCGGCTTTAAATGCTTTCTGATTCACCCGGGCACCGATGAATTTTCAATGGTGGGCGAGCCGGAATTACGAGCAGCCATGCCGGTCATCGCCGGAACCGGTTTGCCGCTTCTGGTTCACGCCGAGGCTCCAGGGCCGATTGCGGTGGCTCAAGCTGCCTTGCGCGATGCCGGCGCGAACTTTCTCGCGTACAATACCTATCTGCAATCGCGTCCCGACGAGGCGGAAACCGAAGCCATACGCTTGATGATCCGGCTCTGCCGCGAATACCGTTGCCGTGTTCACATTGTTCATCTCTCGACCGCCAAAGCGTTGCCCGATCTGAAACTCGCGCGCGCCGAAGGGCTGCCGATTACAGTCGAGACCTGCCCGCATTACCTCTACTTCGCGGCAGAATCGATACCGGACAGCGCAACACAATACAAATGCGCTCCGCCGATCCGATCAGCGGGTAGTCGGCAACTGCTCTGGGATGCATTGCGGGCCGGCTCGATCGACTTGGTTGCGACGGATCATTCGCCTTGTCCGCCCGAGATGAAAAACTTTGAAAGCGGCGATTTCTCTGTCCGCGTGGGGAGGAATCGCATCGCTTTCACTGAGCCTGCCGGTGATGTGGACTGCGGCAAGCGCGCGCGGGTTCCAAATCGGCGACATCGTTCGTTGGATGTGTGAGAAACCGGCGGAGTTGGCTGGCCTGTCATCGCGAAAAGGCCGAATCGCGCCGGGATACGATGCCGATTTCGTTGTCTTCGATCCGGACGCGAGGTTCGAAGCGACGCCGATCGCCTGCATTTCCGCCATCCTCTCTCGCCTTATGTCGGCGAACATTTGAAGGGCAAAGTGAAATCGACCTTCGTCAGAGGGCATTGCGTTTTTCAGGACGGCCGATTTGCCGGCAATGCGCCTGGACGGGAATGCGGCCTCGTCCCTTGAACGTGTAGAGTAAAAACAAATGGAGTACCGCGTAGTCGGAACGGCCGTTCCTCGCAAAGAGGCGCGCGCCAAGGTCACGGGAACCGCGGAATACGTCGACGATCTGATTGCTTCCCGGGCATGCTGCACGGCGTCACGGTCCGAAGCACGATTCCGCGCGGCCGCATTCGAGCACATTCATTTCGACGACGGCATTCCTTGGGACGAATTCGTCATTGTCTCGCGCGCAGGACATTCCCGGTAAGAACGTCGTCTCGCTTGACTATCGACGATCAGCCCTACCTGGCGGACGGATCGCGTCAACCATCGCAAGAGCCTATCCTGCTGCTTGCGCATCGAAGACAAGAATGCTGGTCGAAAGGCGCGCGATCGCGTGCAGATCGAATACGAGCCGCTTGCCGCCAGTTCTTCGATATCGACGACGCCTCGCTCGGCGACAACGTCATCTGGGGCGAGGACAACATTTTCAAGTCGCTACCTGCATCGCAAAAAGGCGACGTCGATTCGGTCTGGCCGGAAGCCGCGTTCATTGTCGAAGGCGAATACTCGACCGGCGCGCAGGAGCAGCTCTATATCGAGCCAAAGGGCATGATCGCTGTCGCGATTCGCGGCGAGGCGTCACGGTTTGGGGCTCCATGCAGTGCCCGTTCTACGTGCACAAGGCGCTGATGTCGCTCTTCGGCTTGCCCGCGGACAAGGTGCGCGTCGTGCAGCAGGAGACCGGCGGCGCTTTCGGCGGCAAAGAAGAGTATCCGTCGATGATCGCCGGGCATGCCGCGCTGCTCGCCTGGAAATCGCGGACGCCCGGTGAAGATTATCTACGACCGCGAAGAAGACATGGCCGCGACGACCAAGCGCCATCCTTCGCGCACGCGCCATCGCACCGCGGTCAGCAGCGACGGACGACTGCTCGGCGATGGACATCGAATTCGTAATCGATGGCGGCGCTTACGCAACCTTGTCGCCCGTCGTCCTCTCGCGCGGCACCATTCACGCCGCCGGTCCCTACCGGTGCGATAACGTGCGCGTGCGCAGCAGCGCCGTCGCGACGAACACTCCGCCGCACGGCGCGTTCCGCGGCTTCGGCGCGCCGCAAAGCCTCTTCGCGTCTGGAGCGGCATATGGACAAAGTGGCGCGCGCGGTGGGCTTAGCGCCGGATGAGTTCCGCCGCCGCAATCTTCTGCGGCAGGGCGACACCACCGCCACCGGCCAGGTGATCAGAGATGAGATCGATCTGCCGAAGCTTCAGGATCGCGCTCTCGAACTGGCCGACTATCGCGAAAAGCGAGCAGCAATTCCGCGATTCGAATGCGCGGCGACGTAATCGCAAGAAAGGATCGGCTTTGCCACTTTCTTTCATGGCGCGGGATTCACCGGTTCCGGCGAGCGCTATCTCAATTCAGTGGTCGATCTCGAAGCCACGCCGGATGGCGAAGTTCGCATCCTCAGTTCGATGACGGAGATGGGCCAGGGCACGAACACGATTTTGGCCCAAATTGCCGCCGAAACGCTGGGAATCGACTACGAGCAAGTCGAAGTGCTGCGGCCGGATACGGCGCAGTGTTCCCAACAGCGGCCCGACCGTCGCTTCGCGCACCGCCATGGTCGTCGGAAAGTTCGTGAATCGGCTGCGCTGCGAGCTGAAGGACAAACTGCGTGCAGAGTCCTGCCTCGGAGCAGTACGGTTCCGCAGAATTTCGCACGCCTGCCGGCGAATACATGGCCGCAGTCGGGCGCACTTCGCGCCAGCGCCCGCTATCGAGGAGCCGCCCGGAATCTTTTGGGACGACGAAAAATACCAGGGCGATGCGTACGGCGCCTATTCATGGGCCGTCCACGTCGCCGAAGTTTCCGTCGACACGCTCACCGGCGAAGTGCAAGTCGACGATTTCACCGCGCTGCAGGAAGTGGGACGAGTATTGAATCCGGTTCTCGCGGCCGGGCAGATTGAAGGCGGCGTGGCGCAGGCAATCGGCTTTGCGCTTTACGAAAAAGTCGTGTGGAGCGACGGCGCGATGACCAACAACCAGATGACCAACTACATCATGCCGACTTCCGTCGACATTCCGCGCATTCGCGTATTCTTCGAAGAGATTCCGTATGCGCATGGCGCGATGGGCGCAAAAGGAATCGGAGAACTTCCCATGGACGGCCCCGCGCCCGCGGTTGTCAATGCCATCGAGAACGCAGCTGGGCATATCGTTCATCACGTGCCGCTGATGCCGGAAGATATTCTGAGCAAGCTGACCGATGAGCCCGTCGGCCTGATGTTTGCAGCCGAGCTGCAGAATGCCGGCAAGAGTGCGGCCTGATGGCCACACGCTCAATTTCGTTTGTGGTGAACGGCGAGCCGCGGACGGTCGAAGTCCATCCTATGAAGCGTCTGCTCGATGTGCTGCGCGAAGACCTTGGACTTACCGGAACGAAGGAAGGCTGCGGCGAAGGCGAGTGCGGCGCCTGCTCGGTGATCGTTAATGATGAGCTTGTGAATAGCTGCCTGGTTCCGGTGATGCAGGTGGAGGGCGCGCGCGTATCTGCACCATTGAAGAGTTATCGAAAAACGGCGAGCCGCATCCTTTGCAACAGGCGTTTCACCGAGGCGGGCGGCGCGCAATGCGGCATCTGCACGCCGGGCATGATCATGGCGTCCCTGCATCTGCTGGATCGTTATCCCGCAGCCGACAATGGATCAAATCAAGGAAGGGCTTTCCGGCAATTTGTGCCGGTGTACCGGATACATACGTATCTTTGAGGCCGTGCAAAAAGCGAGCCGGCACGGCAAATGAGATCGTACGTTCACGATTACGATCTGATTAACGCGGAAAATCTACGCGGCGGCGCTCTGGATCTGCTTGCGAACGACGAAGGTTGGCGGCCCATCGCGGGCGGAACGGACCTGATGGTTTTGTTCAATGCGGGAAAATTGCCATGCCGAAAATTAGTCGGCATTCGGCGGTGCCGGATCTTTGTGCCGATTCGATGTGACCGAGCAAGACGTGTTCATCGGAGCGGCAGTTAGCTACACGGAAATCCGCCGGAGCGCGCTGCTGCAGTTGGAATTCCCGCTGCTTTCCACAGCGGCGAGTTGGACGGGGGGCATCGCAAACCAGAATCGCGGAACACTGGGCGGCAATATTGCGAATGCCTCGCCCGCCGCGGATTCGGCGCCCGCGCTGCTTGTATATGATGCCCAGCTAAGCTGTGCTCTCTTCGCGGGGAGCGCTGGGTTCCGTATGGCGAATTTCATACCGGCTATAAGCAAATGCAAATGATGCCCGACGAATTAATCTGTCGAGATACGCCTGCCGCGGCGGCGAAACACGTGGCGCGAATACAGCCGGAAGGTGGGTACTCGCAAAGCTCAGGCAATCTCGAAAATGTGCATCGCCGCCGCTGCCGATGTGCACAACGGCGCGATCCGCGACATTCGCATCGCTTTGGGCGGCATGGCGCCCGTACCTTTGCGATGCCGCAAAACGGAACAGGTTTTGCGCGGCGGCATCCTGAACGAGGATTTGTCAGCGGCCGCGCGAGAATCGATTCGTCAGGAGATCCAGCCGATTACCGACATCCGTTCCACGCGCGAATATCGCGCACGGGTAACCGCGAATCTTCTTTCAGAATTTCTCTCCAGCTTGCCATGACCATCGAGGAACTCAATTCTATTCCCGCCGCGAGGCTGCGCGACATATTGCTTGAATGCTGCGGATCGACAGCTTGGGCCGCTCGAATGGCTTTGAAACGGCCCTTTCGAAGCGCATCGGAATTACTGAGCGCCGCGGATGAAGTTTGGTGGGCGCTCGGCGACGAGGATTGGCTTGAGGCCTTTTCGGGGCATCCTCAAATCGGAGATCGGAAAAATATCGGGAAGTGGTCCTCTGAAGAGCAGCGCGGAATGGACAACGCTGCGACCGAAACCGCTAAAGCGATGCAGGAGCTGAATCGCATTTACAAACAAAAGTTCGGCTGGATCTTCGTCGTGTGCGCAACCGGCAAAACTGCCGAGGAAATGCGCGAATTGCTGAAGCAGCGGCTTGCCAACAATCGCGTTGATGAAATTCGCATCGCGGCCGGTGAGCAAGCGAAAATCGCGCGATTGCGCTTGGAAAAGTTGTTGCGCGTATGAGCGGAATCTCTACTCATGTTCTCGACACATCCTGCGGCAAGCCCGCTGCGAACCTGCGGGTGCGGCTGTTTCATTCAGACCGCGAGATCGCCTCCGCCATAACCGATCAGGACGGTCGCTGCCCGGCATTGCTGCCCCCGGATGTCCCGCTTTCAGCGGGTGTTTATCGTATCGTCTTCGAAGTGGGATCGCGATTTGCCGGCGGTTTTTATCCGGAAGGTGAGCGTTTCGTTCACTGTCGACCGTAGCTCATCGCACTATCACGTGCCCCTGCTGATCAGCCCTTTCGGGTACACGACGTATCGCGGAAGCTGACGATTATGCCGGTTCTGCGGTTCGATACCTACGGCAAAACGCTGATCCGCCTCCTGCAGGTGATGCGCGATGGAAGCCGGCATGAAATTCTGGATATGACAGTGGAGGTCTTTTTCGAGGCGGAACTTTCGGAATCTTACATCGCCGGCGACAACACCAATGTGCTGCCCACCGACACCATCAAGAACACCGTCTACGTAATTGCCCGTGAGAACTCTATCCGCAGCATCGAGACGTTCGCTCGCGATCTGGCCCGGCATTTCCTCGATCGCTTGCCGCATCTGAATAAAGTCCGGGTAGAAATCAGCCAAACGCCATGGGACCGGATCGATAACCACGCCGCCGCGTTCGTCCAGACCGGGGCGGAGCGCCGCACCAGCCAATTGATCGCCACTCCATCGAGCGACACCTTTATATCCGGCATCCGCGGATTGCAGATCTTGAAAACAAGTAACTCTGGGTTCGCGGGCTACATGCAGGATGAGTACACGACCTTGCCTGAAACCGAGGATCGTCTTTTGGGTACCGTCCTAAATGCCGACTGGACATACCGGCCAGGAATTTTCGAGTTTAATTCGTTGCACGAAAATATTCGCGATGCGCTGCTCGCTTCATTCGCAAAGCACGACAGCTTGTCGGTGCAGCACACGCTCTATGCGATGGGCGAGACGATTATCAACCACTTCGATGTAGTAGACGATATCCACCTCACCATGCCGAACAAACACTGTCTGCTCGTCGATTTATCGAAATTCGGCCTGGATAATCCGAATCAAGTGTTCGTGCCGACCGATGAGCCTTCGGGCTACATTGAGGCGCGTTTAAGCCGCTGAATTTTTATCGCTCGCCCCAGCCGCCGCCGCCAGGAGTCTCAATCCGCAGAATCGCGCCCGCGGAGGTTTGAATATTGCATTTGCCGGGCAATTCTCTTTCAATCCCATTCTCGATGAGAACACTGCGGCCTTTCGCGCCCGATTCGCCGCCCTGCAACCCGTACGGAGCCAGTATCCGGCGCTCCGTGAGAAGCGTCACCTGAGCCGGCCCGAGCAGCTCAATTTCACGAATTAAACCGTCGCCCCCGCGGTACTTCCCACACCCTCCGGAGTTGGCGCGATACGAGTACTGGCGCACGCGAAACGGATACGCATATTCAAGCGCCTCCACAGGCGTATTCAGCGAATTCGTCATGTGCGTGTGCACCCCCGATACTCCATCTGAATTGGGCCGCGCGCCCGAGCCGCCGGCAATGGTCTCGTAATACGCATACGATTGGCCGGTTCTGGAATCGATCCCGCCGATCGTCAGGTTGTTCATGGTGCCCGAGCTTGCGGCCGGAATTCGATCCGGCAGGATCTTCGAAAAGGCGCGCAGCAGCACATCCACAATGCGTTGCGAGGTTTCTACATTCCCTCCCGCCACAGCGGCCGGCGGCCGGGCATTCACGACCGTTCCCTCGGGCGTAATCAGCTCGACAGGCCGCATGAGCCCGGCCGTCGGCGCGGCTTCTTCCGGCAACAGGCATCGCAGTACGTAAAAAGTGGCCGAATAGGTAATGGCCGACACCGCATTCAAACTGCCGGTCACCTGTGCCGCCGAGCCGGTAAAATCCACACGCACGCGTTTGCGCGCCGGATCTGTCGTTATCGTGACGCGAATTTTCACGGGTTCATCCGTAATTCCATCGTTGTCCAGATAGTCTTCCGCGCTGAACTCTCCTGCCGGAAGTTGCGCAAGCTCAGCCTTCATCAATTCTTCCGAGTGATTCAACAGACCGCTGATGTTGGTTTCTACGCGCTCCAATCCGTACTTCTCGACCATCTCGAGCATGCGCTGAACGCCGATGCGGCAGGCGCCGATTTGAGCCGTCAAATCGCCCTCACGTTCGCGCGGCGTGCGCACGTTATTGAGAATCAGCGAGAGCAGCGGCTGATTCACCACGCCGCCGGAAACCAATTTCAAGGGCGGAATGCGGATGCCTTCCTGCCAGATCTCGCGGCACAGGCCCATCGATCCCGGATACGTGCCCCCTACGTCCGCGTGATGCGCGCGGTTTGACACGTAGAATGCAGCCTTATCTTCTCCTTCGATGAAGATGGGCATCACCAACGTGATGTCCGGAAGGTGCGTCCCCCCATCGTAGGGATCGTTCAGAATCGCGACGTCGCCGCGTTCGAGCGTAAGCGATTCGAGTGCGGCGCGCACCGACATCGGCATCGAGCCGAGATGCACAGGCATGTCGTCACCCATCGCAATCACGTTCCCGCCCTTGTCGAAGACCGCGCTCGAGTAATCGCGCCGCTCCTTAATATTCGGAGAGAATGCCGTCCGTCTCAGCGCAGCGCCCATTTCTTCGGCAATGGAATGAAATGAGCTCTTGAATATGGCGAGTTCAACCGGATCGTGCATAGCGTCCCCTCCTCATAAGCTCACCTCGATCACGATGTTTTCCCGCTCATCCACGGAAGCCTGGCAGTCGGGCGGAAGAAAGGTCGTCGCGCTGTATTCGACAATAACCGCCGGACCCTTGAAGCGATCGCCGGCATGCAGCCGGGCACGGTCGTAAACCATACCGTTCAACCATTGGCCACCAAAATAAATCTGTTTTTCTTTTAAAACAGCCTTGCTGCCGATTCCCGGACGCGCTTTACGCTTCTCGACCGCGAGTTGCTCCGTAGCCGCAATCATGCGAACGCGAGCATTCACAACCTCAATCGACCGGTGAGGATCGGCGTAGCCGTAACGCTGCTCGTGCAGCCGGTGAAACCGCGAGACGAAATCGCCAGGCCATTCGACAGTAAGCTCGTACCCTTGTCCCGCGTAGCGAAGATCGACAGACCGAACCGGTATCGCTTTTAATTGCTGCGCTGTCATGTCCCTGGTCCCGAGCTCTTCCAGACTTTGAAAATGTTGAGCGATCGAAGCATCATCGGGCCGGAGCATCACGGTTCGCGAGTAATCCCGAACCGCATCGGAAACCAGAATGCCGTAGGCCGAGAGGGCGCCGGGCAGCCGCGGCACCAGTACTTTGGGAATGCGGAGTGCGCGCGCGAGTGCGCAGGCGTGCAATGGACCCGCGCCCCCAAAGCTCACCAGCACGAAATCGCGCGGATCGTGACCTTGTTCCACCGAGATTTTCCGCAGCGCTTTTTCCATATGCGAATCTGCGAGGCGAATAATACCTTCGGCGAAGCTTTCAATAGTTGCGAGCTTGCCTTTTGCCTTCTCGAAGTACGATCTCCCGCGCGGCTCATCCAACTTCATGCCGCCTCCGAGAAAACCATCCGGATCCAAGCGCCCCAGCAACAGATTCGCATCCGTGACAGTGGGCGATTCTCCGCGGCCATAGCAAATCGGGCCTGGATCCGCTCCGGCCGATTGCGGACCCACTTTCAATGCGCCGCCGCGATCGAAGCTTGCGAGCGATCCGCCTCCCGCTCCGACCGTATGAATGTCCAGCATAGGGACCGCGACGGGCATGCCCATGATCTGAGATTCCGTGGTCGTGCTGAGTCCAGTGCCGATGTTCACGAGCGCTACATCGGTGGATGTTCCGCCCATGTCAAACGCGAGTATTCGCGGGAAGCCTGCCGCGCGCGCGACTTCAAGCGCTCCCACAACTCCGCCCGCGGGTCCGGAGAGAATGGTCCGCACCGGCTCTCGAGCCGCAATGCCGGCCGGGATGATGCCTCCGGACGACTGCATCACATGCAGCCGCGATCCTTCCGACCGGAGCGCCGCGTCCATGCGTTCGAGATAGAGTTGCATCTTCGGCGCGAGATACGCATTGATCAGTACGGTTGATCCGCGCTCGTATTCCCGAAACTCCGGCAGAATCTCATAGGACGCCGATACGGGAACCCCCAACTCCCGAAGCGCAGAGACTACCGCCTGCTCGTTCACGTGGTTGGCAAATGAAAAGAGCAGCGAAACCGCAATGGATTCCGGGGCCTTCGCTTCGATCTCCTGTTTCAATCGGGCCAGCTCCGCATCATCGACGCGCCGAAGCATGGATCCATCGGCCGCCACGCGTTCTTGTACGCCGAATCGCAAATCCTCCGGCGCGAGCGGCGGGTCTTTCGCGAAAAACCAGTCGTACAGTTTTGGCCGAGCTTGCCGCCCAATGGCGATGGTGTCTTCAAAGCCCGCCGTCGTGACAAACGCGACGCGCGCCCCTTTGCGCTCCAGAAGCGCATTGGTGCCAACGGTAGTTCCATGACGGATTTCCGCAGGTTCGCCCCCGGCAATCCGCCCAACCGCGTTCAGCACCGCTTCATCGGGATCTGTTGGCGTCGACGGTATCTTTAAAACGTTCAGGCCGTCCGCAGAGGCGTAGACACAGTCCGTGAAGGTCCCACCCGTGTCGATTGCAATGCGCACCGTCTCTCGACTCCTTTTCTCAAAAACCCTAGTGTACGAATTGCCAACAAACCGTTGATATAATCCGTGCACTATGCGGACATTTCGAAGACTTAAAATTAAGTTCGCGCCCTTACTGTCACTTCTTCTGGTGGCAAGCGGAATAGCAATGGCGCAAACCGGCGATGCCGAGATCGAAGGCGCCATCATGGACGCTTCCGGCGCGTCGATTCCTAACGCGCAAGTCACGCTGACGAACACGGAGACCGGTGTTGCTCGCGTGGTTACCGCCGGATCCGATGGCCGGTACCGCTTCGCGCCCGTCGCTCCGGGCATCTACAACATCACGGTCAAGGCGCCGAGCTTCGCAACCGAAGATATCGAGAAACTGAATATCAACCTCGGGATGCACGTTACCGAGGACGTGACGCTCAAGGTGGGGAGCTCGCAGCAGATGGTGGAGGTCGCCGGAGAGGTGCCGGTCATAGACACCACCTCTCAATCCATCTCCGGTGTTATCGATCAGAAGCAGATCACCACTCTTCCGGTAAACACGCGCCAATATCTCAATCTCGCGCTGCTCGAGCCTGGAACAACGCAGGATGGCTCTCGCACTTTCTACAACAACGTGCAGGTTGGCGGCGGCGCTTATTACTACGCAAACGGATTCCTGATGGATGGAGTCAGAAACACCTGGGCCGAGCAAGGTGAGCCCCGCCAGAATTTTCCCGAAGGCGCAGTGCAGGAATTCAAGGTGTACGTGGCCGAATACCCGGCGCAATTCGGTTTATATATGGGCGGCTTGGTAACTGTCGCGACCAAGAGCGGCACCAACAATCTGCACGGCGAGATCTTCGAATATTGGCGAAATGAAGCGCTGAATCACGACAACCAGTTCCAGCAGTCCGCGGAAGCGCTCGAGCACACCGGAAATCCGTTCAATCGGAATCAATTCGGCGCGGATATCGGAGGACCGATCGTAAAAGATCGAACTCATTATTATCTGGCCTACGAGCGGACGCAGACCACCGCGTCGTACACCATCTTCACGCCTGTGCCGCAGTATTACGGCGCGTTACAGGGTACGTTCAGCCAGCCAAGCTACGACGAGATGATTACCGGCCGCGTCGATCATCAGATCAGCAACAACCAAAGCGTTTTTGTCCGCTATGCGCAGGAATGGAACCGCCTGACATTTCAAGGCTGCGGAGGCGCGACGGAGAGCTTTTGCTACGACGGCCTGATTCCGCGCAAATCGATCGTCGCGGGCCACACCTGGACTCCTGGACCGACGGTTGTGAATGAATTTCGTTTCCAGTACGCTCGTTCTGCCTATCTGCTTGGGCCTCCCGGCCACGTTTGGCGCGACGCGAATACCCTTGCTACTTCTCCCGAGGCCACCGCGCAACTGCAAATCGCCTACAGTTTCCCGAGTTTCAACTACGGCGCGGGATACCAGGAGGATGGAGTCGAGACGCGCTGGGAGGGCAACGATGCCCTCAGCATTGTGAAGGGCAGCCACACGCTGAAATTCGGATTCGACGTGAATTACGTCCCCTTCATCGACGCTACGGCGAGCAACGTACGGGGGACCTTTACGTTCGCAAGCGATCAGGTCTTCAATCCGGCGAATCCGGCGGCGCTGACAAATCCAATCCTGTTTACCGCGGCTATTCCGCCCATTGCAACCAGCGTCCCCACATGGGAGCTGGGCTTCTTCGCGATGGATGAATGGAGAGTCCATCCCGGATTGACCGTGAATCTCGGCCTGCGCTACGATCGCGAGCTCGGCTCGTTCAATGAGAGCGTGAACCCGAACTCTTATCCGAAGCTGATCCCGTTCATGGGCGATCCATCGAAGCGCGGTGATGCGGATAACTTTGGCCCTCGCTTCGGCATCGCCTGGGACCCGTTCCACAAGGGAAAAGACGTCTTCAAAGCCGGATACGGAATTTACTACAACAACATTCAAACGCTGCTGAATTTCCCCGAAAATCGCGACCTCGCGCTGTGCAATATCACCATTCGAAATCCCCCGTATCCGAATCCTTTCGGCGCGCAGAGTGCAAGCAGCTTCTGTTCCACATCGCCTCCCAATGTCACCGTGCTTGCGCCGGATTACGCCAATCCTTATTCGCAGCAGTTCGATCTCGGCTATTCACATCAGTTCACGACCGATCTGGCGATCAAAGTGGATGGCGTGTATCAACACACCCTCCGCGACTACCGGACCGTCGATTTGAATTATCCGAATGCCGCCGGGGTTCGCCCGTTACCGCAGTGGGGACAGATTCTGCAGCATCAATCCACTTCGCAGGCCAAGTACAAGGCCATGTTTGTCGAGCTCGACAAGCGCTTCAGCCGCCGGTTCCAGGCTACCGTGTCGTACACGCTTGCTTCGGCAAGAGACAACAACCCGCAGGCTGCAATCGTTAATTATGCCGATCCGAATCTTCAATGGGGTCCCAGCAATATCGACCGCCGTCATTCGCTTGTCGCCGCAGGATCGGTAAACCTGCCTTGGGGCTTGACCCTGGGAGCGATTTGGACCGTCCGTTCCTCCCTGCCCTTCAGCGCATTTGAAAACGTCGTCAACGCGGACGGGACGCGACAATACGTACCCGGCACCTCGCGTAATCAAGGCAATCGCAATCTGGATCTGAGCCTGGTGAATACGTACCGGGCAACCATTGGCTTAGCGCCGGTGACCGCCAGCATTATCAACACCAACGCTTTCAACAGCGTCGATGTTCATCTCTCAAAGTATTTCTTCGTGAAGGAACAGCGGCATCTCGAAGTGATCGGACAATGCTTCAATCTCTTCGGTCATGAAAATTTGTCCGGATCCAGCTACTTCACCAACGCAGCATCGAGCTCGTTCGGCACCATCAACGCCGCGGGTAATCTTCAGCAGGCGGAATTAGCCGCGCGCTTCGTTTTTTAACCGGAGTCCTATGACCAGTCGATTTTTCGTCCCATTGCTCGCGACGCTCACGCTGACGACGATACTGGCGTACCAGCCAAGCTCCAATACTCCTTCGCATTTGACTGACGCCTTTTCGGCCGGCTGGATGCTTCAGGACACAAACGGCGACGGCATCGTCGACTTCATAAAGGGCAACATCGTCGTTCCCGCGCACTCCAGCGCTGTCGAGAACGCAGCCGCCGCTAATCTTGCGGCGCGATTAGCTTTCAACACAACCGGTCTGACGCCGCCGCTGGTCATAAGCGCCGCCGAAGATTCCGGTGACGGCGCGCGCATCTGGATCGGCAAAGACGCGGTCCCGCAGAATGCCGCAGCCCAGGCCGCCCGCTATTTGCAGCGCCTTCAGCCCAACGAAGGCGGAATTTTCTCGATAAACGGCAACTTGGCCGTACTCGGCCACGATGACGCCGGATTGCTCGCAGCCTCCGACGCCTATTCCGCGCGCTGCCCTTATATCTGGAAAGTCCCCGGCGACCGGCTTTCTTCGATCGGCGATGAGTTGAACCATGCGTCTCCAAGCGCAAAAGCGCAGCTTGTCGGAGTGACCTATGTAAAGGGTAAGGCCGGCATCGCTCGCGTGTTTCTGGAGACAGCTGCCGCAATCAGCGCTGCCGATTTAAAAGCAGCCTTGAGTTCGTCTCATCTCGCGGCCGTTCACGAGCTGGTGATTGTGGGACGCGGCCCAGACCTGAGCGCGCTGAATTCGAAGCCGCTGCCGCCTATACCGGCGATCCCCGGAGCTGCAGCCATAGCAGCTTCGGCCACCGGTTCCACAGCTCCCACTCCGCCGCCCGCGGCAGGACCGGCAAATCCCGCGGAAACCGAGGCCGCTACACCCCAACCTCTGGATTTATCCACTCTCTACACATCCAAAGGTCTCTTCAAAGGCAGCGCCAAGATGCCCATTCCATCTTCTTTGGATGGCCAGTTATACGTTCCCGCCGGAGCCACGGGTATCGCGATGGCGAATCTCGCATCGCGCATGGGACTCGAAAGCACCGGACTGACGCTTCCGCTCGCCCGGCCCGCAACGGAGGTGCTGCCGAAAGACGTCCGCACCAAAGCCGTTGTCTCTGAAGATTCCCCGCTCAGCAAGGACGCGCTGCAGAAGCTGAACGCGGAAGAAACAGCAGGCGCCCTGGCGGAAACTCCGCTGTCGGCCGGCGAAGGCGAGCTTCGCATCGTCGATCATGCATTCAACAAGCAAGCCGCCGTTCTCATTCGCGGCGACCAACTGGGCTCCGCGTCCGCTCTTCACGTTCTGACAGACCGCTTCCCCAACCTCTGGGAAACCGGCAAGCAATACGCCTCGCTCGAGGAGCTTCGGTACGATCTCCATCGCTTCTTCTCCTTGCGCTCCGGCGCCGGCCAGGCCGCGGTTTCTCTTTATCACCTCAACCGCTGGATCGAGGAGATCAATGAATCGCCCTCCAACGCCGTTCACGACGTGAAAGCGGAAATGTACGTCGATATTGCCGACCCGCAGCTCGAGAGCTTTGTCCGTAATCAAGTTCAGGCGCAACTTCATACCAGCCAAGCCGAAATAAAAGTCGGAAGCCTGCACGCCGGAACGCAATGCTGCGCGCAAGATCCCGAATTGCACTATGAAGAGCCAGGCTACGCATTTCACCAGGCGCCGCCGACATTTGCGGAAGATATAACCATTCCGTGGGAAGGCACTCGCCTGCTGGATGTCGTTCGCGACGCCCTGCACGACGTCAAACGCGATCAGACGGTTACTCTGGTTGCTCGCGTCAGCGAAGGACCCGAAGTGCGGAAGAAACTGCAGACGCAACTCACGGAAATGCTGGCGCAGCACGGAATTAATTCCGGCCGCGCGAAAGTGGTGGTCCTGTGCGCTTACAAACAAGGCTATAGCTGGCTCATGGACGAATTCGCGCCGGAGCTCGAAGGCAAGCCGGTGGCGCGCGTGAATATCGAATTCGCGAAGGACACCGATCCTACTGGCGTACGCGTCATGTATTCTCCGGCTCGCTGGGTGCAAGAGTTGTATCCCGTGGATGAAATGCTCGCGAAAAAGCTGAATATCCCGCTCGATAAGATTCAGCTCAACGAGTTTGAGCCAACCTCCGGCAGCCCCACATATCGCGTGCGCGCCTACGATGCCAACGGAGCGCAGATCTCAGCCGCGGATTTCAACGTCGCCACCACCATGCGGCCATATAACGGCGTGATGCCCCGCTACGAACAAGTGCAGGTGGAGACCGGTTGGGTTCGGCTGGAAGCCGGAACGAACGTGATATTAGATCAGCGCATCAAAACCGACATTGAAGAATTCTGGGACCACTACCAGGACGAGTCTCTGCCGAAAATCTTTCACTACGTCATGGCGCAGGCGAAAGGAGATCTTCGCCCGGAATTCGCTCCTCCTTTCGATACGCTGCGTATCGATATACACATGAGCGAGCCGGATTATGCCATCGGTCTCGATAAGGAGAGAATTTCCACTCTCGAAGCTCTTCAGGAAGATACTTTTTATTCCACCGAAAATTTTGTCGACATGATGGGCAATTTGGAAGCCGGAAGGCCTATCAATTATGTGGGCCGAATCATTCCGGTGGTTCACGCCTCCGAAGACGGAAAAGATGGCCACGTCCACATCGACTTCTATGGCAAGCCTGCCGCGAATCCCCTGGTGCGTTTGAGCTGGACCGACGCGCAGGGCCAGCATCATGAAAAAAACGCAACCTCCCCGTCCTGACCGGTTCCATGCAGCCGCGCCTGGTTCGCGCGCGAGTGAAGGCGGGCGAGAGCGGCTTGGAAGATCTGACCTGGCTGTTGCCCGCCGATTACCTGAATGACGATTACGAGCAATGGATAAAGCTCGAGCCGCAGGATCAGGTGGAGCGTTCCATTTTTTCCGTTCAACAGGCCAAGGGCCAGATTCACTGGCTCGAAGAGATGCACGCTGCGGGCTTATATCGCGATGAGATCGCCTATCCGCACCTGCAGCGGCTCGGTTTCGAATTCGAGCTTCCCGTTCCGCTGACTGAAAAGGCGGAGAGCCCCGCGCCTCGATCGTTTGTCGCCTGGAATGTAGCGGCTCCCGCCACGCCGCGCCCCATGATCGCGCAATATGCCGGCCGTATCGACCGGACGCCCATCGTCCAGTGGGATGAGCCCATCAGTCCCGATGAGAACGCCGGTATTCTGGCAAAGCTCGCAACCTATCCCGGCGTGAATGTTTACTGGATGGGTCGAAGCTATCTGGGCCGTGACATGTGGGCCGCCGATTTCATGTTGCCCTCCCCCGCGCAACTCCGATCCTGGCCGAAAGAAACCACGCTCAAAGCGTCCATCCTCTATTCGGGGCGCCAGCACGCGAATGAAGTTTCGAGCACCAGTCACATCGATAAATTGGGCGAGCAACTGGCAACCGATCCGCAAACGCGGGACATGCTCAAGCAGGTGAATGTTATTCTGCACCCGATTGACAATCCAGATGGGGCTCAATTATCCATCGTGCTGGCCAAGGTTACGCCGGATAATCTGTTGCATCCCGGCTATCACGGCTCGCTTGCTGCCGACGTTTCCGCGGGACAGTCGGAGCCCGACCCCGTCTATCCGGAATCGAGAACCCGCCGTCTGCTGATCGATTCCTGGCTGCCCGATGGATTCCTGAACCCCCATGGATATCCATCTCACGAATGGGTACAGCCGTTTTCTGAATACACCGGCTGGGTGCAGTCGCGCGAAGGCGCAAATCCCGGACGCGCCTGGTGGATTCCCCGCGGCTGGTTCACAAGCCTGAACTACATTCGCGATGCGGATCATCCCTACAGCGAAAAAGTTACTTACGAGCTCCGCGACAAAATTGTGGAAGCCGAGCGGAATGTGCCCGGCTTGTTGCCGCTCGAAACCCGCATGAACGACCGTTATGAAAGATTCGGCCAACGATGGCAGCCGAAAGATATGACACAGCCGATCGTGAACGGCATCCGTATTTATATGTCGCTCAAAGGCATGCCCGCCGCGCGCCCCGGAGCGGCGGAAGCGCAGCGAAGCGGCTCTGCCACCGGCGGCGTTTCGCCCGACGTCACATGGGATTCCGGCTACACCGAGGCGCCCGACGAGACGGCTCACGGCGATTACATGAAGCTGATGGCCTCCGCCGGTCTGGCGTTTGACCGCGTGCACCTGAGCTACATGGCAAACGGGAAACTCCGCATTCGACACGTGCAGCGCGAAGTTGGCGACAAAGTCACCTGGCAAGTGATACGCGATCGCCCGAACCTGCCCGTCTCCGAGTTGCCGGCCAAAGGTAACAGCAAAATCGAGTGACAGCACCGGATTCCGCGCAGCTCGCTTTCCGCTGGCGCAATACCACTGTCGCTCAACGTCAAACCCTTCTCGCCGCTGGCCTCGGGTGGATGCTCGACGCCTTCGACGTCATGCTGTATTCCATCGTGCTCGCAACCTTGATGCGCGAATTCGGCATGGGAAAGGCAACGGCCGGCCTGCTCAACACGCTCACGCTGGTGGCTTCTGCGATCGGAAGCTTTGTGTTCGGTTTGCTGGCCGATCGTGTCGGCCGCCGCCGCATGTTGAGTCACAGCATCTTGACGTATTCCATCTTCACCTTCGCGTGTGGATTCTCGACCAGCGTCACCATGCTTGCCGTTTTTCGATTCCTGCTCGGGCTCGGTATGGGCGGAGAGTGGAATTCCGGCGCAACGTTAGTCGCCGAAACATGGCCCAGCGCCTGGCGTGGGCGCGCGCTCGGCATTGTCCAGAGCAGTTGGGCTATCGGCTATGCCCTGGCCGCCATAGTAGCCAACCTCGTGCTTTCTCGCGCTAACTGGCGCTGGGTGTTCTTTGTCGGCGTCCTGCCCGCAATTGTTACGCTCTGGATTCAGCACGATGTGCCCGAGCCTGCGTTGTGGCAGCGCCAGATGACACAGCGGCCGGTCACAAAACTGGAAAAAAAAGCGCTCTGGCGAACGGCGGCGCCGCGGCTGTTTGCGCTTCTCAGCATGAATACGTTCGGCATGTTCGCCTGGTGGGGCCTGTTCACCTGGATTCCGGCCTATCTCGCGCTTCCTCTGGCGAAGGGCGGGCGCAATTTCAGCAATCTCGACTTCACGTCGTTTCTGGTTGTTCTCAACCTGGTCGGGATGCTGCCGGGCTATCTTCTCTTTGGCATTTTCGCCGACAAATTCGGCCGCAAGCGGACCATCATTCTCTACTTGGTGCTTGCCGCTGTATCGGTTCCGGCATTTGCAGTCGCGCGCCGCCCCGGCCTGATCTTGCTGACCGCGTCCATCACCGCCTTTTTCGGCACCGGCTTCTTCACTGGTTCCGGCATCCTCGGCAGCGAGCTGTTTCCCACGCCCATTCGCGCCACCGCGCTGGGAGTGTCGTACAACACCGCGCGCGGCATCAGCTCTCTTGCGCCTTTCGTCATTGGCGCGATCGGCGAGGCGCACGGCTTATCGTGGGGTTTCTCGGCCTGCGCTGTCGCCTTTGCCGGCGCCGCCATCAGTGCCGCCTGGGTCCCCGAAACCCGCGGCCTCGAGCTGACCTGATTAACAAAGCCTCCACGGCGGAACGCCACGCGCGCTCCTCGATACCTCGACGCTATACCATCTTCAATTTGCTAAGGTAGTCGCGTGAATCTGCCTCGATGCGGCGGAATTCTGCTGCATCCTACCTGCCTCCCCTCACGTTTCGGAATCGGCGATTTCGGCGACGAAGCATTTCGATTCGCGGATCGGCTCGCCGGGCGCCGGACAGGTGGTTTGGCAGATGCTGCCGCTCGGTCCCACCGGTTACGGCGATTCGCCCTATCAATCTGTTCTCGGCTTTTGCCGGCAATCCTCTGCTGATCGGCCCTGATTTGCTCGCTAGCGATGGTTTTTTATCGAAAGCAGATCTGGAGAGTGCGCCGGACTTCCGCGCGGATTCTGTCGAATTCAACCGCGTGAGCGATTGGAATTTGCCCTTACTGCATCGCGCCTATCGCGCCTTTCGCGACAAAGCTTCCCGCGCGCAGCAGACTCATCGTTCGAGTCGCTTTTGCCAAACTCATGCCGCATGGCTAGACGATTACGCACTCTTTATCGCATTGAAAGATGCGCTGGGTCCCGAGCATAGCTGGACCGCGTGGGACCAGGACCTGGTTCAACGCAGCCCTGCGGCGCTCGCTCACTGGCGCAAGAAGCTTCAAGATGAAATCGATTGCCGCAAGTACTGGCAATTCGAGTTCTTTCGCCAATACGATTCGCTGCGCGATTATTGCCGGCGGCGAAACATGCGGCTGATGGGCGATATTCCCATTTATGTCGCGCATGACAGCTCGATGTCTGGGCGCATCCAGCGGACTTTCAGTTGGATGAATCCGGCAACCCGACTGTGACTCGTCCGGCGTTCCGCCCGATTATTTCAGTGCGACTGGACAGCTCTGGGGCAATCCGATTTACCGCTGGGCGGAGATGGAGCGATCTGGATTTTCCTGGTGGACCGAACGCCTTCGCGGCATGTTCCGGCTGTTCGATCTTGTTCGCCTCGATCACTTTCGAGGATTCCAGGCGTACTGGGAAGTTCCAGCCGGTGAACGTACCGCCATCAATGGCAGGTGGGCGCAAGGTCCGGGATCGAAGTTGTTTCATCGAGTGCAGAGTGGCCTTGGCGATCTGGACATCGTAGCGGAAAACTTGGGCGTCATCACGCCGGAGGTAGAGGCGATCCGCCACGAATTTAATTTCCCCGGCATGGCGATTCTTCAATTCGCTTTCGGCGCCGACCCGCAAGCCTCCAGTTTCAGGCCGCACAATTATGAACGGGAGCTGTTCGCCTACACCGGCACGCACGATAACGATACCGTAATGGGATGGTGGAACAGCGAGGGCGGAGATAGTACGCGCACCGGCGACCAGGTTCGTAAGGAGAAAGCCTTCACGCTCGAGTATCTGGGTCCCGGCGGCGAACCGATGAACTGGAAGATGATCCGAACGCTGCTGGCTTCCGTTGCGCGCGCCGCAATCGTGCCCATGCAGGACGTGCTCGGCCTCGGCAGCGAATCGAGGATGAATACGCCCGCTACATCCAGCGGCAACTGGAGCTGGAGAATGCGCCCGGGAGCATTTACCCCCGAGCATCAAACTCGTCTCCGAGAGCTTGCCGCCGCCTATGATCGCGCGCCGCGCTGAACCCCAAAGTATCCGGCGCTTCAGCGTAAAAAGGCTGCGGCATGGCGAATCCGAGCGCATCGTCGACACGGTGGCTGCCGAAGAACCGCTCGAAATGCGCATTGAATATTGGTTCAAGGATGCGCAAGTCTCCGGCGATCTGGCAATCACTATGCGAACCCCGGGAAACGACCCCGAGCTTGCCGCCGGATTCTTGTTTTCCGAGGGCGTTATCAGCGGCCGCGAACAACTGATCGATCTGCGGCAGCTGGGCACGGACCCATCGAACGAAATTGTTGCCGAGCTTTCCAAAGACGTCGATGTCGAGGCCTGGAGGCTTGCCCGCCAAACGCTTGTGAGCTCCAGTTGCGGCATCTGCGGCAAACGGAGCCGCGAAGCAACCGCGCAAGAAGTTTCAGAACAGCCGGCAAATCCACTTCGGCTCCACGCCTCGCTCATCGAGAATCTTCCCGACCTTCTGCGCGGCCGGCAGCAAGGCTTTGCCGAGACCGGCGGCTTGCACGCGGCTGCCCTGGTCAATCGATCCGGCGGCATTGAGGCGGTGTTCGAAGATATCGGCCGTCATAATGCGCTCGACAAGCTGATCGGCTGGTGCGTCCTCGGGGACCGCATTCCGCTGCATGAGAACGTTCTGTTTCTCAGCAGCCGAAGCAGCTTCGAGTTGATTCAGAAGGCCGTCATGGCGGGCGCCCCGATTCTCGCTGCCGTGGGAGGCCCATCGAGCCTGGCCATTGAAACCGCTCGTCAATACGGCGTCACGCTGATCGGATTCGTTCGCGACCACAGGTTCAACGTCTATTCCGGCGAGTGGCGGATAAACTCATAGAAGATGAAGTTGCGATTGCGCGGCAACAGCCTTCGATTACGCGTGAACCGGCGCGAAGTGGAGGGTCTGGTCACTGGGGCAGCCTTGAAGGAGCAGGTCCATTTTCCGGGCGACGCCTGCATCTCATATGTGCTCGAATCTTCTAAAGAGTCCCAGCCCCAGGCATGCTTCGAGCAAGGCGTGATCCGCATCTTGGCGCCGGCGACGCTGATCCAAAATTGGGCAACAGGCGATTCCGTCGGAATTTACTTTGACCTGCCGGCTAACGGCGCATCGCTGGCCGTCGCCATCGAGAAAGACCTCGAGTGTGTCGACAGCGCGCCGGAAGAACGCGATCCCGACGCCTTTCCCCGCACCGCCCGCAAGAATTGCTGAGGGGGCGAACCAGCCCGGCGCGGCAACTGTGCAATGCATCAGGTAATTGTCTCTGGCCGCGTGAACGTGGTCATCGCCCCGCTTTGCGCATCTCGCACCACCACCCTCACCAGATATGCTCCTCGCTTCACGTGAAAAGCGAACCGCAACGTTACCGAAGAATCCGAGTGCGCTAGCGTCTCATCGCGAAGTTGCAGGTTTACGGTCTTCGTGCTGCCTGTCAAATAGCCCCCGTCATCGTCGAACAAAGCCGAAACGACGGTCAAGGAATCCAGGTTTCTTCCGTTCGCAATACGGAACCGGAGCGACTTCATATCCACTTTCACGATCACCGTCACCATGGGATCGCCTTCATTCGGCTTTATGTACCCGGTCTGCAAAACCACGGGTATTTGGTTTATCTGGTCGCGTGAAAAAACAGCGTCGTCCACCTCCAGCCTGGCCGCCTGTTTTCCCGCGTCCCGCTCCGGCGCGTAGTAGCCGCGCCGTGCCTCAATGGTCAATCCCTTCTCGTTCGGCAAACGTATCTTTATCGCGTGAAATTCTCCGTCCGGCTTCGAGTTGATGGGCTGAAACCCGAGCACATAAGAGACCTCGGGCGGCTTTGCCAAGCGGTCGAAAGCCGCGCGCAGATCGTCATTGTTGTGGATGAAAACGCCGCCACTGCCTTGTGCGAGGTCCTGCATGATGCCTTCGTCCGATTCACTGCTCTGCCGCTGATACTCCCACCACAGTTTGTTCGTCGCCCGGCTGTCGCTCGCGTCCGGCTGGTTCGTATAGAGCCCGCGAGAACTGAGCGCGCTGATAGTGATATGCGCCTTGGCAGCCAACTTCAGCAATTGCTCGGTATCGGTGATCGCGTCCGGAGTTTGCGCATGAAAGCCGGGCGACGTCAGGATGATCAGCCGCTCGCCGGGCATTTCCGCCAATCGCTTAATTGCCAATCTCAGTGTTCGCAATGCCATCCTGCTCTCCTGCGGACCGAACACTAACTGTCGCTGCGCAGCGCCCGATACAATCGACTCCGCCGTGAAACGGTCGACGTGCGCGCACGCGATGGTATGGCTCACCGCCGCATTTCGTGCGTTCTGATCGCCTCGGTTGGCAATTAAGTCCGCAAGATAGTAATTGATGTTAGGGCATTCCTTTGCGTCGTCACTCAGGACGTCGCTTAGACTCGACCGGAGTTTTGCGGCCGCATCCTCGAGCTTCTCCTTATCGCCCGTGAAATCGATCTGCGGGCGGCCCGAGAACGTGTAAATGGCCGCGCGATCTGTACTTGCCAGACTCCTCAGGTGGCGTGACACGGCCGATCGAACGGCGGCCATGTCGGCGGAATTTGCATCGAGGTCGTCGAACAAATAGACCAGAAACCGTTCAGGAGCCGCGTGTGCGTCGGCAGCCGCGGCGCTTTCGAAATGGCTCGGTCCATTTCCGCCGGCTGGGTTCTCGCTCGTTGAAACGCCGGCTTGCATATTGGGCGCTATTTTTCCTTCGTGGTTGCTTGTGGGGCGCTTGATCGCCGAGAAGCTCGCGATTACCTGCCGTTTCCCCCGGTCGAATATTTGAAACTCGTCTTGCGTGAGGTTGCCCACCGCCTGTCCCTGTTTGTTGCGGACCACGACCGGCACGAGAACGAGATTGACTCCGCCCTGGAACGTAAGACCTTGTTCCTTCCCGGACGGTTCCTTCTGTTTCGTCGATGTACTCTGTGCAAATATCGCCGCGCAGCAGAGGACCATGAATGGCGCGAGAAAACGCAGAAAAGCACCTGGGACGACGTCGAGTCTCTCCCTCTCAAATCTAGTACGGAGCGCTATCGTAACATCTAAGTACTTGAACGCGCACGGAGGCACAAACGTGCAGGTCGTGGGAAACGCCATCCTCTTTCTGTTATCAGCCTCTCTGTTTGCGTCCGCGCTCCCTCGCGCGCAAGATCCCCGTGCGCTGACTGCTTCCGAGATCGTAAAAAAATCAGTCGTGGCGAATACTGCCGATTGGAAAGCGCAGCCCGGATATTCCTACCGCGAGCACGACAGCAAAAGTAAAATCGATTCGAGCGGTCAAGTCACCATTCAGCAGTCGAAAACCTACGACGTCGCGATGATCGAAGGCTCTCCCTATTCCCGCCTGGTCGCACTGAACGATGAGCCTTTGGGCGGAGTGCAACAGCAGCAAGAGCAAGGGAAACTCAGTCGCGAAGTTCAGCGGCGTCAGAACGAATCGCACCGCGAAAGGCAGGCGCGCACTGCGAAATACCAGAACGAGCGCGCCGAAGAGCACCTGCTGATGCAGCAAATGGTGGATGCCTTTACTTTCAGCCTCGGCAGCGAGCAGAGCGTAGAAGGCGTTAACTGCTATGTACTCGATGCGGTTCCAAACCCGGATTATCGTCCGCCCTTGGAGAAAGCCAAGGTTCTAACGCATATGAAAGGACGGCTGTGGATAGAGAAGACTCAATTCCATTGGGCGAAAGTCGAGGCCCAGGTCACCAACGCCGTAGAATTCGGGCTCTTCATAGCCAAGGTAAAGCCGGGCACGATGTTCGAATTGGATCAGGCCCCGGTCGCCGACGTATGGCTGCCAAAGCGCTTTACGCAAACTATCAACGCCAGTGTTTTCGGCATCTACGGGATGCGCAGCAAAGAACAGGAAGATTACTCGGACTATCGCCAGACCATAGTGGATGCGCAACGCCGGACGCTGCGGAAATAGTTCACGAGTTTTCCGCTTCCTATTGCCGGTTCATATCGCGATGACTTTGCTTCACGGTGAAACCCGCTTTCTTAAGCCGCTTATAAATCTCGCTCGCGATCATGACCGAGCGATGCTGGCCTCCCGTGCATCCGAACGAGATCGTCAAGTAGCTCTTGCCTTCCCGAATATAGTGTGGCAGTAGAAAAATCAACAATTCGGATATTCGGTCGATAAACTCCACCGTCTGCGGAAAAGACCTTATATATCGCGCAACACTCGGATTCCGTCCGCTCAGCTTTTTGAACTCCGGAATGTAATTGGGGTTCGGCAGAAATCGAACGTCGAATACCAAATCGCTGTCCGGGGGCAGTCCATTGCGAAAACCGAAGCTATTCACATAAACCAGGATTTCGGTCGGATGCTGAGCGTCCTGAAACTTTCCGGAAATCAGCCTGCGAAGCTCATGCACGTTCAGCCTCGACGTATCCACGCACACGTCTGCCAAAGCGCGAACGGGCGCCAGCCGCTCCCGCTCATTCCGTATGCTGCTCAGAACTGTCGATTCTGCCCCGAGCGGATGAGGCCGCCGGGTCTCGCTGAATCTTCTCTGCAGAACTTCGTCTTCCGCATCCAGGAACAGCAGCCGCGCCCGAAGATGTTTTTTTAGATCCCGGTAGATCTTAGGAAACTGGTTGAGAGCTTCGCCCTCCCGGATATCGATCGCCAGAGCCGCTCTTCTTCTGGTCTTCGAATCGCGCGTCAGATCTGCAAACTTCGCCACCAGCTCGATCGGCAGATTGTCGACAGCATAGAATCCGAGATCTTCGAATGCGTTCAGAGCCGTCAGCTTGCCCGAGCCGCTCATGCCCGTGATGATCACAAGATCGGCCATCGCGGGTATCGTCGACGGCGCGAGCGGAACGGCTTGTGTCTTCACTGTCGGCGAAATCTAAGACTCGATCAGGTCGAAGTTGCCGTCGGCCCGGCGCAGCAGGACGGACAGGCAGCTCCGGTCCGCATCCCTATATACGATGTAATCGAGATTCTTTTCCATTTCCATAATGGCTTCTTCGAGAGTCATCGGCTTGCGATCCTGCGTGTAATCGACACGGAAAACCCGCGGCTTCCCGGCCGAGCCATTGCCTCTGCTCTTGGGCGGCTTTTCGATCGAAGCGCTCTCCGCTTCCATCGCCCCTCCATTCCAGCTCTCTTTACTCGAGCGCACATTCCTGGCATCCCGATGCGTATCGCGCCAGCGGCTCCGCAGCTTTACGGTCTGGGTTTCCAGCTTTTCGACTGCCTGGCATAGCGCCAGATCCAGATCCGCATTCACGCCCTCTCCCACCAGCGCGTGATCGTAAAAATTCACAATGATTTCCACTTTGTGCTGCCGGCGCTCCAACTGGTGCGTCACGTGCGCCTCGCGCTCGCCCCGCTGCTCAATGAACTTGCTCAACTTAGCAAGCCTCGAGGTTATTTTCTTTTCGAGCGCGGGCGTGAATTCTTTCGTCTTACCGGAATAGATGAGCTTCATTCTCTCCTCTCGATGTGAATGGCCAACGCGATTCGCGGCGCGTGATCGCAAACCAGCTTGCTAGGCGCGAATTCGGCGTTGGTGGGTGGATGGGATTTTCATGTCCTCCCGGTACTTGGCAACTGTCCGCCGCGTAACGTTGATTCCTTCCGACTGCAGACGCGCCGTTATCTGTTCGTCCGTCAGCGGCTGCGAGGCATTCTCATCTTCGATCATCTTCTTCACCCGCCGCTTCACAATCAGCAGCGGAGTCGCGCTCCCCGACGGCCCCTGAACCGGCTCCGAGAAAAAGTATCGCAGCTCGAAAACACCCTGCGGCGTGTGCGCGTACTTGTTCGCAACCGCCCGGCTCACCGTGGATGGGTGAACGCCAATCTCTTCGGCAACCTCTTTGATCATCATGGGCTTTAACTGGTCGATCCCGAATTCCAAAAACTCCGGTTGCCGTCGAATGATCGAGTGGCACACTCGCATAATCGTCTGCTTCCGCTGCTCGATGTTTTTTATTAATTGCAGCGCGGACGCGTAGCGTTCCTTGACGTAGTTGCGGACGTCTTTATTCGGTTCCTGCTCGCGATCCACCATGCGCTTGTACTCGCCGTTCAAGCGGAGCTGCGGTATGTCGTCGTCGTTAAGCGTTATGAGGTAGTCGTCGCCGTCCTTTGAAATGTAAACGTCAGGCTCAACCTGGCGCGCTCCGCCTCCGGAATATCGCAGACCCGGCGCCGGATCCAGGTGGCGGATAACGGCCACCGCAATCTGGATGTGCTCTATCGGACGGCCCATCGCCTTCGCTAACTGAGATAACTGGCGCGTTTCGAGAAGCTTCAGATGATCGTGAACAATCCTCCACGCCACCCCGTCCCGGCATCCGTGCGCTTCAAGCTGCAGCAGTAAACATTCCGGCAGACTGAGCGCTCCGACGCCGGTCGGATCGAGCGATTGAACCGCTTTTAATCCGGCCTGTACATCTTCGATCCGCAGTCCTTCAGAAACCGCGATCTCTTCGAGCGGGGTTGTCAAATACCCGCTCTCTTCCAGATTCCCGATAATGCTGTTCGCCGCCTGCCGCACGCCCTCGGGCAATACCATCACGCTGAGCTGGCTCTGCAGATGTTGGCTCAAAGTGACCGGCGACGATAAAAACGCTTCAAAAGACGGCTTGTCGACAGACTCCGAAGCCGGGCTCTTGAATCCCGGATCCAGGTAATCGTCAAAGAAGCTGCCGAAATCGATCTCTTCAAATGGATCCGTTTCGGACTTGGCGGGTTCTTCCACCGCTGCCGTGGCGGGCGCGGCGCCGTCGCTTTCCGACAGCGCGCCGTCCAGCGGAAAATCCCCATCTGCCGTGGCCTCGAATGCCGCGGGTTCCTCCACCTTGTCGAGAATCGCCCGATCCGCCGGATCCGCCTGCCGCTCCCGTTCGAGCAAAGATTGCACTTCGGCGGGAGTAAGCTCCTCGCCCGGCTCCGTCGCCTCTTCCAGCACCGGGTTCTCCGCAATCTCGTTTACGATCATGTCTTTCAGCTCCATGCGATTCAGCTGAAGGACGGTGACCATCTGCACCAGCCCCGGCGTGAGTATCTGCTTTTGCTGGACGCCTAAATGCAGCCGTTGCGAAAGCGAACTCATTTGGTTCTAAGTTTAGCACCGCCAAGCGCCGTTTCCGGCTAAGAAAAATCGCCGTTTTTAGCTCATTTTCGGCGGGAATTTTCTTCGTTTCTCTAACTCGCCAGCCCCGGCGGAAAGTAGAAATTCTCGCCCAGATAGATCCGCCGCACTTCAGGATCGTTGCCCAGCGATTCAGGCGACCCTGCGCGAAAGATACGCCCGCTATTGATAATGTACGCGCGGTCCGTAACCGCCAGCGTCTCCCGCACATTGTGATCCGTCACCAGAATCCCGATCCCTTTGCCCTTCAGATCGCCGATAATCCGCTGCAATTCCAAAACCTGGATCGGATCGATTCCGGAGAATGGCTCATCGAGCAGTATGAAATCCGGTTGCAGAACCAGCGACCGCGCAATCTCCACGCGTCGCCGCTCACCGCCCGAAAGCATGTACCCCTTGCTATGCCGCACCGTCTCGAGGCCGAGATCCACGATTAGATTTTTCATCCGCTCGCGACGCTCGCGTCCGTTCAGCGGCAGCGTCTGCAAAATCGCCATCAGGTTGTCTTCGACGCTCAGCTTCCGAAACACCGACGGCTCCTGCGGAAGATAACTTACACGGCGGCGCGCTCGCTGGTACATCGGCAGGTGGGTCATCGGCTGATCGTCCAGAAGAACTTCCCCGGAATCCGGGCTGATCAGCCCCACAATGATGTAAAACGAGGTGGTTTTGCCCGCGCCGTTCGGGCCTAACAGGCCCACAACTTCTCCCTGCTGCACTCGTACGCTGACACTGTCCACCACCCTGCGGCCGTTGTACGATTTCGAAATCTCCAGCGTCTGTAACGTCCTTATGCGTTGGGGAGATTTCACGAATTTAAGTCTCGTGTCCTATCATACGCGTGAATGGAAGCGGCAGTTTCAAGCGTTCGGCTGGCCGCGCGCACCCGGTGGATCTGGCTGTGCGTCATAGTCGCGCTTGCCTGTCTGCGCCTCAGCCACATTCATCTGCTGTGGGCTGACGAAGACTATCACCTTGCGGCTGCCCTCCAGATCCTCCACGGCAAAGTGCCTTACCGCGACTTCTGGTACGACAAGCCTCCCCTAAGCGCCGTCTATTATCTGCTGATTGCCGGCTCTGCGGGATGGCCCTTACGGCTGCTCGATGCCGCCTACGTGTTGCTTGCCTGTCGGCTCATCTACCGCCTGACGCGCGACTGGTGGAGCGAAGCTGAAGCGTGGACCGCCGCCCTGCTCTTCGCCTTCTTTACCGCCTTCTATTTGCCGTCGGCCGTCATCGCGTTCGCCGCCGATGCCCTGATGGTCGTTCCTCACCTCGCCGCAATTTATTGCGCCCGCCGCAAGCTTCCGCTGTGGTGCGGCTTCTTTGCGGGTATCGCTTTTCTCGTGAACACCAAGGCGCTTTTCATTCTTGCGGTCTGCGCCATATGGCTATGGCCCGAATGGTGGCTGATACTCGCCGGCTTTGCCATACCTGCCTTCGCCGGATTTCTGTGGTCCATCCTGGTGGGCGCCTGGCCTGGCTATTGCGAACAAGTTTGGCGCTGGGGTCTCATCTATGCCAAACAGTCGCCGGTTCTCGATCCCGTCACGAACGCCCTGGTCCGCACTTCCCATTGGCTGGGATTCCATGCCGCGCTTGCAGTCGGCGCGATCTTCGGTTTCCTGCGCATCTCACCAAATGACCGCTGGAAATTGGCGGTTTGGCTCATCTTCTCGTTCGCCGCGGTTTCACTCGGCTGGCGCTTTGCCCCGCATTACTTCTTGCAGCTTCTGCCGCCTCTGATTGTTCTCGCTTCGCGAGGAATCGTCCTGGCATTACGAGATCGCAGGACGCTTGCAGCAGCGCTGCTTGCCATTTTGCTGCTTGTGCCCTTCATCCGTTTCGCCCCGCGCTATGCCTCCTTGGCGCTCGACAATTGGCAGCATCGCGAGCCGCGCTGGACGGATGTCGCCATGGATCTCGACAGCCGGCACGCCGCTCAAAAAATCCGCGGCTTGGCGCATCCCGGCGACACGCTTTTCGTCTGGGGATATCGCCCCAACCTGTACGTCTATACGCGAATGATCTCCGACAGCCGCTTCTGGGATTCACAACCTCTGACGGGCGTTCCCGCCGACCGCCACCTATTCGCTACCACCGCGATTTACGGCGGTCCCGCCGCAGCCAATCGCAAAGAGCTTACTCACTCACATCCAACCTTCATCGTCGATGGTTTAGGCCCGCTAAACCCAAATTTGCGGTTGGCTGCGTACCCGGATCTACGCGCCTGGTTGTCAGAATACAAAGTTGCCGGCCGTACCGAGCTCTGCGTAATCTATCGGCGAGCGGACTGAATGGGGGGCTCGCATCATCCGGAGCGAAATCCAGATCGATCGCCCCCGTCACGTCGTCCCGCTTGCAATCAGTGCCGCCAAAGGAAGTAAAGGAGACATTTTTCCATTTCCCCTACTTCTTCTTCATCTGCGTGTAGGCAAGCTGCTTTTTCTCGCCCTCCACGATCAGGTGGTCGTCGCCGTTGTAATAAGTAAGCTGGCGACCCTTGGTAATGCCCTTGTAGCTATCCACCATCTGCGGTAAGCCGCCGTTTAAGACAACTTTGTCTTCTTTCGTGTAGTACTCGCAGCGCTCAGCCGTCCCCGTGCGCGTCCGGTTCGGGGCAACTGCTTCAGAGATGACTACGTTGCCTGTCGCGAACGCATGGTCGAGCGAAGAATCGTTGGAATTGGTATCGCTCTTCGGATTCAAGAACGCTCGCAGTTCCTTTGAACTGACCGTCATTTTGTCCCGCGTCAGATGGACGCCGCCCGAGTAAAGCGCCACGCGCGTATCGTCCCGATAGAACAATTCGGGCGCGCGCACGACCGTGAAGACCGGCATAGTTCCGGAATTGGCCGGCGCAGTGTCGCTGTTTGCCGCATTCTGAGTCTGCGAATCGCCGTTCGATTTCGTCTCCACCAGTTCGCTCACCACATTCCCCACAGCGTGCAAGGACTGTTCGTCGCGATCGATGTCGATCACGTCCGCCGAGATTCGATTCGCCCCCTGCCACATCAGCGCATGCCCCTCGTAATGAACTTTCGTGTTGTCCTCGCGAGTGCGCATGATGTCCGCCTTCGCCTGCATCGGCTGCGTCGCGTCCAGCATCGACGTGCCCGGCTTTTGATTTTTATTCGGCTCATGCGTCGAAACCACATGCCCTGTAGCGTCCATATCGCCGTTCACCTGGTTCATCACAATGCTGTCGCCCATCGCCGAGCCGGTGTCGTCCAGAACGTGCGCTCCATCCGTAAGCGTGATTCGATTGATACGCTGCTCCAGAAACGCTTTCTTCGCCCACGCCTTCCGCACACCCTCCTGATAGCGGAAACTGCCCGTCTGGTCGATCGTCGAGATCTGATTCGTATTCGGCACGAACTTCGCCGTCAGCTGATCGCTCCAGGTCAGCGCCGGCGCAGGCGGGCCCGTTGCCGTACTGTCTTTCCCTGCCGCAGCCGGCTTATCCGTATGGGTCGCCGCATTCCACGCGACAAATGTATCCACATAGCTGCTCGCGCCGTACAGTACCCGCAAGCGCGAAGCGTCCACGATTCGGTGCGCCTGGTCCGGGCGATTCGGCTTAAACTCCAGTTGCGCCCGCGTCGGCGTGCGTATCTCCTGCAGTTCACGACCGCCCGGCTTCATCTCGAGCACAATGTGCTCGCTTCGCAGAAATCGCGTCTCGGCCATTTGCACCCCCGGCTGCGGCAGCGGAACGGATTCGGCAACCGCATGGCCGTCCGCCAGCACCAGATGAAGTACGCTGTCGTTCTTAACCTGTGTACCCTGCTGTTTGGTATCGACCGTGAATCGAAGATCCGCGCGATCGCTGGTTAAAGTCGTGCGCGACCCAGGCTGGCTCGACACCACTCTTGCGTTCTTGTCCGCAATGATGTTCACCAGCGTTCCGTTATCGTCGAACAACCCGGTCATTTTCGCCGCCGAATAACCCGTCTGCCGATCGTCTCGACGGTCCATCCCATTCGGGTCGGCCGCATTCACCTGACGCAGTCTGCCATCCTCCAGCGTCACCACCGCGTTTTGCGCCTCGATACTCGTGTCTTGCCGTTGCAGTTTCGACCACGGCGAAAGATAGATCTTCTGCTCCGCCTCTTTATACACCAGATCGGCGGTCTCGATGTGCATCTTGTTCTCAGCCGGACCGTTGCCGATCCAATCCAGCGCGATGTGCGACTTCAAATGCAAAACATGCGTGTTCGGATCGTACTCGGCGCCCACCCCTTCCCCATCTCCTTGCGGAAACACGAACGTCGCCCGCTGCTCCGTGGTCGCTTTCCCGGTTTTCGTCTCGTAGGTTACCCCCGAAGTTTGAACCCGAACGCGTTTCTTCGCCTCGTTACTATCCTCGGCGTCTTGGTCCGATGGCACGTTCATCACGATCGACACCGGCCCGTCCGATTTCATCACGCCCGATCTCTCATCGAATAGCGCTCGGTCTCCTTTTACGTAGGTGTACGACGTGCCCGCTTTGTTATAAAGCCGCAGGGCAAGTTCGCGCAGCTCGAACGTCGATGGATCGTGCGTGGCTTGAAACGACTTCGCTTGTACCCGATAAATGTGCTTATTGGTTTGCGGATCGTCCTTCCAGGACAGCCATCCGCTCGAAGCCGCCGCCTCGTACCCGTTCTTGATTTGCGGCGACGGCGTAACCTGCTGCTTGCGCTCCTTATCCAGGCGCAGCTTCCAGGTGTAGCCGACGAATGCCGAAACAAGCACGGCGGCAAACAGAAGTAAAATCGAAATTCGGCGCACGTCTTACCCGGCCGAGCCGCGCGCCCGGGTGCCCTCTCGCCCAAGCGGCCTGGCTTCCCGCACCGTCGCTGATTTCTGCAAGTTGGTTCCAGTTGCAGCATAACAGGAGCAACCGGTCGCGAATTGTCAAGAATGGCCCTGGCTCTCCGCCGCTTTGCGGATTGCGTCAACGTCGGCAAAGTCCTGCGGTCGCCCGGCCGCAAGCTTCGCCGTAATCAGGTCGTCGCGTGAAATGAAAAAGACCTTCAGCCGGCTTTCGGGGTCAATCGGCGTCTCAATTCGCCTCTCCCATGCCGCGTCAAAATCGACGCCGGGAATGTCGGGAAGAATATCGAAACCGTGAGGATCGCGTCCAAAACGAAAGAAACTGCCGCGATCTGCAAAGTCTTGCGGGCGAATGCCTCGGAGCGGCGCACCGAACTCGGCCAGCGCGGCGTACGTCGCTTGTGCGTTAGCGACTTCGGCTTTTATGAAAAGATCGATGTCGTTGGTAAAGCGGGGCTGCGCGTGAAAGATGACCGCATACCCGCCTACAATGAGGTATCTAACGCCATGGGCATGGAAGGCGGACAAAAGGTCTTTGTAATCTTGGTACATCCGGCTCCATCTCCCAACCTTTGAATGCGTAGGCGGTCTCGATCATTTCCTCAACCGCGTCTATCCGCTCGTGCACGGGCCGACTTTGCCAGTATCGATATTCATCCGCCTTCATTTCGTCGAAGCTGGCGTATTTGCGTACTATCGGCTCCATGCATGAACTAATATACAAGCGTCGAGATCGGGCTTGAGTGGATTCGAGAGGCAATCGTTCTGACGAGGCTAGTGCGCGAACTGTATGCCGCGTCCGAGGATCACGATGTAGGCGAGGCCGAGCACAGCAGCGGCCATCCACCACGTGCGCTGTCGCGAGACCAGCAGCGTGGGGCCTGCCGGTCCAGCCGGAAATAGGCTGTCCGCCCACAGCAGACCGGAGGACCCGCCGAACGCCGCGGGAAGGGTGGAGACAAGAAAGAGCTTCAGCCCAAGCGGGTCGAAAACTCCCGCAGCGCAGCTGAACAGGCACGCGGCACAGTACGGTAACCGTCCGACAACGTTGTAAGTCGCTCGACGTAAGCAAAACGGCCTCACCGCCGCTGCGAGCAGGCGCACCACGAACATATACAGCGCGGCGCCAAAGATCGCCATAACCGTACGCAGCGCGGCCTGATGCGGTAAGCCGCGGATCGCCTCTTGCCAGTCGCCGAAGCCGGTAATCGCCGAGAAGAAGAAGTAGCCCGCTCCAGGCAGAAGGTTCAGCGCGGCCAAAATCCACAAGAAATAGCGGAGATTTGCGCGACTCCCGGCAGCCCGCGACGCGACCAGAGACGCGGCGCCCGCGCAGAGATTCACCAGCGTTCCACCGACATCCACCCACCGGTCCGGGCGCATGCTCGACAGGTGGTTGCTCGTGAGCTGTGTCGGGACGTCGCCTCTGAGCCAGGCGATCACCCCATGCCCAGCCCCCTCATGCAGCAGTGTAGCCGCCGCCGAAGCGAGCACCGCCATGCTGATAATAGTAGCCTTGCTGTGCCCCTCGCCCATTTCCAATCACTTTACCGCAATCCCGGTGCCCCGAATAGAAGAAAATCTGAGTTCAGCCTCATCAATGGGCCGTAGGCTGCTCACCCAACTGCTTCCCTTTCAACAACTTGAAATCTCCGCTTGTCACTCTACCCCGGAGTGTGCTAAAACTACCTGTGGGCAGTCGGCAATTGACGACTGGCCAATCTCAATCAAATTCAAATTCTGAGTAGTCGCGAAGGTACTGGAGGTTTTAACTATGGATATTCGACCGCTGCACGACCGCGTTGTGGTCAAACGGCTCGAAGAGAACGAAAACATGCGCAATGGTCTTTACATTCCGGATTCTGCGAAAGAGAAGCCGCAAGAGGGTGAAGTCGTCGCCGTCGGAAAAGGCAAGCGCAGTGACGAAGGGAAGCTGCTGACGCTCGACGTGAAAGTCGGCGACCGCATTCTGTTCGGAAAATATTCCGGCAACGACATCAAGCTGGATGGCAACGAGTACTTGATCATGCGTGAGGACGAGATCCTCGGCGTGCTCGAGGGCGCGGCCGTTTCGGCGAAAGCATAACAGGAGGCTAAAAAGGATAAAAATGGCTGCAAAACAGATTGTTTATAGCGAAAATTCGCGTCAAGCGATTCTACGCGGCGTGAATCAGCTGGCTGATGCCGTGAAGGTAACGCTCGGTCCCAAGGGCCGGAACGTAGTACTTGAAAAGAAATTCGGTGGCCCCACCATCACCAAGGACGGCGTCACCGTCGCCAAGGAAGTGGAGCTGAAGGACCCGCTCGAGAACATGGGCGCCCAGATGGTGCGCGAAGTTGCTTCGAAAACTTCCGATATCGCCGGCGATGGCACCACGACCGCGACGATTCTGGCTCAATCCATCTTCCGCGAAGGCGTGAAGAGCGTTGCCGCGGGCGCGAACCCGATGGCTCTGAAACGCGGTATCGAAAAAGCCGTCGAGGCGGTGGTCGAAGAAGTCAAGAAGCTCTCGAAACCCGTTTCCGGCGACGCTATCGCTCAAGTCGGCTCCATTTCGGCCAACGGCGACGCCACGATCGGCAACATCATTGCCGAAGCGATGAAGAAGGTCGGCAAGGACGGCGTCATCACCGTCGAAGAGTCCAAGACCATGGTCACCGAGCTCCAGACCGTCGACGGCATGCAGTTCGATCGCGGCTATCTCTCTCCCTACTTCGTCAGCGATCCCGAGCGCATGGAAGCCGTGCTCGAAGATCCCTACATTCTCATCCACGAGAAGAAGATCAGCAATATGAAGGATCTGCTGCCGCTGCTCGAACAGATCGCGCGCGCCGGCAAGCCGCTTCTGATCATTGCCGAAGAAGTCGAAGGCGAGGCTCTGGCAACGCTCGTCGTAAATAAGCTGCGCGGCACGCTCAACGCTTGCGCCGTGAAGGCGCCTGGCTTCGGAGATCGCCGCAAGGCCATGCTCGAAGATATCGCCACCCTCACCGGCGGCAAGGCTCTCATGGAAGAGACCGGCATCAAGCTCGAAGGTGTGCGCCTCGAAGACCTGGGCCGCGCGAAACGCGTGACTATCGACAAGGACAACACCACTATCGTCGATGGCGCGGGAACTCAGAAGAACATCGAAGGCCGCATTAAACAGCTGCGCGCCCAAATCGACGAAACCACCTCCGACTACGATCGCGAGAAGCTCCAGGAGCGTTTGGCCAAGCTCGCCGGCGGCGTTGCCGTCATCAAGGTCGGCGCCGCTACCGAAACCGAGATGAAGGAGAAGAAAGCGCGTGTCGAAGACGCTCTGCACGCAACCCGGGCCGCCGTCGAAGAAGGCATCGTTCCGGGCGGCGGAGTTGCATTGCTTCGCGCCGGCAAGGTTCTTCATACCTTGAAGGCCGAAGGCGACGAGCAGATCGGAATCGATATCATCCGCAAGGCCAGCGAAGAGCCCCTGCGCCAGATTACCGGCAACGCGGGCTACGAGGGCGCGATCATTCTCGAGAAAGTTCGGGCCAGCTCCGACAACAACTTCGGCTTCAACGCCCAGACCGGCCAATTCGAAGATCTGGTCAAATCGGGAGTCATCGATCCCACCAAGGTGACCCGCTCCGCTCTGCAGCATGCCGCTTCGATCAGCGCTCTCATGCTGACCACGGAAGCCATGATCTGCGAAATTCCGGAGAAAAAGTCCGCCTCTGGTCCGCCCGCCGGCCACGGCCCTGACATGGATTACTAATCCGAATCAGTACGCGTTAATTTGCTCGGCCCGCTGGTTTACTCCGGCGGGCTTATTTTTTGCTGGACGATTTCTTTTTCGTCGCGCGCTTCTTGCTCGCGCTCTTCTTCTTAGGTCCGGGAATCTTCGCACCCGATGCCCGCGCTTCGCTCAAACCAATCGCAATCGCCTGCTTCCGGCTCTTTACCTTCCCTCCCTTTCCGCCCTTCCCCGATTTCAATTCATGATGCTTGTACTCATGCATCGTCTTCTGCATCTTCTTGCGAACGGTCTTCTTCGATTTAGGATCCGATCCCGACGATGACCGCCTTGAACTCGACTTTTTCTTTGTCGCCATATTCTCGCTGGTGAAACCCTCCTGTTCACTGGAGACAAGCTCCCAAAAAATGGTTTCATCCCCGTTCATCGGCGGCCAGCGTGATGCCATTGTTATCCTGACTACCAGAGGTAGTTATTGTCCCGAATCTCGTCTGCGTTCCGAAGTTTTTTTTCCATTCTCTTTTCCGGCGTGTTGCCTGAAGATATCGCATCCGAATTTGGATTTACCAAGCTGAAAGCCGCCCCCGTCGCCGCGCCTGTCGAACAGCCGAAAGCGAGTGACGGAGCACTGCAGATTCTGCAGATTCTTCAACGCGATTCGCGCCTCATCGACTTTCTGATGGAAGATATCGCGGCCTACGCCGACGACCAGATTGGCGCAGCCGTCCGCAGCGTGCATGCCGATTCCCAGACCGCGCTCAATCGGCACCTTACGCTGATCCCTGTCATCGATGGCGTCGAAGGCACCTTTCAAAAGCTTGATGCTTCTAAGGCTCCCGATCCCAGCCGCATCAAGTTGATCGGCAACGTTCCCGCTAACGGAAAAGTTCCCGGCGGAACGCTCCGCCATCGAGGCTGGATGGCTTCCTCTGTGAATCTTCCTCCGCTCGGAAAACAAGACGTCTCGATAATTGCGCCCGCCGAGCTCGAAGTCGAATAGAAGCGTCCCCTCTTCATGCCGCAGTACATTCTTGGAATCGATCTGGGCACCACCAATAGCGCCCTCGCCTACGCTCCTTCCACGCCGCCCGCAACCGATCCACCGGAAGTAAAGCTCTTCCCCGTTCCACAGCTTGTGAATCCCGGCGAGCTCGCCGAGCTCGACCTGCTGCCGTCATCCTTATATATTCCCGGTCCCGCCGAGTTTGTCGAAGGATCTCTCGCGCTTCCCTGGAACGATCGCCCGCGCTGCATAACCGGCCGCCTCGCGAAAAGTCGCGGCGTCGAAAACGCCGGCCGCCTGGTTAGCTCCGCGAAATCCTGGCTCTCGAATCAGACCGCCGATCCGACCCGGCCGCTCCTGCCTGTACCGGCGCCCGATGGCATCGAAAAAATTTCTCCGCTCGATGCATCCTGCCAGTATCTGCTGCATCTTCGCTGCGCTTGGAATCTCGCGCATCCCGAAGCACAGCTCGAACAACAGTCCGTACTGATTACCGTGCCCGCATCCTTCGATGCCGCCGCGCGCGACCTCACCCAGCGCGCAGCCAAGCTCGCCGGCTATCCGGAAGTCACCATCATCGAAGAGCCGCAAGCCGCTTTCTACGCCTGGATCGAGCGTAACCGCAACTGGCGCGACCAGGTCAAACCAGGAGATCTCATTCTGGTTATCGACATCGGCGGCGGCACAACCGATTTCACCCTGATCGCCGTCACTGAGCAAGCGGGCGAATTACAGCTCGAGCGCGTGGCTGTCGGTGAGCATCTGCTCCTCGGCGGCGACAACATGGATTTGGCCGTCGCCCGCTTTGCCGAACAGCAGTTCGCGCAAAAGGGAACGAAGCTCGATGCTATCCAATTCAATTCACTGTGGCAGCAATGCCGCGCCGCGAAAGAACTGCTTCTGTCGAGCGATGCATCCCCCAAAGATCAGCCCCTGACGATTCTCGGCCGAGGCGCCGGTGTGGTGCGCGGAACCCTTCGCGGCAAGATTTCTCGCGATGACGTTCGCTCTCTCTTGCTCGACGGTTTTTTTCCGCCCGTGCCCTCCGATGCCGCGCCCCAGCGTCAACGTCGCGCCGCGTTGCTCGAGCTTGGCCTCAATTACGCCTCCGACCCGGCTGTAACGAAACATCTCGCGCAATTCCTCCGTCAGGCCGCCGCAAACGCCGGCTCCGAAGCGTTCGCTCGCCCCACCCATCTGCTGCTGAATGGAGGCGTTCTTCAAGCCTCGGCCATCGAGCGTCGCATCTTCGAAGTGCTCACCGGTTGGCTTCAACAAGTCGGCGCGCCTGCCTTGCTCGAGCTCCAGAACGAATCGAAACAAGCCGACCTGATGCACGCCGTCGCGCATGGCGCAGCTTATTATGGCTTGGCGCGAACCGGAAACGGCGTGCGCATCCACGGCGGTGTTCCACGCACTTACTACGTTGGCATCGAAACTTCCTTGCCTGCGGTTCCCGGTTTGCCCGCCCCCATGAAGGCTCTCGCAGTGGTGCCGTTCGGCCTCGAAGAAGGTTCTACAGTCGAGCTGCCGCAGCGCAAATTCGCGCTGGTCGTCGGCGAGCCCGCCGAGTTCCGCTTCTTCTCTTCCCTCTCGCGTAAAAGCGACGCGGCCGGAACCTTGATCGACGACATCGGAGACGATCTCGATGAGCTTTCCCCCATCGAAGTCTTCCTGCCTCCCCATACCGATGGATCCCGCGAAGAGATCGTGCCCGTAACCCTCGAAAGTAGGGTTACGGAAACCGGCATGCTCGAGCTCTGGTGCGTTGCCGCCGATAACCGTCGCTGGAAACTCGAGTTCAATGTGCGCGAGCGCCCCGCCGCCTAAACTCCTATGAACATCGGCATCGACCTCGGCACCACCAATTCCGCCCTCGCCTATATCGATCCCCATGAGGCTGCCGAAGCCGACTTCCCTCCCATTCACGTTCTGCCCATCGAACAGCAAATCGATGCGAACCGCACCGCCGCGCTTAGAACGCTTCCATCGTTTCTCTACTTAAGCGAACCGCCCGTGGTCGGCGCGTACGCTCGCGATCAGGGCGCTCTTGTCCCCACCAAAACTGTCCATTCCGCCAAGTCCTGGCTCTCGAATTCCGAGGCGGACCGTACTGCAAAGATTCTGCCCTGGGATTCTCAGGAAGAGGGCCGCGTTCTCTCGCCCGTCGAAGCGTCCACCCGCTATCTCGCTCATCTGCGCGATTCCTGGGAGCGCGTCAAAGACATTCCCTTACCCGCCCAGCAAGTGGTTCTTACGGTTCCCGCCAGTTTCGACGAAGAGGCCCGCGAGCTGACCGTTCAGGCCGCGCGCGATGCCGGCATCGAGAATTTGACCCTGTTGGAAGAACCCGCCGCCGCTTTCTACGCCTGGATTGCCGGCCACCTCGCGCGCAGCAACAAAGAACTGTTCGACGGACAAATCGTGCTGGTCTGCGATGTCGGCGGCGGCACCAGCGACTTCACTCTCGTTCGTGTCGATCGCGAAGGCGACCGCGTTCAATTCACGCGCACAACCGTGGGCCGCCACCTGTTACTCGGCGGCGACAATCTCGATTTGACCATCTCCTGGCTGGCCGAATCGAAGCTCGGAAAAACATTATCTCTCCGCCAGCGCAGCGCTTTGCGGCGTCAATGCTCAGCCGCCAAGGAGCTGCTGCTGTCGCCCGACGGCCCTGCCGCGGTCGATGTCACTGTCGTCGGAGCCGGCGCCTCCCTCATCGGCGGAACCTTGAAAACCGCCATTACTCGCGACGAGGTCCTCGAACTCGCTCTCGGCGGTTTTCTCCCTCCCTGCGAATTCACCGATAAGCCCCAGCAGGAAAAGCAAAGCGTCTTCCGCGAGCTCGGGCTTCCCTACGTTTCCGATCCCGCCATCACCCGCCATCTCGCGGAATTTCTGCACACCTCCCCCGCCGCGGAACACGGCGTCGACGCCATCCTTTTTAATGGCGGCTTCTTCATCCCGCAAGTCTTCCGCCAACGCGTTCGCGACGTCGTCGAGCATTGGTCTCACCGTCAGCCTCTCCTCTTTGAAAATCACGATCTCGACCTCGCCGTCGCCGTCGGCGCATCTTATTACTCCTACGTGCGCTCCTCCGGGAGCGGCGTTCTGGTCCGCGCCGGATTGCCCCGCGCCTATTTTCTCGGACTCCAGGATTCCGGCTCTTCCTCTATTCGCGCCGTCTGCCTGGTCCCGCGCGGCACCGAAGAAGGGCAGGAAATTAAACTCCAGCAGCCCGAGCTTCAACTCCTCGCCAATACCCCCGTCGCATTCCGCCTCTACAGCTCTCTTGCCCGCACCGAAGATGCCGCGGGCGATGTCGTCTCCTTTACTCCCTCCGACGACATGCTCGATCCCGCCGGCGATCCGCGCCTTCACGCGCCCCTCCGCGCTGTCATCCGCTTTGGTAAAGGGGGCGAGCGGCGCATTCCCGTCACCCTCGGCGCTCGTCTCAGCGAAGTGGGTACGCTCGAATCCTGGGCCGAATCTAAAATCAGCGACCACCGCTGGCGTCTCCAGTTTCAACTGCGCAAGGCCGCCGACGCTCCGGAAAACGCACCGGAGCTTGGCCCAGTTCGCTCCACCGCTGTTATCAGCCACGAGGCGCAAGCGAACGCCGAATCGCTCATCGCGCAAGTCTTCGCTGCAGCTGACGCCGGCCTGCCCCCCGAACAGCTTCCCGCGCGCCTCGAGCAGGCCCTGGGTTTAGGTCGGCTCTCCTGGCCCCTGCCCGCCATTCGCGCTCTCTCGGATCGCCTGCTCGATCTCGCCGAAGGACGCCGCAAGAACGCTCATCATGAGGCGCGTTGGCTCAATCTTACCGGCTTCTGCCTGCGCCCCGGCTTCGGCTTTCCCGGAGACGATTTCCGCATCGAGCTCGCCCGCCGCGTCTATGCAGCCGGTCTCACTTTCCCCAACCAGGTGCAGTGTGAAATCGATTGGTGGATTTTTTGCGGCCGCATCGCCGGCGGCCTCAATCGCAATCAGCAAGCCGATATTTTCCAGCGCCTCTCCCCCATTCTGCTGCCCAAACACAAACGCAAGCCGCGCATGAATCAGAGCCTCTATCGCGAAATGTGGCGCACCGCCGCCAGCCTCGAGCTGCTCCCGCACCAAACCAAATCGCAGCTCGGCGACACTCTGCTCGAAATTATGAAGCGCGGCGAAATGGTCGAGGTCGGCGCTTGGTGTCTCTCGCGCCTGGGCGCTCGCAAGCTCTTCAGTGGTCCTATCAACTTGGTCCTGCCCCCGTCCGTTGTCGCGCGTTGGGTCGATGGTTTACTCCGCGCGCCCCATACGCCCGCGCTGCTCGAAGCTGTCGTACATATCGCCCGGCAAACCGGCGACACCGCCCGCGATCTTCCTCCCGCCACTTTGGAATCGGTTCGCCGCGCTTGCGAAGCCAGCCCCCGCGCGGCCGACCTGCTGCGCCGTCTGGCAGGCCAAGCGGACGACCTCGCCTCCTCCAGCCGCATCTTTGGGGAAGAGCTTCCCGCGGGCCTGGTGCTCGCCGCATCGACGGACCAATAGCGCCGCCATGCGCGAAACCGAAATCGTCGATCGAATTCGCAAGCTCGCCGAACGCGGCTATCGTGTCCCTGCAATCGTGCAGAGTATCGGCGACGATTGCACCATACTGCGCCCCTCCCCGAACCACGATCTCGTCTTCACATGCGATTTCGTTTTAGAAGACCGCCACTTCACCCGCCAAACCCATACCGCCGCCGATATCGGCCATCTCGCGCTCGCCCGAAGCCTCTCCGATTTGGCCGCCATGGGAAGCGAACCCGTGTTCTGTCTCGTCTCCCTTGCAGTGCCGGACTCCTCGGCGGTTACGGACTTCTATAAAGGCCTTCTGACTTTGGCGCAGAAATACAAGATCGCACTCGGTGGCGGCGACCTCGCGAGATTCGACAAGATCGTCGTCGACGTGATGTGTTGCGGGCGAGTGCCCCGTGGCGCGGCCCTCCTGCGCAGCGGCGCAAAACCCGGCCATCGCATCTACGTTACCGGCCAATTGGGGAAGCGCCGCATTCGCCCTGAGCCGCGCATTCAAGCAGGATTGATGTTGCGCCGCTTACAAGTCTCAGCCGCCATGGATTTGAGCGATGGCCTCTCGCTCGACCTCCGCCGCCTCTGCGCAGAATCGAAAGTCGGCGCTGAAATCGATTCCCCTCTCCCCATCGCCGCCGGTGCCACTCTCGATGAAGCTCTACACCGCGGCGAGGATTACGAACTCCTCTTCACCGCCCCACCCCAGAAAAAGATTCCGAGGAAAATAGCCGCCCTACCCGTCACCCCAATCGGAATCGTCACCAGCCGACATCCCGGCCGCGTCCATTTCAATGGCCGCCCCCTCGAACCCAAAGCATTCGATCATTTCGCATAAACCGGGGACAGTCCACCTGTTCACCGGTTTATTACCGCTCAACGGTACCCGCAGCGCCCGCCGGCGCCCCCGCCGAATTCAAATCTTTCCGCATCTGCGTCACAGCTTTCGTCAGGCTTTCCACTGCTTCGCCTTCAGGCGTGTACTCCAGCGCGATGTATCCCGTGTAACCCGACTTGCCGATCGCTTTATATATGTCGTCCCATTTCATCTCGCCCGTGCCCGGATCGTGACGTCCAGGCGCATCCGCAACGTGGAACACCGCCACATACGGCGCCGCTTCCATAATCGTCGGAATCGGATCGCCATTCTGCACGTACTCGTGATAAATGTCGAACAGAAACCGGAAATGCGGGCTGTCCACTTCCTTCACCGCCCGCAGCGCCTCTTTCGCGCTGATCAGGAAGTAGCCCTTATGGTTCACTTTGCTGTTAAGGTTTTCGAGAATCAGCTTCACGTCCGCGGCATCCGCAATTTCCGCCGCGCGCTTTCCGCTCTCCACCATGCTCGCGTACTGCGCCTCGTGACTCATCCCCGGCTGCTCGTTACCGCTGAGCAGAATAATCTGCGGCACGTTTAACTTCTTCGCCCACACGACCGAATCCCTTACGTCTTTCAAAAACGCCTCGCGATGCGCGGGATTCACCATCGTCACCGGGCGCCGCGTCCAATCTCTCTGCGCGACGAGAGAGTCAATCCCCAGTCCGTACGATTGCGCCAGCCCTTTATACTTTGCGGCGTCTGCGTCCGACCAGCCCACGTATTCCGTCACTAGCTCGGTCGATTGTATGCCCGCATGAGCCGCCGTCGCGAACTTCTCCTCCAAGCTGCCTTTCAGCGTCCACAACATCAGGCTCGATGTCACGCGCGCCGATCGCGGAGGCGCAGCCGTTCCTTGCGGTCCTGCCGTCTGTTGCGCAGCCGCGCCCCGTTGCCCCAGAGCCGCTCTGGCCAGCGCCCCCGATGCCGCCGCAGCTTTTAGAAACGCTCTCCTGCTTGGTTCCAAACCACTCACGCTTCTTCCCTGAAGTTCAGAGCATAACAGAGATGATCCGCGCGTCTTTCTTGAAATCCTCCTCCAGATTGCCTGTCTTCTAATGGGCTGAACATAGTACTCCACGTCCTATACCCATCCCGTCTTGCTATAACGAAGCACGCACCTTATAATCAATCTGCTCAAGTTAATTTCGGAGGGAAACTAGATGCACATGAAATTCGTATCTGTAGCAACGTTCACGTTGGGCCTCGCTGCTCTACCCGCCCTGTGCGCGACGATCAATTTGTCAACCGGATTAAACGCTTCAAATACCTTGATAACCACAGGAGCACAGCCGGACGCCTACTGGACAGTCAGTGAGCAAGCCGGAGGCAACGGTCCTGCTCAGACGGTCTATCCAAATAACGCCGATTGGTATAGCGGTTGGCTGGCGAATGGGCCCAATTCGGACTGGATCGCGCGCAATGCGAACGTCACGAACAACGGAGCCGCCCCGTACACGTTCACCCGCACCTTTGACCTTACCGGCTACAATCTGGCAACGGTTTCGCTCTCAGGAGCATGGGCAATCGACGATCAGGGCACTTTAAATCTAAACGGAACACCGATTTCTACCCTTGGCTCCGGCGCTTGGGGCGCGCTCACTACGTTTTCAGCTTCGACGGGTTTCATCGCAGGCGTCAACACGCTTTCCATGACAATCACAGCGGATGACCAATTCCTGGAAGCAGTCCGCCTCGACGGCACGCTTACCGGGCAATTGGGTGGGACCGCTACGCCGGAGCCATCCACTTCTTTCCTGTTGGTTTCTGGTCTGGGAATGCTGCTATTCCTCGGTCGGAAGGTGATTCGCCCGAACTAAACAGCGCGAATCAACAAACCTGGTTTGGGCCCTGGGCGACTGTCTCAGGGCCTTTCTATTTGGGTTTCTCCATTCCTTTATTCCACCCGCAACGCTTTCATCGGATCGACTCGGGCAGCACGCCGCGCAGGCACATAGCTCGCCAGAAGCGCTACGGCGAGCAGAATCGCCGCAACGCCCGCGAATGTCGCGGGATCGTCGCGCTCACATTCACTATCAGGCTTTGCATCAATTGCGTCAGCAGCAGCGCTCCGCCTACGCCTATGCCAAACCGAAGTGTTAGCTTTGCTCCCTGGCCGATCACTAGCCTCAAGACCTGCCGCGGCCCCGCCCCCACTGCCATGCGAATTCCCAGTTCCCTCGTCCGCAGCGTAACCAGATACGCCAGAACTCCATAGAGCCCCAGCGACGCCAGCACCAGTGCGAACGTTGCGAACCCAGTCAGAACCACCATGCTGAATCGCCGCCGAGCAAGCCAATCATGCAAGATGTCCTCCATCGAGTGGATTTCAAACACCGGCTGTTCGGGATCGATGCTCCACACGAGCTTTTTCGATTGTCGGCGCCATTTTCAGCGGTCTCCAGTCGTCCGCACCGCAATGTAAAGGCTCGAATAGATGCTCGAAGGCGTGTACATCTCCGGCCTGGTTGGCGAATCGGGTCCTAATTGGCGCGTATCGGCCACTATGCCGATCATGGTCAGCGAGATTTTCCCGTCCGCCGACCGGCAGCACGATTGTTTTTCCCATCTCGTTGTTCTTTCGGCCAGTGGATTTTCGCCAGCGACTCGCTGAGAATCACCGTCCTCGGCTCGGCCAATTCCGCATCCGCGCGAGTGAAATCCCGGCCTCGAAGCAACGGCGTCCCTACCGTTTCGAAATATCCTTCGCTGACTTCCGCATGATCGGCAATCGGCGATTCGTTGGGCTTGTTCGGTTCCCCGGGGACGTAACGAAGTGTCGCGCGACGTCTCCATCGGCAACCCTCCGTATATGCCGCCGACCGCACGCCGGGCAATCGCTCAGCGCTTCGCGAGCAGCCGATCGCAAAATGCCTTCTGCTGAGAATCCGTCGCATAACGAGATTAAGGAAGCGCAATCTGCATCGTCAACAGATGATCCAGCCGCAGACCCGTGTTGACCCGCAGCAAAGAATCGAGGCTTCGGATCATCAGCCCCGCTCCGGTCAACAGCACGAGCGCCAGCGCCACTTCGCAACCACCAAACATTCCGCAGCCGATCCGACGCTCTGCTGCTGCCTCGCCCGCCGCGGCCTAAAATTTCGTTTACATCGCCGTCCGGCCGCATGCACGCCGGGGCCAGTCCAAACAAAACGCCTGTCGCCATCGCCACCAGGAATGTAAAACCCATCGCAATCAAATCGAGTGCAATTCATGAAATCTCGGGTATCCTGCGGCACAAGGGACGACATGCCGCGCAGAATCCAATACGCAACCAGCAACGCGCCGCCCCGCCGATCGCACTCAGCAGGAGGCTTTCAGTAAGTAACTGCCGAACAATTCGCCCCCGCCGCGCGCCCAAGCGCCAGCCGCACCGCCATCTCACGCTCTCGCCCCACCGCTCGCGCCAGCAGCAAGTTCGCCAGATTCGCGCAGGCAATCAGCAGAACAAATCCCACCGCCATCTGCAACACACCCAGTGCTCGCGGCAGATCCGTTCCGAGATCCTCTACCGACAAAGGAAAGACGTTTACGCCAAATCCATGGTTGAAGCGGGGATCCGCCTTTCCAATCGCTTCCGACGACTTCATCTCCGATCGCGCTTGCCCCAGCGTCACGCCCGGCTTTAACCGCGCGTACACGTAGTAGTTGCGGTTCTGCATCTCCCCCTTGCTTGCCTTCGATATCGAGCGGAAGCCATACGTCCGGGTCGTCCTGGCTCATTCCCGCATACATTCCGGGGAACCGGAACTTCGCCGGAATCACTCCCACGATTGTCCGTCGACGCCATTCACGCGAATCGTTTTCCCATTCAAGCAGCCCCTTTACCGAACCGGCGCCGGTACAGATCCGCGCTCAAAATCGCCACTGCCTTCCGCTTCTGTTTTGACGTCTTCACTGTGAACATTCGTCCGAGTGCGGGATGATTCCCAAGAGCGGAAAAAAATTCAGCGATACCCGTATGCCGTGCACCCGCTCGGGCCGCTCGCTCGCCGCCGCACTGCCACCAGTCAAATTGCAATTCAAAATATCCGCGCGCCATATCTTCAAATGACGGCTCTGCCGTTTCCATTCGCGGAAGTTTTCGAGCGCCGTCGGCATGCGGTCGGATACCATTGCGCCCAACCGCGGATTTTTTCCCAAATCATCACGAGCCGCCCGGATTCCGCAAATTCCGCATCGTCGCCGAATTCAGCAGCACCGTATTCACTACGCTGAAAATCGCCGTGTTCGCGCCAATCCCCAGCGCCAGCGCGAGAATAGCAATCATGGCGACACCCGGGCTTTGTCTCATCGCGCGCAGCGCATACCGTACATCCGGCCAGATGCCCATGCCTCTAATGCCCTTTTTTAATTCTCCGTTACCAGCCGGCCTTGAACCATGAAGCCCGCATCCAAACTTCCGCGTGCTGTTGCCATTGCCGCCTTCCTGATCGCGGCCATCACCCTGCTCTCAGCCTTTCAACATGTAGTTTTGGCTCTCTTCTCCCTCATCCCCCTCTTCGCCGGAATCGGCATCCTGCGCAAACGAGTGTGGAGCGCCTACGGCTTCGCTCTCTTCGCGCTTGCGCAACTGGCGGTCACCCCCCTTTTGTTGCGCACCGGCAGTATCCCGCCGCGCCAAATCGTCTTTGCCGCCGCGCTGAATCTGATTCTTTTCCTGTTTTCTTCTTCGCCGGCAAATCGCTCGCCGCCTGCAGCGCACCGCGCGGCTCACCCGTCCCGTGGATTGCCCTTGCCTGCCTCTTCACTGTCCCCCTCTATCTTCGTCCAGGCCTTCGTGATTCCATCGGGCGCGATGGAGGACACGCTTCTGATCGGCGACCACATCCTCGCCCGTGTCTTCCCGCGCGTAACGCCTGTCGAGGGCGATATCGTTGTGTTCCATTACCCCATCGACCGCAGCCAAATCTTTGTCAAACGCGTAATCGGCGTGCCCGGAGATCGCATCCGCATTGCGTCGAAGATCGTTTATCGCAACGGAGCCGCTCTCAACGAGCCGTATGCGGTTCACAAATTCAACTCCGTCGACAACTACCGCGATAACTTCCCCGGCGATCCCGCCGATATTCCGATACCGCCCAGGCCCCGCGAAATGTTAGCTGCGCGCGCCATGCTGCAAAACCACGTCACTCGAGGCGAAGCCGTGGTTCCCCCCGGAAATTATTTCGTGCTCGGCGACAATCGCGACAACTCGCTTGACAGCCGCTACTGGGGCTTTCTCGATGCCTCCGACATTATCGGCAAGCCCATTCTGATCTACGATTCAGAAGAACAGCCCGCCGAAGAACCCGGTCTGGCGAAGCCTCTCTCGCGGCCCCGAATACGCTGGAACCGCCTCTTCAAACCGCTGTAAGTGTCGTGAACGCTACCCAAAATAAGGCAATTAGGCTAACCAAACTGCGATAGACTGAACATCGCACCCAGCAATGAAGAGACCGGTGACGGATGAGTCTTACTTCTTCGTTGACGAATCCGGCGATCCCACGTTCTACAACGCGAAGGGCAAATTCATTGTTGGCACCGAAGGATGCTCTCCGCTTCTCATTCTGGGGTTTGTTGAGACGCAAAAACCCCGCGACATCAGGCGCGCGGTGCTTCGTGCGCAGCAATCGATCACGAGCGATCCTTACCTCGTGAGCGTTCCTTCGCTTGCCAAGACAGCAGTGGCGTTTCACGCCAAAGATGACTCACCAGAAGTGAGATATCTGTTTTACAAAGAATTAAAGAGTCTGCCCTTCAAATCTCAGTTCATCGTCGCTAGAAAGACGGAGCATGTTTTCAGGTCAGTCCACAATGCTGATGAGGATCAGTTTTACGACGATGTAATCAGCAGGCTGTTTCAAAACGTGCTCCATCGGTTCACGCATAACCATATTGTGTTTTCTACGCGCGGCTCAAGAGCGAGGAGACGGCCACTTGAGGATGCCATCAAGAAGGCTCGAATTAGATTTGAGGAGAAGTACAAAGTAAGCGCCGATTGCACGACATTTGAGATCGAGCCTCAAACGCCGAAAGGTGAACCCTGCTTAAGCGTGATCGATTATATGAACTGGGCCGTTCAAAGAGCGTACACCAGAAGGGAGATGCGGTACTTTGACTTCATAGAGGACTAAGGTTAGTTTCTTGGCGGATATTTACGATTCAGGGAAGAAACCATACTGTCGAAGGAACCGATTTGACATTAAAAAAGCCGCCCCGCTGAGGCTAGGCTCGTGTTGACGAGGCACGGCATGGAGCCGACTTTCACCCACAGAAGAACAGCCACACCTATTGTCAGCCGTACATTATACGCTATGCAAGTACACGATATCTTAGTGTTTTCATGCGCTTACGCGCTGACCATAAAACATTCTACCGCTTATAATGTTTTATGAAACCACGACTGAACGTGGCATACATGGAGCGATGAAGCCGCACGCTGAAATGAGTGAAGGACCAGAAGCATTCGACCTTTCAAGCGAGCGGTGAAGACGGGTCCTCCCAGTTCCGAAGAGTGGAGTTGTTGAGGATAAGCCAAAGAAGCAGCAGCGTCCTACGCCGCGCAAAAAGCACGGCTAGCGTTTCCGCTTGCCGCGGCCCGGCTCTCGCGTTCCTTCTCAGTTAATGCTCGTTTGCGGGCCAGACTGCTTGCCAGTCAGTTCGTCCCAGGTCAGGCGCTTGCCGACGATTTGCGATGCGGGTCAAAAAGCGTGGTACTCAAGTATATTATTCCCCAAAAAATACGCCTACCCACTCTTGCGAGCCATCACCCCAGCGCTACCGGCAAGCTGATGAAGTCTCTTGTCCAGAGTCCAGAACTCGCAGCCCGTTAGCAGAGCCGAAGCGAGAAGGTGGGCATCAACCCAGCCAATACCTCTTCCCCAAAGCCGCCGACCTTCCATCAGCCGGAATACTTCATCATCCAAAGCTGACTGAGAGGTGGTCAACGCCCCTAGGTCCGCCAAAACTCTGGCGCGGTTCTTCAGGTTGCCGCATGCAAGCTCGCCAACTATGAACGGATGAATCAGCACTGCCGCTTTGCTTAGAAGCTCCACCAGAACCGGCTCCCCGATACGGAAATGTTTAACCCAAACGGATGTGTCGACAAGCACCATCAGGCCGGGCGCCGCCTGGGAATCTCGCGCAACTTAGGTTCGGTGGCGCCCATCGAAGCCAGGCGCTTTGCAGCTTCGCGTGCGATCAACGCTTCCAGGCCTCTGCGGACCAAAGCGGTTTTCTCTTTGGTTCCTGTCATTTCGCGTGCTCTCTCCAGAAGTTGTTCGTCGATATTCAGTGTAGTCCGCATGCATATCAGTATGCCTCACATATGCATACACGGTCAACTATGCTTACCATGAAAGAGGGTTTTCCCTGCCGATTCACCTACGGAACGCCGCCGCGAAACAACAATTCATGAGCGTTAAGAACATTTCAGCTATTGCGCCCCTGCTCCTGCTTCTCGCCGCCTCCTCCGCGCGCGGGCAACAATTTTTCCCCCTCAAAGATGTCCGCCCGGGATTGCGCGGCGTCGGCCGCACCGTCTTTGAAGGCAATCGGATCGAAGAGTTCCAGGTCGAAATCCTCGGCGTTCTCGAAAACCTCGCGCCCAAACAAAGCATCGTGCTCGCCAAGCTCAGCGGCGGTCCGCTCGCCGAGACCGGCGTCATCCAAGGCATGAGCGGAAGTCCCGTCTACATCGATGGAAAGCTGCTCGGCGCAGTCTCGCTCGGCTTCGCGTTTTCGAAAGAACCCATCGCCGGCATCCAGCCCATCGAGCAAATGATCGCCGATTCCAGCTTCACTCCTGCCACCGCTCCCGGCCGCGCGCCCCGCCCGCTCGCCACGCTCTCCGATCTCGCCTCCCCATTCGGCCAGCTGACTCAAATCCGCACGCCTCTCGCGTTCTCCGGATTCACGCCCGCCACTCTCCAAACCTTCGCCTCCACATTTCGCAAATTGGGCTTGGAGCCGGAGCAGGCGCTCTCCGGCGGCGCTCCGCCCTCTCCGCAATATTCCGGCACTGTCGAACCCGGCGCAATGATCAGTGTCGAACTGCTCAGCGGAGATATGGAACATCACCGCCGACGGCACCGTCACCTACATCGACGGCAAGCGCATGTACGCATTCGGCCATCGCTTCCTCGATGGAGGCTACGAGATGCCCTTCGCCCGCTCCGATGTCATCGCCATCCTGCCCACTCTGAATACTTCTTTCAAGATCACTACGCCCCGCCAATTCGTCGGCACTATTTTTGAGCGACCGCAATACCGCCATTGCCGGCGAGATCGGCCGCCATGCCACACTGGTGCCCGGTCACCATCTCCGTTCAATCGCCCGCGCTCGGCCCCCCGCGATTATCGTTTCCAGGTGATCGACGATCGCCTGCTCCACCCCCTTCATCGACCCAAACCGCCATCTTCTCCGCCATCGATGCCACCGAGCGCACCCTCGGCGCAGGAACCCTCCGTCTTCACACGGCCGCGTCGATTGAAGGCAATCTTCCGCCTCTCATCGTTCGCGACATTTTCGTCAGCGACAGCGGCCTCGCCCAGCAAGTCTCTACCGACGCCGTCGTTTCACTCGCCTTCGTGCTCGGCGCTGGATTCACTAACCTCCACCTCAAGGAGATCTCCTTCCGTTCTCGGCCCGATCGACACCAAGCGCCAGCTCCACATCGCGCAGGTCTGGGCCTCGCGCCACGAAGTTCATCCCGGCGATTCGGTCAGAGCTCACCGCGCTGCTCGAGGGCGAAAATGGCGTCCAGCTTACCCGCACCCTCGACCTATCAGGTTCCGGTCGGCGCGCCCGTCGGCCCGCTCAACTTCACCATCAGCGACGCGAACGGCTTGAATTTTCCCGAATTCGCCGGGTTGGCCCAATCCTCCCTGCACACGCCCGAGAGGTTGATCGACATGATCAACGCTTTTCGCGGCAGCGACGCCGCCTATCTCCGCGTCTGGCGTCAGGAGCCGACCTTCACGATTGCCGGACCCCTCCCCGGCGGCGATTTGAGCGATCCTCCGCCCTCTGTCATGCTCGTCCTCGCCGACCCTTTTGCCTCCGCCAACAGCAACGCCGCCCTCACCCTCACCCGCGGCTCCGAAATTGCCGAAGTAAGCATGCCCGTAAATGGTTTCGTAGTCAGCGGCTCCAAAACCGTTCAAGTGGAAGTCAAAGAGTGATTCCTATCGCGCTCTCGACTGCGCCGGCGATTTAGGATCGCACCGTTACCATTGAAATATCCGCTCGGCCGGCCCCGCACCATGAGCGCGGCGCAATCTTCCGCAACACTTAAGAAAAGTCATCGTGATTACATCGAGACAAAAAAGATCCGTTTCAGGCACGCTCGTTTTCTCTGCCGCCATTGCCCTCGCAGCCTGCAGCCATAACTCCCAGCAACATGCCGCGCCGCCGCCGCCCGATGTGGCCGTTTCCGCGGTTCAGCAACAGACTGTGCCCATCTATGGCAATTGGGTCGCTTCGCTCCAGGGATACGTGACCGCCAACATTCAGCCGCAGGTGTCCGGCTATCTCGTCCGACAGAACTATCGCGAAGGCTCCTTTGTACAAAGGGCGACGTGCTGTTCGAGATTGACTCCGCGCCCTTTCAGGCCGCGCTCGAACAAGCCCAAGGACAGCTCGCACAAGCACACGGGCAACTCGGGCAGGCGCAAGCTCAGCTCGGTCTCGCACAGCATCAACGTCAAACGCGATACTCCGCTCGCCGAGCGCATGCCATCGCGCAGAGCCAACTCGATAACGACGTTCAGACGCAGCGCCAGGATGAAGCTCTCATCAAATCGGGTCAAGCCGGTATCGAGGCAGCCCAGGCGAGTGTCGCAGCGGCGGAGTTGAATGTCGGATTCACCAAAGTTCGTTCGCTCATCGATGGCATCGCCGGCATCGCTACCACCCAGATCGGCAATCTTGTGAGCCCGACCACTGTGCTTACGACTGTTTCTCAAGTGGATCCGATCAAGGTTTACTTTTCCATCAGCGAGCAAGAATATTTGGCGTCTCGCCGGCAAAATCAAAACCGGTCCGCCCGGCAGCGATCTTCTGCGCCTGAAGAATCCCGTTCCGCTGAAACTGACTCTGGCTAACGGGAACGGTCTATGCGCACACCGGCCACATTCTGTTTGCCGACCGCAGCGTCAACACCCAAACCGGAACCATTCGAATTGTCGGCGCATTTCCTAATCCCGGTAACATTCTCCGCCCCGGACAATTTGGCCGCATCACCGCTCTCACGTCGCATGCAGCAGAACGCGCTGCTGGTTCCGCAGCGCGCCGTTACGGAATTGCAGGGGCGATATCAAGTCGCCATCGTCGGGCCCGATAACAAGATCAATATTCGAACCGTTCAGGTTGGAGACAACGTGGGCGAGTTGTGGATCGTCGAGAGCGGCCTTAAGCCCGGCGACCGCGTCGTCTCGGAAGGCATTTCGAAAGTCAAGGATGGGGCAAGAGTCACCCCGCAGCCCGACAAACTCAACGGCGTTTCTCCCTATCCAGCGCAAGGGGAGGCCAAATAGCATGTCGAAATTCTTTATCAATCGTCCTATCGTCGCCATAGTCATTGCCATTCTCATGGTTATGGTCGGCGTTATCTCCATGCTGCGCCTGCCCGTCGCGCAGTTTCCCAGCATCGTTCCCCCCGAAATCCTAGTACAGGCGATTTATCCCGGCGCCAACGCGCAAACTCTCGAGCAGTCAGTCGCGACCCCGCTCGAAGAACAGATCAGCGGCGTCGACAACATGAATTACATGTACTCGATCAACGCGAATCAACGGGCAGAGCCAGATCACCGTCGACTTCGATGTCAGCACCGATTCCAATATCGATCAGGTGCTTACCCAGTTGCGCGCCTCGCAGGCGCAGTCCCAGCTTCCGGCGCAGGTCAACGACCGCCGGGCTGCGGTGCTGAAATCGCTTTCCTCGCCGCTGATGTTGATTGCGCTGTATTCGCCGCACGGCACTTACGACGGCTCTGTTCTGGCCAACTACGGTTACATCAATTTCGTCGACCAGTTGACGCGCACGCCCGGCATTGCGCGTGTTCAGGTTTTCGGCGCCGGCCAGTATGCGATGCGCTGCTGGGTGAATCCCGACCAGCTTGCCAAGCTGCAGGTCACCGTTCCGCAAATCGTTTCCGCGCTGCAGGCCCAGAACACCGTCAATCCTGCCGGACAAATCGGCGCCGAGCCTGCTCCGAATGGCCAGCAGTTCACCTACACCGTTCAAGCGCAAGGCCGCCTGACAACCGCCGAACAGTTTGGCAACATCATCTTGCGCGCAAATCCCGATGGCTCCACTCTGCGGCTGAAAGACGTCGCCCGGCTCGAGCTCGGCGCGCAAACCTACAACCTGACAGGCCGCTACAACGGCAAACCGGCCGCGATTCTCGCCATTTATCAACTTCCCGGCTCCAACGCCGTCGAGGCGGCGGACAACGTTCGCACGGCGATGGCCAAGCTTGCCAAGGCGCTTCCCACAAGATCTCGACTACCAAGTAAGCCTGGACACCACGCGCGCGGTCACGGCCGGCATGCAAGAGATCCTCTACACGCTGCTCGAAGCGCTTGCTCTTGTCGTTCTCGTCGTCTATATTTTCCTGCAGGGTTGGCGCGCCACCCTCATTCCGCTCGCGGCCGTTCCGGTTTCGCTCATCGGAACCTTTGTTGTTTTTCCCGTTCCTCGGCTTCTCCATCAACACGCTCTCGCTGTTCGGACTGGTGCTGGCCATCGGCCTTGTTGTCGATGACGCAATCGTAGTCGTCGAGGCCGTCGAGCGCCATATCGAAGAAGGCATGAATCCGCGTGACGCGGCCCTGCAGGCAATGGAAGAAGTCTCAGGACCGGTCATCGCCACGGCTCTCATCCTCACCGCCGTCTTTGTCCCAACCGTTTTCATTCCCGGCATCACAGGCCGCCTGTATCAGCAGTTTGCCGTCACCATCGCCATCTCGGTGATCTTCTCCGCCTTCAATGCTCTGTCGCTTAGCCCGGCGCTCGCTGCCATGCTGCTGCGGCCGAGGAAGCAATCCCGCGGATTGCTGCGCCGCTTCTTCGACTGGTTCAATCGCGTCTTCGGTCACGTCACCGAAGGCTATGTCCGCATCCGCCGCGCTGATCCGCAAAGCCGTGTTCAGCTTGCTCCTTCTGGCTGCTGCGGCGGCGCGTCGCCGTCTTCATCGGTACGAAGCTGCCCGCCTCCTTCCTGCCCGAGGAGGATCAGGGCTACGTCTTCGTCGCGCTGCAATTGCCGAACGCCGCCTCCCTGCAGCGAACATCCGCCGCCGCCCGGCAGGTCGAAGACATCATCCTGCACACGCCTGGCGTTGAAGGCTGCACGTCGGTCATCGGCTTCAGTCTGCTGAGCCGCGTCCAGAACACCTACAGCGCTTTCTTCTTTGTCACCGAGAAGCCCTGGGATGAACGCAAAAACGCCAATGAAATTATACGGCGATCCGCGATCATATCGCCGGAGCTCGCCAACGTGCAAGACGGCATTGCATTCTCATTCACGCCCCCTTCTATTCCCGGCGTCGGCACATCGGGCGGCGTCACATGGTCCTCGAAGACCGCTCCGGCAGGCGATCTGCCGCTCTCACGGAAAACGTGGACAAGTTCATCGCCGCCGCTCGCAAGCGCAAAGAGCTAGCCGGACTGAACACGACATTTCTTCCCAGCGTGCCGCAGCAGTACGTCGATGTCGACCGCGCGAAAGTCGAACGCCAGGGCATCACCATCGCCGATGTTTATGAAACTCTGCAAACGTTCATGGGCGGCTATCTGGTGAACTATTTCAACCGCTTCGGGCGCCAGTGGCAGGTCTATGTCGAGGCTGAAGGCAACTTCCGCAACGCGACTGCGACCTGCGCCACTTCTATGTTGCTAACAACAGAGGCAGCATGGTGCCGCTTAGCTCAGTCGCGACATCAAGCCCACCAACGGCCCCGAGTTCACCATGCGCTACAACGAATACGAAGCCGCCCAGATCAACGCCGCCGCCGCGCCCGGATACAGTTCCGGCCAGGCCATGCAGGCGCTGAAGAGGTGTTCGCGCAGACCATGCCCCCGAATATGGGTTATGACTATACCGGCATGTCCTTTCAGGAACAGAAGGCCGCGCGAGGGCGTTCCCGCCAGCGCCATCTTCGGGCTGTCGCTCTTCTTCGTCTTCCTCATCCTTGCCGCTCAGTATGAAAGCTGGTCGCTGCCCTTCAGCGTCCTGCTTGGCACGCCCATCGCCGTGTTCGGCGCTTATCTCTTTCTCTGGTTGCGACATTTCGATAACGATGTCTACGCCCAGATCGGCCTCATCATGCTGATCGGATTGGCAGCCAAGAACGCTATCCTGATTGTCGAGTTTGCCAAGCGCGAATACGAGGAGCACGGCAAAAGCATTGAGGAAGCCGCGCTCATCGGCGCCCGCATCCGTCTGCGGCCCATTCTGATGACTGCCTTCGCATTCATTCTCGGTTGCGTGCCGCTGTGGACAGCCACGGGTTCCGGCGCAGTTTCTCGCCAGATACTTGGAACCGCGGTTATCGGTGGAATGCTCGGCGCCTCCTTGATCGCCATTTTTCTGATTCCTGTCACGTTCGACGTGGTCGAAAAGCTCTCGCATCGCGTCGGAGGCAGTAACAATCCCGCCCGCGCCACAGCCGGCCGAGCAGCACGGGGAACCGGCGTGACTCGCCGCGTTCCTCTCCCTGCATCAGCTGCCTCGCCATGCTTTTGCTCGCCGGCTGCACCGTCGGCCCGAACTATAATCGCCCCGAAGGTAAACGTCCCGGCTGCGTATCGCGGCGCCGACGCCCGATCAAACTTCTGCCGGCTCTCTCGGGGATCGAAAAGTGGTGGACTGTGTTTCAGGATCCGGCGCTGCAGAATCTCATGCGAACTGCGCTGCAGCAGAATTACGATGTCCGCATCGCCGCCACGCGTGTCCTGCAGGCGCAGGCGCAACTCGTGATCGCGCGCGCTAACCAATTTCCCACCGCCAGCGCCGGCGCGCAATATTGATGGGTACGCGCTTCCCAGGCATTCCTGGCGTTTTCCATGGCTATTCCTATCGTCGCCGACGAATCGCGCTGGCCGGTTCGTGGAACCTCGATTTCTGGGGTCGTTATCGCCGCGCAACCGAAGCCGCCCGCGCCAGCCTTGCGCCAAACCGAATGGGGCCGCGCGCCGTTTTCACCACTCTCGTCGAAAATCTCGCCACCGCCTATTTCCAGCTTCGCGAATACGATCTGGAACTCGATATCGCGAGGCGCACGCTCGCTTCTCGCCAGCAATCGCTTAAAGCTGACTGAAACGCTAGAGCAGGGCGGCGCAACCTCTCTGGTCGATGTGCGTCAGGCGCAGCAGTTTGTCGAAGAGGCCGCCGAGACGATCCCGCAAACCGAGCAGGCGATCGCCAAGAAGAAAATCAAATCAGCGTACTCGCTTGGCGAAAATCCCGCCGCTGTTCCGCGCGGCCGCCCTATGACCGAACAACCGCTGCCCGCGACCGTTCCCGGCCGGCTTGCCCTCCCATCTCCTCGAGCGCCGCCCCGACATTCGCGAAGCCGAAGAGCCTTGGTCGCCGCCAATGCTCGATATCGGCGTGGCTCGCGCTCAACTGTTTCCCCAGATCTCGCTGACCGGCAACGGTGGCGTGGAGAGCATCGGCCTTGGAAATCTCTTCACCTGGGCTACTCGTACCTGGACCTGGACCGCCGCCGCAACACAGCCCATCTTCAACGCCGGCAGCCTGCGCGCGAATGTCCGGCTTGCGAAGGCACAGCAGCAACAGGCCTTCTGACGTACGAACAGACGCTGCAAACGGCTTTCCGCGAAGTCGCCGACTCGCTGATCGCTTATCAAAAATTTCGCGACTATCGCGAGCACCAGGAAGCGCTCGCAACCGCTGCCCAGGATGCCGCTCATCTCTCCGACATTCGCTATCGCGGCGGCGTCACGAGTTACCTCGAAGTGCTGACCAACGACACTACCTTCTTCTCTGCTGAGCTGAATCTGGCGCGCGCGCGCTTAAACGAGCGGCTCGCGCTGGTACAGATCTACAACGCTCTCGGCGGCGGTTGGCAGCAGTAAGCCTCGCGACCTCCACGCCCTGTGCCGCCTGGCGTAATCTCACCGCCCAACGGAGTTGCGAAACGCGCGAAGCCACTCGCCAAATCGTGGGATGTAAAGCTTGCGTCGGCCCGCGTCAGCCGCCGCCTCGGTCTGCAGCATGCGTACAATTTCCGAAGCTGGCACCCTCGTGGCAACGGTATCCACTGCCGCGTAGCGCACCCTCCGGTCTGGATCGATAACGAAGACCGCCGGCTTGGCGATTCCACCTTTCTCGCGCGGGTTGTAGATGTCCCACTCCCGCACAACGCGCCGCTCGCTGTCGCACAAGATCGGGAATGGCAACGACAGGTGTTGCCGCAGTGCCTCCGATCGGTTCGCTGCATCGACGGAAACGGCTGCCACGCCCGCGCCGCCCGCACGCAACTCCTCGTAGTGCTCGCGGTAATCCGCCAACTGGCGGAGGCAGAACGGTCACCAGTCGCCGCGATAGAAAAGCAGCACCAACGGGCCTTGCCGAACCAGCTCGGATAAACGCCGCTGCGCTCCCGTCGAGTCCGGCACTTCGAAATCCGGCGCGAGATCTCCGCGCCCAGGCAGTTTCGCCATGGATGCTGTCTAGCTTAACTCGCTTCTTGCCATCACCACATCGCAAGCCGCCGCGAAAATGAAAAAACGAACCCAAACTCCAAGCTGGAGTTCGTTCGGTAAAAGGGTCCAAAACGCCACGCAACCCGCTCTCCCCCTCACCCATCACAAAAGTCCAAAATCTTCCATGCGCCTCCGAATCAACACCTTCCACCCGCTCCGCGCCCCCCATCCCGCACTCACTTGCGCCAAACTCGTACGCGAAAAGGCAGAATTATGGAAGATCTCCCCATCGAGCTTCAGCCACCCACGTAAGGCCGGCCCCGTGTCCTATACTGGTTCTTTAGGTTCAGCGAATCGGGAGCGGTGCGTCTTCGCGAACCAGTAAGGATTTGTAATGCCGAAACGTACCTTTCAGCCGAATAATCGTCACCGGGCGAAGACCCACGGGTTTCGTAAGCGCATGAAGACTGCGGATGGCCGGGCTGTCCTCGCGCGCCGCCGTGCCAAGGGTCGTCACAAACTGACCGTCAGCGATGAGCCGGCTGTTCGCGGCGCCAAGTAATCGCCGCGGATTTCCATTTGGTCCGCTGTCACTTCCTAGATCAAGGCGCGTTGTCCGGTCCGCTGAGTTCCGCCACGTCTATCAAACCGGTGTCCGCATGACCAGCCGCTATTTCGCCGCCTTCTGCTTGCGCCTCGATGGCCCGCCCGTCCCATCGCGCTTCGGCTTTACCGTCCCGCGCGCGCTCGGAAATGCCGTTCAACGCAATCGCCTCAAGCGTCGTATGCGCGAAGCAGTGCGGGCGCAGTTCCACGCGCTCCCGGAAAATTGGGCGGTAATCTTCAACCCAAGGCGAACCGTTTTCGAAGCGCCTTTTGACGATCTGTGCCGCGAAGTCGGCCGCATATTTACACGATGCAAACAATCTTGATCGCTCTTCTGAAAGCTTACAAGTGGTTCTTTTCGCCGCTCCTGCCGTCAGCCTGCCGCTACTATCCCACTTGCTCGGAATACATGCTGGACGCCATCGCGAAACACGGCGCGTCGTCGGATTATGGATGGGCCTCAAACGCCTTGGCCGTTGTCATCCCTTCCATGAAGGCGGCTACGACCCCGTGCGTGATGCTATGACTCTGAGATTCAACCATGCCCAATAATCCCGGCGGGATGTCGCCCCAGCCGCCTTCCTTTGAGAAACGCCTTCCTATCGCGCTCGCGCTGATGATGCTGGTGCTGCTCGTTTCGCAGTACCTGTTCAAGCCTGCGCCTGGGCCAAAACCTGTCGTGCCCGCAAACGACAAAGCAGCCGCGCAATTAACCCAGAAGCCCGCCGCAGTCGCCGCGACGCCACCCCCCTCCCCCCAACTGAAAACGCCGCCGCCCGCGTTCAGGCTCCCTTCGAGGTCACCACCACCATCGACACCGCTCTCTACCAGATCGTCTTTACCAATCGCGGCGCAGCGATCAAAAGTTGGGTTCTCAAGCAATATCAAGACGAATCGGGCAAGCCCCTGCAGCTCATCAATCTCGCCGCCCAAGATCTGCCGCTCCCTTTCACCATCGAAGTGACCGGTCAGAAGCTCCCCTTCGATCCCAACACGGTTCTCTATCAATCCAGCCGCTCGCCGAACGGTACAGGTATCGCGTTTGAATTCTCCGATGCCGGCACAACCATCAGAAAATCGTTCGATTTCACCAATCAAAGCTACCTTGCGGAAATAAAATCCGTCGTGCTTCAGAACAACACGCCCGTGCCCCACCTCTTGATGTGGCGCGGCGGTTTTGGCGATCAGAAGGTCCGCAACGCCTACTCAACCGAACACACCGTGCGCTACGACCTGGGCGCGATTGCCCCGACAGAACGCCGCACCGGAAAACTGATCACCAAGACCACCAAGGACGCGAAGAACGGCCCTGTTACCGACACCGGCTACTACACATTTGCCGGCCTTGAAGATAACTTTTTTGCGGCAGTCGCTCTTCCAACCGATCTCTCTTTGATGGAGATTCGAACCTATAGCGATCAGGTGAAGCTTCCCAATGAAGAAAAGCCGGTCGCCTACGTCGGCGACGGTATCTCCACCGGCGCCCAAAACGATTTCTCGCTTTTCGTTGGACCGAAAGATCTCGACATCCTCCGAAAGGTTAATCCTAAGCTCGGCCAGATCGTCGACTGGGGCTTCTTCGGAATTCTCGCCAAGCCGCTATTCCTTTGGCTGAACTGGGTTCACGACCACTGGATCAACAACTACGGCTGGGCCATCATCCTCGTCACCCTCATCATCAACCTGGCCCTCTTCCCATTCCGGCTTTCCAGCTTGAAATCGGCTCGCAAAATGCAAAAGCTCCAGCCGCAGATTCAGGCCATCAACGCCAAATACAAGAACGTCAGCCTCCGCGATCCGAAAAAGGCCGAGCAGAACCAGGAAGTCATGGCCCTCTACAAGAAGGAGGGCGTCAATCCCGTCGGCGGATGTCTGCCCATGCTCGTCCAACTCCCGTTCTTCTATGCCTTCTATCGCGTGCTCTACATCGCGATCGAGCTGCGCCATGCCCCTTGGCTCTGGGTCCCCGATCTCTCTGCGGCCGAATCGCTGCCCATCCATCTCCTCCCAATCATCTTGATTGCCACGCAGTTCTTCTCCCAGAAACTCACGCCCGCCGCCGGTGTCGACCCCAACCAACAGAAGATGATGATGTTCATGCCTCTCATCTTCGGCTTCATGTTCTACTACGCGTCAGCCGGACTTGTACTATATTGGTTAACCGGCAACGTGGTTGGTATCGCTCAACAGCTCGTCATCAACAGGCTCATGCCCGCTCCTGTTCCTCCTCCCGCGCCTCCGCCCTCCAAAGCGCCCGTCAGAAAGACAGTGAAGAAATAGGCATGAAATACACTGTCGACTCTTTGCAGCCGAAGCTGGAGCAGTTTCTCACGCCAGTGCTCGAACACGCCGGCTTCGAGCTTTCCTACCAACTGCAATCCGCCGAAAATCCTCACCCTGAAGTCGAGAACCCGGAAGTCACTGTTAAATTTTCCGGACCCGATGTCGACCTGCTGCTCGCCAACCGCGGAGAACTGCTGCTGGCCCTGGAGCATTTGTCCACCGAGGCCCTGCGCATTCCCGCCGAAGACCACTCGCTTATTTCCTTCGACGCGAACGACTACCGCGTCCTGCGGGTCGAAGAGTTGCGCCTGAGCGCCCTCGCCGCCGCCGACAAGGTCAAACGCACTCGCGTGCCGTTCCATTTCAATCCCATGAGCAGCCGCGAGCGTAGAGTCATTCATTTGGCGCTCCGCGGCGAAAAGGACCTCCGCAGTGAAAGTGTCGGCATGGGTCCGGCGCGCGCAGTCGTCATCGTTCCGGCCGATATGCCCACTCCACCGGCCCCGCCTCTTCCGCCGCGCGCGCCTCAGTTCGGAAGCCGCGGAGACGGAGATCGCCATCGCGGACAGGCGCGAAGGGCACGGTCGCGGCCCCGGGCCCGGCAATCGCCCGCCTCGCGGTGGGCGCGGCCGCAGTCCTCGTTAGCCCCTACTCAATTCATGAATCCGCGCGACACCATCGTCGCCGTCTCCACTCCCTTGGGTCGCGGCGGACTTAGGCATTGTACGCCTGTCCGGCCCGGAGAGCCGCTCGATAGCGGCCGCATCCTTCGCTTTCCGCGCCAGCCGCGCTGGCACACTTGGGCAAGTGAGCTTGCCGAGCTGCTCGATCGAAGCGGGCTCGGTTGTCGATCGGGTAGTCGTCTCGTTTTTCGAAAAGCCGCGCTCTTATACGGCCGAAGACGTCGTCGAGATTTCCTGCCATGGCGCTCCGGTCGTCTTGCGCCTCTGCCTCGAAAGAGCCGTCCAAAAAGGCGCGCGCATTGCCGAGCCCGGCGAGTTTACCTTGCGCGCCTACATGAACGGCCGCATCGATCTGCCGCAAGCCGAAGCCGTGCGCGATCTGATCGATGCCACAACGCTCTACCAGGCCCGAGTCGCCGCCCAGCAAATCGAAGGATCCGTTTCCCGCCGCATCGCGCCCATTAAAGAACAACTGCTCGAGCTGATCGCACTTCTGGAAGCCGGCATCGATTTCGCGGAAGACGACATCAGCGTCGCGCCGGCCGCCGAGATTCTCCGCCGCCTGAAACCCGTTCACAGCGGAATCGAAAATTTAATTGCAAGCTTTGCCGCAGGCAAACTGGTCTACCAGGGCTTCACGCTCGCCATTGTGGGTAAACCTAATGTCGGGAAGAGCAGCTTGTTCAACCGCCTTCTTCAACAAGATCGTGCCATCGTCACCGAAATTCCAGGCACCACGCGCGATCTGGTGTCCGAAGCGACTTCGCTTGAAGGCGTTCCCCGTGAAGCTGGTCGATACCGCTGGAATTCGTGAGTCCAAAGATCTGGTCGAAAGTCTCGGAATCGAGCGAAGCTATCAAGCTATAGCCGATGCCGATTTAACCTTGCTGGTCCTCAATGTCCAGGATAAAGATCGCTCCCTGATCGACAAGTTGCACGATCGCCGCCCGTTAGTCGTGGGAAATAAATGCGATCTCGTCCCCGATGCCAGCGGGCGACTTCCTTCGAGTTTCGGCTCTGACCGGCGAAGGCATCCCGCAGCTCCGGGGGGCTATTCTGCAGCGCCTCGCGCCGGGCGGCCTGGCAACTCCCGAGAGCGGAAGCATCACCAGCATCCGCCATGAAGGCCTTCTACACGAGACTCTCGAAGCCTTGGAAAATGCGCGCAAAGCAGTCGAGTTTCAGATCCCGCACGAAATGCTGCTGCTCGATCTCTACGCCTCATTGCGACCCATCGACGCCATCACCGGCGCAACCACCGCCGACGACATTTTGAACCGTATCTTCTCCACCTTCTGCATCGGCAAGTAGCCGTTTCCACCTACCCGCCAGCTATAGCTAAGCTACTAGCAGGTCGGAAGCGGCATATTCGGGGAGAGTAAAGACGCCTCAGCCTTCGATCAGTGCGCCGCCGCGACGGCTTCCGAAGAAGCGAGACGCTCTAGCTCTCGGCGGATCTCCGCATATCGTTCACTCGCCGTGTGAATTCCGGCATCGTCGAACATAGGCTGCAACGCGGCCCAAACCTGCTGGTACGATCTCGCCGCCTCCATTTGGGTGACGGCCGCTTCAGCCTTTTTCCCACTCGCATATTGCGCGGCAGCGAGCGTCACCAGGTATGCGGGCATTTGCCTGTTCGTCTGCATCACTGCGCGCTGTGCATAGAGCAGAGCCGCCGCAGGCCCGCGCAGTTCCGCTGGTTGCACAATCAGCAACCGCTGCGCCGCTAAATCGATACAAAATGTCGGTGCGCCCTTGCGATCCGCGTTCTGGCGCAGCAGGCGCAGACCCTCACTCGCTGCACCGCGCGCCTGGCGCAGCCTGCCTAAACTGAGGAGAGCGTGCGCGGACTCGAGCCGGAGTTCGCCCAATCGCTCGCGTAAAAACACCGACTCCGCATCACGGTGCAACCGCGGACTAAGGATCTCATCAGCCTGGCGGAAGGCGTCCAGCGCTGCGGCGTTACGGCCGCTCGCACGCAGGATGCGGCCCAATTCGAAGAAGCCGCGCGCGGTGGACAGATCCAACAATTCCATGCCATTCTTTCGCATGCTCTGGAGCGCTGAAAGGGAACGGCGAAGCGTCTGCTCTCCTTCAGCGTGGGCGCCCGACTCGATACTGAAGCTCTCCGAGGTGTAATTCGACCAGGGCAATCGCTTCCGCTTTCTCCGAACCATTCTCAGGAAAAAGACTTGTCGGTATTCGAAGATGACGATCGCAGAGCCGACACATACGAGGCGCGAGCAAGGGCATCGGAAGCTTCGTGCGCGCGAATCCGCTGAATAGGAAGTGCGTCGCCAGTCCAGCGCATATTCGCACCCAGCCGGTCTGACAGCATGTCATAGAATGCCCCCAGTCTGGGCGAGATCTTCGGTGGATCCAGTAACGATCTGACGATAGTCAGTCAGCAGTCGCGCCGCTTCTTTGAAAGATTGCAATCCCTGACCGAATTCGATCTGAATTTCGGTATGCTGAAATGCCGCGTTCAGCCCTTCCGCGTGCTGGAACCTCTTGGTAATGCTTGCGCACAATGTTCGAAAAATCACGCACCCGCGACCATGCCCGATCGCCTTCCTGCAAATCCATGAGGCTCGGCAGGTAACGGAACCAGGCGCGTTGCGCCAGCGAGGTATACGCCCGTTGGAGAACGGATATCAAACGGATATCATCCGGGTTCTGGCTGTAGGCGCGTTCTAAGTACGCCATGCTGGCGTTCAGCTCCGGCGATCGCAATCGCGTGTCCCGGTCGGCAATTATTCGATTTAACTGGTTCAGCACAGTTTCGGTGTCGTAGAGCAGATGGGCGCTTTCGACCTTTCGCAAGGAGCGCTCTCGGACGAGCGAGAAAAGGATGACCGCCTGCACCACTGCGATGAGAGCCACGCCCCATGCGATGCGGCGATGCCGTCTTACAAAGCGGTAGGACCGATAGGCGAAGCCTCCGCGGCGCGCCCGAACGGGCAAATCTTTCTCATAGCGCGCCAGATCACCGGCGAGTTCGGCTACCGACGCGTATCGCTCCTCCGGCGCGGTCTTGGGTCGCTTTGGCAGCGATACTTTCGAGATCGGAGTCCGGCGGCTGAAGGTCCTCCGTTAACTCGCGCAGAAGAACGCCGAACTGATAGACATCGCTCGGAACACCCGCCGCTTCACCGCGTAGCTGCTCGGGCTGGCATACTTCGGCGTTAAAGCGTGCCACACAGTTGCTTGACCCCGGAGCTTTCATCGAGCAAACGAGCGATTCCGAAATCGAGCAGCTTGATCTCACCCGGCGCGGTGACCAGCAGATTCGAAGGCTTTATGTCGCGATGTACTACCCGATGCTCGTGCGCGAACTGAACGGCTTCGCAGGCTGATACAGCAGGCCGCATACGGTCGCCCAGTCCAAGGTTGCGGCTTTTTGCCCATAGCTGGTGATGGGCACTCCTTCAACAAATTCCATCGCGAGGTAGGAAATGCCGTTTTCAGTGATGCCGCCATCCAGCAAATGCGCAATGCCCGGATGGTTGAGGCCGGCCAAGATCGACTTTTCCCGACGAAAACGATCCAGCATGGCGCCGCCGAACGGGGCGGGCAGAACCTTGACTGCAACGCGCTGGTGAAACTCGCCCGAAGCGCGCGTCGCCTCATAAACCCAAGCCATACCCCCGGTGCCGATCAGCCGCTGACAGGCGGTATGGTCCGCAGAGTTGTCCGACTAGACGCTGTGCGCGGATCATTGTCGGGCCTCGGAAGGCGCCGAGCACACCCGGCTGAGCTCTTCGTGATGTGCAAGCGCCTCGAGCAGTAAGACAGCACCTCTGCACGCAGCCGCGCGTCGTGGCGAGTTTTTTCCCTGATCCAGCCTTCCCGGTGGGTCGACGGCTGCTCGCAGGGCCTGCGTGGAATAACTCCGCCACACGTGCCCAGCCAGCTTCGATATCAAAGTTCTCTGGAGGAATTTCGGCCATTGCGGCCCGACTGCCGCCACTGGTGTGGAGGGTCGCAATTCGCGGCACAGCCAGGCACGCACCTAGAGTCAAATCCCGATCTACCGTGGGCTTAGAAACGCCGAGAATGCTCGCGGTTTCTTCCGCCGTGCAGCCCAAGTAGACGCGCAATTCCAGAATGCGAGCCTGCCGGGATTTAGAGTCTCCAGCTTCGACAGCGCGCGGTCCAAATCTAAGGCATCGTGGTCGCGTTCGCCCAGCCAGGGGATATCGTCAGTCATCGGAAAAAAGCAGATTCGGTCTGCCGCTTTTCCCGCAGCAGAAAACGAGTGTGGTCCGTCAAGATCCAACGCATGGTGCGGGCACAAAAGCTGTAGAAATGATTCCGGTCGTTCCAATTGCGAGGGTCCGCGGCCGACAGCCGAAGATAAAGCTCGTTCACCAAAGCCGTGGGTTGGAGCGTTGCGTCGCCGCGCGCTCCCCGCATGCTGGCAGCGGCGATGGCGTGCAAGCGCGCGTATAACCAGCGGCAGCAACTCGCGAAATGCTTCGTTGCGGCCGCTGCCCCACTCCTTAAGCAAGAGGGTGATTTCTCCGCCCCTGCAAGCTATTCTTGTCAGACTCGTCCATAGGCGCGGCTCTGCGCGCTTGGGCGCAACCCACCTATGATAGAGCCGCGCCTGCGCCGATGGAGAGTTTCAACTGTCCGGACCATACTAGTACTCTGAAACATGCTGGTTGCCGGAGAAGTCTTGCGAACCTTCACCCGTGCGAAATCAGCTTTGAAAACCGCTGCTAAACCCGCCAACGCATCCTCCCGTGAATGGCGCCTCATGCGCGCTTATGCGCGCTTCGATCGAAGCCGTAACCAGCGCAGACAGCCCAGCGCAATGCCGGCAAAGCTGAACAGTCCGTAAGTGCCCGGCTCGGGTGCTGGGGGACGTGCTGACAGGACCGAGTCCTTGCAAGTCGATGGCGCGAACGCCCGGAATATCGCAGGTCGGTGTTGTTCACAAACACAGCCTCGCATGAAGTGGCCGTCACAGGCGCAAAGCTGTCACTTACCTGGATGTAGCTGTTGCCATACGTAGTGATGTAGTCACCGCCAGCGGGAATGATTGACACGTTGGAAACCAGAGTCCCGTTCGCGTAGAGCATGAACTGGGTCGCAGTGCGGGCGTTTGCTGCAACACCGGGACTCGGCCCGGCGGCAAGCAGCAGGTTATAGCCTCGAAGGGTTACACTGCTGTTCGTCGTGAAGAAAACATCGTTAGAGGCTCCGGGCTGACTGTCTGTCATCGAAGACGATTGAATACACGGGCGGCGCGGGTTGTTCACTTTGCTGTGTATTTCCAAAAAGGTCCTGGTACAGAGTCGAGCGTCGTGCAGCCCGGGGATTGGCACGTATTTTGGATCGGTGTGGATGTGCCGTAATTGATGTTGACGCCAGTATAGTAGAAGGCGTCGTTCCCCGAATTGAGAGTTGGCTGGGGCGGCTGTGGTCCCGTGTAGGCCGCGATCGTCGCAGCTTGGGAAAATCCGGCGAGCGCGCAGCTAGCCAGTAATATTTTGATGTATTTCATGATTCCTCCGATTGAAAATGAAATGTTCTAAGACAGACCAACGCCACTGAGAGGGCTCTAGCTCTCGCCCCGGGGGCGATGTGCCTTACTGCCCTTTCAGACGACCCGAAACCTGCTGAATACTAGTACCTTGAAAACCTCTTCCCTGACCCTAGCGTTTACAGAACATCACGCGCGTGAAGGCAGCTTCGAAAGACGCTGCCTAAAGGCAATTGCGCATCCCGCCAGGAGCCCTGCGATCGAAAGTCCCATGGCGCTCGGCTCTGGAGCCGTAGGCGGGGCGTTCGAGCCGGGGATACCCTGTAAGTCAATTACGTACGGGGCTGGGAATTGAGCGGCAGAGTCGTTCACAAACACGCCTTCCCACGAAGTGGCGGTGATGGGTGTAGCGAACGTATTGCTTACTTGAATGTAGTTGCTGCCGTACAGACTTTGATAGTTTTGCCCTGGCAGCGCGAGGTTCACGGTATCGATCAGAATGCTGTTCGCGTAGAGCTGAAACTGGGTCGCGGTACGATCTCCGTTCACATTGTCTGCCAGATCGAGATTGTAGCCGCTGATGGTCTTAGCGGTGCTGGTCGTAAAGAAGGTCATGTTGGGATTGGCGGGCACGTTATCCGAGGCAAACACGACCCAGTAGCAGGTGGAACACAAATACGGCACCGTATTTCCGAAGATATCCGAGTACGGATTTAAGGAGTGGTTATTGCTGTCAACTGCACCCTGGTTGTTCACCTGGGTCGACAAGCCGGAGATCGTAACACCCGTGTAATAGAAGGCATCGTTGAGGCATTCAAACCGGGCTGCGGAAACGTCGGGACCGGTAAGGGCGTGATGGTTGCTGCTGCTTGGACGGCGGTTGCGAGGCCGGCGCCCAGAAACAGTAGTGCGAAGTACTTCATAGATCCTCCGATGTGAAATCAAGTATCACAAGGGAAACGGGATTCAGCGGCAGAATGAATCAAAAATTATGGAAAAGGTGTCGTTTTGATCTGTCCGTCCGCGCCGGCTCTAGCTTGATGCCGCCACCGCCTGCCGATGCACCGCATCCAGCACGCCGTTGATGAACGAAACGCGATTCGTCGTTCGAAAATTGCCGCGCCAGCTCCAGCGCTTCATCGATAACGACCGGCGCCGGAACTGCTTGCTGGCTCAGTTCGTAAATCGCAAGCCGCAGAATGTTGCGATCGACTACCGGCCATTCGTTCCAGGCGCCAATGCTCCGACTTTCGCTTCGATCTTCTTGTCGATCTCCTCCGCGTTCGCCACCGTCCCGCGCGCGAGTTCTTCCATGAACTTGTCGGGCTTCAGCTTCTTCTCGCTGTCTTCGGAATAGAGGGTGTCGTAATAATGCGAGATCGCTCCATCGACGGGTTCGCCGCGCATGTCCCATTCGAAAAGGACCTGCAAGGCTCGCTTGCGAGATCTGTGTCTAGCCGCCATGCCTAGCGGATTTCCCTTCAGCCGCTTGCTCAGGTTCGCGAGTTCAATCGCAGCTTCCGCCGCTTCGCTTCCTTTATTGCCGCTCTTGCCGCCTGCGCGATCCATGGCCTGCTGCATGTCTTCCGTCGTGAGCACGCCAAAGCGCGATCGGCACGCCCGTCTCGATACTCACTTGAGTCAATCCGTCTGCGGCCGCGCTCGCCACGTATTGGAAGTGCGGCGTCTCTCCGCGGACAACTGCCCCCAGCGCGATGATCGCGTCGCAATTGCGGCGCAAGGAGCTTGGCCGCAATCGCCAATTCCCAAGCCCCGGGCACCTTTACGAAGCTGATGTTTTCATGCCGGCATCCGCGCTTCTCGAGCACCTCCAAAGCCCCATTGGCAAGCTGCTCAGTAATGAATTCGTTAAAGCGGCTTACCACCACGCCTATGCGCAAATCAGTGGCGTCGAGCGATCCTTCGAAGGTTTGGTAAGACATGAAGCCGCGCCTGCGCGCGAATCGTGCGGGCGCGCGCTATGGGATAATTCGGTTTTACCCCTCAGTCTACCCTACCTCATGGATCCCCGCTTTATACGCAATTTTTCTATCATTGCGCATATCGATCACGGGAAATCCACTCTCGCCGATCGCCTTCTCGAATATACCGGCGCGCTCTCCCAGCGCGAAATGATGGCCCAGGTCCTCGACACCATGGATCTCGAGCGCGAGCGCGGCATCACTATCAAGGCCCATGCCGTCCGCCTGAATTACAACGCTGACGACGGCAACGTGTATGAGTTGAATCTCATCGACACGCCGGGCCATGTCGATTTCACTTACGAAGTCTCGCGCAGCTTGCAGGCCTGCGAAGGAACGCTGCTGGTTGTCGATGCGTCCCAGGGCGTCGAAGCCCAGACGCTCGCCAATACTTACCTCGCGCTCAACCACGACCTCGAGATCATCCCCGTCATCAACAAAATCGACCTGCCTTCCGCCGAGCCGGAGCGCATTCGAGAACAGATCGAACAAGTGATCGGTCTCGATGCGAGCGATGCCATTCTCGCCAGCGCCAAAAACGGCGTTGGCATCAAGGAAACGCTGGAAGCGGTGGTCCATCGCATCCCGCCGCCCAAAGGCGATCCCGATGCCGCTCTGCGCGCGCTCATCTTCGATTCGTGGTTCGATACCTATCGCGGAGTAATTATCCTCGCGCGTATAGTCGACGGCACATTGCGCAAAGGTCAGAAGATCCGGTTGTGGTCGAACGGAGAAACGTTCGACGTAGAGGGCCTTGGATTCCAGTCGCCGAAACCCGTGCCGTGCGACGAGTTGACGGCGGGCGAGGTCGGCTTTGTGTTCGCCAATATCAAGACCGTTTCCGATGCGCAAATCGGCGACACAATCATGGACGACGCAAACCCAGCTCCCGAACCGCTGCCCGGCTTCCAGGAAATCAAGCCGATGGTGTTCGCCGGCTTGTACCCTGTCGAATCGCACGAGCACGGGCTGCTGCGAGATGCGCTCGAAAAACTGCGCCTCAACGACAGCGCGTTCAACTTCGAGCCCGAAAATTCAGCGGCTCTCGGCTTTGGTTTCCGCTGTGGCTTCCTCGGACTCTTGCACCTGGAGATCGTGCAGGAGCGCCTCGAGCGCGAGTTTCAAATCGATCTGATTACCACCGCCCCAGGCGTGCGTTTTCGCGTGACGACCACCAACGATGAAGTGATCGAGGTCAACAATCCTCAAAAGTTCCCCGACCCATCGTCCATTAAACAGACGGAAGAGCCTATCATCGATGCCACTGTCATCACTCGCGAAGAGTACATCGGCGAGATCCTGAAGCTGCTCGAAGAAAAGCGCGGCGTTCAAAAGAAGTTCGAATACATCGGCTCCGGCCGCGTTCTCTTGATGTACGAGTTGCCGCTCAACGAAATCGTGCTCGATTTCTACGACCGCTTGAAGTCGGCCTCGCGCGGCTATGCTTCGCTCGACTATCATCTCTCGGGGTATCGCGTTTCGCCGATGGTGAAGCTGGACGTTCTGGTCGCCGGCGAGCCCGTCGATGCGCTCTCGATGGTGGTGCATCGCGACGTAGCCTATGAACGTGGCAAGATGCTGATCGAGCGGCTGCGTAAATTAATCCCCCGCCAGATGTTTGAAGTCGCATTGCAGGCAGCCATCGGCACCAAAATCATCGCGCGGGAAACGATCTCCGCCATGCGCAAGAATGTGTTAGCTAAGTGCTACGGCGGCGATATCACGCGCAAGCGCAAGCTGCTCGAAAAGCAAAAAGAAGGCAAGCGCCGCATGAAGCGCGTCGGCCGCGTAGACATTCCCCAGGAAGCCTTCCTCGCCGTATTAAAAGTCGGAACCGACTCAGGCGAATGACCCTACAGCGGGATGTTTCCGTGCTTTTTTTTGGGCATGGTGTCGCCCTTGTTTGCCAGCATGCGTAACGCGCGAATCACTTTCGGGCGGGTCTCGTGCGGCTCAATCACATCGTCGATGTAACCCCGCTCGGCGGCGACAAATGGGTTGGCGAAGCGCTTGCGATACTCTTCGATCTTGGCTTGCCGCGCTTCATCCCCGTTACTCGTGGCTTCTAACTCGCGCCGGTACAGAATGTTCACGGCGCCTTCCGGTCCCATGACCGCAATTTCCGCGGTCGGGTAGGCAAAATTGATATCCGTTCGCAGATGCTTCGATCCCATGACGCAATACGCCCCGCCATATGCCTTCCGCGTAATCACAGTGATCTTCGGAACCGTCGCTTCCGCGTAGGCATAGAGCAGTTTCGCCCCATGCCTGATAATTCCGCCGAACTCCTGTTCTGTACCGGGTAAGAAACCCGGCACATCCTCAAAGGTCAAAATCGGAATCTGGAAGGCATCGCAGAATCGCACGAATCGCGCGCCTTTGGTGGATGAATTGATATCCAGGCAGCCGGCCAGATGCGCAGGTTGATTCGCGACTATGCCGATCGCCTCTCCCGCCATGCGCGCAAAACCCACGACAATATTGCGCGCGAAGTGCTCGGCCACTTCGAAGAAATATCCGTCATCCACGACCCGGCGAATGACATCCTTGATGTCGTAAGGCTTGTTCGATTCCGCCGGTATCAAGGTATCGAGGTCCGCATCGCCGCGGTCTTCCGGATCTTTGGTTGCAATTCGCGGAACGCCATCGAGGTTATTCTGCGGCAGAAAGCGCATTAACTCCCGAACGCTGCGCAGGCAATCCTCATCGTTTGCGGCAAGAAAGTGCGCGACGCCGCTGATGGAATTATGCGTCATCGCACCGCCCAAATTTTCTTTCGTGACGTCCTCATGGGTGACAGTCTTAATAACGTCGGGACCGGTCACGAACATATGGCTGGTGCCCTCCACCATGAACACGAAATCGGTCAAAGCCGGCGAATAGACCGCGCCCCCGGCACAGGGCCCCATAATGGCCGAGATCTGAGGCACCACGCCACTCGAGATGGTATTGCGGAGAAAGATATCGGCGTATCCGGCAAGCGAAACTACTCCTTCCTGAATGCGAGCGCCACCGGAATCGTTCAGGCCGATGATGGGCGCGCCCGTTTTCAATGCGAGATCCATCACCTTGACGATCTTTTGCGCGTTGGCTTCCGAAAGCGACCCGCCGAACACGGTGAAGTCCTGCGCGAAAACAAAAGTCTGCCGGCCATGAATCAGGCCGTGGCCCGTGATAAAGCCGTCGCCGTCAATCACGTTGTTTTGCATGCCGAAATTGTGGCAACGATGGCGAACCAGCTTGTCCAGCTCTTCAAACGTGCCTTCATCCAGCAGCAGCTCGATGCGTTCACGGGCCGAAAGTTTGCCTTCACGATGCTGCCGCTCCTTCCGCTCCGCTCCGCCGCCTTCTTCCGCTCGCGCGTGCCGCCGCCGCACCTCTTCCAGCCGGTTTGTGGTCATGTGTCAGATAGTAATATGAACGGTCCAAGCGGCCTTGTCGTGGGGACAGCCGGCCACATCGATCATGGAAAGACATCGCTCGTCCGGGCGCTGACAGGCATCGATACCGACCGGCTTCCGGACGAGAAGCGGCGCGGCATCTCCATTGATTTAGGATTTGCGCATCTCACGCTGCCGAATGGACAGCGCATCAGCTTCATCGATGTTCCCGGCCACGAGCGTTTCATAAAGAACATGCTGGCCGGCGTCGGCGGCATTCAAGCTGTGTTGCTGGTCGTCGCGGCAGATGAATCCGTGAAACCGCAGACTAGGGAGCACTTCGACATCTGCCGCCTGCTCGGCATCAAGCAAGGGATTATTGTGCTGACTAAGACCGACCTCGCGACCTCCGAACAAATCGGTGTTACGCGTGAAGACGTGCGAGGTCTCTGCGCTGGTTCGTTCCTCGACGGCGCGCCTGTCATTCCTGTGAGCGCAAAGACGGGGGAGGGAATTGCCGAGCTGCGCAACCAGCTCGCGAAATTAATTGAAAGCTCGGCGCCGCGTGAATACGGAGGACTTGCCCGCCTGCCCATTGATCGCAGTTTCGCGTTGAAAGGGTTTGGCACAGTCGTAACAGGCACTCTCTGGGCCGGCAAGCTTCACACAGGCGACACCGTACAAGTTCATCCTTCCAATAAACAGGCGCGCATTCGCGGTCTGCAGGTGCATGGAGAACAGGTCGATGTTGCACGCGCCGGACAACGGACCGCGGTTAATCTAACCGGCATCGACAGCTCGGAGGTTCGGCGCGGATGCGTTCTCACCCACGCAAACGGCCTTGCGACCACAACTGTCTTGGACGTTTCGCTCGATTGGTTGAATGCCTCCGAGATTCCGAAGGCGCGGCAGCAAGTGCTCTTTCACATCGGAACGGCGGAGGTTGTCGCCGAGCTGAAAGTTTTCGACACGTTCGCGCGCCTTTCCTTGTCTGAACCCGTGCTCGCGCTGCCAGGGGATCGATTTGTTTTGCGGCGCCCGTCGCCCGCGCAGACGATTTCCGGAGGAACCGTTATCGATGCGTTTCCTCCCGCTCGTCTCAATCGGGCAAGAACCATTCAACGTCTCGAATTGCTCGCTGATGCTGATCCTGCAGCACGCATACAAATTCTGGTCGACGAGAGCGCCATGGGAAGCACCGTGGCGGAATTGGTCCGGGTCACCGGAATTACTCCTGACGATCTCAGATTGCTGATTCTGAAGAACCCGGCTCTCGTGCTGGGCGATGCTGCTCAGCGAGTTGTCACTACGGCCTGGGTTGAACGTAAGCGGAAAAAGTTGTTAGATTGGCTGACCGCGTTTCATAGCAGCAATCCGTCTGCAGCGGGCGCGCCGGTCGCTATTGCGCGGTTAGGATTGGACCCGAATCTCGCGACGGTGGTTTTCGACGCATTCCCTCTGATTCGAGTACAGGGAGCCCTGGTTTCGTTGGCCGCGCACCAGCCAAAGACCAGCGATAACGACACTCAATCGCTGCTCAATTTGGAACGGCTGTTCCGGCAAGCCGGTTTTCAGCCCCCATCAATGGCAGATGCCTTGAAATCCGCATCGCCCGATCCGAAGAAAGCGCGCGGCCTGCTGGAGGCGCTCATCAAAAACCAAAAGCTCGTGCGGGTCTCGGAAGACCTGGTTTTTCATGCAGACGTAATTGCGGCTGTGCGGAAATCGCTTTCCGCGCGAAAGGGCCGCAGATTTTCCGTCCCCGAGTTCAAGGAGTGGACTCAGGTTTCGCGCAAGTATGCAATCCCGCTGCTCGAGTATCTCGATCGCCAGCACGTCACCCGCCGGGAAGGCGATTTCCGCATCGTTCTATAAAATCAGATCACTTCCAGGATCAAACACTTCAGGTAATGTGTCTCGGGCACGGTAAGCAGAATCGGGTGATCCCGCGCCTGTGTTCGCCGCTCCAATACCCGAAGCTGTTTGCCGCAATCGAGAGACGCTGCCGCGATTACCTCCAGAAAACGGGCTTCGCTCATGTGGTGAGAACACGAGCAGGTCACCAGAACGCCCCCCGGCCGCAACAGGCGCAAGGCGCGCAAATTGATTTCTTTATACCCGCGCACCGCGCCTTCGAGCGCAGACCGCGATTTTGTAAATGCCGGAGGATCTATGACGACCATATCGAATTTTCGATGTGCGCCGACTAAGCCCGGCAGGTACTCGAGCACATTGGCCTCGTGAAATTGTATGTTTGCCGCGCTATTGATTGCTGCATTCGTGCTTGCGGCGTGCAATGCCGCCGCCGAGCTATCGATTGCCTCGACCGACTCACAAGTGGATGCCAGATGTATGGCAAAGCCGCCGGTGCCGGTGAAGCAGTCGAGCACCCGGCCGCGGGCATAGTGCCGCGCGGCCACGTAATTTTCACGTTGATCGAGATAGACACCGGTCTTTTGCCCGCTGCGGAGATCCGTTTGCCACCTCAAGCGATTCATGTGTATCTCCGCCCGGTCCGGCACCTCGCCCGCCAGAACGCGGGTCTCTTGGGGAAGATTTTCTTTGGCTCTCGTCGCTATGTCGTTCCGCGCGAGTATTCCTCGCGGCTGAAACAGCGTGTTCAGCACATTGACGATTTGCTCCGTCAGACGATCCATGCCCTGATCGAGTAACTGAATGACGAGCCATTCACCGTAGCGATCCACAATCAGGCCTGGAAGAAGATCTCCTTCCGCGTGGACCAGGCGGTAAGCATCCGAATCCGAGACTACGCGCTGACGATGCATATAAGCGGCCTGGATACGCTTCGTCAGGAAGGCTTCATCGATCGACTCCACGTGTTGGCTGAGCAGACGGAGCGAGATCTGCGATGTGGAGCTGTAGTGCGCGGTACCAAGGCCGCGGCCTTTGAAGTCGATTACCCGAACCGCGTCCCCGGCTTCCGCGGGCCCCCGATCCAGCAGGTCGCTTGAAAACACCCACGGATGCCCGGAATGAATGCGATCAGCGCCCTTGCGGTTCACTCGAACGGTTGGCAACTCGGACATCGCCTCATTTAACCAGACACTTGCTACTCTGCGAACAGTCCGTGAACGACACCAAGCGACAAATTGCCTTTTCCGCGTGCATTCTGCTGTTATATGCGGCGTTTATGACCCGCACTTACTACTGGGATGGAGTGCTGTTCTCGCTGAATATCGAGAGCGTACAGCAAGGGCAGTCTTCCCCTGCCACTCTATTTCATCCGAATCACCTGCTGTATTCGGCCTTCGGATGGCTCATCTACGCGATAGCTTCGGCGTGCGGCCTGGCGGCGCGGGCAATAACAATCTTGCAGGCCATCAATGTTGCTGCGAGTGTCGCGGCCGGCTACATCTTGTTTGTTCTTTCCAAGCGGACCAAAAAGTCTCATGGTCTCGCGCTATTTTGCTGGGCGCTGTTCGCCTTCGGAGCAACCTGGTGGAAGTTCTCGACTGATGCCGACCCATACATCCTATCGGTCCCATTTATCCTTTTGGGCATCCTGCTCGTTGTGGCTGACAGGCCCCGATTTCTTCTCGCCGCAATCTGCCACACGCTCGCGATGCTACTTCACGAGCTGACGATCTTCGTATATGTGCCAATCGTCGTTGCCATTCTTCTTAACGCGCAATGGCCGAAGGTGAAGAGGTTCTGGCACGCTCTGACCTACGTAATAGGAACAGGCGCCTGCGTGGCCGTCGTATACCTGATTTGTTACTCGCGAACGGATCGACTTACTTATCCTTCTTTACTTAGCTGGATAACAAGTTACGCAACTAACTCCGGATTTACGCAATCACCGAGCCAGCTTGTGAATCTATATCTCGCGAGCTATCTCAAGCTCTTCGTGGGCGGGAAAGTAGCTTTCCTACGTGACTACTTTTCTATTCCCGTTTGCTTCGCGCTTGCGATTCTCTTGGGCGTTTGGCTTTGGGCCTTGCTATCACTGTGGCGCTCTTCGTCGATTTGGGGATTCAATGTGAATCGCAAAGTACGGCTGATCCTTTGGGCATGGCTGCTGCCTTACGTAATATTTCTTGCCTCGTGGGACCCGGGAAGCGCGTTTCACAAACTGTTCCTCTGGCCGGCGATGGTGTTGCTCATCGGCGAGTACACGGCGTCGACCAGACCTGCCATCCTGCTAGCGATTGCGATTTCAATAGCCGCCTGGAATTTCGCCGCCTTCATTTATCCGCACTCGCACGACAGCGCCGATCCGGTGCTCATGCTGGCGAAAACGGTTGATAAAGAACTTCCAAAGGATGCGACTATTTACTATCGGAATTTGAATACTGATGATTGGTATCTGGAGTATTTCGCGCCCGGAAGGCACTGGCTGCAACTGCCGGGGAAACTTCCGGCCGGGCCCGCCTGCCTGGAAACAACAGCGTTAGAGAGCGTGCGGCCTATTGTCGCCGCACAAGAGAAATGGAATCTGGTCAACACCCATCACAACATCCGTCTTGAGTGCTTCGCTAGTCTTACACGTCCAGGTTTCGAACGTCCAGCGCGTTCTCTTCGATGAATTTGCGCCGGCTTTCCACATCCTCGCCCATAAGAGTTGAGAAGATCGGCTCTGTCTCGCTCAGGTCGTTCAAATCGATCTGAAGTAATGTTCGCGTCTCGATATTCATGGTGGTCGACCAGAGTTGCTCCGCGTTCATTTCTCCCAGGCCCTTGTAGCGCTGGATGTTCACCTCGCGCGTACCTTCGTTCTTGACCGTGGTAAGCAGGTCGCGCCAATCCTGCAACACCTCGCGGTTAGAATCTTTCACGATGGTGAAGGGCGGCGTATTGAATCGCGCCACTTGTTTGGCGACGACGCGCAGGCGGCGAAACTCCGGCATAGACAGGAATTCCGTATTGATAAAGCGCGTTGCGTTGGTCGGGTCTTTGTAGCCGATCATCCAGGCGGAGTGCTCTTCCTCACGCTCAACAGTGACTTCGAGCTTCGCTTTCTTCAATAATTCCGCTACGCGCTTCACGTTCTCCTGGTTCTGAAGATCGGTCTTGCTGTCCATGGGAACACTGATATCGGAGAGCACCTCCACAACACGCGTGTCGCGGACGCGGCGCTCCAGGCGACGCGAGATTTGCGCCAACTCATCGAGCGACATCAAAAAACTTCGGAGCTCGGCGCCTTCTATCTTGGTCGGGGCAGGAGCACTACCAACCTCTACACTCAGGTTCTCCGTCGCGCGGCGCAGAATCTCGCGCGTAAATTCCTTATCGTCCTTGATGTATTTCTCGCTCTTGCCTTTTTTGATGCGATAGAGCGGCGGTTGCGCCACAAACACTTTTCCGCGCGTGATCAATTGCTGCATGTGCCGGAAGAAAAAAGTAAGCAGCAGAGTGCGGATGTGCGAGCCATCCACATCGGCGTCGGTCATGATAATGATCTTGCCGTATCGAAGCTTCGCAAATTCGAAATCTTCGCCTTTGCCGATGCCGGTTCCGATGGCCGTGATCATATTGCGAATCTCTTCGTGCGCGAGCATTTTGTCGTAACGAGCTTTCTCGACGTTCAGAATCTTCCCTTTCAGCGGAAGGATCGCCTGATAGCGGCGGTCGCGCCCGGATTTGGCTGTTCCCCCGGCCGATTCGCCCTCTACCAGAAATAATTCGCAGCGTTCGGGATCGCGCTCCTGGCAATCGTAAAGCTTGCCGGGTAAACCGCCGGAATCCAAAGCACCCTTGCGTCGAGTAAGATCGCGCGCCGCACGCGCCGCTTCCCTCGCACGCGCGGCCTCAATGGCTTTGGTTATGATCTTTTTCGCGACGGGAGGATTCTTGTCAAAAAACTCGCCCAGCTTTTCATTGATGAGCTGGACGACGTAACCCTGAATGTCGGAATTGAGCTTGCCCTTGGTTTGCCCTTCAAACTGCGGCTGAGGCAACTTGACGCTGATGACCGCCGTCAGGCCTTCCCGCACGTCATCGCCGGTGAGATTTTCTTTTTGATCCTTGAACAAGCCGCCTTGAACGGCTGCGGCGTTGATGGTGCGCGTCAGCGCGCTGCGAAATCCGCTCAGATGCGATCCGCCATCGACCGTGTTGATATTGTTCGCGAAGCTGAAGACGTTTTCGGAATACGAATCGTTGTATTGCAGTGCCACTTCAATGTTCAACTTGCCGCCATTCGGAAGATCGCGATCGCCCTCGAAGTGAATCGGCTTATCGTGCAGCACAGCTTTGCCGCGATTCAGGTGCTTGATAAACTCCGCAATACCGCCGCTGTAGAAAAATTCCTCGGAGCGGATGTCCTCGCCGCGCTCATCCGTCAAAGTAATCTTCAGGCCTTTATTGAGAAACGCAAGCTGCCGGAGCCGCTGGGCCAGCGTGTCGAAGTTGAACTCGGTGGCGTCCATAATCGTCGGGTCTGGCTTGAACGTGATCTTCGTCCCGGTCTTGTTGGACTTTCCGGTCTTGGCCAAAGGCGATTTCGGGATCCCGCGCTCATAATCCTGTTCCCAGGTCGCCTTCTCGCGCCAGATCTCGACATGCAAAGTCTCGGCAAGAGCGTTCACGCAACTTACACCTACGCCGTGCAGGCCGCCGGATACTTTGTAGCTATTCGAATCGAATTTTCCGCCGGCGTGCAGCTTCGTTAAAACCACTTGCGCGGCGGAGACGCCTTCCTCTAAGTGAATATCCACCGGAATGCCGCGTCCGTTGTCGACTACGGTAATCGAATTATCGATGTGGATTGTACAGGAGACTTCCGTACAGTAACCCGCCAAAGCTTCGTCGACAGAGTTATCCACCACTTCATAGACCAGATGATGCAGGCCCATCTCACCGGTTGAGCCGATGTACATTGCGGGACGGAGACGCACCGCCTCCAAGCCCTCCAGGACCTTGATACTGGTGGAATCGTACATTTCGTTTTGAGGCAAAGTAGCCATAATTTCTAAAAGTAATTGCGCATCAGATGCGCATGGGCATCACCACGTAGCGGTACACGGTGTCGGCGGCGGCGGCATGCGGCCGCAGCTCGCCGGCGCTGTTGGAATCCCTAAAGTGAAACTCGACTTCGCTTTGATCCACGCATCGTAAGAAATCGAGCAAGTACTGCGCGTTGAAACCGATCTCTACATCGGGCCCCGTGTGGTCCACCGGAATTGTCTCTTCGCTCTCGCCAGTTTCGGAGATCGAAGAGTGAACTTTCAGCTCGCCCTTAAGCACCTGCAGGCGAATGGCTCGTGAGCGCTCGTCGGCAAACTGCGCGACACGTTCGATAGCCGCCTTCAGCTCGTCGCGCTGAACCACCAACGTGTGCGGATGCTCTTTCGGCAGGACGCGCTCGTAATCTGGAAAATTGCCCGTGAGCTTGCGGCTTAGCAGCAACCGTTTGTCGATGCGGAAAAATAGATGGTTTTCATTTCCGGAGAATTCAATCTGCTTGCTCGAATCGTCGCTCGCGAGCTTCAGAATTTCGCTCATGGCTTTTTTCGGCAGCAAAGCGCGGTACGACCCGTCGAGCCCCGCGAGATCCACGTGTTTCTCTATCAGCGCCAAACGGTGTCCGTCAGTCGCCACCATCACCAGCCCGGTATCTTTGAGTATCAGCAGCGCGCCATTCAGAGTGAAACGCGATTCTTCGGCGGAGATCGCAAAAATCGTGGCGGAAATCATCTGCGACAGAACCGCCAAAGGAATCTCCGCCAGTTTTTCAGGCATCTGCGGCAGTTCTGGAAAACTCTCGCGGGACATCCCGGCGATTCGAGTGCGGGAGCGCCCGCAAACAAAACTGGCCCACTGATTCTCGGCCAGCTTCACCTGAACGTCCGCATCAGGCAATAACCGGACGTAATCGAGTAGGCGGCGCGCCGGAATCGTCCCGGAGCCTTCTTTTTTAATGCGGGCCGGGCAGGCGCAACGAATGCCCAGCTCCAAATCCGTGGCGGTGAGCCATACCTGGTCGCGATCGGTCTCCAGCAGAATATTCGACAGAATCGGGATGGTGGTTTTCTTCTCCACTACTCCCTGGGTGAGCCCGAGTTCCCGCACCAGATCAGACTTGCTAACCGAGAATTCCATGGCGATGTTTAGAAGAACTCCTTATGGGCGATCCGTGCTCGAACGTGCGCGCTTTCTATTCTTCCTAGACGGGTAATTCTTAGTACTAGAAGAGAACCGTATCAGTAGGGATTGTGGAAATGTTGAATTCCTTCTAAATTATAGCAAAAAATGCGGGTTCCGCGCATTGCAGCCTGTGGAATAGATGCCGGAAGTTTCTGAAAAAGGACCCAAGAGCAAACCGTACACAGGCGTTCACAGTCTGCCTGGGACCGGCCGTGTGGAAATGGCCCATAACCCTACTGAAGTGAATCCATTAGCGATTGGATAAGGTTGTTCAAAACCTCGTCGCGCTGGCGCAACTTCTCAATTTTTTGGACGGAGTGCAGCACTGTGGTGTGATGCTTGTTGCCGAAATAGCGCCCGATCTCCGGCAGCGATGCGTGCGTCAGATCCTTTACTAGATACATCGCGATCTGCCGGGGATAGGCGATCTGCCGCGTGTTGCTCTTCATCTTGATTTGACCAGGCTGAAGTGAAAATTTCTCCGCCACGGCCCGAACGATGGATTCGACCGAAATCTTACGCTCAGGGCTGCTGCTGAGGTGCTTGAGCGTCTGATGCGCCATAGCCAGACTGATGGGTTGGCCGGTAACGGATGAAACAGCGATCAGCCGCGTTAACGCGCCTTCTAACTCCCGGACGTTCGATTTGGTTTTCGTTGCAATAAAGATGCGAACGTCCTGAGGCAGCGTCACGCCTTCCGATTCGGCCCGTTTATCCAGAATGGCCATTTTGGTCTCGAGATCGGGAGGCTGCACGTCGACCATCAGGCCCCATTCGAAACGGGACCGCAGGCGTTCGACCAATCCGGGCAATTGATTTGGCGCCGAATCGCTCGATATGACAATCTGCTTCTGGTGTTCGTAGAGATCGTTGAATGTATGAAAGAACTCTTCCTGGGTACGCTCTTTGCCGGCGATAACGTGGATGTCGTCGATCAGCAACACGTCCGCGGACCGGTAGTGGCGGTGAAAAAGCGCCATACGGTCGACCTTGATGGAGGTGATCATCTCGTTCATGAACCGCTCGCTGGAGGTGTACACCACGTTTAGACCGCTGAAGTTGTCGAGTAGACTTCGTCCGATTGCATGCATCAGGTGCGTCTTGCCGATACCGACGCCGCCATAAATAAACAGGGGGTTGTAGCTGCGGGAGGGCATGGTGGCCACAGCGTGAGCGGCGGCATGGGCCAACTGATTGGAAGAGCCGACCACGTACGTCGAAAAAGTCAGCCGCGGATTCAGCCAGGTAACCGGTTTCTCAAATACCGGCTCGGCGGAGTGCGCGTGTCCATTGCCGGAATAACCGGTCGACACTCGCCGAGAGTCAGCCGCTGCGGTTGGTGCAAGCGATTCGACTTCGTACTGCACCCTGCGGATGGGCAACTTCAGCTCTTCAATCGCCGCGCGGATCTGGGGCGTGTACTCCTGGCGAATCCAAGCTTCAGTGGTCTCATTGGGAACGCGGACGGTAAGCTCACCATCGTACAAGGAACCTAAGGCCGTTCGCGAAATCCAGTTTTGATAGGCACCCCCACTGAGTTTCCCCGCCAGCCACCCTTTGATTTGTTCCCATGCGTCACCCAACTCTCGCACCCCTCTCCGCCCGGAGAATGGCAATAGATTTCCCACATCTTTTCCACCGTTGTGGAAAAGCGCACGCGTCCAAGTTTTACGCTAAAGTTGTCGCGATCAGCGGCAGTTTACAGGCTGGGGGAAACCGTTTCCGTCTCTTCGGAAACCACAGTCTATCACAGCGCCGCCGTTTTCAAACAGAAATATAACAAATGTGTAAATAGCTGAAACGTAATGACTTGGCGACGGGATTAAACGTCGCGAAGCCCACTGGTGCGCTCCCCGGGCCACCTCGGAACTTTACTAAGTTCCCCGGTTGCAATCACATGAATTGACTTTGCAACAAAGTCGTCGGAGAATGTCGGTTAGACACCCACAAGCGGGAGTAACTCAGCTGGTAGAGTGCAACCTTGCCAAGGTTGATGTCGCGGGTTCGAACCCCGTCTCCCGCTCCAAGCGGCTCTGTCTTATTCGCGATCAGGTAATCACACGACTCGTAGTTGGGCAAATGATCTCGTTTTGGATTTTGCCTTCACCGTGATTTCGATGTCGCGCCCAAGCAAGAGTAGAAATCGCATGAGTCGCTCAATCGAGAATCCGGACAGTTTGCCCTGCTTGAGCGCGGAGACTTTGGGCTGGTCGATTCCCAGAATCGCCGCAGCATGGCTCTGGGTCAGCCGGCGTCGCTGGATCTCATCGATAATTTTTGATGCCAGTTCTGCCTTCGCTAGTAGGTCGTCTGGCGTGGACAGGCCAAGGTCGGCGAAAACATTGCCGCTGCTCATTGTATATTCTCGATTGGGCATCTTCTTCAGTGTCCCTTACTCCCGGCCAGCCTGCGAGCGAGCTGGAGCCGCTGTCGGATTAAATCCAATTCTCGTTGGGGAGTCGCGATTCCGGAACTTGCCTTCTTCTGGAAAGCATGAAGCACGTAAATCGCTTCTCCGAGTGGTGCCGCGTACATCGCACGATACGTACCGCCCGGGTCGTCGGCGCGGACCTGCCAGACCGTTTCCGCGAAGCCGCGCAACACCTTAGCGCTTTCATGCTTCTGGCCGATCTGCGCCTGGTACAACGCAAAACCGAGCTTCAAGCGAGTCGCCAAGCCAGACCAGCTTACGCGGTTGTACCGGCGCTTCGGCCATCAATTTCATCATATGCCAAAATTGGCATAGATTGACGCAGGCAGCTGAAAATCAACTTGCATTCTTTTTCGCCCGCGCCGCACATCGACGGAAGGTAGGTTTTGAGTTCTAATACCGCCCCAGCCCACAAAGTATCCGCCGTGGTCCCGCTCCTCATGGTCACCAGCATGGAACGCTCGCTAGCCTTCTACATTGACGGCCTGGGGTTCACGATCCAGAGCCGCTGGATGCCAGACGGCCGCCTGCGCTGGTGCTGGATATCGCTCGGGGGCGCCGCTCTCATGCTCCAGGAAGCTGTCGAGTCTACCCGCCAGAAACTGGCCGCCGCCGGCGTCCTCGGTAACGGCATAGGCCTGAACTTTCAGTGCAGCGACGCCCTCGCCATCTACCGTGCCGCCGCCGCGCATAGGATCTATGCCTTGCACGAGCCGCAGGTCGGCAATTTCGCCTGGGAGGTCTCCTTTGCGGACCCCGATGGTTATAGCATCAACTTCTCCAGCCCTACGGACGTGCCCGAAGAAACCCTCCTCTCTGAAATCGAGGCAGCATAGGCCGATTTACGATAGAAGACAGACCGGGTTGGTCAACTAAATTCCACAAGCTGCGTTTAAGAAGATTGTGAGGCACGCATGAGATGGAATCGCGCCGCGGGCACGGCGGCCGCGCTGCTGCTGGTCCTTAGCCCCGTAATCGCCGCAGGAAGCAAGAAAATCAAGAAGATCAAACCCGGCGCCAACCCGCCCGAGTATGTTGCTTTCAGTAAACCGCTTCCCAAAGAAGACCAGTTTCACCACGCGCTCGACCGGCTGACCTTCGGCCCTCGTCCGGGAGACCTTCAACAGATCCAGCAGATTGGATTGGAGAAATGGGTCGACCTGCAGCTTCATCCCGAGAAGGTGCCGGAAAATCCGATGTTAATGGAGCGCTTGAGCGCGCTCGAATCTCTGCGGATGAGCATTCGGGACACTTACATTCACTATCCGCCGCCCCAGATGATTGCCGCCGTGGCGCGCGGCCGGCAGTCCTTTGCCCGAAGATCCGGAATTGCGGGCAATCGTGGTTAAGCTAGCCGATCGATATCTGCAAAAGCGCGATGCCGCTTCCGATCCCGCCGCGGTTCCGGCGCGCGGCACCCAATTACCAGGTGCGCCCGCAGGCACCGTGAACCTGAACACGCCGGCCGATATGCAAAAAGCCGATATTCAAAAACCTGGGGCGGAACAGAAGAGCCAGGCGGCTCAGAATCCAAATGACGATTCGGACCTGAATCTGAAGATCAAGCTCACGGATATTCTGACTCCCGAGCAGATCAACACGCTTCGATTTGGAAAACCCGACGAGAAGAGGGAGTTGCTGGCTTCGCTGCCGCCGGAGAAGCGGCTCGATTTCGTGTGGGCCTTGCGTCCCCAGCAGCGCCAGCAGTTGTTCGTGCTCGCCCCAGTGGACCTGCGCCGGCAATTGATGCTTTCGGTGAATCCGCAGAACGTCGTCGCAACCGACTTGACGGAAGGAAAGCTGTTGCGAGCGATCTACAGCACCCATCAACTGCAGGAATTGCTGGTCGATTTCTGGTATAACCACTTCAACGTTTTCTTCGGGAAGGGCGGGGACCGCTTCATGATCCCCACCTATGAGCGTGAAGCGATCCGGCCGCACGTTTTCGGGAAATTCTACGACCTGCTTCTCGAAACAGCCAAGAGCCCGGCTATGCTGTTCTATCTGGATAACTGGCAATCCGTTTCGCCGGATGCCGATCAGCGGCGTTTCCGGCCGGTGAATCAGAAGAACAAGCGCGGGCTGAATGAGAACTACGGCCGCGAGTTGCTGGAGTTGCACACACTGGGCGTGGATGGCGGTTACACCCAGAAGGATGTCATCGAAGTGGCGCGCTGCTTTACCGGATGGACCATTGCCGGTCCGCGTAAGGGCAGCGGATTTGAATACAACGACAAAGTCCACGACAAAGGGCAGAAGGTCGTTCTGGGGCACGTGATCCCAGCGGGCGGCGGAATGAATGACGGCATGAAGGTGCTCGAGATTCTGGCGCATCACCCTTCGACCGCGCATCACATCTCGCTGAAGCTGGCGCAACGCTTTGTGGCCGATAATCCGCCGCCGTCGCTTGTAAACCGGATGGCGGAAACATTCACCACCACGGATGGCGATCTCCGCCAGGTGATGGCAACCATGTTTTCCTCGCCTGAATTCTGGTCCCAGGGCGCCTATGACGCCAAGGTGAAAGAGCCATTGGAAATGGTTGTGAGCGCGATCCGTGCGACGAACGCGGACGTGACCTCGGCGTTCGTCTTGGGCAACGAGCTTCAGAAGTTGGGCGAGCCGCTTTATCGTAAGCAAGAGCCAACCGGTTATTCGAGCGCGAATGCCGAGTGGGTGAGCTCGGCCGGATTGCTGGAACGCATGAATTTCGGATTGGCTTTAGCACATAATCGCGTGCCGGGCGTGAAGGTGGATATCGCGGCGTGGGAGACCATGGCGCAGAAGGACCCAATGGATTTGGCACGGTCCATTCTCGAACAGAATCCAAGCGCGCAGACCAGCGCTGCGATTGAGAAAGCGCTCAACAATCCGGATTTGCAGAAACAGCTGGCCGAAAGCGCGAAAGCGGGTCCACCGCAATTGCCCAGCGTGGTGGCGGGCCTGGTGATCGGGTCGCCGGAGTTTCAGCGCCGATAAGAAAAGCAGAGAATCAGGAGTACACAATGCCTTCGCGCAGATTATTCTTAAAGAGTTCAGCGGTAGCGATGTTCGGCATGGGATCGGTGCCGACCTGGCTCTCCCGCGCGGTTTACGCCAAGGATGCGCCCGGCGAACGCAAGAAAATCCTCATTGCGATTTTTCAGCGGGGCGCTGTCGATGGTTTGAACGTGGTGGTGCCGCACGGCGAGCCTGCTTACTACGCGCTTCGTCCCACGCTGGCCATTCCGCGGCCGGACGGCACGGATACATCAGTCATCGATTTGGACGGTCACTTCGGATTGAATCCGGCGCTGCACTCGCTGAAGCCCTTGTGGGATAGGCAGCAACTCGCCATCATTGAAGCGGTTGGTTCTCCCGATCCCACGCGCTCGCATTTCGACGCGCAGGACTATATGGAATCGGGCACGCCGGGTCTAAAGGCGACCTATGACGGTTGGCTGAATCGCGCGATGAAGCCCGAGCCGAAGCCATCGCCTGTGCGCGCGGTCAGCCTAAGTCCGGATCTTCCCCGGACCCTTCGCGGCAAGAACGAAGCGCTCGCCATCACCAACGTCAATGACTTTCAAGTGAAGGATGCGCAACTGGCATCTACGTTTGAAAGTATGTACGGCGCCTCGGCCGATCAGGTATTGAACGGCACCGGCCGCGAGACTTTCGACGCGATAAAGATCATGCAGTCGATTCAAAAGACGCCCTACACGCCGGCGAACAACGCCAGATATCCGGGTGGGCGGCTGGGACAAGGCCTGCAGCAGATTGCGCGAATCATCAAGGCGGATGTCGGGTTAGAAGTGGCTTTCACGGATGTGGGCGGCTGGGACACGCACGTCAATGAGGTAGGGGCGCAGCCTCATCTGGGACAACTGGCGAATTTGCTTCGCGATTTCGGCGATGCCTTGGCCGCGTTTTCGCAAGACATGGGCGACCGGATGGCCGATATCACGATCATCACGATGTCCGAGTTTGGGCGCACCGTCAAGGAAAACGGCGATCGCGGAACAGATCACGGTCATGCGAATGTGATGTTCGCGCTCGGCGGCAATGTGCGCGGCGGCAAGGTGTACGGCGACTGGCCAGGTCTTGAAAAGGAGCAGCTTTACGAAGGGCGCGACCTGAACGTGACCACCGATTTCCGCACCGTGCTTTCCGAGCTGGTGATGAAACAGATGGGCAATCGCGAAGTCGCAACCGTCTTCCCGGGCTTCAACGCGCGCGCGATGCGGGGGATACTAGCGGCTTAAGGCGCTCTTTCGCTCGATTCCTAGCGCTCGCGCGCCTGCGGATCCAATGCATATCGAATCGCGCTGTCCCACGTAGTAAAGCGATAGACGCGAATACCCGGGATCCAGAGAATCCAAGCGTGTCCTCGTTTGTAAACTTTCGGCTTCATTCGCTAGCAAACGAGTCGGCACACAACTGGTATATTCTCGCTCCGATTTGCGGCCGGCTACGCGTGCTTTTGCGCAAACTGCCAGGCGTCGGCCACAATCCGATCTAAATCGGCTCGTTCGGGCCGCCAATTCAGGCTGCGCTGTAATTTCTGCGAATCGGCAACCAGGCTCGGCGGGTCGCCTTCACGTCGCGGACCGACGGTGTAGGGCACTTTTTCGCCGGTAACCCGTTCGGCCGCGGCCACGACTTCCTTTACCGAATGACCCAATCCTGTGCCGACATTGAAGACGTCCGATTTACCATTTGCCAACAAGTGATCGAGCGCTAAAATGTGCGCTTCGGCAAGGTCGCTGACGTGGATATAGTCTCGCAGGCAGGTGCCGTCGGGCGTCGGATAATCGTCTCCGAAGAGGGTCACTGGTTTGCCGGTCTGAATCGCGCGCAGGATCAGCGGAATCAGATGCGTTTCCGGATCGTGCCGCTCGCCCAAGCCTGCTTCGGGCTCGGCGCCGCATGCATTGAAATAACGCAGCCGTATACTGCGGAAGTCTCTGTAGCGATCGAGCGACTCGAGTATCTTCTCGACCGCAACCTTCGATTCACCATAAGGATTGATAGGCGCGCAAGGTTCATCTTCCGGGATGGGCACGCGCCGAGCAATGCCGTAAGCCGCCGCCGTGGAAGAGAAAACGATGCGCTTCACGCCAGTTCGAAGCATGGCTTCAAACAGCGATGAAGAACCGCCGACATTATTCCAAAAGTAGAGCTCGGGAACCTGCGTCGATTCGCCCACCGCGATGTAAGCCGCGAAATGGATGACCGCCTCGATGCGCTCATCGGCGAGTAGTTGCGCCATCTCGTTCGTCTCGCGAACATCGAGCACACGGAGGAGATCTTCGGGAACGGCGTCTTTGAAGCCGCGCGAGAGATTATCGACAACGACAACGGTGTGACCTTGCTTTTGCAAGAAATAACGGGTGTGCGAACCGATATAGCCCGCTCCGCCAGTGACGAGAATCTTAGCCACGCATTCCGAGTGTAACGGAGCGCGCCGCATGCGATGGTGAAAGAGCATGGCGCTGCTGGAACTTCGGAACGTCTCGAAAATGTACCAGGCGGAAGGTGCACCGGTTCTGGCGCTCCAAGATGTCTCGCTGGAAGTTGCCGGGGGCGATTTCGTTGCGCTGGTGGGCAGAAGCGGATGCGGCAAATCGACGCTGCTGAATTTATGCGGCGCCATGGACTTCCCTACATCCGGCGAGGTGCTGCTCGATGGGCAACGGACCACAGAATTGGACGATGCGGGACTTACGCGTCTGCGGCGCGACAAGGTGGGATTTATCTTTCAATCCTTTCAACTGCTGCACACCCTCACGGCAGTGGAAAACGTGGAATTGCCCCTGCTGCTCGGTCGCAAAAGCAAGGTGCGCGAGAGAGCGCGGGAGTGCTTGCGGTGGGTCGAGATGGAGGAATACGCCAACCGTTTCCCGCATCAACTTTCCGGCGGCGAGCAGCAACGTGTAGCGATCGCACGGGCGCTGGCGCATAATCCACGCCTATTGCTGGCGGATGAGCCTACCGGAAACCTCGACTCGGTAACCGGTGAGATGGTTGTGAAACTATTGCGGCGAACGGCGAAGGAGTTTGGGGTCGCTCTGATCGTGGCGACACACGGCGTTGAAAGCGCTTCGTCGGCAGATCGAATGGTTCGCCTGCGCGACGGGCGCATGGAAGAGGCAGTTGTATTGCGATGAAAACCGGCTGGCTGCTATTCGCGCGTTTGATTCTGCGGCCGCTGAAACAGGAGCCGATTCGTACGGCGCTCACCGTCTTTGCAGTCGCCTTAGGTGTCGGCGTTGTGATCGCCATCGATCTCGCCGGTCAAGCGGCCGCCGGCAGCTTTCGTTCCTCGCTCGAAGCTTTGATGGGCAAGAGCGACTTGATGATAGCCGGAATTGGCGGAGTGGATGAAAGGGTGCTGGGCCGCCTGGTCGAACTGCCGTATGCGTTCAATTTCACACCGCGCATCGAAGACTTTGCTTCGGTGAACGGTAAAGGTGAGGCGGTGCCTTTTCTAGGTCTCGATCTGATTGGGAACCGAGCCGAGCAGGGATTTGAAAATGACAGTTCAGGAAATTCGAGTTCGCAGCCCAGAGTGCGGAATGCGATCTGGGTGGGCCGCGCGCTCGGCTTACATCGCGGCGATCACGTTAAATTACTGATCGACGATGCCATGCATGAGTTCACGGTAGCGGGCGTTCTAAAGCCGCGGGAAGGCGACGTTGGCGAGCAGAACGTGATCGTAGCGGATATCGGGCTCGCGCAAGAGGTGACCGGCAAAATAGGAAAGCTCGACAGCATCGATGTGCGATTTCCACTCGGGCGCTCCCCCGATTACTGGCGGCAATTGCTGGTCCGTGAACTTCCGCAATCCCTGACAGTAGAGGCGCAAGGCTCTCGCACGGATGAAAACCGCAAAATGCTGGCGGCGTTTCGTTGGAATCTTCGAGTGCTTAGCTACATCGCTCTGATCGTCGGCGCGTTTTTGATCTATAACACCATCTCGATTTCAGTGGTCAGGCGGAGAAGCGACATCGGAATTGTGCGAGCGCTCGGGGCGACCCGAAGAATCGTGACGAATGCCTTTCTCTCAGAAGCTCTATTTCTGGCGATCGTGGGCAGCATGCTCGGCGTGGCGATCGGCCGCATCATGGCGAGTGGGGCAGTGCGCTTAATCGGAACAACGGTTCAGTCCCTCTATGTCAGCAGTCAGCCAGGGCCTGTGCAGCTTACCGCTGGCGCCATTCTCACCGGACTTGCCCTGGGCCTTGCCGTCTCGATCTTTGCCGCGCTCACGCCCGCGCTGGAGGCATCGCGTGTCACACCCGTAGATGCAATGGCGCGAGGTCGCAAAGAGTACGCCCTAGCCACACATTCTCGCAGACTGATTGTGTGGGCGCTCGTGATGCTGATCGCCGCGCTTGCACTGTGCCAATTACCTCCGGTTCATCGGCAACCCCTATTTGCGTACTTGGCTGCAATATCGTTGATCGCCGGCACGGCGGCGGCAATCCCGGCAATCGTCGCATTCTTTGCCGGAATCGCGAATCGCGCGATTGAAAGACTCCTTGGCGTTGAGGCTTTATTGGCCATGCGTTCGCTCAGAGGATCGCTGGGACGAACCTCCGTTCTAACCGCTGCTTTGGCAACCGCGGTTGCCATGACGGCAAGCGTGGGCATCATGGTCGGCAGCTTTCGCGAGACGGTCTGGGTTTGGATGGACAACCAGCTCAAGGCAGATTTCTATTTGCGGCCGGCAGGATCCTCGGCAGTGGATCGCCACCCCACATTAGACCCGGACATCGCCGACAAAATTGAGCGCATCCCGGGTGTTGCCGCGGTGGATCGCTTTCGCGCTTATCCAATCTCCTATCAGGGTCTGCCGGCTACCCTTGCCGGCGGCGAGACCAGCAGAATTCAGAGTTCCGCAAGCACGCTATTTCTTCCAGGAGAGAATCGTGAAAATATTTTGTCGAAGCTTCCGACGGGAGACTACGCTGTCGTGAGCGAGCCATTCGCCAATAAGCATGGCGTGCGCGTAGGAAGCACCATTCAGCTTCCACTTGCCGGCCGCCTACGGCGATTTAGAGTCCTGGGAATTTACTACGACTACTCGACCGAGCGCGGATTTATTGTGCTGGACCGCCATACGCTTCTGAAGTATTTGCCGGATCCCGCGGCATCGAACATTGCGGTCTATCTGAAAGCAGGCGCCGATCCGGAACAGGTGCGGCGTGGAATCGACGCAGCAATCAGCGGCCACGCGGTAATGGTGTCCTCCAACAGCAATTTGCGGCGCGGCGGTATTGCGGTGTTCGATCGCACCTTCCGTATTACTTATGCGCTTGAAGCGGTCGCGGTAATCGTCGCTGTCATGGGAATTGCCGGAGCTCTGCTCGCCATGGTGATCGATCGGCGCCGTGAATTTGCGCTCGTGCGATTCCTCGGCGGCGCGCAATCTCAGGTTCGCCGCATCGTTTTATGCGAAGCGGGATTGCTGGGATTATTGGCGAACGGCATCGGCTTGGCGCTTGGCACTCTGCTGTCGCTGATTCTGATTTTCGTGATTAACAAGCAATCCTTTGGCTGGACCATTCAGTTCCATTGGCCCATTGCCCTACTGCTTGCCGCGTTGACTGGCGTTTATATCGCGACCGTACTGGCCGGCCTCTATCCGGCGAGGACCGCAACACGCATGAACCCTATCGAGGTGATTCATGAGGAGTAGATTGGTAAGCGCGCTGCTCACGTTTGTGTTGATAACATTCGCGGCGCAATGGCAGACCGCTTTACCCGGATATGATTACCAGTTCCCGCGCGATCACTTCAGCCATCCCGATTATCAGAGTGAATGGTGGTACTACACAGGCAATTTGCGAGCTCCCGATGGCCATCGCTTCGGCTTTGAACTAACGTTCTTCCGGCAGGCTATGCAACTCACAAAGCAAGAGGCTGCGAGTTCGACCGATACATGGCGGCCTGACCAGATCTATATTGCGCATTTTGCGTTGAGCGATATCGATGGTCAAAAGTTCTATGACGCAGAACGCCTGAATCGCGCCGGACCTGGATTGGCCGGTGTAAGTGCCGACCAGCAGCGCTATTGGAACGGGAACTGGCAAGTCCGCTGGGTATCGCTTGTGAATGGAGAACAAGAGCTGCAGGCGGTTTCTGACCGCTTCACGTTGAAACTCGATTTAAATCCCGAAAAGCCATTCGTCATCAACGGCCAAAATGGCGTAAGCCAGAAAGGCCCAGAGCCCGGTGAGGCCTCGCACTACATTTCTTTCACCAGACTGCGAGCAACCGGCGAGTTGAAACAGAATGAAAACGTCATGCGATTGAGTGGTCTCGCGTGGATGGACCACGAGTTCTTCACGGAACAGCCGGACAACACGCTTGTGGGATGGGATTGGTTTGCCATCCAATTGACCGACAACGAAGAGCTGATGCTGTATCGTCTCAGAAGCAAATCCGGCCAGCCGGATCCATACTTGTCCGGAACTTACGTCGATGCGCATGGCAGCGCACACTTTCTGAACGCGTCACAGTTTCTGTTGACTCCCGGCGATCCGTGGCGAAGCCCGGCATCCGGCGCGCGATATCCGCTCGCATGGAAAATTTCAATACCATCGCTCGACCTCGACCTCTCCCAGCAGACTGTCCTCCAGGATCAAGAATTGTTCAGCAGGAGTAGCGTGTCCCCGGCCTATTGGGAAGGCGCGGTGACATATAGCGGACGCATTCATCGAGAGCCAGTGCAAGGCGTCGGATACCTAGAAATGACAGGCTATGCGAAACCGCTGCAATTGGGACAGTAATCGATGCCAGTCGCGTTGTATCCCTCTATGATGAACGACGACGAGTTCTATGATTTCTGCCAACAGTTCGACGGATTCCGGATCGAGCGGATGTCCGATGGCTCCGTGATCATCATGGCCGCTCCAGGCGTTGAAAGCGGCTTCAGAAACAGCGAAATCACCGGACAATTAGGGAATTGGGCCAAAGCTGACAGGCGCGGCGCCGCTTTTATGAATACAGAATTCATTCTGCCGGACGGATCTGCTCGCTCGCCGGACGCTTCTTGGGTGCAATGGAAGCGCATCAAGCAGCTATCTCCCAAACAGAAGCGGAAGTTCCCTCGCTTGTGTCCGGATTTTGTCGTCGAGCTCGTATCACCGAGCGATCGGCGTACACAGGTGAGATTGAAAATGCAGCAATGGATAAAGAACGGCGTGCAACTTGGGTGGCTCATCGATCCGGACAAACGAAGCGCGACGATTTATCGGCCCGGTGCCGAACCGCAAGTCTTGGTAAATCCCGATCAGTTGAGCGGCGAAGGTGTTGTTGCAGGTTTTGTTCTCGATCTGAAAGACATCTGGGCCGGTTTATAGCAGCGCGACGCGCGAACCGGCCGGTAATCGTCCTCGCACATAAACCGTGATCTCCTGCCCGCGCAGGCTCCAGGATATTACTTCGCTGAGGCCTAGTTGCGCGCATTCCTCCGGCGTGATGTCGGGTTCCCATTGATAGAAGTGGCTAAGGAAGCGGCGCACAAGGGCGATGGAGATCACTCCGTTCGCGGGCGCCCAGGTCCGCGTGTAGGTGATCAGCGCGTCATAGCTGGTCGCCGGCAGCTTGCGAATGGAAGCGGCGTGAAAATCATTGGTCTCGATCACCTTCAGCTTGTGGTCGACAAAGCCGTAATCGGGACTCTTCAGCGCGGCGGTGTACGGCCAAGCGGTGGCAATAGTGCGGCCATTCAGATTTCGCTCGGCAAATCCTGCAGCGGCTTGCTGAAGGTGGACAAAGTCGACCATCGCGTAATTGTTCTCAAACGGGAATGGATAAGGCGGATTCCAGAACAGGTTTCCGATCAGTCCCGCCACCAGTGCCGCAGTTGCGGCAATGCCCACCCATTTCGGCGTATACGTCAAGGCGACAGCCACAGCGACATAGAAAATGGGAAGCACTGGCAATAAATAACGCTCCAATTCCGCGCCTCCCAGCACGGAGACAAGCACCAAATTCGCAACACCCACTGCCAGCGCCATTCGCCAGGCAGCGCTCTTGAAGAGCCTGCGTTTAGAAATGGCGTATACCAGAACGACGGTGCCGATCCATCGAAATTCCGCGAAGAAGAGATAATAGATGCGACGAGCAAACGAGAGCGCCATACGAACCGGGTGCAACGAATACGCGACGTTGTAATGAGCAAAGCCCGGATCGCCCAGCCAATAGCCGGTTGACTTGTGCAGCAGCAGTAACCACGCGAAGAGCGCGACCGCAGGCGCCACGAAGAACGTCGCCCGTTTCCAATCCCTCCGGCCTACCAACGCGATGAAAAAAACGAACGGCACGACGATACCCGTTTCTTTCACCAGCACAAGCGCGACACTCGCCATCGCGGCCGCCGCATAGTTCTTCTTAAGAAACAGCAACAGCGCCAGTACGGTAAGCGCCATTGCGGGCATGTCCAGCTGGGCCATCATGCTCTGCGTATAAAACAACGGAGAGGCCAATAGAAACAGCGGCGGCAGGAATGCGGGAGCGCCTTGCGTTCCGCGGCTTAGCTCGATCGCCAATAAGAAGGTAATCAGCAGACCCGCTCCTGCAACCAATAACATCGCGATGCGGGTAAGCGGAATCGAAAACCCGAACAGCTTGTACCACAAGACCAGATACGCTTCCACGCCCGGCGGATGAACATTCGGAACTGTCGAATGGGCCACCCAGGCTCCGGTCCGAAGCAGGTCGAGTGCAGTCGGAATGAATTGGCCCTGCTCATCCCAAAAAAACGGCAATCTAAGCAGCGTCAAATGAGTCGCGAACAAGGGCGCCGCAAAAATGAAAAAGAAAAGAACCAGGTAGAAAGGATGGTTTCGATGTGGCCGCGAATGCGCCAATGAAGTCTTGGGCAGCTTCTGCGTGGACGGGCGGCGCTGTGGTGGCATCCGCCGGGCCTACTGAATAATCTCGCCTTGATTCTGCGCTTCCAAACGGATTTCACCAAACGCCGCTTCGTACTGTTTCAGATTTTGCTGCAGCACGTTCGAGAGCGCCTTGGCTTGCGGCGGACTCAAATACACGCCTTGAAAATTCTGAATGGTAACCGCATCCGGCGCGGTTTGATTAATGGTGCCGAACATCAGGAAAAAATCCCACAGGTTGACCCGCACTTGCACGCTATTGGCATATCTCTCGCGGTAATCCGAAGTGGTGGTGAGTTGGAGTTTCGGCTGTGGCTGTCCCGGGGTCATGCTCTTAGTATCCCTCAGCAAACGATTGTGCTTGACTTTACTGGCTATTATAATATAACTATAAATTGAGGTACTTTACATCCAAGTTTCAGTCCTCGCGCATCGCTCGCAGCTAAATATGGAGACAAACAGTCGGGAAAAAACGATTCTGCAATTGCAGTTGGAAATTGAGACTGCTTTGCGGCTTCTCCCCGGCTTTACAAATCAGCTCCCGGATGCCCTTAAGCCGCTGGTCAGGCTCACGCCGCCCGATGGAGAGCGTGCGAAGGTTTCCCTTCGCCACGTCAAGACCAATCGGCAGATCCGGCGGAATGCGCCGGCCAGCACCTGGTCGCCTGAGTCAGGCTCGGTCTCGATCTCATACGATGTGTCTCCGGCCCGAGAAGCCGATCCCGCGGACATTCAAGCCGCTCGTGTGCCGAGTCCGGATGCCTTGCCGCGCTATACAGGCGCGGAAGATCCGATGCGCGGATTAGTACTGGCGTTAGCGACTGCCGAGGATGATCCCAAGCTCCCCTTCATTTCGCTGAAGTGGTTCCGTGATACATACTTGCCTCGTGAGGGCTTTTCTTGGGCGACCGCGCCGGAGAACCGGCAGCGCATCCTGGCCGATGCCATCAGCAGGAACTGGATTCTGACGAGCAAGGTGGCGAATCCTAAGAACCCGCAGTATCCGGTTACAGGGATCCGGGTCAATAGGCCATTAGCCGAAGTTCGCAGGATTTTGGATCAAGAGTCGCGGTTCGGCTCGGCCTTCGCTCCAATTACGATCTCAGGCGAGCCTCTCTCGGAAACCGTTTTGCGCGAGCGAAGATAGCTGTTGGGCGTCTATTACCTGGATACGAGCGCCCTAGTGAAGCTCTACGTGCGGGAACCAGGCACTGAGCAGATGATACGGCTGGCCAGCCCTTCAAGCGGTCACACATTAGCAATTCTTGGTTTAACGCGTGTGGAATTCCGGGCCGCGGTCAAGCAACGTGAGCGAGCGGGCGACCTGTCGCACCAAACGGCGCGGGCGCTGATCGCTAGAATGGCACAGCACATGCAAAACATCTATCTGGTGCAACCGGTCACGGAGGCAGTGATTGAGGAAGCGGCCGCGCTCCTCGACCGGCACCCCCTCAAGGCTTACGACGCCGTGCAATTAGCGGGCTGCCTTTCATTGCGCTCAAGATTAAATGAGCGGCCCTGGTTCGGCTGCTCCGATCATCAGCTCCTGCGCGCGGCCGAGGAAGAGGGGCTCACTGTGCTGAACCCCGCCGCACAATCGATCTGATGGCTAATTCAATTACGAAGACCGATCCGGAGGATCTCGCCGCGATGGTTTCAAGCGGCACGCGAGCGGTTTGGAGCGTCGGGTTGAATACCCGCTCATTGACGGCGATGAAGTCATCCGACACGAGGTGCTCTACGATCGGTGGCCGTGGGCATTTGCGCCAGGTGAACGTAGCGGGGGCGAACTACGCCAAGACTCGCCGAGCAATCGCGGACAACAGCTCCCGTGACAACTCCCCATGTCATGAGGTCTCCCCATAACCACGCCTTGTGAGTGCGGCGAACTTGCAGCACAGCAACATAAACCGGAGCAACTAAATCAGTCAATCGCGGCCCCGGCCGGTTGATCCGAACTGTTGAAGGATTGGCGGGGACGACGGGGCTCGAACCCGCGACCTCCGACGTGACAGGCCGGCGTTCTAACCAACTGAACTACGTCCCCGTATTCAGGCAAACGTCGGAACACCCGCAGGATAACATAGCGAACGCGCCTTGTTACGGAGCACAACGATGACTATTTTCAGGTCCTTTCTATTGATGTCTTTTGCTGCAGGATCGGTTTTCTGTCAAGAGGCCGCGCAACTTCCAACTTCCGGTTCCGAAAATCCAACCGACCTCAGCAAACAGGTCGTCGAGTTGCGAGCGCTCGTTGAGAAACTTCAGGCACGCGTAGATGAATTGGAGAGGCGGACAGAACAACGGCAGGCAGATGTTTCGCCCGTCGCACCGAGCGATACACAAACGCCGGCGCCATCCGATAACGCTGTTGCTCAGCCTGTGATTAAGCCTTCGACTGCACCGGATTTTTTACGCGGCACGACCATCAATCTGCTTTTCGACGGTTACTACTCCTACAACTTCAATAACCCTATCGGACGTGTCAACCTCCTGCGCGCCTACGACGTCAGCAGTAACGCGTTCAGCCTCAATCAGGCTGCGCTTGTGCTTGAAAGCGCCCCCGATCCCGATAACGGTAAGCGGTTCGGGCTTCGCCTGGATTTTCAATATGGACAAGCAACCCAAACTCTTCAGGGCAATCCAGCCAATGAGCCGCGGCCGGATATTTACCGCAATATTTTTCAGGCCTATGGCACTTACGTATTCCCGGTCGGCAAAGGCCTCACCGTCGATTTCGGTAAATTCGCCAGCTCGCTCGGCATTGAAAACAACTACACCCAAGATCAGATCGATTACTCGCGCTCTTACTGGTTTAACTTTCTGCCTTTTTATCACATGGGCGTGCGTGCAAATTACAAGATCAACGACGCGTTAGCCCTCAATTACTGGATTGTCAATGGCACACAACAGACCGAAGCTTTCAACGGCTTCAAAGATCAGTTCTTCGGACTGACCATTCAGCCCAAGAAGAACATAACCTGGAATGTCAATTACTATTTAGGACAGGAGCACCCGGATACGATATTCTTTCCAAACGGCGGTGCTCCGGCTAATCTTCCGATGCAGCAAGGAGTTCCCTTCGAGCCCATCGTAAACCCGCCAAACGGCAAACTGCATATCTTTGACACGTATCTCTCATGGCAAACCACGCCCAAACTTGCGTTTGCGGTTGAAGCCGACTATGTCATCCAACGATTGCAGACGTATTCATCGCCCTCGCATACAGACGGCGGCGCTGCTTATGCGCAGTACCAGTTCACGCCAAAGTTTGCCCTTGGAGGACGAGCCGAGTACCTTTCCGATCGAGGCGGTCTGTTCAGTGGCCGAACTCAGGCACTTAAGGAGACAACCTTCACCGCGAAATACACCATCGCGGATGGCCTGCTCCTGTTCAGCGAGTGGCGTCGCGATTACTCGAATCAGCCATTCTTCTTGAGCAACGTACTCGGTATTCTCAAGAAGCAGCAGAATACTTCGACCGTCGGGGTTGTCTGGTGGTTTGGCGCGAAACAAGGTGCCTGGTAAAAAATTCTAAGCGCGGGCGACAAAAAAGACGCGGCCAAATCCCAGGTCCGAGCTTACGCCGGCATTCTCTGCCGGGATGGCTTCCAAACCGTGAAAGCCAGCCTCGAGTAGCCCCTGTAAAATCTCTGCCTGCGCATAGCATCGCTCTTTGACAATGCTTCGATGCTGCCGCCATAAGTGTGCTTCCGCATTTCTTACAAACCAGATGAGCTCAGTCGTAGCCTGTTTGGCCGCGCGATCATAGCCGCCGCGCATCAGACCAACGCTGTTGTCGCGTATATCGACCGTCCATTGCCGTAAGTCCGCGCAATAGGCCTGCTCCAGGTTCATATCAAACACAAATAGGCCGTCCGTATGAAGCGCGCCACGAACCCGATCGAAGACTCGGCGCAATTCCTCCAGGCTCAATAAGTGATTCATCGAATCGAAAGTAGAAACCGCGCCGTCACAGCGCGATTCGAGCTTGAAATCACGGGCGTCTTGCACTCGGAGATCGACGTCCGGCATATCTTTTTGGCCGAGAGCGATCAGCGCCGCCGATGAATCGATGCCCGTGACATTGTAGCCGCGCCGCACCAACTCTTTCGTAACGTGCCCCGATCCGCAACACAAATCCAACACCCGGGCTGAACGACGGACGCATGAGAAAAACAGTTTCTCGAGCGCCGGCAGGGCAGCCGGAAGATACCAATCTGCCCACAAGGCGTGGTACAGGCCCGCTATTTCGTCATAAGCTGAGAGCGTTTCCGGCATGAACCTGATCTAGTCTTCGCTTCGTCGATGTGCGCTTCCATTAGCTTTGTTGTTCCCAAGGGGTTCCGTCCCTTGGCTGAGAAGCGCCAAATATTCTCGATATGCGAAGAGACGTTTCTTCCGCCTCCCAGTCACTTCACTCAACATGCCGAGTCGCATGAGGTGTTCGATCGATTTCGTAACGGTTGGAGTTGAAATGTTCAGCGCCCGCGCCGCTATAGAGATTGAGATAATCGGCCGCCGCTGCAGAAGATGAAATACCAGCAGAGCTGATGCCGCAGGTCGGCCTAATCCCTCGATTTTCTTCCTGTCAGATGCGAGCAGGGCGACAATTTGTCTGGCCGTATCAACAGCTTGGTTCGCAGTCTCCCGAATCCCCTGCAAAAAGAACTCAACCCAGGCCTCCCAGTTGCCCTGAATCCGAACTTCCTGCAGAAGTTCATAATAGCGATCGCGGTTTCGCTTGAAGTAAAGACTCAGGTAGAACGCGGGGTCACGGAATACGCCTTCAGCGCACAGCAGAAACGTAATCAATAATCTACCGAGGCGTCCGTTCCCGTCCAGAAAAGGATGGATTGTTTCAAACTGCACGTGCACTAAAGCAGCTTTGACCAAGACGGACATTGTAGGGTTGTCTGCGTGAAGGAAAAGCTCAAAGTCTCGTAGGCATTGTTGAAGTTCGTCGGGCGGCGGCGGAACAAAAGTTGCGTTACCGGGGCGAGTACCCCCAATCCAGTTTTGCGTCGTTCTAAATTCGCCCGGCGTCTGATGCCCGCCTCGACCGTCTTTTATCAGTACTTCGTGGATTTCTCTAATGAGCCGCAGAGAAAGTGGAAAGTCTTCGCGAAGGCGTTTAAGTCCGTGCGCCATGGCCGCCACATATCGCGAGACTTCCTGAACGTCATCCAGCGGTACTCCAGGAGCCTCATCGCTCTCGAACAGGAGTAGATCGGATAAAGAGGACTGTGTACCCTCGATCTGAGAGGATAGAAGCGCTTCTTTTCGAACGTACATGTAAATGAAAAGTTCGGGATCAGGCAGAACCAGAGTGATTCCATCGAGACGGCCTAACGCTTGGTTCGCCGCTTCTAACAATGGCCCGAATCCTGACACGTCTACTGGCGGATGGGGCGGCAACGGCCGAGGCACGTAGGCCCGATAGGACTCTTGGGGAATCCGGCACGTGACGTGTTTTCCAAGGCGGGTTGGCCGGGAAACCGTCGGAATCGGCATTCTAGCCATCGAAACGATCCTTTCAATAGAGGCGGTCTATTGAAAGGATAGCCCGAATTCCTTTCAATAGCGAACGCGCAATGAAAGGATCATGATGCCATGGGTCAGGACCTGCAGCCGACCCTTAGAATTGTGGTGCCCGGGGCGGGAGTTGAATCCGCACTCGCCTTGCGGCGAAAAGCAGTTTAAGTCCGTCGTATGTAGCTGCAACTACGCTTGCCACCTCAAGAACAAGCATTTGCATCGACCTCGGTCATGTCTACGATGCTATAGCCGATGCGTATTGATCAAAACAGAAAGTGCGCCGGCTGCTGTCGCCGGCCCGGGTAATAAAGGAAGAACCCTGGAAGCCCGGCACCAATCCTCCAGCACGCGAATAAACGCGCCGCTCGCGAGATGCTGTGCAACTTTATCCTCCGCCACGAAAGCCAGGCCTATGACATCGATGGCGGCGCGGATAACGATCTCCACATCATCGTGAGTTCATGTCGAGGGCGCAGGCGCCGTTCCTGCGTGTGCCGCAGGCGGACGGGACGCTCGTTCCGATGCCAGGAGGCGTGCCCTCCGGCGACCTCGTGCCGAGCCTCCTTGCGTGCTCGGACGTCCTGGGTACCGGCTGGTTCCCGGCCGACGCTGCCAACGTAAAGCCCGGCGGCACAGTGGTTGTTGTCGGCGACGGCGCAGTCGCCCTTCTTGGCGTGGTCTCGGCCAAGCAGATGGGAGCCGAGCGGATTATCGCCATGAGCCGTCATGACACGCGCCAGAAGCTCGCCAGAGAATTTCGCGCGACCGACGTCGTGGCGGAGCGCCGTGACGACGCGGTGGCCCGCATTAAGGACCTGACGAAAGGGATCGGCGCTGACTCCGTGCTGGAATGCGTCGGAACGCAAGAGTCGATGATGCAGGCCATCGGCGCCACTCGGCCCGGAGGCTACATGCGTTTTGTCGGCGTGCCGCACGGGGTGGAACTGAATGCCGAGCAGCTGTTCTTCTGCCACGTTCACCTGCACGGCGGCCCCGCCCCGGTCCGGCGCTATCTGCCCAAACTGATCGACCTTGTCCTGAATGGAACCATCAATCCTGGCAAGGTCTTCGATTTGACGCTTCCCCTTGATCGGGTGGCGGAACGCTATCGCGCGATGGACGAGCGCCGCGCGATCAAGGCGCTGCTGCGGCCGTGACGCAGGAAACTAACAAAAGGAGCATCAACGTGAAGATCAAAAGAGCTGGCTCGCAGCCTTCTGCGAAAGGTCCCGGAGATTGGTTCACCGGCACGGTGCGCGTCGATGCGCTGTTCGAAGCGCCCGATCCCGCACGCGCTCGCGGCGCAAGCGTGACTTTCGAACCCGGCGCGCGAACCGCGTGGCACACTCATCCGCTCGGTCAGACGCTGATCGTCACTTCGGGCGCAGGCAGGGTTCAGAAATTGGGCGGCCCCGTCGAAGAAATCCGGCCCGGAGATGTGGTCTGGTTCGAACCCGATGAGAAGCATTGGCATTGCTCCGCCCCAACGGTGGCAATGACGCACATCGCCATTCAAGAAGCCCTCAATGGGAAGGTTGTTGACTCGATGGAAAAAGTCAGCGAGGAAGATTACCAAAATCAAAAGTAATCGCAGGCGAATTGAGTTTTGGATTTCGAACGCAAATGGCACGATCGAGCTTTTGAAGACCGGAAATTGCCCCGTTACCCCTGGGTCCTCGCATGTTGTGACCCGCAGTCTTTTCGCCTTCGAAGCGAGGGTAAAGGGAATGTATGGTGCGGGCGGAGGGACTTGAACCCTCACGGACCTTGCGGTCCAACGGATTTTCATACCCTGCTACGGCTTTCGCCGCCGCCCACCGCTTTCGCAATGAGGTTTGGGGTCTGGACTATCCCTTCACCATCTCCCGGATTTGGCTCCGGGTGTCAGGCGCTGCCCGTCTAGTCTCTACACCTTCCCGGCCTGACTCGGGCCGGGCTTGGCTCGGGATCGCCATGTCACAGGGTTCCCCGAATTTGAGCAGTTCTGCATCGCCGGTTTCCCGGCGAGCACCCAAGTTTTCTCTCAAGTCCGATGCGTCTGCCGATTCCGCCACGCCCGCACGGTTTCAAAGGTAGCACGAAACAACGGGCATCGATGCATGCTGCTGAATAGCTGCGCTTCTTATCGCAGCCTCATCGTTCAAACCATCACGGGACTCCGCGCGTTTGGCAATCTAGAAAGTTATGGCCGCCAAACGCTATCTCGAGGACCTCGTCATTGCTGAGATCACGCCCACCGCATCCGTGCGCGTCGAGCAAGCCGACACCATCGAGTTCGCCGAACGCTACGATCCGCAGGCCATGCACACCGATCCCGAAGCGGCAAGCAGCGGTCCATTCGGCGGCCTGATTGCCAGTGGCTGGCACACCGCCGCTATCGTCATGCGGCTGATGGTCGATGCCCGCCCGCTCGGTGACACGCCATTGCTCGGCCTCGGCGTCGACGATCTTCGTTGGCCCAATCCTGTTCGTCCCGGCGACACCGTCACCGCCGCGATAGAGATTCTTTCGATCGCTCCTTCGAAATCCACACGCGATTTTGGGATCGTGCGCCTGCAGGTTACCGCGCGCAATCAGAAGGACGAAATCGTTTTCACAATGATCCCGAGCCTCTGGGTTCCGTGCCGCCCTGCATGACCCCCAATCAAGTACGGAGTTTTTGGGCCGCTTGGACCGGCTGGGCGCTGGATGGAATGGATTCGTTTATATACGCGCTAGTGTTGATCCCCGCCTTGCGCGATCTGCTTCCGGCGTCCGGGCTCAAGGCCGGCACCGACAACCTGGTCTTCTATGGCGGCATCCTCTTCGCTCTTTTTCTCATCGGCTGGGGCCTCGCGTTTGTCTGGGGCCCCATCGCCGATCACTTTGGCCGCGTGCGTACGTTGACCCTGACCATCCTCTGCTACTCCGTCTTTACTTTTCTGGGATGTCTCGCGATGAACGTGTGGCAGCTTGCCGCTTGTCGTCTGCTCTCCGGTATCGGCATCGGTGGCGAGTGGACGCTTGGAGGTGTTCTCGTCGCCGAAGAATGGCCGGAGAACCGTCGCATCTCCGGAGCCGCTTACATGCACACCGGATATTATTTCGGGACCTTTCTCGCGGCTCTTGTGAATTACGGCATCGGCGCGCGATACGGATGGCGCGCCATGTTTGCGGTGGGCGGAGCACCGGCGCTGCTCGTCGCATTTATCCGCTACGGCGTTCGCGAGCCGGAACGATGGAAGCGGCGCGTGAGCCACTCCGCGACTGCGAGCCGCGCTTTTCTCGCGCTCTTTTCGCGCGAATACCGCCGCCGAACCTTCCTCAATGCGTTCTTCCTGCTCATCTCCATGGTGGGATTATGGGCTGGCTCCGTTTATGTGCCAAGCGCGGTAACTCAGCTCGCCGCGCGTCAAGCCTACAGCACGTTCGCAGGCGCAAAACTCGCTTCCGGTGCCACCATGCTCCTATCGCTGGGCACGATTCTCGGCTGTCTGCTGGTTCCCTGGCTGGTTACTCACCTGGGACGCCGCGGCGCGCTTTCCTTCTTCTATCTACTGATGGCTGCATTCATCGCATTAGGGTTCGGCTACGCCTTCTACCTCGAACGCGCGCCCCTGGTTCCATTCATCGTCTGCCTGTTCTTTCTCGGAATCGGCGGCGCAAGCTTTTGTGTCTTCACGGTCTGGCTCCCGGAACAATACCGGACGGAATGCCGCGCCAGCGCTTTCGCCTTTGCAACTTCTTTCGGCCGCTTCATCGCCGCCGCCGTGACCTTTGCAGTCGGCGCCGCCGTCTCCCACTTCGGTACACTTGGTACTCCCGTTGCCTTCACCGCCCTTGCCTTCGTTCTCGGGCTTTTTATTCTGCCCTTCGGTGAGGAAACGCGAGGCCAAACGCTTCCGGCCTGACCTATGAAGTTGTGCGATCTGTTCGACCTCTCCCTCCTCGGCCGGCGCGATTCCATTGCGCTCGAATTTCAAGGCGCCGGCTACACCTTTCGAGACCTGGATGCGCGCAGCAACCGGCTCGCCCACGTGCTCATCCGCAAAGGCTTTCGGAGGAACGACCGCCTCTGCGTGTACCTGGCAAACTGCGTCGAGATGATCGACCTCTATCTAGCTTGCACAAAGCTGGGGGTCATTTTCATCCCCATCAACATTCTGTATCGCGAGCGCGAAATCTCGCATATTCTCTCCGATGCCGAACCCCGCGCGCTCGTATCGGATGAGCGCATCGACACAAACGTCGAGACCTGGACCCGTTCCGACCTGGCCCGCGAAATGACGCAAGCGAAAGATAGTCGGCCCGCAGTTCACTTCGATGGCGACGCGCCGGCGGGCATCATTTACACCTCCGGCACCACCGGAACATCGAAGGGCGCAGTGCTCAGCCACAACAATTTTGCGGCGAATGCTCTCAATCTGCTGACCTGTTGGCAAATCACCTCCGAAGATCGTCTGTTGCTTCCTCTGCCTCTGTTCCACGTGCATGGCCTCGGCAATGGTCTTCACTGCTGGCTGATGAGCGGCTGCCGCATGAGGCTTCTCGAACGCTTCGTGCATCAATCCGCGGCGGCAACGTTCCTGGATTTTCGACCCACGCTCTTCTTCGGCGTGCCCGCCATGTACGTCCGGCTCCTCGATACCGATCCGGCAACAGCGCTTGAAATCGGCTCGTTCATGCGCTTATTTATCTCCGGCTCCGCTCCCCTGGCCGCACATATTCTGGAACGCTTCCGTCAGTTGTTCGGCCACACGATCCTCGAGCGCTATGGCATGAGCGAAACACTCATGAACCTCAGCAATCCATACGTAGGCGAGCGTCGGGCGGGCACAGTAGGTCTGCCGTTCCCGGGCGTTTCCGCGCGGCTGTTGGACCAGAATGGAAATCCGGTAAACGACGGAGAGACCGGCGAGCTTTATCTGCGCGGCCCCAACGTATTCGCAGGGTATTGGCGGCGCGAAGAAGCGACTCGCACCGCCTTCCTCAACGGCTATTTCAGAACCGGCGATCTGGCGACACGCTCGCCAGACGGCTATTACACGCTATCGGGCCGAAAAAGCGACCTGATCATCTCCGGCGGCTTCAACATCTATCCGCGTGAGATAGAGGAGTTCTTGCAGGAACAGCCACAGATCGCCGAAGCCGCGGTCGTCGGACTGCCGGATCCGATCCGCGGCCAAGTGCCGATCGCCTACGTCGTCGCAAAAGAATCATTCGATCCGCTGGTCGTCGAGGCGCAATGCCGCCAGAAATTGGCATCGTTCAAAGTCCCCCGCAAGTTTATCCTTATCGACAAACTGCCTCGCAATGCTCTCGGCAAAATCCAGAAACACCTTTTGCCGATGTCCGATCCGAGGTGAACGTGCGATCAAGGCCAGGCCGGCACATCGAACAATTCGCGTTCATCGGTGTTCATCGGTTCCCGATTACTCGAATGCGCGGGTTGACATGCAGTCCGTAAAGAGTAACAATCTGAAGCTATCAGCGCCCATGTCTAAATCACTTTCGCTTACCAGCGTTTCAAGCGCAGTACTCGCGCTTGCCATCGCCTTCGGCCCCGCCGCGTCGCCTCTCCTTGCGCAAAAGAAAAGCGCCCAAAGCGCCGCGCCGCAAAAGATCGACGAGGAGTACACCAAGCTCATCAAACAATACCTCCAGGATCCGCGCATCACCACCGAACTTGTGGATCACATGCCCGCTTCCGATACGGTGCCGTCGCCACTCAAGTTCTTCGGACGCATTCCTGGCACTCCCGGCGAGCTCACCTACGCGAAAGATATCTACCGCTATTACGAGGCGCTGGCAAAGGCTTCGCCGCGCGCCCGGTTCTGGAAAATCGGTCAAACCGAGGAAGGCCGCGATATGGTGATCCTCGCCATTGCCGACGAAGCGACCATCAAGCATCTCGACAGATATAAGGACATGCTCGCCGCCCTTACCGACCCTCGAAAAACGACCGAGCAGGACGCCCGACGAATCATTCACACCGCCAAGCCGATCTACTGGCTCACCAGCGGCATCCATTCACCCGAAACCGGCGGTCCGGAAATGCTGATCGAGCTCGCTTACCGGCTGATCGTCGAAGAGACGCCCTTCATCCAGACCATCCGCAACAACACCATCGTGTTCATCACGCCGGTGGTCGAAGTCGACGGCCGCGAGAAAGAGGTCGACACCTATTACTACGGCAAGAAGACCGGCAAGCCCAGGCCACCGCTCATGTATTGGGGCAAATATGTCCAGCACGATAACAATCGCGACGGCATGGGCCAATATCTGAAGCTCACGCAGAACATCACCCAGCAGTCTTCTCGAATGGCATCCGACGATCCTGCACGATCTGCATGAAGCGCAGTCGTATCTCTATGTCTCCACCGGCACCGGCCCTTATAACGATTCGCTCGATCCCATCCAGGTCAACGAATGGTGGCTGCTCGCCGAAACCGAAATCATGGAGATGGCGAAGCGCGGCGTTCCCGGCGTCTGGACCTATGGCTTCTACGATGGCTGGGTTCCCAATTATCTTTTCTGGATCGCCATGACGCACAACTGCTTCGGCCGCTTCTATGAAGTGCAGAGCTACGGCCCCGACATCAATAAGAATCTGCGCCTGCCCGCCACCACCACCAGCCGCGAATGGTACCGGCCCAATCCACCGCTCCCGACCATCAAGTGGGGACCGCGCAACAACACCAACATTCAGGAATCCGCGCTGCTGTTCGCGCTGAATAAGGTCGCGAAGAACAGAGAGCTTTATCTTGAGAATTACTGGGTCAAGAACAAGCGCTCCGTCGACAAAGGCAAAGCGGGCCCAACCTACGCATGGGTCATTCCCGCAGGCCAGCGCCGCAAAGCGGATGCTGCCGACATGGTCAACGCGCTCCGCCGCCAGGGCCTCGAAGTTCAGAAGGCCGACTCCGCTTTCAAAGCGGGCAATGTGGACGTCGCCGCCGGCGATTACATCATTCGCGCCGACCAGCCCTATCGCAAGCTCGCCGACATGTACTTCAGCGTCCAGAATTATCCCGTCGCCAATCCGCGTCCCTATGACGACACCGGCTGGACCATGCAGTTCATGCGCAACGTCAAGCTGACGCCGGTCACCGACAAGAGCGATTCTCAGATCTCCGATGACCATGCTGACCGCCGATGCCAAAGCGCCCGGCGGCATCGACGGCACGGGGCGACGTTCTGATCGTCGACCACACCACCGACAACGCGCTGATGGCCTTCCGCTTCAAGAACGCCGATGTGAAGATGCTTGCCGCCGAGGATGACTTCGATCTGAACGGCCACAAATTCCGCGCCGGCGCGTTCATCATTCCCAACGCCGATCGCGCCAAGCTCGAGCCGTCGATCAAAGACCTTGGACTGTCGGCATGGGCCGTCGCCTCCGCGCCCTCCGTCAAGACGCACGAGCTGGATGTGCCGCGCATCGGCTACGTTCATTCCTGGTCGCGAACGCAGGATGAAGGCTGGGTGCGCGCCGCGCTCGATTACTACGGCGTTCCGTACACCTATTTCGCCGATCAGAAACTGCGCGAGGGCAATCTGCGCGCCAAGTACGACGTGATCATTTTCCCGCATGTCGGCGGCACTCCGCAATCGCAGGTGAATGGCATTCCGAAGACCGGCACCGATCCCATCCCATATAAGAAAACCGAGCTCACTCCGAACCTCGGGCGCCAACGATCAGAGCGACGATATCCGCGGCGGCATGGGCATCGAAGGTCTGGCCGAGCTTGCGAAATTCGTTGCAGCGAAGGCGGCACGCTGATCACTGAAGGATCCACTGCCGCTCTTATGGCCGAATACGGGCTCGCCTCGCGGCGTCACTGTCGAGCATCCGGCGCGAGCTGTTCGCGCGCGGCTCGATCCTGCGCGGCATCATTACCGACCCGAAGAGCCCCATCGCCTATGGCTACGACGGTAAAGATCTGCCGGTCTACTTCAATCAGGATCCTGTGTTGCATGGCGGGCGGCGGCGGTGGCGGATTCGGCGGCGGCGGTGGTGGATTCGGCGGTCAGGGCGGCCAAGGCATGAGGCCAGAACGTCACGCCCAACGCCGTCCCTGTTCACATTTCACCTTGGGATGCGAACGAAGGCTCGACAACCCCTCAACTGCAGCCAGCCGCGGCCCAAGGGCAAGCCGCCGAGGCGGAGAATTTCCGTCAGCAGATGCGCGCCGCCGGTTTCGGCGGTGAAGAAACGCGCCCGCGCGTCGTCATCCAGTTTCCCGCCAATCCTAACGACATGCTTTTGTCCGGAACGCTCGCCGGCGGACAACACCTGTCCAATCGCGCCCTTGCCGTCGACGTGCCGCTTGGCAAAGGCCACATCGTGATGTTCGCGCTGCGACCCTTCTGGCGCTGGCAGACCCAAGGAACTTACTTCCTCGCGTTCAACGCCATCCTGAATTGGAACGACTTGGACGCCGGTAAGCCGGAGCCGAGACAACGCCCCCGCGGCGCAGGCGAAACACCGGGCCAGCAATAACGCCTGGAGAAGCGTTCGCGTCAACGTCGCTAAGAGCCACAAGCCCCATACGAGAATCGGCGTATGTATTCGAATGCGGATGTGCTGGCGAAAGAGCTTGCGCTGACCTTGCGGACTCTGCGCAAGGAGCGGGCCTTCACGGTGCTTTCCGTACTCCTGCTCGCGTTGGGAATCGGATTCGCTTCCGCCGTCTTCACGCTGCTCTGGCAGGCGGTGTACGCCCAGCTTCCCGTACCGGACCCCGAGCAGATATTTACGTTCAAGACGAACGTGACCCACAATGGGCGCTCCGACAGCGACGCAATGGCTCAGACCTTCAGCTTGCCCATGTACCGCTATCTCGCCCAACATCTCAGCTCTGGCACTGGAACAATTGCCAGGCACGGCGAGATGGTGAATATCGAGACGCCCAAAAATCCCCGCCATTTGCTAGCCGATTTTGTAACCGGCAATTTCTTCAACGTCCTTCAAGTCCGAGCCGTCATCGGACGCACCTTCGATAAAGGCGATGATAGGTTCTCGAGCGACCGTTTCGCAGCAGTGCTGTCCTACGATTTTTGGCAAGACGCATACGCTGGGCAAGCGAGCGCCTGGAACAGCGTTCTGCGGATAAATGGAGTGCCCTTTACGGTAATTGGCGTGGCGCCCCCCGGTTTCACAGGGCTGATTTCGGGGCAGGCGCCGAAGTTGTATTTGCCGGTGGCCGCCTTTGCCGACCTGAATCCAGGCTGGCGCGGATACGATGACTGGGCGCTTCGCTGGTTGAACGCCTTTCTGCGCTTGCCTCCGCGGCTACCGCGCGCAACCGCGGAAGCGGAATTGCAGCCGGTGTACCATGCCGCCGTACGGCAGGAACTCGCCACTCAGAAAACGCAATCGGCGGAATACTTGAAAGAGTTGTCGCGTGAGCGCATCTCGCTCCTCCCCGCATCGCAAGGCGTTCACGCGGTGCTCGACGAATGGCAGCAGCCGTTGCGCGTCCTGCAATGGATGACGTTGGCCGTTTTATTGTTGGTCGCCGTCAATGTAGCAGGCCTGATGCTCGTAAGGGCCGTGAAGCAGCGACGGGAGATACTCATCCGCTATGCCGTAGGCGCAACCCGGGCAGCAGTCATGCGATTACAGTTTCTGCAGACACTCGCGGTTTCCATAGCGGGCGGGTTTCTCGGGCTCTGGATTGCAAGATGGAGTGCCGAGCTTCTGGTGCATCTCGCGCGTATGGACCGCGAGGGCGCTTTCGTTTACCGACCGCATGGGTGGATGCTCGGAATCCACTGGGCGGCCGTGCTCTTCGTCGGACTGTTAGTTGGTCTCATTCCGGCGTGGCAAGCCTCGAGATTCGATCTGGCCGGAGGATTAAACGAGGGGGCGCTGACCCATTCGGGTACGCATTCCCAAACCTTCACCAGGCGCTCGCTGGCCGCCGCGCAGATCGCATTATCGCTCATGTTAGTCGTCGCCGCGGGACTTTTTGCGAAGGCTCTCCACAACCTGATCAGCGTGCCAGTGGGGTTCAATCCCGAACATCTATCGGTTTTTTCGGTTGATGCAAAGCTCGCCCATTCGCCGGTCGAAACCACTTATATGCTTTGGTCGAATATCGAGCGTCGACTTATGGCGACCGCCAACGTTCAAGCCGTCAGCTACGGCACTGGAGGGCCGTTTCCGCAGGGAGCCGATACCGCGGTCGTGATCCCCGGCGCGACTTCCGATGCGATCGCGAAACATCAGAGCGGAATGCGGAGCATGGTCGGTCCACGCTATTTCACAACTCTAGGCATCCCGATTCTTGCGGGTAGAGAGTTCGACGACCGGGATCGCCCCGATACACCGGACGTCGTCATTCTCAATCAGACTCTCGCTCACAAGCTCTTCGGTGAAACAAACCCCATCGGCCATGCGGTAACAATGTTTAACGGCCTCGATCCAAACTGGTCCGCGACGGTCGTGGGTGTTGCGGCGGACCACCATCAGTCCTGGCGCCGAGCGAATGCCCCGATGGTTTATACGCCGGCACAACAGGCAAGACGAGTGACGGACATCACCTACTATGTGCGAACAAAGGGCGCCCCTTTGTCCGCGCAAGCGATTCAAGAGATTGTGCGAAAGGAAGCGCCCGCGATCTCGCCTTATGACATCGCAACCATGCAGACGCGAATGGCGCAGTTTGCATCCAGAGAACGTGCGATGAGCTTACTGGTGGGCGTCTTCGCGACCCTTGCTCTGGCCATCGCTGCCGTAGGTATCTATGGCGTGGCAGCGTACGGCGCGTCGTTGCGCGCGCTGGAGTTTGCGGTTCGTGTGTCGGTGGGGGCCGGTCCTCGCGATATCGCCCGGCTGGTGTTGCTCGAAGCAGTTGGAATCCTCGCAGCCGGAGTCTGTCTCGCTGTCCCACTTACGTATTTCAGCTTGTCGATCGTTCGGCATGAGTTCCATGGAATTTCATTCCGCGATCCTGAAACATATGTCGGAGCAGTTCTGCTGCTTACGCTATCCAGTCTGCTGGCGGCCTGTCTCCCCGCACAGCGAGCTACGCGGAGAAGCGTTCACGGCGCGCTGCGGCATACCTGATCCGCCGCGCACAGCAGCCTGCGCTTGCCGGATTCACTCAACGGCTAAGCGTCGCATCCGGTCTCACCGATCCGCCCGCGAGCGCCCGCTGCACCGCGCTGTGCTTCCGGCTATACCCGAAATAAATAATCAGGCCCAAGATCAGCCAACTGCTGAAGCCGATCCACGCCGGCGCATCGAGCGAAAGCATAAGCGCCAAAGCCACTACCATGCCCCCAATCGGCACTGCGGGAACCCACGGCGTCCGGAACGGCCGCGGCACGTCAGGCTGCTTCACACGCATAATCCATACCCCGAGGCAGACAATGGTAAACGCAAGCAGCGTGCCGAGGCTGACCAGTTCTCCAAGAAATGCGATCGGGAAAAAAGCCGCGAGGAACGCGACAAAAATCCCCACCACAATCGAAGTTATATAAGGCGTGCGGAAACGTGGATGAATCTTGCCCGCCCATTTCCATAACAATCCGTCGTGTGACATGGTGTAAAGCACGCGCGATTGTCCCAACAACATCACCAGCATCACCGATGCCAGCCCGGCGATCGCGCCAAGATCGATTACAAGGATGCCCCAGCGCACGCCGATCTCCGCTGCCCCGGCGGCAACCGGAGCCGCGACATTCAGCGTCGTGTACGACTTCACGCCGGTCAACAATCCAGCGACGATGATATAAAGCACCGTGCAGATGATTAACGATCCCAGAATCCCAAAGGGCATGTCTTTCTGTGGATTTCTGGCCTCCTGCGCCGCTGTGGACACCGCGTCGAATCCGATATACGCAAAGAAGACAACCCCCGCGCCCCTCATGATGCCCGACCAGCCGAACTGGCCAAAATGCCCCAGATTCTTCGGTATGAAGGGATGCCAGTTGGCAACCATGTGTGACCAGTGGCCGAACGCGAATGTCACGGCAAGCCCAATAAAAATCAACACCACAGAAACCTTGATCATCACCGCCCCGCTGTTGAGGTTGGCCGACTCGCGCACGCCGACGACCAGAACCACGGTAATCACCACGATGGCCAGCAAAGCGAAAATGTCCACTCGCGCTGCAATCGCGTGCCCGAAGAGCGAGAGCGAAACCGACGGAGTCGGATTAAACGGAACCTTGGCGCCGAAAAAACCGACCAGACTGCTGACGAAGGCGCTCCAGCCGACCGCGACCGTCGCCGCGCCGAACGCATATTCGAGCACCAGCGCCCATCCGATAATCCACGCCACAATCTCGCCCATCGTCGCGTAGCCATAAGTGTAAGCGCTGCCCGCTATCGGAATCATCGACGCAAACTCCGCGTAACACAGGCCGGCGAAAATGCATCCGATACCGGCGATGACGAACGAAAGCACAATTGCCGGCCCGGCGAATTGGGCTGCCGCGGTGCCCGTCAAAACGAAAATGCCCGCGCCGATAATCGCGCCAATTCCCAGCGTGATCAAATTCACCGGGCCAAGCGCCCGCTTCAGCGAATGCTCGCTTGTCTCGGCGGCCTCCGCCATTATCGTGCTGATCGGCTTCGTCGCTAAAAGTCTGCTGGCCATACACTCCCCCGCCAATTCGATCGTGAGTCCATCATTCTCCTGACGTCGTCGTCGCGTTTTCAATTGCGTGACGTCGCCTGCCAATTAGCTTAGTACTGTTGCGCCAAGCTCCGTCAACACCAAGGACGACGCTCAGCACCGCTCCAGCACCGTCGCGATGCCCTGCCCGACCCCGATGCACATCGTACAAAGCGCATACCGCGCTTGCATCTTCTGTAACTGATAAACAGCGGTTGCGATCAGACGCGCGCCGCTCGCGCCAAGTGGATGGCCGATCGCAATCGCGCCCCCAGCCGGGTTTACATGCTCGGCGTCGTCCGGCAAGCCCAGATCGCGCAAGACAGCCAGCGATTGCGCAGCGAACGCCTCGTTGATCTCGACCAGATCGATATCTGAGAGCTGAAGTCTCGTCTTCGCCAAAATCTTTCGTACCGCAGGCGCGGGCGCGAATCCCATAATACGAGGCGCGATCCCCACGACCGCAGATCCCACCACCCGCGCCCGCGGCGTAAGCCCATATTTTCGAGCTGCCGCTTCCGAAGCGAGCAACACTGCGCACGCGCCGTCGTTTATCCCGGATGCATTGCCCGCGGTAATTGTTCCGTTCGGCTTCACAATCGGCTTCAAACGCCGCAGCGCCTCCATCGTGGTGTCGGGCCGTGGATGCTCATCAACCTCGAACTTCTTCGCCTCACCCTTTTTCTGCGCTATGCGCATGGGCACGATTTCGCAATGGAAGAATCCGCTCGCCTGCGCCCTGGCCCATCGCTGTTGGCTGCGCGCCGCGAACGCGTCCTGATCTTCGCGGGAAATTCCAAAATCTTCCGCCACGTTCTCGGCTGTTTCCGGCATCGAATCGATGCCATATTTGCACTTCATCGCTGGATTCACAAAGCGCCATCCGATAGTTGTGTCGTAAATCTCCGCCGTCCTGCTGAAGGGCGTCTCGGCTTTCCCCATCACGAACGGTGCCCGCGACATGCTCTCCACGCCGCCCGCAATCATCAAATCGGTCTCGCCGCACTGAATCGCCCGTGCCGCCATGACCACCGCGTCCATGCTCGATCCACAGAGACGATTGACGGTGGTGGCCGGAATCTCTTGCGGCAATCCCGCCAGCAAAGCCGCCATGCGCCCGACATTCCGGTTGTCTTCACCCGCCTGGTTCGCGCACCCATAGATCACATCGTCTGCTGCTCCCCAATCGACACTGCGGTTTCGCGTCATCAATGCTTGAATCGGAAATGCCGCCAGATCGTCGGCTCTAACCGATGACAATGCGCCGCCGTAACGCCCAAAAGCGGTACGAACCGCATCGCATATAAAAGCGTCGTTCATGTCTAATTCTGCCTCTTGTCGATGATTCTCTTGGCTTTTCCGGTGGCGGAACGCTCGATACTACCCGGCGCAAGAATCTTTACATCCGCGGTTAGACCTACAAAAGCCTTAATTTGCCGCTGTAATTCCGCAGCTATAGCCCCAATCTCTTTTGACCCCTCCCGCGCTCGACATTCACCTCCAGTTCATCCAGATGACCCACGCGCGAAACGACCAGCTGGTACTGCGGCGCAAGCTTCGGCTGCTGCAAAATCAGCTCTTCGATCTGCGTCGGGAATACGTTCACTCCGCGAATGATCAGCATATCGTCCGATCGCCCCGTGATTCCCGCCATCCTGCGCATGGAACGCGCCGTCGGCGGCAGCAAACATGTCAAATCGCGCGTCCGATAACGGATCACCGGCAAAGCTTCCTTGGTCAGCGACGTAAAAACAAGTTCGCCGGGCGTGCCGTCCGGCAGCACCCCGCCTGTCTCGGGATCGACGATCTCGGGATAGAAATGATCTTCCCAAATCACCGCTCCATCTTTTGTCTCGACGCACTCGCTGGCAACTCCCGGCCCGATCACCTCCGACAGCCCGTAGATATCCAGAGCGTCGATGCGAAGCCGCCTTTCGATCTCACTGCGCATCGCAATACCCCAGGGTTCGGCGCCGAAAATTCCCATCTGAAGCGAGGTCGCGCCGGATCGAGGCCCTGGCGCTCGAATTCTTCGCAGATGGTCAGCATATAAGAAGGAGTCACCATGATGATGTCCGGCCGGAAATCCCGTATTAACTGCACTTGCCTTTCCGTCTGGCCGCCCGACATCGGGATCACCGTGCATCCCAATTTCTCCGCGCCGTAATGCGCGCCCAAACCTCCGGTGAACAGTCCATAGCCGTAAGAAACCATCACGACGTCTCCGGGCCTGCCGCCCGCTGCCCGGATAGAACGTGCCACGACACTCGCCCACATATCTATGTCCTTGCGCGTGTATCCCACCACGGTCGGCTTCCCCGTCGTCCCGCTCGAAGCATGAATCCGCATCACCTGCTCGCGAGGCACCGCAAACATTCCGAATGGATAGTGATTCCGCAGGTCCTGCTTCGACAGCAGTGGAAATCTCGCCAGGTCTTCAAAATGCCTTACTTCATCCGGTGAACGCCCGCACGATCGAAGCTTTCCCGATAATGCGCCACGTTCTCATAAGCGTGACGTAACGACCACTTCAGCCGCTGTAACTGCACCGCCCGCAGCTCGTCCTGGCTGCATTGCTCGATCGGCTCGAGCTCGCACCGTTTCCTGCTGCGCACGCCCATGACTACGCTTCGGGCGAAATGAATTGCCCTCGTATTCTGTGTGAGCGGCCTCGAAAGAGCGCAACGCGTTCCCCTCTTTGATTACTGACGCACACATCGTACACGCCCGTGCGCCCCAGTGCCGCCTGCTCGATTGCTTCCGCCACCAGATAGTCGCCCGCATAAGTCGGAGCCAAAAAATCGATTGAACATCCCGCCGCCACCGTCGCGAAATTGTAGCTGTTGCACGCGAATGCGAACGCGCTATCAGCCAGGCTGAAGACGAAGCCGCCGTGACAGGTCGCGTGCCCGTTGAGCATCTCCGGAAGCACTTTCATTTCCACCCGCGCATATCCGGGACGAACCGCCGTAACTCGCATGCCCATCTTTTGCGAGGCTGCGTCCGCCGCAAACATTTTTTCGACCACCGCCTCCGCCAGCTTCTGGGCCGCGTCACTGGAGTCGGAATTCATCGAATCTGCTCCTGCTCCAGAGAATTTCGCTCATCAGCGGCGAGACTCGATAGCGCTCTTCCCCGTAGTGGCTCCTGATATTGTGAAGCGCGGCCCATACTTTGCCGATACCGATGCGGTCGGCCCATTCGAGCGGGCCAAGCGGGTAATTCACGCCTTTCCGCATCGCGGTATTCAAGTCGGCGACCGTGCAGACGCCCTGGTTCACAGCATCCGCAGCCTCATTCGCGAGCATCAGCACCGTGCGCATAACGACTAGCCCCGGCAAGTCGCGGACACGCGTAATCGTATATCCCGCCGCCTGAAGCAGCGCGACAGCCGAGCGGTATGCCTCTTCACTACACTGGCGAGCTTTTGCGGTTGCCAGTCGAGTCGCCGTCCCGTAATCCAGCGCAAGGTCCACCAGAACAAGATTTTCCATCGTTGGTTGCATGGCGCGCTGCGTCGCCGTGCGGCCGTCGGTGACGCAAATCTTCACTCCGTTTGCCTCGACCGTTCCGCCTTGGGCCAGCGATTCGCGCACTGACCGTCCGCCTTCAGCGTGCGCAACCGGCGCTTCGCTTTCAATCTCCGGAGCAGCGGCATTTTCGCCGTACAGATAAAATCCGCGCCCCGATTTTCGACCTAAGAAACCTGCTTCGACCATCTCACGTTGAATCAGCGACGGCCTGTATCGCGGATCCCCGAAATACGCATCAAACGCCGACTGCGTCACCGCGAAGTTAACATCGAGGCCGATAAGATCCATCAATTCGAACGGACCCATGCGGAATCCGCCCGCCTCGCGCATTATTGCGTCAATCGAGGCCGCGCTCGCAGCGCCTTCGGAAAGTAAGCGCAACGCTTCTCCGTAATACGGCCGCGCGACTCGGTTCACGATGAATCCAGGCGTCGATTTCACGTGTACAGGGCTTTTCCCCCACGCCGCCGCCGTCGCATAAACTACATCGGCGCATTCGCGATCTGTCACCAAACCGCTGACCACTTCAACCAGCTTCATCACCGGTGCGGGGTTGAAAAAATGCATTCCCACGACGCGTCCAGGCCGCTTCAATCCTGCCGCGATCGCTGTGATCGAGAGAGAAGATGTGTTAGTCGCAAAGATGCAATCGTCCGTTACCACGCTTTCCAATTCACGAAAGGTCTGCCGCTTTATTTCGAGATTCTCGACTACCGCTTCAACCGCAAGCTTCACTCCGCCCAGTTCTCGAGTGCCGTTCGCGCCTTCAACCCGGGATGCAGCGGCCTGCGCAGCTTCAGCAGTCATTCGTTGCTTTGCGACCAGCTTTTCAAAATCTCTCCGGATTCCATCGATCGCCTTGCCCACGGCGCCGGCCCTGATGTCGTATAGCTTCACGGGGTGTCCGGCAGCCGCTGCCACCTGCGCAATACCCCCGCCCATAGCCCCGCTGCCGATCACCGCAATTGGACTGCCTTGCCCGATCGCCGCCACTTATCTCCCAGTGAACTGCGGCGTTCGCTTCTCGAGAAAAGCCGCAACGCCTTCCCGGTAATCGCGCGAATAGCCCAGCTCGCGCATGAAGTCGCGCTCCATATCCAGTTGCTGATCGAGCGTATGCTCTCCAGATCCGTAGAGAGCCTGCTTAATTCGCGCCAGTCCTTTTGTCGGCGCTGCTGCCAGGTGCGACACCACCTTCTCAATCGCGGCCGCGAATTCGCTATCCTCAACACACTTCCAAATCAAACCCCACTCCGCGGCTTGTTCCGCAGAAACTTTTTCACCTAACAACGCAAATCCCATCGCGCGCGCGGTTCCAATCAATCGTGGAAGAAAATACGTGCCGCCCGTGTCCGGAACCAATCCCAGTTTGCTGAACGATTCGATAAAACTCGCCGACTTCGCGGCAATCACGATATCGCAGGTAAATGCCAGATTCGCGCCCGCCCCCGCTGCCACTCCGTTCACGCCGCACACCACCGGCAGCGGCAGGGAACGCAGACGCCGCACTAAAGGCGCATAATAATTTTCAATGGATGCGCCAAGATCCACCGCCTCGCCTGGCGCAACCGTGCGGTCCGACAGATCCTGACCGGCGCAAAACGCACGCCCTGCGCCCGTGATTACCAGCACTCGCATGCTCTCATCCCGCTCGATCGCCTTGAGCGCCTGCCGCACTTCCGTGTGCATCTGAACATTGAAGCTGTTCAGCTTCTCCGGACGATTTAAAGTCAGCCGCGCCACTCCGCTCTGAACATCGAACAGAATCGTTTCATAGGTCATCGCTGTCTCGCCTTATAGAGCGGCTCAAAACCGATCTTCGCGATACGCTTCCGGTCCGCCTCAATCTCGCGAAGCGGTTCCACTTCCTGCATAGTGCGCGCGCTTCGTTCCGCCAGTTCCTGGTAAATGGCGGTGCCCTCCGTCTTCCAGGCGATTTCTTCCTCCGTCACCTCGCGCACAACTCTTGCCGGTATTCCCACCACCAGGCTGCGCGCCGGGATCTTATCATTCGCCTTCACAAACGCAAGCGCCGCGACGATACTCGATTCGCCAATCTCCGCGCCGTCCATAATCACCGCGTTCATCCCGACCATCGCATTCTTCCCGATGCGGCAGCCGTGCAGCACCGCGCCGTGCCCTATGTGCCCATCTCTTCCGACCACAGTATCCATCCCCGGAAACCCATGCATCACGCAAGTATCTTGCAGGTTGCTCCCCTCTTCCAGAATCAACCGGCCGAAATCCCCGCGCAACGATGCGTTCGGGCCGATATAACAGTGCGCCCCGACGATCACGTCGCCGATCAATACTGCGGTCGGGTGAACGTACGCTGTCGCATCCACCACCGGAACAATACCGTCAATCGAAAACACGCGCGCCATTTATTAAACGTGGGCTCGGCTTTGTGCCACCCGGAATCGATTCGCAACAAACGCCGTATCGGTCAGCGATGCATTTGCCGCCGGGTTCGCGCCGGTTCCGTGGAAATCGCTGTACGCCGCCGATTGATTGACGAACACTCCACCGGTTAAATTGCAGGAAAGCGCCACTCCCGCTTCGGCGGCAGCCTCGCGTGCGTCTTCCAAAACCTTCTCGTTGCTTGAATACACCGACATGGTCAACGCCCCGTGTTCCACCGCCCCACGCTTCGAAACCGCAATGCTCTGCCCCGTGTCCTCCGTAGCGATGACGAAGGCAATCGGCCCGAACAGCTCGTGCATAAATTTCGATTCTTCGCTCGCCTCCGCCTTCAGAAGCAGCGGTGTACGAATCCGCGCGTTCTCGAATTGAGGATGGGCCAAGTGCCGGCTATCGAGAATAATCTCCCCTAACGACCGGGCCTCATCGATGCGCTGCAAAATCGTCTCATTCTGAATCGCGCCCAGCACTTCGACCGCCCGCGCCGGATCGCCGAGCAGCTTGCCGATGCCTTCGCCGATCGCGCCCGCCACTTGATCGAAACTCAAATGCCCCTCAGAAGTATCGATCCCCGCCTTCGGCACATAAATGTTCTGCGGCGCCGTGCACATCTGCCCCGAATAAAGCGAAAGCGAGAACGCAATGTTCCGAACCATCCCTTTGAAATCGCTTGTGGAATCGATAATAATCTGATTCACTCCCGCTTTTTCCGTGAAGACCTGCGCTTGCCGTGCGTTCTCCTCCAGCCAAACGCCATTCTTTGGGCTGCCGGTAAAGTCAATCACCTTCACCTCCGGCCGCAGCGCCAGTGTCTGCGCAACTTCATCGTCCGGTTCATGAGCTACCAACGTAATCACGTTCGGATCGAAGCCTGCTTCAGCCAACACCTGTCGCGCGGTTTCTACCGTCATCGCCAACGGCAAGATAGCTCCCGGATGCGGTTTCACGATAACCGCGTTTCCAGTCGCGAGGCTCGCAAAGAATCCGGGATAGCTGTTCCACGTAGGAAACGTGCAGCATCCGATCACGAGGGCTACACCGCGCGGCACGATACGATAGCGCTTCTCCATCCTCAGCGGCTCGTTCTTGCCCTGCGGCTTCTCCCAAGTAGCCGTTTTCGGAATGCGGCTCATCTCAGACCATGCATACGCCACCGCCTCGACTCCACGATCTTGCGCGTGCGGCCCACCTGCCTGAAATGCCATCATGAACGCCTGGCCCGTCGTGTGCATCACCGCGTACGCCATTTCAAAACTTCTCCGGTTGAGTCTGACCAGCGTTTCTAAAGCAACGCCCACCCATGCTTCCGGCCCTGCATTCCTCCAACTCGCTGCCGCTTTTTCAATTGCCGGAAACAGCGCCTCCAAATCCGTCTTCGGATACGCGATGCCAAGCTCGATGCCAAACGGCGATTCTTCCTTGCCAACCTGCCCGGTCGTCCCCGCCTGCTCTAAAGCGAACGGCTTGTGCAGTCGCGCTTCAAATGCCTTCTTGCCGTCCTCGTTCGCCGTCTCGCCGTAAACCTTCGGGCTGGGCATCTCCGCGAACGCGCTCCAATAACCGCGCTTGTTGATCGCTTCCACCGCCTTTTCGAGCAGTTCCCGATGTCGAATAAATAAGTTGTCTGGCACGATAATTAGTTGTCCTGATCGAAATCCACCGTCACGCGATCGGTCACCGGATAGCTCTGGCAAGTCAAAATGAATCCCCGCGCAATCTCGTAATCTTCGAGCGCGTAATTCGCGTCCATGTCCACTTGCCCCTCCACAAGCTTGGCGCGGCAGGTCGCGCATACGCCGCTCTTGCACGAGTGCCGCAAATCGATTCCACGCCGTAGCGCCGCATCCAAAATCGTCTCATCGCCCCTCTGCATCGAAAAGATTTGCTGCCCGCCATCCACAATCAGCGTCACGTGGCACTCCGCCGCCGTCGACTTTATAGCAGCGCTTGCTCTGCTCTTGCGCTCGGATTCCTTAACCGTAAACAGCTCTATCTTGATCCGTGCTTCGGGGAATCCCAAAACCTTCAGCGCCGCCGAAACATCATCCACCATCTCTTGCGGCCCGCATAGAAAAACCGTGTCTACACTTTCAAACCGGCAGAATTGCGTCAGCAGCATCTCCGCCTTCTCGCCCGTGATGCGCCCGTTCAGCAAATCCACGTCTTGATGCTCGCGGCTCATGACATGGACCAGGCTGAAGCGATCCATAAACAGATCCTTCAATTCCGCCAGTTCTTCCCGAAAGATCACCGTGCCGGATGCGCGATTCCCATAAAAAAGCGTAAAGCTGCTGTCCGGCTCTGTAAGCAGTGTCGTTTTGATGATGGAAAAAATCGGCGTGATCCCGCTGCCCGCCGCAAACGCTACGTAATCTTTTTGGTTTTCGGGCGAAAGCTGCACGTGAAACCGGCCCTCCGGCGGCATCGCTTCCATCGTCGAGCCAGGTTTCAGGTCTTCAATAATCCAATTCGAAAACATGCCCCCCGGCGTCCTCTTCACCGCCACGCGCAGCAACCGGTCCTGCACCGCGGAACAGATCGAATACGACCTGCGCACGTCCTCGCCGCCGATCACAGCGCGCAGCGTCAGATACTGCCCCTGAATAAAGCGGAATTTGTCTTCCAACTCCGGCGGCACATCGAACGTGATCGTCACTGCATCCCGAGTCTCATGCTTCACCGCGCGAACCCTGAGCGAATAAAAATTGCTCAAGCCCGCCGCGACCGCAGTCGTCTGCTCAATGGCGCTTGAAAGCATCGAAAGGTTCCAGGCACGACCGGCACTTGTACAGAGCCTTGCACGCCGTCGATCCAAAGCGGCTTATCAATTCGGTGGCATCGGATCCGCAATGCGGACACCGAACCGCCCCAATCGTGATCAATTCGGAAGGCGGCGCAATCCCATAAACTCGCAGGCGCTCTTTCGCTTCCTCCGTCATCCAGTCCGTTGTCCACGCCGGCGAAAGCTTCGTCTCCAGCCGCAATCGATCGATGCCGTGCTGCTTCATCGATAAACGAATCTCGCTTGCGATCATCTCCATCGCCGGACACCCCGAGTAAGTCGGCGTAATCGTAACCACCAGCTCGCCGGTATCGCCTTCCCAGGCAACATTCCGCACAATCCCGAGATCCACGATCGACAGTACCGGAACCTCCGGATCCGCAATCTCTTTCAGCCAGCCCCAAACTTCGGTTATTGATGGCCGCGTCGCTACCATTGCGCCCCCGGATACGCCCGCTGCAAAAATTGCATTTCCGTCAGGATGAAGCCAAGCTTCTCGCTGTGAACGCCTTGCTTGCCCCCGCGCTGCATCCATTTTCCGTCCGGCATCTTCAAAGTTGCCTCGCCAAACGTCTGTTCGACGCGTTCCAGCCATGGCCGCCGCAGCGCGTCGAGATCTATCCCAATCCCGCGCTCGCGCATCTCCGCATCCACAGCATCCATCTCGAACAGTTCGCCCGTGTACATCCACAGTTCGTTCATCGCGCTCTGCATGCGCCCGTGGCTCTCTTCCGTCCCATCCCCCAGCCGAATTATCCAATCCGCGCTGCGCTCCAGATGATACGTAACTTCCTTCAGTGCCTTTTCCGAGATCTCTGAAATCCGCACATCCTTCGAATGCTGCAAATCCTTCAGCGCCAAATAGTGCCACGCATCAAAATAAAACTGCCGCGCCATGGTGTGCGCATAATCCCGATTCGGCTGCTCCACAAGCAGCGCATTGCGGAATTCATTTGCGTCGCGCAGGAACGCCAGCTGGTCCTCATCACGGCCCGCTGCCTCGATCTCGCCCGCGTACGAAAGCCAGAAACGCGCTTGCCCCAGCAGATCCAGCGCCACGTTCGTTACCGCAATGTCTTCCTCGAGCACCGGTCCGTGGCCGCACCACTCGCCCAACCGCTGGCTCAGAATCAGGCAGTTATCGCCGAAGCGAAGCACGTATTCAAATAGCGCGTTATCGCCGGTCATGCGCTACAGGTTCTTCACTTCTTCCGGCACTTCATAGAACGTGGGATGACGATATACCTTGCTGTTCGCCGGCTCAAACAGCGGCTCTTTTTCACCCGGACTGCTCGCTGTAATATCCGAAGATCTCACCACCCAGATGCTCACTCCCTCATTGCGCCGCGTATATACATCGCGCGCATTCTTCATCGCCATCTCCGCGTCGGGAGCATGCAAGCTGCCCACATGCTTGTGCGCGAGTCCGTGCTGGCTGCGAATAAAAATTTCCCACAACGGCCAGTCGCTCATCAGGCCGCCGCCTTTCGCTTTGCATGTCTTTCTGCGTAAGCCGCCGCCGCTTCACGCACCCAAGCGCCTTCTTCGTGCGCTTCAATCCGCGCCTGCAGCCGTTCGCGGTTGCACGGCCCGTTCCCTTGAATTACGTTGTAGAATTCATCCCAATCGATTTTGCCGAAATCGTAGTGCCCCCGTTCCGCATTCCACTTCAGATCCGGATCCGGAATTTTCAGCCCCAGATATTCCGCCTGCGGCACCGTCTGGTCCACAAACTTCTGCCGCAGCTTGTCGTTCGAAAACAGCTTGATCTTCCACTGCATCGATTGTGCGCTGTGCTTAGACTCCTGATCCGATGGCCCATGCATCATCAGCGATGGCCACCACCAGCGGTTCAACGCATCCTGCGCCATAGCCTTCTGTTCCGGCGTTCCGCGCGAAAGCGTCACGAGAATGTCAAACCCCTGCCGCTGATGAAAACTCTCTTCCTTGCAGATGCGAACCATCCCGCGCGCGTACGGCCCATAAGAACAGCGGCAAATCGGAATTTGATTGATAATCGCGGCGCCGTCCACCAGCCATCCGATCGCGCCAATATCCGCCCAGGTCAGCGTCGGATAGTTAAAGATGCTCGAATATTTCGCCTTACCCGCCAGCAGATCCTCGATCGTCTGGTCGCGTGTCACCCCAAGCGTCTCGACCGCGCCGTACAGATAAAGCCCATGCCCCGCTTCGTCCTGCACTTTGGCAAGCAGAATCGCCTTCCGCTTCAACGTTGGAGCGCGCGTAATCCAATTGCCTTCCGGAAGCTGGCCTACAATCTCCGAATGCGCGTGCTGCGAGATCTGGCGGATCAGAGTCTTGCGATACGCCTCCGGCATTGCATCTTTCGGCTCGATCTTGATTCCCGCGTCAATTTTCTCCTGAAAAACGCTTTCCTCGACGCTCATACCCCATTCTCCAACGCTTGCACGAATGCCGTCATAAACGCATTCGTCTGTTGCGCATCCAGAGCGCGATGATCCACCGTCAGCGTCACATACATCATCGGTTTCCCCCGGATCGCGTCCGTGCCATTCTCGTCCACCACCACCGCGCGCTTTTGCAATCGTCCCGCGCCCAAAATCGCCGACTGCGAATCAGGAATAATAATCGGCGCCGCCAGCAGCGTCCCGCTCACGCCATGATTCGAAATCGTGAACGTTCCATTCCGCACTTCTTCCGGCGCAAGCCTTCCATTTCTGGCCTTCTCCGTCAATTCGCGCAAACGTGCCGCGATCTCTATGAGGTTCAAATTCTGCGCGCGGTGAATCACCGGAACAATCAATCCGCCGCCTTCAATCGCCGTTCCGATCCCGATATTGAAGTCTTCAAAAATCTCCAAGCCATCGTCGTGCCATTTACTGTTCACCTCAGGCACGGCGCGCAGCGCGTTCACTGCCGCCTCGACGAGATACGCGGTCACGCTCGGTGCTCCCGATGCCCGCCGCGCGTTCCGATCCGCAACCACGCGCGACAAATCCGCTTCGAAAACCGCCGTCACATGCGGCGCCGCTTGCACGCTCCGCATCATATGTGCCGCGATGCTGCGCCGCATCGCACTGTGCGGAACCATCCTGCTCGGAATCTTCGATTCCGGTTTCTGCTTCGATAGAAAATCCACTACATCCTGATAACTCAGCCGTCCGCCACGCCCCGTCGCCGGAATAGATTCGGGATTCAAATTATGTTCCTGAATCAGACGCCGAACCGCGGGTGACAAGCCTTCCGTTGCGCTCGGCACAGCGCTTTGCCCGTCCCGCTCCTCAATTCGTCCCAACACCTCTCCAGGCGAGACCGGCTCGTTCTCTCTCTTCAGAATTTCCTTCAGAACCCCGGAAGCCGGCGCCGGAATCTCCATCGACACCTTATCCGTGCTGATCTCGAGAACCGGCTCATTAGCAGTCACCTGCTCGCCTGCCTGCTTCAGCCAGATGCCGATAAGAGACTCCGTCCCTTCCTTCTGCTCGGAAAACATACGTATGTCGACAAGCGCCATTTCGTCTATCCGCTCAAAACGCGAGAAGCTCTTCCATCTTGGCGGCTATCGTCTCCACTCCGGGCACCACCGCATTCAGCAAGTGCAGGCTGTACGGCAATGGAATATCGGGCACGCCAATGCGCTCAATCGGCGCGTCCAGGCTCAGAAACGCTTCTTGCGCCACCACCGCGCTGATCTCCGCGCCGAATCCCGCCGTCAGCGTGTCCTCATGCACAATCAGGCAGCGCCGCGTTTTTTTCACCGATTCAAGGACCGCCGCGCGATCCCACGGAACAATGGTCCTCAGATCGATGACTTCTATCGATGCGCCCGTCTTCCCGCTCGCCAGAACACACCGCTCCACCATCGCGCTCCAAGTCACAACCGTCAGATCGCGGCCTTCCTGGATCGCCTTCGCAACACCGAAGGGCAGCGTGAACTCATCGCCCGGATACGGTCTCCGTGCCCACGCAGCATCCAGCATCGCCCGGTGCTCAAAGAAAATTGTCGGATTCAAACTGCGCAAAGCCGTTCGCAGCAGGCCCGTTGCATCTTCCGCATTCGACGGCATCGCGACCTGCCAACCCGTCGCATGCGCCCACGTCACCTCGCTCGAGACGCTATGCCAAGGATCGCCGCATTTCCCGAATCCTCCCGGCATTCGAACCACGATGGGAGCCGCAAAGCGGTTCGCCGTCCGCCACCGCATCGTCCCGCAATCGTTCAGCTGCTCGGTTGCCGGGTCCGCGTATTTTCGAAATTGAATCTCCGCCACCGGCCTCAAACCCGCCAGCGCCAGCCCCACCGCATTCCCGATGATCCCTTCTTCGGAAAGGCTCGTATCGAATACGCGATCTTCTCCAAACGTCTCCTGCAGCCCCATCGTCGCCGCATGCACGCCGCCCTTAGGTCCGACATCCTCCCCAAATACCAGCACCTTGGGATTAACTTTCAATTCATGTTCGAGAGTCCGGCGAATGGCCGTCAACATGTTGATGCGCGCCGGTTCCGCCACGCTCGCCGGATGATGTGCGCCGCCGCGCTCCGTCGTTTCCGCGAATGCGTAATGAAGAATCGACGAAGCATCCGGGTCCGGTCGCGCCAGCGCCCACACGAGCGCCGCCTGCACCTCCGCCTCCGCCGCCCGCTCCATCTCCATCCATTCCTCTGCGGAGAACAATCCCGGAACCAAATATTTTTGCAGCGCGGTCAACGGATCCTTGCTCCGCTCCTCCGCGATCAATTCCTGACTCTTGTATGCTTGCGTGTCTTGCCCCGAATGCCCGCACAAACGCGGCATAGTCATCCGCAGCAGCGCCGGTCCTTTTCCCCCTCGAACCCAATCGACTGCCTCGCACAAGCACTGCGACGTCCCCGGCGGATCGCAAGCATCGCACGCGAATATCCGTAAATTGCCGAACGAAGCTAAATTCGCCGCGATGTTTCCGCCCGGCGTCTGCTTTGTCGCCGGCACCGAAAGCCCGTACCCGTTGTCTTCGATGTAGAACAGCATCGGCAAACTCAGCGTCGTTGCAGTATTCAGCGCCGACCAGAATCCGTTCGTCGCCACCGATCCATCGCCGCCCAAAGCCACCGCAATTGAATCCCGATACGACGCATCGCCAAGTGAATCGCGGTAATAGAGAATCGCGCGCGCCCAACCCGCTGTGGTTGTATATTGAGTGCCGACCCCGCCCGCCATCGGCAGAACGACAGGGCCACCTGCGCGCGGCAGGTTAAACACCACCCCGATATCGCGCCCATCGCTCACTCCGCCGCTCTTCGCCATGCCGCTTGCCAGCGCATCTTCTACGCTCAGACCAAGCGTAAGCAGCAGCGGCCGCGAACGGTAATACCCATTCGCCGCATCATGCGGACGCGTCAGCAAACATCCCAGCAGGATTTGCCCCAGCTCATGCCCGCGTGCCGAAAACTGATACAGGATTTTCTTTTCCGGCAGTAACTTCGTTTCTTCTAAATCGTCGAGCTTTCTCGATCTAAGAAACAGGCGCGCGACATGCCCCCAATCGAATCGCGTATCGACGCTGTGGGCGGCTGCGGCTTCAAGAACACCGGCCATTTCTCACGCAATCGCTTCCACCGGAACATCGCGATACACCGGCCATAACCAATTGCGATACGCAGCCATCCGCCCGCGCGTCGCGTCCATATACAAAGAGCACAGCTTCTGCGTCACCGGCCCAATCTCGCCGTTCCCCACAGGCCGATGATCCACCCCGACAATTGGCGCAACCTCCACCGCCGTGCCCGTAAAGAATATCTCGTCGCACATATACAGCTCGCTGCGATCAATCGAGCGCTCCACCACTTCCACGCACAGTTCGTTGCGCGCCAGTTCCATCACCGTCGCGCGCGTAATCCCTTCCAGAATGTTATCGGTCACGGGCGGAGTTATCAACTTACGCTCGCGCATCATAAAGAGATTGCAGGTGGAACCCTCCGCCACGTGCCCGTCCTGCGTTAGAAAAATCGCTTCGTCGTGCCCATTGCGTCGCGCCTCATCGCCCGCCAGAACACTGTTCACGTATGCGCCGCAGATCTTCGCGCGCCCGGGTATCGCGTTGTCCTCCACGCGCCGCCACGAAACGACGCCCGCTCGCAAACCTTTTCTGCTGTCGAAGTAATCGCCGAAGGGAATGGCCACGATTGCATACGCATCGTTATCGTCCGCCGCCACCCCGATCCGCGCGGACGCCTTATACGCAATAGGCCGCACATACACATTTGACCGGAACGAGTTCCGATGGCACAGTTCCGCCGTGATGTCACATAGCTCTGTCGCCGTCTTCGGAACGTCGATGCGGATCACGCCGCAATTCCGTTTCCATCTCTCGTAATGTTCCAGCACGCGAAAAAGAAACAGTTCCTGGTCCACTTCCTCGTAGTAGCCCCGAATCCCCTCAAACACGCCCGTCCCATAATTCATCGCGTGCGTCAAAATATTGACGTTCGCATCACCCAATCGCACAAAACGGTTCTGAAACCAGACGATCGTATTCTGATTCGGCGCCTCTGTTTTCATCGGGATCTCCTCGCCCCAATTCTATCGTATTTTGACCACCACCAAAAGGTGGTGCTTAAGCGCGAGACTCAGGCAATCAGCCGCCGGTCGATGGAGTGCCAGTGAACTCCGGCAACCGCTATCTTTGCGCTGTCCGGGTGGATTGGATTGATTAGGATGTTGAACGTCTTCGGCACGACCACGCATGGCACAAACAAGATGGCACTTCGCGAAGACTCGATCCACTCGTCCCCTACACTTTGAGTGGCCTCGCTATTCGATTCCCAGCTCTCCGGAAGTAGTTGCATTTCGATCGTCTCAGAGACGATTGCATCAAGAGCTTCTATTTCGAGGAAACGGAAAGACAGAGGCAGGTCTCCAAAGTCAATCTCCGCGTGGACTAGAACTTCGAGAAGCGCCGTTGCCGGATTGGGCGCGCAGTAAACAACGCGATGGCCTCGCGTGTGCCACCGCGCGGATGCGCGAAGACCCCCGCCTCCATCAAGAGCGTCATGGTTGCTAATTCGCCAAATTTTCAAGCAACCATGCCATCGTCGATCTGATAAAGGAGCTCCTCAATAAGCCGCGCGCCAGCTTCCGTCTCTAACAGTTCGATAGGAGATCGACCTCCAAAGCGGCGCTTACTTTGTCGCATCCAACGCCAGGAACGTTCCGATTCGCCAAAGACTTGCTCGGCAAGAGCCGTAATACGCGCGAGTCGCACGGCACGGTCGGATTCCTCCTGAGACAATGCCTCGTGTTTTGAAATACGATGAGCCAGTGTCCGTCGCGGTATAACCAATCGATAGATCTCGCTGTCGGACAGTCCTCCACGTACAAGAGCTTTCACCGCGCTGGCCGGCAACCGTTTCTTTACCAGTTCGAGCAGATCTTTGTCGGAACGAATATGGGATGTTCCTAACTTCTCCTGCACTCTACGATAGAAGCGAATGCCCGCGGACGAAGACTCCTGGAGCTTTAGAATGGTGGGCATGAATCACCTCTTGAGCAGTCTGCCGCTATTATAGCGGCACCTTGCCATTACCTGCTCGGCTCTAATGGTCCGCTGAACTCGCGCTCGAGTTTGGCGCTGCCTTCGGCTTGAAGTCGTTATAGTTCACGACCGCATTAAACAACATGCGGAACTCGCCCAGATTCTGCCACCGGTAACACGGATTCGTCGCGAACAGGAGCACTTGTCCTTGGCCCACCGGCACGTCCAGAATCGCCGGGCGATTGCGAATTTCGTTCGCGCCCTTCATCAATCCGCTGAGCACGGAGTTATCGCCGCCCGGAAAGCGCATCAGGGTCTCCTCTTCACGATCCGCTTGCGGCACCGTCAACAAAGGCCCGTTCGCCCACCGTACCGGCATGGTCTTTTCGGTATAGCCGTAGAAAACTGGATGCGTTGGCCGCAAAACCTCTGCCTCGACAATCGGTCCCGGCGCATAGAACTGCGCTGAAGTGCGCGCCGCCTCCACACGCCGCGTGATCCCGAACTCCGCCGGAAAATTGCTCGCAACTCCCAACGTAATCAAAAGTCCGCCTTGCTCGACGAACTTCTGAAACTCCACGACACCCTCCAAGCCCATTCCTCCCGTGATGTCGGGAGACGATCCGTAATCGCCGAGATATTTGAACCGATCCGTCTTGGTATACGCGAGTGGCTGTTTCTTCGGCTCGATATCGAAAACCAGATTTTTCGCGGTACGGCCCTGGTTCGGTATCACGATCACGTCATAAGCGCCGCGCAAGTCGCCCTGCTTCACGCGCTCTTTAAAGATGAGATCGTAAGGCACTTCGAAGTGATCGAACGCATACCGAACCCAACCCACATCCTGCGTGCTGCCCCACGTGCTGTAAACCGCCAAACGCGGCAGATCGGCATCGTGCATCGCCACGCTCGGCGCACTCGCCAGCGCCATCGCGGTCAAGCCCAGCGGCTCCACTCCCGCCTTCAACTTTTCATACGCATCGCCCGCGACAATAAACGATCCTGCGGGAATCGTCTGATCGCCCGATTTAAATTGCTGCTCCACCACCCGCACCGGAACGTCTTTCAGCCGGTACCGCAGCGTGATCATGTTCATCGACCCGTTATCGATAACCGCGTAGCTGCTCCCTGACGCGCCCCCTCCGGCAATCTTTCCTTCCGGCTCGAATTTGTCCACCGGCTCCACCGCCACATCCAAAATGGCGTGATCCGCGCTCTCCTGGATTTTCGTGTGCGTCATCAGCCCCATGGTCCAAGCGGCATCATCGTAAGTCCGTAAACTCGGATCCGGATAAACCTGCTTCTCCAGCAGAATCTTCGCCAACCGTCCATACGGCTGATCGCGCTTCACGATCAAAGATCCCGCCGGAAACGTTCCTTCTTTCAACTTCACTTCGCCCGTCGCGCGGCCAATCTCAATTCCCTGCAGCCGCAGCACATTCACGACGAATGCCACGCGCGTCAAGTCGGGCTGATTGATCGGAATCACGTACCCGAACGGCGCGTCCTTCTTGCCCGCTTCAATGGAATTCCGGCTCTTCTTATAGAAGTCGTCGAGAATCACCTGCGGAAACGCCGCCGTCATCTCCAGCGCCGTCAGCACGCCCGTCTCCATGTAATTCGTGTTGTTGCGCATCGACCAATCGACTTCCCGATACGGTGGAACCGGCCGATACCATTCGCGCTGCGTCGGTCCGCCGCCGCCGCCGGGTCCGCCGCCTGCCTCGGCCGCGCTAACCCCCGTTGGACCACCGCCGGCAGCTGCAGTAGCTCCGGCTGGGCCACCAGCCCCGCGAGCCCCACCGCCGCCGCCCGGTCCGCCCGGTCCGCCGACGATATGCCGGTGCATCGTGTTCGCGCCGCCATTCCCATACGTCTCGTACATGCGCAACATGCCGTTGTGATTCGACGACATGAATCCCAAATATCCCGGCGACCACATATCCACAAACGCGTGCGTCCAAACCCCCGGCATGCCGTACTTGATCATCTGCGACATCTCGAAGTTCGAAAACCACGGCAATTCACCATAAAGAATCGGATCGAGCGTCGGATTCTGCGGCGCCTGCCCGCTGAACGTGTACATAAACGGCTCCGATTCGTGCAGCTCGTGCATGATCGGCGGATGCCACTGCAAATACCACGCCAGCAGTCTGCGCATGGGCAATTGCGAATAATTGATATCGCGATTGTCGTCATGGAAAATGTATTTGCCCCAATACGGAGGCCCGCCCATGTTGTCCTGCTCGTCCTTCTCATTGATCTTGTACCGGTAATACCAATCGGCGTAGCGGTCGCGCCCGTCCGGGTCCGCGGCCGGCGTGATCGACACAATCACGTGATCCCGAATGTTCCGAATCAGCGGAGTATCTTCCGTCGCCAGCCGATACACCAATTCCATCAGCATCTCCGGCGGTCCCGTTTCCCCGCTGTGCAGCCCGCCCATCACGTGATACATCGGCTTCGCCTTGGCAATGATTGCCTGCGCCTCGGCCTCGCTCAGCTTGCGCGGATCCGCCAGCTCGCCAAGATATTTTCGATAGGTTTCCAGATCGCGAATGCTCTCATCCGACCCGACAAACACCACGATGCACTCGCGCCCCTCATCGGTTTTGCCGATATCGATCACCTTCACCCGAGGCGATTTCGAGGCCAGCGTTCGGTAATAGCGAAGAATATCCTCGTAATAAGTCAGCTTCTTCGGCGTGCCGATGTAATATCCCAGCACATCTTTTGGCGAGGGCGCCGTCGCGGACTTCGGTAAATGATCCACCAGCGGGCTCAGAAACTCCGGCCGCGTGGTCCATTCCTTCACCGACTTCGCGAAGTCGTCGTCCATCTGCTGCGCAGGCGCAAGCCACGCTACCGCCAGCGCGCACGCCGCAAATCGAAGCAGCGAAATTCTCTTCATTGAATTACTTCTTTCCGAGGCGGGCCGACTATGCCCCAAGCCGGTTCTTGGCGCGTGGACATAGCTGCCCGTCCCACCTCTCTACACCGCATTAGAAGTGTATCCTTAATCCAAATTCAATCTGCCGCGGATTATTCGCCTGTCCTGTAACCACCCCCCACGTCTGTGGACTGTCGATATTCAAAGTGGGGTTGGATGGCTGGAAGTGGTTTAACAGATTCGCAAACTGCGCGATAAACGTGATGCCCACGCGCTCTGTCGCGAGAAAATCTTTCTGCGCCGTCAGATCCAGATTCCAAGTCGGGAATCCGCGCAGCACGCCGGCGCCGCCGCCCGTGCTATCGATGCCCAAAATCAATCGCCGGAAATCCGCATATGTAGCCGCCGGATTCGTGAACATGTTAATGCCCGACCCTCCTGTCGCTGCGTTGCCCGTGCTGCCCACCGGGCCCGTGACCGCCACGCCGTCGTGCGCCGAGTTGCCGCCCGTATAGGGCGCAATCAATACCGCGTTCTCGTTGGTCGTCGCCGATCCGCAGTTCGCTTCTCCGAACGATTGGCAATCCGAATTCGCGCCGCTGCCGACGCTTACCTCCAGCGGTGATCCGCTCTGCGCGGTGAACAGCGGAGCAATCGACCACCCGCCCAGCAGACGCCCCACAATTCCCTTTTGGCTCGCAAACCACTTCGGCTGGTACAACATGCTCAGGTTGTAAACGAACCGTATATCGAACGCCTGCGGCCCATACATCGCGTGCAGGTTCCAATCGTCCAGCACCGTGTACCCGCTGGTGGTCTGCGACACCGCGCCCGTTCCCATCGAGCGGCTCCAGGTGAAATTCGATGTCGCGGTCAAGCCATTCCACCCGCGCGCCGTGAACGAAAGGAACCCGGCATTGTAGTTGCCGAACCCGTCGCTCGTAGCCATCAAAATCGACGAAAGCTGCGAAGGCGTCGAGCTCAATATAGTACGTCCCAGCGTCCACCCCGGCGTGTTGTTCAGGCTGCTCCAAAAATTGAAGACCTGCGTCGCCAGAATGTTGCTCTTAAAATTCGAAGCGACCGCCGCCGTGCAACTCGCAAATTTCGCGCAGTAGGGCGAAGTCGGTCCACTCAGCGCCGCTTCAAAAAACGGCTGCGTCTGAACTGCCTGCCCCGAGCTGAGTTCTGTGTATAGATTCGCGTAAGCATTCGCGAAGCTTTGACCATTCAGCGTCGTCATGTACGGCACTGCGTCCAGATTGATGGTCTGGTATTCGTTCCGAATAATTCGTCCGATGTATCCCGCTTCGATCGACATCTTAGGCGAGAGCGCGCGCTGCACGGTGAAATCGAATTGATCCGACCGGTCAGGCCGGTAGTTGGGATCTAACGCGTATCCATCGCCCGCCGCGGCGTTGCCGTTTACACCCGAAAAGTACGGCTGCGGCAAAGTCTGCCCCACTGCGGGGAGCGGCGCGGATAACCCGTCTGTCCCGATGCGAAACGCCGTCGCCGGAGTTGCCCCGCTCGGTCCCAGGCACTGGCCGCCTGAAGTGGCCCCGATGCATTGAACCGCTTGCCCCAATCCCGTGCCCAGCAGCGGAATCAGAACCAGATCCACCCCGTTCAACCGCCCATAGATCCGGCTGTACCCGCCGCGAATCACCGTCTTGCCCTGGCCGAAGATATCGCCCAGTATGCCGCTGCCGAAACTCGGATTCCACGCGGCTGCGATGCGCGGGCTGAACCCTCCATAAAAAGGTTTGTAAGGATACTTCTGGCCGCTGCCCACATTTCTCACCGTCTCGAAACCCACGATCGGGTTGTAAGCTTGCCCCGCCAGAGCCGCTCTTTCCGTCGCCGCCAGGTAATCGTTCGTGCTGATTTGCCTCCCCGCCGAATCCACCAGCTCCACTTGCTTTCCATTGATCTCATACGGCGGCATCTCGACCGTGTAGCTAACCCCATACGTCAAAGTGAAGTTCTTCCGCATGTGCCATGTATCGCTGAAATATGCGTCATAGCTCGGAATAATGCTCTGGTCGAATAAGGCCGCCCCCACCGGCTGCAAGCTCAAATTCGAGCCCGTCCGCGAGTACAGCACCTGTGGCACCGACACGATGCCCAGCACATCCGAATACAGCGCGCTCCAATTGCCCTGCTGATTCGTGGGCAGCCCGGAAGGATAATAGCCGCTGAAATTTACCCCCGATCCCGAGCCCACCTGGTAAACAACCTGCGTCAATACGTTGGTCCCGTTATCGTCGCGTCCGTGAAAGTCGTAATTCCGCTCGTAACTCCCCCCGAACTGGAACAAGTGGTTCCCATGCAGCTGGCTCAAATCGTCTCGAAAGGTGTGGACCTGTCCATCCCAAAACCGCTGTCTTACGCTCGCCGAGTTCACGTTATAGGGAATCAGCGCGTTCGCTCCCGTAGCGCCGCTACCGGTTTCCCCGCCGATCTCTAACGCTCCGCCAAGACCGGGAAGCTGCGGAGGAGCGAGCGCCGAGAACCATTGCCAGAAATTGCGCAGATAACTCCAATGAAAATCATTGGTCAGATTCGGCGTAATCGTCGTCGTCAGTCCCGCTACATAGTAAGACGGTTTCTGGTCGCGCGGACTCAATGGCGTCGCTTGCCCCAGCGTGTCGCCTGCCAGCGCGCCGCCAATATCCACTTGACTGCCGGTCAGCTGGTTGAAGCTGTAGTACCGGTAGCTGGTCATCAGATGCCACTTCTGCCCGAAATCGTGGTCCACCCGAACCACCCCGAAATCGGCGCTCTGCGGCAGGTGGATCGCCGCCAGGTAACCCTGATAGTTGTATTGATCGCCAAACTGCGGATCGTTCGGCAGCGGCTCGTACTTCGACCAGATTTGATTTACGATTTTGTTGAGGCCGATCGCTCGGGGATCGCACGCGCTGGTCCCGCATTGCGCCGGCTGGTACGTGGTCCCATTCACCGTCACCGCAACCGGGTTCAGGTTGTACGCGGTTTCGACTCCGGCGCTGTTCGGAAGCTGAATGATTCCGTCCCGCAATAAAGCCGACGGCACGTCTTTCTCAAAGGTCGTGCTCTGCGGAAACCGCCGCCCTTCGTAATTCGCAAAAAAGTACGTCTTCCCTCCCCAGAACGTAGGCAGTAATGGCCCGCCAAGTGCTCCCCCAAACCGATTCTGATGGCTCGACGGTAGAGGAGTGAAGGCTTGCCCATTCGATGGCGTGTGATTGTTCTTCCAGAAATTCGCTCCGAAGTTGCTCCCCAGATAGTATTCGTAAACCGCGCCGTGGAATTGGTTTGTTCCGCGCTTGGTAACCATCTGAACCTGCCCGCCCCCCGAGCCGTTGAAATCCGCGGTTTGATTGTTCGTCGCCACTTTGAATTCTTCGATGCTCTCCGCCGGAGTCGGTATCACTCCCGATGGAGTTCCGCCTGTCGATCCCGCGCCCACGAACCCGCTCGCCTGCGTGTAAGCGTTGTTCGATCCATCCATGTCGTTCGTGTTGTTTCCGCCGTCCAGCTGGTACGTGTTCTGGTCCGATACCGCTCCCGCCACATTGCCCGTCGGCGACACCCCCGGCTGCAGAACCACGAAAGCGTTCGCGTCCCGTCCCAGGTTCGGAAGCTCCATAATCGACGGCCCGTTGATTGTGGTTCCCACGGTTGCGCTGGCGGTTTGCAATTCCGCTCCGGCCTGCGCCTGCACTTCCACAGTCGTCGTAGTCGCGCCCACCTGCAGCGTGAGATTTATCGTCAGCACCAATCCCACGTCCACTTGTTGCTTTTCTACTTTCGACAGCGCGAACCCCGCCTTGCTCACCTCGATGTTGTATTGACCTGGGCTGACATTGATGAAACTGTAGCGCCCCGTGTCATTGCTTGTAGTCGTTCGGGGCGTGTTTGTCGATACATCGATCAGCTTGACTTCAGCGCCCGCAATAGCCGCGCCCTGCTGATCCGTCACCTGTCCGGAAACCGTCCCGGTCGAGGTCGATTGGCCCCGCGCCGCCGCGGCCACGGAAATTATCGACAGCGCCAACACCACCCACAGTCGGCCTGCGCGGCCTTCAAAGCAACCCGCGTTCATAGCGTTCCCTCCCTTGTATGTCGGACTATATCAACATCCGCGTTCTCGCCGCAAACACCTCGCGGAAGTGGTGGTATCCGCGCTCAAAATGGTTTTTCAGCCCATTTAACGGACGTTTTAGGCCCTCCACTTTAAAAAAACGCGGAAAGGCCCTATTTTTTGCTGTTTTTTCTTTACAACTACGCCGCACTCCCTTATCATCGAGTTGACCGAAACACGCTAAAACATTCCTGTACAGTTATGTTTGCGCTCTTTCAAAATCAACACAGCACCTAGGGAGATGAAATGGCTGACACAAAACGAATGACTCAAACCGCGATCGTCAGAGAGCTCGCCGAGACTACCGGCGTCAACAACAAAGAAGCCAAGCGGTTCATGGAAGCGATCGCTGAGCTCGCCGTCCGCGAGACCAAAAAGAACGGAGTTTTTATATTGCCCGGAATCGGCCGCCTCGTCCGTGCCGATCGAAAAGCCCGCGTGGGCCGCAATCCTGCCACCGGCGAGGCGATTAAAATTCCTGCCAAGAAAGTGGTTAAGTTCCGCGTCGCGAAATCCGTCAAAGACGCCATCGTTCCGCCCAAGAAACCCGCAGCCGCAAAATAACTCAGCAACTTCCAGCGGTTATCATGGCAGCATGAATGCACCGCTTCGTATCGCGATTCTGGGGGCTGGCAACGTCGGCGGAGCGTTGGGAGCGATATGGCTCGGCAAGGGCCATAACATCAGCTTCGGAGTGCCGGACCCTCAGAAGAGCAAGCGAAACATCACCACGGGCGCCGCAGTCACCACCAACAAAGAAGCCGTAGCAGGCGCTGACATCGTGGTTCTCGGCGTGCCCTGGCCCGCCGCACATGAGGCGATTCGAAATGCCGGTGATCTGGATGGCAAGATTCTCATCGATTGCACGAATCCTCTTGCGCCCGATCTGAGCGGCCTGGTGATCGGCGCGACCACTTCCGCCGCCGAAATGGTCGCAACCTGGGCGCCCGCCGCTCGCGTAGTGAAGGCCTTCAACACCATCGGCGCAGCTAACTTCGGCAACGCGCAATTTGGGACCCAACGCGCCGACGGCTTCTACTGCGGCGACGATCAGGAATCCAAAAACGTGGTGAAGCGCTTGATTGAGGAAGTCGGACTAAAGCCCGTGGATGTCGGGCCTCTCAAGAACGCGCGCCTGCTCGAGCCGCTTGCAATGTTGTGGATCGATCTCGCCGTTAACCAGGGACAAGGCACGAATCACGGGTTTAAGTTGCTCCGGCGCTAGCCGCCTATTTAACCTGCTTCTTCTCGTCCTTGGCCTTGTCCTCGTTCTTCACCGCGCCTTTGAAATTGCGGATGCCTTGTCCTAGACCCTTCGCCAGCTCCGGAATCTTCTTGCCCCCAAACAGCAGCACGATCACAACGATGATGACCAGAACGTCAGCCGGGCTGCCTATGATCAGAAGTGCGAGGCCGTTCACGCTTTAATTGTAGATCTCCTAGCGCTGAAACGCCGCTCCTACAAGTTTGAATACCAGGCTCAACAGGATTAAAGGCAACACCACCGCGAAAGCCTTGCCCTTACTCACTCGGAAAGCGGCGCTGAATATCAGCACCATCATCACGATCCACCAGATCTCGAAAATAGAGAAATAGCCCAGAAGAGCCACCGCGAACTTATTCGTTCCCTCCGGAAGGAAGATATCGAGACCTAAGGCCGGCTGCAATTCCGCCATGCTTGAGACGTCGCCCTTCGCTCTCAATATGACGATCGCAGCGATTCTTGCCAGCACCGTGATCAATCCGCATCCCGCCACGAGATTGAAGAGCCATCGAAGCTTCGCGGTGACGCTCATCACCGAACACATTGCGAGCAGGATCAATGCCTCGATGACATACGTCAGTGCCACCAGCGCCGGCGCTACCCACAGGAACACTCGCTGGGCCATCATGCCCATTGCCAAGCCGCGTTGGTACTGCTCGGGCGGGACGTTGGGAGGCGGGGGCGTCACTTCCATCACGTGCTGCGTTATGGGAAGCATCATGGCTCCGACGATAATAGAGACAATCGCAACGATTACCAGCGGTCCTACCCAAAACCACTTCGTGAAAACGCGTTTCGCCGCCCCGCCCGGATCGATGAAAAAACTGCCCATCCCGGCCAGGTCATCGCCGAAGCTTTCAGGTTCATTCGCGGGTAAATCCGGTACCATCGTGCTCATATATGATCCGCATTATACGCTGGACCCTGCTGATAGCGCTCTGTCGCCTGCAGCTGCAGTCATCAAGCTAGTCGACCCGAGCGCCATTACCAGCTTTCCGGCCGCGTCGTCGCCCTGAATTCCAAAGATCAAACCGCGACTATCGATGCTGCAGCCATCCCAAATTTCATGGAAGCCATGACTATGGAATACCCCGTGAAATCGAAGCAAAATTTCAACGCTCTCCACATCGGCGACAAAATAACCGCCACCGTCAACGTCCGCGACGACACCACCTACGACCTATCCAACATTAAAACCGGGGACAGTCCAGATGTTCACTAGGTTTTTCCTGCCGCGCACGGCTGTCGTTTCCAACACCAGCAGAACCACCGCAATCCAAAGAACGTCCGCCACCAGCAAGTGGAATAACTGCATCCACACCGGCGCCAGCAGCGTGATGTTAATCGCTCCTACCGCTAATTGGAACAACGTAACCGCAATCACTCGGCCGGCCGCACCGTGTGCAGCGCCCGCCTCGCGCTGTTTCAATATCCGCATCGCGACCCAAATCAAATAGGCTGCCCCTGCTGCTGCAAAAAAAGGGTGAACAAGCCGCAAGCGCAGCAACATGCTCGATGCGCTCGAGAAATCTCTTTGCATTCCGGCCGCAAGCGATGAGGCCGGAAACAGCGTATCTCCCAATGCCGCTATGGCCCCGGTGATACTCACGGCGATCGTGACAACAACCGCACCCAGCATCGCCCGGGAAGTATCCGCGAAGCGAACGCTGTCCCGATCTGCGCCCGCCAGCCATGCCGTTATGGTAAGCGCAGCCAACAGCAGCATAGTGTTCGTCAGATGCGCCGACAGATACCAGACGCGCCCCGCGGACTGGTTTTGCGCCACGTAGCGTAACAGCACCAGCCCCGCGCCCAGCAGCGCCTCCACTAACAGGAACACCAGCGACAGAATGGAAAATAAACGCACGGCATGCCGCCGTGGAAACGCCGCAAACGCCCAGGCGCAGAAGGAAATCACCGCAAGCGAATCGACGCTCGTCATCGCGCGATGCGTAAACTCGATCGCCATCGGCGCAGCCATATTGTGCGGAATCACTTGTCCCGCGCAGAACGGCCAATGCGCCCCGCAGCCATCGCCGGAAAACGACGCGCGCACGTAAGCTCCCCACAAGATCACCGGGATGTTGTAGGCCAAGACGGCCCACGCGAAGATTCGAAAACGTCTCTGTGCCGTCACGCTTCCCTGCAGATATCCGCCAGCGCATCCAGATCGACATTGCCGCCCGAAACGAGAATGCCCACATGCCGGACATCGCGCGGCTGCTTTCTATGCAATACCGCCGCGGCCCCAACCGCGCCGCTCGGCTCAGTCAACATTTTCATGCGCGTCAACAGAAACCGCATGGTCGTCTTGATCTCATCCTCTGAAACCAGCAACACGCCCTCGGCCATCGCCCGCACAATCGGAAACGTCAGTTGCCCAGGAATCGCCGTGCGCAAGCCGTCGGCGATCGTTGCAGGCGGCGCAATTCCGACGCGCTCGCCGCGCTGAAGCGACAAGTACCAATCGTTCGCCAGTTCCGGTTCGACTCCGAAGACGCGCAGATCCGGCCGTAGTGCCTTTGCCACCACCAGCGTCCCGGAAAGCAATCCGCCTCCTCCCAACGGAACCACCAGCGCCTCTAGTTGCGGTTGATCTCGAAGCAATTCAAGAGCGGCGGTTCCCTGTCCGGCAATGATCCACGGATGATCGTAGGAAGGCAGCACCACCGCGCCAGTTTCACTTGCAATCCGGCCCGCGATCTCTTCCCGGTTCTCCCGCAGCCTGTCGAAAAACACGATCTTCGGTCCATAAGCCTGTGTCGATTCCAGCTTGGCCTTAGGCGCGTCCGTAGGCATCACGATGGTTGCCGCCACTCCCAAATGCGCCGCCGCGATCGCTACCGCTTGCGCGTGATTACCCGAAGAATAAGTCACTACCCCGCGTCTGCGCTCTTCTCCGCTCAACGACATTAGGAAGTTTGCCGCACCGCGAATCTTGAACGCCCCGCCGCGTTGCAAATTCTCGCATTTAAAACACGCGCGGACGCCCGCAGCTTCATTGAACAGCCGCGACTTCCCGAGCGGCGTCTTACGCGCCAGATCCTGTATCCGCTCCGATGCCGCAAGCACATCGTCCAGCGTGACTGTTTGCTCCGTCACCCCTCCCGCAACGCTCATCAATAACCCGCTTTCTTATCGATCACGTTCAGCAACTCTTGCCCATTCACATAACGCCGGAAATTTTCCAGAAAACACTGCATCGTCAAATCCAGCCAGTGTGGATCGCGCGTCCGATCGGTGCAGTGCGGCGAGACAAGCACATTCTCCATATCCCAGAACGGATGGTCCGGTCGAAGCGGCTCCTCTTCGAAAACATCTAACGCCGCTCCCTGCAGCCGCTGTTCTTGCAGCGCCCGGATCAGCGCCGCTTCGTCGATCACCGGCCCTCGGCCCACATTGATCACGATCGCCTCAGGTTTCATCACCGCAAATTCCGCATCGCTGATCATGTGCCTGGTTTCCGGAGTCAGTGGCGCCGCAGCCAACAACACGTCCACTTCCCCGAGCATCTCTTTCAAACCTGTCGCAGGAAATATGCGGTCCAGGATCGGATCGTCCGCCGATCGCTCCGGCTTTCGGCGCGTTGCGTAAATGGTGACTCCGAGCGCCTTCGCAAAGCTCGCGCACTCGCGCCCGATCTCGCCGTACCCAACCACCCCCATGATCTTGCCGCGCAGCCAATCGACCAGAAAATCATCCCATTTGTGCGCCCTCTGACTCTCTACCAGCCGCCGCACATGTTTGTAGAAGTACAGCATCCCCAGCACTGCGAACTCGGCGAGCGATCTCTTGAAAACTCCGCGAGCGTTCGTCACCGGGATCGGGCTTTCGATCAACTCCGGAATCAGTAATTTGTCCACGCCCGCCGCAAGCGAATGAACCCAACGTACCTTCTTGGCGTGCCGCCAAACTTCTCCGAACGAGAGCGCCTTCCCGCCCAGACCCGAATACAGGATGATCTCGGCTTCCGGCGCAAATCTCTCCACCGTATCCCGATCAAAGCCAATCTGAATGTTAGCTGAATCACTGATCGCCTCGACGCTTCTCAAGATGTAGTGACCCGGCGGGCAGACGACCAGCAGGTTAGGTTTCGCCATCGACGCTCACAGCCATCTTAACGGGATTTGAAAAAACGAACCCAAACAGTTCGTTCGGCAGAAACGGGTTCGTTTGGCAAAAGGGCGTAAACTGGAGGTGTGCAAGAGCGTTGTACTTGCGGAGCCGTCCTTCCAGAGGACGCTCGCTTCTGCCACAAATGCGGTAAACCTCAGTACGAGGAAGACATAGCGCGCCTGAATGGCCCACAGGCGCCAGCCGAGCCCGCCCCCCCACGTCCCACCCCGGTTGGCGCTGCTCAGGCCTCCGGTATATCGTTCAGGAACTCCCGAGCGGTAGTCATCAGCCTCATAGTGGCGGCCGGCGCCTTCCTGGGATCTGGCGCCGCTGCCCTGATATCGCCCCTGCTGTGGCCCATCGTGCTGCTCGCCGCAGGCTTTATCGCGGCCATCTTGTACCGATCTCAATCGGCCGAGCCTCTATCGACCGCCGCCGGTGCGCGTCTGGGCTGGATGACCGGTCTTTGGCTATTCGTGGTGTTCGCCCTGGCGGCCGCAGTGGTCAGCATCTACCTGGCATCTCCCGCCGGGAGCGAGGCCGTGAAACAACTCCAGAGCATGCCTCAATTCGCCAAAATGGTCGTCGACAATCCGCACGACCTGCTGATGAGTATCCTGGTCAGCGCCATCCCAACCTTCTTCATGGTCACCCTCTTGCCCGGTCTGGGAGGAATTCTCGGCGCCAAGCTTTCCGCTCGTGGGCGCCATTGAGTAAGTCCATCCTCACCCTGACCGTAAATCCCGCGATCGACCGGATCATGACGGTAGACCGGCTGGTGTTCGAAGACCGAGCCTACATCCAGTCCAGGACCGAGGCCGCCGGCGGCCGCGGCATCAATGCGGCGCGCCTGCTGACCAGCTTCGGCGCAAAAGCAATCGCCATTACGACTTCGGGCCGCGACACCGGACGCAAATTCGAAGAATACCTGCAGCAGGACAGTTTTGGAAAAGAGATCGTCAGAATCGGCAGTAATATCCGCACCAATCTGACCATCTCGGATCGCCAGGGGCTTTCCATTAAGCTGAACGAGGTCGGCCCTTCACTTTCGGCGCCGGAACAAGCACGCATGCTCAAAGCCGTCGAAAAGCTGCTGCCCATTGCCTCGTGGCTATTGCTCTGCGGCAGTCTCCCGCCCGGCGTCGACAGCCATTTCTACAACCGGCTTATCCATCTTGCGACGAAGCACAAAGTTGAGACCCTGCTCGACACCGATGGCGATGCATTACTCGACAGTCTCGAGGCTCGACCCACCATCGTCAAGCCCAACCAATCGGAAACCGAGCGCCTGCTGAATACCGCTCTGATTACGCGCTCGCAATTGATCGACGCGGTCCAACGCATCAAGGCGCTGGGACCGAAATCGGCAGTCATCTCGCTGGGCAGCCGAGGCGTCATCGCCGCAACCTCCAGCGAAGGTGTCCTCGAGGTCGTCCCGCCGGCCGTAGAGGCGCTCTGCCCGATCGGTGCCGGCGACGCAACGTCCGCGGCAATCGTCTGGGCACTCCATCGCGGCGAATCGTTCGGCGAAGCGCTTCGCTGGGGAGTTGCAGCCGGAACAGCTTCATCGAAATTGCCCGGCATCAGTCTGGCCACTCTCGAGCAGACAAAGGAAATCTATCCGCAAACACAGATCACGCGAATCGTCGCCTAATCGTATTTCTCGTAGATAATTTGCTTGCGATCGAAACCGCGTTGTTTCAGCTCTTTTCGAACTGCATCGACCATCTCGTTTAACCCGCAGATGTAGACGTCGATCGTGCTCAGCTCCTCGGGAGTTCGAAGCGCCAGCGCTTCATCCAAATGCGCTTGTACGCGGCCCGTCCTGCCGTGCCACGACTCGGTTGGGCGCGTGATCGTCGGGATAAACCGGAAGCTCTCGTACTCGCTCGACAATTGCTCCAATTCATCGCGATACAGCAATCCGCGTTCGTAACGGACGCCGAACAGCAACGTGATTTCAGGCCGCGTTCTCGGCAGGTGATCCAGAAGCATGGACCGAAACGGCGCAATGCCGGTTCCCGTGGCCACGAATACGGCGCGATGGCCGGGATGCCGGAGCGTGAAGAAACCCAGGGGTTCGCCGATCTCGATTTCATCTCCAACTCGTAGACCGAATAGATAAGGAGAGACGATTCCATCATCCACGCGATTCAGGCAAAGATCGAAACGGTTTCCTCCGCGAGGCGACGCTATCGAATAGGCGCGCGTGATTTCTTTGCCGTTCACTCGATCGATGACCGAGACAAATTGCCCCGGAGTGAACTCGAGGGTTTGAATACCAGGAACCTCGAATTCAAAATGATGCACCTCGGGCGCGAGTTCTTTCCACCCAAGTAATCTCGCCTTCAGCGTAGTAGCTCTCTCATAAGATGATGCTTGGCGCGGGATCTTCGACTCCAGGCTGGGGTGCCATCTTACGCAGCAGGTCCAGGTACATGCGTCCTCGCCGCCGCCCATTCTGATTCTGCTGGCCGAGTCGATGCAGGAATACCAGAGTGGCCAAGATTTCGGAGTTCCGAACCGGCGCCAGCACTTCGCGTTCGACCCTCACCTTCTCATATTCCTTCAATGACGCTGCGAAGGCTCGCTGCACAGCCGCAGCGATGCTGTTTCCCGCCTTGGTTTCATACAACAACCCGGATTCGAGCGTCCGCTGCGTCTGAATTAAGGCTTCGAGCGCCGCCATTACATCGGAATCCACTGCTCCCGCCGTGCGCAATGCCGCCTGAACCAGCGAGTAAACGCAGAAGAGCAACAGTTCTTCATGCGACCGCAGAAATTGTTCCGTGACCACCACGTCGGGATTCGAAAGCTGGTCTTGCGGCGTAGAGATCGGCTTCTCGTGACGATGCGCCTCCTGCAGATATCCGCATTCGAGCGGGCAGGAAAGCGATTGTTCGCGCTCCGTTCCGCAGCAGATCGTGCAAATATCGCCATGAACAGCGGGACATGCGCGCCTGGCGCGGCGCTTCCCGCAGATCTTGCACAAGATGATCGCTTCAGGCATGGGCTACGAGTATTATCGGATCAGAGCAGATGCAGAGAGTCGATTTGTACATCAAGGTCCAGGTGGAACTGGAGACCGACGAGAAGCCGGAACGTGTAGCGGCGGAGATCTGCCGTCAGCTCGAAAAGATCTATCCGGTGCGGTCGGCGGAGCTTTCAAACGCTGTGGCGCGCGAATAAATTACCCAAGGAGTTCGTCGTGAATGCGTATGAGATACGCATCGGTCATGCCGGCTATGTAATCGCAAACCACCCGATGAACCGGCGTTACGTTCAGGGTTTCGCGATAACCCGCCGAGATGCGCTCCGGATGCTCGATCAAAAAGGTAAACAGCTCGCCTATCCTGTCGATGGCCAGACGGCGGCCGTCCACCACTTGCTCATGCGAATAAACGTGGTTCACTAAGAGCGCCTTCAATTGCCGGTTGAGTTCAGCCGCGTCGCGGGTGAATTGCGCCAATCGATAATTAAGCGCGCGGCAGTCTTCCACGCTCTCGACACCGGCATTCTCCGCGGCTCGCGTAGTCCCCTCTATCAGGCCGCCGATCAAAATATTCATCAGTTGCCGGTGAACTTCCCAGAACCGGACGCGTTCGGACGCGCCCGGAAATTGCATGTCGATCTGCTCCGCTCGTTCTTCGAAAAGCGGAACCGATCGCCGCATTTCTTCCATCGACAACAGCTCGGCCGAAAACGCGTCGTCGAGATCGGCAGTGTTATAGGCGATTTCATCGGCGACATCGAGCAGTTGCGCTTCGAGCGGAGGACGCCGGCCAGGAAGAAACTCCCGCAGCTCCGGCTCGGCGTCGGCATTCACTTCGCGCGAATGCTTCACGATTCCCTCGCGAACTTCGAAAGTGAGATTCAGCCCGTCGAAGCGCGCGTATCTCTGCTCCAGCAGATCCACGATGCGCAGAGCGTGCCGGTTGTGCTCAAACGTACTCCCAAAGCCGCGCATGTGCCGGTCCAACTCTTTTTCTCCGGCATGAGCAAACGGCGGATGGCCCAAATCGTGAGCGAGCGCGAGTGTCTCGGTGTACTCTTCGTTAAGCTGGAGCGCCACAGCGACGGTGCGCGCCACCTGAGACACCTCGATCGTGTGGGTGAGGCGGTTTCGAAAGTGATCGCAAAGACCCGCGGCAAAGACCTGCGTCTTCCCTTCCAGGCGCCGGAAGGCCCGTGAATGAATAATGCGGTCCCGATCGCGTTGAAAATCGCCGCGGTAGGGATGCGACGGCTCGGGAAATCTGCGGCCGCGCAGATTCTGCGGACCAAGGCGAAGTCGGCCCAGCATTGCTTTAATGCGCTACTTCGTCAGTTGAGCGGAGATCTGGTCCGCCGCTCGAGTGATGGCGGGATCCTGATTGGGCGTTCTCAAAGTCTGGAGAATCTTTTTCGCTTCTTGTGGATTGGTGGTGGCGTCCAGGTGGGCAAGCATCACTTGAGCTTGCGCTTTCGAGACAAGATCCGTGGGTTTGTTCACCATGGACCGCAACAGCGCCTGCGCCTCGGTAACCCGGTTTTCGCCTGCATAAAGCTGCGCCAGAGCGATCTTGGCCAGCGGCGCGCACTCGCTACTCGAGTCGGCGACGGTTCGCAGATCGGATTCCGCTCCTTTGGTGTCCTGCTTTTGGGCTTTCAAAGTGCCCAGATAGTACTGTGCGATTAAGCCTTCCCTGCTTCCGCCATCCTTCGCGACGACGCTCGAAAGGGCTTTCAATGAAGCCTGCTGCTTGGCATCTTGACTGGGATAGGTTTTCGAGAATTGGTTCGCCGGGCCGACCGGAGTTTCGAGGACGTCGAAAGCCGCCTGAAGGTCCTGCTGCCGGATCGACCGTCTGTACGAGGCGTACCAAAACGCGCCTCCAGCCAGGATCAAAACAATGCCCAGGCCCACGATCCAGCGCGTAAGTATTTCACGATTGGAGGATATGTAACCGACGATGTCGGAGACCGCATCCGTGAAATGATCGTGCTGGAGTTGGTCCTTTAGTTCATGACGGGTCAAAACAGACTACTGCCTTTCGGGGATTATCAACCAGTAGCGTAGCACACATCCTCGATGCTTCGAACGCCCGAAACATGGGGCCCGACGTTATGATGCTAAATCGGCTAAGTCCCGTCTTATTGCGAACTTCACAAGACCCGCAACGTCATGTATGTCCAGTTTCCGCATCAAACTGGAGCGGTAGGTGTCAACGGTCTTGGGGCTGAGGGAAAGCCGGGCCGCGATCTCTTTGGCGCGAATGCCTTCGACCAGCAGGGAGAATACCTGAAATTCCCGGCTGCTCAGAGAATCGACCGGATCTTCCGCACTGCAGCCATTGCTGTCCCCGAACAGAGACATGACCTCGATTTGGGGGGAGACATAAATGCCGCCCTGAATGAACTGACCCAATGCATCCGCCATTTGCTCCGGACTGGAGCTCTTCAACAGGTACCCGCAGGCTCCGGTCCGAAGGACTTCGAGAACAGTTTTGCGGTCCTTGCGGATGGAGAAAACGGCACACCGTGTGGGAAGCCCCTGATCGCGAACCCGCCGGATTACTTCTGTAGCCGCGAGATCGGATAATGCGAGATCCAGGAGCGCTACCGCCGGTTTCAGACGCTGAATTTCGGTGAGCGCAGCCCCGGCTGTTCCGACTTGCGAAACCACCCGAAAGCCGGCTATGGAGTTGCACAGGGCAGCCAGGCCCTCCCGCATGAGCGTCAGCTCGTCAGCAAGCAAGATTCCTGCCGGCCGCACTTCGGCAGATGACAAAGCTATTGCTTGTCCAATAGAGGCGGCGATTGGATGGAGCGATGTAGACGTTGACACGCTTTTGCTGATAGAGTGCCGTCTTCCGGGCACTTATCTCATCGGCTCTGCGCGCCGCCTTTCTACACCGGTACTATAACTGAGGCAAGTACTTTATTTGTAGCTGCGGACCGCGTCCGCTTCGTCGTCGAAAACTTCAAAAACCGTGTAAAGCTTGGTGATTTGAAGCAAATCCTTTACGCGCTTGGACAGACCGACCAATTTAAGCTGACCGCCGTTGTTTGTGACCGTAGTGAATCCCGAGACCATCTCACCGATGCCGGAGCTATCGATGTAGGAGACCTCGCTGAGATTCAGTAAAAGTTTCTTATTTCCCTTTGCCGCGAGATCGCGGATAATGTCCCGGAATGCGCTAGCGCCCTCACCCAACGTAATTCTCCCCGCTGCGTCGATCACGGTGACATCGCCAACCTGGCGGGATGTCAATTTAACACTCACTTGTGCCTCCTTCGTGAACCAGATGCCTCAAAACAACTCGTCAAGACTTAGTCAAATGCTTCACCAGACGAACTTCGGTCCCTCCACCTGGACGCGGATGGAGATCGAATTCATCCACAAAAGCGCGAATCAGCAATAGCCCCCGGCCCGATTGCCGCAAGAGATTGCCCGGCGCCAGGGGGTCCGGCAGCGAGCTTAAATCGAAGCCTTCCCCCTCATCGCCGATAGTTACCGCCAAGCCGTCGCCGGTCTTCTCGACATCCAGGTGAACGCTTTTCTTGCTGCTGTAGCGGTTGCCATGGACCACGGCATTTACCATGCACTCCCGAACCGCCATTCCAATCTGGTGCTGCTCGTCGTCATCGAAGCCCAGTGTTTCGGCCTCGCGCATGACGATCGCTTCCGCCTTATCGACGCTCTGCAAGCTTGATTCGAGGGTTGTTTGCGTTTTCTCCATCTCGCCGCTTTCGCGCCAGGTCATACATAAGAGCCGGCAAAATCCGGTTTCGGGGCCGTAACACCGAATCCGACACGATAGCACGAAGCAGGAGTCACGTGTAGAGTCTAAACCAGGAAGCCTCGTTAGAGAGGCTGAGGAGACCTACGGCTCTAGACAAAATCGATAGCCCACCCGCGGCTCAGTGATCAAATAGCGAGGGGCTGCTGGATCTGGTTCAATCTTCTTGCGAATTTGGTTTACAAACACGTGAAGGTACGCTAATTCGTTGCCGTAATCCGGTCCCCACACGGTTTGGAGAAGCTTGCCATGTGGAATGGTCAGGTTGGGATGGGTGGCTAGATAATGCAGCAAATCGAATTCTTTCGGCGTGAATCGAACATCTTTGCCGCCGACTGAGACGTGCCGCGTTTCGCAATTAATGTCGACGTTGCCAAAGCTGATGTTTGGAGCGCCGTTCGCGGCGAGATAAGGAACTCTGCGAAGACAAGAGCGAACGCGAGCAAGAAGCTCGGGCATGCTGAATGGCTTCGTCACATAGTCGTCCGCTCCCGCATCCAAAGCCGCCACCTTGTCTGCCTCGGTGTTTCGGACCGTCAGCATGACGATCGCGATATCGGACGTTCTCCGAAACTCCGCACAAGCTTCGAGTCCATTGATACCGGGCATGTTCACATCGAGAAGAATCAGATCAAATCGTTCCTGGCGGAATTTTTCGAAAGCCTCCTGCGCGGATTTCGCGTCGACTGTGAAATAACCTTCAGGCCCTAGAGCCGTCTTCATGACGCGCCGGATCTGCGGCTCATCGTCTACGATCAGGATTTTGCCTTTCATGCTGCGCGTTCATCCACCGGAAACGTGATCGAAAAGGTGGCTCCCTGTCCAGTGTCGCTACAGACCGAGATGCGCCCACCCTGCGCCTCGATAATCTCTCGAGTGATGTTCAGGCCCATTCCGGTTCCGGGAACTCGAGTCCGTACGTCCGGCCCACGATAAAACTTCTCGAAGATGCGCTCTTGATCCGCTTTCGCGATGCCAGGTCCAAGATTGGAAATGTTGACAACAACGAAGGCCTGCCGCCTCTCTGCGTTGATGCGAACCTCGGAATCCGCGGGAGAGTATTTCAATGCGTTATTCAGCACCTGTCGCAAGGCGAGCTGGCTCATGGTCCGGTCCGCGAAGATGGCGGGCAAATCCGGGCTGATCGTCACCTTCACGTCCCTACCTTCGAATAATCCATGCAGTTCGTCGATGGCGGAACGAAGCAGTTGTTCGGGGGAACAGACCTCCGCGCGCAGTGTTAAAGGCGCTGCTCCCATCCGAGCCAGCTCGATCGAATCACTCACTAGCTTTGTCATACGGTCGGCTTCTTCATCGATAACTGTCAAAAGCTCTCGTTGTTCAGAGGCATTTAAGGCGTGCGAAGACAGCAACGTCGTCGCAGCAATCTTGACCGAAGTCAAAGGAGTCTTGAATTCATGAGCGAGTGCATCGAGCAAAGTAGATTTTAATTGTTCATTTTGGCGAGTTGCTTCCGTCCGGGTGGCAGCGTCCTGTGCTCGCGCCCGCTCGATGGCAATGGCTACCAACTGAGCGGTTGCCTGGAAAGCCACTTCAGAAAGAACGGCCTTGCCGGCAATCCCTAAGCTTCCCAGACTCGGTCCTCCCAAGCGCACAGGAACAATAACAGCCGACTGGCTCGGGTCGCGCCAGATCCGTCCTGTAGCGGCCACTTCAATGAGGAGGGAGTTTTGAAACACCGGCTTCGCGCTATCGGTCCTGGATATAGATCCTGAGGCATTGTCGTAGAAACAGGCGTTCTCCGCTCCAAAGGACTCGACCATCTGGGTGACGATCTGGTCAGGGAGGCTATGATCTTCCTTCCCGAGAATGAGGCCGCGGCTGAAATCGTACATTCGCTGCAATTCCTCTTGGCGGGCCCGAACCTCGTCCGCCTTCCTTCGCGCACTCGAAGAAAGGTGGCTGGCGGTAATGGCCGTGGCGAGGAAGGTGAATAAAGCGACCCAATTCTGAGGGTCGCTAATTGTGAATGTTCCCACAGGGGGAAGAAAGAAAAAGTTATAGGCTGCCACGCTAAGAAGCGAAGCCGTGATCGACTCCCGCAAACCCACGACTGTTGCCAGGGCAAGGATGAGAAGCAGGAACGTAAAACCGGCCGTCGCGCTGTTTACGTGAAGGAGCGTGAAATCAACGGTAGTGAGCGCAGCTACCGCCGCAATCACCCCCAGAGTTCTGACGACAGGGAGTAAAAAACGCCAGCCCCATCGGCCGGCGCGTGCATTATCTTTGTGGAGAGCCAACTCCATCATTGGATTAGAAGTGGATGATCGCGTCTACGGCAAACATGAATTGACCGCTCCGCCTGCCGTTATCGTATGGCTTAGCGCTGAAAGCGTATTCGTATCTGACTTCAGGGCGGACGGAAATCAAATCGGAGAATCGATGCGTAACTCCGACCGTCCAACTTGCGTAAATTGTGGCGTAGCCCGTCCGCTCGCCCTTCTTGTCATCGAGAATATCAATCGGCCGGAGCGACAGGAAATCGTGTTTAGAGAACTTGATTTCCGTGTAATTCACGAGGCCGATCGCAGGTGAATTGCCTGGAATCGGCGCCCCGGGTCCCGTGCTGGTGAAGAAAGTCCGGGACGGGCCGTTATTGACTGTTCCACCTACCAGTGCGCCACTTTGATAGATGTAATACACCTCGGTCGATGTTAGAACCGTTCCCTCCTTATTGAACCGATGTGTCCATGTGAGGTTGTCCTGCTGCAAATCGTCGTGACCTGCTTTGAATCTACCGGTATTGATGGAGTCGATGCCACCCCAGAGCGAATCGTTGTTGCTCTTCGACACCCAACGCAGCATAGCCATCCCGGTGGGCTGAGCGGCAGCGTTCCAAGGTGCGATATCGTCGCCCGCGTGCACCCCGAACTGCACGGTCCAATGGTCGCTCAGCTTGATCGACGCGTTGATGCCCGTTTGGGTATAGCAATCGACAGTGAACATCAGTGAGTGGGTATACAAATAGTTCGACGGCGCCAACTGCGCTTCGATGTCCGGGGGTGAGATATATCGACCGAATTGGATGAGCATCCCTTGGGCTATGCCCGGGACGTAGACTAGCCCGTATGCCTCCACGGATCGGCTCCGTACAAGCTGTTGCGTTTGAGGAGTTGCTTGCTGAACCAGCCCTGAGCCGTCGTATAGCGGTAATCGATTCCATAAATAGTGCTAAGGCGAAATCCCCAATCCACATGATCCGTTTGCACCGTATCCGGCACCCGTTCGATCCGTAGCACCGCTTGATCCATCTCGAGCTTGTTCGGAACGATCGCATAGGACTCTGGCACGTTCGACTGTTGGGAAGTACTGAAGTCAGCACCGGGATTAATCCAGCCGTAGATCTTAATTCTGGATTTTTCTAGTCCACCGAACTCATCCCAGAGCGCCCGAGTCAAGGGCCAGACCGGGTCCGCGTCGGGAACGCCGATCGTGGGCCCTAGATATTCCGAACCCGGGAAAATCCCGTCGAGAGGAGCTGGCAACGCCCTGCGCGGAGGCTCCTGGGAGGAGGTGGGGTCTTGCTTGGGCGAGTCTTGAGCAGTCAAACTGGGCGGCGCGAGGGCAAGAGCGACAACAGTAAGTATCGGGAGTGTGCCATTCATGTGACGGTCTAGGCGGTGAGATATCTAAGGTTTGCGAAACCGCTGATCGAGTTTCAGGTTGAGCTTCAACACGTTGACGCGTGGCTCACCGAGAAAGCCCCAGTCACGACCCTCCGTTCCAGACGCGATGAGCTTCTGTACCTCGGAGATGGGGACGCCGTGCGCTCGTGCGATGCGCGGGGCTTGCGCCATGGCGTTCGCGACACTGATATGCGGGTCGAGCCCGCTCCCGGATGCCGTTAAGGCATCGGCGGGAATGGGTCCTGAATAATCCGGGTTCTCTTTTCGGAATTGAGCTGCTGAAGCCGCAATGCGGGCGTACAACTTTTGGTTTGTCGGGCCCAGGTTCGAACCGCCCGATGCCATTGGGTCGTAACCATCGTTGCCCGCCGCCGAAGGACGAGGATGGAAGTATTCCGGTTTGCTGAAGTTTTGTGCCAGCAGAGCAGACCCCACGATTTGTCCGTTGACGCGAATTAAACTTCCGTTGGCTTTGTCTCTAAAGAACATGTGGCACAGCCCGGTCACCACTCCCGGATAGATCAGGCCGGTTAAGACGGTGAACAGGATCATCGCTCGAAGCGCGGGAAATAGTTGCTGTAGCATTTTTCTCTGTGTTTTTATGCCAAGTGCAGCCAGACTAATAACTGGTCGAGAATCCAGATACCGGGAAACGGGACAACGATCCCACCGACACCATAGATCAGGATGTTGCGGCGCAATAGCTCCGCTGCGCCGAGCGGCCGATACTTCACTCCGCGCAAAGCCAGCGGCACAAGCGCGATGATTATCAGCGCATTGAAGATGACCGCCGCCAGGACGGCGCTCTGCGGCGTATGCAGGCCCATGATGTTGAAATGGCCCAACGCCGGGTAGGTGGCCATGAACATTGCAGGAATGATGGCGAAGTACTTGGCAACATCGTTCGCGATGGAGAACGTTGTCAAGGCGCCCCGCGTAATCAGCAGCTGTTTCCCGATTGCCACAATTTCAATAAGCTTGGTCGGGTTGCTGTCCAGGTCAACCATGTTCCCGGCTTCTTTCGCCGCCATAGTGCCGGTATTCATAGCGACGCCCACGTCCGCTTGCGCCAGGGCGGGAGCATCGTTCGTTCCGTCCCCGGTCATCGCGACCAACCGCCCTTCGGCTTGTTCTTTTCTGATGTAAGCCAGCTTGTCCGCGGGAGTTGCCTGTGCGAGAAAGTCGTCTACTCCCGCTTCGTTCGCGATTGCCGCCGCGGTTAAGGGATTGTCGCCAGTAATCATTACCGAGCGGATGCCCATGCATCGAAGTTGGTGCATGCGCTCCTTCATGCCGCCTTTGACGATATCTTTTAGATGGATGATGCCGAGCGCCCGGCGCCCGTCAGCGACGGCAAGCGGAGTACCACCAGTCCGCGAAATGCGTTCCGCTGTCTCATTAAACCCGCCCGGAATCGCGCCGCCGGCTTCTTTGACGAAGTTCGCAATTGCGCCGCTTGCCCCTTTGCGCAAGCTGCGCCCATCGATGTCGACGCCGCTCATGCGCGTGTATGCAGAGAATGGAATAAAGTTTGCTTCACCCTGAGATACCTCTCGTCCCCGCAGTCCATACTTCTCTTTGGCAAGTACGACCACCGAACGGCCTTCCGGCGTTTCATCGGCCAGACTGGACAGTTGCGCAGCGTCCGCAAGCTCTTGCTCGGTGGCATCCGCAAGCGGGATAAACTCGACCGCTTGACGATTCCCCAGGGTGATTGTGCCGGTCTTATCCAACAAGAGTGTGTTGACATCGCCGGAAGCTTCGACCGCCTTTCCGCTCATCGCAAGCACGTTATCCTGCATCACCCGATCCATGCCTGCTATTCCGATTGCCGAGAGTAAACCGCCGATGGTGGTGGGTATCAGGCAGATAAGCAGTGACACCAAAACTGCGACTGTAGGAACCGATCCCGATCCCGCTGAAGCGACGGCGTAGACCGCGAAGGGATGAAGCGTTGCGACAGCCAACAGGAAGATCAGAGTTAGACCGGCAATCAGGATATTCAGCGCAATCTCATTGGGCGTTTTTTGACGCTCGGCGCCTTCCACCAACGCGATCATGCGGTCCAGAAAGGTCTCGCCAGGGTTCGAGGTAATGCGAATTTTCACTTGATCCGAAAGCACCCTGGTGCCGCCGGTGACTGCACTTCGATCTCCACCGGACTCGCGAATCACGGGAGCGCTTTCTCCCGTGATGACCGATTCATCGATGGTGGCGATTCCTTCGATCACTTCCCCGTCACCGGGGATCACATCTCCCGCTTCGGCGATGACTATATCTCCGGCCCGCAATTGTGAAGCGGAAACAGTTTCCAGCTTGGCGCCGGCCAGACGCTTGGCGACAGCATCGGTCTTAGTTTTGCGAAGAGTCTCTGCCTGCGCTTTGCCGCGAGCTTCGGCCATCGCTTCGGCAAAGTTGGCGAAGAGGACAGTAAACCAGAGCCAGAGTGCGATCTGAAATTCGAAGCCTTGTCCCGGCGCGTCGATAAAGAGATCGCGAATCAGAAATACAGTGACGAGCGCCGCGCCCACCTCCACCACAAAGATCACCGGATTCTTCAATAGCGTCCGCGGATTGAGTTTCACGAACGATTCCCGAGCCGCGCGCTTCACGATGAAGGGATCGAACAGGGGTCGCGCGCGTCTCAGCTTTTGAGGAAGCAGCGATGCGGGAGTCAGGGAAGGCGGTTGCGCCGCCGCGGGAGTGTCGAATAAAGTGGCCATCACCTCAACTCCAGGAAGACAGCAACAGGAATGAAAAAAGCTTGCCGTCCCGCATCAGATAGTGCTCAATGATTGGCCCAAGCGCCAGTGCGGGAAAGAATGTCAAAGCCCCGACCAGAACCACTGTCCCTACAAGCAGGCCCACAAATAGCGGGCCGTGCGTAGGCAGTGTTCCCGTGGTGACAGGAAGTTTCCTTTTACTTGCCAGACTGCCTGCGGCCGCAAGGAGCGGTATTAGAAAAAAGAAGCGGCCGATGGCCATCGCCAATCCCAGAGTGAGGTTGTACCAGGGCGTACTTGTATTCAAGCCGCCGAAAGCGCTGCCGTTATTTCCTGTTCCGCTGGAATAGGCGTAAAGGTCTTCCGTAAAGCCATGCGCGCCGGAGTTGGTGAAGTTGGCAGTAGCGGGACCCGGAGAATTCCAGTAGCTGCGTGCCACGGGCTGGCCCTTGGCATCTTTGCCTGGGCTCTCGAAGCGGACTACGGCAGAAAGGGCGGAGAAGACTAGAATGCTTGCCGCAGTACAGATCAGAGCCAGCATGGCCATTTTGACTTCTTTCTGTTCGATCTTCTTTCCTACATACTCGGGCGTGCGCCCGACCATCAATCCCGCGAGGAATACGGCAACAATCGCGTACAAAAGAATGCCGTAGAGGCCGGCTCCGACACCGCCAAAGATCACCTCGCCTGTTTCTATGTTGAACAACGGAACCAGGCCACCTAAAGGCGTGAAGCTATCGTGCATGCCGTTCACCGCGCCACAACTGGCATCCGTAGTAACGGTCGCGAACAAGGCGGAAGCCGCAATTCCGAATCGCGTCTCCTTGCCTTCCATATTTCCTCCGGATTGCCACGCAGTAGCGCGGTTCTGGATACCTAATTTCGTGAGCGTGGGATTGCCATTCTGTTCAGCCCAGTAACAGAAAAAAGCTCCCGCGAAGAACATCACCGCGCAGGCGCTGAAGATAGCCCACCCCTGTCTTCGGTCGCCTACCATCACACCGAACGTGTAGGTCAGGCCCGCGGGAATGATAAAGATGAGCACCATCTGGAAGAAGTTCGACAGCGGTGTTGGATTTTCAAACGGGTGAGCGGAATTCGCACCGAAAAACCCGCCACCATTCGTTCCCAGCATTTTGATTGCTTCCTGCGATGCAACCGGACCTTGCGGAATGACCTGCTTGGCGCCTTCGAGGGTTGTGGCAACTGTATACGGATGGAAGTTCTGAATAACCCCTTGCGAGCAAAGAATGAGAGCGGCAAGTAACGCGCCGGGCAAGAGAATGTAAAGCGTAGCGCGCGTGAGATCGACCCAAAAATTCCCGAGGCTGTTGACCTGCTGTCGCGCAAATCCCCGAACGAGAGCAATCGCAACGGCAATGCCCGCTGCGGCAGACACAAAGTTCTGCACCGTCAAAGCTGCCATCTGAACCAGGTAACTCAAAGTGTTCTCGCCCGAATAGGACTGCCAGTTTGTGTTCGTCAAAAAGCTTATGGCGGTGTTGAAAGCAAGATCCGGCGTGACATTCGTGTGATTGAACTCTTGCGGGTTGAGCGGAAGAACACCCTCGAACCGCTGTAGAGCGTAGACGAAAACAAAGCTGATGATGCTAAACGCGATCAGCGATGCGGTGTATTGCGTCCAGCGCTGCTCCGCGTTCTCTCGGATACCAATGATCTTGTACGAGACAGCTTCGAGGGGCCTCAGAATCGGGTGCAGGAAAGTCCTCTTGCCCTCGAACAATCGAGCCATAAACAATCCCATGGGCTTCGCGAGCGCCAGTATGATGAGGAAGAACACGACAATTTGGAAGATTCCGTTACTTGTCACAAGAGTCTCCGCATCCGGTTGTGTAGGTCAGAACTTTTCCGGCTTCAGAAGCGCGTACAGCAGATATGCAAAAAGAAAGAGTGTTGTTATTCCACCGATGATGTAATCCATAGAAATTTCGCGATCACGTTTTTGAGGACCGCTCCTTATAGTCGCGGCTCGGTAAACTTAAGCCCTCCAAGGAAGCGGTTCGCTAAAGCCGGTCACAAGCTTTTGTGAATGCCCAGCATCCGAGGAAAAACATCAGGGCGATTAAAATGTAGAGCAAGTCAGCCATAGATTCAAACCCACGGTAACTGCCTGGATCTAAGGCGCGCCTTAGGACAACCTAAAGATTCTCTAAGGCAAACGAAAAACCCATTTCACGCGCTTTACAGTGAGAACAGGCCATGCCATCTGCTTATAAGCCCACGCCCGATGAGCTGCTGGTTCGCGTGCAGGACGAAGAGGCAAGGACGACGCGAGGACGCTTGAAGGTTTTCCTGGGATATGCGTCCGGCGTAGGAAAGAGCTTTAGGATGTTTGACGAAGGGCGGCGACGGCGGGAACGCGGCCAGGATGTTGTTGTCGGGGCTCTCCAACCAAACAATTCGCCGGAGTTGGTCCGGCTGCTGCAGCATCTCGAGATACTGCCATTACGGCAGCTAAACGGTGTGCCGGTAATCGATACAGAACGGATTTTACAGAGGAAGCCTCAAGTGTGTTTGATAGATGGCCTAGCGCATGACAACCCTCCGGGGAGCAAGAATCGACATCGTTGGCAGGATGTGGAGGAGTTGCTTGCCGCCGGAGTCTCCGTCATCACAACTATTAATCTCGAGTTCGTGGAGGAACGTCAAAAACAGGTCTCCGTAATACGAGGTAAACACGCCAGCACCAGCGTCCCGGAAGCGTTCCTTCACAAGGCCGAAGAAGTTGTCGTAGTAGATGCGCCACCGGATTTTCATGTGAACTGGCTCAAGGAGACCTACGTTGATGCGCCTGTTGCGGTAAAAGAAAAAAAACTTTCCCAGCTTCGCGAAATTGCTTTGTTACTGGCTGCCGATGTTGTCGACAGCCAATTGGAGGCATATCTGCAGCGGCAGGGGGTTGGAACCTCCTGGGGAACGCAGGAGCGGCTGCTTGTCTGCTTAACGGCTAAATCTCCCGCCGATCGAATGGTCGAACGCGCGCGCTTGGCCCAACAGCGGTTTCATGGAGCTCTATTTGCCATCTATGTGAGAAAGCAGCCTCGGGAATCAGGACGGGATGAGGCGCTCGAACGTAACCTCCAGGTAGCTCGCGATGCCGGGGCGGAGGTCGCGGTGCTCGATGGCGAGGACGAAGTGAGCACAATCGTGGAGTTTGCGCGCAAGGAGAGAATCACTCAGTTATACGTAGGGCACAGCCCTGTTCGCCCGTGGCAAATGTGGTTCTGTCGCACTACAGCGGACCGGATCATACGAGCGGCGGAGAATATCGATGTCAAGCTTTTCCCCCACTGACCAGAACAAAGCAGAGGCCCTCGAAACGCGAACGGGCAAGCTGAAGATCTATCTGGGCTACGCCGCGGGCGTAGGGAAGACTTACCAGATGCTTGAAGAAGCGCACGCGCTTGCTCGAACGGGAACCGATGTTGTCATCGGGTACTACGAGCCGCATGCACGGCCCGAGACAGCTGCGTTATTGGCGGGTCTGGAATCCATTCCTCTTCGCACGATTGAGTACCGGGGAACTAAGTTTCTCGAGATGGACGCGGAAGCGGTTGTGCGACGCCATCCCCAGATTGCGTTGGTGGACGAATTTCCGCACAGCAACGTGCCGGGTTCTCTGCATACAAAGCGCTGGGAAGACGTTCTCTTCCTGCTGAACAACGGAATCGATGTGTGGACAACGATGAACGTCCAACATCTGGAAAGCCTTAATGACAAGATTCAACAAATTTCGGACGTCAAGATTCGAGAGACAATTCCCGATTGGGTTGTTCAGCAGGCTGCGGAAGTAGTGATGGTGGATTTAGCGCCGCGCGCGCTCCTCAATCGATTAGATCGAGGGGTAATTTACCCGGCTGAAAAGGCACAAAGTGCGAAGCAGAACTTCTTCAAGGAGTCGACTTTAGTCGCGCTGCGTGAATTCGCGCTTCGTGAGACGGCATTCGAGGTAGGGTCACGAGAGTATCCCGAGTCGGCTGCAGCGCCTGCGGACTCTCCTCGTCCGGCGACCGAGAAGGTGCTGGTGCTGCTTACTCCGCATCCATCCACGGCCGCGCTGGTTCGCCGAGGAAAACGCGTAGCGGATCACTTCAAGGGCGAGTGCGTTGCGGTCGCGATTTGTCCGCGCGGGAGTCTGGACAGCCTGCCGACAGGCGACAGAGAAGCTCTGGAAAAGCATCTTAAGTTTGCGCAAGATCTTCACGTGTCCACTCACGTTTTATCCGGACAAGACGCCGCGCAGGAACTCGCGTCTTTCGCGCATAAGAGCGACGTCACCCAGATCTATCTATCACGGCCGAAAACAGGGTTCTGGTCTTTCCTATTCAATCGAGATCTCATTCAGCGGATTACCCGATTGATAGGGGACGCTGAGATTACGATCGTGGCGGATCGAGAACGTCAGCCGGCACAAGAGAGACACGCGGGCATTCGATGATACCTTCAGCGGTGCGGATGCCGATGATCTTGCAATTAGCACAGGCTCGAACGTAACCAGGAATGTTGTCCAGGCCGCCGTCATTACATCCGGACGATATTCAGTCCAGGAATGCGGCTAAAATCGCGGGCATTACTGGTGCCGATTGCGTACCCGAGTTCCAGGGCGCAGGCGCCGATAACAAGATCTCCAAGTGGCAGATTGATGCCTTTGGCGGCTTGCTCTCCGCCGACCCGCGCGATGATCTCGGCCGTGGCTCCCGTCACTGGATGAATAGGAATCGTCGCTTTCAGTTCATCGAGGAACTTTCTTCGGCGGCTACGATCTTCCGGCGTCTTGGCGCGATAAATGCCGTGACCGATTTCGGCAATCGTTGGCGAACAGAGAACCATCGGGATTTCGCCGACAGTCTTCTGTACGCTGCCTATGGCGTGTTCAGGTGTAAAGTTGCGGCGTTCTGCCGCGATCAGGATGCTGGAGTCGAGAACTATTCCCAGGAGGGCGGATTCCATGGTTGTCGGTGCGCCTTGATGCCTTCCTCGATGTCGCGGGCAAACTCGTCATCCATGATGGCCTCCGAGCCGCGCGTCTTCAGGTCCGCGATGATTTCCGAGGTCATGCGGCCTGCGGACTGAGGTGGTCTTATGACGGCGACGGGATGGTTGCCGTGCTCGACGATGATCTCGCTGCCTTGCCGCACCTTTGCCAGGACGGCGACGATGTCTTTCACCACCTCAGCCTCTGACATGTGGACAACAGCCATATCTCCGATCATAGCGGCTCTCGCAAGTCTTTGGTGGCCGCGCGGAGAGAAGAGCTATGCGTTGAGAAAAGGCCAGCGACGCGTAAGAGATCTACGCCTCTTGCTCCAGGGCTGTCTTTTCATACGCCAGGCACTTCTTCACTTCTTCCACTGGCGTTCCTGCGCCTCGATATTCATACTCGATGAATGCCGGAAGGGGATAGTGCTTATCTTTCAGCAACAATAAAACTTGTTTGATGGGAGTGTCGCCTTCTCCAAACGGTTCGTTCGGACCGTCGTTCTTCTTCCGGTCCTTCATGTGCAGATGCGTGATTTTATCGTGCTGCTGTTGAATGAAAGCGACGGCATCGAAGTTCGCAGCCGTGAAGTGGCCGATGTCGAGATTGATTCTGAACCAGCTTGACATTGCGAGGCCTTTTTGAAAGGTCTCAGGCGAAGAAAATTCGTTGGGATCCTTTGTATTGCTATGGCCATGCAACGCTACATAGGTCCTGTGCTTCTCCGCGAATGGGGCGAGCCGTTTCGCGACCGTCAGTTGCGTAGAAGAAGCGATCACCTTTGCGCCGAGCGCTTTCGACTGTTCGAAACATTTGTCGATCTCTTCATCGGTGAAATCATTCCGAAAATTCAGCGTGTAGGCGAAGATATTGATGCGGGCGTCGGCGAATTTATGCCGGACCTGTTCGAAGTGATCCATGGGCGTCGTGAGGCGCCACTGGCGCAAATCTTCGCGGGCTGGCTTATCGGGTTCGAGTTGTGGAGAAAACAGTTCACAATCATCCGCCCCGCAGTCCTTCATCGCCTGAATGACAGCATCGACCGCATCGCCGCCTGCAGCATGAGGAAGCGTTCGGAAGCTGTACGTACAGACTCCGAGCTGAACGCCTGCCACTTTTTGCCCAAGTAATCTCGCCGCAGGTATGGCGGCGAGAGCAATCTTTCCGAAATCCCGTCTTGAATACATAACTTTCGCTCCTTTTCTACTCGGCCAGCGTGAATGCGAAGAGGCAATCTCCTGCGCCGACGACCAGATATTGTTTACCGTCAAGCATGAAAGTCTCGGGACCGTTGCTGATGTTTGCGCTCAGCCCCGCATGCCAAAGAATTTTTCCGTCAGCCGGATCGAACGCGACCAGATGTTGCGAACCGTCGCCGGAGAACAGCAGCTTGCCCGCGGTGGTAAGTAAGCCGGAAAGTCCGCCTCCGCCGGGATAGTCGTGCCTCCAGACTGTCTTGCCGGTCTTGTAATCGAGAGCGCGCAGCGTGCCTCCCAGCCCACCTGCATTGCGCTCGGCTGCGCCATATCCCTCGGGATGCGGATCCGTATCGGTCAGATAGAACATGCTGAACGACTGACTGCTGCTGACGTAGAATAAGCCGGTTTCCGGATCGAAACTCGCGGGTGGCCAGTTCGTCGCTCCGTCGGATGATGGCGAAACCAGAACCCCCGGAATGGTCGCCTCTTTGTCTGGATTCCCGATCGGCTGACCTTTCTTATTAAGCCCCTTCGACCAGTTCAGTGTCTCGATGAACGGAGCGGTCACCAGGTGCTCGCCATTCGTCCGATCGAGAACAAAGAAGTAGCCGTTCCGGTCGGCCTGCGCGAGCATTTTGCGAGGCTTCCCCTGGAACTCGCCATCGAAAAGAATCGGCGTTTGCACTGCGTCCCAATCATGGGTGTCGTGCGGAGAGACCTGGTAGTACCAGACCATCTTTCCCGTGTCGACATTCAGCGCCACGATAGAGCAGGTCCAAAGATCGTCACCCTTGCGGCTCTGACCCGCCATCACGGGGTTCGGATTGCCGGTCCCCAAATAATAAAGGTGCAGTTCCGGATCGTAAGTGCCCGGCAGCCAAGTCATCCCGCCGCCATGCCGCATGGAATATTCGTCCGGCCAAGTCTCGGAACCCGGGTCGCCCCTTTTCAGCGGCTCCGTCCACCACTTCCACTGGACTGCTCCTGTCTCCGGATCGTGAGCTTCAAGAAAGCCAGGGACGTCGAGCGAGTCGCCGCCGGTTCCCACGATCACGTGATTGCCGACCACCACCGGAGCGGGAGTCGAGAAGTACTCTTGCTTGACGTCGGCGATCTCGACGTGCCAACGTTCCTTTCCGGTCTTTGCATCCAGACTGACCAGATAATCATCGGGCGTCTCGAAATACAACCAATTTCCGTACATCCCGAAGCCGCGATTACCAATGTGAATACCGCCCTTGGTGCGCCAAAAATAGTGCCAGAGCTCGCGGCCCGATCGCGCATCCACCGCCCAGGCGTTATCCGGCGCGGTGAAGTAAAGCACGCCATTCACCATCAGCGGCGTGGATTTGATCTGCACGCCAAAGCCGCCGGGTCCCGCGGCGGGTCCGGTTACGGGGCCTCCTGCAGCTGAAATTTGCGGCGCCGGCGCTTCGCCACCTGTGATGGCGCCCCTTGTCTCACCGGCATTCGCGCGATAGATCCACGCTAGATCCAGGTTTTTGATCGTCGATTGATTGATCTGCGTCAACGGGCTAAACCGCCGTCCCGAGTAATCGCCGTTGTACGTGGGCCACGCATTTGTCGGCGGCTTCAGCAACAACGCCGGATCCAGCAGTTGTGCCGAAGCCGCCAGCGGGAGGGCGACGATGATCGATAAGACGAATGGGCGCGTATTCATTTCAGACTTACCAAATAAGCTGTCAGGTTGTGGATGTCGACATCGGTGTATTTCTGCAGCATCTCAATGTGTGCCTTCAGAGGGTCGCGGATTTCTACTTTGGGGCTGTCACCGTTTCGCGCGAACGACCGGTAATCCCCGTTTGCATCCGTGAGCGATACGACGAAGTCGTCGATGTGATCCAATTTTCCGCTGAAAGAGTCGCCCGAACGCAAGGTAACGGCGACCGTGATGGTTTGACCGCCAGGCTTTACCGGCAGCATAAAGCCGCCTCTCGCCCGCGGCATGACGATGGCTTGTTGGATGCTGACCGGATCGAGCCTCGCTCCGATATGCGCCAGATCGGCAGTGACGGAATGACAGGTGCCGCACTGTCCGGCGCCGTTAAAGTACGCCTCTCCTGCCTTAGGATCTCCGACCACGATATTCAGAATTTGATAGGTACCGCGCAGAGCGGCCGCCTTAACGCGATCGAGCAGAAATGCCGAGATATCGGAGATTTGCTCTGGAGTGAGAGCGAACTTCGGCATCCCTTTGTCGGGCCGCCCATCGAGAATCACAGGGCCAATTTTGTCCCCATGATCGTCGTCCAGAACCAATATTGAGCGAAGCAGGTCGGGCCCGCTCTCCCCGCCCTTCGCATTCGAGCCGTGACAAAAGGCGCAGGTGGCGACAAACTGTTTGTGTCCTCGCTCTACGGCGTCTGGATCGTAAGCGGGATATTTTCTGCCACCACCGCCGCCCCCGCGTGTCGGGCGAGTTCCCGGAGTTGTCGGCACGGGAGGACTGGGCGACTCAGCGGGACGCTGCTGCATGGCATTTGACAGCAAAGCGGCCGTGAAGAAGATAACGACGCCAAGCGCGCGTAAAGGTCTCATTCGATCGCTCCCACGTAAGTCAGACGCGAATTTCGGCGTTCGCAATACGGGCCTGTCACTCTTTCCATCCTAGGCTGCCATGCTGGACAAATGTCCCAGCCCGAGCCGTTCCGGTTCCACACGCGCATCCGCTTTATCGACACGGACGCGAGCGGCCGCATCCATTACACGGCCATACTCAGGTATTTCGAATCTGCGGAAATCGAGTTCATGCGGGCGCTGGGGATCGTCTATGGCAGGGGTGAATACACGTTTCCGCGCGTACACGTCGAGTGCGATTTCCTGATCGCCTTGGTGCACGACGACCTGGTTGAAATTGAAGTATCCTTGACGAAGCTTGGACGATCGTCGGCGCGTCTGGAATTTCGGGCGACCAAAAGCGGAGATTTGGCGGCAGAGGGAGCCATTGTGATAGTTTGCATGAACCGGAAGACTCAGCGTTCGATTCCTATTCCGGAAGACGTTCGCGCCAAGCTGGAGAAAGCTGCGACGCGCGCTGCAGCGGCTCCCGTGCAAGGCTCATCGTGACTGGCGGCGCATTTTTGATCGAGGAGAGCGCGCCGGCCGATATCTTCACCGCCGAAGATCTGACGCAGGAACACCTTGCGATCGCGCGAACCGCCGATGAATTTTGGGCGAAGGACGTGGAGCCCAATATAGAAGCGATCCGGCGCCAGGAGCCCGGTGCCGCTATGAAGGTGTTGCGCAAATCGGCGGACGCCGGCCTCACGGCGATATCGATTCCCGAAACGTTCGGCGGCATGGATCTGGATTTGGCATCGGCTCTGATTGCCGAGGAGCATCTGGCCCGGGACGCTTCCTACGCCGGTTGGCACGGCGCACATACAGGCATCGGCACGTTGCCCATCCTCTATTTCGGAACCGAAGAGCAGAAGCGGAAGTACTTGCCCAAGCTCGCGAAGGTCGAAATGTTGGCGGCGTATGCTCTGACTGAACCGCATGCCGGCTCCGATGCGCTTGCGGCGCGATGCCGCGCGGACCTGAGCGCCGACGGCACGTACTACATCCTGAACGGCCAGAAGATGTGGATTACCAATGGCGGCGCGGCCGATCTGTTCACCGTCTTTGCCAAAGTGGGCGGCGAGAAGTTCACAGCGTTTCTGGTCGAGCGCGCTTTCCCCGGCGTGACCAGCGGCGCTGAAGAAAAGAAAATGGGAATCAAAGGCAGCTCGACTACCGCTGTCTATTTTGAGAATGTTCGGGTTCCCGTCGAGAATGTGCTTGGCGAGATAGGCCGGGGTCACGTCATCGCTTTCAACATCCTGAATATCGGGCGGCTGAAATTGGGCGCCCTGGCAGTTGGCGGAGCGAAAGACGTTCTGGCAATCAGCCTGAAGTACGCCAAGGAGCGTAAAGCGTTCGGCTCTCCGATCGCGGAGTTCGGCGCTATCCAGCACAAGCTGGCGGAAATGGCGATTCGCATTTATGCGGCGGAGTCACTGGCTTGGCGTGTGGTGGGACTCATTCAGAACCGGAGCGATGCCTCACAAGCCACGCTGAAAGCCTTGGAAGAATACGCGGTCGAATGCTCGATCGTCAAGGTCTACGGTTCTGAAGTGCTGGACTATGTCGTCGATGAAGGGGTTCAGATCCATGGTGGTTACGGTTTCCATCAGGATTATGCGGTCGAAAGAGCTTATCGCGATTCGCGCATCAACCGCATCTTCGAAGGCACAAATGAAATCAACCGGCTTCTGATCACGGGTATGCTGCTGAAGCGCGCGGTCCGCGGACAATTGGGACTCATCGCCGCCGCGCAAGCACTCATGCGTGACATTCAGGCAGGGCGCGACGCGAGCCAGGATCGCGATGAGGAAACTCGATCGGTTGAAAACGCGAAAAAAATCGCGCTCCTGGCATTAGGGCTCGCATACCAGAAGTACCAGGACGCCCTGGAGAAACAGCAGGAGATTGTTATGAACATCGCAGACATTGTGATGGAAACTTTCGCCATGGAATCCTGCCTGCTTCGCAGCCAGAAGCTGTCAAAATCCGGTAAGGCCAGTATTGCCGGCGATATTTGTGCGGTGTTTCTTCGCGATGCGCTTGCGCACGTGGAGCTTTCGGCGCGAAACATCCTGGGGGCCTGTTCGGAAGGCGCCGCGTTGCGCACGAATATGTCGGTTCTAGGCGGGTTTGCGCATTATGATCCGGTGGATACGGTCACGCTTCGGCGCAGGATCGCCAGCCGGCTGCTATCGAGAGAGCGCTACACGATCTGAGATTGAGTCCATGAATCTTCCGCTCACGCCCATTCGTTGTCTGTATCGGGCCGTAGACCTCTATGGCCGCAAAGTTGGAGTCGTGTCCGGGCGCGACCGCTATACCTATGCTGAATTCGGTGAGCGTTGCGAGCGGCTGGCTGGCGGGCTTCTTTCCGAAGGTATTGGGCGCGGCGATCGCGTTGCGTATCTCAGCTTCAACAATAATCAACTGCTCGAAGGATATTACGGCGTGCCGCTCATTCGCGCCGTTGTCACGCCTCTGAACGTGCGGCTGACGGCGATCGAGCTAATCGAAATTCTAAATCACTCCGGCGCGCGCATGCTGGTGTTCGAGAATGATTTTGCGCCCTTGGTCACCGAGTTTCGCAAGGCGTGCCCGGCGGTCGAGCGTTACGTCGCCGTCGAGGCCGCCGTTCCTCAGGCGGACTTCACCGTTGAAGATCTGCTTTCGCGCGGCCGTATCGAAAGGCCCGATCTTCTGTCGTTCGATGAAAACGACACTGCGGAGCTTTTCTACACCAGCGGCAGCACAGGGACACCCAAGGGCGTAATGCTTTCCCATCGGACGCTTTACCTGCACGCACTCGGAGTAACCGGCAGCATCACTCAGGACGACACATTCGTAGAGCTGCACACCATTCCTTTGTTTCACGCGAACGGATGGGGACGTCCGCAGACCGCGACGATGAACGGCATCAAGCAAGTCATGGTGCGGCGGTTCGAGGCCGCTCACGTGCTGCGCCTGATTCAGGAAGAAGGGGCCACTGGGATGTCGCTGGTTCCGGTTATGGCGAATGCGCTTCTGAACTGCCCCGAGCTCGGCCGGTTCAATGTCTCCAGCCTGAAAGAGATTCACCTTGGCGGCGCGGCGGCGTCCCCTGAACTCATATCGCGCATGGAGCAGGCATTCCACTGTATTGTGATGGGCGGATACGGGCTTACCGAAACCAGTCCCGTAGCCACTTCGGCGCGCGCCAAGAGCACGGTTCAATACGCCGGCGAGCGAGACCGCATCGTCCGCTTGGCGACGGCGGGCTGGCCGATCCTGGGCAACGAGATTCGGGTAGTGAATGCGCGCATGCAAGATGTCCCGCAGGATATGAAGAGCGTCGGCGAAGTGGTTATACGCGGCGACAACGTAATGGACGGCTACTTCAAGGAACCCGACGCGACCAAAGCCGCGATGACCGACGGCTGGCTTCACACGGGAGACATGGCGGTTTGGGACGACGAGAATTACATCGACATTGTCGACCGCAAGAAAGATATCATCATCAGCGGCGGCGAGAATATTTCTTCTATTGAGTTGGAGAGAGCGATCTTTGCGCATCCGGCGGTGCTCGAATGCGCCGTGGTCGCTGCGCCCGATTCCAAGTGGGGCGAAATTCCCGCGGCGATTGTCGTGCTGAAGCCGAATCAGCAGCTCAGCAATGAGGATCTGCTTGAATTTCTAGGAACCAGCCTGGCAAAGTTCAAGCTGCCGCATATAGTGCAGTTCACCCGGGAACCTTTGCCGAAGACCGGAACAGGAAAAATTCTGAAACGCGAGCTGCGCGAAGCGTTCTGGGCCGGCAAAGAGCGGCGCGTGCAAGGAATTTAGAAGGCGTCGAGGAATTCGCGTTCATCCGTGTTCATCAGCGGCCGCTGATCGACGCCGATGAACGCAGATGTTCGGAATCAAAGATTCGGCTTCGCTGCGGATTCCTTCTCTTTGTCCAGGCTCGTGAATGTTCTTCCCGCGTCTGCCAATTGCTTCAGCAGCGGTGCCGGCGACCATAGATCGGAGCCATGCCGTTTTTCAAATTCCTCAATTCGGGCCAGCACGTTCTTGAGCCCTATCGTATCGGCGTAGAACATGGGACCGCCACGCCAGGCTGGGAATCCATATCCATACAGATAGGTGATGTCGATATCCACCGCGCGTATGGCGATGCCTTCTTCGAGGACGCGGGCGCCCTCGTTCACCAATGCGTAGATGCAGCGCTCGACGATTTCTTCCGAGGTGATGTTCCGGCGCTCGATCCCCGCAGCCGCTGCTGCCTGTTCGATCAGTGACGCGGTTTCCGGGTCTGGCAACGGCTTGCGGTTCTCATCGTACTTCGACCAGCCTCTGCCGGTCTTCTGTCCGAAGCGGCCCTGCTCGCAAAGCAGATCGGGTACCACCGGCTTTCGAACTCCCGGGTTTTCAAAACGCTGAAATTCTTTGCGAATAGCCCACGACACGTCGAGCCCCGTGAGATCGTCGATTGCGAGCGGGCCCATGGCCATTCCGAAATCGTAAAGCGCCTGGTTCACCTGCTCTACAGAAGCGCCTTCTTCGACCAGAAAGTGCGCCTCTCGAAGATACGGAGCGACAATGCGATTGCCGATAAACCCGCGGCAATTTCGCGCCAGCACCGTGACTTTGTTCAGCCGCTTGCCCAGAGCCATCGATGTCGCAATGACTTCATTGCTGGTTGCTCTTCCGCGCACGACCTCCAGCAGCCGCATCACGTTTGCCGGGCTAAAAAAATGATTGCCGATCACCATCTGCGGCCGGGTTGTGGCCGATGCAATTTCGTCCAGGTCCAGGCTCGACGTATTCGAAGCCAGAATGCAGGACTCTTTCGCGATCTTGTTTAGCTCGGAAAATACCTGCTTCTTCACAGCCATGTTTTCAAAGATCGCTTCGATAATAATGTCGGATTGCTCAAAGCCCTCATAAGTGAGTTGTGGCGTGATGAGGGCCATGCGCTGGTCCATCGCGACCTGCGAAAGCCGTCCCTTAGCAACCGTCTTCGCATAATTGTTTCGGACGGTATTTACTCCTCGATCGAGCGCTTCCTGAGCGGCCTCCTTTACGATTACGGGAATGCCGGCATTCGCATAATTCATGGCAATACCGCCGCCCATCGTGCCCGCCCCGATGATGGCGGCGCGGCGGATCTCGTAGAGTTTGATGTCTTTGGGAATGTCGGGAATCTTCGATACCGCGCGCTCGCCGAAGAACGCGTGAATCAGAGCCTTCGATTCGGTCGCATAGAGGCACTCATTGAAAAGTTCCGCTTCGCGCTTGCAGCCTTCCTGGAAGGGCAGTGTTGTGGCCGCTTCTACCGCATCGATTGCGGCCAGCGGCGCCCTCTGTCCGCGCTTCAGCTTTCGCGCCTGCTCGCGCGCGTAGGCAAACAAGGCAGGGTTCGCCTCGCGCAGTTTTTCGTTTCTCTCGCTGGTACGGGGAACGGGCTTATCTGCCACCTCGCGCGCGAATGCGATGGCGCCCTCGAGCAGATCACCCTCGATAATGCGGTCCGCTATGCCCGCCGCAAGAGCCTCTTGTGCTTTGATGGGCTCACCGAATGCGCACATCTCCGCCGCCTTCGCTACTCCCGCCAAGCGTGGAAGCCGCTGTGTTCCGCCCGCACCGGGAATAAGGCCGAGTTTCACTTCCGGCTGCCCCACCTGCGCTCCCGGCGCGATGACACGATAGTGGCCGGACATAGCTGTCTCCAAGCCGCCTCCGAAAGCCGTCCCATGAATAGCCACCACCACGGGCTTCGGCGAATCCTCGATGCTTTGCAAATAGGGCAGCAGACTGAGACGCGGCCTTTCGCCCGAGACGATCTTTCCGAATTCGCGAATATCCGCGCCTGCAATGAACGTCGAACCCGCCCCGATCATCACGATCGCTCGAAGGGCAGCATCCTCGGCGCTCGCGTGAATTGCCGCTTGAATACCTTCCGGAACGCCTGGACTTAAGGCATTGACCGGCGGATTATCAATGGTAATGACCGCGACATCGCCCTGACGCGTAAGTTTCACAAGATCGTTCATGAAGGTGCCTCTTTGTAGGTATATACTGTTGCTGCTCGAAGGCGCGGATGCAAATGAGAGAAGCCGTTATTGTCGCCAGTTCGCGAACCGGGCTTGCGAAATCGTTCCGCGGCTCATTCAATATGACACGTCCGGAGGATCTCGCCGCGCATTGCATAGCCGATGTTCTGGAGAAGACGCCGCAACTGGAGGCGCATGAAATTGAGGATGTGATTCTCGGCTGCGCTCAACCGCACGGCATGCAGGGCCTGAACGTGGGACGGCGAGCGGCTGTACTTGCCGGTCTGCCCGTTTCGGTTGCCGGCGCGACGGTGAACAGGTTCTGCTCTTCCGGACTTCAGGCTATCGCGATGGCGGCGCACGAAATTGTCCAGGAAGGGGCCGATGCAGCCATCGGCGGAGGCGTGGAAAGCATCAGCCTGGTGCAACGCGACGTGAACCCCCATCCATTGTTAGTGGAAAAAGTACCGGGGCTTTATATGGAAATGGGAGTTACGGCGGAAGTGGTGGCGAAACGCTACAAGATCGGCAGGCAGGCGCAGGACGAATACGCGCTTCAAAGCCAGCAGCGGACCGCCCGTGCGCAGCGGGAAGGATTTTTTTCCGAAGAGATCGCGCCGATGAAAGTCACGATGGCGCTCCTGGACAAGAAGACTGGCGAAAGGACCGGCACTCAGGAGGTTATTTGCGACCGCGATGAATGCAACCGCCCGGATTCGACTCTGGAAGGATTATTGTCTCTGAAGCCGTACTTCGATCCAGACAGCGGGCACGGATCCGTAACCGCGGGTAACTCGTCCCAGCTTTCCGACGGCGCTTCGGCGACGCTGCTTATGTCTCGCGACCGCGCGGACGACCTTCGCATTCCCTATAGGCTGATTTTCCGGGGCTTTGTGGTTGCCGGTTGCGAACCTGACGAGATGGGCGTCGGGCCGGTGTTCGCCGTACCCAAACTACTGAGTCGACACGGTCTCAAGGTCGACGATATTGATTTATGGGAGCTCAACGAAGCTTTCGCTGTCCAGGTGATTTACTGCCGTGACCGGCTCGGGATTCCGCAGGAGCGGCTAAACGTGAACGGAGGATCGATTTCCATCGGCCATCCCTTCGGCGTTACCGGATCGCGCATGACCGGCACGCTTGCGAATGAAATGGCCCGCCGTCCGAATTCACGATATGGGGTAATAACAATGTGCGTAGGCGGCGGCCAAGGAGCCGCAGGGCTCTTCGAAGCTGTGCACTGAGGGCTAATCCCCGCGTGAAGACAGGGAGGTTTCGGGATACTGCTCCTCAGTCACTCCGAAACGCGATCTTCCTCGGCGATCTCGGTTCGATCCCGGCCACTCCAATCGCAAATCCTGGCAAACTTCGTCGAGCATGGGAAGCGTGGCGGTTCGTTGCTCCATTGCAAATGCCGTCACCAGTAAGTTATCGCAGAGCAGGTTAATCAGACGCGGGATGCCTCGCGAGCGCTTGTGAACTTCCTCCAAGATCTCAGAAGAGAAAACGGTCTGATTCGGCATGCCTGCCCGCGCCAGCCGCGCCTCGACGTAGGCCGTCGATTCTTCCGGCGTGAGCGGATTCAACGAGCATCGCAGCACAACGCGCTGTTTCAATTGCCGTAGGTTGGGCGCGTCCAGCTTGCGGTCAAGCTCCGGCTGCCCCGCCAGGATGATTTGCAGCAGCTTCCCTTGCCGATTTTCCAGATTGCCCAGCAAACGGATCTCTTCCAGAACGTCCCAATCCAGGTTGTGAGCTTCGTCTACGATCAATACGCAGGTTCGGCCACGCTGGGTCTGCTCTACCACTAAATTATCCAGGGCAAACAGAACGTCCGTCTTCGACTTGCGATCGCATTGAAGATCGAAATCGGTAGCCATCATCTCAAAAAACTGGTCGGGGGTGAGCCGTGAATTGAATATAAAGGCAAATTCAATACGCTGCGAATCCAGATAGTCTCTCAGGCATTCGAGCATAGTAGTTTTGCCGGTTCCGACTTCGCCGGTAAGAACAATGAACCCCTTGCGGCTCCGAACCCCATAACTGAGAACGGCTAGCGCCTCCTCGTGCTGAGGGCTACGAAACAGGAACTCCGGATCGGGGCTGATGTTGAACGGGTTTTCGGAAAATCCGAAGTACGCGTTGTAGATCGCGCTCTGCATTGTCTGGGTCAAGGTAAAGGTACCGGGGAAGACATGAAAACCGTGGGCTACATCCCCATGATACTTAAATCATCGGCATTTCGAGTGCCAACCTTGCGCTCACATGAGCACGAAAGCACAAGAAAGTACGGTTACCTCTCCAACTGGAGCCGGACCCAACCCGGCAGGAGCGAGGGTTGGCCGCCGCTAAACACCACGCGGCGAGTTTTCGGGAACGGAAGGCCTTCCCGGACTCCCTTCCCGACGCCGGGGATTGCCCGAAGGATTTTCCGGTACGATTCTTGTTCAGTCTCGAGAAATGCGGCCTTCGAGACAAACCCGCCCCCCCAGCCGAGACAAAGCAGGCAGGTCAATGGCGCACCTTGGGCCAAGCTTAGTTCTTCCGTGAGGCCCTGGACTGCGGAGACCAACCCTTTGAGGCCTGTAATCTCGGCGTACCGTGCGTGGACCTGCAACTGTGACAAAGCGTACTGATTAGCGGCGTCGGTGATCAGCGTGGCGTCCGGAATGGATCGCCAACCCAAAGCGCTGGTAAGCTGGGGGTTCTGGAAGAATTTGCGTTCTTCCCAGTCGCCGGAGAATGACGTACCGGGTATGGCCATTTCCGCAAAGAGCGGCGTGGCGTCGGAAACGCGCTGGGGCGGAACGGTTCCGCAGCCAGCCACTTTCCAAGCCAACTGAGGTTTACCGCCTTGCCGCGTGTCGAGCGAGGCAACACGGGTGAGGAAAACTTTGAAAGCGGACGTAGCCACCGGTTCGCTGTCGGCGACCGCCAAGACCTTCCCCTGCGAAGCTCCAGACGCAATTTCCGCGCCCTCGGCGGCATGGCGGGGCACGCGATCGTTTTCCATGGAGCCGGCGATTCGCTCGATGGTGCTCAGCGTCCAGCGGGAAAATACGAGGCCCGTCCGCAATGCGCCTTTGATTGCGGAGCCCGGCAGGTACGCCCCGCGAGGATTGGCTGCGAAGGTCGGGATGAATAACGATTCGGGAGGCGCGGAATTCCACACCCCGGTCAAATCCGCCTGTTCGAACGGAATGCGGCGTTGCGAGAAGTTCTGCGCGAAGCCGCCCCAGGAGGCAAAATCCAGTTTTGAGGCTTTCCGCAATTGCGTTAAGTAGCCTTCGAGCCTCGGGCCGCGCGCCAGCAGCTTGAAGATTCGCGGCTGATCGAGAACGTTCACCTGATCCTTCCAGACCATATAGTCGATGGGTGAAAGCTCGCGGCCGTCGCCCACCAGAAGAGGAGTAAGAGCGGTGACGTTATATTTCACGGTCAGGCTCCTCACGGTCCGGGATGGTCTCTTCAGCCAGGCCGGGCGGCTTCGCTTCATCGCAAGGCCGCGATTCCAAAGCCTCTGAATCCGTAGGAATTTCCACGGGACCCTGCTCAGCCAGCGATGTGAGCACCGGGAGTTTTAAAGCCAGAGCTATGCCGGATCGATAGACCGGGTGCTCAAAACCTTCCGGTGCTACGTCGACCGCCATGCCAACCGGCACGTCCTGAGCAGCAAGGACGGACCCTTCGGAAACCATCCGCAAATCCCTCTTCCGTGTACCGTGACCGGCTGCACTCTCGATGAGACCGCCTCTGACCGTCAACCGGTAAGCGCCATCGGTCCAATCGATGGAGTCGGCGGACGATGGCGAGTACAGCGACAATAGCCAGTACCGCGCAGTTTCCGCAGCCCCGTTCTGGCTTTGCGGTGCGCTTCGAACCGCACGGCCCAGTTTCGGCATGAGCACCGCCGGCCAGGAGCCCTGCTGAAATTCGGGATCTTCCGCTTGGCCCCAGCCGCTGTTTCGACGCCCGCCGAACCCACTGTCGGCCAGCAGCCGGAAAGCGGCTTTCACCTCGCCCGTCCCACGCTGACTCCGCCTCTGAATCGGCGTACCGCGCTACACCCCACAAGCCTGAACCCGGCGCGAATTCCACGCATGCGAATGAACTGACATCTACGGAGCTGTGGGTCAAACGGTCTACGGCAATTCCGGTCCGCAGCACGATGTGAAAAGGACTGGAGTTTGGACGGTCACGCCTCAAGAGGCAGCCGCTGCCGGGATCCGGAATCCACTGTTCAGCGAGAATGTTCTGTCCGGCAAGAATCGCCTCAATGACACTCAGCGGCACGAAACGCGCGGCATTCCACCGCGTTTTGCTCAGAAAGACGGGACTCGGCGCGCTGATCAAAGAGGGAGGCGGCGGCCAAAGCGAAGCCGGCGGCGCTGCGAACAAAGTCTCTGCCTGATAGGGGAACAACGAGCTGAATGCCACGGCAGGCCTCGACGCGCGCGCGGTTGCGTCCAGCCACTCTTCGAGAGAGCCCAACTGACGCATCGCGAGGGTGACGGCGGAAAAGAGCCGATCGCTGCGATACAACGTGTCTACACGATCTTGCCCGGCGCGATCTTGCCCGCCATTTCCAGGACCATAGCGCCACGGCCCACGCGGCCGGAGGCGAATCAGAACTGCCGGCTGCATTTACGCGAGCTTCTCAGCGAAATCGTCTGCGCCGGCTAATTGTTGCAACGCGCCCAGATCCGCGCCGGAGAGCAGAGCGGTTTCAGCGGCCCCTTTGGCGTAATACTCTTTGCTTCGCCACGCGAGGTTCAAGCCGCCGAAGGTCACGCGTCCGTTCCCTCTGCTTCCGCCTCCGCCCAGGGCATCGTCTTCGAGCAAGCGCAGCGCTTCAGCTACTCGCGCCAGCAGAGGTTTGTCTTCGGGACAGAGTATGTCCAACACCATGCGGAAGCGGAAGCGCGCGCCGGCGGGAACGCGCTCGAGCGTTCGCGGATTTGCTTGAGACGTGATCCGGTCTACGGCATTCTCGCTCTTCACTTCAGTCAATTCATCGTCGAGGTTTTCGCGCATCTGCGGAGTGACGCTATCGACCACTAGCGGCGCATCGTAAACCGTGAGGCGCGCCGGCGTCGCGACCGGAGCTTCGAGAGCTTCGCCGGTCACTTTCTCGACGCGCGCCGGGTTGCGGCCGAAGAGAACGCATACGTCGTCGTCGGGACGATCGCTTTGATGAATGCGGACCTCCTGGCCTCTGCGCTTCGAGAGGTAAACCAACTCGTTCGGAACCGCCAGGCCCAGCGTCTGCTCGAGCAGCGACCGAAGACGCCCGCGCAGCGAGCTGCCTGGTATATACGGAATTCCGAAAGCGTCCTTTACGACCGGGTTATCGGCTCCGCCGATCTCCAGCGAGCCCTTACCCGCGCCGATATGCAAGCCGGTCTGGCACTGAATCTCACCTTCGAAAACAAGCTTTCCAAGAAACGTTAATTCGGTAGCGGAAGTATGGGAGCTCATGCGTGAATATCTTATTCGTTGTAAGCGATGATGGCTTCAAATAAATCGCGGAAACGCTCGTAGCCGCGGGTCTCATTCTTCCGCGTCACCTGCAGCAGCAGGCGTTCGAGCGCGTCCAGGCTGCGCAAGGAATGACGAGCAATTGTGTACGCAAGGCGCGCGCGCACCATTACAAATTCGTGTTGCCGTTCGCCCTCGGGCGCACGCGTCGCGCGCCGTACCGCGTTATACAGCCGGCGCAACTGGCTCTTGGTTCCCGAGTCCATATCGCGCATCCTGCTCACGATGACGTGCGCCTGGTTATCGAGATACAGGCTGTCGGCCATCAGCTTTTCGATCTCGATCTCCGGCGGGCCTTCGCCGCGGCGATCTCCGAAGCTTCGCGGGCCGGAACCGCCGCGCTGTTCACGGCTTCTTTCGGCGCCTCTATCGCCTCCTCCCCGATCGTTTCCTCGCGGGCCACGGCCGCCGCCCCCGCGATTCTCACGCGGTGGACGATTCTCACCACCTCTGCGCTCTTCACTCTTCTTTTCTTCTATATCAGGCATTCGATGATCCTTTCCGCCGGTCAGGCCGCCGGCCTGGTTGCCGGCCGCCAGTCGCGCCCACTCGAGCGCCACGCGTGCCGATGGCAACAGCTTCAATGCGCCCGTCCTTTTTCCGGTTAAGCTGGTGACCAACGCATTGCGCGCGCTGCTCACTTCTTTTCCTCGCGCTTGCGGAATGACGCCGGAAAGCCGCATGTAAGTGCGCCATGGTTTTTCAACGCGAACCGGCTTATTGCGCCGCCCCGCCCCCGCCGAAAATGTCTCGCGATACACTCCGGCTACGTCGTCGATGTATTCCGGCGTATAGCCGAAATCTCGCGCCAGCCGGAGCAGGCTTGCCTTCAACTCCTCCGCGTCATTGAGGCGCTTCCATTCCAGGGTTCGTCCGAACAGATGAAACGTCCCGCCTTCGGTTGCTTTCGCGGCGCGCAATGCCGTCCCCGCCTCACTGAATACCGCGGAAACATCGCTGCTGCCTAGAGGCGCAATGCTCAACGCCATACTAATGGTCTTTCCTTCGATCCCAGGAAACGGCTGAAAATTCTGTTCAATGAATTTCTCGAAGACGCGGTGCATTTCGCGCGCCAGCATCAGCAGGGCATCCCATGTGCCGAAGACCGCGAAGTCCTCGCCGCCGCGATACAGAATAGTGACTTTGCGCCAAAAGTCGCCCAGTGTCGCCAGCAGCGAAAGCTCGCCCGCAAAGAATTCTTTGAATAAAACCGAAATATGGATGTGCTCTTCAATTGAGCTCACGCGACGCAGCTGCACGTTGAAGTGATCCACATCTCCGCGCAAAACACCCCATCGGGGCTCGCCGTCCGCCCGTTCGGCAATCTCCCCGACAGAAGCCGGGTTGTTTCCTGCTTCCTCCATCGCAAACCGCCGCGGAAACAGAATCCCGTCGTCTTCCACTCCCGATTGTTCTTTGAGCGCCCACGCGTATTGACCTGCGTCCCAAAGGAGCTGCGCCGGCCGATCACTCGACCAACCGACTTTCGCTGCGGAGGGGAAGCCGGATGCGAAGCCGACGAAATAAGCATTCGCTTGCGATTCCTCAGCGTCGATGAATGGCGCAAACACCTTCTCCACGCCGGCAATGTTCGAGAGAGGGGCCGAAGTTTTTGCGAGCAAGGCATCCTCCAGCCGCTTCCGCGCAATCGGCCAAGCCCCGAGGTTCTCGGTCGTGGCCCAAACCAGGCGGAGCGTGTTTTCCGAAAGCTCCGCGATACCAGCAGCGCACCGGGCCAGGAACTCATTCGCGCGCGGCACGTCTTCTTCCGCGAGAACCAACAGAAACTGTTCCGCGCTGCTCGACCCCAGAAGCATGCGCGAAAGCTTCAATTCCGCAAGAAGCGCTCTCGGCAACACCTCGCAAATCAGCCCCAGCCAGGCGCAACGGCCCATCAGCTCCGTAGGCTGGTCATCGTGCTCAGAAACGCGGGACGCCAGAAACTCCTCGGCATCGAGCAATTGAGCTTGCAAAAAAACTTGCAGCGACATGAGAAAAAGGTCTTAGCGGCCCGCAAACACGCGGGCTTAGCGATTGAACAGCCCGGAACGCTCTCAGGCTAACACGAGAAAGGCGGAGGATCCCCTTCCCTCGAATTCTATTCTGGAATCATGATCGTTTTCGTCACAGGAGCTACCGCCGGATTTGGCCGCGCTACGGCCCGGCAATTTGCAAATGAGGGTGCGAAGGTCATTGGCACGGGCCGCCGCAAGAATCGCTTAGATGAGCTTAAGAAAGAGCTCGGAAGCAACTTCCTGCCGCTCGAGTTCGATGTCGGCAAGCGGGACCAAGTCGAACGCGCCATTGCCGGCTTGCCTCCTGAATTTCGCGAAGTGGATGTTCTTGTGAACAACGCGGGTGGCGCGCTTGGTCTCGATCCCGCGCAGACCGCCAACCTGGATGATTGGGAGACGATGATCGATACGAACGTGAAGGGAGTGGTCTATTGCACGCGCCTGCTGCTGCCTGGAATGGTGGAACGAAATCGCGGTCACATCATCAATTTGGGGTCAGTAGCGGCTGAGTTTCCGTATCCGGGCGGCAACATCTATGGAGCGACAAAGGCGTTCGTTCACAATTTCAGCTACAACCTGCGTTCCGATTTGCTCGGCACCGCCATTCGGGTGACGGACGTTCAGCCAGGGCTCTGCAAGACTGAATTTTCCGAGGTGCGCTTCAAAGGCGACAAGAAGAGAGCCGAAGCTGTTTACGAAGGTGCGGAGCCGCTGACCGCGGAGGACATTGCGGACATCATCTATTGGATAGCTACCCGTCCGCCGCACATCAATGTGAACTCCATCCAGCTCATGCCTGTTTGCCAGGCCTTCGGACCACTCGCGATCAGCAGAAAAAACAAGTAAGCTCAGAACCCGCGCTGTGGACGATAGCCGGGGCGGGCGCGGATTTTGTATTTTTTCGCGGCATCGGAAGTCAACTCGATGCTGATTTTGCGGAATCCTTCGTTGGGATTCGGCTGCGGATAATAGGTGGCCGTATAGCTGTTGCCGATTTCTTCGCGAATCAATTCGAATGCCTCCACCTGCTTCTGCCAAGTCTTGGCGAAATAGCTCTTGCCGCCCGTATTGGTGGAGATGCGCTTGAAGATCGTGCTCGAGATCGGGTCCTTATTTATCTCACTGGTGGAAATCACGTAAATGGGAATTCCCTCGTCTTCCGCCACCGCGCGTACATCGTCGGGCGCCACCATGCTGGCATTGTCGGGTCCATTCGAAAATACAATTACTACCTTGCGCCCGGGCACTTTCGCCGCGTCCCGCAGCGTCAGCAGCAGACAGTTATATAACGCGGAATCGTCGCCCGCAACAGCCTTACGGAGACCGGATATTGCCATGGTACGGTCCCGGTTCAGCGCCACGACGCGTTTCAAGTTTCGGCTGTAAGTATAGATCGCAACCGAATCCGCCCGATCCAATCCGCGGATGAAATCGGCGATGGCGTCCGATGCGTAAACAAATCCCCGATACATATAGTTGCTGGTATCGAACAGTACAAAGACGTTTGTGCCCGCGGACGCCGACCGCAGATCGACCACGTCGGGATTAGGAGGAAGCCCGCCCTGTCCCGCTGCCGGATTGGTTCCGGCGTGCAGCGGCCTGGTTTCTCCGTTATCCAGCACCTGTAATGGCGCGTGATTCCCCTCCGCGAAGGTGGCAAGTTTTTGCGGAATCTCGTCTTCGTATATTTTGAAATCCCGCGGCTTGAGACCGTTCACGTACTTCCCTTTCTGGTCTGTAACCGTGAAACCCAGCACCACCATGTCCACCTTGACGTGAAAGGTGGTCTGGTCCTGGTCTTGGGCGAGCACGGGCCCGCCCGGCAGTGAAAGGGTTAGGGCTGAAACAGCAACGAAAAGAAGAAATGTCCTCACAATCCCTTCCTAATTCCCCGTGGTATTTACGGCGGTCGCCTGTCCGCCATGTTGTTTGACGTCATTCGCAACCGTGTAGAGCGATCTCAGCAGCGCCGGCCAATCCTCCAAATGCGTTGCAAAGATATTCTCGATCGCGGAACGATTCCACTCCGGCACATAAGCATCCAGCCGGTTCACAGGTACGCCCGCTTCCTCGGCGATAGCGGCGTAATACAAATTGTTCGATTCCCAGGTTTCCGCGAGGATGCGGCTCGAATATCCCATCAATGCGGGGAACGTTCGCAAGTACAAAAGCCCCGGCTGGTACGAGTGCGTCAGCGTCGGCTTTGGCGTGCCGAAGCATCGGGCGATCGCGTCGGGCGATAAATCGGGCGCGTTCTGAGCCGCCAGAACAGCTATTTCGTTTGAGACCACGTCCGGCGATACGTCCTTCAATCCCGGATCTTCCGCCAGGGCGTACAGCATGGAAGGGGGAATCTGCCCCACGGCATTCGCGAAATCGCCAGCTGCCAGTTTTTCCCGAACCGCCTCCACTCTTCCTGGAGCTAAAAACCGCGCCAGCGTGTCTAAAACGTGCGGTTCCACCGAGTGATCCAGAGCCGCGGCGGCAAACAACGTGCGGCCCCGCTGAATGCGGAGCGACACCCAGCGAAGTTGTTCGGCGGTCACATTTCTCCACCTGTTTACGGTCACGTCCACAATCATCTGCGGAACCAGGTCGGCCCAAATCAGCGCCTGGTCGCGTTTGGGCGTGAGAAAATTTTGCTCCGCCTCAGCAATTGCGTAGGGCAGGGAAATTAATGAACCCATAAGGCGGCCGCCGGCACTCTCGGGCCAGCCGCTGCCAGTCACTTCCGTTTCACGCCACGCGGAGGGCGATCCTTCCGGGCCCACAAAATCGTGGCTGCGGACAAACAGCGGATTTGTCAGCAGGAGCTGGGCTCCTACGGGAGCGTAATAGCTGTACAGAATGCCCACCAGCGAGTCACGGAGCAACGGAGCAAGAAGCCCGCGAACGTCTTTCTTATCCGGGCTCTTCAGCAGACTATCCAGATTGAGCTTGCGCTCCTGCTCGATGTGCCGCTCGCTCCAATAACCCATCGCGAATGAATTTTTTTCTTCGGCGGAAAGCGAACTCCTGACCGACTGCGTTTCTTCCAGGCGGTTAAGCTGCTCGCTGATACTCTTGATCGCTTTAGGATCCGCGGTTCCGTTTTGCGAGTGATCGGCGACGGTGAAAAGACTGTCCAGCGGAATCAGACGCTGGGCGTCGAAAATTCGAAGAAAGCTTTCAGCGGGCGAGGCCGGGGAGGAACCCTCCGGGCCGCGCAATTTGCCCACCAGCAACTCGACGACCCGCTCTTGCCGCGATAGGCCGGCGTTTGCGTTCGCGGCAGAGAGCAAAAGATCCACTCCGGAGCGGCCGGCATCGAACACGTCGGCTTCTTGTCTGGCGCGGCTGAATGGCGCAATGAGTTTGGCAAATGTGGCGTCCTGCGCGGCGGGCGGGATCGCGTTCTGCCGGCAAAAAATACGATACAGCTCGACCAGCGATTGCAGCGTGCCTATCGCATCCGCCTTCGCGAGCACGTCGCGAATGCTCGAACTACTCGCGCAAAGATCCAGATAATGTTCGATCGACGCCTCGCTCAGATTCGGCGTCTCCGCGAAGATGCTGTACTGCGCGCCATACGGACGAAAACCATTCACCAGGCGAGCTGCTAATTCCGGCGACATCGCCTTTGGACGATCCCGATCGATGTCGCTCAAGGTCAGGAAAATCTTCAACGGCTCATTCTCAACCGTTTTCCGGCTGAGACCGAACAACGCTTCGATCAGATCGTCGCTGTTGCGCCAACTGGCTGCCGAACGGGTCAATCTGCCGTCGTATTTCCCGTGCGGGTGATGGATGAACAGTGTCCGCCAGACTTCCAGGTCGCCCGGGATGTGCGGCTGTCCGCCTGGTTCTATGCGGAGAGACGTGGTCAGCAACAGCAGTTCCGTGCTGGAACGAAACACCGGACGAGCCGGTCCGGGGCTAGTGATTTTGCCTCGCAAGGCGTCATAGAATCGCTTGGTTCGTTCCGGCTGTTCCAGGTAGGCGGCGGTGGGGCCTTCGATGCGCAAGAGCGCGTCGAAGTAACTGGCCAGCCAACCGTCGTCCGTCTCAATCAGCTTTTCAAAGAAAGCGCCTGGATTGCCCGGCGAAACTCCCACCAGCGATGCCCACACTCTTGGCGAGCCGGGTACCACCGCTGCGCCATTGCGAATCTGGAACATGCTGCCGAAAAAATCCAGAACGTGCGCGTAAACTTTGAGCTTGGCGGCCGGCGCTTGTTTCCTCAGAGCCTCCGCCGCGGGGTGTTCGAGATGCGAAAGCCCCAGATACAGCCGGCACAGCGAGGGATCGGAAAGGAAGGCGTCCAGAAAATCGGCTTGGCTATTGCGCGCCTGAGCGCTCAACCAATAATCGGTGTTGTAGAGAACAGGGATGGGGGTGGGCGCATAAGCCAACTCAAAGCGGTGATTCGCGCGGAGGTCTTGTTCGAGCTGCGTTAAGGGGAAAGCGGAATCGACGGTAAGGAAAGCGCGCGTGGCGTTCACGGTCTCGAGAACAATATCCGCGCCGCAGGAGCCGCGCATCCGATATCCGAGAATTTTCAGCAGGTTACCCGTCTCTTCGCTGTCGCAACTGGGAATCAGAATCTTTCGATCTTTTCCGGCGATGGCCTGCAACTCTCGCGCCTGTCCTATGTAGCGGACCAGCAATCGCAAGTATTCGGTCTGCTGTAAAACCTCGTTGCCCGCAGCTTCATAGCCGTTGGTCACCACATTGCGCGCCAGCGCAGGAAGCAACTCGTCCGGGCTGAGATCGGTTGCGAGCGCGGCCATTCTTGCGAATGAGGAAAGCGGGCCCGGGATAACGATCGTCGAAAACGTGGATGCATTGGTCTGCTTGGCCGGCAGGTTCAGATCGCTGCCTCCAGCGGCGCGATATTGTTTCAAATCGCTCGCGGTTTCGCTATCTTTCCCGTCCATGAAATCGAGCAGAACGATCTGTCTGAGTGCTAACTTTCGTTTAGCTGGATCCTGCTCTTCGGAAGCCCATTTCAAGTAGGCCTCGCGGCGCGCGGGATCTCCGTGGCGGTCCAAAAATTCGGCCAAAGCCTCAGCAGCCGCACTGTTGGCGCCTGTCCCCGCCTGTCGCTCGAGCAGCGATCGCGCGCCAGCCAGATCCCCCGCCGACTCATGTTGATACACCTGGTCTTTCAGATCCGAATTCGAGCTCGCCGCAGCCGAGCCGCTACAGATGCAAGCCGCAAAACCAATCGCCAGAAACAACAAACCTTTGCGCGCCGAATCCGCTTCCCAGGGAACGAGAGTCACCGTGAATCACCCCCAAGCTAGGTTTCCTACTCTATCATTTGTCAACCGGGCGGTTCTAAGCGATTCGTAAAGGAACGCGCGATGAGATTTCGATGGCGCGGCAGCGACTTCTCTCTTGTTGTCCTGCCTACAAACGATGCTTCCGATTTCCGAAGCAGCCCCGAAACCGTACGCGGCGTTTACAAAAGCTGTTCCCTACCTCGCCCTCGCCGTCTTCTGCGCAGTGTATCTGTATCCTTTTTTACGCGTACTCACCTGGAATCCCGACGAAGGCATTTATCTTTACGGTGCCCAGATAGTCACACAGGGCGCGATTCCGTCCCGCGACTTTGTCGAGTTGCAGGGCCCGGGATCCTTCTACTGGCTGGCGCTGTTTTTAAGCTGTTCGGAACGAACCTGCTTACCGCCCGAGCTGTGCTGCTGCTCACGGGGGCCGGCACGGCGCTTCTCGTTTTTCATTTGTCTCGCCGGATTGGCGGATTTGGCATCTTCGCCGCGATATTCGTGCTCGCGACCTCCATTCCTCTCGCGGTCATGAACAGTCCCCATTACGACAGCAACTTGTTCGGGCTGCTCGCGTTTGCCGTTTTTTGTATCTGCGGAGCGCAGCCGTAATTCCGGATTGCTTTTTATCGCGGGTACCCTAACCGGCGTAACAACTTGCTTCTTCCAGCAGAAGGGATGCTATCTCGCGGCTTCGTTCGTTCTTGCGGTGCTGCTCTTGCATCGCGAGCGACGGCTTCGCTCGGCTGCAATTATCTCGACCGGTTTTGCATTTGTCGTCGCCGCCGAGATATCGCTTTATGCCGTCGCAAAGACGCTATCCTCGGTTATCTATGCGAACCTGGTCTGGCCCCTTTCCACGTATGAAAAGGTGAATGCCGCGCCGTATGGATTTACTCTTCGGGAAAATTTGTGGCCGAGTTGGTTTTCGGCGCTGCACGCCGGGTTTCCGCTTCCAGTGGCCTTGGCCGGGACCATCGTTTTCAGTGTGCCTTATGTGCTGATATTGGTTGTTCCGTTCTTGCTGCCACTGCTCGCGTATGCTTGGCGATCGAACGCCTTCGAGCGCGAAATGCTGCCATATTGGATTACTGCCTATGCGCTGTGGGCGTCGGAATTGCATCGATGGGATTTAGGCCACCTGAGGAACGGCTGCTTGATTCTCATCATCCTCTTCTTCGCTCTTTGTGAGCGGCAGCGGAAAAAATCTGCAAACCACTTGACCCTTGCGATCATGGCGTGCCTGGTCGTAACTGGATCCGCGAATGTGCTTGGGGCAACTGCTCAGCGAACCGCGATTCACACGCGCCGCGGAACGCTCTATAAGCAAAACGACGATGCCGCTCTTCAATTCCTGCTTACCCACACGCGGCGCGGGGAAAACGTTTTCATCTATCCCTATCAGCCCATCTACTATTTCATTGCAGACGTGCGCAATCCCACGCGGTTCAGCAACCTGATGTATCACATCAATACCGATGCGCAATTCCGGGAGGTCGTCTGCGACATCGACGCGCAAAAAGTCCGCTACGTACTGTGGGACTCGCAATTTTCCGGTCAGAGATTTAGAAGTTTGTTCCCCGCATATGAAGATCCGCCGCCGCGCCAGTTAATCGTTGAGCCATATCTCAAAACCCACTACCACCAGGTAGCGATTGAAGAGAATTTTCGCATTCTCGAGCGAAATCGATAACGCTTTAAACGTGGAGAGTCTCCGCGTGTTGTTCCGGCACAGTTTCAACTTGCCGGCGGCGCAGCAAAATGCCCACCCCTAGCGCCAGGAGTCCCAATGCAATCCATTGGGTAAGAGAGAACGGCCCGACCAGCGATTGTTCGTGCTCACGGAAGAATTCGATGATAAAGCGAGCGCCGGAATAGAGAACCAGATACAGGCCAATCACCTGGCCGGCGCGATGTTGCCGATTGAATTGGCGATACAGAATGCCGAAGATGATCAGATCCGCCGCCGATTCGTACAGCTGAACCGGATGCAGCGTTTTGTCCAGCGGTACAGGCGCGGCGAAATTCGAGCGGAAGCGAACGCCCCACGGCAGATAACACTCTTTACCCCAGCAGCAACCGGCGGCGAAGCAGCCAATGCGGCCGATCGCCTGGCCAAGCGCAACGCCCGGCGCGAACGTATCCATCGTCTTGAATGCGGGCAACTGCTGCTTTCGCATGTACAGCACCGCAAACAGCAACGCAACAATGAAGCCGCCGTGAAAGACCCCGCGGCTTGCAGTGTTTCGAGCGTGAAGATTTGACCCGGATTTCGTATGTAATCGCCGATATCGAACAGGAACATGAACAGCTTTGCGCCCATGATTCCCGCCATGGCGCAATACACCGCTAAGTTCGTTATCTTTTCGGCGGGTAAACCAACGCGTCGCGCCAAACGCAAGGTCATGCCCAGCCCCGCTAAGAAACCCAAGCGCGACCAGCACGCCGTATGTCGGGATGTAAAACGAACCGATACTTATCAGTTTTGGATACATGTTACTTGTAAGCCAACTCGCATGCTCTTCCGCTTTTTCGACGCGGCCGCAACAGATCGATCAGCAGCAAAATCGCTCCTATTGTGATTGCGCTGTCGGCCACATTGAAAGCTGGAAATGACCAAGCGCCATGATAAACCTCAATGAAATCCGTGACTGTGCCATGCACGATGCGGTCGTATAGATTGCCGACCGCGCCGCCCAGGATAAGAGTAAGGCCGAACCGCGTAACCGAGGCGCTGAAGGAACTGTCGCGACTCCACAATGCGCACGCAACAAAGATCGCTACAGCAGGACACGCCGATAAGACCGCGGTTCGCAGAAAGCACTGCCGTCCGCGAGAACTCCGAAGGCTGCCCCCGCGTTCTCGGTGTGAATGATTCGGAGCCAACCCGGAATCACGGAAGCGCTGTCGATGGAGCTCATCGAATGTTGTATAAGGATCTTCGAAACGCGATCCGCGGCGACGACGAGCAACGATAAAGCCGCCGGCGCGATGCGCCCGCTGAACCTCCGCGTATCAGGCACCGGACTCCAGGAACTCGGGCAGCACGGACGCGCATGCACCGCAAACTGTGGGGAATTCTTCGTTACTGCCGACGTCACGCCTGTACTTCCAACACCGCTCGCACTTGTCGCCGCGGGCGCGTTCCACGCGAATCTCCAGGGCGCCGGACGCGACAATGTTCGAGCTCAACTTCAGAGACGATGAACCATCCCGGAAGCTCAGCGGCGAAATGCCGCAGCAACGCATAAATATCGCCGCCGCTCTTCAGGAGACGGCAGCTTCGAACGAAGAACCGATCAATTTGTCTTCGCGCGCGACATCCAATGCCTTTAAGACTTGGTCGCGAATCGGAACCAGCCGGTCCCATTCCTCGGCTCGCTTGCGCTGCTCAGGGCGTTATGTCCTTCCGTCAGTTCCTCCGTTTGGGGAAAGTATTCGATGTGTATGCTTTCGGAAATCGCCGCACCAGATCGCGAGTGCCGCCAGACTTCTTCGCAAGTAAAGGAAAGAATCGGCGCCAGCAGGCGCACCAGGCACGATTGAGCCTATAAAGGCCGTTTGTGCGCTGCGCCGCGCGTGAGAAGAGGGTCCGGTGGTGTATAGCCGTCCTTTAGAACATCGAAGTAAAGCGCGCTCAGATCGCTGATGGCGAAATCGTATATAGCGCGATAGACCTTATGAAAGGCGTACTCTTCATACGACGCCCGGCAACACCGCGTAGCTCTTCTGCGCGGATAAGTATCCAGGCGTCGATGCCGGTAAGTCGATGACCCGGCACCGCGTCGGCCACGGGATCGAAATCCGCGAGATTGCCGAACATGTACTTAAACGTGTTCCGAAGCTTTCGATACGCCTCCGACAAGCGCTTAGGATCACATCCGACATGCGCACGTCTTCCATGAAATCGACCGATGCCGACCCAAAGGCGAAATATGTCCGCGCCGTACTGCTTTGACAATCTTTTCGGGCCCAGGCTGTTGAGAGATTTCGACATCGCGCGGCCCTCGGCATCAAGCGTCCAGCCACTGGTCGCGCATTCGCGAAAAGGCGACCCGCCCTTGAGGCCGACACCCACCAGCAGCGAACTCTGGAACCATCCGCGATATTGATCGCCGCCTTCCATGTACATGTCCGCCGGCCAGCGCAGATCGTTCCGCGGCGTCAGAACCGCCAAATGGCTCGATCCTGAATCGAACCAGACATCCAAAATGTCATTCTCTTTTCGAAATGAAACGCCGCCGCACTTCGAGCATTCGAGTCGCCGCCCATCAGTTCCGCCGCGGACGTGGAATACCACACGTCGGCGGTGTGCAGCCGGAACTCCTCCACAATGCCTTCCTGTACGCTCTTGTTCGTGTACGGCTCGTTGCACTTTTCGCAGTAGAAAATCATGATCGGCACGCCCCACACGCGCTGTCGCGAAATGCACCAATCCGGGCGCATGGCCATCATATTGGATATACGCCCCTCGCCCCAGTCGGGACGCCACCTCACTGTCTTTATGGCTTTCAAAGCCCGGGTGCGCAGAGTTTCGCGGTCCATGCCGATGAACCACTGCTCGGTCGCGCGGAAAATAACCGCATTGTGGCAGCGCCAGCAGTGCGGATAACTATGGTCGAGTGTCGCCTGAGCCGCCAGGGCGCCGCGCTCTTGAAGCAGCTTGATGACCATGGGATTCGCTTCCCAAACTGTCTTGCCGATCAACTCTTCGGGCAACGCGCCGCTCGCGCCTTCCGCTTGAAACATGCGGCCCGCCGCGTCGACCGGACAATACACCGGAATGCCATATCGGCGGCAGACCACGAAGTCTTCCTGCCCGTGACCCGGGGCCGTGTGGACCCCGCCCGTTCCCTGTTCCAGTGTGACGTGATCCGCCAGAAGCCCCAGTGAATCGCGATCTATAAAAGGATGCCGGAAAACAGCTCGTTCCAGCTTCGTGCCGGGAAATCGGGCAATCACTGTCTGGTCCCACCCGAGAACTTCGGAAACTTGCGCCAGCAATCCCTCAGCCACAATGGTCACGCCCTCAGGCGTATCGACCGCCACGTATTCTAGTTTCGGATTGAAGCAGATAGCGAGGTTCGCCGGAATAGTCCATGGCGTTGTCGTCCAGATAAGGCAAGAAACGTCGCGGTCCGCCAAAGCAGGGTCGATCGCCGCCGGATCCGATACCAACTTGAAGCGCACGTAGATCGAGGGGCTCGAATGGTTCTCGTATTCCACTTCGGCTTCGGCCAGAGCTGTTCGATCCTTGATGCACCAGTGAACCGGCTTCAGCCCTTTGTAGACGTAACCGTTATGCAGAAAATCGACGAACGCCTGCGCGATGACGGCTTCGTATTCGGCGCTCATCGTCAGATACGGATCTTCCCATCGCCCGAGAATGCCCAGCCGCTTGAACTCGCGTTCGCTGAATATCGACGAATTTTGAAGCATACGCGCGGCACTCCGCGCGAATTTCGGCCACGCTCATCGAAGCTTTGCGCTTGCCCAATTCCTGGTCCACTTTGAACTCGATCGGCAGGCCATGGCAATCCCAGCCGGGCACGTACGGAGCGTCAAAACCCGCCATGGTCCTCGATTTGACGACGATATCTTTAACGATTTTGTTGAAGGCGGTGCCCGAGATGCATGTTGCCGTTCGCATACGGCGGACCATCATGGAAGACAAATTGCGGATGTCCTGCGCGCGCCTCGCGAATCCGGTTATAGAGGCCCATGCGTTCCCACTGATCGAGCGTTTTTGGCTCGACATTAGGCAGGTTCGCCTTCATCGGAAAATCGGTTTTTGGCAGGTTGACAGTCTTCTTCAGGTCAACTGAGGAAACATTCATGGATTAATTTCATCGTAGCGAACGACCGGAATTTTTTTCCCCAAATGCCCGCTATACCGCTCCGGCCTTTGCTCAACACTTCTTGTTGAGTCACACTAGAGATATGGCTCCTGTCCGTCGGCGAAAACGCCACATTAAACGTATTTGGAAACCGATTTTAGGCACGATTACGCTGCTCGCCTCAGCCGATACGTTGGCCGATGTTCGGCCGCTGTTGGCTAGAATTATTGACGCCCTGGGGACGAATGCGGCCGCCCGGCTTTTGGGAGCAGACCGAGCACAGGTGTCACGCTGGCGAGCCCGGGCCGAACTCGTCAGCGCAGAAATGGGAGGCCGTATAGTCGATCTGCACGACGTTTTAACGCGGATTTTGCGCGCGCACAACCGTGACGCTGCGGCAATGTGGCTCGTTGGCTCCGAGCCCCTGCTCGGAGGCGCTCGCCCGATCGACGTCTTAGCTATGGAAGGAGCCGCTCCGGTAATTCGCGCGATTGACGGAATCATGCAAGGAGCGTACGCGTAAATTAGCCTCGCGACTCAGCGTCACAAGCGAGCTCCTGTGCCTATCCTTTATCGCGTATTCCCCTTCGATCGGACTGCCGCAGAAAACGACCCCGGGGGTGGCCTGTATGTTCCGCAACAAGGCGGAGGTCGTTTGGATAACCCGGAGGCATATTCTGTCCTCTATCTAAGCAATTCGGCCGCAGGCGCAATCGCAGAAGCTTTCGGCCGGTTTCCTGAATGGACTTCCGCCATGCTCAAAGGTCCTCCGGGCATGCCTGGAAGGGCGCGAGCGCTCGCTCGTTATGCCCTTCACGATGAGGCGGTGATTTGCAACCTCGATAATTCCTGGCAGTTGCTCCAGTTGAAGCTCCGACCTTCGGATGTCGTTAGCCGCGATTACACGAGAACTCGATCATGGGCGCGCCTGATTTACGAGCACCGAAAATGGGTGGGCGTTCAATGGTGGTCTTATTACGACTCACAATGGTCGAGTTTCGGTTTGTGGGACATTCGAGCGCTCATCCGAGAGCGCGTGGAATATCTTCGGCTCTGACGAACCCGCGCTGATAGAAGCCAGCCGAGTGATTGCCCGCCGCATTATTGAACGCCGCCCGTCGAAACGTCGGGCTTCGCGTTAAGGCTGAACTTCGCCTACGTAAGCCCCGTATGCCGGCAATGAGATGTGCCCCAGGTCTGTCGACCCGCTTGCGTTCGAGAACGAAGCGATCACCGTCTTCACATGCTTGCCTTGCACGCCTTGAGGCTGCAGATCGAAGCCGACGGTCTGGGGCGTCGCGGTGAAATTTAGCGTCACGAGCACTGCTCTCCCGTCCTTCGTCTTGCGTATATAAGAGAGAACGTTGCTGTTGTTCTCATCGACGCCGACGAAATCGCCCTCCCGCATTTGCGGATTCTCTTTGCGCAGACGAATCAATGTTTTGTAATAGTTCAGAAGCGAATCCGGTTGGCGCTCTTCCGTGGCGACATTGACTGTCTTGTAGTCCGGCGCCACTGGCAACCAAGTCGATTTCGCGGTGCTGAACCCGGCATCGACACCCGCATTCCACTGCATCGGCGTGCGCTCGGCATCGCGGCCCTTTTCCTTCGGCCATCCCATTTTCCCGATCGGATCCCGCACATCCTCCTTGCGTTTCGGGACGTTGTCCACCATTCCGAGTTCTTCGCCGTAATAGATCAACGCGGCATCGCGCGGCGTCAGCAGCAGCGTCGCCATCAGTCTGGCGATGCGCGGCATCGTGCTTTCCGTCGCCGTAGCGGTTCACGCTTCGCGAAGTTATCGTGGTTCTCGAACACAAATAGCGGAACGTTTCCGTTAATCTTCGTTTCCGCATCTTCCAGCTTGCTGGCGGAAATCCGGCACCGATAGATGGTTCGTGAATCCGAGCTGGGTATCCATCGGAAGCTGCAGCTCGTCCCTGTTCCTGCCGTACATCTTCGCCAGTTCGCCCACGTTCGGCAGATACGTCTCGCCAATCAGAATGCTGCCGGGAATTCGTCCGTCACCTTCCGGAGTTGGCGGAGCACGTCATGCACTTCGGGCAGATTGTCGGTGTAAACTCGCGATGTCTTGCGATCGCCGTAGGCATTCGTTCCGGCAAGATAAGGCTCGTCCTTCAGCGCGATGTCTTCAAACAGGCTGGTAATCGCATCCAGACGGAAACCGGAGACGCCCTTCCGCATCCAGAAGCGCACCACGTCCCACATCGCGTTGCGGACTTGTTGATCGCGCCAGTTTAAGTCGGGCTGCTGCTTGTAAAACGCGTGATAGTAGTACTGCTTCCGCGAGTCCACATACTGCCACGCCGAGTGGCCGAAAATCGATATCCAATTATTCGGCGGCTGGCCATTCGGCTTTCCATCGTGCCAGATGTACCAGTCGGCTTTCGGGTTGGTTCTCGACGACTTCGATTCGATGAACCAGGGATGCTGGTCGGAGGTGTGATTCAGCACCAGATCGCAGATGACGCGGATATCGCGCTTCTTCGCCTCGGCGTCAGCCGATCGAAATCCGCCATGGTTCCGAACTGCGGATCGACGCCTTCATAGTTGGAAATATCGTAGCCGAAATCGACTTGCGGAGAAGGATAGAACGGCGTAATCCAAATCGCGTCGATTCCGAGGTCCTTCAGATAATCGAGGTGCTCCGTAATGCCGTTGAGATCTCCGATTCCATCGCCATTGGTATCGCCGAAGCTGCGCGGGTAAATCTCGTAGATCACCGCGGTCCGCCACCAGTTGTCATCGGAATTCGCGGCGCGCAGCGGGCGAACGCTAAATGAAAGCGAGATCAGGGAAAGAACCAGAGCGGTATTGCGAATCCACCGCATATTTACCCCTCTGGTATCATTAGAACGTCTTAGCTTGAGAACGCGGGCTTGCTGTCGCCCAAAGCAACAGGCGCACCAACGCCTCATCCTTAGTGCCGATAAGGCCCAACAGAGACGAAGGCGGCTGAATTCCGAAATCGCTTAGCAGCAAGCTGGCGTCGCCATCGACTTGAAACCTGTCGTGTTTCATCGGGTTCAACACGACATTTACCTTTACAGTTCGGCCGACGCCGCGAATCTTCAGCACTCCTTCCACCACAAAACCGCGCAGCGCCTTTGGAGAGATCCGGGTGGAAGCAAAGCGGATTTCCGGGTGAGTGATCCGCGGCAAGAGCGCTTCTTCCGCGCGTAAGCTGTAACCGCGCTGTTGTTTTTTCGTTAAGCCATTGGTCGCGGCAGATCACGCTCTTCGCGTCAATCATCATGTTGACGCGCGAGCTTTCCGGCTGGTCCGGGACGTAGCACAGTTCTCCGCTGAACCTCTCAAAAAAGAGGATGTGTTTTTTCGCCTTTCATCAGCCGGTCTTGAACACCTCGATCGCAACCGTCGAGTCGTTCGAAGGCGAAATTGTATATAAGCGTTTCGCGCGTTGACATCGAATGTCCCTACCGGATTGGAACAACGCGCACGCGGCGTTCCACTTTTGAAGCGCAGCGTCAGTTCTTTTCGGCTGTGCGCCGCAGGTCCGGTGTCCAGTCTTGGGACTGCGTGTATTGGTTCTGAAACTTGCGCGCGTTTATTTGGTGAGCACTTCCTCGATGAAGGCGAGCGCACGGGGATCTTTCGATTGCCCCAGCCAGAAGAACGCCTGTTTGCGGACTTCCGGATTCCTCTGCGTGCGCGCGATCTCGATCAGTTTCGGAACGCCTTCGTCCTTCGGCAGCTGCGAGAGCGCGAACACGGCGCGCTTCTTTACCTGCGTATCCGGATCGTTCTCGATGGCATCGGTGATGGCTGCCGACGCTCTCTTTCCGGCCTTTTGGGCCAGCCAGAAAAGTGCCTGGCCGCGCACGTGCGGCGATGAATCTGTTTCTGGCGAGTCGAATCAAAAGATCCAGGGCCGCGGGGTCGTCGTGCTGCGAGATGGCGAAAACGGCGCCATCGGCGACGTGGGTCGAATTGTTTGCCGCGGCGAGTTTCTCCAGATAAGAGAGGCTTGCGTTCGCAGGCACTCCTGTCAGCCAAATGAACGGAAGCCCGCCGGCATCGAGCGGGCAAGACAGCGAATAGACCCGCACCTTCTCGACCGTGTTATTCGGCGACGCGAAAGAGCACGGCGACAGCGTCCGATCCTTCGAGTTGCACGGGGCCGGTCGGGCGTGCGCCGGTGACTGCGCCTGTTCGATTCTCCTTCGAGCCAACAGCCGGATTGATTTCGCTCCGTTCCAGCAGCAGCTCTGGTTGTCGCTGCGCGCCGTCTTCACCGCGTATCCGAACCAGTTGGGGAGCCGGCGCGAATCTGCGAAGCCAGATCTCCCGAAAAAGCGCGGCTCTCGAACCGCGCGTTGATCACGTTCGGCTGCCAGTTCTGCGCGAAAGCCAGCGGAAGCGAAGAGAAGAAGAATCGCGGACTTCATTTCAGAATCTCCATCATGTAATCCGTCACTTCCTTGGAGTGGACCAGAGACATCTTCTTGACGATCTCCTCTTTCATCGCGCGGATCTTTTTCGTTTCGCGCCAAGTCGACCAGCGCCTTTCCGTTCTGCTGCAGGAACAGCGCATTCAGAACGGCATCGCGAACCTCGCGGTTCTGATCGGATTGATAGATCGAGACCAGCACGTCGCCGCGGCCGTTGTCTCCCATCAGGCCAAGAGACTTGATCGCCGCCATGCGCAGACGTCGGGTCCTTTTCCGTGCGTGCGATCTCCACCAGCCTCGATGAGTTGCCGCTCAAGAACATCGATTTCAGAATGGCTTCTTTGTTCTCGATCGAATTGTTCCGATTGGTAGAGCTGCCACAACTCGTCCTGACCGCCAGTGAGCGCGAGTTGGCGGATGGCATCCCGCCGCAGTTCCGGGTTCTGCTCGGTTTTCGCGGCATTCAACAGAAAGTCTCGCGAGCCGGATTGCATGAAACTCTTGCAGAATTGCGCGCTTGAGCCCGCACATCCGAAGACGCATTGTAGACGGAAGCGAGTTCCTTGCGGGCATCCGCGCTGCCCATCATGCCCATGTAGCGGATGGCTTTCATTTGCAGATCCGGATTCGGAGAATCGCGAGCGATATCGCTCAGAACTTTCCGGCCTTGCGGCGACGAATTCTGGACCAGCACGAAAAGCGCTCGATCTTTTATCTTTGGCGAGTTGTTGCTCGTGAGCAGTTTTTGAAGAATCGGCAGCGCCTTGTCCGGATCCGATTGCATCAGGCTGTTCAGCGCCATCAGCTTCAGATCTTCGTCCGGCTGAGCGCTCGGGATTGACCGGGGCTCCGGCCTGCGCGCGCACTTCCACCTCGAGCGCCTGCGCGTCCTTCATCCAGCGGCTGGATGGATACGTTTGGCGCAACTCGCGCGATCGTGGAGAGCGCTTCTTCGCGACGGCCGGCGCGGTTCTCCGCATAAGCCTTCCAGTAGAGCGCTGCGTCGGCCGCCGCCCCGTTGTGACGCCGAAGCATCGAACGATGCAATCGCTTGATCCCATTGCCGCGCGTCGAGCTCGCTGCAGACCCTTCTGATAATCCGAATCGTCGCGATTCGTTGCGGCCTGGAAGCTCAGCGCCGCGGGCTGACCAATCCTGCGCCGGGCGATAGCCAGAGCAATGAACAAAATACTGATGCGAATCATAATTTCTGTCCTCTTTCACGAGCGTCCGTGCTTGTAACGCGCACCTTGAATAAAAGGCCCTCGCTCTCGATGCGGCTGCTGCAACGTTTCGAGATCGCCGGGCGGCATGTTGGGAGGGCTGTTGGCGATATCCAGCAGTACGCGCTCCAGTTCGTCGAGCAAGCGCCGCCTGGGGCGTATCCCCGGCGTGAGCGGCCGTCTGGCGAAGCAAGCGATTTTCGTCCAATAGTTCGCGCGCGCGCCCGCGCTCGTCCGCGAGATCCAGCTCCCCGGGCGTTCGCATTGACCAGTTCCGTCAACACAATTTGCGATTGCTCCAGGTGATCGCTCATCGCCATCAGCAGCACGCGTTCCCGCGCTTTCGCCGAAATCCCCATCACTTGGCGCTGCTGTTGCGTCAGCATCCCGGCGATGAATGCAACGGCAAGCAGAGCTCGCCAATGCGGGAGTCACGTCCACCACCGCAACCACAACGCCCGCGGTTTCGCGGGCAGGCAAATGCGGAAGCAATCGCGTCCACACCTCGCCGCCATAGGACGCGCCGCGCTCCGGAACCGGATATTCGCGCACGGAATCGAGCGCATCCCGCAACCGCTCGAAGTTAGCGCGGCACTCGGGGCACTCCTTCAGATGCTTGCGCAGCTTCGGAGCGAGCTCGCCGTAGTAAACCTGCATCACCTGTTCTTCGCTCAAGTGATTCATCGCGCCACTCCCCAGGCCGGTTCGAGCGCCCGCCGCAGCTTCTGAACGGCGCGAAAAACGCTATGCTTTGCGGCATTTGCCTGCACGCCCAGAGTGCGCGCGCGATCTCTTCGATATCGCAGCCTTCGTAATGCCGCAGCACGAATGCGGCTCGCTCCATTTCGCTCAGCCGGCTCAAGGCGGGCTCGATCAACTCCGCGATCTGGCCGCTTTGGGTGAGCCGCTCGGGCGAGGGTTCGGGGGCCGCGATGCGATCCAGCCAATTCAAAGTCTCTTCGTCCTCTGCCGAGGGTTGCTGCTCTTTTCGGCTCTTGCGCGAGCGAATCAGATCGAGGGAGCAATTCGCGCAAATGCGATACAGCCATGTGCCGAAAGCGGCGCGGCCGTCGAAGCGGTGAATTTGCTTATAGGCGCGTAGGAAGGTCTCCTGAACCAGGTCCTCGGCGTCTTGTTCGTTACCAGTCATACGAAAGGCCAGGCGGAAAACGGATTGGCTATGCCGCTCGACCAAGACACGAAAGGCGTGCTGATTGCCTTTGCGTGCCTCGTCGGCAGCCGCTAAGTCGGTCCATTCCATTGGAGTCTTCGCCTCCCTGAGAAACGCGGGCTCATCCACTTGGAGTCTTCGCCTCCCTGAGAAACGTGGGCTCATCCACTTGGAGTCTTCGCCTCCCTGAGAAACGTGGGCTCATCCACTTGGAGTCTTCGCCTCCCTGAGAAACGTGGGCTCATCCACTTGAAGTCTTCGCCTCCTTGAGAAACGTGGGCTCATCCACTTGAAGTCTTCGCCTCCCTGAGAAACGTGGACTCATCCACTTGGAGTTTTCGTCGGCTCATCCATCGGCTGGTCTTTAGACTGTGAAGATGTCGACTGGTTAGGTCTATTCTTTCAGTCGCGCCGTTATGAGATACTTCGATTCAAAGACCGCGTGAGTGTTCCTCCTACATCAATCCACCCACCGGATGCTGATCCGGTATCACGAGCTGGTTGGTCATCTTTACGTACCCAACTTGCGAGCCCGCCTGCCGAACGAGGCCGGGGGCTATTTCGTCATCACCAATTCCTCCGGCTTTCGCTCCGATTTCGAGTTCACTAAAGCCCGGGCGGGGCGGCCGCGCATCCTGATGTTCGGGGACTCCTTCACGGCAGGCGACGATTGTCCCAACGAGCTGCGCTACAGCGATTTTCTTGCGCGGAAGCTCGACTGCGAGGTTTATAATTTCGGGGTCTCCGGTTCCGGCACGGACCAGCACCTGCTGATCCAGCGCGAATTCGCCCGCGGCATAGAGGCCGATCTCATCGTGATTTGCGTCCAGATCGACTCGATGAAGCGCATTCAGTTGAGCCACCGCGAATCGGTGGATCGCATCACCGGGCGGCGCGTCCTTGTCCCGAAGCCTTACTTCGAGCTGGTGGACGGCAAGCTGGAGCCGCGGCAGATCCCTGTTCCGAGAGAGCGTCCCGAAGTGGGCAGCCAGAACCCGGAACTCAGCACGCCCTCCGGCCTCGCGCCGAAATGGCTGCAGTGGTACCGCGAGTCGGAAGCCGGCGGCGCGTTCCGCAAAATTCTAAGCGGCAAGCTGAAGCCTGCGCGGAGCGCCTTGTTCCGCGCCAGCGGCGTGCAGCCGTACCCGGATTTCAATAGCCTGGATACGCCCGGATGGCGCCTGATGTCGGCGATCCTGCGCCAGTTCGTGGAGGACGTGAAGCCGCTGCCGGTCCTGATTGTGCCCATCCCGACGCACGAATACTTTCTGCACGGGATAAAACCGGTCTACCAGAAGGTGTTCGAAACGCTCGAGGATCCTGCGCGCGGCGTTCACGTTGCGGATGTCAGCAACCCGCTGATAGCGCTGCCGTACCAGGTTCGCCAGACTCTCGGGTTCCGCGTGGGCGGCCACTTCACGCCATTTGCGAACGAGAAGGTGGCCGAGATCATGGCAACCCGCATCCGGGAGCGGAAGCTGCTTCCCGCGGGTCCGGGCGCAAGCGTACCGCTACCCGATCCGGTGCGCCATAAGCTGCGGCGGCGCGACGAAGCGAAATACATCCTGGGGCTTTCCTGCTTCTATCACAATTCCGCCGCCGCCCTTGTGCGCGATGGTGAAATCGTCGCCGCCGCGGAAGAGGAACGTTTTTCGCGCGTGAAGAACGATCGCCGTTTTCCGTCGCATGCAGTGAATTACGTGCTGGAGGAGGCGGGCGTCAATCCAGCAGATCTGGATGCGATCGTCTATTACGATAACGCGTCGCTGACATTCGATCGCATTCTGCAATCGCAGTTCGTGCTCGGCAAAGAGGCCCGTAACGCATGGCAGCGCGCCATGCCCGCATGGGTGCGCTATAAGCTGCACCTGCCGCAGCTCATCCGCGAGTACATGCATTACGATGGGCCGGTGTTTCAGGAAGTGCATCATCGCTCGCATGCCGCAAGCGCGTTTTACCCTTCACCGTTTGAGAGTGCGGCCACCCTGACGGTAGATGGCGTCGGGGAATGGGCCACAGCTTCTATTGGGGCGGGGACGGGGAACCAGGTCAGCCTGCTGCGTGAGATGCGCTTCCCCCACTCGCTGGGGCTGTTGTACTCTGCGTTCACGCAGTTCACCGGCTTCAAGGTGAACTCGGGTGAGTACAAGATGATGGGGCTCGCGCCGTACGGTGAACCGAGGTACGCGGACAAGATTCTTTCCGAACTCATCGATCTGAAACAAGACGGATCGCTTGAATTCAACATGGATTACTTCGACTTCCTCGAGAACTCTGAAATGACGGGCGCCCGTTTCGCCGAGTTATTCGGTGGACCCGCGCGGAAGCCCGGCTCGCGGATCACGCGGCGTGAAATGGATCTGGCCCGCTCCGTACAACTGGTCACCGAAGAGTCGCTGCTGCGCATGAGCCGCTGCGTACATGATTTAGTGGGCGGAGAGAACCTGTGTCTGGCGGGGGGCGTGGCTTTGAATTGCGTTGCCAATGGGTGGCTCCTGCGCGAGGGCCCGTTCCGCAATCTTTGGATTCAGCCGGCCGCCGGCGATTCCGGCTGCGCGCTTGGCGCCGCGCTCGACCTGTATCACAGTTATTTCGGGCAGGAGCGAAAGCTCTGTGCCGACGGCCGCTCGCCTCAGGCCGGCAGCCTGCTCGGCCCCGGCTTCTCGGCGGAGGAAATTCGCGCGTATCTTGAAACCCACGGCTACCCGTATAGCGAATTGGCTGAGGAGCAGCGGCTGGAGTATCTCGCCGAAGCTCTTGAAGCGGGGAAAGTCGTCGGCCATTTCTCCGGGCGCATGGAATATGGCCCCCGCGCGCTCGGTGCGCGTTCCATCCTGGGCGACCCGCGCAATCCGGCCATGCAGGCGGAGCTCAATCTGAAGATCAAGTACCGCGAATCGTTTCGTCCCTTCGCCCCGTCGGTGCTGGCCGAGCGCGTTTCCGATTACTTCGAGTTGGATCGCGAGAGCCCGTACATGCTGCTCGTGGCGCCAGTGCTCGAGAGCCGCCGGACTCCGCCTCCGCCGTCCACCGATCCGGCGCTGGAGGCGAGCCTCGACTCGGAAGATCTTCTCCCGGTGGTGCGGCGTGTTCGCAGCGATATACCGGCGGTCACGCATGTGGATTATTCCGCGCGCATCCAGACTGTGTTCCGCGCCGATCATCCGCCGTACTACGATCTGATCCGCCGGTTCGAACAGAAGACCGGTTGCGGCGTCATCGTCAACACCAGTTTCAATGTGCGGGGTGAGCCCATCGTTTGCGCCCCGTCCGACGCGTATCGCTGCTTCATGCGCACGGAGATGAACATCCTCAGCCTGGGTCCGTTCATCCTGGCGAAAGAAGAGCAGCCGTCGTGGCCCGAAGGCAAAGGCGAGGGTCTTGAAAATGAGGATACCGAAGCCGAGGCTCCCAGCGGCGGGCCCGACCAGTTCATGAAGAAGCTCATGGAACTGTTCCAAGAGCAGTTCATCCCCCTGGCCGAACGCCTGAAAGGGCAGTGTGCGACCGGCGTCTGCCTCAATTTCCGCAAGACCTCGTCCATGTGGACCGCAATCGACGCCTCGCGTGCGCCGCGCGGTTGCTTCGAGATTCCCGCTGCTCTGGCGGGCGGCGATGCCGATGTGGATTCCTTCACAGACGCGCTGATGTCCTCATGGGATACCGCACCTTCGGATCCGGCGGTACGCGAACTGCTGCGCAGCCTGATCGCTCTCGGCCGCCGCTATCCGCCGGCCGGCCCTCTCGAGGAAGAAGTCTCCGAGTCCATTTACGTAATGTTCTAAATGCGCTCCGCCATCAAGCAGACGGTATTTCAAACGCTCCAGTGGAGCGGTCTGAACGCCTTATCGCGGTGGTCCAATCGCAACAGCCTGACCGTATTGAACTACCACGGCGTGGTCGAGGGCGATCTCCACGATCGGGACCGGAACATCTACTGCAACACCGTAGACACCGAGGAATTCGCCGGGCATCTCGAATTCCTGGTCCGGCATTACAACCCGGTGAAGGCAAGCGATGTGGAAGCGTGGATCGGCGGCGAACGCGATCTGCCGCCGCGTGCCGTGCTAATCACCTTCGACGACGGACACCGCAATAATCTTACCTATGCCGGGCCCATACTCGCGAAATACGGGGTGCCGGCCATCGTGTTCCTCGCCACCGCCTATATGGGTTCGTCGCGCCTGCTCTGGCCGGAAGAACTCTATCAAGTCGCGCTACGCTGGGCACGCGTGAAAATTCCTTTTCCCGATGCGCGCGGGGAATTTACGCTCGATGGAAACCGTAAGGAGCGCGCCCGGCAAGTCACCGACGCGGCGAAGAAACTTCCCGTTGAAGTGCTTGAACCGTGGCTAAACGCCTTGCGGGCGGAGGTGACGCTGCCTCCGGAACTCGCCTGCAGTGACGTTTATGCATTCCTCGCCTGGGAGGAAGTGCGGCAGTTGTCGCGGTACGGATTTGAAATCGGATCTCACACAGTGAACCACTGGATTGTGACCCGCTGCACTCCCGAATCGCTCCGCCAGGAATTGGAGGAATCGAAAGCCGAGATCGAGCGTCAGCTCGGTTCCCGCTGTCTCTCGTTCTGCTATCCCAACGGCGGTGCCGCGGACTGGTCGCCCAGCGCGGCCGAAGCGGTTCGCGCCGCGGGCTACCGCTTGGCCTACACGCTTCCGGATCGCATTCAACCCCGCACTGCGATTAACGCTTATGCGATTAGCCGGCTTACCGTTCCCGGCGGCGTATCGCAGGAAGCGTTCCGCGCCCGGGTCTCAGGAACGATCGGATTATTCCGCGGTGCCGAACCTGGTCTTTGAATTTTCGATAATGAAATTGGAAATCGACCGGCAATCTATTGCTGGTTCGGTCTGATGCCGCCTCCCGTTGCGGCGGGTGGAAATGCAGATGGCGGACGCTGGCCCCAAGTAGGCGGTGTCGGTTCCGCGCTTAGCCGGTCGACGGGGTTCTCCTTGAGCATCGCAGTCGCCTCCTGCACGGCGCGCTCGAGCTGCGGATCGTGGCCCGCAATTACGTCTTTCGGCCAGTTCTCCACGTCTACATCCGGCGGAGTGCCCTCGTTTTCTACCGCCCACTTGCCTTCGCGGCTGAAGAAGCCGCCGCGCGGCGCGATCATCGAACCGCCGTCGATGAACGGCGGCGTGTCGGCTGTGTGCACAAGTCCGCCCCAGGTGCGTTTGCCGACCAGCAGCCCTACGTGCCGGTAGCGGAACATCCAGGGCATCAGATCGCCGCCCGGAACCGGCCATTTCATTGATGATCATTACCTTGGGACCCCAAATACCGGCGGCGGGGCTGGTGAATGGATAACGATCACCGGCTACGTTGTTGAAGTAGCCGTCGAACTGGCGCTGCAGGACGTCAATGATGTAGTCCGCCGCCGAACCGCCGCTGTTGAATCGCTCTCGATCACTGCGCCCTTCTTCTCCTGCTGCGCGAAATAGTAGCGATTGAAACTGGTGTAGCCGGGCTGCCCAGTATTGGGCAAATACACGTAAGCAAGCTGGCCGCCGGATAGCTTGTCGACGAGCCGCCGATTGGATTCGACCCAGGCGCGCGTGCGGAGGCCCTGCTCATTGGCAACCGGGAGAACGGTGACCTGCCAGGCGCCCTCCGGTACCGGGCGGCTGTTAATGGTGAGGACGGTCTGGCGATCCGCCGTGCCGTCGAGCAGACGGTAGATGCTGTCGGGCGCTCTGAGATCGATCCCGTTTACGGCCAAGATGTAATCGCCGACTGAGACCTTCACGCCGGGAGCGGCGAGGGGAGCGCGCAGATCGGGATTCCAGCTCTCGGCGTCATAAATGCGCGCGATTTTGTAACGGCCGTTGTCGATCGAGAAATCCGCGCCGAGCAGTCCGCTGCGCGAGCCGGCGATAAAAGGAATGTCGCCGCCACGGACGAAGGAGTGACCGATCGCGATTTCCGATCCCATCACGTCAAGCAGGTAATTCAGATCGGCGCGATGCATCACGTACGGCAACATCTGACCGTACACTTCCTTCATTTTTGGCCAGTCGGCGCCGTGCATATTGGGAACGTAGAGGTAATCCCGCTGATTGCGCCAGCCTTCGTTGAAGATCTGTCTGAACTCTTCCTTGGGATCCAGGAACATGCGTAGAGAAACGTTGAGATGTCCCTGGCCGGGCTGCGGGCGGCTGGCGATCGGCATCGACGAGAAAGAGGGACGGGGCAATGGGAGGGCCTTGCGGCGCTCCGCCTCCAGCACCGCCTGCGCGCGGAGGCGCGGTCGTGTATACCAGCTTGTGTCCATCCGCGCTGACGTTATAATCGGCGACATTCGCGACGAACTGCGCAGGGTGGCGCTCGCTGAGACGATAGCGGTGTAGCGTGCGGCGGAAGCTCTCGCCGCGGCGTCGCGCGCCCAGCGGCAGCTTCCAGATAATAGACGGTTCCGGGCACGCCCGCGCGGAGTTCCAAATATTGATGCTCAGGGACGGCGGGAACGGCGAGGATACGCTGCTGGAGGCCGTCGAAATCGATGTGAACGTGAACGGGTGCGCGCGGGGCGCGAGTGGCAGGCGCAGGCTGTCGGCATCAGCGCCTTCAGGCCGCGCGTTCGCAGCGGCGCCGCGGCCCGCGGGATTGGGCGGAGTGCTGCCAATTCCTTTGTCTTCATCGCTCTCCGGCAACAGCGGACTTGGATCGCGTTTTGTTGAGAACCGCGAGATATAACGCGAAGTCTTCGTCGTGATCGTAAGAGGTCATGTCGAGCCACTGCGATTTCAGCCCGAAATCGGTGGACGCGAAGAACCACAGATATTTGCCGCTGGCGTCCCAGGCCGGCCAGACGGCATCGGCCAATCCGTCAGTCACCTGTTTGGTTTCTCCTGTTCGACATCGCGACAAAGATGGCGTGATAGAGCGACTTGAGGCGGCTCGAATAAGCGACGTATTTGGAATCGGGACTCCAAACGGGATTGAGGGTGCGGGCAGGGACCATCCAGGGATCTTCGCCGACGATTTTGGTTTTTCCGCTGGCAATGTCGAGCACCCAGACCTTCAGATTGGTATCCGTATAGAGAAGCTTTTTGGAATCGGGCGACCATGACGCTGTGTAGTAATGGGTGGGGTGGGGCAGCGCAATTTCGCGGGGAGGAGTGAGGCCGTCCTGCGATTCGACAACGACTTTGTATTCGCCCGATTTGTCACTGAAGTACGAAATGAATTTGCCGTCCGGCGACCAGGCGGGATCGCGCTCGGCGGAACCGCTGGAGTTGGTCAGATTTCGAACGTCGCCCTTTTCGGAGGGGATGGTGAAGATTTCGCCGCGCGCTTCCACCGCTATCCGCTTGCCGGTGGGCGAAAGCGATGAGATTCGTCATCCGATTCGTGACGTCTTCCCATCGCGGCATCATCCAGGAAAAGTCGCCCGCGGCGGTGATATTCACGATATGCGACTTGCCGGTCTTCGGATCCAGCTCATGAACATACCCGGCTTGCTCAAACACGACGGCGCCCGAGCACGAATCCAGTGACTTGACGTCAAAGTCGGTGAACTTGGTGATCTGCGCGAGTTTTTTCGTCTTTGGGTCAAACGACCAGATATTGGCCACGCCGATCGCGATCGGAAATGAAGTATACGGAATTTCCGACCCATATCGGATCCATGTCCTTGGAATCTGTCCAGGGCGGAGTGACGATGTCGTAGGTTTCCAAATCGAGGATCCAGATAGGACGGTTTTGGCCGCCGCGATAATTGCGGCGCTCTTCGTCCCAGGAGTTATTCATGCGGTAGGCGATATGCGAGCCATCCGGAGAGAATTTGCCTTGGTATCCGCGCGGCAACGGCAGCGGCTGTGCGATTCCCCCTTCGACGGGCACGGTCCAGAAACGCGGAACGGCGCTGGGCGCCCAAGAGGCGCGAGTGGAGGTGAAGAGAACGGATTTGCCATCGGGGGTCCAGCCCTCGACCAGATCGGGACCGGGGTGCCAGGTCAAACGCTTGGGCTCGCCGCCGGTGACGGGCACGACGTAAACGTCCATATTGCCTGCGTATTCGGAGCTGAAGGCGACCAGCTTGCCGTCGGGTGAGAGATGCGGGTTGCTGGTTTGGCCCTGAGAACTGGTCAGCCTGCGCGCTTCACCGCCGGCGCGATCGACAATCCAAATGTTATTGGCATAGGCGAATGCAATGTTAGTGGCGCTTACCGTCGGGGTGCGCAGCAGACGAGTGCCGGAATCGTCATTCGCGGCGAGGACGATCGGGGAGCATCCAAGGACGAGCACAGCAAGAGAGAAGAAGAGAAAACGAAAATGGTTCTTTGGCATTGAGACAACGGCTTTCGATGAGGGGAGTACGGTTTATTGTACACGCGCAAGCTCCGAGTTACGGGAACTTTGATCGAAATCGCGCGCCTGAGCGTCTAATGCCCGACACGCAAGTTCCCGATACTTCGGAGTCGGGGAAGATCGCGTGGTCGCTCGAACAACACACGTGAAAAGGAGAGTAAACAGACATGTCCACCCGAAATGATGTGAAGGATAAGGTTGACAAGGGCGCTGAAAAAACCAAAGATGCGGTAGACAAGACGGCTGATAAGGCCAAAGATGCCGCCCACAAAACTGGCGATAAATTGAGGCGCGCTGGAGACAAAGTCAAGCACTCGACCGACTAGCCGGACTGGCTCAGGCGAGCCGAATGGGCGCGCGAAAGTCTTTGAAGCCCTGTGGTATGTCCTTCGCGATGGCATGCGCTTTTTGCTCAAAGCCTCTGCCGGCCGTCGGCAAAAAGCTTTGACGGCGCCATTTGTTCTTGCTGAGATTCGTGATCAATCGACCAGTGGATCGAATTTCGCCGAGATAGTCGCCTTCTTGACCATAGATCTCGTCTCCTTCGGCAAAGCGACCGACCTGCGTTCCTTCATAAGAATAGAGCGCGTCCTGGTTTCGGTAGCCAAAGGACTCGCCGCTCCAGGTCCACAACCACTCGACTTCGTGCGACAAAGACGTGGCGGGCACGCGAACTTACCTTTCCGGCACCGATGCGGGTGCTTGGGACTTGGCCCAGGTATTCCGGGGAGGCGTAGAGAGCTTTCGCAGCAATTGAATTTGGCTGCGCCTCAAGCGGCGCTTGGTGGTCTGCTTATCGGCTCGCGCCCGGTTTCCATTGAGTGATGACATAGGGCCGTCTTCCTTTGGTGCCGTACATTAACTACAGTAGGTTAAGCTGGCCTGATTGTCAAGGACGGCGTGAGATAGCGTACAAATGTGGTTAATCGGAAATGGTTAAGCAACGGAGAAAAGAAACTCGTGGATATCGCTTCTGTTATCCGGCACCGCCTGGACGAACTGGGTATCGAACAGCATGAGCTGGCGATAGCTGCAGAAGTAACCGAATCTTACATCTCACAGTTACTGGCGCGCAAGAAGACGCCGCCCGCACCGGGTCGGACGGACATCTACGACAGAATGGCAAGAGTTCTGAAGCTCCCGGGCAAAGATCTGTCGAGGTTAGCGGAGACGCAGCGGCGCGAAGAACTGAAGCGGAAGGCTCTGGATCCGCCGCGCCCGCTCTTTCAAGAATTCCGACAGCTGATTCTCGGCAAATGTCGAGCCGCGAAGAGGAAACAGGTCACCAACATTTTCGAGCGGGAACCTTTCGGCGAGTTCGAGCGCTTCATTACGCAACGGCTTCTCGATGTCGCGAAACGAGTGGCGCAAAAAGAGCTCGAGGACGAGAAGTGGATTCACCGCGTAGCGGAAGCCGGCAAGCGCAGCTATGAGGAAACGCGAGTGTTGATTCTCGAGTTCCTGGATACCGATGTCTTCCACGTTTCCGTCGAGAACTGCGTATGGTTTCTCGAACCGCTCATCGAGAGCTGGGATATCGAGCTCGGCAGCTTCTGCATGGAAATCGTATTAAACCGGCGATTGGCGCGGGGTCATCTAAAAACGCTTGAATTCCGGGAAGCGGAACCCAAACAATCCCTTCAAATAGAGCCTGCGCTGAAGGAGTTTCTAGGCGATGAAAAGTTAAGCGCCGGTATTACCGAGCAGGAAACTGCGTTTCTGAAACGCCTTCGCTGCGACGGGAAACGTCCTTCTGTGCTTTATTACTACCGCGAGCTGCAGAACCTGCGAGATCCGCTCAACTTTCTCCCGTCGTCGATCGGAAAAACAAGCGCGAAGGGCGGTAATGCAAGGCCGAGCGGCGGCCGCGCTTCAATTCAGGGAACGAGAGGCAGAGCGCATACAACATCCCGGCAACACGCCGCTCAGGGGCGCGGTTCCGACGCGTGACGCAGCTCATTAGCGCGGGCCGCGACCTTCTTAGACTCGATGAGACGATGCGCGTTCGCCAGTAACGCCGCATATTCGTCCATGACGCGCGCGATCTCCGGGTGATCGCCGCCGATGCCCTTATCGCCGAGCAGAATTGCGCGCTGAAAACACAACTCGGCGCGCGGGACGTCGTGCTTCGCCTGGTACACCAGAGCAAGGTTTTCGAGGCTCACGATATCGAGCGTCTCGCGAATCGCCAGCGCCTTTTTGAACAGCGGCTCGGCTTCGTTGTAACGCTGCTGCGCTAACTCGTTCGCTCCCAGGCTCTCCATCGATTGCGCGATCAGCGGGCTGTAGGGATTCAGGGTCGCCAAGCGAATTTGGAGAGACCGGCTGAATAACGGTTCGGCGTCTGGATATCGCTTGTCGAAGTAGTAGGCAAGCGCGAGATCGTCGAGCGATGTGGCGACTTCGGCGTGCTGCGAACCAAGAATCTTTTCCTTGATGGAGAGAGATCGCTGCAAGAATGGTTCTGCTTCCGAGTAGCGCTCAGCGGAGCGCAGCATGAGGCCGAGGCGATCCAGGATTCCCGTCAAGGAAAAGCTTTCGTTTCCGGATTCCTGTTCGGTGATGGAGAGGGCGCGTTCGTAATTCTGTTTCGCGGCGTTCGTGTTCTTCATACGCTCTTCGATATTGCCGAGATGGAACCAGGCATTAGCGACCGCGAGGTCATCGGGACCGACGCGGCGAATGCGTGCTTCCAGCGCCTGCTGGTAAAAGGCGCGGGCAGCCTGGAAATCTCGCAATTGCACATTAGCGGCAGCGAGGCTGTCGTAATCGGCGGCAATGCGCTTGTCGTCTGGAGGGAGCGCTTTTGTATCGAGGTCGAGTACGCGCTTGAGCAACGGCAGGGCGCCTTTCGGCGCGCCACCCTCGCGATAGGCCATGGCGAGGCGGCCCAAGTAAGGCGCGAGATCATGGCTGTCGGGCCCGCGTACGGTTTCCACGGTTGCGGCGGCGCGCTCTTCCATGACAATTGCTTCCGCGTATCTTCCGACCAGCAAATCGAGGGCGGACATCGTTTCGAGCGCGTCGACTAAACGGGCCGGATCGGGCGGCTCGAGTTTATCGGCCTGCGCAAGTGCATCGCGCAGCGCATTTTCCGCTTCGGAATAGTGACCCTGCTGGAGCGCCGCTTTACCGGAGGCAAGGCGCGCATCGAAGCTGGAAGTTTGCCGGCCGAAGACCAGGGGAACGAGCAAGAAGAAAATGGCAATTCGTCGCATCCAGTGCTGTCCTATGAAAGCGGTTTGGAGAAAACGGCGGAAGTTTTTGTCTGCTCGTAACCCTCGCGAAGGTAAAAGCGATGAGCAGCCTCACGCGTTGTGCGCGAACGGACCAATGTGTTCTTTAGGCCGCGGCTGCGCGCCCATTCTTCGGCTTTCGCGAGCAGCTCCCGACCAATACCTTTGCTGCGGCAATTCTGAGAAACAACCAAACCGCCGATCTCGGCGTAAGTCTCGGCTTGTAGATGATGCGTGACGGCAACATCGATCCAACCGACTACGACATCCGAGTCGCATGCGACGTACACGACGTGGTCTGTGATGTTGTCTAACGCCTGAATGCGGGTTCTCATGACATCCGCCGAAACTGGGTAGCCGAGCTGCGCGCTTAAGTCGGCTGCCGCCTCAGCGTCGGTCGAGGTTATTTCTCTGACGGCAAGCATGCCTTTTAGCATTACAGGGTTTTGCCGGCCGTTGAGGTCGGAAACGTACAATTGTCAAGCGATGCGAGGTTCTTCTGGGGCGATTCGTGTTGGATGTTGCGGATGGAGTGAGGCGCGGGCGCGTTATTTCTCCGATTTCCCGGTGATCGAGTTGCAGTCGCCGTTTTACGAAATGCCTTCGCCGGAACTCGCCGCAAAGTGGCGTGAGACGGCCCCGAGTTCTTTCGAGTACTGCGTGAAAGCGTGGCAGCTCATCACGCACACGCCCGCCAGTCCGACGTACCGGCGGTTGAAATCTCGGCTGAGCGACGCGGAGCATGAGCTGTATGGCTCGTTTCGACCGACGGAGCAAGTGTGGCTTGCGTGGGAGCGCACGCAACGTATTGCGCAAGTACTCGATGCGAGTGTCGTTCTGTTTCAATGTCCCGCGTCGTTTGCTCCTACGGCTGAAAATATACGAAATTTCCGGACGTTCTTCGGCGCGGTCGAGCGCGGAAAGCAGCGCCTTGCCTGGGAGCCTCGGGGCGGCTGGACGCCGGAAATTGTTCGTCAGCTTTGCGGCGAATTCGATTTGATCGATTGCGTCGATCCGTTTCAAAGCCAAAGCGTTTACGGCCAAACGGTATATTGGCGCTTGCACGGCCGTGGGAGCTACTCGTATCGATACTCCGATGAGGAGCTTGCAGCCTTAAGGGAGCAGGCTTCCGCTCTGCTCGACGCGGGACGCGGCCCCATCTACGCGCTGTTCAACAACATTTCATCGAAAGACGATGCGCTTCGTTTCCGTCAGGGCATATGATGGCTGTCACGGGTATGAGCGGAGAGGATCGGCAAAAGTATGACCGACGACGATTTTTAGGCGCCGGCTCGGGAGCGCTATTGACGGCCGCGGCCGTCGGGCGGGGCGAAGCGCAAGACATCGAGAAGAACAAGAAGGCGCGGCAGGATAAGAGCTCGAGCGATGCCGGGCCGGAGAATAAGGCGCTGACGGGCGTCAGCCCGAATACTTTTTTGCCGCCGCCGACCGACCATGGCGAAACACAGAGCATCTGGAGCTCATTTTCCGCGGCGCATCGGCGCATACAGGAAGGCGGCTGGTCGCGGCAAGTGACCGTGCAGGATTTTCCGATTTCGAAGGCGATTGCCGGCGTGAACATGCGCCTGACGGCGGGCGGAATTCGCGAGCTCCATTGGCATGAAGCGTCGGAGTGGGCGATCATGCTGAGCGGTAATGCGCGGATAACCGCCATCGATAACGAAGGAAGGAGCTACGTCAAAGACGTGGTCACCAACGACCTTTGGTTCTTTCCCGGCGGCACGCCGCACTCGATTCAAGGGCTGGAACCGGACGGCGCGGAGTTTCTGCTGGTGTTCGATGACGGCGACTTTTCAGAAGGCAACACGACGCTGATTTCGGATTGGACCCGGCATACGCCGCGAGAGGTTCTGGCCAAGAATTGGGGCGTACCGGAAGGCGCCTTGGATGCATTGTACACAGTGCCGCAGGATGGGCTTTATATTTTTCAGGCACCCGTGCCGGGACCTCTGGAAGAAGACCGTCGCGCGGCGAGCGGATCGAAAGGGCCATCGCCGGTAGCATTCGATTTTCCGATGCGATCGATGGAGCCGACGGTGAAAACTAAATCCGGGGAAGTGCGGATTGTCGATTCGCGGAATTTTCGAGTGTCGACCACCACCGCGGCAGCGCACGTAACAGTGAAGCCAGGCGCGTTGCGAGAGATGCATTGGCATCAGAATGCGGATGAGTGGCAATACTTCATACAGGGCAGCGGCCGGATGACAGTATTTTTCACCGGAGGAAAGGCTCGGACCGCGGATTTCAACGCGGGAGATGTGGGATATGTCCCGAAGACGATGGGCCACTATATCGAGAACACCGGGCAGACGGATTTGATCTTTCTTGAAATGTTCAAGACGGATCGATATCAGGAGCTGTCGTTGTCGGATTGGGTAACGCATACGCCGCCGGAACTGGTGATGCAGCATCTGCGAATCAGCAAAGAGACGCTAGAGGCGATTCCGAAGAACAAACTGGATATTGTGCCCGCCTAGGCGAGCGTGTTTAGAGTTTGGGAGGCCGCGCAGCTTTCATTTTCTTAACTTCGAGGGACTTGTTCGACCACTCCTCGGCTTGGGCGATATCCGCCTTAGCGGCCTCCGGAGAATCTTGACGCTCGCAAACACGAAATAAACCAAACTTTTTCGTACAGGCGGATAGGCGTCGTTCAGCATATATGCTAATAGACGCCGATTTTGAAAGGGCGGGCAGCGCTTGTAAATTTAGAACGCCTCCGCGCCCGCTTCCGCGACGGCTTGATCCTGCTTCCCCATGCCGCCGCTCACTCCGACGGCGCCCACCACTTGATCGCCGCGTTTCAGCGGCACGCCTCCGGCGAAGATCATCACACGGCCGCGATTCGACACATGAATGCCGAAAAATTGATCGCCCGACTGACTCAATTCCGCTAACGCCTTAGTCTCAATGTCGAAGGCCCGTGCCGTCCAAGCCTTGTTGATTGCGATATCCACGCTGCCCATCCAGGCTTTATCCATGCGCACGTGCGCAACCAGGTTTCCTCCTTCATCGACAACCGCAATGTTCATCGGCTGTCCGATCTGTTCGGCTTTCTTTTCCGCGGCGGCAATAACGCGCCGCGCATCCGCTAAGGTGATCATTTCTCCTCCTCTTGCTATTTCAATGTGTACAGAATCCAGCAGGCGCGACCGCAACGTTACTTCGCACCAGCCACCCTTTCGAGCATTGCATCGCTCTCCTTCAACCATGCGGCGAACAGCCATAGGCCGGCCGTGAGATATACCAGCCCCGCTGGAACCCACATGACCAATCCGCCGATCTGCTGATCCTGCAGCGGCGTTAAACCCCAGGCCTCCGTGGTCGTGCCATAAGCCCGATACCAGATATGGGGGGCAAAGGTGAGAAGCGCTCCTAGAATGCTGGTATGCACGGCAGTGGTGAAGACGTAAAAGACCGCTGCGCCATACGCCATTCGCCCATGCGCGTAAAACAGGGCCCACCAGAACAGCAGCGCGGACAGAAAGAAACTCAAGTGTTGCGCTGTATGAGCGAGCTCGCTGCCTAGAGTCAGCTCGAACAGGAACGGCGCATGCCAAATCCAAATTGCAGCGGCATGAATCCACCAGGCGGTGAACGGGTCCGTGAGAAAACTCCAGGACCGGCGAACGTATGCTTCTTTCGACCAGCGCCCTAAGCCGCGGCGCCAATCGAAGGGCATTCCCCAAAGAAATGTGACTAGAGGGCGCGAAAGCACAAGCAGAGGCGCGGCGACCAGCATCAAGATTTCGTGCTGAACCATGTGCGCGGAAAACAAGACCTCGCCTAGGGGATGCAGCGGCGAAACGAGCGCCAGCGCAAGCATGGCCCATCCGCACCAGAAACATATTTTTTGCCGCCGGGTCGACGCGCGTTCGCGCCCCGAGCCCAGAGCGTATAGGAACGCGGTTATAGCCAGCGGCGCGACGATTCCAGGATCGAAGCTCCAGGCGGACCAGATGTCGTGGGGCTGAACACGCTCGCCGGGATGTGCAAACGAGACCAAAGGGAGCGCGAACCCAATGGCGGCAGCGCGGCGCCAGATCATTCGCATGGCGCCAGAACCAGTTCAGGAATCACTTGCGCCAGAATCACGAGGAAGAACATCGCGCTCAATAGAACGCCTCCGATGGCCATGATGCGGCCGCGCGGCAAGCCCGCTCCGCCGGGTCCGGGCCACTCTCTTCCTAGCGCGCTCCACTGCCGCCACGCGAGTATCCCGGATGCCGCTGCAATCGCCAGAGCCACAATCGAGACAATATAGAGCGCAATTTTCGCCTGGAAAACGCATGCCCAGGGCGCGAGCGCGAAGTTTGCCTCAAAGCTGATCAACCACACGATGGGCCCTGCGAGAATTCCGGTCCACAAAGCGAAATCGCGTGTCATTGCGCCGTCTCCACAATTCGGGGACCCCAGTAGATAACGATGTAAATGGGAATCCAGATCGCAACGACGAAGTACCAGACCACGCTGTCGACGTGAATTCCGAGCCTCTGCTTTTCGGCGTACCGGCCGCTCAAAATAATCACCAGGAGAACCAGCGTTTCCACCGTTCCCGCTATGTAGTCGAAACTATGTAGCCCGAGAAATGCCCACACATAAGAGCCCTGCGCGTCGGCCTGCCAGTTGAAATTGAGCGAGTGCCATTCAACGATACGCAACACGAAGAAAAGCGCCGCAAGAACCAGGTTCAGGACCAGGCCCCAGATCATTCCGCGCCGGTTGTTCTTCTTCGCGGCTTCACTCGCCCAGTAGGCGGCAAAGGCGCTTGCGATCAAGGGGACCAGCGCGATGGTGGGCAGCGTCAAGTGCGGGAATTGGTCACCGGGAGGCGGCCACACGTCCATGCGCAATCGCATGTAAAAATACGAAGCCATGAGAATCGAGAACATGGTTGCTTCGATGGCGACGATGCAGGCTTGCCCCCACCAAAGCGGCGCCTGGCTGGAAATATCGTATGGCTCGAGATCAGAAACGTCGAGAGTCCTGGCTTTTATCACGGTTTCAACTCCACGGGGCGCCGCGGCCAGAACCAACCTATAAAGGCGAGGCCGGAAAGGATGGACCCATAAGTGATGTACCAGGCGTTAAACACCGAGCCGATGAAGCCGATGGTCACGGCAGCGGCGGTCAAGAACGGCCAGATGCTGTGTGGCGGAAGCACCAGGCGATGATGTGGTTCGGCATCCATCAATGTCGTGACCAGCACCTCGCGGCGGTCGTCTCGCAGGCCGGTGACGACGATTCGCTCTTCTGTCGGTACCCAAAGCGGAGAGCGGCTCGAAGCTACCGGCAAGTATTCGAAGTTGTAGTTCTTGGGGGGCGACGCAGCGGCCCACTCCAGCGTGTCTGCGTCCCACGGATCGTTTCCGGCGATCTGCCCGCGGTTGCGGCTGAAGAGCACATTCGCAATGAAGACGACTCCCCCGAGCGCAATAATGAACGCGCCGATGGTCGCCAGCAGGTTTAACGGTCCCCAACCCATTTCCATCGGGTACGTATAAATGCGCCGCGTCATGCCTTTCAGGCCAAGAATATGCATCGGGAAAAACGTCACATTGAAACCGATGAATAAAATCCAGAAATTTATTTTGCCGATGGTCTCGTTCATCAGGCGCCCCGTCATTTTCGGGAACCAATGGTAGAAAGCGCCGAACAGCGGGAATAGCGCTCCGCCGATCAGTACATAGTGAAAATGCGCAACGACGAAAAAGGTGTCGTGCAGCTGCAGATCCAGTGGCACCGATCCAAGCATCACGCCGGTAAGGCCGCCTGAAACGAAAATGGCAATGAATCCGAAGACGAAATGCATTGCGGCGGTAAGCCGCAGACGGCCGGTCCACAGCGTCGCGATCCAGCAGAAGATCTGGACTCCGCTGGTGACGGCGATCATCATGCTCGCGGCCGTGAAATACGCCTCTGCGATTTGCGGCAATCCGGTTGCGAACATGTGATGCACCCACAAACCGAAGCCGATAAATCCGGTTGCGACCATCGATAGCACCATTGCCGGATATCCGAAGATTTCGCGCCGCGCATTGACGCTCACAATATGCGACACGAATCCGAGCGCGGGGATGAACATGATGTACACTTCCGGGTGCCCGAAAAACCAGAACACATGCTGGTAGAGCAATGGATCGCCGCCTTCCGCGGGATTCACAAAATGGGTTCCGACGGTGCGATCGGACAGCAGAAACGAGCTGGCAATCATGATCGCGGGCATGGCGAAAATCACCATGAACGATTGCACCAGCATGGACCAGCAGAAGAGTGGAATGCGATTTAACGACATCCCCGGAGCGCGCATCTTGAAGATCGTGGCGATCAGCTCCGCAGCCACACACATGGCCGAAACTTCCGTAAAGGTGATCATCTGTGCCCAGAAATCGACGCGCTTGCCTGGCGAAAATGCCGGCCCCGAAAGCGGCACGTAGGAGAACCATCCCGCATCCGGCGCAGTATTGGTGAACACCCCGAAATAGAGGAAGAGGCATCCGGCGAGATACATCCAATAGCCAAATGCGTTCAGCCGCGGAAAGGCTACGTTTCTTGTGCCGAGCATCAAAGGCACAAGGTAAATTCCCATTCCCTCCATCATCGGCACCGCAAATAAGAACATCATGGTGGTGCCGTGCGTCGTAAAGAACTGGTTGTAGCGGTCGGGCCCGAGAAAGGTATTATTCGGCTGCGCGAGTTGAAGCCGGACGAGCAGCGCTTGAATGCCTCCCGCCAGCAAAAAAATAAAGGCTGTGACGATATACCGCATCCCGATGGCCTGATGAGTCGTATAAGAAAGCCAACCGAAGATGCCCCGCGGATGACGCCACGAATTGTCCAGCCGATCTAGAGGCGCAGCTTCCTTCTCTGCCGCTGGAGAAAAACGTTGAGTCGGGTTCATTTCAGGCTCTCGATGTATTCAAGCAACGGCTGCAGGTCGTCGGAGTTCAGTGCAATCGTTGCCATGTGATTGCCGGGTTTGACCCTTTGCGGATCTGTAATCCAGCCTGCGAGGTTGCCTTTATTGTTCGGCAGAGTGCCTGCCGCGATGCTTCTACGGCTGGCGAAATGCGTCAAATCGGGCGCCACCTGCCCGGCCGCCGCCGTACCCTGAATGCTGTGACAGAATACGCAGGCGTGGCTTAGAAACACCTGCTGGCCGCGCAGTGTTACTGGATCGGACGGCGCAACCGCCGGCTGTAATTGCCGCTGCATCCAGGCGTTGAACTTGGCCGCGGGCTCGGCAATCACCCAGAGAACCATGTGCGCGTGCTGCAGTCCGCAAAATTCCGCGCACTGGCCGCGATAAACGCCGGGGCTGTCGGCTTGAATCCACTCGGTCGTGACGCGCGATGGAATGAGGTCGCGTTTGCCGTGCAGGTTCGGTACCCAGAAACTGTGAATGACATCTTGCGAAGTTCCGCGGATCATGACCGGCCGCCCCACCGGAATATGAATCTCGTTCGCGGTCACCAGAATCTGCCTCGGATCGTCGTTCAGGTAGCGCACATACCACCACCACTGATTCCCGGTCACCTCGATAGCCATGCCGTTCTTCTTGTCGCCGAGCTCGGAAATCGCTTTGCCTGTTCCGACACTGGCCACCAGCAGGACGAACAGAATCACGAGCGTCGCAATGGTCGCGGCGGCGACTATCCTGGTCAGCTTCGCCTCTGTGGGTTGCGACGGCGCGTGTGTTCTTTCAAGCTGCTCCTGCTCGATTCCGCGATGGCGGCGCATTAAGGTCCACAACGTAAAGACCATCACCGTGAGAAAAATTGCGCCGAGCAACGCCAGGAAGAACCACCACAGCGCCGAGATCTTGCCCGCCTGTGGGCCGGCTGGATCGACTGCGGACTGCTGATGGCCGGCGCAGGCGTTTAACGCGAGGACTGAAAGCGCAAGCACCGCGGAAGTCATCACGGCGGGCCAGCGCCGCTTGCGACGGCCGCTCATTTCGTAACCCCGGTCGTCCGATTTTGAAGCGTTTGCGGGTTCGTTTCTATCGTGTCGGTGCGGCTCGCCGTCGCCGACCTCGGTTGTTCGCCGTTCATCGATCTGATAAACGCCACGAGTTCCCAGATCTGATAGGCGGGGATGCGGCCTCCCCACGACGGCATGCCGTTCGGCCGGCCCTTCACGATGGTGTCAAACAGATTCTCCGGCTCGCCTCCATAGATCCATTGCGTCTTGATCAATGGCGGGCCAATGCCGCCGCCGCCGTGCGAATGGCAACCGGAGCAGTTGTACCAATCGAACAACCGCTGCCCTTCGGAAATGTCGTAGGCGCTTCCGTTATAGGGATTGGTAACGGTCGATTGCGGCTGCACCGGGCCACCGGGCCGCAGCGGGCTCTCGCGGGCAGCGTCGCCAAAAATAGCGAGCTGCGTCGGCGCAGGGCGGATATCGCGATGCTCCCGCTGGCATGAAGTCGCCAGCAACAGAACGCAGCAAAAAACGCCGTACACAATTCGCACTCCCATTGCCTCCGTTTAACGGACTTGAGGAACGCCGTATTGCAAAAGGATCTGCTGGATAGCGCCGGATTCGGCTTCCAGTACTTGCTCCATCTGCGCTCGGAGCGCCTCATTCCCCTTGCGAACGCCGATCGAAATGTCGTATGTGAATGGAATACCCAAAAACAGGGCCGGCGTAACCGGCGCGATGTCGAGCGCAGTATTCTCACATTTGGCGAAGTACCCTGCCAAAGGGCCCCACACAATCGCGAGATCTATGTCACCGCGCGCAACGGCATCGATAATCTTTCGCGGAGGATCCCGCTCGCCATATTCTCCAAATAAGCTGAAGCCGGAGATATTCGCCGTGATGCCGCGTCGCGCCAGCGCGGCCGCAGGAGGCGCGTAATCGTCGCCGACGACATGAATTCCGATCCGCCACTGACCCATGCGCGGGTCGTCGAGCGATTTAATACCGAGGCTCCGATCGTGCCGCGATACGAAAACGTAAGTCGAACGGTAATACGATTTGGTCGCGGTCACGGAAGCAAGCGCGCTGGGCACTCCCATCAGCGCGTCGCAGCGCCCTTCGTCGAGCGAGTTTTTGACAAACGATTTGCGCTGCGACCACCAGGTGTATTGGAGCTTGGCGCCGAGTTTTGCTGCAACCAGCTCGGCCAATTTGTTCTCGAATCCTTGCCGTCGCTCATTGGAAAACGGCATGTTATTCGGATCGGCGCAGACACGAAGCACCGCCTGGTCCGCGGCAACACACGGGAGCGCCAAAAGCAGAAAGCCGCTAAGGCAGCGAGAAAACATAAAGCGTTCCGCCTTGTGTCGTGTATTTGCCGAGATCCGACATTGCATTCGTGAAGCCCAGCGCGGCCGTACCGTCAACTGTGTTGATGCCGGCGGCCACGACGGCGCCCGCCCAACCGCCGACGCCCGAAAGAACCGCGACGTATTGCTTCCCGTCCGGACCTTTATAGGTGACGGGCTGGCCGATAATTCCAGACCCGGCTTTGAACTGCCAAAGGAAAGAGCCGTTGGTCGCGTCGAGCGCTTTGAACCAGCCGTCCATCGTGCCGTAAAAAACTACGTTGCCCGCCGTCACTACCGCTCCGCTCCATGCGGGAAACATTTCTTTGACTGCCCATACGGTCTTGGCTTTGACGGGGTCCCACGCCGAAAACTCGCCTCGATTTCCGCCCGGACCCGCGTACATGCGGACATTCATTCCCACGAACGGCGTGCCGGCAATATAGTTCGCCTGGACGCCCTGGTTCTCGTAGCACAGATTATTGTGGGGGATATACAGAAGCCCCGTTTTCGGCGAATAGGCCGACGGCTGCCAATCCTTGCCTCCGGGAGGCGCGGGACAGGCGTCACGCACGGTCTTATAACCCGATGTCTTATCCGGATTGATCTTCAGCCGCCCGGTCTTCAGATCGACGCCGAAGCTGGTGTTCACGAACGCGAAAGTTTCCGCGGACAAAACCTCGCCAGTCGCGCGATCCATGATGTACATCCGCCCATTCCTGTCCGGATGCGCCAGGATCTTTCGTGACTGGCCATTGATGTTCAAATCGAGCAGCACGTTTTCGTTCACGCCGTCGTAATCGTGCTCATCGTGCGGATTGAATTGATAAGCCCAGATCGCCTCGCCTGTTTCGGGACGCCGGGCGAAAATGCTGGAGGTCCATTTGTTGTCTCCGGGCCGTTGCTCGGGATTCCAAGGGCCCGGATTCGACGTGCCGTAATAGATCAGATCGAGATCCGGATCGTAGGAGATCCAGCTCCAACCCGTACCGCCGCCGATTTTCCATTGCTCGCCCGCCCAGGTCTTCAGGCCAAGATCTTTGGCGCGATCGGCTTCGTAGAACGGTTTGAAATTCTGTCCGATCAGAACATCGGAATCGGGCCCCGTCGAATACGCCCGCCAGGCGATTTTGCCGGTATCGGCGTCCAGACCCGCCATCCATCCCCGCACGCCGAATTCACCGCCACTGTTGCCGACGATGACTTTCCCCTTCGTCACAATAGGCGCCATCGTGATGGATTCGCCCAGATTGATATCGCCAAGTTTGGTATTCCACACCTCTTTGCCGGTGTTCGCGTCCACGGCTACGGTGTGAACATCGAGCGTGTTGAAATAGATCTTCCCGTTGTAATAAGCAGCGCCGCGGTTCACCACATCGCAACAGGCGACGCCTTGCGAAGCGGGCGAAGGTCTCGGCTGATAGACCCACTTCATCGGAGCTCCGGGCTTGGTGAGGTCGAGCGCAAACAGATTGTTCGGATATGGCGTGACGATATACATAGTGTTGTTCACGATGAGCGGCGCAGCTTCGTGCCCATGAGTCACGCCTGTCGAAAAGGTCCACGCCAGCTTCAGATTGCGAACATTGGCAGTATTGATCTGGTCGAGCGCGCTGAAGCGGGTGCTCGCGTAATTCTTCGCGGGCATCGCCCACTGACCATCGTCGGGCTGATTCTGAATTTGCCCGCCTGCCGGCAAGCCCAGCAGTAGACCGCAAAGAGCGAGGCCGCTCTTCAGTACGCTCATAGCCCTCATCTCAAACCAGGAAAGGGAGAGGTGAAACGTGAGTTCCTTCGGTGGACCATTTCGCCGAAAGAATGTTTCTCCGTAAGTTTACGGGCGCGGCGAAAACTATTTGGCAGCGGTCAGCGCCAATACCAGGGACTCCATTACCAGCCGGTCGTCTTTGTAGCCCTCGCGAAACTTCTTGTCCGTGTCGTAAATCGACGCGACTGCTTTGGCCAAGTGCTCTCGTTTGAAAGCGGCTGCCGTGGCAACCACCTGTTCGGCGCGGTCGCGCCACATCCGCACGCCTAATTTTCCAAAAAAACTCAGCGCCTGCGGAACGGAAGAGACCCGCGCTTCCTTGGCCGCAAGCGCAAGCCGGAATTGCGCGCTCAGAAACGTGAGGGCCAAAGGCAAATACTCGCCTTCGCGTATCAGAATGTCGAGCGATCGCAATGCGCCCGCTCGATCCCGTTTACCCAGCGCATTGACCAGCGCAAAAATTGTGCTCTGCGCCGCATGCGGAACCAGCGTGCGCAGATCGTCCATGGTAACCGCTCGCTCTTCTCCGACAAACAGCGAGATTTTTTCGATCTCCGCGGCCAATCGGTTCGCATCGCCCCCCACCGCATCCAGCAGCACGGCCAGTTCCGCGCCGCCGAGTTTCATCCGCTGCTGTTTTGCAAGTTCTTGCGCTAAGAAGCGGCTGGATTCGGGCGTGAATTGACGGAATTCGACGACGGCGGGAATAGCGGAATAAAACTTTTCGACGCGCTCGAGTTTCGCCCGGTCGTCTCCCCCAAAATCGTAGCGGCTGCACTCAAAGACTAGTACCGTCCCCGGGGTGGGCGCCTTCAAATACGCGGCAAGCTCGGAATCCGCGGATTTCTCGGATTCTCCGCCGTCCTCTGCCGCCGCACCAAGTCTTCGTGGAAGCGCCAGTTCCGCGCTGCACACCCAGATGACTCGATGGTATGAAAACAGCGACAGTGAGCGCGCGTCGTCCAGCACTTCGCGCAAGCTGGTGCTCTCCAAATCGCTTTGGGTCACGCCATCGGCTCGCAGACCGCCCGGCAGAACGCGCTCGATCAGCGCCTGCTTGCAGATTCGTCTCTGATATCCCTCCGGCCCGAGAAATAAATAAGCAGGACCCGGCGGCTGTTTTGCGATTTGCGCTAAAAACTGTTCCGGGGTCATTGCGATGCGGCGCTCAGGCGGTCAGAAACCTTCGAGAATAGCGCTCACAACGTCATGAGCTACATCGCGGCTTAAACGATCGAAAGCGGGAGCGCTCTCGTCGAAAAATTGATGAGGGTCGACGGCGACTTCATAATTCTGCCTGGCGGCGAAGTTGGCGCGCGAGTAAAGAACGCGCCCGGTCGCGCGTTCCAGCAGCGTGATCGTCATGACCACGGCCACCTGCACGCTGGTGGCTTTCCCCGAAGTGGGATCGAACACCGTCGGGTACACCTGGACGGCGATGATGCTCCCGTTCAACACCGCATCCGCAGCGCTTGGATCGTTGACGATGTGAAACCGCGTACGAGCCATGAACTCTCGCGCAATCTGTTGCGGAAGAATGTCCACCAGCTTGTAGCGCGTCGAGAGGGTCGTGAAAGCCGGGATGGAAATCGTCTCGATGCTCTTCGGCACCAGGTCTGCTTTCCCTCCCACGTGATAGCCGCAAGAGACCAGCGAGGCAGCTCCGGAACTTAGCACCAGCAATGCGGCGCGCCTGGTCAATGTTGACTCCGCATTAATTCACTCCAGACCGCTCACCAGGTCCGCTGCCGCATCGGCGGTCAGGCGCAGATTGTCTCCGACGATCCAGAACCAGGCGGCGCGGCCGTTATTTCGATCGATACGAATGTCGCCGACGCTCAACCCGCTCTGAGCCGCCGCTCCCACGTTGTTCGGCGCTTCCAGGTCATCGCTCCTGACTTCGATCTGCGCCGAAGCGAGCGCTTCACCCAGTTCGCCCGCCACGACATCGGATTCGAATTCCACCCATAGCGAGATGCTGTAGCCGTGAAATACCGGGGCCTGAATAAGCCGGATGGAGGGCATCGGCGCGGTGGCGTCGCTCGACCCGCGGCTCAACAGGGTGGCGGTGTGACGTTCTATCCGCTGTTCCTGCTTCGAAAGCTGCGTGGAGGCCTCCCCCCCGTATCGCGACAGCAGGTTGAAACTGACTTGCGCATCGAAAACGTCTTTCTTCAGCGGCTTGAAACTCAACAGATCGGTGGTTTGCCGATGCAGCTCCGAAACCCCGCGCTTACCGCGCTCGCTGGCGGGCTCGAATATGTTGGCTACGGCCTGACGTATAGGCCTGTAACGCGCCAGCCTGCTGAGCGCGAGCACTAATGCGCTTGCCGCCGGATGCGCAATTATCATCAGCCAGCTCGCTTTGACATCCGGCTCCTCGATGAGCGGCGCGACCATGCGAGCTTCGGGCTCATGTTCCAAATGCCCGGTGCAATCGATTACCGCGGGATGACCCTCGGCGCCCTTGGTCAACGTGTATACCTTCAAAGCGCCTTCGGGCGTTCCGGCCACGAGAATGGCTTGCTCTTCGCGAATCGAATGAGCTTCTAACGGCTCGAGATAAACCGCCTCGCCCTCCTGCTCGCCAAAGTTGCCTTCGCCTGTTGAAGCATATTCAGTCACCGCGGCGCCGCTTCTGCGGCTCTCCAGCACTTCTTTGAGTTCATGGCCCAGTAAGGTTTCGCCGCCCACCAGAGCTACTTTCACGGCCCGCGCCTTTGAAAACGATTTAGCCAATCTGGTGCTCCGGCAGACGCCGCGGCGGCCGCGATTTCTTGAGCCTGCGAATCAACCCGCCAATGCGAATCAGAATGCCGCTCGAAACATAGGCGCAGGCGAGTGCCAGCAGCATGGGCTGGGCCCATTCCCAAATCAAAATCGCCGCTCCGCCAACCAGCAGGACAATCAGGGGCGTATGCGGTTTCGACGCGGTGATTTGCTTAAAACTCGGATACCGCCACGTGCTCACCATCAGCAGCGATACGACAGCCACAATCGCGAGCCAGAACACCGAAAAGGCAAACGAGCGCACAGGCGAAGCATCCATAAATACAACCGCGGCAATAAATCCGGCGCCCGCGGGTATGGGCATACCGACAAAATACTTACGGTCCGGGCGACCCGGATTTTTCGGTGTGGGGTTGGTCTGAACGTTAAAGCGCGCCAGCCTCACCGCGCCGCACAGTAAATAAAAGAAGGCGATCAGATAGCCGAGCCGCGTCAGATGGCTCTGGAACTGGCCAACCGGAACCACCACGAAAAGCACGCCCCAGACAAACGCAAGGACGGCGGGAGCGATGCCGAAAGTAATGACATCCGCGAGGGAATCGAGCTCGCGGCCGAAGGCGCTGGTGGTGTTGGTCATGCGCGCGATGCGGCCATCGAGTCCATCGAAGAATACGGCGAACCCCAGCGCCTTCGCAGCGATTACAAAATGCGGATTCGTGCTGTAATCACCGCCCGATACCTGCAGCGCTCCTTCGAAGGACTGTAAGATGGCGACGAATCCCAGGAAAATGTTCCCGCTGGTGAACAGGGTCGGCAGGGCATAGGCAGCCCGGCGCGGCCTCTTCGGAGAAGAACGCTCCAAACGCTCTGGTAACGTCAGACCCCCTCCCCTCCGCCTGCGCGATTCGCCAAAATAGTGGTTCCGGCCGCGACTTTGTCACCCACCTTTACGGCGCTATTCCACTCAGCCCCGAATATGACATCCACCCGCGAGCCGAATTTGATGTAGCCGATCCGTTCCCCCGCGGCAAGCGAGTCTCCCGCATGCTTGTAGCAGACAATCCGCCGCGCGATCAGACCCGCAATCTGCCGGCAGACCACTCGCGAGCCTTGTCCTTCGAGCGTCAGCGTGTTCTGCTCATTTTCGACGGATGCAGCTTCGTCACTCGCCACCAGAAATTTGCCCTTCTGGTAAACAATGTCGGTGATCTTTCCGGGCAGAGGCGTGCGATTCACGTGCACATTAAAGATGTTAAGAAAGATGCTGACGCGCGTCTCTCCGGGCGCGATTTGACGGATAGCCACCACTTTGCCATCCGCAGGCGCGACCAGCACATCGCCCGGAGGCGGAGTTCGGTCCGGATCGCGAAAAAAATAAAGGCAAAAGCCAGCCAGGACATAGAGCGGCAAGCCCGCCCAGGGATTCAGATAATACGACAGAACGATCCCGGCCAAGGCCAGGCCGCAACCGTAGTAAATACCATCACGAATAATGCGCAAAACATTATTTTCTCATTGATGCGATCATTCGCCTCGCAGAGCGATCGTCGGATCGAGACCGGCTGCACGCCGCGCGGGGATCCACGATGCCATCATGGCGATGAAAAAGAAGAGCAGCGCCATCACCGCGAAGGTGGCGGGGTCGGTCGCCTTCACGCCCACCAGCATGCTGCGCATGACGCGCGTCACGCCAAACGCCGCAAGCAATCCAGCGCCGATGCCAATAGCGCTCAACCGGAGTCCCTGCCCGATCATAAGCTTGAAAATACTTGTCGAGCCCGCGCCGATAGCCATCCGCACGCCGATCTCAGCCGTGCGCTGGCGCACCACGGTCGACAACACGCCGTAAAGGCCCACACCCGCGAGGAATGCGGAGATCACCGCGAACAGACCGATCAGAAGAAGAGAGAAACGGGTGCCTGCTTGCGCGCGTTTCACCAGGGCATCCATCGGCCGCATCTCCACGACAACCAGTTGTCCGCCGAGTTTCGGGATCTCGCCGCGAACGGCGTTTGCGTATTTCACAGGATCGCCAGCCGTGCGGAGCGCCCACCAACGCGCGCCGCCGAAACCTACAAAGCCATCCGTGAAATAGATCTGCTCGCGGCCCGGTACGGTGAGCGACGTGTCGCGCTGGTGCGCTACGACTCCGATGATTTCGACCCATTGCGGCTCCGGCGTTTGGATACGTATCAGGATGCGCTTGCCGATCGCGGACTCGTTCGGGAAAGCTTTCGCGGCGAGAACCTGGTCGACAACCGCCAGATTTCGCTCCGGAGCATTATCTGCTTCGGTGAAGGTTCGCCCCGCAATAAGTCGCGTGCGGAGAGTTTCGAAATAACCCGGCAGCACAATCTGAGGGTCAACGGCTTGAAACTTGCTTGGGTCGGTCAACGCCTGCTGCAGGCCCCATCGTATGGGAAAAAACGCTCCCGTCAGCGGAAAGGGAGTGGAGGCTGTAACGCCCTGAACACCGGGAATCGCGCGCAATCGTTCTGCGACTTGGCGCATGAATGCCGCGCGCTGCTGGGCCTGCGGCTGCGGGCCTTGCCCTCCTAGTAACTGAAATGTCAAAAGGTTGTGCGGGTCATAACCGGGATCGATATTTTGTAAGGCAAGAAAGCTGCGGAGCATCAGGCCCGATCCAATGAGCAGCACAAAGGAGAGAGCGACCTCGGCGATCACCACGGTATTGCGCAGCAGGCGTCCGCCTCCCAGCCCCGCCGTGCGTCCGCTTCCGCGTAGAACGCTCATCACATCGGGTCGCGAGGCGCGCAATGCCGGAGCAACGCCGAAGATTACGGCCGCTGCCAGCCCGGCGAGCACCGCGAACGCAAGCACGGCGCCATCGATGCGAATGGATTCGAGGCGCGGCAGATTCGCCGGCGCGATCGCCAGCAGCTCATGAATGCCCAGCCATGCGAGCCCCATCCCTACAAGGGTGCCGATTCCCGCCAGCAGTACGGCTTCGGCGAGCATCTGACGCACCAGCCTCCACCTGCTGCCGCCTAATGCGGTGCGTATCGAGAGTTCGCGCTCGCGCAAGGACGCACGCACCAGCAGGAGATTAGCCACATTCGCGCAGGCAATCAAAAGAAGAAAGATTACCGCTCCCATCAGCGCCAGGATGGCTGGCCGCGCTTCGGCAACCAGATAGTTGCGCATCGGCTCGATGCGGATACGATAGTCAGCCGTTCCCTCGATCAGGAAATTTCTCCGCAGTTCGGCGGAAACCGCTTCGGCGCTGGCTCGCGCACGGTCCAGCGTTATGCCTTTCTTCAGCCGGCCGACCGGCCGGAGATGTACGGAGTTTCGCTGAGCATTGTCGTACGCCAGGCGGTCGGCAATCCACACATCGGGCGCCTGCTCGACATCCATATCGGAAGGAAAGAGCAGCTCGAATTTTGGCGCGAGCACGCCGACGATGTGAGGGCCGCCCAATCCGCCGCCGGGCATGGCGTGCCCCAGGATGCCGGTGTTTCCACCGTATCGGCGCTGCCAGTATTCATAACTCAAGATCGCGACCCCCGGCTGTGGTTGCGGCCCCTGTGCGGCCTGTGCAGCCCCGGCCTGCGGCTGCGGAGCTTGCGGTTGTCCATCCGCTTCGGTGAAATCCCGCCCGTATGCAATCCTCGCGCCCATAAGCGGAAAGAAGTTCGGGGTAACGGCCGCAATATGGATCTGCTCGGGAGCGCCATCCTCTCTCGGCACAATCGCGCGTCCCGTCTCAACCGCACCCAGGCCATCGAACACGCTGGTCGTCCCATTGCGCAAATCGAAAAAATCGGCGTTTGAGAAAGGGAAATCCCGAACGCTGCGCTTCCTCATATCGCCGCATGCGAATACCAGGCGCTCCGGATCTTTATAGGGAAGCGGCCGCAGCAACACGGCGTTGGTGACGGTGAAAATCGCCGTGCTCGCCCCGATACCGAGTGCGATCGTGACCACGGCCGTTACTGCGAACACCGGGCTGTTCCGCAGCGTCCGCGCCGCGTATGCGAGATCTTTCCAGAGCATCGGTTTGCCTTTATTATCTGTCTACGCGCAAAGGTCTACTGTTGCCGACGAGCAGAGTAGGCCGATTCATGATGGCGAAACAGAATCTGGTCGTAATCCAGCGCTGCAGATGAGGAACTCGATCGTTGTTCTCGTTTTAAATTTCGTTGGCTTGTTGGACCAATCGCTCAAATTCTTCTTCAAAGCCGCGAAGCGCTTCTAATACGTTTGCAATTGGCTCTTTCATTTCAAGGGAACGAACTACGCCTCGCAATTGTGGAGACGGCTTGTAGATCGCGGAATGCTCAACCTCCCAGAACAGGCCTGTCAGTATCGATACGATCTGGTATTCGCCTACGATGTCTCTACTTGCCGGAGAGGATCCCCAGTACTTGAAGGCAAGCTTCTCGCCACGCTCTCCTAATACCGGGTCTTCAGTCCATCCTTCAAACACGTTTCGAAGCGCCGCGTCGATTTCTCCCAACCGACTACGCGGAAAGGCAAGAACCCGAACCCCAGCCAAATCTTTGAGACTCTTGAGTGTGTACCGCTGAAGCTTGTCCGGATCGAACGTGGCTCCTTCCTGACGACGTCGAAGGGCCTCTACTGCACTTTCACAATCTGACTCGCGATTTGACGATCACCTGCTCGAACCTATCTAAACTACGGGATATGGGCAGGAGGTTATATTTGATCACCGCTTCAAGGTGTTCGGTAAGGCGGCGAGCATCGGGCAGGAGGTTGAAGTACTCTTCTCTAAGGCGATCCTCGACGGTGCGCCTGTCCATTAGCCAAGCGCACCGGAGAGTTCTCGCTCTACCGCTGATGAAGGCTTCGTATTGAAGAAGAAGCGCCAGCCCGCATTAGGCGACTCGTCTCGAATCAGGCGCGAGATCTCGTCTTCGGAGTTGTCCTCGATAAACTCTACGCTGAAAGCCTTTTTGGCGCTGCGATTGAAATAGAGCTGCCGGTCGAAACTGTAGCGATACCCGCCGGCATTCAGGATCTCTTGTTTTCTATCGGCGACTCTTGCCGTTTCCATAATTCCACTTTAAACCCGATTCCGGCGACCCGGACGGCGGGATCACGGTATCGATTGCCCTATGATTCCGCCAATAACCCGGCCAGCAGTGCGGTCCGATCGGCGATTCGGTCGATCAAGATGCTTTCGTTCATGGCATGAGCGCCCTCGCCGACGCCGCCCAGTCCATCCAACGTGGGCACCCCCAGTGCTGCCGTGAAGTTGCCGTCCGAGCCGCCGCCGGTCAAAGACTCTTCCAGTTGAAGGCCGAGGTCAGCCCCGATCTTTCTCGCCTTCGCGAACAGACTTGCGATTGCCGGCGAGCGTTCCATTGGCGGACGATTCAACCCGCCCTCGACTCGAATCGTGCAGCGCTTGTCGATAGGCCGCAGAGCGCGGAACTTCTTATCCAGCGCATCCGCATCCTTTACACGCACCGCGCGAATGTCTACCTGAATGCGAGCCTCCGCGGCGATCACGTTCGTCCGTGTTCCGCCGCTGATAATGCCTGGATTTACCGTCGTGCCACGCTGCAGATTCGTGAAGGACGCGATCTTTTCAACCTGCCTTGCCGCCTCGATGATGGCGCTCGCGCCATTGCTGAAATCGACCCCGGCATGAGACGCTTTGCCTTCGATGGAGATGGTGTAGTTCCCCACTCCTTTGCGCGCAGTTTTCAGTTTCCCCGTCAAACCCGTGCCCGGCTCGAGCACCAGAACGCAATCGCTTCCCTTCGCCTCCTTCTCCGTAACAGCGCGCGAGCTTTTGCTTCCCACTTCCTCATCCGAAAGGATCAACAGCACGACCTTGCGCTGAATCGGGACGTCCAGTTCTCGCAAGGCGCGAAGGGCGAAGATAAAAAACGTCAGCCCGGATTTCATGTCCAGCACGCCTGGGCCCCACAGCCGCCCCTCTGCTTGCCGGAATGGCATCGTCTTCAGTGTTCCCAACGGCCAGACCGTATCGGAATGCCCAAGGCCGAGAATTTGTCCCTCTTTCTTACGGCCCGGCAGCTTGAACTCGAGCCGCAAATGACGGCCGTAGCGATCGGCTTGAAACGTCTCTGCAGTCGCGATGTCTCTGGTCCGCTCGATAATCAAGTCGACCAGCCGGTTCACATCGGTAGGTGAATCGCTGGGCGACTCACACTCCACCATCTGCCGGATCAGCCGGGTGATTTCTGCTTTCCTGTCAGTGGCATAGCGAAGAAAAGGGTGCATTCGCTGTTATAATAGCGGTTCCCATGACGCCGATGGATGTTCAAGAGATCACGGAAATTCTGCCCCACCGGTATCCCATGCTGATGGTCGATCGCATTGTCGAGATCACCGCGGATTCAATCGTGGGGATCAAGAACGTCACCGCCAACGAACCGCATTTCACTGGCCATTTCCCCGGCTATCCGGTGATGCCCGGGGTGCTCATCATTGAAGCGATGGCGCAGGTTGCGGGTGTTTTGGTTGCGAAACTAGCGCCGCATACGCGGGGCAAGATCATGTTTCTGGCATCTGTCGAAGAGGCGAAGTTCCGCAAGCCGGTCGTCCCCGGCGATCAGTTGCGCGTCGAGATGAAGATGGTCCGTCTGAAAGCCACCGTGGCGAAGATGCAAGGCCTGGCAACCGTGGATGGGCAAGTGGCGGCGGAAGCCACGCTCATGTGCAAGTTGACGGAACGGCTCGCTGCGGCGTAGCGCCTGCCGCACGAGCGCACTGGCCGAATGGCGATTCATTCCACGGCGATTATCGACCCACGCGCCGAAATCTCTTCCGATGCTGAAATTGGTCCGTACTGCATTGTGGGGGCGGGTGTCGCGATTGGCGCGAGAACCCGGCTCGTCGCTCACGTTTATCTGGAAGGGAAGCTGAGCATTGGTGAAGGAAACATTTTCTATCCTTATTGTTCCTGCGGCGTTGCTCCGCAGGACAAAAAATATAAGGGCGAGGCATCCGAGACGCGCGTTGGAAACGACAACTCGATTCGCGAATTTGTCACCATCAATCGCGGTACCGAAGGCGGCGGCATGGTTACTTCCATCGGCGACGGCAATTTGCTGATGGCGTATGTTCACATTGCGCATGACGTAACCATTCGGAACAACACGATCCTGGCCAACGGAGTGACCTTCGCGGGACATGCCGTGGTGGAGGATTACGCCAATATTGGGGGTCTCAGCGCCATCCATCAGTTTTGCCGCATCGGGCGCCACGCCATGATCGGCAGTTACAGCGTCATCAAGCAGAACGTGCTGCCCTACTCGATCACCGCTTCGAACCATGAGGTCGAAGTATATGGGGCGAATCGCATCGGCCTCGAGCGGAGCGGCTACACATCGGGGGCGATAGAGGCGCTGCAAAACGCATTCCGCATACTGACCCGCGCCGGGCTCAACACCACGCAGGCACTTACCCGGATAGAAGAAGAGGTTACTCAGACTACCGAAGTCCGAGAACTCCTGGATTTTATCCGCGCGTCGGAACGCGGCTTCATCAAATAGGGTTTGTGCGCTACGGAATGATTGCGGGGAACGGGCGCTTTCCACTTCTCGCGCTCGAAGCTGCCCGCCGCCAAGGGGACGAGGTGGTGGTGGTCGCGATCGAAAATGAGGCGTCGCCCGAACTTGCGAAGTTCGCTTCTTCACTCGACTGGATCAACATCGGCCAACTTGGGAAACTCATCGAAATCCTGAAGCGTGAAAAGATCTCGGAAGTAATGATGGCCGGCCAGGTAAAGCACATCAGTATTTTTTCGGCGATCGCTCCCGACTGGCGCCTGTTTAAGCTGCTGACCTCTCTCAAAGAGAAGAACACCGCGGGCTTGATCGGCGGCGTGCAGAAGGTTTTGCGTGAAGAAGGCATCGAGCTTCTAGATTCAACCCGGCTGCTGAAGCCATTGCTTGCGCCCGAAGGCGTGATCACAAAACGCAAGCCGTCGAAAGAGGAGGAAGCGGATCTGAACTACGGGCGCCGTGTCGCGTCGGTTCTCGCTTCGGTCGACATCGGCCAGAGCGTCGCTATCAGCGAAAAGGCCTGCGTCGCAGCAGAAGCCATGGAGGGTACCGATTCCATGCTGCGGCGCGCATTTTCGCTGACAAATGGCAAGCCTCTGCGGCTGGTGAAGGTGTCGCGCGGCCGTGCGCATCTGCTGTTCGATGTGCCCGTCGCAGGCCCGACAACCGTCCAGACCATGATTGAGACCGGAACCACGGCTCTGGCGATCGACGCAGGCCGCACCTTGCTCCTCGACAAAGACGAAATGCTCAAACGGGCGGATGAAGCGCGTATCGCGATAATCGGCTATCCGCCTTTGGATCAAACCGAGCGATGAGCAGACTTCGTGTCGCGCTTGTCGGGGCTGGAGCATTCGGCCGCAATCACGCCCGGGTGATTAGCCAGCTTGACGGTGTGGAACTTGCCGCAATCGTCGACATCCGTTTAGAGGCAGCTCAGCAACTCGCGCAGCAATATGATTCGCGTGCCTTGGCGAGTGTCGAAGATATTCTGACCTCCGTCGACGCAGCCATTGTTGCGACCCCTACGGTTACTCATGAGCGGGTGGCGGCGGAATTGCTCACATCCGGCATCGACGTGCTGATTGAAAAGCCAATCGCCGAATCCTCTGAGGCAGGCGAACGGCTGTCGAGGCTTGCCCAAGAGCGCGGCCGGTTGCTCCAGGTGGGTCACCTCGAGCGCTTCAATCCGGCCGTTGTCGCTCTCGAAAACGCGCTCACTATACCGCTGTTTTTCGAAGTTCATCGGCTCAGCGTCTTTTCACCGCGTAGTTTGGATGTGGACGTCGTACTCGATCTGATGATCCACGACCTGGACATTGTGCTCAGCTTCACACGCGAGATGCCGAGCGAGATCCGAGCGGCTGGAATTTCCGTGCTCTCGACACGGGTGGATATCGCCAATGTTCGTCTTTCATTCCCAAGCGGCTGCGTAGCTAATCTGACGGCCAGCCGTGTTTCGACGGAGCAGGTTCGTAAGCTGCGTCTCTTTCAACCCGGCGAGTACATTTCACTCGACTACGCACGTCAGGAGGCAGTGCGCCTGGCCGTTCGCGAAACCATCGGCGTTAATCCGCTTCCGATCGAGCGCGGGGAACCGCTGGCCTTGGAGCTGGCGGCGTTCTTCTCCGCTGTGCGGGACCGGTCCCAGCCGCGCGTGGACGCTTTTCAGGCAACAAACGCGCTTCGCGTGGCCGAGGAAATTCTTGATAAAATCAAGGAACACGCCGATTTAGTAGCCCAAACTCTCAGTAAGCGGAGTTGACTTCTGACCGTTCAAGCACCATCCACGATCGAACTCAATCTCCTGCTGGAGTGGCCCCGCCAGGATTCCCGATGGCGGTTCGTGCTTGCTGGATCGTTAGTCGCACATCTTCTTCTTTTCTTCGCTGCGGTTCGATTACCCAGCTTTGTGGGACGAGCCGAACCCGACCACCGCGTCATCGTCAGGCGTATGCCGCTCTATTTGCCGCCGGATGCGTTGACACAAAAAGCGCCGAACCGCGAGAAGGTAGCGAAACAGATCGACTTGGCGGATCTGGCGGCTGCTCGCGCCCTGGAGCAACACCGGGCCACGCCGAAGCCGAGCGTAAGGCAGTTTGAGATTCCGAAAGTAACACAGCGAACCGCAAAGAACGTTCCGCAGATCCTTCCGGAAGCGCCCAAATTTGCGCTGAACCAAGCGCCCGCCGTGCTGCCGCAAGGGTCTCCGGCAGGCTTAGTTCCACCGGCACCCGCTCCTGCCGCTGCGTCCTCGGGTCCGTTTCAGAATATTGGTTCGGAAGCGCCACCGAATCCTCATCCGAAACTGGCTCCGCCGAAGGCGACCGTTCAGGGCGCGGTCAATGAACTTGCTCAGAACGCTAACGGCCGTCGGCTGGTAGTCAGCGACGACAACGTTTCCGAACCGGCGCGTGGTTCTCCAGGAGCGATCGGAAGCGCGGCAGGACCAAAAGCTGCCGTCGAACTGCAGAGCGACCCGGAAGGCGCGGACTTCAAGCCGTACCTGGCGCAGATCCTTTCTATCGTGCGGGCGAATTGGCAGCGGGTCATTCCAGAGAGCGCTCGCATGGGAACGCTGCGCGGCCGAACCGTGCTCGAGTTCATCATTAACCGGGATGGCAGTATTCCAAAGCTCGTGACGGCGGATTCGTCCGGCTCCGCTCCGCTCGATCGCGCGGCAGTGGCGGGACTCAGCATGTCGAATCCGCTTCCACCGTTGCCGGCCGATTATAAAGGGTTTCAAGTTCGTTTGGCATTCTCGTTCGCTTACAACATGCCCGCTCAATGAGCGAAGAAGAACCATCACGCGGTGTCATTGGTCTGAGGACTGCAATGATTCTCTACGGCTTGCTGGTGGTGGCATCGGTTGCGACGCTGCGAGGCACGGCGCTGATTATTGCGCTGATTATTGTATTCGGTCTAGCGGTGAAGTCGTATTTACATCATCTGCGCAGCCGTGTCCAGTAGGCTATCGAGGCGGCTAAGAACAGTGGCTCAAATGCACCAGCCGCGGTGGATTCCAGCCGAAGCGATTTTCAGGTAACTCCTTTAGCTACAATTACTCGCAAGGCATCATAGATGGCGAAACGCGTGCACTAGGTTTACCGTCGACAATACTGAGGCAGTCATGGGAAGCAATATTCAAATCTTCAAAAGCGCGGCTTCTTATATTTCAGTGGGTCTGTTAGCCGCATCCACTCTTGCGTTCGCGCAAGATCCTTCTTCGGCTCCGCCGCCACCTCCTGCGGCGCAGCAGCAGCCATCGAATCCAAGCGGTGGGTGGAGACGCGTCGGCGATCCGCCCAACGGATCGAACAACTCAGCCAATAATCCGGCGGATCCGAACTTCGCTGCAAACCAGAACGGCAGCGACATGAACCAAGCGCCCGATCCGAATCAGGGGCCTCCTCCGCCGCCTCCGAATCAGCCCAACTACCCTCCGCAGCAGAACTATCCGCAGCAGCAGAACTACCCGCAGCAACCAAATTATCCGCAGCAGCCGAACTACACGGAACAGCCGAACTACGGCCAATACGGACAGCAGCCGCAATACGGTCAGCAGCCGCAATACGGACAGCAGCCGCAATACGGACAGCAGCCGCAATACGGACAGCAGCAATACGGACAGCAGCAATACGGACAGCAGCCAAGTTATTCGGCGCCGCCTCCGGTTCCGGCGCAGCTCACGATTCCCGTGGGAACGTTTATGACTGTGCGGGTAAACCAGCCTTTGTCTTCCGATAAGAATCAGGTCGGCGATCCGTTCTCGGCGACATTGATCCAGCCCTTAGTAGTAAACGGGATCGTGATCGCGGAACCCGGACAGACGATCGCCGGACGAGTAGCGTTAGCCGAGAAACACGGAGTCGGGCACCCGGCGAGACTTGGGGTTCAGCTCACAACTTTGACGCTAGTGGACGGACAGCAAGTGCCGATCAGCAGTCAGCTCATCAGCCGCAGAGGCGGGACTACGCCGGGCGGTGTCGAAGCCGGGACTGTAGTGGCGACGACAGGCATTGGCGCGGCGATCGGAGCCGCAGCCGGCTGGGGAACGGGAGCGGCAATCGGCGCTGGCGCGGGTGCTGTGGCCGGTATCATTGGCGCGGTAGTGACGCACAATCACGCGAGCATTATCCACCCCGAGCAACTGCTGACCTTCCGCATTGAGGCGCCTGTGACAATCTCGACCACGAATTCAGCGCAGGCGTTCCGTTATGTAGAACCGAACGAATACAACCGGCCCTCTTATTCAATGGGAATGGGACCTGGCCCGGGACAGTACGCGAGCGCGCCGCCACCAGCTTATCCATACGCGTACGGTTATCCGTATCCTTACTATGCTGGATACCCGTATTGGGGCCCGGGCTTCGGGTTTTACTTCGGACCTGGCTTTTATTACGGTCGCGGATACATCGGGGGTTATCGCGGAGGCTTTTACGGCGGGCGCGGATTTGTGACCGGCGGAGTCGCCCGTGGAGGCGTCAGTGCTCACGTCGGCGGCGGCGCAGTTGGACACGGTGGCGGCGGTGGTCGCCGCTAGAACCTGAGACAGAGTCCCCGCTGGGCATCCACTGATAAACTGCCAATAGCAGCGGGGACGTAGCTCAGATGGATAGAGCAGCCGCCTCCTAAGCGGCAGGTCGGCAGTTCGAATCTGCCCGTCCCTACCAGCGCCTCAGACCCTTTTGGCCGATGTCGGTTCGATACTGCATGCCCTCGAAGTGAATCTCCTCGACTGCGCGGTAGGCATGTTCGATGGCGGAGTGCAATGTGTCTCCCGATGCGGTCACACCCAGCACTCGGCCGCCGTTGGTGATGAGCGTATCGGTATCGCGCCTCGTGCCCGCGTGAAATACGGTTGCGCCTGTCGATTCGGCCGCTTCCATTCCCGTGATGGTGTCTCCGGTACGTGGGTGGTCGGGGTAATCCTTGGCTGCGAGAACGACGCAAACCGAAGGCGGCCCGGATGCCTGGGGGACCATGTCGAGAAATTCGACTAAATCCCCTTGAAAACTGTGCATCAGCGCCTGCGTCTCCGGGTCGCCCAGCCGCACGTTGAATTCGAGCACTTTTGGGCCATCGGCAGTCATCATCAAGCCGGCGTAGAGAAAACCCGTGAAAGGCATTCCTTCCTTGCGCATTTGCGCGAGGGTGGGCAGCATGATGCGATCCATAATGACGCCGGTCTGCGCTGAACTGAGAATGCGCGTGTCGCAATAGGCGCCCATGCCGCCAGTATTGGGACCCTGGTCTCCATCGAACACGCGTTTATGATCTTGTGCGGGCGGAAAGGGGATCAGGCGATCGCCGTCGCTCAGCCCGATGAAACTGACTTCTTCGCCTTCGAGAAATTCCTCGATGACGAGATTGGGTCCGAGCCGCTGAACGGCATCGTCAGCTTCGCCTTGATTCCGTGCGATCACTACGCCTTTTCCGGCGGCTAATCCGTCGGCTTTAATTACCATTGGAAACGAAAAGTCGCTGACGTTCGTGCCTGATCGGGCCGTCGGAATTCCGGCGCGGTGAAAGAACTGCTTTGCAAAGATCTTCGAGCCTTCGAGTTGAGCGGCCGCACGAGTGGGGCCGATAATCTTCAGCCCGCGGCCACGGAACTGATCGACCACTCCAGCAACGAGCGGCAGTTCCGGGCCGACGATGGTCAAATCAATGCTGTGCGACTCGGCTATATGGGCGTAATCGAAAACGCCGAGCGGCTGGGGAATGCAAGTGCCGATTTGGGCGATCCCGGGGTTGCCAGGGCAGCAGATTATCTGCTTGACGGAGGCAGACTTCGAGAGGCGCCAAGCTAAAGCATGCTCGCGGCCCCCGCCGCCTATAATCAAGATCCTCAAGACGTTTAGAATAGCTAATAGCATCCGCCATGCAGAAGAAGTACGACGTGATCGTTGTGGGCGCGGGCCACGCGGGCTGCGAAGCGTCGCGAGCGTGCGCACGCCTGGGCCTCAACACCGCGATGGTGACGATGAACCTGGATCTGATCGCGCAAATGTCGTGCAATCCGGCGGTCGGTGGAATCGCCAAAGGTCACCTGGTTCGGGAGATCGATGCGCTCGGCGGGGTGATGGGCGAATTGACCGACGCGGTCGGTATTCAATTTCGACTGCTGAACACCAGCCGTGGGCCTGCCGTTTGGTCGCCGCGCGCTCAGTGCGACAAGAAACAGTACCGGATCCGTATGCGCCAGTGGATTGAAAACGAGCCAAATCTGCGGATTTTGCAGGCGGAAGTGGGCGAACTGCTGTTTTTACCAAACGAACTCCCTAGGAAGATTACTGGGGTCCGGCTGAAAGACGGCCGGGATCTCCTGGCCGAAGCGGTTGTGGTCACGACGGGAACTTTCCTGAACGGTCTGGCGCACGTCGGTGAGCAGAGGTATGCGTGCGGGAGAAATGGGGAGGCGCCTTCGAACACTCTGGGCGGTCAGTTGCGGACCTTAGGACTGCAATGGACGCGGCTGAAGACCGGCACGCCACCGCGTTTGGATGGCCGCACCATTGATCGATCACGGTTCGAAGAACAGCCCGGCGACGCCGTGCCGACTCCGTTCTCGTTTCTGACGCGGCGAATTGAGCGGGAGCAAATCTCTTGTTACCTAACTTACACAACTTACGAAACTCAGCGGATCATTCAGGAAAACATTGCTCGTTCTCCGATGTACAGCGGGCAAATTGAGGGTGTGGGTCCTCGCTATTGCCCGTCTATCGAGGACAAGATCGTCAAATTTCCAGATAAGCGAAGGCATCAGATTTTTCTGGAGCCCGAGGGGCTGGACACACACGAGATCTATGTGAACGGGATGTCGACCAGCATGCCGATGGATGTTCAAGCGGCGATGGTGGCGTCGATTCCGGGGCTGGAGAAGGCGGAGATGATTCGGCCGGGGTACGCGATCGAGTACGATGCGGTGGACCCGCGGGAGTTGAAGCACTCGCTGGAAGTGAAGGCGATAGAGGGTCTATTTCTGGCTGGCCAGATTAACGGCACATCGGGATACGAGGAAGCGGGCTGCCAAGGGCTGATCGCGGGATTGAATGCGGCGAGCAAAGTAAAGGGCCTGCCGGAGCTTAGGATTGGGCGAAGTGACGGATATACGGGTATTCTGATTGATGACTTGGTCAGCAAAGGTGCGGACGAGCCGTATCGGATGTTTACGTCGCGGGCAGAATTCCGGTTGCAGCTTCGAATCGACAATGCGGATGAACGGCTTACGCCGGTTGGACGCAACGTCGGCTTAGTTGATGATGCCCGGTGGGAGCAGTTCAGCCGCAAGCGGGAACAGAAGGCCGTTGTGATGAAGTTGTTGGAACGGACTCGATTGAGCGAGGTATTCGATGGCGGCGGGGGCGACAATCCTTTGCTAATGATTTGGTTGCGCCGCCCTGAGGCGAAGATCAGCAGGCTGGAGCCCTGGATTTGCGGGCAAATGAGGGAGGAGCTTGCGCACGGCGTGTTGACCACCGTTGAAACGGAGATCAAATACGCGGGGTATCTTCTGCAGCAGGCCCGGCAAGTCCGGCAGCTTCAGGAGGCGGAGGGACGCCTCATACCTGCAACATTCCGGTACGAGGGAATTCCCGGGCTTTCGAATGAGATCAGGCAGAAACTCACGCGCGTAAGGCCGACGACTTTGGGGCAGGCGCAGAGAATTCCGGGTGTTACGCCTGCGGCGGTTGCGGTTTTGGATATCTACTTAAGCCTTGGAACCGAATGTTTCACGTGAAACGTTCCAGCGTGTTAGGATCGTGCGGTGGCCCGTGTCGTTTCGATAGCGAATCAAAAGGGCGGGGTAGGGAAAACAACAACCGCGATTAACTTAGCTGCAGCGCTTGCCGCGAGCAGCGGCAAGGTCTTGCTGATTGATTCTGACCCGCAAGGGAACTCCACGACCGGCGTGGGGGTCGAGAAATCCGCTGATCGCACGACGCTGTACAACGTGCTGCTACGGGAGGCCGATCTCGAGGCCGCCATCGTTCCTACGACAATGGAAGGTCTATGGCTGGTGCCCGCGAACCAGGATCTGGTTGCTACCAACTTAGATCTGGTCGATGCCGCTGAGCGGGAACGACGGCTGCAGACCTCAATTGCCGCAGCGAAGAACGATTATGAGTTCATCATCATCGACTGCCCTCCGGCTTTGGATCTTCTCACTCTGAACGCGCTGGTTGCTTCGGATTCCGTGCTCATTCCCATCCAGTGCGAGTTCTTTGCTCTGGAGGGGCTTTCGCAACTTATGGACACGGTCGATCGAGTACGTGACGCCTTCAATCCGGGGCTTCGGGTGGCAGGCGTACTGCTCACGATGTATGATGATCGGACAAATCTGACGCGGCAAGTGGAAGCCGATCTGCGCGAGTTTTTTGGCGATCAGGTTTTCAGGACTGTCATTCCGAGGACCATCCGTTTAGCGGAGGCTCCTAGTTTCGGCAAACCGATTCTTGCATACGATCCCCGCTCGCGGGGCGCGGAAGCTTATATTGAATTCGCGAAGGAATTTATGGCCCATGAACAGCGAAACAGACCGGAATCAGCGAAAAGCGCTGGGTAAGGGTTTATCGGCGCTACTGCCGCAAAAACCAGCCCCGCCCGTCCCGATGGCAGTTGAGGCGGAACAGCTTCAAAACATTCCGCTGGATCAGATTCGGCCCAGTGAGCAGCAGCCGAGGAACAGCTTTGATGCCCATGGTTTGGAGGAGCTTGCCCAGTCGATCCGCGAGCACGGTTTGATCCAGCCCATCACGGTTTCAAGGCTCAGCGATGGAAAGTACAAGCTGATCGCCGGTGAGCGGAGGTGGCGGGCGGCCGCGATGGCAGGTTTGAAGGACATCCCGGCCCTGGTGCGGAGCGTGAACGAGGATCGACTGCTGGAATTGGCTCTGATCGAAAATATACAGCGGGAAGATCTGAATCCAATTGACATCGCGATGGCGTTCTACCGGCTGGCGACAGACCACGGACTTAGCCACGAACAGATAGCCGAACGCACCGGGAAAGACCGATCCACAATCACGAACTTTCTTCGGCTGCTCCGGCTGACGCCGCTGGTGCAAGAGGAGTTGATGCGGGGTACGATCAGTGTCGGGCATGCGCGTGCGCTGCTTAACATTACGGACCAGGACGCCCAGAGGCGGGCGTGCGATAGAGTCATCGAGAAAGGTATGTCGGTCCGCGACACGGAGCAATTAGTTAAGGACTTAACTAAATCGGATACGCAAGAAAATAAAGGATCCGCCAAACAAATAGACCCAAATGTTCGCGCAGCCCTGGATGAATTGTCAGCGGCTTTAGGCACGCGAGTTCGGCTGGTTGCCAAGTCGGCAGCCGCCGGGCGACTAGAGATCGAATATTACTCGCAGGACGACCTGGATCGGATTTATTCGGTAATTGTAGGCAAATGATACGCTGAGATTGCCGCCGGCGTAGCTCAGGTGGTTAGAGCGACGGTCTCATAATCCGTAGGTCGCAGGTTCGAGTCCTGCCGCCGGCACCAACCTTTTTCTCAGCGCAGAATAACGCGGGCTAGACCGGCATTGTTGGCTGAGTCGTAGACTCGAAACACCAATAAATGCTCACCGGGGCGAAGTTTGTCGAGATGCAGATGGAACTGCTCGTGAGGCGAGTCGGTGACGCCATCAACGGCTTCAATAGGCTGCCAAAAGCCGGCATCGAGAGAATATTCGCAGAGCCGCAAGGGACTGGTTTTGTCGTTCGCTTCGAGGTCGATGTCGAGCGACGTTCCGTCGCGATGCGGCGAACCTACACTGATGGACGGGGGAGTGTTGTCGATCAGGACGGGCGTGCTGACTAATTCGGTTTGACGCGCGTATTCGGCTGCATTCGAGGGCGCGTCGGAGGCCACGACACGGAAATAGTAACGGCCGTCGGCGAAAACGTCGGGGTCGAGCAGCAGAGTGTTTTCAAACATTCGACTGCGGATCAACTGCCAGTCTTTTTCATCTTCGGCTCGAAAGTAGACAGAGTAAACCAGCTTGTCGCCGTCGGGATCTTCGGCTTGCCAGGAGATTTGGGTTTGCGTGCTTTGCAGGCGTGAAACATTTTGGGTAGAAGTTGTTCCGGAGCTGGCGGCCGGCGCTGAACCGGTGTCGGTGACGGTAATGGAGTAGGCGGAAGAGGGAGTGTTTGGAGTGGCTCCGGTTTTTGCGGCGTTGGTTCCGAGTATGGAGGTGACGGTGATGCTGTGAATAACGGGCGGCGTATTTTGCGGGAGGTAGGGAACATCGACGGTGCTTATCTGGGCGGTGCTGCCGGCGGGCCATTCGGCGCGCCACTGAATGAATCGCGCGGAGGGGCTTCTGATTAAGCTATTGGCGGGGTTGGTGATGGGAGCGGACCAGGGGCTCCAGGTGGAATCGGGACGGGCGGCATTGCCGGTGCGCGTTCTGAACACCAAGCCGGATCCGGCGCCGTGCCACTGGAGGTGTCCCCAGCGCGCGACGGTGGTGGAATCGTGCACCTGGGATTCGTAAGATCCCGATCCAGAGCCCGGCGGGGCGAGGGCGAACAGGCGCGCCGGATTGCTGAGGCCGGCGTACAAGAGCGCACCGGCTTTTAGAAGACGCGTGGTTTCGCCGTCTCCGGGTTCGGCGAGTAAAGTGGCCTTTTCGCCGGTGAGGCGATAGATGCGGCCGCGGTCGTCAGTCGAAAAAATGATGCTGCCGTTGTCGAGCAACAGGTCGTAGACGTTGTCGTCTTTCGAGCTGCGCAAGGTCTCGACGGTGCGATCGGGACTGATGCGGTAGATGGCCGATTTTTCAACGCCGCTGACTTCTACGACGGCCGTGTTCGAGGTTGCGGCGGAGGCGGAGGTCGAGCTCGGGGCTGGAACCGCTTGCTCGGCGGGCTTCACGCCGGCCTGTTCGTTATTCGGAGGAGGGACATTTTGCTTTCCCTCGGTAACGGTGATGACTGTCGGGGTAGTGGCGACGACGGTGCCGGCGGAAATGGTTGCGGTAGAACCGGCGGCGGCCGAGCGGGTAGCGACTGCGCCTCCCATGGCAGCGGCGTAGATAACGCCGTCGGGATCGATGGCGATGGCACGAACCTCGGGAAGGTTGGAATCGAAGAGAATGGTGCCCTGTTTGGCGGCGGGGATGTCGTATAGGATGCCGTTGGGATCGGTTCCGGCATATAAGTGTCCGTTGGCGGCGAGAGCCAGGGCAGTAACGTTGGCTTGGCCGGTCTCGTAATAGACCTCTGCGCGGCCCGCGGGATCGAGGCGATAGATGCGGCCCTGCTCGCCCGTGGCGACATATAAACTGCCATCGGCGGCGGATTGGATGGCCCAGATATATTTCGCCGGAGAATGCCAAACTTCGCGCGCGTTTCCGTTTTCGATGCGATAGAGGCCGCCGTTAGGGGACGTGCCGGCGTAAACGACGCCGTTTGCGTTGACGCAGAGCGCAAACACTTCGGACTGCTCGGCGCTCCACAGGACAGATGATTTCCCGTCCGGCGCAATTCGGAATATTTTGCCTTGATGACCCGTGGCGGCGTAGATGGTTTGATCGGGAGCAACGGCGAGGCTCCAGAGAGCGGGTTGGTCGAGGTTGGCCTGGAAGCGGACGGAGGGGCCGAGTTGGAGAGTGCCGTCGGCCGAGAGCGAGAGGCCGAAGAGGCGACCTTTGAGGAAGTCGGTGAAGCCGGTGATTTCCCATGCGGTGCTGGTGGCAGCGGCGGCGATGAATGTGAATACGAGGAGGACGGACGCGACTGCACAGAGCCGTGGCGCGAGGTGTGTATTCACTCTTTTCTATGGTACGCGGGAGGGGCGGGATGGGGCGCGGAGATACACGTCGTTAGGCTATAATTCATACCAATTTCGAGGCCGCAGGTCTCGTACTAAGAAATTAAGAAATGACAGTTGCCGCCGCAGCCCGAGGCAAACGGGCATTGAAAGTTTTCTTTTCTTATGCGCACCAAGATGAGAGGTTGCGAGGCAAGCTGGCAAACCATCTGGCGGTTCTCGAGCATCGGCACTTGATCGAGGCTTGGCACGACCACAAAATCCAACCTGGCGACAAATGGCGGGATGAGATAGATAAGAACCTCGAAGAAGCAGACCTGATCCTTTTACTGATCACGGACAACTTTATTTCATCAAAGTACTGCTATGGCCTAGAGATGAAGAGAGCGATCGAACGCAGCCGGACGGGAGAGGCGATCGTTATACCAATCCTTCTGCGCGATGTGTATTGGTCGGATGCACCTTTTGCCGAGCTGCAAGCACTGCCTTCGAACCACAAGCCCATCGCAAGTTGGAACGACCACGACAAGGCCTACGCGAGTGTTACACGAGGAATTCGGGAGAGGATTGAAGAATATTGGAACAGACATGAATTAAGCGAAATGGCGCTGCGTCAAAGCCAGCGTCCCGAGTTGCGGCCCTCGCCGCCCGAATCCCCGGCGCCTTCAATGCCGCCTGCGCCAGCGCCGCCCTCACCCGCAACGGCTGCAGAAACGTATGCGGAGAAGCAACCGGCTGGATCTCCACAACCAGTCGAACAGATATCCAACCCGTACGATTTCGAGCACCCTGCCAAGCTCTACTTTCGCGGAAGGAAAGAAGAACTTGCAGAGCTAACGTCGCATTTAAGGTCCGGGAAGAGTGCGTTGGTCCTTGGTCTCCAGCGGATGGGCAAGACCTCTTTGGTAGAGCGAGCGCTCGATCTGCTTACGAATGACGTGCAAGGCAACCGGAAATTTATCGTCCTCAGGATCGACATGTTTTCGAGTTGGATGTCATTCAACAGCTACATGGATTTTTTCTTCACGATTGTAAATCTGTTGTCGCCTCATCTGGGCATCGAGAGCCAAACATTCCGAGATGGCTTTAGCAGCATAGCCCGCTCAGCCTACGATTTTGAACGCTACGACACATTTAAATCACTGCTGAAGCGTGCGATCCGTACGCTCGATGCCTCTCTGATTTTGTTTTTAGATGAATTTCAGGAATTGGAGCGCGTTTTCGAGCGAGCGCGCCAAAGGAAAACGCCCGATGCGTTCGATGCGGGACTGATGCGCTGGATCGGTTCGCTCGCAAAAGAGCAGACGATCCAACTGATGATTTGTGCCCGATATCGGGCTCTCGAGATAGAGGAAAAAGAAAGGTTGGAAATCTTCAAAACACATCACCGTATCCCTTTAGGTCCACTCGAGGAAGGTCCTGCACGTGACTTGATTCGCGATCCCGTAGCGGGTCGGATCTCCTATCAAGAAGAGGCCATTCGCGCACTTATCGAGTTGAGCGGGCGTCTGCCATACCTCATTCAACTACTGTGTTCGCAGTTGATGAACAGCTCGCGCGTGCGGCACTCCGGCAGTATACGGAAGAAGGATGTGGAGGAGGTCGCGGAGAACATGCTGAAAGATCCAGCCTTCAGAGTGAACCTTGGAGTGCTTTACACGGATTTTCAGGAGATGGACAACGGACGAGCATGGAAAGCGTTGTGTGCTCTGGCACATTTGGCAAAAGAGTCGGGCCAGCACGTATCACTGGCGGATATCGCGCAGAGGCTCAGAGACCGTGAATCGATGCCGAACGCAATCGAGTCGGCTCCCACGCTAATGGAGCGACTGGTCACCGCAGGTATCGTGGACGAAACGGGAACGGGCCGGCTTCGCACTTACCGGGTCACGCCCGATCTGCTTCGGCTTTGGTTGCGGAAGCGCCATAGCAGCTGAGAGGCTTGCCGATTCAATATGGCGATACCGAATGCGCCTTGCATGCAGCCGGTCCGGGCGATTTTGAGGCGTACGAGAAAGAGTAATTCTGCGTATCGCGAGGTATTTAGCGATACTTGCTTCTAACAGCCGACGGATCTGGGTTGCTGAGTAAGATCCACCGCCCAGACGCCTTCGAAGTCGACGAAGTAGGCCTGCACATCCATAGCCGGTATGGCTTTCCGCAGACAGTCCGCGGCGCGCAGCAACTCCTGCTCGAGTTGCTGGGCTTCCAGGCGGACGTTGCCGCCAAAGCCGCCTGCCAGTCCTCCGTATGCTCCACAGTCGGAGTGCAGCATTAATAGGACCAGCTTCGTTCCGTGAAGGCGGATGGATGTGCGGATCTGTTCCAACGCGAACTCCCGGTCAGCTTCGCGCTCCGGCGATGCGAGAGACTTCGCACCACCGGCGATCTTAATCACATCTGTATTGGACATTCCAAGGCGCTTCAGAAACTTATTGAAGGCCAGTTGAAAACGATTGTCGAAACACCAAAGGACAGCCGCGTCGCAGTGATATGTCTCACGAGGAGCATCGAAATGAAAGACCTTCTTCATAATGAATATTTCAGCGGGTGAGGATCTTGTCGATGGCTTTGGCGAGGCGCTGGAATTCCTGGCGAGAGGCTGAGTTCGGCGCGTACTCGAGGACCGTGAGGCCGTCCGCCGCCGACTCCGCCACTACGATTCGCTGGCCGATTGCGGGCAGTACCTTCTTTCCCATTTTCTTTAGCGACGAAGGGAGATCTTGTCCCAAGTTTGTATTCATCAGGACTTTGGATGGGACGAAGCGGATACGTGGTTTTTTGGAGCGGCGTTCGGCGCGGGCCTCGAGGGCGAGGGCCAGCGCGGGTTTGAGGGAAAACAGATCCAGAGGAGAAGGACCACACGGCAACAGAACCAGGTCGGCAAGCAGCGCAGCCTGATAGGCGGTTTCGAGCGCGCCCGGCGGCGTGTCGATCAGAACGACATCGGCGGTTTCCTGGGCATCGCGAACTTTAGCCCGCAACTCGTCCGCACTGCCGCGCTTCACTTTCTGGACACAACGGCTGAGCATGCCGTCGCCTTGCGCGGCCCACGCGGCGAGGCTGTGCTGTGGGTCCGCATCGAGCACGACGACGGTGCGGCCCAGGGATTGAAATTCGACTGCGAGGTTACCCGCAATCGTGGATTTGCCGATACCGCCTTTCCGACCCATGACTGCGATGACGGTCATCGCCAATACTATAAGGCATTGCGGGAAGACTTAGCGGGTTGCCAGCTCGGGGCGGGCGCCAATACCGCGCAGACAGCGATCGACCCAAAGCTTAGTGAGTTTCTCCTGCACGCCGTTTTGCGATAAGCGCGATCGCAGACTGCCGAACTCGACGTGGTCGAGGGGCTGGTCCTGATTGAAGCAGGAAAAGACCACGGTCTCTTCGCCAGTCACGGGGTCCCGATGCATTTGCAGACATTGCGCGCAAATTTCTTTCATCATGCATTGCATGGGCGAATTGATGCTGGCGATGGCGCGATGATCGGGCTTCAGATACGGTCGTAACACGGTGTGCCGGGCCTGCTGAACGGCGCGCATCATGCCATCGGATCCGATGACGATCAGGCGATCGACGGCGCTCAGCGGCATCTCGACATCGCCCAGGTCGCCGCGACCATAGGCAGTCATTGCCTCGACAATGTTGCCGACAAATGCGCTGTCCTGAACGCGGCCCGGCGTGAATCCCGGGGCTTCATCGCAGCACCAGACCACGACGTCGGCAGCTTTCTCGATCTCTTCGACTTTATAGCGGTCGATGATTTTCTTGTAGCCGGCGAAATAAACCACGCGCGAGCCGGAAGCCCGCAGCTTCTGGCCGATGGAGAAAAGCACGGCATTCCCGAGACCGCCGCCAGCCAAAAGGACCGTCTCGCGAGTCGGCATTTCCGTCGGTGTCCCGGTCGGCCCCATCAGGATCACGGGCTCGCCCGGTTTCAACAAAGCGCAAAGGTCGGAGGACCCGCCCATCTCTAGCACGATGGTCGTGAGCAGACCTTTCTCGGGTTCTACCTTCGCGCCGGTGAGCGCCAGGCCTTCCATAGCGAGGACGGTGCCATCCACGCGCGTGGCGAGCGATTCGTAATTCTGCAGGCGGTAGAACTGTCCGGGCTTGAATGCGCGCGCCGCAATCGGAGCTCGCACGACAATCTCGACGATGGTGGGAGTCAATCGAACCACATCCTGAACCACGGGGCGAAGTTCGTCGTTCAATCGCTCGAGTAATTCCGCGGGGGCGGGGTCGGCGGGCGGTCTTCGAGCAAGCACGCGCGACAAGACCGGGTATCCGCGTTTCGCGCTGCCCATGGCCTTGACGACATTGCCGGAAAACGAGGGATGCAGATCGCCGAAAAAGCTGATGGCGCGGCCATCGGGGCGAATCGAAATCAAGACATTCGCGGCGGCCGGTTTGGCGATGCGCTCGGGCTTGACTGGCTGACCGTCTTCGTCTACTGCTTGGAAATAGCGGCCATCGAGCGTAAAATTCCGTTCGTCTTCGCGCGCGAGAACGGTGTTCGGTTGAGTTCCCGCGGCGACCAGAATGGTTCCCGCGCGAAGAACAATTTTCTCTCCCGTGGGCGCGAGACGGCCGGTTGCCTCATCGAGGCGCTGCTTCGCGAGCCGCAGCGCTGTCGCACTCCCTTCGCTGCCGAGCTCGACCTCTTCGGGCGCGAGGCATTCCGCGAACCGAACTCCTTCTTCGAAGGCTTTGGCTACTTCCTCGTGGTTCAGGGTGTAACTGGGCGAGTCGATGAGCCGCCGCCGGTACGCAATGGTCACGCCGCCCCAGGAATCCAAAAGTTCGATGAGGCGCGGAGGCCTTGCTTCGCGGGCGGCCGCGGCGCGTTCGCTGCGAATAGCGCGCGCGTGCGATAAAAACTCGTCGGCGGTTTCAGCTTCCTCGGGAGTCCACTCGGAGCGCACCTCGCGCTCACCTATTTCGGACGCCAGCAGCTCGTACCGCTTTAGAAATTTTTCGACTTGAACAATGTAATAAGCCAGGGACTCCGTCGCGGTATCGATGGCGGTCAAGCCGCCGCCGATGACGACAATGGGCATGCGGATCTGCAGGTTTGCGATAGATTCCGATTTCGCGGCGCCGGTGAGTTGCAGGGCCATGAGGAAATCCGAAGCTTGGCGCACGCCCCGGACCAATCCATTTTTCATGGGAATGACGGTAGGGCGGCCGGCGCCGGCGCAGAGCGCAATATGATCGAAACCCAGGTGGAAAGCGTCATCGACCGTGAGGGTGCCTCCGAATCGTACTCCGCCGAACATGGTGAATTCAGGGCGACGCTCGAGCAGCAGCCGAATCACTTTCAAGAAGTTCTTGTTCCAGCGCACGGTGATGCCGTATTCGGCAACGCCGCCGAAACCCGCCATGATACGCGCGTCGAGGCGTTCATAGATTTCGGCAACATCGCGAAGGGGACGGAAGGGGACGCGGATGCCATGCGGGTCTATTCCCGACAACTCTTCGGGCAGCGGCTCGATTTTCAGGCCGTCGACAGCCATGACGGTGTGGCCGTCGTTCATCAGATGGTGCGCGAGCGTGAACCCGGCCGGTCCCAATCCGACGACCAGCACTTTGTATCCGCTCGCGTCGCGCGGATAGGGACGGGAAAAATTGAGCGGATTCCATCGCGTGAGCAGGCTGTAAATCTCGAAGCCCCAGGGCAGCTCGAGCACATCCTTGAGAGTCCGGGTTTCCACCTGCGGAATGTCGACTGGATCCTGCTTCTGGAAAATGCACGATTTCATGCAGTCGTTACAGATGCGATGTCCGGTGCCGGCGGTCATAGGATTATCGATCACAATAATCGCCAGCGCGCCGATGGGGCTGCCATTGCCCTTTACGGCGTTCATCTCGGAGATCTTCTCGTCGAGAGGACAGCCTGCCAGCGGCACGCCGAAAACAGTCGATTTGAACGCGCCGTTCTTTTCTTTCAGCCCGGTCGAGCAGCTATCCTTCGCCTGGTTGTGGCACTTGATGCAATAGTGCGCCTGATCGAGCGCGGCGGTAAGATCCGCGCCGGGATCGGTCAATTGAAATCCTTCGCGATGGCGCCAGTGGTCGCTTGTGAGCTCGAGCCGCACCAGGCCATCGTTGGTCACGGGCTGGACGGGAATGAGATGGTAATAATCCAGCTTGTGCGGGGTTTTGAACAGCACCCCGCGGGCATGTTTCGCCTTGCCTTGCGGCGAAAGCGTGGCCCAAGCCGCATAGAGAATGGCGAGCTTCAAATGCTCGGCGTGGTCCGTCTCTGCCTGAAGCCAGCGCGCGACATGATTCGCGAAGCTTCTCTCTGTGAGCGGCTCCTCAATCAGGGTTTCGAGCTCAGCCGCAACAGCGAAGCCGTCGATTTCCGCAGCGCGTTCCGGCGTGTATCCGGTAAGCGCCTTTCGCTGCACGAAGCGCCGCTTCACGGAATACAGCGGCGCCAGCTCCGAATGGCGGAATTGCAATTCTCGAAGCTCTGGCTCGATGCCGAATAGCTGTCCGATGAAATCTTCCAGATAGGGAGCGAGCTCGATGATCAATTCCGAAGTCTGCTTGGCATCGAGGGACGCCGGATTGTCACGCGCGCTCAGGAGGCGCGCATGCAAGGGCTGGCAGCTTTCCCGCAACTGCGCAACAAACGCGGCGTCCAGGTGGAGCAGCCCGTCGCGCTTGTACAGATCCTCGAACGCCAGACCGAAGGGCAGCGAAAGATCAGAGCGATCCCATGTTTGCTTTGCTTTGTTCACCACAGATCAGGTAAGGAATGCGAGTCAGGCAGAGGCCAGCGGCAGCGGCGGGCGCGTGGTCGAATATGACTCAACGCAGAATTCGATAAGAACTATTCCTATTCTCGCAGATCGGCAAAGTAAAAAGCTTGGCTTTATAAGTCAGTAGACAACCTTATTGGCCTGCAGCGGGGGGCTCAAGCGCGGCTCTCCTGGCGTAATAGCCTTTGCGGGATCTCACGATGAGATCTCTGCGGCCTTTTACTTTGATCTCGACGGGATGATATTCGCCATCGGTCTTCAAGGGTTCGGGACGGTAGAAAAGATTATATTGATGGCGCAACTCGTTGGCGATATTTTCAAAAGACTGATTCAGATCCTTGGCTTGAAAGGGGAAAAAGGCCACGCCGCCGGTCTGATCGGCAAAATAGCGCATCACCTTGTCGCCGTCGGTTTCGATGTGGCTGATGTTGGTTGAGATGGTGTAGATGACGGTGTCGGCGCGCTGCGCCATTTCGAGGGCCTGGCCACGGCTCATGCGGCTTTCGTTGTCCTCGCCGTCGCTCAAAATGACCATGGCGCGCCGGAACTTATACAGCGGCTGATCGTGCATGAGCTTCTCTTTACAAGCGAAATAGATGGCGTCGTAAAGCGAGGTTCCGCCGCCGGGGCGCAGATCGCGAACCGCATTCTCGAGTTTGTTGGTATCGCTGGTGAGGTCGGCGACCAACTCGGCGGCGGTATCGAAGCTCACTACAACCGCCTTATCCTGTTCGCGCATGACGCTGTTGATGAAATTTGTGGCGGCTTCCTGTTGGAAGCGAAAGCGCTCGCGAACGCTATTGCTGGTATCGATCAAAATCGCCAGGCGCAGCGGCAAGTCGGTTTCCGACGTGAATTCGAGAATGCTCTGCGGCTTCTTACTTTCAAAGACCTCGAAGTCGTTTTTGCCGAGGTCGGTGACGAAATGGCCGCGCTTATCGGTGACAGTGAACAGCATGTTCACACGGGTGACTTCCGCACGGATGGTGGAGTCGCCGGTGGCAGGCGCTTGTGCGAAAAGAGGGCTGGAGCCTGCGACGGCGAGAGCCGCCAAGGTAAGTACTGCAAATTTCATGCGGATGACTTCATTTTACTCGCGTTTGTGGGAGCGCGTGGAGAAAGGCGGAAAGCTCCGGCGGCAATGGGCTTTCTACCGTGATGAGATCGCCGGTCGAAGGGGAAGTAAAGCGAAGGCGATGCGCATGGAGGAAAAAGCGCCCGAGGGGAGGGAGGCCGGCAATGGCCGCGGGAGCTCCGTACAGACGGTCGCCAACGACGGGATGGCCGACGTGCGCGAGATGAACTCTGATCTGGTGGGTACGGCCGGTTCCGATTCGCACCTCGAGAAAGCTGAATTTTTCGAATTGTTCGAGGACCCGATAGTCGGTCAGCGCGGTACGGCCGGAGCCGAGCTTGGCGGTCATGCGGGTGCGGCGCACGGGATCGCGGGAAATGGGCGCGGTGATCCGGGCTTGCGGCTGTTTCATTCGACCATGCACCAGAGCCAGGTAGATTTTCTCCACGCTGCGGTCGTGGAACTGGGCGGCGAGCGCGCGATGGGCTGGGTCGGTGCGGGCGACCACAAGCACGCCGCTGGTGTCGCGGTCGAGGCGGTGGACGATGCCGGGGCGCAGGTCGCCGTTGATGGAAGACAACCGCTCCCTGGTGGTCGCGGCTCGGTCAGCGAGGTGGTGGAGGAGGGCGTTGACGAGCGTGCCGCGCGTGTGTCCGGCGCCTGCGTGGACAACCATTCCGGCGGGTTTGTCTACGACGATCACGTCGGGGTCTTCATACAAAATTTTTAGGGGCAGATCTTCGGGTTCGGCTTTGAGCGGCGGACGGTCGACGGGACTTACGGAGATGGTTTCGCCTGCTCGCAAGGTATGGGAGGCGCGAACGGCTTTATCGTTAATCAGTACACGGTCTTCTTTGATCCAGGATTGCAGGCGGGAGCGGCTGAATTCGGGCAGGCGCTCGTGTAGGAACGCATCGAGGCGTTTGCCTGCATCGCCAGGATCGGCGGTCAAGGTCACGGGTGGCGGTAGCGCATCTCGCCGGCCTCAACCGGAAACGGCAAAGCATTCTCTTTCGGCGGCAGCGGGCAGGTGGCGTACGGAGTGAACGTACACGGGGGATTGTAGGATTGGTTGAAATCCAAATCCACTTTGCCGTTCGCAGGCAACGGAGTATTCAGCATGCGTCCAGCCTGATAGGTTTGGGTCCGGTTGGTTACATCTTTGAACAGGAAGAACAGAGTTTTGCCTTCATAGATGGGGCGCAGATGAAACTGCTGGCCCTTGTAGGTGAATTCCACAATTCCGGGGCTCTCCTGCATTTCCGTCTGGCCGAGAACATTCAGGATTGGAATCTTCTTCGATTCCGGAATAAAGGTGGCATCGAAGTGAAGCTGAGGATTGATCGGAAAGTATTGAAGGCCTCGAAAGTTCTTGAGCACCGGGCTGGCACTATCTTTAGCGCGGATATAGAGCGCATCGCTTCGCTTGATGACGGCAAACGAGATGGTCCCGGCGCGAACTACGTCTGGTTTCTCTTCTCTCTTATAGGCTAATGTGCGAGAGGATCCATCCGCTGCAGTGAAGATGACTTGGTCGCCTTGCAGCCGGAGACGCCCGACATGCGCGGGCGCGGCCTCTTTCGGAAGGACAAAATCGTTGTTATCCGCGGAGCCGATGGTGTGATCGCCGGGCGTGAGCCGGAAGAGACCGGCTAAGGTCAACCAACTATCTTCGGCGCGCAGGCCGGTGTCGCGCTGCTTCTGCCAAGCGCGAATGGAATCGTAGTAAGAGGAGCTCTGAGCCATCAGCATTCCCAAAACGGCAATCCCTATCGACATACGGTACATAGCTGAATTCTACTCCCGCAGTTCTACAACTGTCGCGCCCGTCCCGCCTTCGGATTGCGGAGCAGGGTAGAAGCGGCTGACATGTGGATTCGTGCCGAGAAATTCGGCGACCGCCCTTTTCAAAATTCCCATGCCGTGGCCGTGAATAATTCGCACGCGGCCGACCGATGCGAGCGCCGCGGAGTCCAGGAATTTGTCTACTTGTGCGAGGGCTTCTTCGGCGCGCTGTCCTATTATGTTCAGCTCGCGGTAGGACACGTCGAAGCGAGGTCCGGTCTCAAGACGCACATTCTTCGGCAGCTTAGGAGTTTCAGCTTGCTGTGAGACGACTTCGGCGACGTCCTCGCGAGGGACTTGCATGCGAAGATGTCCCGCTTCGACTTCGAGCATTCCATTTTTCAGCAGACGTCGAACGGTTGCAATCTCGCGTACATCTTTCAAGCGGACTTTTGCACCCTCTTCTACGGGAAGCTGCTGGGGCACTGCGGGCGCCAGAGCTTCGGCGACGGTCTCGCGGAATTCGCGTTTGGTTTTGGCCAGCAGCCGGGGCGCGGTGGTTTCGGTGAGACGGTCTATAGTAATTTGGGCGCGAGCTTCGAAATCGGCGAGGATCGATTCCGACTTCTTCTGCCAATCGCGCTGGCGCTGCTGCTCGCGACGGGTAGCTTCGTTTTCAAGATCCGCCTGACGCGTGGCGAGTTGGCGGGTGGCTTCGTCCATTTCTGTTGTGCGGCGGCGCAGCTCATTTAGGAGCTGTTCAAAATCCGCTTGCATGCGGGGCAGGACCGCGCGAGCATGCGACAGAATGGCGTCGGGCAGTTCGAGGCGCTTGGCGATATCCAGGCCCGCGGATTTACCGGGCACTCCGAGGCGGAGTTCATAGGTGGGCGCCAACGTTGCGTCGTCGAAACCCATGGACGCGTTGAGAACACCGGGCGTTGTCGCGCCGTAGAGTTTTAGAGGGAGCAGGTGGGTGGAGGCCAGGCAGAAGGCCGCGGATTGGCGAAATTGATCGAGAATCGCGACGCCGAGGGCACCGCCTTCTTCCGGATCGGTTGCGCGGCCGAGCTCGTCAAGCAGAACCAGGGAATCTGACGTAACGCGCTCCAGCATTTCTTTTACATGGAGCAAGTGTCCCGAGAAACTGCTGAGGCTTTCGGCAATGGATTGGGTGTCGCCGATATCGGCCAAGATGTCATCGAAGAGCGGGAATTCGGCTTCCGCGCAAGGGACCGGGATGGCGGCATGAGCCATGAGCGCGAGCAGACCGGTGGTTTTCAGCGTGACGGTTTTGCCGCCGGTGTTGGGTCCGCTGATGAGCAAACAGCGCTGTTGCTCGTCGAGCTGGAAGGAAATCGGGATAATCGGTTTCGCTTGCTTTCGCAAGACAGTCTCGAGCAGCGGGTGGCGCGCGTCGCGGAGCAGCAGTTTCCGTTGTGCGGCGCTGAAGCGTGGAATCGTCGCGTCGTAATCGCGGGCGAAGGCAGCCTTGGCGAAGATGCAATCGAGCTCCGCGAGAGCTTGCGTGCTGGCGGCAATTTCAGAGCTGTGCTCGCGAAGAGCATGGGTGATTTCGGCCAGCATGCGCTCGATCTCACGAATCTCGTCTTCGCGAAGGCGCACGAGCTGGTTATTCAGGTTGATGGTTTCGAGCGGCTCGACGAAGAGCGTGCGGCCGGTGCCGCTGGATCCATGGATGACGCCGTCGACGCGGCCCTTCTGTCCAGCGATGATGGGTACCACGTAGCGGTCTTCGCGGATGGTTACGAAATCCTCCTGCAGAGTGCCGTCGCTGCGGTGCGCGCGAAGGAAGCGGTCGAGCGATTCCTGGATGTTCTTCTGCTGGCGGTCGATATCGCGGCGAATGCGCGCAAGCGCGACGCTGGCCTCATCGGCGAGATTTCCGTCGGGCAGGAAGGCGCGCTGGTAGCGGCGGGCAATATCGCGGAGATCGGCCAAAGCGTGGGCGCGATGTGCCAGACGCGGATAGCGCGGTGCAACTGAAAGTAAAATTGCGCGGTACTCGGCGGCTACGGCGAGGGTCTGGAACAAGGAGAGGATTTCGCGGCCGTCGAGCGAAGCTCCTTCGACACGCAAGATGCGGAGAGGCGCTTCGATATCGGGGAGCCGGTCGAAACGCAGCCGGATGGCTGCGCCGCGAGCAGTTTCCTGCGCGCCGGACAGTTCGCGGAGATAGCCGATGGCCTCTCCCGCATCGGCCAAATCCCATTCGAGAGCGAAGCGGTCGTGGTGGGGCTCGAGAGCGTAGAGGAGCGCGCGGCCGGCGACACTGCCGGCGTACCGGGCGAGCAGATCCTTGAACTCGTCGAATTGCAGGAGTGCGGTACTGCTGAAAGGCATCGAGTTCCTAAGGGCGCGTCACGTACGGGTGAGTTGCAGGACGGGTGCAGCAGGCCTGAATGACTTCGCGGGTTCCGGCGGTCATTGGGAGATCGTTCAAAGCGTCGAGAGGGAACCATGCGACGCGGCGCGAATCGTCACCGGCGCAAAGACCGCCGCTTTGAATTGTGCAATAGAAATCGATGAGCACGTAATGATATTCGCAGGCGCCGGACGGATCGGGGATGATGCGCTCGAAAACGACAGCGATGGAATCGGTTAAGACGCAGAGACCGGTTTCTTCAAAGACCTCGCGGACGAGGGCGTCTTCGAGGCGTTCGCCGGTTTCGACAGCGCCGCCAGGCAGAGACCAATAGCCGGCTAATGGTTCCTTGCCTCGTTCGACCAGGAGAACGCGGGAGGCGTCAAGGATGAGCGCGCCGACGCCGATAACGGGGCGGGAGGGGTAGCGGCGCGGGTCGGTGGCGGTCACGTTCGTTAGATGCCGGGAAAGCCGGTCAGGAGACCGGCTGCGGGCTGAAAGCCCGCCCTACAAGGCGGCGAGGACTTCTTCGGCGTGGCCGTCTACCTTCACTTTTGGAAAGATTTTTTTGATTTTGCCGGATGGATCGATGACGAAGGTGGCGCGCTCGACTCCCATGTACTTCTTGCCGTACATGCTCTTTTCGGTCCAGACGCCGTAGGCTTCGCAAGCTTTGTGGTCGACGTCGGCCAATAGCGTAAAGGGGAGGTCGAATTTATTCTTGAAGCGGGCTTGGGCTTTCGAGGGGTCGGGCGAGACGCCCACGATGATCGTGTTGGCTTTGGTGAATTTTTCAGAGTCGTCGCGGAAAGCGCAGGCTTCTTTGGTGCACCCGGGCGTGTCTGCCTTGGGATAGAAATAGAGAATCACGTTTTTGCCGCGTAGGGAGGAAAGCTGAAAATGGTCGCCGGAATCCGTATCCAAAGAGATTTCGGGAGCGGGGTCGCCTTCTTTGAGGTTGGACATATTAAAAGTATCCCCCGTCAGGCCGCCTTTTCCGCCGCCGGCAGGCGACGAGAATGGAGAGGAAAGCAATGAGCAAAATGGCGCTTAAGACCGAAGGCGACAGATCTATCGTTTTAACGCGGCGCTTCGCCGCGCCGCCGGAGGCGGTGTACCGCGCGCATACCGAGCCGGAACTGATCCAGAAATGGCTGCTTGGCCCCGAAGGGTGGACAATGCCGGTTTGTATCAGCGAGGCGCGGCCCAGCGGGAAAATACGGTACGAGTGGACGGACGGAAAAGGCGGCGCGTTCTACTTGACTGGCGAATATCTGGAGCTGGATCCTTACAGCAGGATCGTTCACGTGGAGCGGATGCATTTGCCCGACCCGACGCCGGACAACCACGTGGAAACGAGATTCGACCCCGATGGTACGGGAACGTTGATGACCATGCGCATGACGCTGCCCGATACCGAAACGCGGGCCCGCATGTTATCCAGCGGCATGGAGCGCGGAATGGAAGCGAGCTATGTTCGGCTGGAGAGCACATCAGGCGCTGTCTCGCCGACGTAAACGCCTGCGAGATAGCAGCGCGGTTGTGGGGATCACGATCGCAATCAGCAGCCATGACGCCGGGGGCACGACAACGAATACGAAAGCGGTCTGCGCCCGAGGCGGGCCGAGGGCGACGTCTCCATAGATGGCCAACGAGGCCAGCGTGAGCGCCAGCATCAAAATGTAGAGGGTCGGTCGTGTAAGAGCCGACCAGCGCTTCGAAGCGATGTAGGTCCAGACCAGGACCCCAAATGGGGAGAGCACCCACAGCGCGAACAGTACCATCAGGAGTCTGGAATTATTGCGACGGCCTGCGCGAAGCGTAAAACCTATGGAAGCGGCAGCTCCGGCCAGGACCGTAATCAGGGCGGCTCCGCGCAGGAGACGAAGAAGCCCACCTTCGTGAGCCGTCACGATCGCGGCCGGCGCCAGAGATGCGCTAAAGCGACGAGACCGAAGACTGTCCCGGTGGTGATTAGATAGGTTTTCATGATTTCTCCCACGGTACCTCAAGCGCGGCGTCGTCTTTCCGGCGATGCGTGGAAGACTCTGTTGGCTTTCGCCGCTATTTATTTTGTGTGGGGATCCACATTTCTGGCGATTCGGATTGGGGTGAAGGAGGTGCCGCCCTTTCTGCTTGCGGCGATGCGGTTCCTGGTGGCGGGGCTGGTGCTCTATGGCTGGACAATCGCGCGGGGCGAGCGCTCACCGAACGCGCGCCAATGGATGTCGGCATTCGCGATCGCCGTGCTGATCTTCGTCCTCGATTACGGACTGTTGTTCTGGGCCGAGCAGCGCGTGCCTTCGGGCGTCGCGGCCGTGATGATGGCCACCATCCCGGTATTCATGGCGCTGTCGGAAATCGTTTTCCTGAAGACACAGAGGCTCACCGTTAGGTTGGCGCTGGCGCTGCTGGTTGGAATTGCGGGAGTGGCAGTCCTGGTGAGCCGATCGTTGAACCTGGGTGGAGCGCCGATCGACAGGGCCGGGGCCGCAGCGCTCCTTATTGCTGCCATCAGCTGGTCGATAGCCTCGGCCCTAACGCGTAAGCTGCCGCTTCCGCCGTCTAAGGTCCTGAGCTCGGGGGCGCAGATGCTGGCCGGAGGCGTGCTGCTGGCGATTGCGGCGGCAGCTCTGGGGGAATTTAGTAATTTCCATCCCGGCACTGTTTCAGGCGGGGCTTGGCTAGCCTTGCTTTACCTGATTGTCGCGGGGTCGATTGTCGCGTTTACCGCCTATGTTTGGCTGATTCATCGGGAATCGCCGACCAAGGTGGGGACCTACGCATATGTAAACCCGGTTGTAGCGGTGCTGCTTGGATATTTCCTGGGCGGGGAGGGCGTTGGGTTACGGACGGGTCTGGGTACTTTATGTGTTCTGGTAAGCGTGGTGGTGATTACGACCACGGGGCGGGCTCCTATCGCGACAAGCATCAAGAATCTTGACAAATAGGCGCGCATATTCTATTATGGAGTTGCATCCATATTATGGAATGGAGGAACAACTAAATGCCAATGATTCGATACAACCCGTTCAACGCGGAGACTGACGATTTTCCGAGCGGCCTGCGGGTATTTCAAGATTCGCTGTCGCGCCTGCTGAGTGAACCGGCGTCGCGGCCCTGGTCCCCTGCTGTGGACATTTATGAAACCGAGAACGAGCTGGTTTTGAAGGCGGATTTGCCGGAGGTAGATCCGAAGAACGTGGCCATTCAGCTAGAGAACGGAACGCTGACTATGAAAGGCGAGCGGCGGTTCGAAGAGCAGAAGAATGGCAAGGGCTTCCACCGGATTGAGCGCGGTTATGGCTCGTTTGTGCGGGCCTTCAGCTTGCCCGACACAGTGGATCCCGAGCACGTAAAGGCGGACTACAAACAGGGCGTTCTGACCGTGACGCTTCCCAAGAAGGAAGTGGCGAAACCGAAGACGGTGAACGTGCAGATCGGCGATTAGTACCACTTCCTGACGGGGAGCGGTTGCAAATTTTGGGCGCGATGAGAAGATCATCGCGCCTTTTCTGTTGACAAACGGCTCCGTGCAGCAACTATGAATTGGATGGCTCTGCGCGTTTGCCGCTTTATTTGTGTAGCATTGATCACATTCCAGTCTGCGCGAGCTTGCTCGGTGCTCTCGCATGAGGCGCTGGTCGATGCGATATGGGATGTAAAGCTGAAGCCGATTCTGCTGGTGCGTTTCCCGAACTCCACCCGGAAGGAGCTAAAGGAAGCGCACGGATATGCCTATGGCGGGGCAATCATCCAGGATCTGGGGTACTATCCTCACGGCAGCAAGGAGTTCAGCGATTTAACGCATTATGTGCGCACGGGCGATTTCATTCTGGCGCTGATTGGAGAATCGCGAACGCTGGACGAGTTCGCTTTCGCGCTGGGGGCGCTTTCGCACTACTTATCGGACGTCGAGGTGCATCGCTTCGCGACGAACGTGGGCGAGCCGTTGCTGTATCCAAGGCTACAGCGGCGATATGGGAGCGTGATCACCTATGAGGACAATCCCAGCGCACATCTGCGGACCGAATTCGGATTTGACGTTCTGGAAGTGGCGAAGGGCAATTTTGCGCCGGAGGCTTACCACGACTTCATCGGATTCAACGTGGCGGGCGGAGTTCTCGAAAGAGGGTTTCGCGACACATACGGGCTCGATCTAAAGGATCTGTTCCCGGATTTCGATCGAACGATAGGATCGTACCGGCGGGCGGTGAGTAAGACCATCCCGATGGCGACGCGGGTGGCATGGGCGGCGCGCAAAAGCGAGATTCAAAAATCCGCGCCGGGCGTGACAAGAAGCAGCTTTGTGTTTGTGATGAGCCGATCGAGTTATGAGCGCAATTGGGGGAAGCAGTACGACCGTCCGACGGCGGGCGACGAAGCTTCTGGCGCTGGTCGTAAAGTTGCTTCCGCCGATCGGGCCATTGCGGGCCTTGAAGTTTAAGACGCCGACGCCCGCCGTTGAGGACCTTTTCATGCAGAGCTTCGATCGCTGCAGCGGCCAATACCGCGCAGGTCTGGAAGCGGCAAGCTATGGGAGGCTGCAACTCGAGGACAAGAACTATGATGTGGGTGTGATCACGGCGGCGGGTGTTTATAGGCTCGAGGACAATGTGCAGGCGTATTGGCTCGACGCGCTGGCAAAGAAAAATTTTGCGACGGTGACGCCGGAAATTTCAGAGGAATTGCTGGATTACTACAAGGATCCAAACGCTCCTATAGAGACCAAAAAAGACATAAAAGCATGGCAGCGGGTGACGGCAGAGCTGGATGCGCTGAAGAGTGCGCGGGAAGGCGTAACGGCTACCGGACAGTGAGGGCGGGCTGCGGGTTTCAAAGGCTGGTTGCGATGTTTCTTGCCGCGGCAGTGGCGGTGCCCTCGTTCGGATACTCCGTTCTTTCGCACGAGGCGATGATCGATGCGCTCTGGAAAGCGGGGTTGGCGTCGGCGCTGATGGCGCGGTTTCCTCATGCCACGTCCGAGGAGCTAAAGGAAGCACACGCCTACGCCTATGGTGGCGCGATCATCCAGGACAAGGGCTACTATCCGCACGGGAACGGGTATTTCAGCGATTTAACGCATTACATACGCAGCGGCGATTTTATTCAAGCGCTGATTTCGGATTCGCAGACGTTGGACGAATACGCATTCGCGCTGGGCGCGCTGTCGCATTACGCCTCCGACAACGATGGCCACAGGCTGGCGACGAACGTGGGGGAACCGCTGCTGTATCCGAAGCTGCGGCGCAAATTCGGCAATGTGGTTACGTACGAAGATAAGCCGGACGCTCACCTGCAGACCGAGTACGGGTTCGATGTAGAGGAAGTGGCAAAGGGCAATTTTGCGTCGCAGGCGTATCACGATTTCATCGGGTTCGACGTAGCGAAGCCGCTGCTGGAAAGAGCGTTTCGCGAGACCTACGGCTTTGAGCTGAGCGGCATGTTCAACGATTTCGACGAAGCGATCGGATCGTACCGGCATACGCTGAGCACGCTGATTCCTTTTTTTACGCGAGTTGCGTGGGCGGAACATGCCAGTGATATACGGAAAGCGCGGCCGGGGATTACGCGGCGGCAATTTCTTTACGCGATGCGGCGTTCGGCGTATGAACGCGAGTGGGGGCGCGCGTACGAGCATCCATCGGCGGTGGACCGGCTGGTGGCGTTTCTGGTGAAGCTGTTGCCGCCGATCGGGCATTTGAGGATCTTGAAATTCAAGGCGCTGACGCCGCGGGTGGAACAGCTGTTCGTGCATAGCTTCGACGTGGCTGCGAAGGAATATGGCGATGAAATTCGCGTGGCGGGTAGTGGCGGGCTGCGGCTTGAGAACACGAACTTCGACGTAGGGGCGGTGACGCGGCCGGGCGATTACGCGTTGGCGGACGAATCGTATGCGTACTGGCTGGATCAGCTGGCGAGAAACAATTTTGCGGAGATTCGGCCGGTAATTGCGGACAATTTACTGAAGTATTACAGCGATCCGAACGCGCCGCTCGAGACGAAGAAGCATCCGAAAGACTGGCAGCGGGTGGTCGCGGAATTAGAGCAGTTGAAGTCGGCGCGAGCGCATACCCTAAACTAGACTGCGTGCGACCCATCGCAACGCGTACCGGGGTCCTTTCCGGGGAAGGCGCGCTGAGTGTTTTCCAGCGCGCGAGGGGGCTGGAGGCGCAAGGGCGAAACATCATTCACCTGGAGCTTGGAGAGCCGGATTTTCATGCCGACGCGCCGGTTATAGAGGCGGTGAAGCGGGCGCTCGAGGCGGGGCAGGATCGCTACACGGCTCCGGCAGGTCTTCCGGTGCTGCAGCGGGCGCTGGCGGATTATTTGTTGCGCACCCGCAATGTGGCGGCGGAACCGGAGAACATTGTGATCGCGCCGGGGTGCAAGATGGTGCTGTCGCTGGTCATGATGGCGCTGATCGAACCGGGCGCGGAGGTACTGTATCCGGATCCGGGGTTTCCTATTTATCCTTCGCTGATCCGCATGCTGGGCGCGCGGCCGGTGCCATTTGCGTTGAGAGAGCGCGACGGGTTTCAGCCGGCTGCGGAGGAGATTGCGGCGAAGGTTTCGCCGCGAACCAGCGCTATCGTTCTGAATTCGCCTTCGAATCCGACAGGCGCGGTTTTCAGCGACGAAGTACAAGGGAAGATTGCGGCGCTCGCGGAGCAGCACGATCTCTGGGTAATTTCCGATGAGATCTATGCAAGGATCGTTTACGATCGGCCGTACACTTCGATTTCGACTCTGCCGGGAATGCGGGAACGGACGGTTATTGTAGACGGTTTTTCGAAGACGTTTGGCATGACGGGATGGCGGCTGGGCTATGCGGTGGCGCCAACGAAGCTGATTCCGGCGCTGCACTTGCTGATTGTGAACACGTATACGTGCGCTTCCGAGTTTATTCAGCGGGCGGCTGTGGAGGCGCTGCGCGATCCGAACGGAGCGGCGGAAAAGATGGTGCGGGAATTTGCAAAGCGCAGGAGCTTATTCATAGCGGCGCTGAATACGGTTCCGGGATTCCGATGCGCCCTTCCGGACGGAGCTTTTTACGCGTGGATCGATATTCAACAGACCGGGCTGACGGCGGAAGAAGTCTGCGAGGCGCTCTTGATGAAAGCCGGGGTGGCGGGAATTGCGGGGAGAGCGTTCGGTGACGCGGGAGAAGGATTCATCCGCTTTTCGTTTGCTTCTTCAATCGGGCAGCTGCAAGAAGCGGCGGAACGGATTCGCGCAGTCATGGCCGCCGATTGACGTCGATGAACACGGACATTGCGAATCGATCTTCGCTTCGCGCGATTTTCTTTTTTCTGCTTTTAGTATGGCTGGCATTCAACTGGTTTGAAGCTGTACGGCAGATTCTCCATTACTACAATCCTCTGCCCGCGTGGGATTACTGGCGGGTCCCGGATTTTCTAAACGCTTACAGAGCTTTCGATCTCCGAGTGCTGTGGCGGCAGCACAATGAGCATCGTATCGTTTTTCCGGAAATCGTATTCGCGCTTGACATGCTTTGGCTGCACGGGCGGGAGATATTGCCGCTGGCACTCAGCTTTCTGTGTTACTTCGGCGTGTGGGCAGTGCTGGCTTGGACGCTATTTTCAGAAAGAAGTCTAACGGCCATTTTGTTGGCTGGGATTGTCATGGGCTGGGAGGGGAGTGCCGTCGTGCTTGCATCGGCCTTTCTGCTGCAGTGGACGCTGATGCAGCTGGCGGTGGTGCTGTCGTTTGCATTTCTCACGCGGCGTTGGGTGGCTGCCGCGATTATAGCGGCGATTGTGGCCACCTACTCTTCGGGCAATGCTTTGCTCTTGTGGCCGCTTCTCTTAATTGCCGGCGCGCTGCTCTCTCTTGCCAGGCGGCAAATGGCGGTGCTCGCCGTGGCAGCCGGATTGTCCATCGGTGTATATTTCATCGGCTACCATTTTTCGGGCAACCTGAATCTGCGCAATTTTATATTTCATCCGTTGTACTCGGCTGAATTTATCGGAGCTTACTTGAGCATGCCGTTCGGAGCGATGAAAGCTCCTGGATTCGGAGTATGGGTGGGATTGACCACCCTTTTGATCGCGATTCTTCTATTGATTATTGCGGCACGAACCGGTCTGTTGGTTTCACGGGCCGGCATCGTGCTCTTCGGATCGTATGCGTTCACGGTCGTTACCGCGCTTCTCACCGCGGCCGGCAGAATGGATCCGGCGGACCCGCGCTTCAGCGCCGCGGAAACCGCACGATACGTGTCGGTTCCGCTTGCGAACTGGGCTGTGTTTGTTTGTCTGTGTCTCTGGATTGCTTCGAAACGCGATTGGAAGTTCGCGTCGCCCCCGGCTATTGCGTTTGTGGTGATTGTCTTATTGTTGATTTACATTCCGAAGCTGAGATGGTGGCTCGATGACAAGGATCGGACGATTGCCGGAGAGCAGCTTGCCGCTCTGGGGATCGAGGATGGGTTGCAGGACGGAACCCTGATTCTAAAGATTTTCCCGCAACCGGCGTTCGTCCGTCTTTTGCTGCCGGAGCTGCGCAGCGAGCGGTTATCGATCTTTCACAACCGGCGCGACAAATGGCGGGGACAGCCGCTCACGAAGTTTTCGAAGATTTTGAGTACGCGAGGATCGGGCGCAATCACGTATACGTACCCGGTGGAATCCGGAAGTGGAAGTGTTGGGTTGGGCCGATGAATCGCCAGGGCGTTCTCAATCGCAATGGATTGTGTTAGCGAACGAGCGGGAGGAGATCGTCGGATTTGGGAGAAAACTTTCGGCAGGTTTTCCGCGCTATCTGCCGGCGGCAGAAACGCCGCCATCACTCGCGTGGGTGGGATTCGTCAACTTGAACGTGAAGACCACGTCGTTCAAGGCCTACATCGTCGATGCGCGTAGAAGAGGTCTGATTCCCATTGGCAGCCCGTCCGCTGTTCCGGCGGTGGGCGCGGTAACGGTAGATCAAACCGGTCCGCAAATCGCGGGACTTGCCTGGCAAATCGATCCAGCATGGCGAACCAATGCGCTTCCGGGAGGACGATATTGGGATCCTCCATCAGGCCCAATCTATGCGAGTTGGGGTGGTCACGATTCGAATACAGGCCGGATCGCTTCGTCGATTTTTCCGGTTCCGGCGAATAGCTGTATGGTCTTGCCGGTTCTGCATGGGCCGTCTGTGGAGGGACTGTCGGTAGATGTCGTTGACGCCGATACCGGCCAGGCGATTGCGAGCGCGCCGATGCAGGATGGCGAATCTCAGTGGCAGTATTGGCGCGTGCCCATCGCCGCAACGGTGAAGCATGCGCGTTTGATTGCGCAAGACCAGGGCAGCGGGTGGGGACAGTGGCTGGCGATCGGAGAGCCACGCGAATGCCGATAATTAACGGATAGATCTTCCTTCGCGGCGGCCGAATTCGAGCCAGTGTTCGGCTGCATCGACACCGGCGGCGGCGACATCGGGATTGGCCTTCAGATAGGCTGCGGCGTCGAAACCGGGAGGAAGGTCAGCCGATGGGCTTCGAAAACGTTTGAGTAACTGCCGGACTCCGGGCTTGGTGGGCGGAGAAGGATCGGGCGCGCGCTTCGAGACTTCGGTGCCCTTCAATTTGCTCGGAACGCGCTGTCCGGTGGAAATGTCCTGAACTTCGCGGTATTTTATTGTGCCTAAAAAAGGGAAAGAGGCGAGGGGCGTGTAGTAACAGCAGTCGTGAAAATAATAGTGGGTTACTTGGCTATACCGCGTTCGTTTGGTATCGCGCTGCGCCGCGCCGCCGTGCAGCAGATTGGCCGCCCAGATCAGGGCCTGCCCTTTCTTCGCATGAAAATACATCGGCTTCAGATTTAGAGCGTCGACGATTTCTTCCCATGCTTTTTCGAACAGGTGATATTGAGGGTATGGAGGCGCTGCTTGAGCGGGATTTGCGCCAACGTGCTCATTGGTAAACACCGGCAGTTTTTGCGAGCCGGGGTAATAGATCAGCGGGCCGTTGTCGGAATCGATGTCTTCGAGAGCGACCCAAACTCCGCACATAAAACGCTCGGGACAGGAGCTGAAATGGACACTATCGCTGTGGAAATGCTGCTGCGTGCCGACGGGGAAGTTCAGCGTCTGGAACGGAAAGGCGGGGCGGCCGTAGAGGTCGGAAAGAAGCTGAAGAATTTGCGGGTTGCAGGCGATCTGTTTCACTTCGGGAACAGTTTGCCAGGCGTCCTGGACTCGGAGGCTGCCGATTTTGCCGGCTCGCCAGGCATCCCAGTCGTAGTTCGGATTGAGAGTGCGGATGATGGTGTCGCCGAGGGTGTCGAGATGCGGGTCTGGAAAATCGAGGACGGCGAAACCATTCTGGCGAAGCCGGCGCGCGATGTCGAGAGTTTCGGCGGAGACATTTTTCGCGGCGAAACTTTTTTCGAACAGGGGCGATTCGACGTCGGGAACTCCGGGCAGCGCGTTGACCGACGGGGGCGCCGCTTCCGTTTTGGGCATTTCCACTGAGCGATTATATCGGGAAGGCGATCATGCGGCTGATAGAGCAGCTTCCGACTGCTTTCAACCTTGTACTGTACGCGCTGAACCTGATCTTCTTCGTTCTTCCCGGATTCGCGATCACGCTGGCGTAGGGTTTCTCAGTCTCGAAACAGGCATGTCGCGAAAACGCGATGCCGCTAGCGGCGGCCCATAGAGCGCCCGCTGTAATCGTTTCTCATTTTAAGCCCAAGGAGAGCAGGATCTGCTGCAATTCGTCCTTCGAAATTCGTGGTAGCTGAACCTGCTTTCGGTCATTCTCTTTTAGCTGTAAGCCAACAGACTTCTGCTCAAGCTGCCCGAAAATCTCCAGGTGGTGCAGTTGATCGGCAGTTATCTCCTCAAACGCGTAAGCACGGTAATCACCTGGAGGGATTTGCTTTAATATGAATGTGCCACTTGGATTGACAGTGACGAAGCAGATACCGGAGCCGTCCTCGTTTAAAACCGTCGGCACTAGAAGGATAGAGGCCACAGAATCTGTTGTGGGTTGGCCGGATGGCGAAGGGTCTTTCGAGGACGTATCCGGGTTTGCCTGTATGCTGCCATCGACCTCAGCTGGGCCATAGCGAAGCGATATGTCCAATTGACCAGAGGCCCCCTGACTAAGATCCAGATGTTTGCCAAGTATTTCCTGTTGCCCAATCCGAATCGATGAAAGGTACGTTCCTGCTGGGGGGACTGTTTGAATGAAGTATTTGCCCGGGAACACCGCCCGGAACTCGAGCCTGCCGCTCGCGTCTGTTAGCGCGCCCGCGACGGGAGGAAGCATTCCTCCTGGCCTGGTAGGAGACAGCTTCACACGAATGTTGGTCATGATCGACGCCGAGACTGCAGCTTGAGATATACCATCAATGCGGACTCGTCCGCGGAGCGGCATCGGTGGGATGATGTTCAGGATCACGTCGTTCAGATCGCCCGCGCCGACCTCGATAGGCTCGGTAAGGACGCTATGGGGTGATCCATCCATGGTGAGCAGATTGAGCGAGTAGGAACCGGGAGGCACGCCAGCCATATCAAAAGTGCGATCCGATGCCACCTTCGCCCACTTTCCCATAGGGTCCAGAAAATATTCGGTCGTCTGGGTTAGATGAATGGTCATATCGTGATCGCTACGCGTCAGTGGATCGCTTAGGACTTTGCCACGAACATGGTACGTACTTGCCATTTTTAGAACGATGTCTATGCTCGATGATCGCTGACCGGCCCAGATTTCGATTGGCGTAGCGCCGTCAATATCAGAGACATTGGGATAGCACGTCAGGATAGATGTGACATCCGACGGCCCAACCGGAGCGGGCCGGCCTCGCAGTTCGCTTTTATCTGCGCAGACGTAGTACGTGCCCGGCGGCAGATGCGCCAGCCGAAACTCGCCAAGATTGTCCGTAAGGAGGGCGCTTCCTTCCCGAACGAACCACAGCTTCCCAATCAGCCATTCCTGGTGGAAGACCTGAACACGGCTTGCTTCCACGGGTGCGCGATTCTCGTCCACAACTCTTCCACTGATCTCCCCTTCCGGAGTGAGGTCCAGGGCTATATCCGTCATCTCCTGCCCAGGGTTTAAGGCAAGAATGGCCCCGACTTGCGCCGAGCCCTTAGGCCCATATTGAGCGTTCAAATAGCTTGAACGCTGACCGACAAGCGTGTAATGCCCGGGCTCAATCCCTACAGCTTGGAAGCTGCCGTCGGACTTGGAACTTGCAGAATAGTCCTGGGCAGTGGCGGTTGAGGGTCCAGTGTTCTTGATGGCTCTTGATCCGTGGGCATGTAGGTGAATTAGAGCACCCGATAAAGGCGCACCGGTTTCTGCACTCCTGACGAGACCCTTACCTGAACGCTGTCGATCCGCCGTCGTTTTGTCAGAGTGAAGAGTTGGTGGGGCCTGTCGGGGGCTCAATCCGCTCCTACCGCATATTGGGTGAAAGATCAGAACTGAGAGGAGGAGAAATGTCCTACATACGTTGGACATAGGATGCCTTGAGACCTAGGGCCGGCCGACTGTGCTCTCCCTTCCGCGAGCGGCGTTAAGGAATGGGATCGGCGGCGGATGAATTCTCGCGCCTCTTCCTATTTACTATTGCCTGGTCAATCGCACCTTGAAGATCTTCGGCAGTCCGGAAAGGCAACATTCGTACGCCGTTGATGAAGATGGTGGGGGTCGCTGTGATATGGTAACGCTCAGCTAGCCTTAGATCCCTTTGCACTGTTAACTCCCCGGATCCGTCTTTCAGACAATCATGGAGCGCTTCTATGTTTAAAGTGGAATCGTTTTTGGCAAGCGCGGCCAGTTGTTGATTAAAGTCTTGTATCGTGAATTTATCCTGGTTCAGGAATAGCAAATCATGCATATTCCAGAATTGCTTTTGTCCCTGCAAGCTGGCGCAGGCTGCCGTGACAGCGGCCTGACGGGCCCACGGGTGCATAGAGAGGGGCATGTGCTTAAAGACCACTTGAACTTCCCTGTTGCCGGGACCTTCTGCAGACGAGAGGTATTGCGAGAAGCGTCTGCAGAAAGGGCACTCAAAATCAGAAAACTCGACTATCGTGACGCCCGTCCGGTTTGATCCTCGTGAAGGCGAATGATCCGATAGTAGCGTCATGAGCGTCTCTTCGGACACACGCTGGCGTTGTATATCGGGATCAAGACTAGTATCCAGCAGCTCTCTTGAAAGGAACCGCTGGTCTGGGGATAGATAAAGGGCGATAGTGCGCCTGGGCGCTTGCGAGTTGAACGTGACTTTCCGAAAGCAGCTTGGCCCGATGATTCCGTCATCCTCGACGGTGATGTCGGGCGCAAGCTGGTACTCTTTCTCAACGTAGGAGACCAACTTGTTGGCCACAGACGAAGTTAACGCTGGACATTGTGCTTCGAGTTGGCCCGACGTGCCGATCCATGCAGCGAATACGATGCAAAGCGGCCCAACATAGGCCTGAATAATAGGTCCAGGTTTCAGGTTCATAGGTAAAACCTCTCGCAAGCCGTTTAGCCGACTCGAGTGCCTGTGGTCGCCGGCTTCTAGAAAATCTCCGCGCGGAGTCACTTAGAACTCATTGCGGCGGTGGCACGTTGCAACTAAGGGGGCCGCTTCCAGCGCCGTTTGTCGAGGCACAGCCGCCGCTGCTGTAACACGCGCTTTGACAGGTACCTATCTTCAGCGAGGCTGTGCTGTCTGAGTCCTGCTGGTTGAGTTGGCACTCCTGAATTGCAGAATTGTACGAGGAGTCGCATGCAGCCTGGTCCGCACCCAGCTGCGGGTTGCAATTAGCGCCATTTGAGTCAACGCAATCGTAATAGTTGTAGTCGGCGGTTTGATAGCATGACGTATCGGCGAAACTCGCCATGTCTGTGCATTGCTGTTCAGTGTTTTGATCGCTTGTATAACTGTTACACGCCGCCTGTGCGCAGGCCGTCTGACACTCGTTGACAGTGCTGTAGCAGGTCGTTGCTGCTGCTGGTTGACTTACATCTAGACAAAAAAAATCTGGGGATATTGCAGCTTGCTCAATATGAGCTGTGTTGGAGTTGTTGGGAGCGCCCTTCAGTCCCAGGCCGCTCAACTCATTGTCTATGTAGTAACAGCTTGTGCCGTTCCCAACTGGTGAGAGCTGCCAGTTTTGTTGAGGGCCGCCGTCCGCTTGAAATTGCTGAACGTAGCAGATGCCGTTGGGTATTGTCGCGCATTGTGTCGGCATGTCCATAAGCAAACCGCTCAGTTGATTCACAATGTTGTAATAGTTCGTGCCCGGAACTGGGACTAATGCCCAGTACTGCTGGGGACCTCCATTGGAGAGGTACACCTGTAGGACACATCCATTCTGACCTGCACACTGGGTCGGCAAATCTATCACGTAGCTCCCGCCGCCAAAGCTCAGGGTTTGGTAGGTCTGTGCAAACAAGCTTGTTGCGCAAACGGCAAGCGCCGCCGAGAGTACAGACGCAGCGCGAAAACAAGCGACAATACTTGCAATCAAAGACGGCTTACGCCTCATGCGAATACTCCTCGCTGAAGTAGCAAAAATTATGTTGAAAAGGGAGCCGTTTACCTGTAAGAGGCGGCAGAAAACCTTTAGAAGCGAACCGTAAAGTTCAGCTACTAGAACTCTACGGACCATTTAACTTAAAGTCAAGGAAAAATAGGACGCTTTAAAGAAATAAGTTGAAAATTCCAGTTAAGTCATTTTGAACGCGATGGGCACTCTCCGCTGAGCTCCCGCGCTTTTAGGTCTGCCTGCCGTTTTTGCACTTCAAGGCCTGAGGTGGCATTGTACCCGCTTCTTTGGATGCCGCTGTCGTGATGTACCGTATTTTTTCTTTGGATTATGTCGGTTCTGTAGCCGTTCTTGCGCCGGTTTGCGAGGCCGCCCGGATCGCCTGAGGCCGCTGGGTCGCCACTCTCACTGGGCGGTGTAACCCTTGCGGCTAGTGACCTTACTGCCCTTGTATTTTTGCCGCGCAGCTTTAGTCAGCTCTACTTCAACGCTATGGTACTCACCTTCGCGACCACTCGGGGCAGAGTAGGAAATACTATATCGATTTCGAATGCTGGAAAGCATCTTTCCGAAAGCGCCAGCATAGAAGGTCTACTCGCCCGCCAGTCGCCGCCGCAAGCGTACCAACGTTCTGGTGGTTTCGACCTGGTGAGGGGACAAAGTATCCCAGTGAATCGGGCTGTGGCCATGGGGTGATTAACGCAAAGAGCGACGAGTCTGACCGATCAAGGTCCTTGAGGACGTTAGTTTCCGGGAAGTCCGATCCCGAAGAGGCATTGTCAGTAATGATTAGGATCGCGCGAAGTCTCGGGATCTGCTGGTCCACCATAGCCTTTTCTGAACTCATCAAAAATTGGACAGCATAATCGACCGCGTCATAAATTCGTGTTCCTGAGGGATTGACTCGCGGATCTGACACTGCGTCCTGAACACCGCGTTTGACGGCACGCCAGTCGGAGGTCAACGCCTGCTCTGCTATTGCGGTGCGAGCGAAGGCGATGACTGCGACTCGGTCGCCCCCATCTAGCCCGTAACGCAAGCTCGGTAATTCGACTAAGCTGATCGACCCAACTCGCCATGCTGCCACTAACGTCGAGTAAGAGCACAAGGTCCATCGGCAACCGCTCTGAGGCGAAATAAAGGATTGTTTGTGGCTTGCCGTCATCTAAGATCACGAAATCGCTCGCTCTTAACTCGGATATATTTCGGTTTCCCTTCGTCACTGAGACATCCAATCGTACCTCGCTGACGTTGCTTCTAAAGGTAGGGCCTTCCTGACGCGCAGTACCTCCCTTGAGTGGTGATATTAGCGCTAGAAGGCTAGCTGCGAGTGTGACCATGGCTACCTTTAATTATGGTGCTGCATGTAATCGATGATCCAGCTCGACATGCTCTTGTTTGAGCGGCGTCACTATCACAGCGCGTCGCAAGGTTCCCCGCTCTGCTCTGATTCAGGTGCTCAACTTAGTCCTCCTGTGGATATTTTCGCCGCCGCTGCATTTGCTGGATGCAATGCTTCAGTGGCCGCTGCTGATTGTCGGCGTTTGTTGCGGCCTGGGGCTCGTATGGCACTTTGGCAGAAGCTATTTCGAGGACGCGCCAGAGGATTAAGTGCCTGGTTTTTGGAGCCAGCGGATGCTTTGCGGTTCGGATTGCTCGCAGCGGATAGTGTCGGTAACGCCGGAGACAATTTCGGCGCAGGCGTTGGAAGCGGCGGAACGGATGGCGGCTTGTTCGCTTTTAGCGGAGACGGTGCGGCAACTGGAGCGGCCTTGATAGGCCATGCAAACTTCCACCCGGTAACGGGGGCCGTGCAGAGTGGAGTAGGCGACGAGCGCGAGGAAGGCGAGGATAAAGATGGTTATGATCAGCCCGATTTTACTCAGAGCGGGGCCTCGCTGAAGAAGTTGCCCATCTGGCGGAACTTGTCGTAGCGCTCCTCGATGACTCGATCGGGCGCGAGTTTGGAAAGATCGTCGAGAGCTTGCTTCAGCGTCTGGCGCAGAGAATCGACAGCGGCGTCTGGATCGAGATGAGCGCCGCCGGGAGGCTCTCGCACGATGGCGTCGATCAGTTTCATTTCGAGAAGATCGCTGGCGGTTAAGCGCAGGGCGGCGGCGGCGAGGGGCGCTTTCCCGGAGTCGCGCCAGATGATGGCGGCGCAGCTTTCCGGCGCAATGACGCTGTAATAGGCGTTCTCGAGCATGAAGACACGATTGCCGACAGCTAACGCGAGCGCGCCTCCGCTGCCGCCCTCTCCGATGATTACCGCGATGATGGGGCTTGCCAGGCGCGACATTTCGCGCAAATTGTAGGCGATCGCCTCCGCTTGACCGCGCTCCTCGGCATCGATGCCCGGATAGGCGCCGGGCGTATCGATCAGAGTGATGACCGGGCGCCGGAACTTTGCGGCGAGCTGCATGAGGCGCAAGGCCTTGCGGTATCCCTCGGGCTTGGGCATGCCGAAGTTGCGCAGCAGTTTTTCTTTTGTGTCCCGGCCCTTTTGCTGGCCGATGATCATGACCGGCCTTCCGTCGAAGAAGCCGGTACCCGCAACGATCGATTTATCGTCGCCGAAAAAGCGATCGCCGTGCAGCTCTTCGAACCCGGTAATCATGCCCTGAATGTAATCGCGGGAGTGCGGCCGCTTGGGGTGGCGAGCGAGCTGAACGCGCTGCCAACTGGGGTTCGTGACCGGCGATTCGGGAACTTCGGCGGACGGCTCGGGAGGCGGAGAGGTCATGTCCGGCGCTTCGTCTTCAGGCATAATTCAGATCGCCAAAACTTCGATACATTCAGGACCGCAGATCTTCTCTATTTCGGAGCGGAATTCGCGATCGGGGCGGACTTTGGTCGCTACGTCCATGACGACGGAAAAATCGCGCGGTTTTTCAAGGCGCAGCCGGACTTCGGTGCTGCCGCTCTTACGCACAAACAGTTCGTTCAAAGCGTTGGCCTTTTCGGACGAGCTTTCATCTTTCAGCCAGATGCGGATGGAGATCAGAGAAGGAAGGTCCAGCCGGGCATCTTCCAACTTGACCATTTCCTGGATAGAAAGTTTCGGAGGACCACCTTCTTCGGGCAGTGCCGTGGCGCGAACAAAGACGGCGGCATCTTCTTTGAGAGAGGCGAGCAGCTCTTCGTATCGATTTGCAAAAACCATGGCATCCGCGGTTCCGCGGCGATCGTCGATCTTGAGCGAAGCCCAATACTTCCCCTCGCGATTGGTTTTCCTGACGATGTTGGTGAGAATACCGCACAGCGCAACGGGCGTGTTTCTTTCGAGATCTTCGAGACGATCGGTGAAGTGCGTTGAGAGATCGGCGACTTTGTCTTTGAAGCGGTCGAGAGGATGGCCGGAGACATAGATGCCGAGGACTTCCTTTTCGCCGGCGAGTTTCTGCTCCATAGTCCAATCGGGGAGATTGGCAGGCGGGTATTCGTTCTTGCGCTCGTCGAGCGAGAGCCCGAACAGACCGTGTTGACCCATAGTCCGATCGCGGCAAGCCCGAGCGCCGGATTCAAGCGCGCGGTCCAAAGCCTCCATCAACTGCGCCCGGTTTGCGCCGGTCGAATCGAGCGCGCCGGACTTGATGAGACTTTCGAGGACACGCCGATTCACGTTTCCGAGATTCACGCGCTCGCAGAAATTGTAAATCGAGGAAAACGGGCCGGCGGCTTCTCTCGCCGAGACGATAGCTTCTATCGCTCCCTGCCCGACGTTCTTCACAGCCCCAAGGCCAAAGCGAATGGCGTCGCCGGCGGGAGTGAAATGCAGATCGCTCTGATTCACGTCGGGAGGAAGTACCCGGATGCCCATTTCGCGGCATTCATTGATGTACTTCACGATCTTGTCCATGTTTCCGGCTTCGGAGGTAAGCAGGGCGGACATAAATTCGACCGAATAGTGAGCCTTAAGATAAGCGGTGACGAAAGCGAGATAGGCGTAGGCGGCGGAATGCGATTTAGTAAAGCCGTAGCCGGCGAACTGCTCCATGAAATCGAAGATTCTGGCAGTTTTTTTGGGGGAATGGCCGCGCTCCGTTGCGCCGCTGATGAAGCGAGCGCGTTGCTTGGCCATTTCTTCCGCATTCTTTTTGCCCATGGCGCGGCGCAGAATGTCGGCGTCGCCCAGGGAATAGCCGGCGAGTTTGTTTGAGATCTGCATCACCTGCTCCTGATAGACCATGACTCCGTAGGTCTCCTCAAGAATTTCCTTCAATTCGGGCAGATCGTAAACGATGGGCTTGCGGCCGTGCTTGCGATCGATGAAATCGGGAATCATGCCGCCCTGAATGGGACCGGGGCGATAGAGCGCGTTCAGAGCGCACAGATCTTCGATGCGATTGGGTTGATAGCGGCGCAGGATGTCCTGCATGCCGGAGGATTCAAACTGGAAAACCCCGCTGGTGAAACCAGTGCTGAAGATTTTTTGGTAGGTTTCGGGGTCATCTAAAGGGAGGTCTTCGATCACGATCTTTTGGCCGCAATACTTTTCGATCAGCTTAATGGCTTCCTCGATGATGGTGAGGGTGGTGAGGCCAAGGAAATCCATTTTCAGCAGGCCCAGCTTTTCGAGGCCGATCATGTCGTACTGCGTCACGATTTCGTTCTTGTTGGTGACGAAGAGCGGCACCAGCTCGCGCAGCGGAACCGAGGAGATAACCACGCCGGCGGCATGCATTCCGGCGTTTCGGCAGACGCCTTCGAGCTTCATGCTGATATCGAGGACTTCTTTGACCCGCGGATCTCTGGACGCCAATTCTTTGAGATCGGGATCTTCGATGGCGCGCTCGAGTTTGATGTTCAACTGCCGGGGAACAGCTTTCGAGATGCGGTCTACGTCGGCGTAGCTCATATCGAGGACGCGGCCGACGTCTTTGATAGCGGCTTTCGCGGCGAGCGTTCCGAAGGTGATGATCTGGGCGACCTGCTCGCGGCCGTACTTTTCGGTGACGTATTGAATGACCTCGCCGCGGCCCTTGGTGCAGAAATCGATATCGATATCGGGCATGCTGATACGCTCCGGATTCAGGAAGCGCTCAAAGAGCAGGCCGTATTCGAGAGGATCGATATCGGTGATTCCCATGGCATAGCCGACCAGACTGCCCGCGGCCGAGCCACGACCGGGCCCGACCGGAATGTTTTTCAATTTGGCAAAGCGGATGAAGTCCCATACGATGAGAAAGTATCCGGAGAACTTCATCTGCTGGATCATGCGGATCTCGAGTTCGAGCCGCTCGATGTATTCGGGTAAGTCGTGCTTGAGACGGCCTTGATTGCGCAGCGCTTCGAGACGGGGGCGGCGCTTTTCGAATCCCTCTCGCGCGATATAGGCGAAAAAAGAATCCGCGGTGTGGCCTTCGGGCACATCGAAGCGCGGGAAGGGATCTTTTACTTTCTCGAGCTTGACGTGGCAGCGTTGCGCGATATCCCAGGTACGGTCGAGCGCGTCCTCCACTTCGGCGAAACGGGTCATCATCTCGGCGCGCGATTTGACGTAGAAGTCTGGGGTGGAGAAGCGCATCCGGTTGGGATCGGACATGGTTTTTCCGGTTTGGATGCACAAGAGAATTTCGTGCGCGCGCACATCGTCGTGAGTGAGGTAATGGGCATCGTTGGTTACAACGAGCGGAATTCCGGTTTCGGCAGCCATGCGCCGGACCTGAGGCATCGCGACTTTATCGGAATCGATCCCGTGATCCTGCATCTCGAGGAAAAAGTTGCCATTGCCGAACAGATCGATATATTCGTTCGCCAGGCGGCGGGCGTCGTCGTAGCGGTCGGCGAGGATGGTCTCATTGATATCGCCGCGAAGGCAGGCGGACATGGCGATGAGACCTTTGGAGTGCCGCGCAAGCAGATCCTTATCGATGCGGGGCTTGTAATAGAAGCCGTCCAGATACCCGGTGGTGACCAGGTTAATCAGATTCTTGTAGCCTTCTTGCGTCTCGCACAACAGGATCAAGTGGTTGTAGCGATCCGATTCAATGCGGGTCTTGTGACCTTGGCGGGAGACGTAGACCTCGCAACCGATGACGGGGTGAATGCCGTGGTTTGCCGCCTCGTTGTAAAACTCAACTGCGCCGAAAAGGTTGCCGTGGTCGGTCATCGCGATGGCGGGCATCTGCTGCCTTTGGACCACGGCCATGAGCTTTTGGATGTCACACACGCCATCCAAAAGCGAATAATCGGTATGGCAGTGAAGGTGAACGAAAGGGCGTTCGGACATGCGGGTTCTTTCCTAGTTTAACGGCGTTCGATCTTGCAGAGTCATGGAATGTTAATGGAGGTTTAACACGGCTTCGGTACCTTCGGAGGCGTTGAAGAGGAGCTTATGAACATACGGCTGATGCTCGGTGTGGTGGTCTGCTTATTCGCGACGGCGGTTCAGGGTTGGGGATCGGACGACAAGAATGCCGCAGCGCCTTTAAGCGCGGAGGATGTGAAGCAGCTTCGCGAACGGATTGCGGCGGATGAAGAGGAGATCAAGCGGCTGCAGCAATCGCTGGATGAACAACGGGCATTGTTGGACAGGGCGGCGGCAGCGGCGGCAACAGCGGTGAAGATCGTGCCCGTTGTGAATGTCGCCCGTCCCAGAGGCTTTGTGATGCAGCACCCGGAAACGAAGCCGTCACTGCTATCGATCGGCATTGGCAACACGACGTTTACGCCGCTAGGTTTTGTAGATGCGACTCTTTACGGGCGTTCCACAAACGCGGGCAGCGGTATTGGGACGAACTTCGGGAGCATTCCATACAACAACGTGGCGACTGGCCACATCTCTGAAGCGAACTTCAGCACCCAGAACTCGCGGATCGGGTTCCGGGTGGATTCAACTTTTAAGGGCGCGAAGGTGCTGGGATATTTTGAGGCTGACTTCCTGGGTACGCAGCCGGGCAATGTGTTCGTCTCCAGCAACTCCGATACATTCCGGATGCGCAACATGTTCGTGGACACGCAGAAGAACGGGTTTGAAATTCTGGCGGGGCAAGACTGGAGTTTGGCGACTCCGAACCGCACCGGTCTGTCGCCATTGCCAAGCGACATCTTCTACACCCAGGTGATGGATACGAACTACCAAGCGGGTTTGGTCTGGTCCCGTCAAACGCAATTTCGTTTTATTGCACATCCGAGCGAGAACCTTGCGTTCGGCGTGTCGTTAGAGAATCCGCAGCAGTATATCGGCGGGTCGGCAGGGGGATCGGCGGTGGTGCTTCCGGCAATTACGTCCGCGGCCACGGTTTCGAGCCAGTTCAACAACGGGAGCAGCAACTACACGGCCGCGAATTCATATCCCGACATCATCATGAAGGCGGCTTACGACGGACACGCCGGCGACCGGCAGATCCTGCACGTGGAAGGCGTCGCGATGATCCGCGGCTTCAAAGACTCGATCGGAATAGGAATGCCAACTGTTTTCCATTCCTCTACAGCGACTGGAGCGGCGGGCGAGGTGAATGCGAACTTCGAGGTGGCGAAGGGTTTTCGGTTGATTGCGAATACGTTTTTCGGATCGGGTAATGGCCGGTATGTGTTCGGGCAAGCGCCGGACGTGGTTCCGAGGGCGGATGGAAGCATCTCTCCCATCCATACTTATTCGACGGTGGACGGTTTCGAAGCTGCGGTCAAGAAGAATAGTTTGATCTACGGGTATTACGGCGGAATCTATGTAGACAGAGACATTGCCGTAGACGCGAACGGGAAGACGCTGATCGGCTATGGCTTCCCGGGATCATCGAACAGCCAGAACCGAGCCATTCAGGAAGGCACGCTCGGAGTTGTCCAGACTTTCTGGAACGATCCGAGCTATGGGGCGCTATCGCTGATCGCCCAGTACTCTTACCTCACCCGCAACCCGTGGTTCGTTTTGGCCGGGACGCCGAAGGGCACGCACAGCAACATGTACTGGGTGAACCTTCGATATACGCTTCCATAGGCTTCGCTTCGCGCGGGCGCGGCTCGGAAAGCCAGGGGCTGCGCCGGTAGGGGAAAAAACAGGCGTTGCGGCGGCAGGTATTTGGGAGCGTCGACGCAAGAGATCGTTTGCGCAAAAGAAAAACGCCCCCGGAGATCCGGGGGCGAGTGGTTACTGCTGAACCCGCTGTCGCGGGCTGTGGTTATTTCTTTCCAGACTTTTTGGAGCTGCTGGATTTCTTTGAAGAAGAGGAACTCTTCTTCGAACTGCTCTTTTTAGCTGCGTTCTTCATCGAACGATTCTCCCTAACGTAAAATTTGCAATCTTATACAGATCGCAGTGTGATTTATATATAAGGTTGTTCGCAAGAGAAGTCAAGAAAAAAATGACGCGGCGGAGGAATGAGCAGGAGAGGTTGGGGAGCGCGCGCCTAGTAAAACGTAATTCTAAAATTTGTTTTACCCTTGAATCGGCGGTTTACGTCGTTCCAATGATCGCGATGACAAAGCACAAGAGCATCCGGTTCGCGGCGGTTGTGATCGCGTTGTGTTTCATTTTTCTTCCGGGATGCGGCAGGAGACGCAATCGGACGGCAAAGATCCCACCCGCGCCGCAACCATCCAGCTCTGCGCCACAGCCGTCGAGCTCCGCACCGCGACCTGCGCCACCAGCGCCGCGAGCCAGCGCGGTACCGCTGCCTTTCGGCTATACGGAAGAAGGCGTGGCGAGCTGGTACGGGATTCCGTTCCATGGGCGAGCGGCGGCGGACGGCGAGATCTACGATATGGAGAAGCTGGTCGCGGCGCATCGGCTGATGCCATTCAACACCTGGCTGAAGGTCACCAACGTAAGCAATGGCAAGAGCGTGAACGTGCGAATAATCGATCGCGGTCCGTTTGTCGAAGGCCGGATTATCGATCTGTCGAAGGCGGCCGCGCGGCGGATCGATCTGCTGGGGCCGGGAATTGGGGAAGTGCGGTTGGAAGTGATTTCGGCGCCCGTCGATATTCCTTCGAACGATTTTTATGCGGTGCAGATTGGGGCATTTTCGGTTTACGCAAATGCGGAGCGGGTGCGGATCGCGTACGCGCAGCGTTTCGGCACTGCGCAGCTGGCGGTGAAGCAGGGGAAGGTTCCGCTCTGGCGCGTTCTGGTGGGCAAGGAGCCCTCGATTCAGGCTGCGCAGCAGCTGCTGAGCCAGTTGAGCGCGGAGGACAAGAATGTGTTTGTGGTCCGCCTGGATGAGATCGTGCCGGGCGCAGCGAATGCACCGCCGAATCCGGGCCCAGGCGCCGGACCGCCTCCGGGTCAACCCCCCGCGCCACAAATTCCGAGAGATTGATCGGGCGGTCGAGCACTACTTTTACGAGGAAGTCTCGCCTTCCTCGCATTTCACGTGACTCCGCAGATTGCTCTGGATGTTTCACCGCTCTCGAGGCTGGTCGGCAACTCGCCGGCGATGAAACAGGTGCATCGGCTGGTGTCGCGGATGGGGAAGTCGCGATTTCCGGTTTTAATCCTGGGCGAAACGGGAACGGGCAAGGAAGTTGTCGCGCGAGCCATCCATAATATGGAAGCGCGGGGACCGTTTGTCATAATCGATTGCTCGTCGCTGGTGAATCAGCTGATGGAAAGCGAGCTGTTCGGATATGCCAAGGGAGCGTTCACCGGCGCGCACAATCAGAAACTAGGATTGCTGGACGCGGCGAATGGCGGCACTGCGTTTTTCGACGAGATCGGCGAGCTTCCGCCGGAGATGCAGATGAAGCTGTTGCGGGTGCTTCAAGAGAAAGAGTTCCGGGCGATTGGCGGTCTTTCGCAGCGCAGCTCGGATTTCCGGGTTATTGCAGCGACGAATCGCGATCTGGCGGCGGATGTGGAAACCAAGCGGTTCCGGCAGGACCTTTACTACAGGCTGAATGTGATGCGGCTGCGGCTCGCCCCTTTGCGCGAGCGCAGGCAGGATATTCCGACGCTGATTGCGCATTTCCTGCAGCGATTCGGCAACGGACATAACGTGCCGGACGATGTGATGCATGAACTGATGGAATATCAGTGGCCGGGGAACATTCGCGAGCTCGAGCATGCGCTGCAGCAGATGGTGGCGATGAACTCGGGGCCCTGGGTTTCGAAAGCGGATCTGCCGTCTTGCGTGGTGAACCGTTCGATGGAGCGGCAGCTTCAAAATTCAAAGGAAGCGCGCGTGAGTTCCGCATCGGGAGTTGCGGGAGCGGCAGAAAGCGTACTGCCGCTTGCGGAAACGGAACGGCGAGCGATTCTACACGCGCTCGATTGCGCGAAGGGGGATCGCACGCTGGCTTCGGCGATGCTGGGGATTGGAAGAACTACGCTGTACCGCAAGCTGAAGGAATACGGGCTGTGAGGTTCGGGTCGTGCGGGGAGGCGGTTCTGTATTAGAGCGACCATACCGCTGTTTCAGGAGGGCCTCGAGCTGCGGTGCTCCGCAGTTTCTTCAATGTACCGCGCAGTCAGCTTATGGGGTTAGGTTAATCGAGCAAGGATCATTCGAATACTTAATCGCGGACCAAAAATAGGTCTTGCTCTGTACCGAAAGCTCATTTAGTATCCTCCACAAGGCCTCGTCTCTTGCATCCACATCGACGTTCCAAGCACCTGGGGCTTCTCCCGCTATCGCAACAACTTCCCCGACCCGGCATGTGGTATGGTCCGACCAATCTTTGATCTCAGGTAGCTGAGAGATGAGGGTACTCACGTCGAGTGAATTAATTCGCGTAACCCTCAGGGCGTTTATCACAATGTCCAGCAGCCCGAGACGTTGTTTACCAACGGTTACGCTTATGTTGCCGTCTTGAGTGTCCCGCCAGGCGTATCCGGGGTCTTTGAGGCAAATTTCGTCAAGTATCTTTCTCAGCGACGTCTGTTCTGCGGTGATCGATATCAATTCGCTATCGGACCCATGATTTCGCCGGAGACTCCTATCGCGATGTGGCTCTGTTGCGCAAGCGCCTGAAGAACCTCGAGCGCCCTCTCCTCGCGGGCGGTAAAGTTGTTTACGACTAAAGCTGAAGCGGGGCTGTTCCCGGGTGCCTGGAATCCGGCGGCCGGCGTCACCATGAAAGACGCGATAAGGATGTATAGGTTTAATCTCATTGCAAATCTCCCTGATGTTGCCGTCAGTGATGACAAACCGCGTTTGGGTTGGGCGCCGAAGTAATATCCGTCACCCTTATGTTCGAGACCAGATTGGCGATACAGTTGACTCGGACCGTTGTGCCGGTCGGGGCATAAGTGATCTTTTGCGCGATATATGCTGCAGCCTGCGGATTGTGCGGGAAGCGTTGCTTCGGATCTCGCGTTGGGCTACGGATTGCTCACCACGGTAACCTCCTTGGGGGAGCCGACGATTCTTACCGTCGGATCGCCTGTTCGAAGACTGAGAGTATACGTCAACGTTCCTGAAGTTTGGTTGTCCTTCGAGGTATGAATCCGCATAACGGGCACCTCCTGCGGATTCTGGGTTGGAACGACCGTTACCCTTTTTGTGGTTCGTACGCCTCCCTCATCTAACTTCATTCCGGAGGGATTGGCCGCAGCGCTTACCGAAACGTCTATTGGCGTGTTAGGCTTGACCGCTTTGCTGGTCTGAAGGACCGCGTAAGTCGTAGCGGTGCCGTTTTGGCGCTCTATGGTCAGGCGAGGCGAAAGGATTCCGAGACATGCTACAGGTTCAATCGAGGTTCCGGTTGAGTTTATACAATCTTGCGGTGCGCTATCTTGACCCGGGGTACGGAAACTGGACGGAGAGAGAATACCGCAGGAAATCAGGACAAGGCCGGTGAAGAAGTCGCTTGCATTCATCTGTTGATCCTTAGATCCATTTTGTATCGTAAGTGTCGTGGGCGAGGCACTAAGTTTGATCAGAAAATACGCGCTTCCCCAGAGATCCTAAGGTGTTTGATCCTGCGCGGGCCACTGTAACATTGGGAACGTGCGGATTGCGCTCGATGCTAGCTACAGCGTAGATCCGCAGCCGTCGGGGATTGCGATCTACTCGCGGGAGCTGCTTTCCGGTCTGGCCGAGACTTACCCGGACGTTGAATTCTTGCATTACTACCGGCCGAAGCGGTTCACGCGAGCCAAAAACCTTGCGCTCGCGAATGTGAAGCGAAGGTTGTTGCTTCCGCTATTGCCGGTGTTTGGGGCGGATCTGTTTCATGCGCTGAATCAGAGAGTGGACAGCCGGGCGGCGAAGCGTGTCGTCTCAACTTTTCACGATCTGTTCGTGATGACTGCGGAATATTCATCGCCGGAATTCAGGGCGCGGTTTACCGAACAGGCTCGCCGCGCCGCCGCAAATTCGGATTTGATTATTGCGGTATCGGAATTCACGGCAAACCAGGTCAGCGGGTTGCTCGGCTTCGATCGCTCGCGGATTCGGGTGGTGCATCACGGCGTCCGTCAACCATCGAGCGAAGAAAGCGTCGAGCGAGAGAACATCATTCTGTTCGTGGGCGTCTTGCAGGCGCGCAAGAATGTCGAGCGGCTGATCGAAGCGTTTGAGCATATGCCGGACGACTGGCGGCTGGTGCTGGCCGGGGCCGCAGCCGGTTATCGCGCCGATCGAATCCTAGAGCGCATCGCGCAAAGCGGCTACCGTGACCGCATCGAAGTAAAGGGTCATCTTACGCGACCGGAATTGGAGCGGCTTTACGCGCGCGCCTCGATCTTCGCGTTTCCATCACTCGATGAAGGCTTCGGAATACCTGTCCTGGAGGCGATGGCGCACGGAGTACCGGTGATTACGTCGAATCGTTCCGCTTTGGTGGAAGTTGCGGGAGATGCGGCCTTGCTGGTGAACCCGGAGGATACGGAAGAACTGGCAACGGCGCTTCTGCGGCTGATCCGCGATTCCGATCTGCGAACAGATCTGGCAGCCAGGGGCCGGGAGCGGTCCAAACTGTTCACGTGGGATCGCGCCGTGCGGGCGACTTATTCTATTTACCGGGAGCTTGTAAAGTAGCGAACGCGCTACTTGTGCTCTTCGTCGATCGAAATTTTCAGAGCGCGGAGGAATTTATGGTCTTGGGTGGTGAGGCGGATCTTGCCGGTCGATTCGTAGTGGACCGGGCGATCCGAATGCTCTTCCCCGTCGTCGCTTTCGGAATCCTCATCGCCGTCCTCACGCTTGTTAAATCCGATGGTGGCTTCGAGGACCAGGAAAACGTCGTAGCCGGCGCTCTTGATTTCGCCGATTGCGCCCGCAATCCGATCCGAATCGGAAAGCGATTCGTTGATTGCGTTGCCCAGTTCCTGCATCAACTCCTTCAATTTCTCGTCCAAGATATCCCCTTTCCCGGGCACCTTCAGGTTATCAACAGATCAGAGCGCTATAAGTACTAGTGGATTGATCGTCGTAAGCTGTTCCATTTATTTGATGCAAGAAGTCATAGGATTTCGCGTGGGCGCTTACGCTTCCGGTTCCGATGGGAGTGGATTACGTGTCGGAATTCTTCTGCTCATACGGCTTCGTTGAATAGCGCGCGGCCTCTTCCTGCGCTCCGGCGGTGTTGTCGTGAGTTCGGATGGCTTGCTTGTACTCGTTCACTGCGCGGTCGCGCTGCCCGGTGACATCGAATATTTTCCCCAGGTACACGTGAGACCAGACCTCGGTCCACTTCGGATCCAGGTCGCCGTTGATGGCGCGGCGGAATTCGTCGGCTGCCGATTGCCAATTGTTTTGTTTGAAGAAAAGCTCGCCAATGCGGTAGTGCGCGAGCGAACTGTTGCGATTCACCTCGAGCGCCTTCTGATATTCCCTCTGAGCATTCTGGACATCGTTAATTTCGACAAACTGCTCGCCGCGGCGGATGGCGACGGCAATTTGCGCGCTCGGATCGAGGCGCAGTAAGACGTGGTTCGGATCTAGGATCAGCTTGCGAGGCTTGCCGAAGGTGTCGACGCTGAACTCGGACGAGGTGCCGGTGACTTCGATTTTCTTGTCTTCCGGATTGCCCTCGGTCTCGATTCTAAGGTCGACCGGCATGCGGAAAGTATCGAGATCCTGATTGATTTTCCCGACCACGCGAAAGCCTTGAGGGGTTCGCAGCACGGTGTATTCGAGCTTGAATTCGGGCGAACCGCTCGATTCGAGCCATTGAATAAAGAAGTACCGCAGATCCTGGCCCGATACCTGCTCCATCACTTGACGGAAATCGGCGCTGCTGGCGGATTGCCAGCTGTACTTATCCATGAAGGCATGCAAACCCTTTTTAAAATTGGCGTCGCCCACGACGTTGCGGAGCATGTTGAGCACGGCTGCGCCCTTAGCGGCGGTGAGAGCCCAATATTCCGGCGAATAATCCTCCAGGCGCGCGGCTTGCAAAACCGGCGGATCTTTTACGGTCAGCGCTTCGATGTAGGTAGACTTCAGGTCGGCCTCCATCGCGCCGGGGCCGGCAGTGTGCTCGAGGTAGAGCAGCTCGGAAAAACGCGCCGGTCCGTTCATGAGCCATAAGTAATTGCGGTTGGCAGGCGAAACCAAAACGCCCCACCACTGGCGGGAGAGCTGGTTGGCCAGCACGCGGGTGCTCACCTGTTTAGTAATGGAGCCGGGCGCAAGGAAAATTATGCCGGGAGAGGAATATCCGTTTACCGCGCCCGCTTCGGTCTCAACCAGCGTGAGATTGGCTTGAGGAGCGAGTCCATATTCGGTGGTGAAGAAGGTCATCATCTTGCCGACTTCATCGCCGTACGCCTGGGCAGCGGCCGCTTCCTGGTCGCGGAAAAAGACTTTCGTGCTGATGCCCTGGGAGGAAACGTGGATGGGATCGCCTTTCACGATGGCGATGCTGCCGGGGAAGCTCGCTTTGTCGTAGTGGAAGGAATAGACCGTCCGATTGTCGCTGGCGCGATCGGTTTTCAGGTCTCCGCTCGCAATCACTTGATATTCGGAGGGCGTGGTGATGCGCAGGTCGGCCGAGAAGCGGTTTACCGTGTATCCATTTACCGGAAACCAGCGAGCGGGATAGAGCAAATATCCGAAATCCGGATGCAGCGCGGCGAACTTGATTCCGGAGACCGGCGAATCCTCGTTACCGGTGAGCTTGCCGTCATAGGTCAGGGAAATTTCGCACGCTTGACTTTTCTGAAGAGCAGTGGGGAACGAGACCTTCACGGTGAAGTCCTGCTGATTCCGGGAAGTTTCGAGCGGTTTACCTTGGGCGTCAACGGCCTTCGAGACAGCTAAGGCATTATTCAATTCAAAGACGGCGTCATTGGCGGTATCGAGCGAGGTAAAGCTGATCTTCGCGGTAGCGACAATCGATTGCGTGCGCGGGTTGATATCCGCATCGATGGTGTACTTTTGCACTTCGATGCGGGGATGCTTCTCCTGCGCCCACAGGCTAACGGAAAGGGCAAACACAACTGTCCATCTAAGACCGCGCATCATCAACTTATTGTCTCCTGAATCGCCTGAGATTGGCGGCGGCGAGGTTCGCATTTGTCGCGGCAGACCTCGAGGATGAGGTCCGCGGCCCGGCGGAAAGGATCGCCTTCGCGTGTAAGCGCGGCGCGCACCCCGGCCAACTCGGCTCGCATGCGGGCAGCGCGGTCAGCTCCGGCCAGCAATTCTGACGCTGCTGCGGCAATGTTGTCAGGGGTCATGTCGTGCTGAATAAGCTCGGGGACGATCTGGCGGCCGGCGACCAAATTGACCATCGAGAGGAACGGAACTTTTACGAGGCGCCGTCCTGCCCACCAGCTCAGAGGGTTCACCTTATAGAAGGTGACCATAGGCGTGCCCAAGACCGCCGCCTCGATCGTGACGGTTCCACTGGCCGCAAGGGCGAGGTCGGCATGGCCAATACAATCCCAGGTCTCGTTTTCTATTATTTGGATGGACAGCGCCTGAACGCGTTCCCGAAACTTTTCAAAAGCGGCGCGAACCGGAAAACCTTTGGGCGTGGCCAGTATGACGGTAAGTGGGAACTTGGTGCGAAGCCGCGCAACTGCTTCTAACAAAACGGGTAAATGCCTGCGGGCTTCGCCTTCGCGACTGCCGGGAAGCAAGACTAACAACGGATTTGCCCGAGGGAGTTGGTGGCGTTCGAAGAACTCCTCTCTGGTGACGGTTGTGCGCGCGAGGTTCGCGAGAGGATGACCTATATATATGGCGTCCACGCCGCGCTCGCGAAACCAGGCTTCTTCAAACGGAAACAGGCAGAAGAGCTTGTCGACGCGATGCCGGATACTTTTCACGCGGCCTTGGCGCCAAGCCCACACCTGCGGCGCCACGAGATAGAAGATGGGGACGCCTAAGCGCTTCAGGTGCCCGGCGAGACGCAGATGAAAGTCGGGGCTGTCGGTCAGGAGCGCCGCGTCCGGCGGATGGTGCTTCGCAAAACGGATCAGCTTGCGATATTCGCCGTAGATGCGAGGAAGATGGCCGACGACTTCGGCGAGTCCGACCACCGACAGCGCGGCCGAATCGACCACGGGCTGGACGCCGGCCGCTTGTAATTTCGGTCCAGCGCAGCCATAAAATTTCGCAGTGGGGCAGGCTTCGACCAGGCGGGAAACCACCCCGGCGGCGTACATGTCGCCCGACGCTTCACCCGCCGAAACCAGAAACTGCACTGCTTTTGCCTCAAGTGTAACAGCGGAGTTATACGCTTAAAAAGCGATGTCTGATCTGCCGGTACCGGTGTTCTCAAATTGCCAGAATTGCAAATATCGGAAGCCGAACTCGTTCTGTGACCTGCCGAGAGAAGCCCTCATCGAGCTTGACAAGATAAAACAGGTCCGAACGTTTGCCGCCGGGGACCGGCTCTTCGACGAAGGAAAGCCGGTCCATGAGCTGATGATCGTTTGCGAAGGAGCGACCACGCTGACGTTTTCCTCGTGCATCGGCAATGCCCTGATGTTGGGATTATCGGAGCACGGCGAAGTACTGGGATTAAGTTCTGCGATTTCAGGTCACGGGCATGAAGTGTCGGCAGAGGCGGTGGAGAACACGCGCGTGGCCGTGATTGCCCGGTCCGATTTTCTACGATTCCTGCAGCATTTTCCGCCTGCTGCGATGAACACCGGAAGAGAATTGAGCCGCAACATCAACCGGGCATACGACAAGATCCGGCTGATCGGAGCGGGCCTTTCGGTTCCTCAGCGCCTGGCCGCCTGGTTGCTTCACATGCAACAAAACCATTCGGAAGGCGGCGACCTGATCACGCTCGCACACACGCACGAGCGAATTGCTCAACTGCTCGGCGCGTCGCGAGAGAGCATCACGCGCGCACTGTCGGATTTGAGAAGACGTGGGGTCGTAGAGATACGAGGCATTCACTTGTATGTCCGCGATCGCAACTACTTGTGCTCGCTGCTGCGCATGCCGGAGCAGAGCCGCCCGACCAAACGCCCGGTGTGACCGCCGTCACAGACAGGGTTCTTTTCTCCGATTAAGCTGAGTTCACGCGACTTGTGTCGCTCGAAGCTGTAATCGCGAGGAGCTGAGAAAGCCTTGAGCAAGCCCCATGAGATCGCGCGAGTCGCAATTTACCTGATCGTGGCCAGTTCGCCGCTAGCCGCCGTCCCGCAGCGGAACTTGAATCCCGTAAACCAGCCCTCCGACCCTTCCCTGTACGTCGGACCGGACACATGCAAGACGTGCCATGAACCGGAGGCGGCGAGCTACGATCGCAGCGCGCACTGGAAAACAGAGACGGGCAAGCGCAAAGGCCCCCAATGGCAAGGGTGCGAGGGCTGCCATGGGCCGGGAAAGGCGCACGTCGATTCGGGCGGCGACCCCACAAAAATCATTCGATTTACCACGCTGAACCCCAAGGAGTCGAGCGAGCGCTGCCTGGCTTGCCACGAGACCAGCGAAAGCCATCAGAATTTCATGCGTTCACCGCATCTGACCAATGGCGTCGGATGCACCAGCTGCCACTCTATCCACGCGTCGACGGTTGCACATAACCTCCTTAAGTCCGCTCAACCGCGATTGTGTTACGGATGCCATCGCGATGTGGAGCCGGATTTCTCGAAGCCGGAACATCACCGCGTGAATGAGGGTTTGATGTCGTGCACGGATTGTCATAATCCGCATGGCTCCGTTCTTCCGCACAACCTGCGAACCAGCTCGTGGCAAAGGCTGGTTTGCACAAAATGCCATGTAGATACAGCCGGACCGTTTGTGTTTGAGCACGCGCCGTTAAAGGAACAGGGTTGCGTAGCGTGCCACAATCCGCACGGCTCGACCAATCCGCACCTTTTGACGCGTCCGCAAGTGAATCAGGTCTGCTTGGAGTGCCATTCGGCCATCTTGGCGAAATCGATCGCGCCGGGAATCCCGACGTTTCATAACCAGGCCACTAAGTTTTCGCAATGCGTTCTGTGCCATGTGGCCATACATGGATCGAACACCGATCCTTTTCTTTTTAAGCGATAGAGATGCGATTGATCTAAACGACTTCATTTTGCATTTCCGGTCTGACGCTGTGCATTGTACTCGGGGCGCAAACCGCCACGAATACCCAAGCGCCGGCGCAAGCGCCAGCGGCGCCCAGTCAAACACTTGCAGACCCGAACGGGACGCAATTTGCACACCAAGCAAAGACGCCGCCGTCCGAGGTGGTACCCGCCGGTTGCCGAAACACCGACGCTGTGGAAAGGCTATGAAACGCATTTTTCGGTCGAGTTCGGAGGACGCGCTCTTTCGAACACGGGAAATGCGGATGTGTACGCAACCTTCGTTAACCTACAACCCGGCGTGCGGTTGATGGACCAGTCGCTCGAGATGCACTCAACTAATCACGATGGCCGGATGTTTGACGATCTGAGTGAAAGCAGCTTTGGATTGGGAGGCGACCCCAACGAGCTCGTGCAACTGCGTGCGAGCAAGCATCACTGGTATGACTTTACCGGCAGCTGGCGCCGCGACATCAATTTCTGGGATTACAATCTGCTTGGAAATCCGCTAACCCCGCCCACGGCGACGCCTTTCATTCCGGTCAACGTCTCGCCGGCGCTGCTCGATCTGTCGCGCAAGATGTTGGATCTGAATCTGACATTGTTTCCCGATGCGAAGGCGCAGTTCGTCTTGGGCTATTCACACTGCAACAATGGCGGGCCATCGCTAACAAGTGTGCATGAAGGTACCGAGGCGGAGCTGTACCAGCAGTGGCGCGACGTCAGCGATTCGTATCACTTCGGCATTTCGTGGCATCCGGCCGAGCGCACCCGCATCAGCTACGACCAGTTCTATACGCACGACAAGAGCGACCCGAACGATTTCCTGAACAACTTTCCCTACTCGCTTTCAAACGGAACACCGGTAAATCTGGGCATTTCTTTTGGCAATGGCAGCCCGTGCGCGGCACCGTTCGCAGGATCTTTCGTGAATCCGACGTGTAACCTCTACACGGGCTATTCGGATGTTGCACCCTATTACACCGACATACCGACCGAACAGCTTGGCTTCCAAACGAGTTACTTCCGGCGATTACACGTGACCGGACGAGCGAGCTATACGGGAGCGCAGACTCACTTGCCGAACTCGGCGGAGATATTCAACGGCATCGATACGACAGGCCGCCAGCAACAGAGCGTCTTAACGGGGAAAGGTTCCGTTCAGGAGATCACAACCAGCGCAGACGGCGGCGTGACCTACGAGGTAACGGAACGATTCTCAATAGACGATCAGTTCCGCTGGTACGATTACCGAATTCCGAGCGGAGCGGCGTTCCTTCAGAGCTATCTATTTGGTACTAACGCGCTGGTGCCGCCGAATACGTTCCCCTCTTCCGCGTGCCCGCCGCCATATACCGCGGCGGGGTGTCCGCAACACGTGGCGGGCTCGGCCCCGGACCTGACGGCGACATCCTATTCGATGTTTCAGGCGCAAAATCAAAAGCGCAATACGCTGGAACTGCATTACGACTTTGCGAGTAACCTGACCGGCTATATCGGGTATCGCTTCGAGCGGCAAGACATTGTGGTAGACGGCAGTACGGCGGCGCTGTTGACCTACTTTCCGACGCTGCCGAACCGTGGCGGCTGCGCGGCCGCGCTGGTGAACGGAGAATGCCAGGCTTCGATAAGCAGCATCTCCGCCGCAGGCGTCGAGATCAATACTCAAGCCGGCTTGCTTGGCATTGCGGCGCAACCCCTGCATGGGCTGCGCTTGAATGCGGACATGGAAATTAACTATTCCGACAACGTTTTTACGAACATCATGCCGCGGCACATGCAACTGTACCGCGTGAAAGCGATCTATACGCCGAAAAAATGGCTGGATCTTCACGCTAACGCGCGAATCCAGGAGATGCGGGACTTAGCGGCGGGATTGGGAAACTTACAGCACAACCGCAGTTTTTCATTCGGCGCGGTGCTGCCGTTCTCGGCGCGGTGGGGGCTGGATGTGAATTACGTTTATGATGACTTCCTCACCAATCTGAATGTATGTTTTGTCGAAACGCCGGTGCCCGCATTTGCGACGACTACCCCCACTTGTCCACTCGGGTATCTGACGGCGCTTTCTTATTACCACGACATCGATAACTTCGGGTCTGCCAATTTAATGGTCAAGCCGATTGCGCGTACTACCGTTACCGCGGGTTACACCATTACCAGCACCACCGGAAGCAATCTGCTTCTGAGCCCGTATGCGCCGCTTGGTCCAGCGGCCATAAATTATCATCTTCCAACTGCCGCACTTGCCGTCGATGTTGCCAGGCATGTCACCTTCAAAGCCGGCTGGAATCTTTACGATTACGACGAGAAGTCGCCGCCTGGGCCTGTAGCTGCGCGCAATTTCCGCGCAAACCTGATATCCGTGTCACTACGTTACGCGAGGTAATTCCAAATAAAGTTGATGAGGTATTTCAAATGAAAAACATCAATCGCCAAATGCGAAGGTGGTTTGCCGCTGGATCGCTTCTTGCGCTTCCGGTTTACATTTTCAGCTTCAGCGCGTTCTCTGCGCCGGCACCGTCAGGCGCAGACACGTTCAAGGCGAAATGCGCGATGTGCCACGGACCGGACGGCAGCGGCAACACGCCGATGGGACAGAGACTAAAGATTCGCGATCTCCGTTCTCCCGAAGTGCAAAAGCAAACCGACGACCAGCTTGCCGCCTTCATCACTAACGGGAAACCTCCCATGCCGGCATATGGCAAGACCCTCAGTTCCGGCGATATCCACGACCTTGTCGCGTACATTCGCAGCATCGCAAGCAAGAGCTGAGCACCCGCTAGGGAGGAATCGTGAGTCCTGCCGAAGCCAACAAGTTTGATTCCCCGAGCCGCCGGTCGTACCTCGGCTGGCTGTTGGGTCTCTGCGCTGCGGGAGTGGGCGCAGCGTTATCTGTGCCACTCATTCGCTTCTCGTTGTATCCGGTGCGGGTTCTTACAACCGAGGTCAAGTGGTCCGATGCCGGACCAGTGCCCGACCCTGCATCGGTGTCGACGCCCGTCCAACGATCGATCACCGTGGAACAGGTGGACGGGTGGCGCAAGACGATTTCCGAGAAGGTAGTGTACATCGCCCGGAACACGAGCAATCAATTGCAAGTTCTATCCGCGGTGTGTCCACATCTTGGCTGTTCGGTGCAGTGGCGCGATTCGAAGCACCAATTCGTGTGCCCTTGTCATGCTGCCGCGTTCGCGCCGGACGGCTCGAAAATCGGCGGCCCTGCTCCGCGCGGGATGGACACGCTCGAAACCCAAATCCAGAACGGACGGCTTATGGTCCGTTACCAGTACTTCCGCCAACTGGTGCCGACAAAAGAGGTTATCGGTTGAAGAATCCGGTGGCTGATAACTCTCGTAACCGCTTCCTGCGCTGGCTTGACCGCCGCACGGGACTGGATAGCGTCATGAGCGAGGCTCTCGATGAGCCGATCCCCGGCGGCGCGCGTTTTGCTTACGTGTTTGGCTCAGCGCTCCTGTTCATATTTATGTCTCAAGTAATTACGGGAGTGTTCCTGGCGCTGTATTACGTTCCTTCCGCCGATCACGCGCATACCAGCGTGGCCTACATGGCGAAAGCCGTAACCGCCGGTTCCTTCCTGCGCAGCATCCACGCCTACGGATCGAGCGCGATGGTCATTCTGTTGCTGCTGCACGTTACTCAGACTTTTCTTTACGGTTCCTACAAGGGGCGGAGGGAACTGCTATGGCTTTCCGGTTGTGTCCTGTTTGCGTTGGTGCTCTGTATGGCGTTCACCGGTTACCTGCTTCCTTGGGATCAGAAGGCGTACTTCGCCACGGCGGTCGGAACGAACATTGCGGGTGAAGTTCCGCTGATCGGCGCGTGGCTGAAGGCCTTGCTGCGAGGCGGCGCGGACATGGGTACCCTGACCCTGTCCCGCTTCTTCCTGGCGCACGTGCTCGGGGTTCCGGCGGCGATCTTTGCCTTCGTGGCACTTCACGTTTACCTGTTCAGAAAAGCAGGCGCGGCCGGACCCATTTCAGAAAATGCAGTTGCTCCCCAACAACCGACCGAGCCGTTTTACCCACGCCAAGTGATCGTCGATGCGATATTCGCGCTCGTGATTATCCTCGTGCTCGCACTTATTGCCCACTTTGCGCCCTTCGATCTGGGCCCGCAAGCGAATCCCGCGGACACGCGCTATTTGCCACGGCCGGAGTGGTACTACATTCCGATTTTTCAGTGGTTGAAATACTGGCCGGGATCGCTGTCGTTCCTGGGAGTGGTTGTCATTCCGGGCCTCATCGCGTTCTTCTTCGCAAGTCTGCCATTTCTGGACCGGCGCATGGAGCGGCGGCCCTGGAAACGTCCCCTAGCGGTGGGTACATATGTATTCATCTTTTTGGCACTCTTCGGATTAGGAGTTACCAGCTACCGGAGCGATCATGGCGATCCGGGCTATGCGGCGCAATTGGTAGCGCAACAGAAAGCAACGGAAGAATTCATGAAGCAGCCCTTCGCGCCGGAAGCGGCGCAATCGTCCATATTAGCGGCTGCTCCCGCCGATCCGCTCGTCGCGCAAGGCGCCCAGATCTATCAAGCGCAATCGTGCAATGCGTGCCACGGCGATGCCGGAGTGGGCACTGCTGCCGCTCCGAAGCTTGTCAATATTCGCCAACGCGTGTCCGCCGAACAGCTTGTCGCCTTGCTCAAATCGCCCTCTGCGAAGATGATCGCGGGCGGCATGGCGCCCTTGGATCTGCCATCCCCATCTATGAAAGCTCTGGTGGCTTATCTCGAGAGTTTGTGAAAGATGGCCAGCAGTGGCCGCAAGCATGATGGACGGGGGCCATATCCGGCACTTGCCGGTGGAGGATGCCGGTCAATTTCTGGGTCTCATCTCAAGCCGAGATTGCCTGCCGGTCATCGACGGCAATCAACCTCGGCGGCATCGTGACTAGTCGCGACCTGTTACTGGTTCTGGTGTTTTCATTGGAGCGAAGCCGAACGCTACAGGCGCTGCCGCCGACTGACCCGCGCGTCCGGCGGCCGATCGGCACCGGGCTGCGGGGGCCCTTTGCTAGAATCGAGATCGAAAAGTAGATGCCCAGCCAACGAGAGCCCAGTCTTCCGATTCCGGCTCAATCCAGCCTTGCCAAAGTCAGTGTCGGTCAGTTTGCGGAACGATTCCGCGGCGACGTCATTCCTTTGAGCAATACCTTCGGGTATTTTTGCGCATCGGTCCCATGAGTGAAGAAGTTGGTGAAGGAATATCTGGAAGAACCTGTCGCTGCACTTCCCCCGGCGATTGCGGCCATGCTGCCGCGCATCTCGATTTTGCTGGTTCCCTATCTGGAGCGCTCCGAGCGAACGGACCACAACGAAGAGGAAGACCCGTGCAGCGCTGGAGAAAGTGGCGGACTTCGTGGTAGCGGAGCGTCCCGCGGACGGACAACAATCGTGGGCATCGCAAGTCAGCTTTGAAAACGAAACCGTGCTGGTCTTCGCTCTGAAAGAACAGGATGTGGCTGAGTATCATTACCGGCTGTACCGCAGGTTGGCCGCGCTGGTTGCGGACAAATGGTCGGCTGCAGCGGCGGCAGAATACAAGGCGATGATCCGGGACGAGCTCATCAACAGCGTGCATGGCGAAGTGGACGATGAGAGCTGGCAGGCGAAGCAGACGCTGCTGCGGCGCCAGACGAATATCAAGCGCGATAGCCCGTTATCGTCCGATTACGTTCGGCAGTCTTTTATAGACACATTGACGCTGTACCTGCATGGGATTTGCTGCGACATCGATGTCGAGACAGGGCCGCGACAGCTGCCGAGCCGCTATTTGCGGAAACGGCTCCAGGTTTTGAAGTCCCTGTATGCTCCGCCATCCGGATATCTGTTTTCCCTGAGGATAACGATCCTTCAGCAAGTCGCTGAATAGGTTCAGTCCAAGCGCCAAGGTCTTTCGCAAGATCTTAATCGCGCCTTCCTTGCCGCGCGAACCGATCTCATTGTGCGGACCGACGCAACTCGGGCATCCCGAATCGCAAGGGCAAGCAGACGCACAGTTCCAGGGCGGCAAGGAGAACTTCCCGCCTGCGGCGAAATAGCGGATCGCTTTGACCGATTCCGCCGGGATAGTTGTCATAGAGAAGCAGGTGCGGCCGAAATGCGTCGGCCTCCTGGCTCGAATCATCGAGAACGGCTACGGCCAGATCGCGCGGATCGCTTAACAGCAGCACGCTGCAACCGTCTTCAGCACGTTCCCCAAGCCGTGCACCGCATCCTGCAGATCAACTGCTGAGAAGCCATCGAAATCTTCAAAGAAACCTGCCGAAAACGCAGCCAAAATGCGGTAGTGTGCATCTCCTGCTCCGGCAATGATAGTTCCCCGCGCCGATGTTTTCGTGCGTGTAGAACTTGATTTTCTTGAAGCCGACTACCTGACGCTTCACGCGAACTTCGCCATGAGCGGCATCGCGCCAGCAGATGGCGCAGCGGCAATCGCGTTTTCAAATTCCGCGAATTCGCTGACCTGCGTATACACGATCGCATCGGTGAAATAATCCGAATCGACCTGGCGAACAAACGCCTTTCGTCCGTCGAAATCCAGCTTCTCTACCTGGATATTGGCGTGCATCGTGAAGGTAGATGGCTTTTTCATGCAAGGTTGTCAATGCCGAAGGGAAATCCACTTCACCGATGATCTGGTGATCACTGCGATGTCTACCACCAGGAAATTGTCACTGGTGATGGCGCGCAGGCTTACGGTGTCGGCGGGATAACTGTCGCTTACCCAATGCCAGCAATCGCCGGAGTGATGCAGTAAATGCAAATCATCGGCTAAGAACTGCATAGCTTGGCCGTGTCGTGCTTTCCAAACTGCTCGCCATCGCGAATCGGCAATTCGAACGCCGCACATTTCAAGTGGCTCAAAAAGAATCTCCAGATTGTCGGCATTGATATGGGCCTCTTCCGGCGAAGAGCCGAAGAAGTAGTCCGGGTGCTCAACAATGTATTGATCCAGAGGCGCACTGGACGCAACCATCACCGCGATGGATGAAGCCTGCCGCCGGCCCGCGCGCCCGGCTCGCTGCCATGTGGAGGCAATGGTGCCGGGTACCCGGCAAGCACAACCGTATCAAGCGATCCGATATCGACGCCGAGTTCCAGGGCATTGGTTGAGACCACCGCTCGTATGTTTCCGTTGCGTAAGCCCTGTTCAACCTGTCGCCTCTCCTTCGGAAGATATCCGCCACGGTAACCGCGGATCGCCTCATTCGAGAACGGTAGATGGGAACACGCATTCTTTAAATAGGTAGTAAGAACTTCGGTAGCCAGCCGGTTGTTGGTGAAGACCAGCGTCTGTTGCTTCTGCCGAATGAATTCGATTGCGATCCGCCGCGTCTCATGCAGATAGCTGCGCCGAATGCCGAGCCGACGATTCACGACCGGCGGATTGTAAAAGATGAAATAACTGTCGCCGGACGGAGCGCCGTTTTCCGAAACCACTTCAAAGGGCTGATCGGTAATGGCTTCCGCCAACTGCTTAGGATTGGCGATCGTGGCCGAGCAACAAATGAATTGCGGATTTGAGCCGTAAAATTCGCAGATCCGCTTCACTCGGCGGAGAATATTCGCGAGATGGCTGCCGTACACGCCCCGATAATAATGCAGCTCATCGATCACGAAGTATCGCAAGGTTCTGAAACAGCTTGGCCCATTTCGTGTGATGGGGAAGAACTCCGGTGTGCAGCATGTCCGGATTTGTCATGTACGATATTCGCCTTCTCACGAATGGACGCGGCGGGCGTCCTGCGGCGTATCGCCGTCATAAGTGTGGCAGGTGATCTGTCCTCCTATCGGCATCATTGAGGGGCTGCAGCTCCAACCGTTGATCCTCGGCCAGCGCTTTGGTGGGAAAAAAATAAATGGCCCGTGCGCTCGGGTTCGCCAGAATCGGCATGAACGACGGGAAGGTTGTAGCACAGAGTCTTACCGCTGGCGGTAGGAGTAACGACGACCGTGTTCTTACCCGCCAGCGCATGTCCGACGGCCGACGCTTGATGGCTGTAGAGGTGATCGATTCCTCGGGCGCTCAGAGCGGCGCGAAGAAGCGGATTCAGGGCGGCGGGAAACCCAGCGAACTTGGCAGGTTTTGCGGGTTGATGACGGACCGCGCGAATGGGCGAACCGTCCTGCTGCATGGATCGCTCGAATCGTTCGGCCAAGGCGTGAACGGGTGAGAGGACATCGAGAGCTAAATTCATCGATTCGCCTTTTGTTCTACCCTAGCTGAAAATGGGCGGATGAACAAGGTCTACCTCTACTGCGGCTGTCCTGAAGCGCTAAGACCTGTGCCTGCGAATTTGCCGTCCTTTAACGCTCATGTTAAGGCGAGTTTGTAGCACGCAACCAACAACGGGTTCAACTGACGCGCGTCCCAAAGGACCGTATTTGTAGTATGGCGGCGGCTTAACCGTAAGCAGTCGAACGGTGCTTGATGGTCAGAACGAACACCAAGCGGGTTTGTTCCCGAATGTCACAAATAATCCGGTAATCGCGAACCCGATAACGCCACAGCCCGCGAAGCTCATGACGCAGGGGCTTCCCGAAGCGGCGCGGGTTTTCGTCCGTGGCAATCCGGGTGTCCATGTAGTTGAGAATTTCCCGCTGCATTGCCCGGTCAATGGCCTTCAGGTCTTTTTCAACCCGTGGGTCGTATTCAACCGTCCAAGCCAAGGTTCTTGCGCAACTGGTTAGAGGTGATGCCGGGTTGAGGGTCGGCAAGGCGTTCTTGCGCCGTGCGAAGATCGTCCGCGGCCTCTTGATAATGCTCAACAATGAAATCCCGCACGTAATCAGACAGGGGCACGCCTCGCGCCTGCGCGGCTGCGGCGAATTGCGCCTCTATCTCTTTCGGCATGTCGAGCGTTACCATCATGCCCTTCCAGACTACGGCAAAACTGCCGCGCGTGCAAATGCGTCGGAGGGTAAACCCGGATGCCGTGAACGGGTTGCGGGCGTTCCCATCCCACGGCACGTTAGAGTGTGAGGCCCGCAAGTTTCTGAACGGTTTCAAAAGTGTCGGCCTGATCGGCGGATTTGTCGGGGCGATAGCGCTTCACGCGGGCGAATCGCAACGCGAGGCCGCTTTCGTATCGGGGGCTGATCTGAATCTCGTTGAAAGCGATTTCGGCGACCAGCTTTGGTTCCAGATAAACAGTGTACTTGTCACGCGCGATCTCAATTTTGAGAAATTCCTGCGTCTGCCACGCGAGCATTTCATCGGTGAGTCCCTTGAAGGTTTTGCCGAGCATGGCAAAGCCGCCCTTCTGGGTGTCGCGCGCGCCCAGGTGGAGATTGCTCAACCAGCCTTGCCGTCGGCCGTTGCCCCACTCGGCCGCCAAGATGACCAGATCCAAAGTGCGAGCCTGTTTGACCTTTAGCCAGCTTTGGCCACGCGCCCCGGCAGCGTAACTCGCTTCTCGCGCTTTGGCCATGATTCCTTCGTGGCCCTGTTCAAGTGCCCCGCGCAGGAAATCCTCGGCTTCGGCGGCGTTTGCGGTTACCAGATGGGGCACCAGCGACTCCGAGGGCGCGAGCTCGGAAAGTGCTGCGAACCGGCGGGCTTGGGGTTCATCGACGAGCGAACTGCCGTTCAAATAAATCAGGTCGAACCAGAAGGGCGTCATCGGCAGCTCGGCGAGCATACTGTCGACGTCCAATTTGCGTCCGAATCTTCGCATGGAGACTTGAAAAGGCTGAGGGCGTCCGTTCGTATCCAGGCTGAGAACTTCGCCATCGAGAATAAGATCTCTCGCCGGCAAGGCGCGAACCGCTTGCACCACCTCCGGAACTGCGGCGCTGACATCGTTCAATCTGCGGGAAAACACCGCGACTTGGTCGCCTGATTTATGCACTTGCACGCGAGCGCCGTCGAACTTATATTCGAGCGCAGCTTCTCCCAATTGTTGAAGAGCATCCGGCACGTCTTCGGCGGTTTGGGCCAGCATCGACTGGACCGGACGGAACAACTGGATATCAAATTGCGAAAGCCCGGCTTCCCCTTTTTCGAGGACGGCGGGTGCGATGGTTGCCGCGCCTCCAGCCATCATCGCGGCGCGGCGGATACGTTCGGCGGAAACTCCAGAGGCTTTCGCGAGGCCCTCGATCATCAACCCTTCGAGCGAGCCTTGCCGCAACTCGCCGAGCAGAAGTTTGGTCAGGAACTGCTGTTCATCGCTTGTTGCGCGATGGAAGATGCGGCGCACCAGTTCACGTCTGCGCTGCTCGGAGCCGGAGCCTTCAACGGCAGCAAGCTCTTCGAGCGCGTGGTCCACTTCGAGGATTTCCAGGTTGGGAGTTTCGGCTTGCGAGGCCGCTGCATCGCGCAGCCCGGCGTAACCGATGCCGATGCGCCCCTGGCGAATTCCTCCGGAAAGAAATGCCACCGCGATTTCGACCTCTTCGGGATGGAGCCGCTTCAGCAGATCCGCCAAAAAATCCGCTTTCGCGAGGCGCTTTGTGGTGCCCGCAATGCGGCTGGAGGTCTCGACCACATTGGCCAGCAGCATGTTGAAAGATTCAAATGCTCGACTGAAATTGTTCGTCGATCTCTACGCGGTAACCGCTCGAGAGAGCGTTGGTCTGATTGGCCATGCCTACGACCGCCATCAGCTCGCCAAACATTTCGTCGGTCATGCCTTTCTTCCGCGCCGATGCGGAATGAGACGCCATGCAGTACGGGCATTGATTGGTGGCGCTGACGGCAAGATAAATCAGCTCTTTTGTTACTGCGTCGAGCGCGCCTGGAGCCATGACTTCTTTGACGCCTTCCCAGGTCCGTGCGAAGCGTCTCCGGATTCGTGGCAAGCGCCTTCCAGAAATTGTTGATCCGAGTCCGTTTTGCGCGTAGCCATGATGTCGTCGTAGATCTCGAGCACTTCCGGGCTTGCGTCCGCGTATTCGATCATTCCCAGCGTGGCCATCAGGTTCCCTCTTCGAAGATTATGTCCCTGCATTGCCGATCAGGATTCCGGCAATGAATACCAGTACGCCGCCGAGCACGACCTGCAGGGCCGCTCGAACCAGTGGCGTGTCCATATAATGCTGGCGGATCCAACTGATCAAGGCCAATTCAATGCGCTACGACGATTACGGCGATGGTCGTCGCTACGCGGAAATCGGCGATCAGGAACGGGAGCGTGTGCCCGATTCCACCCGCTGTTGTCATTATGCCGGTGATGAGGCCGCGCACGGCAGGCCGTCCTCGTCCCGTTAAAGAGCCGTCGTCGGAAAGCGCCTCCGCAAACGCCATGGAAATGCCCGCGCCGATGGATGCCGCCAGCCCGACTAGAAATGCATCCCAGCTCTTTTGGGTTGCAAAGGCGGCGGCGAAAACGGGGGCAAGCGTCGAAACAGAGCCGTCCATCAGCCCGGCCAATCCAGGCTGAACGAACTGCAGCATGAACATTCGGCGATACGCCTCGTCTTCACCCTGACGGACTTCGGGAGTTAACTGCCTTTTCTCGATCGTCTCCGCCGCGGCAGTATGCTTTGCCTCCGCCTCCGCAAGGTCGCCAAGCAACTTGCGGGTAGACGCATCCGTGGTCTTTTCCAAAGCCAGTGTGTAGAAGCGGCGGGTCTCCGATTCCATACCCTCAATCGACTTGCGAATTGCTTTAGGGCCGACCGGCTCAACCAGCCAAACGGGTGGGCGGGACACAAATCCTTTTACGTCCTGACGGCGAATCAGCGCGATGTGCTCTCCAAATCGGGATCGATACAGTTCGATCAAACGGGAGCGATGGTCCGATTCTTCGGCCTGCATTTCATCGAGGAGCTTGGCTGTCGCGGGATACGTCTCGCGTACTGCCTCTGCAAACTCTCCGTAAATCCGGCCGTCCTCTTCTTCGAGAGAGACAGCAAGGGCCAGGATCTCGCGTTCGGTGAGGTCTTTGAAATTCTTTGCCATATTTCAATACTGAAAAACATAACGCTTGCCGCGCGCGCGGTTCAGCTCCCGCACGCTGGTGACGGACAATGGAGATAGCTTGTCCGAATGTTAGATCGTATCTCGGTGCATGGCGCGCGCCAGCACAATCTTAAAAATATCAGTGTCGAAATTCCGAGAAACACGTTCACCGTGATTACGGGGCTGAGCGGTTCCGGGAAAGAGCTCGCTTGCCTTCGACACGATCTATGCCGAAGGGCAGCGCCGCTACGTCGAGACGCTATCGCCGTACGCGCGCCAGTTCCTGGATCAGATGGAGCGGCCCGAAGTGGATTCGATTGACGGCTTGAGTCCGGCCATTTCGATCGAACAAAAGACCACTTCGCGAAGTCCGCGGTCGACGGTAGGGACGGTGACGGAAATTTACGATTATCTCCGCTTGCTTTATGCTTCGGTGGGCATTCCACACTGTCCTTTATGCGGCGCGGAGATCGCGCGGCAATCGCCGGGTCAAATTCTGGAACAGGTTTTCACGCAGCATCGAGATGCACGGATCATGATTCTTGCGCCGATCGCCCGTGGACGCAAAGGTGAGTACAAAAAGGAGCTCGAGGCCATTGCCATGGCCGGGTTTCGCGCGCGCATCGATGGCGAGCTGCGGTCGCCGGATGAACCCATCAAGCTGGACAAGCGCAAGAATCACACCATCGAAGTAGTGATCGATCGCCTGGTTGTGAAGCCGGGAATCGAGCAGCGGCTGGAGAATTCGATTCAAACCGCGCTGAAGTGGGCCGACGGACTGGTCATCGTGGCAGTCGTCGACGGAGCCGAAAGATTGTATTCTGAAAAGCTGGCCTGCCCGAACGACGGCACCAGCATTCCGCAACTCGAGCCGCGCTCCTTCTCCTTCAACAGCCCTTATGGAGCGTGTGAAACATGCAACGGAGTCGGGAACACGTGGGCGTTCGATCCGCTGAAGGTGATTTGCGATCCTTCGAAACCGCTGCTGGATGGCGCTCTCGGGCCAGGGTCCAGCTCCTCTTACATGAATTCCGAGCTTACCGAAGCCGCCGAGGTACACGGGATCGATCTGTCGGTTGCGTTCGAAGACCTGCCGAAGAAAGCGCGCACGTTGCTGGTGTATGGGAACGGGCAATTCCCGGGCATTCTGAAGATTTTGGACGAGAGCTTTCAGCGGGCGAGTGAAGGATATCGGGAGTGGCTGATGGATTACATGTCGCCGACGCAGTGCCCCGAGTGCAAAGGGCAACGGCTGAAGCCGGCCAGCCTGCCGTTCAGGTGAAAGGCCGCTCGATTGCCGAATTTACGGCGATGCCCATTGCCCGCGCCTTGCCGATGATTCGGAAGTGGCAGTTCAACGATCGGGAGCTGAAAGTTGTGGGACGGGTAGTCGAAGAAATCCAGAACCGTCTGGAGTTTCTGTGCGCCGTGGGCCTCGATTATCTGAGTCTGGAGCGATCGTCGGCGACGCTTTCCGGGGGCGAGGCGCAACGCATCCGCTTGGCGACTCAGATCGGCTCGAAATTGCGCGGCGTGCTTTATGTGCTCGATGAGCCGTCGATCGGTTTGCATCCACGCGATAACGGGCGCTTGCTCGATACGCTCCATCATTTGCGTGATCTTGGGAACACTGTTCTGGTGGTAGAGCACGATGCCGAGACCATCGAGCGCGCCGATTACGTCATCGATTTGGGGCCGCGCGCAGGCCGCCTGGGAGGAGATTTGATTGCCCAGGGCAGCCCCGCGCAAATCATGCAGGCGCCGCATTCGCTCACTGGCGAATATCTTTCGGGGCACATGGCAATTCAGCGCGCCGCTGATTCGCCGCACGGGCAATGGACTGAAGCTGACCGTGAAGGACGCGTGGGAACACAACCTGAAAAACATCGACGTCGATTTTCCCGCTGGGCACGTTCATCGTGGTGACCGGCGTCTCGGGCAGCGGCAAATCCACGCTGGTTCACGACATTCTGTATCGGGCGCTGGCGAAAGAAGTCTACGGATCCAGTCAGGAACCCGGCGCGCACGACGCGATCCTCGGATTGCAACATATCGACAAAGTGATCGAGATCGATCAATCGCCCATCGGCCGCACACCGCGTTCGAATCCTGCGACGTATACGGGCCTCTTCACGCCCATCCGGGAATTGTATGCGATGCTGCCGGAATCGCGCGAGCGTGGCTATAAAGCCGGGCGATTCAGTTTCAATGTGAAGGGCGGCCGCTGCGAAGCTTGCCAGGGCGATGGCCTGAAGCGCATCGAGATGAATTTCCTTCCTGATGTGTATGTCACGTGCGATGTGTGCCGGGGGCGGCGTTATAACCAGGAAACGCTGCAAGTGAAATACAAGGGAAAGAGCATTGCCGACTTACTGGAATCCACTGTGGAGGAGGCGGTGGAAATACTCAGCAACATTCCGCAAATTCAGGCCAAGCTCAAGACGTTAGCGGAAGTGGGACTCGGCTACATTCACCTGGGGCAATCCTCGACGACGCTTTCCGGCGGCGAAGCTCAACGCATCAAGCTGGCGAAGGAGCTCAGCAAGCGGCAGACTGGCAAGACGTTTTATCTGCTGGATGAGCCGACTACGGGTCTGCATTTCGAAGACGTGCGCCACTTGCTCGACGTGCTGCAACGGCTGGTAGATCTTGGCAATACGGTTCTGGTAATTGAGCATCATCTGGACGTCATCAAGAGCGCGGATTATCTGATCGATCTTGGGCCGGAGGGCGGCGAGCAGGGCGGGTACATTGTGGCCGCGGGGACGCCGGAAGAATTGATGCAGAATCGCCAAAGCCATACGGCTGCGGCGCTGCGCAAGAAGAGAAAGGCGAAAAATGCCGCCTGATTCCACCGACGCCTCGCCTGTCGAACCACTCATTGAACCGGTCGTAGAACCGCCGCCGCTGCCGCCCTCGCCTCCTCGCGAGCCCTTCTGGGACTACGTAGATCTGGCGCTGGTTGTGGGCTATCTGTTCCTCTCGTTTCTGCTGATCGGGGGCGGAGTGCTGGTGAGTTTCCTCTTCGATCCGAAGCTGAAAACGGATCCAACTCCGCTGCTGTGGCCCACTCAGCTTGCGCTGTACGCCTTCGTGTACTTGAGCTTTAGAGTGGTGCTGAAGATGCGCCATCAAAGGCCCGTGCTTGTCTCACTGGGCTGGCGGCGCGCGAATTTCAATCCTCTCGTCGCGGCGCTAGGCGGCGGATTGCTTGCGTTTGCCGTTGCCGGGGTTGCTTCCCTGCTGCATACGCCCAAGGTTCCCTCGCCCATCGATAAGCTGACGGATTCGCCTCTTTCACTCGCGCTTTTCGGCGTCATGGCAGTCACGATCGCGCCTTTTTTCGAGGAACTCTTTTTCAGAGGTTTCCTTCAGCCGCTGCTCTCACGCAGTTTTGGCGTCATTGCCGGCATCTTAGTAACAGCACTCCTATTCGGATCCCTGCATGCCCCTGAATACGCGTGGGCTTGGCAATATGTCGTGGCTGTGTCGCTGGCAGGCGCAGTGTTCGGTTGGCTCCGCGCGCGAACCAACTCAATTATTCCTTCGACAATCATGCACGGCTGCTACAACGCAGTTTTCATAATTGCGCTGGCGATTTCTAAATACAAGAGCTGATGAGCTCCGCCCTTATCCTGACGCAAAACACTGTCGAGACCATTCAGTGGACGCCCGAAGGCGTGGTCATGATCGACCAGACACGTTTGCCGCGCGAGACGGCTTACGTCACCTGTCGCACTTACACGGAAGTGGCGGATGCGATCCGCAACATGATTATTCGCGGCGCGCCGGCCATCGGCGTTGCGGCGGCTATGGGGATCGCACTCGGGGCGAATAGTTCGGAGGACCTCGAACGTGACATGCCCGTTATTTGCGAGGCTCTCGCCCACACCCGGCCTACGGCGGTGAATCTATTCTGGGCCATCGAGCGCATGAAGCAGCTGTACGGTTCCGTGCGCCATCTCGAACTCAAGGAAATCCGCTCGCGCCTGATTGCGGAGGCGCAAGAAATTCGCACCGAAGATATCGCCATCAACGAATCGATCGGACGTCATGGCGCTCCGCTGGTTCCCGACGGAAAAACCGTATTGACGCATTGCAATGCCGGCGCTTTGGCAACGGCGGGGTTCGGGACAGCGCTGGGCGTCATTCGCGCGGCGGTCGGAATGGGGAAGAAGATCGACGTTTTTGCCGACGAGACGCGCCCGTTTCTGCAAGGAGCGCGCCTGACCGCTTGGGAACTGCAGCGCGATGGTATCGAGACGACGGTCATTACCGACAACATGGCCGGTCATTTTCTGAAGAGCGGACGTATCGGTTGCGTGGTTGTCGGTGCGGACCGCATTGCGGCCAATGGCGATGTCGCGAATAAGATCGGGACCTATTCGGTTGCCGTTTTAGCGAAAGAGAACGGAGTTCCGTTCTATGTCGCCGCGCCGATTTCGACGCTCGATCTAACGCTTGCCTCCGGCGATCGGATTCCGATCGAGGAGCGCGCCGCTAGAGAGGTCACGCACGTGCAGGGCGTTGCGGTGGCGCCCGAAGGCATTAAGGTTGCGAATCCCGCATTCGACGTTACGCCGAGCCGTTACGTGTCGGCCATCATCACTGAACGCGGCGTGGCGCGCGCGCCGTACTTCGAAAGCTTGCGGCGGCTGTGCGATCGCGCCGCTCTTTGAGAAAATACCGGCATGAAGCGTTGGACGGCGGCTCTATTACTGATGGCACTTGGCGCGGCCAGCGGGATGTCGGGACAAGATTTCAAACCCGGTTCGCGGGTTACGGATTTCTCGCTCAAACAACTCGACGGCTCACCCGTGCAATTCTCCGCATTGAAAGGCAACACTTCGGTGTTGATATTTATCTCGGTCGAGTGCCCGGTTTCGAATTCCTACAACGACCGCATGAATGCGTTGTATCAGGACTACGCTCCCAAAGGAGTGAAGTTCATCGCGATCAATGCCAACCGGACAGAATCCGCCGGGGCCGTAATGGAGCACGCGCGAAAACACAATTTTCAATTCACCGTATATAAAGACGAAGGGAACATAGTTGCGGATAAGTTTGGCGCCACAGTCACGCCGGAGGCCTACGTGATCGATTCGACCGGCGTGATTCGATATCACGGCTCGATTGACGATTCCATGAATCTATCGCGCGTCACTACGCAGCGGCTTCGTCTGGCGCTGGACGCAGTGTTAGCGGGGAAGGAACCCGCGCAGACCGAAACCAAGGCCTTTGGCTGCAGTATCACGAGGGTTCGCGGCTCGTGACACGACGATCCTGGGTTGCCGCCATCGCAGCAGGCTTGGCAGCAAGTCTGAAGAGCATCGCGGCAAGCGCATTAATCCCGCTGGATGAAGAAGGATTTCGCCGTATGGCGGCATCGCACAAAGGGAACGTCTTGCTCGTCGATTTTTGGGCGACCTGGTGCGCGCCCTGCCGCGAAGAACTTCCAAAGCTGATTCGTCTCTATGATACTTACGGGCAGCGGGGCGTGAATTTTGTCACGATTTCTTGTGACGAGCCGGAGCAGGAGACACAAGCGGCAGCGTTCATCGAAAAACAAGCAGCTCCACGCCCGTGCTACATACGACATGCCAAGGACGACGATAAATTCATAAATGCGATCGATCCAAAATGGAGCGGCGCGCTGCCGGCCCTCTTCTTGTTCGACCGCCGCGGCAGGCAGGCTCAATCGTTTATTGGCGAAACCGAGATAAAACAAATCGAGGCGTCGATCAAAAAGCTGTTGGCGACTTAGCGGTTGTTATCCTTGAAGTTGCTCCCCAAACCTGCCGCAGCATGGGTTGCGTCTGCTTCTCTGGTACTCGCGATCACCGCGCTAATCGCTTCCGGCAAGCTCTTCGCAGCGCCTTCACTCTCACTTGTCGATATTCTCAACGGCGAGATGACGCGTGAATTCGCGGCGCTGAAAGCCAAGGGCGATCCAGCCCCTTACTATATGGCCTACGAGGTTACAGAAGAGCAAACAGACTCAGCCTCGGCGTCTTTAGGCGCGCTTGTAGAAAACGTTCATAACCACGGGCGCGGTGTCGATACAACCATTCGCGTGGGTTCTCCGAAATTCGATAACTACCATCCCTATAAAGGAACTCGCGTTCGATTTACCACGTTTACATCGCTGAGCCTCGACGATGACGCGAACCAGATTCGCCGCGCGCTGTGGTCGGAATCCGATCGTGTGTATCGGTCGGCATCGCGGCGGTTGCTGCAATTGAAAACAGATGAACAGCTTTTGGCCGATCAGAAGGACCAGGATGCCGATTTCTCATCCGAGCCTCGGCAAACGTATGCGCGTCTGCCGGAAACCTACAGCTATGACATGCGCGCCTGGACCCAGAAGCTGCGGACTTGGTCGGCCGAATTTAGGAAGCACCCGAAGATCCTCGGCTCGGGCGTGAGTTTTCGAGCGCAGCATGAGATCACGACGTTTGTGAACACGGAAGGCACGGCCATTCAACGCGGCAGCAACTTGTTCCGGGTGGAAATAGATGGGGTGGCTTTTGCGCCGGACGGAATGGACGTGCGGACGTTCGCGACCATCGAAGCGTCGCAGCCCGCGCACCTTCCGAGCGATGCGGTGATCGAGGCGAGGGTGCGGGATGTCGCGACAAAGGTCGATGCCCTAATGAATGCGCCGCCCGCCGAACCGATCGTATGTCCCGCTATTCTCTCGGGCCGCGCCTCCGCGGTTTTCTTCCACGAAATCTTCGGCCATCGAATCGAGGGCCACCGGCAGAAAGATGTGACGGAGGGCCAGACATTTACCAAAATGCTGGGGCAGAAAGTGCTCCCCGATTTTTTGAGCGTTGAATTCGATCCTACCCGGCAAACCTACGAAGGAAAGGATTTGATCGGCTATTACGAATACGACGACGAAGGCGTGAAGGCGCGCCCGGTGAAGGTAGTGGAAAACGGCATTCTGAAGACATTCCTTTTATCGCGTTCGCCCGTGGGACAGTTCCTGACCTCCAACGGGCATGGACGGCGTCAACCGAACTTTGAAGTCGTATCGCGCCAATCCAATCTCATTGTGGAGTCGTCAAAACAGGTCTCCGAGCCGGAATTACGCGCTCAGCTGGTTCAAGAAATCAAGCGGCAAGCGAAGCCTTACGGTCTTTACTTCGAAGAGGTGTCGAGCGGATACACTACGACCGGCCGCCAGGGGTTGCAGGCATTCACCGTCGTGCCGCTGGTGGTCTACCGTGTCTATCCCGATGGGCGGCCCGACGAATTAATTCGCGGCGTCGACATTGTCGGTACGCCGCTCGCGAGCTTCCAAAAAATACTGGCGACTTCGAACAAATCGGAAATCTTCAACGGTTATTGCGGGGCGGAATCCGGCAGCATACCGGTTTCGGCCATCTCTCCGGCGATACTGGTTTCTGAAATCGAGACGCAGAAAAAGCAAAACGCGCAACAGAAGCCGCCGCTGCTGCCGCGGCCGGAGGGCGAGTGAGGCGGCGATACCTGGCAATTGGCATCTCGGGTGTCGTGCTGTCCTTCGCGGCGTTTGCTGTCGCGAGCGCGGATTCTCCTGCGGATTTTCGCAAAGATCCGCAGCTGCGCGCTATGGCCGACGAACTCGCCCGCTCAAAAACCCTGCAGTTAAACAATCTCGATAAGCCTTATTTCGTTGCCTATACGACCAGCGATTCGGACCAGGTGTATATCACTGCGAGTCTTGGAGGCCTGACCTCTTCGAGTCGTGTTCACTTTCGACAGCCGGGCGTGGAAGTGCGCGTCGGCGATTACGGCTTCGATAACACCGATTCGATATATACGGGAAACACGCGCCTGGGTTTATTCCCGCTCGACGACGATTACCAGGCGATGCGAACGGAGCTTTGGCTTTCGACCGACGGACTATATAAGGCGGCGGCCGATCAGATCGCGCGCAAGCGCACGGCTCTGCGTGAAATCGCCGATCCGGAAAAAATTCCCGACCTGGCCCCGGCAAAAGCGGTTCAGGTTATTCAGCTGGTTCCATCCTTGGACCTCGACCAAAAGCAATGGGAGCAAGCGCTGCGGCGTTTATCGAGCAAGTTTGCAGCTTTTCCAAGCGTCACGGTCTCGAATCTTCGCATGCGCGCTATTTCGTCGGCATACCGTCTGGTGAACAGCGAAGGCACGGTGATCCGCACTCCCCAGGAGCTGAGCGAGATCGAGATTCGCGCTAATGGAGTTGCGGGGGATGGCAGCCGGGTTTGGAACCATCGATTTGTTACTGTATTGCGTCCCTCTGAGCTGCCGAGCGAAGAACAGCTCGCAAAAAGCGTGGACGCGATTGCGGCGGAGACGGACCGCCTGACCAAAGCGCCCACGGGCGAAGAGTATAGCGGGCCGGTACTTTTCGAGCAGGAAGCGGCCGCTCAGATGATGGCCGAAGTATTGGCGGATGCCATTAAATTGCAGCGCAAGCCGCTTGCTCCGCCAGGGGCAAATACGGCCCGGATACAGATCGTCGAGAGCGTATGGGCTTCCCGCCTGGGCGCGAAAGTGGCGCCGGAATGGCTTACGATCATCGATAATCCGCGCGAAGAGCGCTTTCAAGGAATTGTTCTCGCCGGGCACTACGAGGTGGACGATCAAGGTGTTCCGGCCGAGAAGGTCACGCTGGTCGAAAAGGGCGCTCTCAAGGGATTTTTATTTAGCCGCCAGCCTGTCCGGACCTTCGACGCTTCCAATGGCCATGGCCGCTTGCCGGGTAGGTTCGGGGCTGAAGAGCCCGTGATCGGCAACCTCTTCGTTCAGGCCGACGAATCCATTCCGGAAGCGGCGTTGAAGGCGAAGCTGCTCGACAAAGTAAAGACCGCCGGGTTGAAATACGGTCTCATTATCCGGCGCCTCGATTTCCCATCGACTGCAAGCTTCGAGGAACTGCAGAGCATGGCGCGGCAGCTTCAGAAGAACGGGTATACAAGAACGCTGACCGATCCGCTGCTGGTCTATCGTGTCTATCCGGATGGGCACGAGGAGTTGGTCCGAGGCATGCGGTTTAAAGAATTCAGCGCTAAAGATCTGCGCGACCTGGATTCCGCATCCGATCGCTCTTACGTATTGAACTACATGAATAACGGATCCAGTTTCGATTTCGCGGATGCGGGTTCCGATGCGACGACTTCGACCGTGGTCTGCCCATCGCTTTTATTTTCGAGTGTCGATCTCGACCGGGCAGAAGGCGAAGCAGGCAAGCTTCCGATTGTTCCGCCTCCACCGCTCACCCAGCCGTAGTTCATGCGGATCCTCAGTCGCGCGATTTTCCGTGAAGTCTTCACCAGCGCAAGTCTCGGCACATTTCTGTTCATATTCGTGCTGTTCCTGAGGACCATCGAGCGGCTTTCCGCGCTTCTCGTGAAAACGGCGGCGCCTCCGCCAGTGATTGCCAGGCTGTTGCTGTATGCGCTGCCTTCCACAATTCCGTTTGCGCTGCCGCTGGGCGTTCTAGTCGGGATACTGATCGGACTCAGCCGCATGTCGGCGGACAGTGAGATCACTGCGATGCGCGCTTCCGGAATATCGAGCCTCAGCGTGGCCCGCCCTGTTCTGCTGTTTTCTTTTCTCGCCCTGCTGGTGGCGGCGCTTGCCTCGCTATGGCTTACCCCTCTCTCTCTTCACCTGGAATCGAAAATAGGACGGAGCTTCGCCCCGGCGCAGCTCACCGGCGGCATCGAATCGCGCATTTTCGACGAGCAATTTCCGAATACGGTTCTTTACGTCGACGATGTATCCGGCACCGGAAAGGAGACGGTTTGGCACGGCGTGTTTATCGCCGACGTGACCCCGCCTAACGAATTGGAGCAGCAGGGTAAGGATCGGGGCGAGGGTCCTCGCATCATTGTTGCCGAAGAGGCCATTCCGCACGCCGACGCCGCAAACAACCGCATCATCCTGGACATGCGGAATTTTCGTTCCAGCGAAAGGGACAAAGAAGGAAAGGTCATCACTACTGCCGCGCCTTTCCAGGTTGAAACGCTGCAGGCTCAGAAGCAGGAAGATCTTCAGCTGAACAAGACCGTTCAGGAGATGGATACCGGCCCGCTCTACAAGCGCGTTTACCGCCAGCACAATCTGTCGCACGAGGATTACATCGACGCCGCCATCGAACTGCACCAACGGTTCGCTCTCCCCTTAGCCTGCGTGTTGCTGGCGCTCGTAGGCATTCCTCTCGGCGTGTCCTCCCGCAAAGGCGGTAAATCCGCCGCTTTCGTCCTTACGGTGCTTCTCGCATTCCTCTACTATCTCGGATTCATCACGCTGATCGGTCTGGCGAAAAAAGGCAATCTGCCCGTGCCGATTGCGGTCTGGACTCCGGACGCCGTGTTTTCAATTGCCGGCCTGGTCTTACTCTCACGGCTCGAAAAACCAGGCGAGCACGATCTCGCCGCCGGGTTCAGAAGCTTGGCTCAAGCGATCTCCAAATATCTAAGGTCGGTCAGGGACGTTCCGGCCCAGCGGGTTCGCGACACATTCGTCGGTTCCTTCCGGCTTCGGCCCATGCTCATCGATGGCTACGTACTGAATGGGTTCATCTTCTATTTTCTGATGTTGCTGCTGGCGTTTGTAGCGCTCATCGAAGTCTTCACCTTCTTTGAACTCCTGGGCGACATGATCAAAAACGATATCAGCATGGCGACGATGCTCGATTACCTGTGGCACCTCGCGCCCAGTCTCATCTACCAAATCACTCCCATCGGCACGCTGGTAGCGTCCCTGATCTGTTTCGGGGTTCTGACCAAGTACAACGAGGTGACGGCGTTCAAGGCGGGCGGCGTAAGCGTGCATCGGTTGGCTGCTCCGGTTCTATTTACAAGCCTGGTGCTGAGCGCGCTTCTGTTCGCCTTCGATCATTACTACATTCCGGAAGCGAACCGGCGGCAGGAAATGCTGCGCGCGGAAATCAAGAAAAAGCCCGTCGCCACCTACCTGCGACCGGATCGCCAGTGGGTCTTCGGCCAGAGCACGCGGATTTATAACTACCGCTATCTCGATCCGCACGAAGCCATGATGACCAAGGTGAACGTTTACGAGCTGGATCCAAAAACCTTCCATGTAGTGCGCCAGATTTCAGCCCAGCGCGCCCGTTGGGAACCCGCCTTGAAGACCTGGGTATTTCAGAACGGCATCTGCCAGGCTGTGGGCAGCAACCGCGACTCGTACCAGCCCTTTTACGGCGCATCCGCTTCGTTTCCCGAACTAACCGAACCGCCGTCCTGGTTTGTGAAGGAAGAAAAGGAATACAAGGAGATGAATTTCGAAGAGCTGAAGACTTACATCGGCGAGCTGAGCGCCTTCGGTTTGAATACGACCCCTCTTCGCGTGCAGTATTACAAAAAATTCTCGGTTCCCCTGTTTGCTTTAATCATGGCGATTCTCAGCATTCCCTTCGCGTTCATTGCGGGAAATCGCGGCGCCATGACCGGAGTGGGGATCAGCTTCGGAATCGCGATTGCCTATTGGACTATCAGCAGACTCTTTGAACAGATCGGCGATTTGAATCAATTGCCGGCAGCCATGGCCGCCTGGTCGCCGGATATTATTTTCTCGCTTTTCGGACTGTACTTTATGGTGCGCATGCGGACGTGAAGCGAGATGCATTCCTTGACTTCAGGGTGAATAGGTGTTACACGTATAGCACGTGCAAGGCCCTATGGCGACTACAAAAAAGCGTAGAAAGCAGAATGTGACGATCAGTCTCGACAGGAAAACGATTCAAAAGGCGAAGATCGTCGCCGCTCGCCGCTCAACTTCTATCAGCGGTCTTCTGGCTCATCAGATTGAGGTCCTCGTAGGTGAAGAAGAGGCCTACGAATGCGCTGAGCGGCAGGCGATTGCTTTACTCGATCAGGGCTTTCACTTGGGAGGCTTAATTTCAGCCGACCGGGACGAACTCCATGAACGGTAAGACGTTCGTGGATTCAAATGTCTTGATTTATGCTCATGACGTCGATGCAGGTGCGAAGAACGGAATCGCGAAGGATGTGCTTCGTAAGCTTTGGAGTGAGCGAACGGGTGTTCTTAGCATGCAAGTGCTTCAGGAATTTTATGTCAACGTCACACGAAAAATTCCATCTCCCTTGTCGAAGAATTCGGCACGACTAGTCGTGAGCAGCTATACGATCTGGTGCATGGAAACCACTCCAACCGAAATTTCTGCGGCATTTCGAATCGAAGACGAATCGCGAATCGGTTTTTGGGACGCCCTGATTGTCTCATCTGCTGCGAAATGTGGTGCCGCTCGGATTCTCTCAGAGGATTTCAGCGCTGGGCAAAAGATCGCCGGCATTGTTATTGAGAACCCGTTTGCCGGTACGCGCTGAGGCAACCAGAAGACGAACTGCGGAGGCAGAGATGGGGTCTTGCGCTCAATCGGCCCGTCTCGATCGAGAACACATCGAGCTTGCACACCAAATTTATTTTGACTTCACCGCTCTGCCCACTTCTCGAACCGCGCGAAGCGTGGCGCCCGGTTGTTCCGACGGAATATCGTGTCCGCTATCGGGCACAATTACCCGCGCACGCCTCGCCTCGACAGATGTGTTAAGCGCACCTGCAGATCGTCTGCCCAAATCCCGTTAAATTCGTCGAAATCCTGCGCGTTCATGCCGCTCGCTAAGATGCCGTCCTTGTTCTTGCCCGCCGTCAGCGCGCACGTTATAGCCGCCGAAGGAATGGCCCACCATTATAAAGGGCGATTTCTCTCCCGCATTTTGAAGCAGCACATGTAATTCCTTTGCGATTTACGCACTGGTGCGCGGCATTGGTCCTGGATCGCTCGCGCCGTAACCAGCTCGGTCGTATGAGCAGACGCGCGCAAATTCAGCGATTTCCGGCTGCACCAGCGTCCGGTGTGATTAATGTTGAGCCGATAGCCCCCGACAATCCCCCAGCCGTCCCGCTTGACGGAGGCGGCGAGCGTCAGCGCGCTGTTCGATCGTCCAGAAGCAGCGCGAGCGCAACCACGCACAATCCAATCTTCCGATACAACCTGAGGGGCCGGGCGAGCATGGAATGGGCCTTAAGTCTAACGAAGCCAATTCTCGCAACTAAGCCCGCCGACCCGACCGAACTCCCGCTCGTTGTCGGTCACAAGCACATGACCGAGCGCAACTGCTTGGGCAGCAATGAGCAGATCGTTCGCGCCGATCGGTTTGCCGCGTTGCTCAAGACGAACTCGGATCAATCCATACGTATGATCGGCCGGTGCGTCGAAAGGCAAAACTTCGAGGACCCTGAGAACTGCGGCGAGCTGCGCGGCGAGTCGTGGCGATCCTTTCTTTACAAAGCCGTAACGCAATTCTGCGGCAACAATGATGCTGGTGCAAACCTCGGCTTCCCCAACCTTTCGGATGTGCTGCGTTATACGTCCCTGGGGATTGCGGACGAGGTCCGAGACGATATTGGTATCGAGCAAATAGCGCACTAGAGATCAACCGGGTCGCTGGCCAGCTCAGTGATAGACGGAAATTTCTCTTGGATGGGACTCAACTTTTCGAGTACCGCGAGAAGAGATCTTGGCGGGGCAGGCTCGATGATCAGCCTCTCGCCTTCCCTTCGCATGAGGGCATCATTTCCAGGTAACTCGAACTCACGCGGAATGCGCACAGCCTGATTTTTTCCATTCCGGAACAGCTTCACATGCTGTTCTCGAACCACGGATCGGCGCTTGGTTGGCATATGCCTAAGCATATGCCGCAGCGAAGGCTGCGTCAACCAGTTGGAACGCGTGCCAAGGCTACGCCGTTGGCATGTAGGTGAGCTCATTTGCCCCCGGTCGTTTAACCTAATTCAGTTTGGGCGAAACGATTTCTGGTGCGCCCGGACAGATTCGAACTGCCGACCTTCTGGTTCGTAGCCAGCCCGCTTTTCTTAAGTCCTTGAATACACTCACATTATTTTTGCAAGAAAAAGCAGTTTAGATATCCAAAACACGTGTTTGGGTGGGCAAATGGGTGGGCAGTTTTACGTAGCATGCTCTCTGATCGAAGACCGACCTCAATCGTGAACGCATAAAAGCTTCTCACCGAAAAACGCATGCAGTTCGTAGGTTCGGCTGAAAACACCCCAGAGCGGACCCCGAAACCCAATCGCGGCACACACGCGAAAATAACTTGATCGGTAAGTTAGCAGTTCACAACAGGTGATGTGGGGCGACTTGTCGAACCACGCGCTCGACTGAAGGACCGTCCAAGAAACCGTCAAAATCGAACAGATGGGCCAATTACTCGTGGCGAGGCCCCCTCGTTTGCTCTGTCGGGTACCTTCCTAGAGAGGACCAATGCTGTAGATCCTAGGTGGTTCGGCCTGAGAAGCTGGCATTCTACCGCTGAATTACTCCCGCTTGCCTGATTTTTCTGCTACTTAACTGTTTCTAAAGGTCTTAGCCTTTCCAGCCGCTTGTCTATACTGTCCATCCAGTCCGCACCAAACCATGGCTTCTCATCGAAAAGTGGACAGTAAAACGGACAGTAAATTCATCCACTCCACGACTGCTTCAATCTATCACAGTTATCGGGGCGATCGGGCGAGTCCGCTCCGGTACCGCACCGAAGCGGGGTATCGGTGTACTGAAAGAAACAGCTCACTCGCGAGCTCACGATGCACACGAAAAGACGGAACAGTTCCAGGCGGACTTGACACGGCTGATACATCGGCCACAAGAATCCCCGGACATTATTGCGCAAGATCTGACGATAACGACTTTCCCCCTGCAGCTCTCTCGAGCTGATCGATCTGATACGCAAAAAGAACCCTGAGGTGAAGCTTCAGGCGAGCACGATTGAAACCAGAACGTGGGCTTGCGATCGGCTGAACGTGTCGGCAGACTGGACCTCCAGCGTTAGCCACATGCATTAAAGGACAGAGACGATTTTCCCCCCTAGTCGCCGGGCTGGGCAGACGCGCGAAGACCTGCTCCATAACTTCACAGCTCATCTTCCCGTAGATTAAAAGCGTCTGCGACTACCCAGAAAGGCCCTCGCGACGCTTGCGATCGTCAGACTTAATACAAGACCAAAGAAGGATCGATGGCATCAATTGCTTCTTTGCGTCTAATCTGGTGAAGTATAAACAGTAAAGGTGTTGGAGTTCGCCTTCAAACCGCCCCGCATGGGGAAGATGACTCCTACTGAACACTAGCAAAGGAGCAGTGTACAGTGGCGAAGCGCACCCATTGCGGCTCAGTGTGCAGAACGCACCAAGGTTCCGAAATTTTCGATGTTGCTTTTCTAAAATCTCTCGGCGTTAGCCGACGCGATCCATTCGCTGGCCAATCCTGTCACCGGCGCAAACCGGTCATTTGTTTTAGGAAGCAGGCTGCACGCTGCTCAATTTTCGACGCGGTACAAAGCTCTGAGAATTTCCTGCGCGATAGACATATCATCGTCTTCCGCCAGCCCGCGATGCAACTCGGGGGACATTCGTTCAGAGCCCGGTTCGCCCAACATCTAAATAGCCGTGCGGCGATTCTCCGGAATCGGGTGATAGGGCGCCGGGACCGGTTTGTTTGCGCACCGAAGATTCTAGAATTCCAAGAAGTCGGCGGCGCGCTTCAACCCGATATAAAAAAACTCCTTCGTTCGGGAGGCAACTTCAATGCAATTCTACTTTAAGTCTGACCCTGGACCAGATTCACCGACTGTGGTGCGGATGGTTGTGGAGATTCCGAAAGACTCGAGCAACAAATACGAATACGATCCTTCTCTTGGCCTTTTCCGGCTCAGCCGAACCTTGTATTCGCCGATGCACTATCCAGGAGACTACGGATTCATTCCCGGCACTATCGCTGAAGATGGCGAGCCGCTGGATGTTCTGTGCTTAGTCACGTCTCCGAGCTTTAGCGGATGCCTCAGCCAAATTCGACCCGTAGCTGTTCTCGACATGCTCGACGGCGACGATGTGGACCGCAAGATTCTAGCCGTCCCTAACCATGACCCGAGATATGACAGCGTTCAATCGCTTCTGGATCTCGACCACCATGTTCAGCGGGAAATCGAGCACTTCTTCGAAATCTACAAGGATCTGGAAGGCCATCACGCACAAACTCGAGGTTGGCGAGATAAACAGGAGGCTCACGTGATTATTGCAAAGAGCCGGCGTCGACACCTCGATTCCTGCGGGACATCGAATCCTGCCAATTGAGACCTCGCATCCTAAACGCGGCTAGAACCTGTGGCTTAGGCATCACTATATTCAAACGAAATGAACAAGTATTTATTCGTCATGCTCGGGGGATCTCTCGGCGCCGTTTCACGCTTTGTCGTCGGCACCTTCGTTGCAAGGTGGTACTCGGCCGTGTTTCCCCTGGGGACTTTCTTGATTAATGTAACTGGATCATTTTTGATCGGCGTGCTGATGATGTTATTCCTAAATCGCCCATCCATCGATGCAAATTGGCGTCTGTTCTTAGTAACCGGGATCCTGGGAGGATACACCACTTTTTCGAGCTTTGAGTGGGAGACCTTCTTTGCGATGCGAGAAAGCGCGAGCCCTGTAGCAGTGTTTTACGTCGTATTGAGCGTCGGTTTGGGGCTGATAGGAGTGTGGCTCGGCGCGATGGCCAGTAATCACTTTTGGCCACGCTCGTAATGCGGGATCATGCCTCGTTGGGAATAACAACGGTCTGCATGAGTTGATTCACTATCCGGCAGACAGAATAAACTCCCTCGGAGTTTTCATAAACGGGAATACGCCAATCGATACCGGAAGTAAAAAGGATCACAATAGATTGCTGGCCGTCCACCTCGTATAAGTTGCAGCTCTGGAGTGAAGAGAATGGCGCAGAGAAACTGATGGTGACGTACAATTCGCGGCGTTGCTTATATCGATCAGTAATCCACACAATTCGATTCCTCGATGTCACCAAGAGAAGACTCCCGGGCCGCCACTCTATTCTTCGGAAGAACAGGACTTTCTTCTTAACAGCGACAGGAGCTTGGAAATACTGCAACAGCACGTTCTCTTCTCGATCCAACTCCTCCCGCATGGAGTAGTTGAATTTGATATCAACTTCGTTGCCGTAACTTCGCAACTCAGCAGTTGGAATCGGCGGGGCCATATCAAACCATCGACGTTTGAGTACGCTGAGGAATTTTTCGAGGGGCTCGCTAGCTCGTGTATTGTAGACGAGATCCCAAATCCCACTGCCAGTCGTAAATTTCGTCCAGCCTAGTAGCAGAATGCATCCGGTCTCCAGTTGGAGAAGGTCGTCGAGTTTGATTTCCACCGGTAACTGCTCGGAAGTTGGATGGGGGACGATGTGAAGAGATCGCCCTTGGAGTAAGAGTAGGCGTGCCGGATACTTTGGCGGCCGAGTGAACCAGTTCGACTCGTCCTGAGGCATGAACACGCCTGTTTCGAATGGGAGGCTTCGGACTTCTCGCGGGAAATCAGCCGGGATGTCGGTATTCCCCTTCAGTGGATAAATGAAAATATAGCTTCGAGAATCCACTCCGTGCGAGCCTCTCTATGGGGTTGCGGTCGATTCGACAGCCTCTTCCGGTTCGAGCTCTTCTCTAAGGAAGGACACATCCTGAAGAACACGTTCAGGGGGAATACCCTCCTGCACGGTCTCGCTCTCAGTCAGCCTCTGCAATTGAGCACGATAAATATCGGCATGGATTTCAAATTCCCGGGCGAGACTGTCGACGGTGCCGCGAATCCAGACCTCGAGCGTGCGGCCATAAGATGTGAAAAACTCTGCGAGAGATACTCCAAGCTGCCTTTCCAACTGGCGCAGTACAGAGCGGCGGGCCCAGCCGGTGGAAAGTGAAAGGAAGCGAGGTTTTTGCAGACGGACAGGAGGCGAAGCGAACTCTGCAGACGGCATGTCCTTCACGAAGTCTTTCAGAGTGAACCGGTCTTCCCGCTCACCGGTGGAAAGTACGGATGCCGCCGTTTCGAGAGCTGCAGTGAGTTCTTCCGCCACATTCTGAATAAAAGTTGCAAGCTGCTCTGCTTCAGCCTGCACAAACTGATTTATATTTCTAGTGATCCAGGCCTGATCAAGGTAAGAGAAGCCGGGATCTTGCTGCCAAAACGCAAGCGCGTTCTCAGTAACCCGATCTAGCGCCTGCTTCCCGGCGCCTCGGACTTTGTCGGTCAACTCGAAGCCTTGGTCGCGACCGCCTGCAATCAAGCTGGCCGCATGACGCAACTGTGACTCTGCCCTTTTTAGTTCGTCTGACCATCCATCGGAACGAATCCCTTGCGTCTTGGCCGCGATTTCGAGCGCATGTAAAACTCGTCTAGCTAAAGATCGAGTCTTGCGCTCATTGGACTCGCGGGCTAACCGTTGTGCATCGGCCACTCGAGGAGCGATCTGGTTCGCAACCCAGTCCTGAAGTAAAGCTCCAAGTGCAGGACGGCTACTCAGCAATGCAACATCAATCTCCATTCCGAGCTGGTGAGCAAGCTGGGTGCGTGTGTAGTCGAGGAGACGCTGCCGGTCCTGTTCCGGGACAAGATCTATTTTACTGAGCACGACGAGTGCGGGGACGGAGGCCGCTCGCAACGCATCGACTGTTCCCACATCATCGGCTTGCAGGTTTGAAGTGGCATCCACGAGGACCACCCCTAAGTCACAGCGAGGCAAGTACGCGAGTGTCTCCGCAGCCCCCTCTAGTGCGAGCGATCCCAGACCCGGAGTATCCACGAGAAGAACTTCTTCGGGCAACATGGGAAGCGGAACCTCAACCAGCAGACGCGCCACGCGCTTTTCATTGCCTGGATTCTGGGCTTCCGTCACAAATTCGGGCAGCCGCTCGATCACGGATTCGGTAAATCTCCCCTCCGCGGTCCAAACAAAAAGATGGGAACCCGGTCCATTCTTGATGCGAGTGGGTACGGCCGTGATAGGAGTGACGCCCACCGGCAGCAACTCGATCCCCATAATCGCGTTTAACAGCGATGACTTCCCGGTACTTACACGGCCGAAGAAGGCGATTTCATAGGTTGGTGACTCAATCTTCTCTAACAATTGGGATAGGGGCGCCCGAAACTCCACGAGGCTGTGCCGTTCAAGAATGTCACCAACCTTCTTGAGAAGATCGCTGTTCACATCCGTTCCCCGAAGTTGAAGCAGGCGGTTCGATAAATCGGCCTCGATTCGCTGACTCAGGTATGAGCTCATCTGCCGGACAATCCCTTTCATTTCCTGGATGCCGCCAGCCAAAGGCTCTTTGAGTGACTGCGCAACCGAACCGAAACCGATCAAGCGCTCCGGAGCGATCTCCTCGAGCGCTACTTCGATAAATTGCAGAGTCACTTTGATCGAAAACGTAGCGTCAAAGCGCGGTTCGGGAAGTGCCACCTCCAACTCGGTTAGAACACGGATGATTTGCTGTCGCAGACGTTTGATATAGTCGCGCACGACACGCACTTGGACGGGTGCTAGAGGGTTCTTATATTTGGGAAATCCGCCCAACGAAGACGCAGATAGGATTTGCTCGATTTCGAGGAGCAGCTTGTCTATGTAGCTGGCGCTTGCCAATAGCCGGCGCTGCTGCGGTTCGTTGAAATGCTCTGCCTGTGACATGCTGCGTATTCAGGTGCTCGGCATAGCGCTCATCATGGGACTAAACTCGCAAAGGAATCGATGCTTAAGGCAGCAAAGCGTACGCGGTCTCCGTCGCGATAGGCGGGGTCCGCTGCCCGGCTGCACATGTCTACGATTCGCCCCGGATTGCCTCGGGCAACGTGAACCACCTGTTCTTGAAAAATCGAGATATCCGGCAGATCCAACGTGAAGAGTTGACTTGCCCTTTCTGTGAGATCGGCGGATGCTTGTTTGCTCAATGCGCGTAAGTTAATGACCGCCTGCTGGTTCCAGAACACGCGATGTAGAGCACCGGCTGCGTGTGGATGAACTGCGCTTCCGATCAGAGCCATTCCGTCGACGTACATTACTTTCTCGAAGAAGCGATAGTAGGGCAAAGTCGCTTCCGAAATGTCGTCTAGAAGAATAATGTGAGGATTCTTTTCTAGCGTCTTCCATAACAAACCTCGCAAGGCGACGCTCGAATTAGCAGCAGGCCGGAGCGATAGGCGTATAGCCATGCCCAGCAAGAAAGTATGCAACGGTTGGGCAAACGGAACGTACAACACTTTGGCCCCCCGCTCAATGAGCTCGCGCTTGACCTCTAGGAGGAGCCGCGTCTTTCCCAATCCGGGAGAACCACAAACCAGCATGGGCTTCCTTTGCAACGCGCACTGCAGCAGTTTCGCGAGTTCTCGATCACGCTCCATCAGCGGCAAATCGGTGAATGCGGTCTGCCGGGCCACTCTGGGTGGAGATTGTTGAGTTTGGTGAATCGACATCGTTTTCGCGAGAAACGCGCCGCCGTCCTATTAACCTTCCTTCAGGAGAGAGGAGAAGCGGTACCGTTCGAAACCACCGTGACTTCTACATCGGTAACCGCAATAACTCCGGTCTTCATCATGTTTTGCAAAACAGGGAGAGCCTGAGCCGATTTTTCCGGAGTTTCGACAACTGTGATGACGATTGGCTGGTCATGAACAAATAGATGAGCGCGGTGAACTTCTGACGTATGCCCGAATCCTTCCAGCCCCCGGAAAACTGTTACGCCAGCCAACTGAAGTTCCTGGCATCGAGACACAATCGCCTCGTATAGGGGCTTACCGTTGTATTGATCGTGTTCGCTGACGTAAATCCGGAGTAATTTACCCGGCTTGCTGTTCATTTCGTGATTCTCCTGGAATTGGAATTTCGTGAACAATCTGGTGCAACTCTACATCCGACGTAACGATTAATCCGTCCTGCATCATGGCGGACACTATCTGGACTAACTCGCTTACTCGGTCCACGGTTTCAACGACAGAGATCATGACCGGCAGGTCATGCGAGAGATGGAAGCGCCCCCCTTTGTGGGTGTGGCGTTTGGCGCCGTACCCGAGTATTCCGCGATAGACCGTGGCTCCGGAAAAGTCCATCATGCGAAGCTTTTTGACAATGGCCTCATAAAGCGGCTCATCTTTGCACTTGTCAGATTCCCCGATGTAGATCCGCACAAGCTTCGCCGCGCGGGTGGCAATTTTTCGTGGTGGCTCAACCTCCGGCATCTTCCGATCTTTCGAAACGGACTTGATCACCGTGATATCTTGAACGGCAATAAGCCCGTCAGTGACCATTTCGTAGAGAGTTGGCAAGAGCTCTTCGACCCGTTCCGCTATATCAATAAACTCAATCCGAACCGGTCGGTGTTCGCCAGCGTATTCGGAGCGCGGATTATGAAATTGCTCATGGCTGCCAAAGCCCATATCTGCCCAGAAAAGGGTCGCTCCAGCGACGTGTCTGGAACGTAAGTAGTTGAGGATTGCCGACCACAGCGGTTCTACATGAGCCCGCGTGTCTTGATTCAAGTAAATCGTTACCTTCTTGGCACTGCCTCTAGGGAGCACTTTGAGGAATCTCCTTTCGCAAGCGACGGAACTGTCGATCCGGAATATGCGTCTCCTCTTGAGCCGCGATAGCAGTCTGCGAAAGCAGGTCGAGAACTCTGATTAGAGGCGACGAAAAAGGTGGGAAGCGGTGAAAGATGGTAATCCGCGTTTTGCCCGCAACTCGCCACATACGAATTCTCTCGTTGCAGGAGTCATTGGCCGCTCGCGCGGCAGGCAACGGCGAACTCCACCGCCCACACCCAAATTATAACCACACGAGCCCGCGTGACAATCTAGAGTGTGTCCGGTTCGTTCACGGACTCGCCCGGGCGATGGCCCAACTCCTGCGTGATGGAGTTCGCGTGAAACCGCCTCTTGCAGAGGGTGGGTGGACGGACCGTGCCGTTAACGCATCCAGCAATCATTGACAGGCGTTCCGGGTCCTGAAATACTGGGCCCAGGTGGGTGTTGGAGTCCACCGCTAAACCGCCCCTTTTTACTGGGGAAGATGACTCCTACGAGAGCTAGAACTCGGAAGGAGTAAACGATGCCAGCTCGGGCTGTGCGGCACTGGATTTTACCGATCGGGAGATCGGAGCGGAGTCGCAGCATCTGTTTCAGTCCCCTCCTCCGTGTAAACTCGGCTCCCGTTCCGTTTGAGATCGTCTCGCGTAACTTCGTGGACGCCGTTCAGTTTGGGCGGGGTGACGAGCCGGCAAATCAGCTCCTCGAGCGATTGGTATGACGGATTCACGGATTCACAGCAACTGCATGGCTTTCCACAGCATCCTCTTCGACGATTCGGAAATCAAGGCTGATATCCACGAGCGGGAAACGCCTGAATTTTTCACCGATTTGAATCTCGACCAGACTGTTGCTTCCATTATCGCCGGTCGTGACGAATACAACTTAAAACCTTTCTTCTATAACCCGTTGTCCCGTGTCGAGGCAATCAATTATCGCTACGATGTACTGCGGGACCTGGAGAACCAGTCCCTGTTGGGATACATCCGGTTGTTCGCCCAAGAAATGCGGACGATGCGCGACCATCTCACGCAAGCTGACAAACTTTACTACAAGTACCAGAAGTACAGCTGGTTTTTGGATGCCGTCGACATCTATTGCGGAGCCGTCAAGCGTCTTAGCCGTGATGTGACGCTCACAAATCTGCAGTCCAGCGGATTGCTGAACTTTCGCGAGTATTTGACCAGCTACACCGAGTCCGGTGACTTCGCTTCGCTTGCTGCCGAGACTCAGAAGCTCCGGGCCGCTCTGTCCGGGATCAGATACTGTCTCCACATACAGGGTAAGCGCATCAAGGTCAGCCGATATGACGCGGAATCAGATTACGGCGCAGATGTGTTACAGATGTTCGAGAAGTTTAAGCAAGCAGCGCCAAAGGAGTATCGGTTCGACTTTCATTCCAGCCCGGACATGGACCACGTTGAAGCGGCTATCCTGGACCTGATCGCCCAGTGGTATCCCGAAATTTTTTCACACCTGGAGGACTACTGCGGTCGTCATCGCGGGTATCTCGATAATACAATCCGCCAGTTTGACCGGGAAGTGCAGTTCTATATCGGGTGCCTCGATTACATCGAGTGCTCGAAACGGGCCGGGCTGCGCTTCTGCTATCCCACGGTCACCGATCGATCCAAGGAAGTCTACGCCCGCGATGTATTTGACATTTCACTAGCCGATAGACTGGTCCGCGAAAACACACCCGTAGTAACGAACGACTTCTACCTAAACTATCCGGAACGCATCTTTGTTGTGTCTGGACCGAACCAAGGAGGGAAAACAACCTTCGCCCGTACTTTTGGCCAGCTACATTATTTGGCCAGTATCGGCTGTCCCGTTCCTGGCACGGAAGCGAGAGTTTTTCTTTTCGACAAACTATTCACGCACTTTGACAGGGAGGAAGACATCCGGAATCTGAGCGGCAAGCTGGAGGATGATTTGCTTCGGATTCACCGCATCCTCGAATGTGCGACATCCAATACCATCCTCATCATGAATGAGAGTTTCCTGTCGACGACGCTGAGTGACGCCCTGTTTCTCAGCAAGCAGGTCATGCAGCGAATCATCGAACGCGACATGCTCTGCGTATCGGTCACGTTCCTCGATGAGTTGGCCTCCCTCAGTGAAAGCACCGTGAGCATGGTCAGTACGGTGAATCTCAAGGATCCGGCGGTGCGCACTTTCAAGGTGATCCGAAGGCCTGCCGACGGGCTTGCCTACGCCGTGGCAATTGCAGAAAAATATCGCCTGACGTACGACCACATAAAAGAACGCGCCGGTAAGAACGTGAAGGAGCGCGCGTCGTGAACGTCTTTCTGATGTACAGAGATCGGGATTTTGACCCGAAAGAGGACTTGCCGTCAAACGCAGCAGATTTGACGAAAGATCTGGAGTTAGACACGCTCTTCGGTGCAATGGCCAATGGGGACACGTTCTTACTTGAAGTGGTGAAGACGGCTGTCTTGACGAGCCTTCATGAACCGGAGGGGATCGTCTATCGCCAGCACATCCTTGCGGATTGCCTGGAGCAACCTGATCTCGTCCGGCAGATGTATGGCATCGCCGTAGAGACAATCGAACGCGAGAGGAAGCTCTGGTGGTGGACGTCGCGCTACGCTGACAGCCTCCTGCATCGGTCCGTTGACGTGCTCAAACTGTTTGTGGGCCTGCTCAAGAGGTTACGGCAGACCGCTGATGAGCATGGCGCTAAATTCCGCTCTGAAGGGTTTACCAGGCTCTTCGGGATGTTGGCGAAGGAGCTTGATGACGAATACCTGAGCGCTATTGAGGACCATCTGCGACGACTTGCGTTCCGCAACGGCATTCTGATGAGTGCTGAGCTCGGTAAGGGCAACAAAGGTACCCACTACATACTTCGCAAGCCACCACAGATCGAGCAGAGCTGGATGGAACGGATTCAGAGCTGGATGGAGCAGTTACCTTTCCGCGAGTCGTCGAGGTACGTCTACGAAATTGCGGACCGCGATGAAAGCGGACTCAGGACGCTCTCGGACCTCAAAGGCCGAGGAATCAGCCACGTTGCCATCGCGCTCGCTCAATCGGCCGATCATATTCTGAGCTTCTTTAGTATGTTGCGATTAGAACTGGGGTTTTATGTCGGTTGCTTAAACCTGCATGACCGGCTAGTCGGGAAAGGTGAGCCCATCTGCTTTCCCGAGCCTTTGGCGGCGGACACCGCTATGCTCTCTGGCCGGAAACTATACGATGTCTGTTTGAGTTTGAGCGTACAGGGTAGGATCGTCGGAAACGATGTAACCGCCGATAACAAGACGCTCATCATGATCACTGGAGCCAATCGAGGGGGGAAGTCGACTTTTCTGCGCAGCATTGGGGTAGCCCAATTGATGATGCAGTGCGGCATATTTGCGCCGGCCGAGTCGCTTCGTGCCAATGTCTGCGATGCCATCTTTACACACTTTAAGCGGGAAGAGGACAGCAGCATGAGGAGCGGAAAGCTAGATGAAGAGCTAAGCAGAATGAGCTCTATCGTCGATAACCTTAACTCAAACAGCATTGTTTTGTTTAACGAGTCATTCGCCTCAACTAACGAGAGGGAAGGCTCGGAGATTGCGAGGCAAATTGTCCGGGCTCTGCTGGAAGCTGGAATCAAAGTGTTTTACGTGACCCACCTTTTCGATTTGGCGCAAGGGTTTTACCTCGCCAAAAGCGACGCGGTTCTGTTCCTCCGTGCCGAAAGGCTCCCTGACGGGCGGCGAACGTTTCGACTTGTCGAAGGTGAACCCTTGCCAACGAGCTATGGCGAGGATTTGTATCGCCGGATCTTCGGGGCGGTTCGCGATCTCACGACCGCAGCGTCTTCCTCGGCGCCATGAGATCGGGACGGTTTTAGCCCGATAACGGACTCGCCGTTAAGTGTTAATGCGGCGCGTGACAACTTCGTTTTTTCGGTTCATTCTCGGATCATGTCGCCGAGTTGATCTTTGCGAACGCGCATCCACTATGCTCATAGAGACGAAGAACCGGTGATGGACGCTCACCATTAACCGTTTCAGGAATACCTGAAACTGATAGCTCCTACTTGCAAATGCGAGTGGGAGTTTTTCTTTTGGGCTAAGGAGACGACACGCTATATGGCAAAAATCGCAAAAGTGATCGGCCGGGAAATTTTGGATTCGCGCGGAAATCCGACCGTGGAGGCCGATATCCTGCTGGACACAGGAACTCTGGGGCGCGCTGCTGTTCCCTCCGGCGCGTCCACGGGCGAACTCGAAGCGCTCGAGCTAAGAGATGGCGATGCTTCCCGCTACCAAGGTAAGGGCACACGCAAGGCGATCGCGAACATAGTGAATGAAATTGGACCGGCAGTTACAGGTTATGATCCCGAAAATCAGGAAGCAATTGATGAACTGCTGATTAATCTGGACGGAACGCCATCTAAAGAGAGGCTGGGTGCGAACGCGATTCTCGCGGTTTCCATGGCCACCGCGCGCGCTGCCGCCGAGTGCCGGCACGAACCGCTCTACCGGTATTTAGGGGGATCTGAGGCCTCACTATTGCCGGTACCATTCATGAACATTCTGAACGGAGGTGTCCACGCGAGCAGCTCGGTTGATTTTCAGGAGTTCTTAATCGCCCCTATTGGTGCCCCATCATTTGCCGAGGCACTTCGAATGGGAGTCGAGGTGTTTCACACCCTCAAACGCATTTTGCAGGGAAAGGGCTATTCGACCGCGGTGGGAGATGAAGGTGGGTTCGCGCCTTCGTTGAAATCCAATGAAGAGGCCGTGGAATTGATTCTCGAGGCGATTGTGAAATCGCGATTTAAACCCGGTCTCGATATTTCCATAGCGATCGACCCGGCCGCCAGCGAGTTCTTCGATAAGTCCCATCAGCGCTACGTATTTGAGAAGTCGGATCGAAGCAGTCACTTGTCGAGCGAGATGGTTAAACTGTGGGCGAACTGGATTCGACAGTATCCGATCATTTCTCTTGAGGACGGCATGGCGGAAACGGATTGGAATGGCTGGACACTCCTGACAGAGGAGTTGGGACAAAAGCGTTCAGCTCATAGGCGACGATATTTTTGTGACGAACCCGGCCATTCTTGCGCGGGGAATCGAAGCAGGTATTGCGAATGCGATCTTAATCAAGCTCAATCAGATTGGAACGGTCACGGAGACGCAGGCGCGCCATGCAAATGGCTGAAGAGGCCGGGTACGCGAGGATTGTCTCTCACCGTTCTGGAGAAACAGAAGATCCGTTTATCGCGGATTTTTGCGTTGCTACAGGCGCGGGCCAAATTAAGACGGGCTCGGCCAGCCGCTCCGATCGCTTGGCAAAGTACAACCAGCTCTTGCGAATTGAGGAGCAATTGGGCACAAGAGCCAAATTCGCGGGTGCGCAGTCGATTTCCCGAGCGATTCAAAAAGTCGCTTGAACATTCAGTTGATTAGCCGCCCCTTTCGGGGGTAAGCTCAAAAAACAGCGGTGGAGTTCGCTTAACGCTGCCTCACGGCGCCAATAACTCCTACCATAGTTCGGCGTAGGAGTATGCGCGCAAGCCTGCAATTCAGTGTCGGGATCGTTTACCCGTTTTCGGAAGCATATATTCCGGCGCGCACCTGCCTACTCTCTGGCTCGTGGTTCCCGATTATGAATTTGTTACCGCGCGACGATACGTTCTTCCGTCTCTTCGCACAGCACCTGGGGTTGATCTGCGAAGCTTCTGAACTTCTTGTAACCGGTCTGGAGTCGGGCTACGGTGGCGTGTGCAGGGTCTTTGGAGAAATGAAGAATCTTGAACATAAGGGAGACGCCATCGTTCGGCAGATTGCTCAACGATTGCAGGAGACGATCTTGACTCCTTTCGATCCTGAAGACGTCCAGGCTCTTTCAACCGCACTCGACAATGTTCTTGATTTTATGGAGAATGCAACTTTTCGAATTGTGGCGTACAAGCTCGATCCGATTCCGTCCGAACTGATCGATCTGGGTCGAATTGTGAACAGTTCCTGCAATTGCTTGCGAACAGCCTGGGAGAATCTGTCCGCTGAAAGTCAGTCATTGATGACTGCATCGCAATAGACCACCTGGAAAAGGAAGCCGATCTTCTCGAAAGGCGGCTTCTACGGGATCTGTTTGGTAGCAAATGTGACCGCTATCACTCTGTTGAAGCATAAGGAGCTTTTCGAAATGTTGGAAGCGATCACGGATCGCTGCGACGATGTAGCGAACGTGTTGGAAAATGTCTCGGTTAAGAATGCGTAGGAACTGGAAATTTGCCCAAACTACGCCAATGGTCACAAGCGGACCGAAAATGGCCGCGTGAGAAGGCAACGGAAAAGCATGAATTCCTGCGAGCCGCATTCGGCATGGATGGAGGTTGCTAGCGGTGAGAGCCCATGAAGTTAAGGAGTACGATTCAGTTTTGCAAGCGCTGGGCGAGCCCGGATGTCCGCTTTGCGCATTGCTGAAGAACGCTCTGGCCAAATTCTTGCAGGAGGAGAGCACAAATGAAATTCTTCAATTATGTAATGCCCATGCTTGGGGCGTCGCCGCCGTTCGCCAAACGGAGACTGCGGCGAAGATTTTTCTTTCGCTGCTAAACGAGTGCTCTGACTACGGCGGCCGAGAGTGTTCGATCTGTTTGCGTCTCGAACAGGAGGAGATCTTGCGGATACAAGAGCTGATCTCAAATCTCTCGAGGCGGACCGTCCTCGACTGGATGAAAAAGCACGGCGTCCTTTGTCTTCCTCACGGATCTAAATTAAGAGCAGAGGCGCCCGTATCCGCCCATCCTCTCATCGATGCCGTTCTGGAAAGAAGGGCTTCAGGGCTGCGCATTGCGCTGACTCATCTCATTTCCGAGGCCGCCCACGGGAGCGCTGGAC
>CAWEFG010000001.1:0-458293 GCA_963808405.1 uncultured Acidobacteriaceae bacterium | reverse complement strand
GATATCGCGGCAAGTCCGGCGTGGTTGAAGACGCTGATGAACGCATTCGCCGATGGTTTAAATTACTATCTCGCCAAGCACCCGGATGTGAGGCCCAGAGTGATCGCGCATTTCGAGCCCTGGATGGCCCTCAGCTTCACGGAAGGAAGCATCGGGGGGGACATCGAGCACGTCAACGTCAACCAGCTCGAGGCGTTCTACGGCAAGAATTCTTCGACGCCCATGACGCCCGATAACAGCCGGCCTTCAGAACCCGGGGGGTCGAACGGCATGGCGATCGCGCCATCGAATACGACTGCGCATCACGCTCTGCTGCTGATCAATCCGCACACTTCGTTCTTCTTCCGGTCCGAGCTCGAGATGGTCAGCGATGAAGGGTTGGATGCGTACGGGGCTGTCACGTGGGGGCAATTCTTCGTGTACCAGGGGTTCAACGACCGTATCGGCTGGATGCACACTTCCAGCGGCGTTGACGACCTGGATGAATATCTCGAGACCGTGGAGAAAAAGGGCGATCGCTTTTTTTACAAGTACGGCAACGAGGAGCGTCCGGTGGCGGCGAGCGAAATCACGGTTCCTTATAAGACGGATCGTGGGATGGCGGAGAAGAAATTCACTGTATATCGCACGCATCACGGACCAATCATCCGCGAGCAAAATGGGAAATGGGTGAGTATCCGGTTGATGCAGGAACCGGTGAAGGCGCTGACGCAATCCTACACGCGCACCAAGGCGAAGGATTATAAATCATTTCGACAGACGATGGAACTTAACACGAACTCGTCGAACAACACGATTTTCGCCGATGCGGATGGCGACATTGCGTACTTTCACGGCAACTTCATTCCGCGGCGGGATATGCGCTTCGACTGGACCAAGCCGGTGGATGGCAGCAATCCAGCGACAGAGTGGCATGGGCTGCTTTCGGTCGACGAGACGCCGCACCTGCTGAATCCTCGAAAAGCGGGTGGCTTTACAACAGCAATAACTGGCCGTGGTCGGCAGCGGGGCCGAGCAGTCCCAAGAAGGAAGACTATCCGCGGTATGTAGAGAACGGGCGCGAATCGGCGCGCGGACTGCATGCCATCCGGGTGCTGCAGAACAAGAAAGATTTTACGCTCGATTCGCTGATTGCCGCCGCATACGACAGTTATCTTCCGTGGTTTGAGAAACCGATTCCGGCGTTGATCAAGGCCTGGGACAGCGCGCCCGCCGGCGACCCCTTAAAAGACAAACTGGCCGGGCAGATCGGACTGCTGCGCAAGTGGGGTCTTCGTTGGGGCGTGACGTCCGTTCCGACATCTCTCGCGGTCTTCTGGGGCGAAGACATACGGCGGCGCGTTGGAGCGACGAGGCGAGAAGCACGGTATGCAGCGTGGAGGACTATATCGGTGAGAAGGCATCGGCAGAGCAGCTGCTGCAATCGCTGTCGGCCGCATCCGATAAACTCGAGGCGGATTTCGGAAGCTGGAAAACACAGTGGGGGGACATCAATCGGTTTCAGCGGCTCACCGGCGACATCGTGCAGCATTTCAACGACGCTGCGCCCAGCATTCCCGTCGGCTTCACATCGTCGCAATGGGGTTCGCTGGCTTCGTTCGGAGCGCGCCCGTACCCGGGAACCAAGAAATGGTACGGAACCAGCGGAAACAGTTTTGTGGCTGTGGTCGAGTTCGGCGACCGCGTGCGGGCCAGAGCGGTTACAGCGGGCGGCGAGAGCGGGGATCCTCGATCTCCTCACTTCAACGACGAGGCCCAGCGCTACGCGACGGGCGATTTGCGGGAAGTTTATTTCTATCGCTCGCAACTGAAGGGGCACACCGAGCGCGAATACCATCCCGGAAGCTGAGATACTAAAGTCTCGTTTTCGAGCGTCTATTGTCGGGGGAACCTATGGACGCAATACCGCTCCCGTTTTATGAAATCGTCCCGTTCGACGACATCGCTCATGGCGTAAAAGGCGTTCGCATCCTGTTTGTGAATGTGTTCGCAATCGAGGCTGGGGAAGGCGGGTGGACGTTGATCGATGCCGGCTTGTTCTTGTCGGCGAACAAGATTAAGCACTGGGCGGAGAGCCACTTCGGGAAGGGCACGAAGCCTCAGGCGATCGTGCTTACGCACGGACATTTCGATCATGTTGGCGCCATCAAGGACCTGCTGGAGGATTGGGATGTGCCGGTCTACGCGCATCCGGACGAGTTCCAATACCTGACCGGACATGCCAAATATCCGCCGCCGGACCCGTCGGTAGGGGGCGGTCTAATGGCGGTCATGTCGCCGCTGTATCCACGCACGTCGGTGGATCTCAGCGGGCGCGTGCAGCCGCTGCCTGGCGACGGCTCGGTTCCGACGCTTCCCGGCTGGCAATACATCCACACGCCGGGGCATGCGCCCGGACACATATCCTTGTACCGGGCCGAAGACAAAGTTTTGCTGCCTGGCGACGCGTTCTGCACTACCAAGCAGGAGTCGTTCCTGTCGGTAGCGAAACAGAAGCCGGAACTGCATGGACCGCCGGCGTACTACACACCCGATTGGGATGCGGCGCGTGAATCGGTTCGGAAACTGGCGGCGCTGTGTCCCAGGACCATTGCGCCTGGCCACGGTCTACCCATGTGCGGCGACGAAGTTGCGGACCAGTTGCAGCGGCTGTCCATTAACTTCGATCACATCGCAATGCCGGACCACGGTAAATACGTTCACAAGGCAGCGGCGGCCGATTAGAGGTCAGCGCGCCGGGACTGAAACGGTGATATTCCTGAATTTAAGGCCGCCGGTGTGGTCGCCCTGGATGTAAAAGGGACCGGGCTCACCCTCATCGGCGTTGAGCGCGCCACCGGTGATGCCCTCGATCTCGCGGTGATCGATGGTGGTTGTTCCATCCCGCACAACGGTCACCATGCGTCCGACCAGCGTGACGTCGAAGCTCTCCCACTGGCCCGGCTTTCGCGGCAGTTGGACGGCCGGGGCAATGCGGCCATAGATGGAGCCCATGGCGCGCTCGGCCGGCTCACTGCCGACGGGCTCATAGTCGAGTTGGAGCTCGTAGCGGCCGCGCAGATAGAAACCGCTGTTGCCGCCCTCAGGACAGTTCACTTCGAAGTGGGCCTTGAAATCGTCGAAGCGGCGAGTGCTCTTGAGGTTCGCCCCGCGCTCTCGATTCAACAACACGCCGTCTTCGACTACCCAATGGCTTTTTGACGGATCTCCAATCGGCTCCCAGCCATCCAGGTCCTTACCGTCGAATAGCGGTTCCGGATTCGTCCATGCCTTGGGAGCGCTGCGCTTCAGCTCCGGCGCGCGCACACCCGTTAAGGGAATCGTGGTGTCGCCGCTCTTCTGTACGCCAGTCAATTTCCCATCCCTAGCATCGAGCTCCCAGCTCATGGCAGGACGGTTGTTCACGGCTGCAGAGAGACGGAGTGTCAGATGCGAGCCATTGACCGTGAAGTCCTGCACCTGAAAAACGTGCCCGCCGGTCGGTTGAAACCAAACGTCCAGGTTGCCGTTTTTTTCGGTAATTCCCAGCCAGTTGGCGCGCGTGCCAGTCGGCGTATTGATGGTGAAATCCCATCGGCCCACAAAGGGGCTGCTCTGAGCCGGGGATGCGGTGGGCGCCAGCAGCGCGGCAAAAAGAAGAAGGAACGATGAACGGTACATGCTGGCAGTCTATCAACGCTTGTGTAGGATTCCACGCCCGGGGAGGACGCTCTCTTCGAGGGCGCCATCCTTTACGACGGGGACGCCGTTCACGAGAACGTAGGGGATGCCGTTGGAATATTGGGCGGGATTTTGATAGGTGGCACGGTCGATGACGCGGGCCGGGTCGAAGATGGTGAGGTCGGCGTCGGCGCCCACTTGAATGCGTCCCTTATTGCTTAAGCCGAGCCGCTGGGCAGGCATGAGGGTCATTTTGCGAAGTGCGTCCATCAGCGATAGAGCGTGCTGTTCGCGCACGTAGCGGCCGAGCACTCGCGCATAACATCCGGCAGCGCGCGGATGGCCTTTGCCGTTTTCGAGAATGCCGTCGCTCGCAATCATCACCAGCGGGTCGGCCATGGCGACGCGCACCATCGGCTCGGGAATGCTGTGGACCGCGACCATGCCGCCTTGCTTGCGATAGCGCTCAAAACTTTCGGCGGTCAAGCGCTCGCCGGTCGCGACCCATTGCAGGTCGTGATACGTGATGCCGCCCTGGTGCGCTTGCCACCCGGGATCGAAAATGGCCGAGCCAAGATCCGTCATTCCCGCGGTGTATGGATACGCTTCGGTGGTGATATCGAGACCATGTTCGCGAGCGCCGCGAATGATGCGCAGGCACAGCGGCGTCTCGCCGAGAGCCATGCTGGTGATGTGGACGACGTGCAAGGGCGCGCCCGCAACGGCAGCGTCTGCGATAACCTCCTGCAGCGCGTCGATAACGCCGGGCTCGACCGGTCCGCCGTTGCGCATGTGTACGAAGCAGGGCAGTTTGTAAGGCGCGGCGACTTCAAACACTTCGAGGATCTGCTCGCGGGTCGTTTTCGGTACATAGGCGATGCCCAGGCCGACGCCGAGCGCGCCTTGGTCTAAGCCTTCTTTGATGCGCGCCAGAATGTCGCGCTGTTCGGCGGGTGTCGGAGCGCGTTTCGCCGCCTCACCTCGAGGCAGGAGAGTGCCGGGTTCGTGCATCACGGCGATGGCGGCGGGGATCTCGCCGCTGCTCGCGCCAAAATTGATCAGCGCCTTACCTGCGCGCGCCGCATACCAAGGGCGGAGGGGCCACACGCCGACCTCGAGCTCGAGGGCTGTAGTCACGCCATCGCGGGCTTTGAAGCGATAGTTCTCGGGGGTCTGACCGTGCGAGTGGAGGTCGATAAAACCGGGGGCTACGACGAGGCCTTTCGCATCGATCGTGGTCTTGCCATGCAGACGATCGGCAGAGATGGCCGCAATACGGCCGTTGCGGATTCCGATGCTGCGGACCGCGTCCAATCCGGTGGCGGGATCCATAACGCGGCCGTTGACGACGACCGTCTCAAATTCCTGGCCGAGCACAGGGAGTGAAAATGCAATCACAAGGAAACAGAGAAATTTCGACACGTTATCTCGAAGCTGAATCGAATACCAGTGTCGCGCGCTTGCCTCGGATGGTGATGTTCTTAAGCGTGATCCGCTGCACGTTGGGAGGAAGAATCGGAGGGAACTTCCGCTCTATACCGACGGTTTCGCTGAACCTGAGACCGGAGTATCCGAAGAGGAACTGTTGGAGAAAAGCGCCGGCCCCAGTGATGAAACTGATGTTTTGATTGCGCGGCGTTTCGGCAATCGCCTGGAAAGGAGGACGCAGGTATGGGGCCGAGAGAGGCTCGATCATTTTGCCGATCGCGGCGCGATCGCCTATTTCGGCGGCCAGAATCGGATAGAATTCCGTACCCATCATTCCCCCGGTTTCGCCGCGCTGAATTCGCAGCATCATGCTGTTGACCGCGGCACGAATCTGTTGGGGACTCGACGGGAAATCGAGCGGAAAGCGGAGAAGGGGGGAATCGCTCTCAGGGATATACATTTTTGCAGAGACGTCCCGCCACCTCGCGTGCGGTTCAACGTGCATAGCCTGAGCGGCTGCAATCGCCAGATCGAGATTTTTCTTGGCGACACCGTTGGTATATGCATCGTTGCTGACACCGATAAGCGACTCATTTACCGCAACCACCTTGCCGATCTCGTAGCGCTTGAGCTTCGCATTAAAAATGACGCGGCTGACCCAAAAGTCCGCCGTGTCGCGCAAGATGGGCCAAGCGTCCTGCTGAAGCCAAGTGCGGTCACCGGTTGCGAGCCAGTATTGCCAGGAGGCGAGGGCGACATCGCCATTGATGTGGTTCTCGTATTTTGCATTTTGACCTGCAAAGCGCGGCGTAGTTTCGGCGCCGTCAGGTCCGGCTTCCCAGGGATACATGGCGCCCTGAAAGCCGTTTTGCCGGGCATTGTCGCGGGCCACTTCGCGAGTACGGGAACGGAACGCAACCAGGGGCCGGGCAAGCTCGGGATGGAGGATCAACAGGGAAGGGAACATGAACGTATCCGCGTCCCAGAAGATGTGGCCATAATAACCGGCTGTGCTCAAACCCATCGGCGGAATGCTGACATCGAGGCCTTCGCGCGCGCCGGCAAGCAGGTAGAACAGCATCGAATGGATGGTTCGTTGCAGCCTCGGATCGCCCTCCACGACGATGTCCGATTCCCACAAATTGTGCCATGCCGCCGCGCTTTCCTCAAGCAGAGTTCGCCAATCCGTCTGCTGCGCCGTTGGCCGAGCCCCTACGACAATAGATGCGCACTTGGTGAATGTATAACTGACGTCCGGCCGCACCTGGAGCGTCAGGACAGCTTCGACTCCGTCAGATTGTTTGCGCGTTTGAACGCTCGCTTTGGAGCTCCATTCGGCAGTAACGCTTTCTGCTATCTCGGGACCAGTTCCCGGAGCGCGCGCCGCCAGCGACAACAGGGCTGCATTCGAAGAGGCGTTCACGCGGACGCTGGTGACGTCGAGATGACCGGGATACCAAATGAGCCAGGGATTCTTCTGCGCTTCGGGATCGAGTTTTTCGATGCGCTCGAGAAGATAGCGGCGAGGCGCGGGCCAGTTGCGAAGCGGCAGCCGCACCTGGATGTGGCCAGAGAATTCAGGCGTGATGACAACGCGCGTTGCCGCCGCTTCCGCTCGCGCCCGCGACACGAACTCTTCCGCTTCTACGCGCATTTTCCGATTGTCCTGAAACCAAACGTAGCTGGTGCGCAACACGCCGTCGTACATGTCGAGAAGCTGATGATAATTCTGAATTCCGTCGAAGTTTCCCGCGTTCAGCCAATGTGAGCCGTTGTAGATATCGACTTCGTTCCAGGCAGGCGCGGCTGCAATGCGCGGCACATCGCCCGGCGTATGGTCGTATACGCCTGCAAGAAGGGAATGCGCGGCCGACGTGCCGAGCGGCGTGGTCTCTAATCCGATCGCGCCATTTCCAAGGTATCCGGGCGTATACGGCTGGGGGTTGCCGGTCTCGAATTGGAACGAAGAATCGTCAGCCGGGGCGAGCGCCGGACCCGTGGCGATTAGAGCCGCGAAGAACAATAAAGCGAGCCAGCGTCGAGGCCGCATCAGCGATCTACCAGGAGAAAGTAACGGTCTTGCGCTGGTATCCCGAGCCAGCGGGAAATTGGATGTGAAGCTTGCCGGCGACGATCTCCGCGCCCGCAGTCGAGATATTGGGAACATTCAGGCGAAGCGGCAGATCGGCAATAGAGCCGCCCAGCGCTTCGAGTACAAATACAGTGCGGCGATTCGAAAACTCCTGGTCCAAGACTTTGAGCTGCGCGGTTTGCGATCCTTCCGGCGGCAGGTCAGCTGGAATCGAGAGCTCGATGGGCGGAAGCGGTATGGTGAGCGTGTGGTCGACCGCCGCAGCCGCTGCACAGGGGGACGCGGCGAGACCGCTAACCAGGCAGAGCACTTCAGGATGACTGGTGGTTGCTCGAACGAATAACTGCGCGCCACGGCGCTGGTAGTCAAGAGTCACATTCGATGAGCCTAGAGGAACATTGCGCAGCCGCGCTCGATCCCAATGGGCGGGTAAGTGAGGCGTGAGCCGGAGCGTGTGATTCGGCGCATCCCAATCGAGACCGAACAATCCGCGCAGCAGCGGGGTGACGACCATGGCGGAGGACCACATCTGATGGGAGCTGCTGCGTCCCAGCGGCTCGAAGAACTCACCCGACAGCAACTCGGTCACCGAGCCGAGATCCTGCGCCCAGGTGAGGTTGGCATTTTGCATCAGGTGCGCATAGCCGGATAGGGGCCGGCCGGCGCGATATTCCGCGAGCGACACCCAGCCGGTGAAGAGCGGCCAAATGGAGCCTTGGTGATAGCTGATGGGATCGTAGAAGGGTGTTTGCGGGCTTATGTCGCGGGTGCCCCAATCGGTGGAGAACTCGTTCGAGGCCCAGCGAGTGAGCATGTCGCCAGCGTTGTTGAGGCGGAGCGTTCCGTCCCACCAAGCGACGGAGGGATAAATGCTGGCGGTGTGATCGAGCGAGCCATCGGCGTTACGGCTGAAGGCATAGAAGGTTTGAGACCGGTCGTAGTATTCGGACTCGATTTTCGCGGCGATGCCGTCCGCTTTGGCGTGGGCAGCGCGAGATAGATTTTCGTCGCCGATGAAGCGGGCGAGATGAGACATGGCTTCGGCGGACTGCTGGTCGAGAGCGGCGAGATAGATTTCCTGATGCGGCATGCCGGGCGGCCAAGATTCAACCCAACCGGTGCCTTGCGTGTTGTTGTAGATGCCATCGTCGGATTCGTGAGCTCGGGTGAAGGCGTACGCTTTACGCACCGCATTCCAATTGTTTTTTAGGTATCCAGTGTCGCCGCTGGTTCGGACGTAATCCCACATGGCCATGACGAGCAGAGGAGTGGAGTCGGCCGAAGCGTAGAAATAGGGGGTGGCTTTCCAGTCGATGCTGTCGGCGGACTGCGAATATTCGTGCATGATCTTGCCGTCGTCGCGCTGGCGGCGAATCAGAAAATCGAGCGCCTTGCGGGTGAGCGCGAAATCGCCATAGCTGTTGATCGCATAAGTGGTCCAAAGAGTGTCGCGGCCGAAAAACCAGGCATAGCCGGGACGGGCGGAATCCGCGGACTCGTAGTATCCGGCGACCAAGCCGATTTCATCGTGATACTTGACTTGCGCCTGATCGATGGCGATCTCGGCCCATCGGAGTGCTTCGTCGATGCGGCGATCGGGGGTCTCGGCGGTGAGGCGAGTGTCGAAGAAATGGGCATAGTAATTCTGCGTCTCCGCGTAGACGGCCGGCAGAGCTGAATTGATGGCGGCTGCCTGCGCGGCGGGCGAATTGCCGTTTGCGAGAGCGAGGATCAGAGGGAAGACCGAGCCGCGATCGCGCTTCGGATCGTAGGAGAGCTTCAGCTCCAAAGGGTAAGTTTGCGGGTGCTCCTGGTAAGGGACGAGAATGCCGGGGCGGGTGCGCGGCATGGCAACGACGGCTGAGAATTGCGGATTATCGGTGTGCAGCACATAGACTCCGCTGCCGCCTTGTGAAACCCATTCGCCATTCGGCCGCCCAAAGTTCGGCGCGGGCCACATGCGAAGCATTTCCGGCGTGAAGGAAAAAGTGATATCGAGAGGGCGGATCGATTCGATTTCAAAAAACACGACAGCGCCGGTCGGAGGCGTGGAGGAGCCTCGCGGCGCAAACATGTGTTGGCGAATCGTGAATGCCGCATGCGAATAGGTGATGATGGTCTCCGCCGGGGTGACGCTGATCTCAGCTGCCAGCGGGTTGACGTCGATGGGAACAGCGTAGTTGGCCAGGTCGGCGCGAATTCTGAAATCGCTGAGGATTTTCACCGGCCAGAGCCATGCTTCGAAGCGGCCATTTTGTCGTCCGAAGAGCGCGCCATGTTCGCCTGCGACAGTCCAAGGCTTGCGCGCAACACACGGCGCGAGAATCTGGAGTGAACTGGCGTTCTTTGAAAAATCAGCAAGCGGCTGAAGGTCCGCGGCCGTGGCGGCGATGGCAAAGAGCAGAAGCAGCAGTCGCGGATTCACCGTTTTCAATCATCCAGAACGGGCGCGAAGCTCTCTTCGGGTTGTGGCCGGACATCATGGCTGCGCATGAGGGTGCGCGCGCAGGTGTTCCAACGCAGAATCGAATCGTCATTACCGGCAGGCCGGCACTTCTCCGCCTGCTCGTAGCAACGCATCGCATCGACGAACTCCTGGTAAGCCTTATAACCAGCGCCGGGACTTCCATGCTTCATGCGAGCGCGCGCGGCGCGCTCGGAAATAATTCCAGAGTAGTAAGCCCGCTCGTATTCGCCTTCGATGCGGCCGAGAACTTTTCTGGCGCTTGCGGGCGTCACTTCAGTGCCAAATTGATCGGTGAGCGAGAGCAGCAGCGTCACCAGGGCGGCTTGATTCTCCGGGTCGACACGCAATACATCGAGGCAGATACTTTGCGCCTGCCACGGTTCATCGAGCAAGCGATAGCGCTCAGCTTTTTCGAGAGCGTCGGGGATGGCGCTTTCGGATAGAGATTTCAGTTGGAACTCCATAGATTCGGCCTTCACTTCTTAAAGACGCGGAACAATTGCCGCAGCGGATCAAAAAACTCGTCGACCACGCGCTCTTTCAGCGGGATGATGGCATTGTCGGTGATGGTGATCCCTTCCGGGCACACCGTGGTGCAGCACTTGGTGATGTTGCAGTAGCCAATGCCTTGATTGCGGCGCAGATCGCCGGTGCGGTTCTCAACATCGAGCGGGTGCATCTCCAAGGCAGCCGTGTAGACCAGGAATCGCGGCCCCACGAACTGGTTGTGAAGATGGTGCTCGCGCAGAACGTGGCACACATCCTGGCATAGAAAACATTCGATGCACTTGCGGAACTCCTGAACACGATCGACATCTTCCTGCGACATTCGCCAGGTTCCATCGGGCGCGTCGGGAGGACGCGGCTTGAATTCTTTGATATTCCGCTTGACCCGGTAGTTCCAGGAGACGTCGGTAACCAGATCCTTGATGAGGGGGAAAGCCTTCATGGGTTCAATCGTGACGGGCTGATCGAGGGGCAGGGAATTGAGACGGGTCATGCACATCAATCGCGGATTGCCGTTGATTTCCGCCGAGCACGAACCGCACTTGCCCGCTTTGCAATTCCACCGCACGGCTAAATCGTTTGCCTGTTCGGCTTGGATGCGGTGCACGGCATCGAGGACAACCATTCCCTCGACAACTTCCGTTGTGTAATCCCGGAATTGGCCGTCCCCGGCGTTGCCTCGCCAGATCCGAAAGGTGGCGGTTTCCATGCTCATTTCATCTCTTCGATAATTTGCTTGAGCTCGGAAGGCAGTTCGCTGAGAGGCTCGCGGGTTACTCGCATTTCGCCAGTCGCGTCGCGGCGTATGACGATGTTGCACTTGCCTTCCAGGTCGTCCTTCCAAGGATAATCTTCGCGAAAATGAGCGCCGCGGCTTTCTTTGCGCTCGATTGCGGCGCGCGTAACGATCCCGGAAACGGTGAGCAGATTGTGCAGATCGAGGGCGGTATGCCAGCCGCCGTTGTATTCGCGGTTTCCGGCGACGCCCGCCTTGTTGGCTCGCGCCTCGAAGCCATCCAGCTCGACGAGCGCGCGTTGCATTTCTTCGTCGCAGCGGCAAATGCCGACTAAGTTCTGCATCGACTCCTGAAGATCGTGCTGTACCTGATAGGGGTTTTCGCCGGTATGCTCGAACGGCTGGAGTGCCGCGCGCGAGGCGGCTTCAATCTGATCCGGATTCACAGTCGCCGCACTGTTTTCTTTCGCAAAGGCGGCGGCGTATTCGCCGGCTCGTTTTCCAAATACTAAGAGATCTGAAAGGGAGTTTCCACCCAGGCGATTCGCGCCGTGAAGGCCGGCGGCGCACTCACCCGCCGCAAACAGGCCGGGCAAATCGGACATCTGCGAATCGGCGTCGACGCGAACTCCGCCCATCATGTAGTGAGTGGTTGGTCCGATTTCCATGGGCTCCTCGGTAATGTCGATGTCGGCGAGCTGCTTGAACTGGTGATACATGCTGGGCAGCTTGCGCTTGATGACTTCTGCACCGTTGGGAAGGCGCGTTTTGATCCAGGCGATATCGAGGAAGACGCCGCCGTGCGGGCTGCCGCGGCCTTCGCGAACCTCGCGCCGGATGCAGCGCGCCACGTGATCGCGGGTCAGCAATTCGGGCGGGCGGCGGGCATTGCGGTCGCCTTGGGTATAGCGCCAGCCTTCCTCTTCATTGTCGGCGGTTTGCGAGCGGTAATTTTCAGGGATGTCGTCGAACATGAAGCGGCGGCCATCCCGGTTTTTGAGAACGCCGCCTTCGCCGCGCACGCCTTCGGTGACGAGAATACCGCGAACGCTGGGAGGCCAAATCATTCCGGTCGGATGGAACTGGACAAACTCCATATCCATGAGCGAGGCGCCCGCGTTATAGGCGAGCGCGTGTCCGTCGCCGGTGTATTCCCAACTATTGCTGGTGATTTTGAAAGCTCGACCGATGCCGCCGGTGGCCAGCACAACGGCTTTTGCGCGAAAAAGCAGGAAGCGTCCGCGCTCGCGCTCATAACCGAAGGCGCCGGCGATGCGGCCATTGCCGGTGAGCAGCGTCAGCACCGTCGATTCCATGTGAACTTCCATGCCGAGATGAATGCCGTGATCCTGGAGCGTGCGGATCATCTCGAGGCCGGTACGATCGCCGACGTGCGCGAGGCGTGGATAGCGATGGCCGCCGAAATTTCGCTGGAGGATACGGCCGTCTCTCGTGCGGTCGAACAGCGCGCCCCAAGCTTCGAGCTCTCTCACGCGGTCGGGCGCTTCTTTGGCGTGCAGCTCGGCCATGCGCCAGTTGTTCAGGTATTGACCGCCGCGCATCGTGTCGGCGAAATGCACTTTCCAGTTATCGCGCTCATCGGTATTGGAAAGAGCTGCGGCTATACCGCCCTCGGCCATGACGGTGTGCGCTTTGCCGAGAAGACTCTTGGTGACCACGCCGACACGCACGCCGTGTGCCGATGCCTCGATTGCCGCTCTTAACCCCGCGCCGCCCGCTCCAATTACCAGCACATCGTAGTCGTGCGTCTGGTATTCCGGCATCACACAATTCTCCAGTCGGACCAGACGCCCATAGCGCACAGCCGCACGTAGAGATCGGCGAATATGACACAGAAGAGGCTTGTCCAGGCGAACAGCATGTGACGGCGGTTGAAACAGCCGACGCATTTGTACGCCGCATGCTGGACGGGAGCTTTCGAAAGCTCGTCGCGGCGCCCGCCGACCAGGTGACGCAGGGAGTGACAGCCGAAGGTGTAACCGGCGAGCAGCGCAAGGTTGAGCGCGAGGACCAGCGTTCCTACTCCGATGCCGAATTGCGCGCGGCCGGTTGCAGGATTGATGAACCAAAGAGCTCTCCAGACGTCGGACGCAAGCAGGAGCAAGAAAATAAGCGCGAGATAGAGAAAGTACCTGTGCACGTTCTGCAGAATTAACGGGAAGGAGCGTTCACCGCGATAATGCGATCGGGGCTCGCCGACGGTGCAGGAGGGCGGGTCCGCCCAGAACGCTTTGTAATATGCGCCGCGATAGTAGTAGCAGGTAACCCGGAAGCCGCCCGGCGCCCACAGAATAAGGAGCGCGGCAGACATGGGGGCCCAAGCCGGCCACCAGTGCGGCCACGCGCCGAACCAGGCATGCGTGGCATCGCCTAAAAGCTCTGGTGAATAAAACGGCGACAGATAAGGGCCGAAGCGGAAATTATTGCCTTGAAACGCTGCCCATGTAGCGTAGACGATGAACAGCGACAAGCCAAGGAACGTGAGAAGCGGCTGTACCCACCACAAATCACGACGCGCAGTATTACCGAAACGATTGCCCCGCAAAGGGACATCGATCGAGGACATTACGGTGCTCCTCTGAATGATATGAAGCTGAAACTAAGCCAGAATATCCCGCTTCGAGCGAAGGATTCAATACATAACGGAAGTTAGCACGGAGCTATGGTAGAAGGCGGCGCGGCGGAGGACGTATATGAAAAAATTTCTTGGCAGCCAGCGATTTCTGGTTGTGTATTCGGGCGTTCTGACGGTTGTATTCGCGGTTACAATGCTCGGCGGCTTCGCTCCTTTGAAGAAGAGCAGCTTCGAAGAAATAGACGTACAGAGGATCAACGTTGTCGAGCCGGATGGCACGCTGCGGATGGTGATCTCCGATAAAGCGCTCTTTCCCGGAATTTTTATTAAGGGGCAAGAGCATCCTCATCCGAATCGCAAGACCGCGGGAATGCTGTTCTTCAACGACGAAGGAACTGAGAATGGGGGACTGACGTTCGGCGGCTTGAAAGACAAGAATGGGCAGGTCAGCAGTTATGGCCATCTCAGCTTCGATGAATACGAGCAGGACCAGGTGTTCACAATCGATGCAAATCAACAAGGGGATAAACGGCGGTCAGGACTGTCGCTAGTTGACGATCCGGATTATCCCATCAGTGAAGTACTCACCGCGATGGATGCGATGAAGAACTTGCCGCCCGATCGGCAGAATGAAGAGATGGCGAAGTTTTTTGCCGCTCGCGGGCGTCCGCACCAACGTCTTTATCTTGGGCGCAGCGCCGACCGGGCAGTTGCGCTGAAGCTTAAAGACGCAGAAGGCCGGGATCGGATCGTAATTCAAGTTACCGCTGATGGGTCGCCCGCGATTCGCTTTCTGGATCAGGATGGGAAGATCGTCAGTGAAATGCCGACGAGGGCGAAGTAAGATCAGCTTGATTTTCGGCGGCGGCGGGCGGCAGCCTGCTTCGCCTGATTCGAGAAGCTAGGCGCGTGACCCTTCGGCAATCTGCGATTTCCCAAGCACCCCGATAGCTAACGGAATGGTGGTCAAAACGCCGATCGCGACGAGGGCCCAGCCAGCACCCTTTCGCTGATCTCCGCTCAATTTATCTGAGATCAGTAACCCAAGACCTACGCCCAGAGCAACACGAGTGCTAACGATCAACATGATTTCAGGGATGGTCAGATTTCTCGCTGTCATAACCGATACTGTACCTCGGGTTAGTGTTACTTGGGATCAGGATTCGTGTTAGCATCGTCAGACATCAAGGGTCGATGCCTTCGCGCTTCCCCGACCAACCGTGAAGAGCGCTTAGCCAATCACTGCTGAACCCGATTCGATCGCGATCCCCGTGCCGGCCGACCGTGAGATCATCGCCGGCCATGTGCCGGACATACCATTTCAACACCCTGTGTACCTAGTCCGGCCGGCAGACGGCGGCATATAGTCTCGCTGCGAAATTCGTGGTAACGTGAGTCACACTTTAAAGCGGATTCACTTCGCAGTGTGTGGGGGGGCAGCCATTCTACGACAACTTTGCATGGGTCTGGGCGGACTGGGAGCGCTGCTGTTGCCGGTGGTGTGCTACGGGCAAACGAACGCGCTTACATTTCAGCCGGCAGACGCTCAGTACAGCGTGGCCTTGGACAAGATCATCATGATCTCAGCCAATCCGAACCAGCTGCACATCTACGATGCGGGGTCTAATTCCGATGTGACGGTTACGCTTCCCGATACGCCCTTGAATGTGTCCGTCAGTCCGGACGGGATGCACGCGGCGGTCGCTCAAAACAATTCGATCTCGTACGTGAATCTTAGTTCCGCCAGTGTCGATCAAGTTTTTGCGGCGCCGGTGGGTACAGGAAAAGTGGCGCTGTCTGCGACTTATATTTATGTGCTGCCGAGTTATGAAGGCAACGCTATATCCATCAACATTGCGACGGGCCAAACGTCCTCGCACGACATTTTTTATGGTTCCGGCGGGCGCTTGGATCCTACGGCAAACGCGATTTACGGCACTCAGGACGGGATATCTCCAAACAACATAAACAAGTACGATGTCTCTAACGGGCCGATCACCGCGCAGACTCCAGCCCCTTATCACGGGGACTACCCGGTTTGCGGTCCGCTCTGGTTTTCGACGGATGGAAGCAGAATATACAGCGGCTGCTCAACCGTTTTCCGCTCCTCTTCGGATCCTACGCAGGACATGACTTACGTGTCGAGCTTGCCGGGTCTACAGAACGTGCAGGCGCTGAGCGAGTCGGCGGCGATCAAGAGGGTCGCAGCGGTTCCCGTAACCTCGACGTATAGTTCGCCAGTGCAAAGCGACGGAGAGGTCCGTTTGTTTGAGAGCGATTATCTGAATCAGGTGGGCCGCTTTGTAATGCCTCCTTTCGTGGTTGGCAGCAACAGCTACCAGGCGCATTCCCGATGGGTGTTCTTCAACCGCAGCGGGTCGTCGTTGTTTGTCGTGCTGCAGGCAGATAGCTCTTCGGGCCTGCTCAACAACTATGCCGTCACCGCCGTTGCACTCGCAAACCCTGTGGCGTGCGCCGCAACGTTTTCAGCTACCTCGGCCACTTCCGTGGGCTCCGGTTCGCTTGGAGCTGTAGGTATAAGCGCGGGAACCGGCTGCACATTTCAAGCGGCGAGCAACGTTTCCTGGATTCAGTTAATATCCGGCGGCTACGGTTCCGGCAACAATACACTTACGTATGCAGTTCGTCCGAATACCGGCTCGCAACCGAGAACAGGAACTATATCGTTGGGGAGTCAAACGCTGACCATCGCGCAGGACGCCGCAATTCCCGCTTCTTCCTTCAACCGATTGAGCGTTGAGGTATTGGCCGCCGATTACAGCAAAGCGCTCGACAGCATCGTCTTTGCCGCAAAAGGTCCGAATGAGCTCCACATATACAATCCCGTTTCGCTGGTAGAGCAGGTGGTTCCTCTCGCAGCGGCGCCGCTTTCGCTTTCGGTGCGTCCCGATGGGCTTTACGCAGCAGTTGGCCACGCCGGATGGATTTCTTACATCAACTTACAAAGTGCATCGGTCGAACAGGTGTTCCCGGTGGATACCGATGTTGCGGGCATCGTTCTCGCCAGTAATGGGTACATCTATGCATTCCCGCAGCGCGACTGGTCTGACATTTACTCGCTCGAAATAGCGAGTGGCGCCTGGACACCGGTAAGCGCCATTTACGACGGCAGAGTTCCGCGCTTGCATCAATCCGGTAAGTACCTGTATGTCGGGGGGAACTGGTTCTCAAAATGGGACATCAGACAAGGTCCGGCGACGTTGATCAATTCTTCTCCCGGTGTTTCGACTTGCGGGAATCTATGGCTCACCGAGGATGGCAATCGTATTTTCACGGCCTGCGGCAGTGTGTACGAATCTTCGGAGATTGCGTCGCTGGATTTCAGTCCAAACGGCAAGCTTGCGGGAAACGGAGGGATCCTCTGGGCCGCGCACTCGATACAGCAACATGAAACGGCCGTCATTACCTCGCAAAGTACAAGCCATACGACCGACGATACAAAGTTGCAGATCTATGGCGACGCTTATTTGAATCTCACCAGTCAAAGCACGCTGCCATCGTTCACAGTGAATGGAAGCAACTACACGGGGCATGGCCGCTTTGTCTTTTGGAACAGCTCGGAATCGAAACTTTTTTCGCTTATACAGGCCGATAGTACAGCCGGTTTGATGTCCGATTACGCAGTGTATACGCTGGACCAGTCCAGCACTTTGCCGCAGTGTACGTTCGCACTGGGCGCGAACTCATTTTCGGTGGGCGCGGCGGGAAGCGTGGAGAGCGTCGCGGTGACATCGACCAGCGCTTGTGGTTGGACGGCGTACCCGGGCGACTCGTGGCTTACGATCACGTCCGGCAGTTCCGGCAGCGGGGCCGGCGTGGTGAACTTCAGTATTGCCTCGAGCGCCAACAGCAGTTCCCGATCGACGAACCTGACAGTTGCCGGGCAGACGATCGCGATCCGGCAAGCTGGGGCGGGTGGATGCGCGTTCGGCGCCGTTCCCAATTACGCGATATTGCCATCGCAAGGCGCGAACCAATCCGTGGCGGTGACGGCGGGCTCCGACTGCAGCTGGACGGCAGGGAGTAACGCTTCGTGGCTCACGATTACGGCGGGTATGGCTGGTTCGGGCAACGGCACGGTAACCTACAGCGCCGACCCCAACTTGACCAGCAGCTCAAGAACCGCGGCGATAACGATCGGCGACCAGACGCTGACAATTGAGCAAAGCGCGAATGGTGAGACTGCGGCCGGTCTGCAGTTTATCGCCATCACGCCGTGCCGGGTGGTGGATACGCGCAACGCAAATGGTCTATTTGGCGGACCGGTGATAGCGGGCGACAGTTCGCGTGATTTCCCGATCTCGAATGGTAGTTGCGGAATTCCGGCAAGCGCTCAGGCATACGCCCTGAACGTCACTGTTGCGCCCACTGGTCCGCTGGGATACATAACCGTCTGGCCGACCGGAGAGCCGCAGCCGCTCGTCTCAACGTTGAATTCCTATGACGGCCGTGTAAAAGCGAATGCGGCTATCGTGCCCGCGGGCGCCGCCGGCGGGATCAGCGTTTTCGCGACCAACGACACGCACGTCGTATTGGACATCAGCGGATACTTTGTGCCGGCGGCGGGGAATACGGGGTTGGCCTTTTACCCCCTGACGCCATGCCGTATCGCCGATACGCGGGCTCAGGCGGGGCAGTTCGGCGGGCCCTCTATAACCGCGCAACAAGCGCGCACGTTCGCGGTTCTCTCGAGCGCGTGCAACGTTCCGTCCTCCGCACAAGCCTATTCGCTGAACTTCACGGCAATTCCGCAAGGCGCTTTAGGGTACCTGACGACTTGGCCGGCCGGGCAAGCGCAGCCTACGGTATCCACTCTGAACGCTCCCACGGGCACCGTTGTTGCGAATGCCGCCATTTTGCCTGCCGGCACGAATGGAAACGTGTCGGTGTTTGCGACCAACGATACGGATCTGGTTATCGATATCAATGGTTACTTTGCGCCCCCGGGCCAGGGCGGGCTGTTGCTGTACAACGTTCCACCGTGTCGCGTGTTGGATACGCGCGCCGCTTCGGGCGGGCAACCGCCGACTGGGAGGGTGGATGTCAATGTCGGAAGCAGTGCGTGCAGTGTGCCCGCTGCGGCGGCGTACGTATTCAACGCAACGGCCGTTCCCAGCGGCGGGCTGGGATATTTGAGCCTATGGCCGGCAGGCGGAGCCCAGCCGCTGGTTTCGACCTTGAATGCCGGTGATGCGGCGGTGACCTCGAATATGGCCATTGTGCCGGCGGCGAACGCTTCTATCAGCGCCTACTTGTCGAACGCAGCCCACCTGATTCTGGACATTTTCGGTTACTTTGCTCCGTAGGCACTGAAGCGGCCGTTAGCGGCGAAGAATGGCCGCGGATGGACGCCGACGAACGCGGATTGGGTTGGTCAAATTCTGGCGATGATCGCGTTTGGGTAGTATTTGGCAAGAATCGCGGGGCAGGTCCAGCCGAGGCGGGCTAGAGCTAATGCGCCTTCCTGACAGAGGCCCCAACCGTGACCGCGACGAGCGGTGCGGGTGCGGCGGCAGATTTCGCAGGCGACGGAGAGGTATTGAAAATCGCCATCGAAGCCCGATTCTGTTGCGCCACCGCAGGCGGCTGAGTAGCGGGCGGGGAAGACGCGGTCGCGCTGGAAGAGGACGGCTCCACGGGTGGTGTGGATGGCGTGGGCGACAGGGCTGCTGCCGACGGCGGGACTGCGGAGGAACTGGCAGTGAGTGGTGTCGCAGAAATCCGCGAAGTTGTGGCGCGGCGCGGCGGCGGCGCAAAGGATGGAGCGCGAGACCACGGCTTGGGCGGCCAAGGCTTGGACGGGAGCGGCGTAGACCGGGAGTTCCGCTTGGACGATGCTGCCCGCTGCGGTCTCGCAATCCATGGTGACGACGGGAATGACGAGACCTGAATCGGTGGTAAAGCTAAACCTGCCGAAATAGCTGCGGCGGATGACGTTCGGAATCTCGAGTACGCAGTTCACAGGCGCATCGCCAGGGCCGGTGATTCGGACGGGAGGCGAGGCTGGGGTGATGGAGAGCGATTCTGAACCTTCCACTATCCAGTTTTTTTGAAGAGAGGCGCAGTGAAGGCGCGCGGTTCCTAGCGGGCGGACTATGAGTGATGTGGGATAGAGAAGCTTCAATACCCAGAAGGAGCGCGTCCGCTCCCTCTGGTCACGGCTCGGAAAAGGCTGCGGTGCAGGAGACGGGGCCGCGCGCAGTTTTGTGGCGAAGCACAGAGATCCGGCGGCGGCGAGTAAGTGGCGGCGTGTGAAAGCGGAGTGCATCATCCAATCACTGATTTGAGATCTTTGGCGGCGTTTGCGCCCGTCGTATTGTGGCGCATGATGAGCGCAACGTAGCGCGGCTCATCGAGCGGATAGAGGGCCACGACGTAACCGTCGCCCAAGCCGCGATGGTGAGAGCAGCGCGCTGTGCCGGTTTTCGCAAAGCAAGGGAAACCTGCTGCTTGCGCAGTGCCGGAGCGGGCGCTGCGGGCCATGCCGGCGAGCACGATTTCGACGTGAGGGTCGCGCCGATTGCGCGCTAGAGCGGCGAAAGCGCGCGCAATCGAGAGAGGCGCTTGTGGCCAGCCGTCGTCGAGGCCGATCAGGCGGGAGGGAGGCCAGTTGCGCGGCGGCGATGAGAGTCCGTAAGACAGACATGTGAGATCCAGCGCAGCGCGGTTCAGGTTGGCGGTCATCTGCAGGAAATAGACGTTGCAGGAATTCGCAAGCGCAGCAACGATGTCCTGGCGGCCATGACCTTGCGGAGACCAGCACCCGGAAATGGCTCCGCGGCACTCGATGATAGGAGCTTGCGCGTGCGTGGACAGATAGGCGAGCGCGAGGAACGGTTTTAAGAGAGAACCGACGCTGACCGGCTGGGCGGGATCAGGCCAATTTGCGTTTTGAACTTCACCCGCGCGGTTGAGAACGATCCAGTTGAGCGGCCTAGCGGTCGCGAGGGCGAGAGTGCCGGCTAGAAAATCGCGGCGTGTCACGGGTGCGGGTACTGATAGCGGACGGTTTCGTTCACGACTGCGCCGCGGTCGGCACTGACGATGGAGGCGCTGCGCAGTCGCGACAGGGTGTCGCCAAGGCTTTGAATATTGCCCGAGAAGAAAGCGGGAGCGGAATTTGACATCGGCATCTCGGGGCTTGCGGCGTGCGTGTTGAGGACGTCGAAGAGCTTCTTGTAATGCAGCCACTCGGCGCGATGGTTGTAGACGGCCGTGTAGGTAACGTCTTGGGCAATTGAAGCAGCGGTGGCGGCGCGCGGCAGCGCGAGACGTCCGAGGACGAGGGCATTGCCCTCAACAGAAGCTTGCAGCGGGTCGAGCGCGCCGGTTTGAATTGCGGGTAAGCGGGCGAGCGCCTGATCGAGCGCGGCGCGGGCGGGCTGTTTACAGATGACGACGAGGGCACTGTCGGGCAGGACGAATACCTGGTCGCGCAGCACGCGGGTGGTTTGCACATGGAGAAGCGCGGTGGGCTGCATGGCGAGGAGCGCGTCGAGGAGTGGGGCGAGAGACGGCTCGGAAGAGCGCTGAACAGGGGGTTCATCGATGCGGATTTCGAGATCGGCTTCGCTGCCGACCGCGCCGGCTTCGGGCGTCACTTCAGGGGCAGGGGCGTTGTAGATGTCCGTAGCGGGGCGTTCGCCGGATATCACCTGTTGGACGGTTTCGCTCAACTGGCGGTTATCGGGCATGCTCCAGGCGCGATAGAGAGCGCTGTCCGGTGGCGCGTAGGCAAGCGCTTCGGCGAGCGATCGAGGGGTCGCGGGGGCTGAAGTTTCCGCGGCGCGAATCAAGGTGCGGCGCTCTTCAAATCCGGCTTGGGTTTCGAAGAGATCGGAGATTCCGGCGGCAAATGGTTTGAGCTCGGAAGCGTTGCGATGTATCCAATAGGTTCGGAACTGAGGGGTGGCTAAGAGCGCTTGGAGATTGTAGACGAGCCGCAGATCGCCCTGGGTTTGGGCCTGTTGCGCGGCTTGCGTAAACCAGGATTCCGTAGCAAGCGAAGCTGCTTTTGCGCCCGAGAGCAGAACCAGCGTTTCGGCCATGCGGTTCTGGTCGGTGGCGATTACGAACCAGTCTTTGTAGGAAGTAAACGCGACAGTGCGTTCACCGGCTTCATCCGATTTGACGTAAAAGGGAATGCCGGCCACTTCGCGAGATTGGTAATTCGTGCGGCTGCGCCAGAGAGAGGTGGCTTCGGCCCTGCTTTCGGGCAGTTGCGTGATGTAGACGAAGGAAAGGCTGGACAGATTGTAAAAAGCGAACCCCGAGCGCGCACCGGCGACTTGATCGGCCAGATTCATACCTATATCCGTACCGGCGACAGCGGCAAATTCCTCCTGCGCTTGCGAGAGGCGTTGGATGAGACGGGAGAGCGAGAGCGTTGCGAAGTTGGCGCCGGCGAGCCAGCGCTTTTTTTCGACGGAGCCGTTCCAGGAGGCGAGCAGGCTGTTGAAGTCCTTGGCCTCGAGGTAGATAAGGGCGCGGGGAGGCATCAGAGACGGAATCGGGCGCACGTCGGCAGATTGTGCATGCAGCCAGAGCGTTGCGGCGGCGCCGATGGCGACCAGAGAGAAGCAAAATGGGCCGCGGATGAACGCTGATAAACGCGAATGTGTGCGCATTAGGGCTCCTCTTCGGAGGCGGTCAGATCATTGAGAGCCTTCAGTTTTGGTTTCACGATGGAGTGTTGGACTACCGTGTCGGTAACAACGGGCCGACGGGCAAGATTGGCGAGCGCCAGACTCTGTTTTTGAGTGACGGAATCGCGGGCTTTGGTGAGGGCGGCGCGTTCAGCAGCGTCGTGTACGCGGAGGAGCAGGTCGCGATAGAGAACTGCCGCGGCAGCCCACTGTTGGCGGCGGGTGTGTGCTTCCGCTGCGAGCTGTTCAACGGCAATGAAATTTTCGGGGACTGGCTGAGGGCGGAAGCTGTTGAAGGCTGCGAGGCCGAGCGCGTCATCTCCGGAGGCGAAGGCGGCTTGGGCGAGCTGGAGGCGCGGGTCGCGAAGACTCGGGTCGAGGGCGATGGCTTCCTGGTAGAGTTTTTTACGCGCGCTCATATCGGAAGACTGGCGGGCGGCATCGAGACGCGCATCGATGTAGAAGGGTTGCGAAGCCTGTTCCGGAGAGATGGACGCGTGCGTGAGCAGGGACAATTCATTGCGGCCATCTACAGGCGAGGCGAGATCGCGCATCGCACGCGCGGCGTTCAGGCGGATGTTGTAAGGCGCCGATGGATCGAGACGGATGGAATCGAGCAGCTTTGAATCCGCTTTGAGGCGGGCGAAGGCGAGTTGCGCGGCATCATTCCAAGGCTCGGCCGTTTTCCACTCGAGGGCGTATTGCGCGGCTTGCGTCTTGAGGCCCTGTTCTTCGAGCAGGCGAACAGCTTCCGGCAGATTCTCAAACGGAGTGCCGACTCCGAGAGTTACGTTGCGGATGAGAGACAAAGCGTCGTCGTTGCGTTTCTGCTCGAGGCGAACGCGCGCCATTCCGAACCAGGCGGAAGCGGGCGGCGAACCGGCCTCGAGCTCGCGCCCATACTCGTACTCTTCGAGTTGGAGGGCGAGATCGCGATGTTCGTCTTTCTGCAACGACGATGCGACAGCAAGCACTTCTTGGGCGGACGGCGCGGTGGCGGGATAGTTGCGGAATTTCGCGATCAGATCGTCGAGGTGTCCGGTGAGGGCGCCGGCGGTGAGCAGTAATTGGGAAGGAATTTCGGATGCGGGCTGAATCTGCTGCAGAAGCGCCCATTCTTCGGGCCAGCGTTTCTGGTCTGATAGGTACTGGGCATAGACGATGATGCGGCGGTTCACTTCGCTGCGAGCTTCGACGGCTTCTTCTCCCGGCGGCGGAACTTGCGGTCTGGTGGGCGCGCTCAATTTCGGCGCGGTAGAGCGGATCTTTATCGGCAGGGTCGATCCAGTTAGAGGAATTCAGGATTTCGGAGAGAATCTCCTCCATACCGGGAATGCGGGCAAGATCGAGGACCCAATCGAGGGCGGCGCGGCGATCGGGCGGGTGATCGAAAATGCCTGCCAGGAAGGGTTGGAACTGATAAGTGCCGTTTCGCCGGGCGTAGGTTCTCAGCATGTTGTCGGCGGCGGGCTTAAGCTCATCGATGGCGTGAGCGCGATTGACATGCGCGAGAAGAGTCCGCGCGGTTGGCCAGTAATCGGGCGGAAGCGGCCCTTTCTCGACGCGCGCGGCCAGGATTTCGAAAGCATGACGCCACTCGGCGATCGCTTCAGCGCGGCGATTCCCGCCGAGAGCAAGTAAGGCGAGACGATCGTACACATCGGCGCGATCGGGGCTCAACTGCAAGGCGTCGCGATAGAGCTGGGCGGCGCGCGCGGGCTGTTTCAATTCTTCGTAGGTTGATGGCGAGCTCGACGTAGCTATTGGAGGCAGCGGGGGCGGCCTCGAGCGTAGCGGGAAGATAATCCTGCTCTCCGGGCATCTTGCGATAGCCGAGGTAATCGCCGTATCGGGCGGCGTAGTAAAACCAGTTTGTTCACGGAGGAAATCGCCGGAGGATGGCGCGGCGAGCTCGGCGCCAACCGTGCGGGGGCCGAGCACGGCGTCGAAGGCATGCGTGGTATAGGCGGCGGGCGAGAGTGAATATAACCCGGTTAAAGCGGTGTAGCTCGAAATCCACAGCGGCGTGAGAGTGCGTCCGCGAGCGGCGATGGCGGAAACAGCGGTATCCGGCGAGGCGCTTGGTGATGAGGTACTCGACGACTTGGTTGGCGCGTCGAGAATCGTATTGGGCCAGGGCAGCGAGGCGTTGGTTGAGATCGCCGCCAGCTAAAACGAACAGCTGAGCGAACTCGCCGCCGGCGTAATCGGCCAATCGTAATTGCGAGGCTGTATCGGCGGCGGCTGCGTAAGCTCTGAAGGCTGCGCTCAGAATGCCTTGGTATTCGCGGGTGTTTCTGTGCGCGTTTGCGATGGTCTCGAGCTGATGTCCGAGCGTCTCAAACAGCAGGCGCGAGGATTGCAGCTGATCGAGCGCGGGCAAATTGACAATTGCCCAGGCGAGTCTGGGACCTGCGAAACAGCTCGGCGGCTTCGATGTCGTGGAATCCCGGAACTCTAGCGAATATCATAGAGTCGAACTGGCGGGGGAAGGCCTGGGGCTTCGTGATCTGCTCTGCGAGAGCGGATTTCTCTTCAGGCGTGAGATACATTTCGATGGCTCGACCGATGCTTCCAAGAGCGGCGCTGTTTCGGCGGGCTTCTGAACCATCGCAGCGACCAGCGCAAGAGCGTCGGAGGGCCGATGGAGGGCGATCAGCGCTTGCGTCTTCGAGCGTCAGAGCATTCTGCGTCCATGCGCCGGTTGCAGACAGCAGCGGACGGAGCTCGGGTGAAAAGCGCATCGACCTCGGCGAACATGTGCCAGGTTGCGAGCTGTTGCATGGCGGTGATATATCCGCCCGGCTCATGCGGACGTGCGTCGATATAGGCGGCGCGAAGAAGGCGCACGGCTTCCGGCTTGTTGCCGAGCCGCGCATAGATCTCGGCTTGCCGGCGAGATATTGCGAGTCGTGGAAGCTGAGATCGTAAATCTTGTGGTAGCTCTTTAAGGCGGCGTCGAAGCGGAGCAGACGCGTTTCGAGATCGGCTTTGGCCATGAACAGATCGGCGCGGTCGGGGCGGACGTAGGTTGCTTTTTCATAGGCTGCGACGGCTTCGGAGTAGTGGCGGAGCGAAGTCTGATGATGGGCGAGCACCAGCGGCCAGCGATAATCGCGCGGCGAATCGGAGACGGCCTTTTCGTAGTAAGCTAACAGGCGCGGCGCAAGCTGGTGCGCATCTGCGAAACGAGCGATTTCAGAAGCAAGCGAATCGTCTTCGGGAAAGGCGTTGAGGACCAACTGGTACTGTTCGAGCGCGTCGGTGAATTGGCCGCCGGTGGTGAGGGCCAGAATGTAGCCGCGGCGCAGCGCCGCAATACGCGCTGTTTTGTCTTCGGCAGGGAAAGGCGCGGCCTGAATGGTTTTCAGCTCGGCCGCATAGAAATCGACCAGACCCTGATTGTCTTTTTCGCGGGAATAGGTGGAAGCTTCTTCGGCGAGCAGGTCGCCATTGTAAGGATCGTCAGCGAGTAACTGATCGAGAAGACGGCGGGCTTCCCGATACTCGCCGGAATCTGCGGCTTTCTGCGCTGCTTCACGCCTCAGTTCATTTTGGTAGGGCGGCTGAGCGCGATCGGCAGCGGCTTCAAGCGTCGATACGGCTGGTTGAGACTGCTTTTGGCGCCAGTAAAAATCGACGGCAGCGCGGATTACGCCAAGACGGTTGGGCTCCTGATTCAGCAAGGACGAGAATTCCGTTTCTGCCGCGGCGGTGTTGTGATGTGTCTCGTAGAAGCGCGCGAGATCGAGGCGGGCCTGAATTTTTTCGATGGGATCGGTGCTCATGGCAATGGTGCGTTGGAGACACTGGGCGGCGAGATCATCGAAACCGAAGCGATTGGCAACGCCGGCGATCTCTTGAATTTCGTTGAGGCGGTTGGCGCGGGGCAGCAGAGAGGCAAGCATACTCTGAATCTCTTTTCGGCGATTCTGTTTTTCGAGTAAGGCCAAGCGCAGCTCAAAAGCAGCGGAATCGAAAGCGCCGGTAGTGAGATGGGCGCTTTGCTGTTCAACGAGAGAGCCGATGTTCTTGCGGTCGGCCAACTTGAGAAGACGGGCTTTGGCAGGCTCGGATGAATCGTGCAGAGCGGCTTGAATGTAGGAAGCGATGGCCTGGCTATTCCTGCCTTGGTTTTCATAGATCGCGCCTGCTTCGTAAGCGAACAGGGCGGGCTTGCGGAGTTTCTGACGCGACTCGGCAATCACTCGCAGGGCGTCGTTGAATTGGAAATAATCCCAGAAGACGGTGGCGGAATCGAGGTAGCCGCCGGAATCGCCGGGCTGGACGGCGGCAACGCGATTCCACCACGGACGCGCTTGCGCATACAGGTCGCGATCGGCATAGATTTCACCCACGCGCGTGATGGCGGCGCGATTGCCAGGCTCGGCGGCGACGTCCTGCTGCGCGAGATGGATTGCGGAATCGAATGCGCCTTTGGTGCCGGCGGCGAGAGAACGTTCAATGGAAATAGCGTGGCCGTTGGCATCGACATCGCCCGGCGTCAGGGAAGCGAGACGGACAAACGCGGGCGCGGCGGCTTCATAGTTGGTGAGCCAGGCTTCTCCGTCAGCGCGAAATTCGAGCGCCGCCAGATTGCTGTCCTTCACAGCGCGATCGATCTGCGGGAGGGCCGCTAACTCACTGCGAAGGGTTCCTGTGGAACTGAGATGCTCGAAGAATTTCTTTTGGAGATCGGGATCGTTGAACCAGTTTTCGCGAAGCAGTTTCTCGTACGCGGCGTCGTCGCGGGTGACCCTGTTGCTGTAAGCGTAGAGCAGATTCTTCACGAAGACGAGGTTGTAGGGAAAGCGGCGATGGGCATACAGATTGACTTGGCGATAAAGCACGGGAGAGTTTGGAGTGACGCCGGATAGGAAGCGAGCGAGCTCCGATCCTTTGAAGGTATCGGTGATCTGGTGGGCGAGGGCCTGGTAGGCGTCGTATTGCTCGCGGCGGAGATAGAAGCGGCCCAGCTTGCCGGCCCAGGACAGGTCTTTGAAATGGTTCAGCGCGTCGCGATAGGTTTGCTCGAGGTCGCTGTCGAGCTGGTTCTGTTCGAGGAAGAGAGCGAAGCGCTCATAGATGCCGGGGTCGTCTGGGTTGCGGTCTATTTCGCGGCGGAAGAGCGCGACGGCGTCCATGCGTCGCCCTAATTGAACCAGGCGTGAGATATAGCGATCGAGTACGCGGGAGTAATCGGGCGAGCGCGCGCCAACGCGTGAGGTCGAGATGGCGGGGGCACGATTTCGGAAACGCGCAAAGCCCGGGACAATCTCGTTTTGCATCGCATAATCTTCGACAACGCCGGCCTGGCCGATCGGGACATGCTGGTTCTTGTTCGCGAGCTCGGTGAGGAGGCGGTCATAGAGCGCCAGCTCCGCTCGCGTGTTCTGGTTGGTGCTGTAGGCGTCGGCAAGCAGCCAGGCGATGTCGACATAATCGGGGGAGTTCGGATTGCGATTCAGCCAGCCAGGGATCAAGCGAATAATTGCATCTTCCTGACCATAGGTCGCGTAAGCGTGAAAGAGCTTGGCTTCGAGCTGGGCGGTATCGCGGGCGTTCGGAAACTGTTGGTTTAACTTGTCGATGAGGAGCGAGGCGGAAGCGCGATGGAAGTAGGCGACGGCGGTTTGCGAGGCGTTCTGGTATTGAAAATCGGGAGAGGTGCTGTTCAAGACCAGCGAAAGAATTCCGTTCAGGAACCCGGGATGGCGGTCCATTTGGGCGATGTTCTTGTAGAGGCTGAGATCGCGATTTGAAAAGTGCAGGGGCTGTTCGGGAATGTCGAGCAGCATGGAAATAAGGGAGGAAAGAGCGAACTGCTTGTCCGCGGCCGGCGCCGATGGCAGTTGGTACAGCGTGTAATAGGCGCGCGCGGATTCGTCGTAATCGGCGATGCGCAGCAGGAGCGCGGCGATGGTTTTCAGCTCTGGCGGTGTGGAAGTGATGTTTTGCGCGGTCCGGCGCGAGAGGAGAGTGAGCAGCTGCTGGCCGGCGATGTCCTTGCGGCCTTCCTGCTCGTAGTAGAAGAAGAGGCGCAGCGTGGGGTCGAGAGCGGCGGGGTTGGCAGCGGCGGCGGTTTGGGCGGCACCTAAAAAGGCGCGGAGCTGGTGCGCGCTGCTGAGGGCCTGGAAATACTCGGTTCTGAGCGACTCCGGCCAGAGAGGCGAGAAGTTTTTGGAATAGACCGCGAGCGCGGCATCGGTTCCGCTTTCAATTCGCGCGAGTTTGGCGTCGGTGCTTACGGAGAGTTGGACGTCGTGCGGAAAGGCGGCTTTCAGGCGAACGGCGAGGAATGCGGCGACTCTTCGATTGCGCTGCTGAATGGCCCAATCGAGATAGGACTGGTAGGGCGCGATCTCTTTGGGATAGCGGTGAATCCAGGCGTCGTAGATCTGTTCATGACGCGCAGGGGGCAGAAGCGCTTGGTTCGCAACATTGATGGCGCGGGTAAATGCGATCCACTGCGGCTGCTGTGTTGCGGGTTCGAAGCGTTGATCGGCAAGCAGCGGGATAGCTGCAAGCTGAAGCAGCGTGTTTAATTCTTTGTCGGTGTCAACGCGGCGGTGATAGAAATCGGCGAGCTCGGTGAGAGCGGGCAGTTTGTCTTGCGAATCGGCGGCGGCTTGCCTCCAATCGGCTTCGGCGGCGGTATAGTCCTGCGAGCGTTCTTCTTCGCGGGCACGGAGGGAATAGAGGTCCGCATTGCGCGGCGTTTGCTGGATCAGCTTGCCGAGATGAGCGCGAGATTCCCAGGGCGGGCGAAGATGCATGACGACGCCTTCGGGTAATCCCATGATGCGGAAGAGAGCGCCTTCGAGCGGGGTGAAGGCGATGGTTTCCTGAGCCCAGGAGGGAAGCTGGGCGCGCAGGGCAAGAACGGTAGAGGCGGCCAGCAGGGCGGAGATGCAATATTTACGGGAGGATTTCAAGCGGCACCTCCTGATGGCTGACGTTGTGGGCGATGTCTTCGGCTGTGACGTGAATGGAGTAACGGCCGGCGGGCAAACTGGAAGGAATGGCGAGGATGCCGGTATTGGCTTTGTCGGTTTCGGTCCAGTGGAGCGATAGCGGCGCGGCCCCATAAAGTTGCGCGGTAATCGTGCGCGTGGTTTGCGAAGCCTGGACACGCATTGCGATGCGGTCGCCGGCGCGAACGCGGGTGGAATCCAGATGGACGCGAACGACCGGGGGATGGCTCGAGATGACGAAAGTCTTTTGCTCGCGAAAGACGTGGCCTTCGCGATCGCGGAGGATCAAGCGCACCCTGTAAGCGCCATCAGCCAGATCGTCGGGAGCGAGAAAACGAGTTTGCCAGATATCTTCGTGCTGCAGATAGCGCAGCGGCTTGGTGAGGCCGAAGGGAAACAGCGCGATGACGGAAGCGATGGACGGGTCGGTGCGGACGCGCAGCACGGGATCGCCGGGACGGATGAGGCGAGGCCGGAGCAGAGCGCGCGGGGCGGCGAGAAATGATGTGTAAGGAGTGACGAAGTGATATTTGCGCGAGAGGCGGATAATTTCGTCGATGCTGGCTTTGTCTTCGCCTTCGCGGTCGATTTTTTCGAGTAAGGCGTCGACGCGCGCACGCGCCCAGGTGGCGGGAAGATAGGCGTGTTCGGTGGAGATGGCCGGCAGCTCGGCGCGAACAGACTCGCTTTGCGCGGCAGCGCCGGTGCCGGCGGTAACGGTGAATTGCGCTGCGCCGGGCTGTGTGTATTCGCCCACCCAGGAAGCGCGCGTGCCGGGGAAATTTTCGCTCGGCAACTTGTAAACAAGCGTGGTATTGGCCTGCGGAGCGATGGTAAGCGTGACGGGATTGAGCGGCGCGAGCGCCGATCTCATGAACGAAGTTGGCTAGCTTGAATTCGAGCGGCTCAGAGGAATTGACTTGCTCGAAAACGCCGCCGTGTGACGTAAGACGGCGCAGGAATCGGACGTTCGCATCGTCGCCGATCGCGAGGGCGTAGATTTGAGGACGCCGGTCCGGCGCGATGGCTCGTCCAGGATTGATCGAAAGAAGTTGCGAACTTTGCAGGGGCGATGGTGCCTTCCGTCATTTCGCCATCGCTCAACAGCACGATGTAACTGTTCGCGGCAGACTGGGCGAACGCTGCCTTGAAGGCGGCATCGAGGTTGGTGCCGCCGCGCAATTTGACCGGCGCGCACGAAATCGAGTGCTTTCGCAACGGCGTCAGGAGTGGCGGGTTGAGGCGTCGGCGCGAATGGCGAAGCTTCAGAGTTGAAGAGCCACGACGTTGAAGAAGTCTTTGGGCTGGAGCGAGCGCAAGGTGGATTCGAGGGCCTGGAAACTGCGTTCGAGTTTTTCCCACTGCATGCTGAGCGAGGTATCGAACAGGACCAGGACCGTTCGTCCGCCGTTGTCTTGCGGCGTCGCCGCGGTTTTCCAGGGCTGAAGAATGGCCGAGCTTTCGAAGTAGCCGGGCTCGGAAGGCTCGCCCGTGCGATAGGCGGTAACCCGCGGCTGTTTGTCATTTGACAGCGAATACTTGATTTCGAAGTCGCTCGGCGAGATTTACGTTCGCTTGGGTGAAGGAGGCGCTGACGGCTTGCGGAGTCTGGTTCGCGATCTTCAGCGGATAGGCTTTGCTGACGTTTTCGAAAGAACTAATGGGCTGCGCGCTTCGGACCTCGATCGAGACGGAGAGATTGGCGACAAAGTCGCTTTGGTCGAGGTAGGCTTGAGAGGAAAGACAAAATCGCTGGCGAGTTGCGTGACGGGCATGTTCTGGCGGTACTCGGCTTCGATGCGCTTATAGCCGCAAGCGGGGATGGGGACGATATGGACGGTGAACTCGGTGGAGTGGCGCGCTTGGCCGGGCGCGTTGCTTTCGGTGACTTCTCCGGATTCAGAAGCCCGGGATCGATCATCTGGTTGCGAATCTCGTTGTAGAGTTCCTGAGCGCGTTTGCGTTCGAGAATGACGCCGGGAATACGGGTGAGGTCGTCCCAAACCGCGAAATCGGAGACGGCGGCGGAATTCGGGAGAGCGAGCGAGTAGGTGCCTTCGAGATTGGTGAGGGTCTTGTTTCGAAATATCTCTTTGAGCGCTACCGTCGCGTGGCCGTTGTCGATCACGATGTGGACTTCCATCGATTCGATGGAAAGTATGGAGTCGTCCGGCGCGTCTTTTCCGGTTGGAATAATCACGCCGGTATCGGCCAGGCCGGCGCCGGTGCAAACGAGAACGGAGCAAAACAGAGTAAGGGCTCGGGTCATGGAAGCAGGTTGTTCTCCGAAATTCGAACCAGGCCGTTAGCGGTTCCGATGTAGAGGCGGCCAGCGCGCTGGTCGAGGGCAGTGACGTTCAAGGAGGGCAGGCCGTCGGAGACGAATTGCCACCTTTCGTCGCCGGCGCGCAGAATGGCAAGCCCTTGTCCGGCGGTTCCGGCATAGAGCGCGCGGTCTGTCGAAAGCAGGGCATTCAAGTTGATTTCGATACGGCGGTCGGCGAACGCGGGGAAGGACTGAACTGCGCCTCCGTCGTCGAAGCGTACGACGCCCGAGCCATAAGTGCCCAGGTACAGGTGATGGCCGAAGACGGCGGAGGCGGTGATCCAGTTCTGGCGGAGCTGCGAGTTGGCGGTATTGAAGCTGGCCTGAACCAGGCCGCGGCGCAAGGTGGATACTCCACCCAGCGTGCCGGCGTACAGCGTGCCGTTGAAGTCGGCGAGCGTGTAGACGTGGTTGTTTATCAAACCTTGAAAAGCGTAGATGCTGGAGACTGAGCCACGGTCGAAAAAGCTGAGGCCGGCGGGCGTGGCGATTACCATGGACGGCTCGGCTGTTTCGCCCGGCGCAAAGAGAACGTCGGTGACGTTAGCGGCGATGAGGCCGTTCTCTGTGGTAAGCACCTGGCGCAGCTTGGCTCCCGCATCGAACACCGCGAGGCCGTTGGCGGTACCGGCGAGGATGGAGCCGTCTTGCGGATTCTCTTTGATGCGGTTGATGCAGAACAGCGTGTCGTCTTCGAAATGAGCGGGGGCGGCGGAACCGGAGGGCGGAACAACGTCGAGGCCGCGATCGAAATAGCCGATCCAGAGGCGGCCGCGGGAGTCTTGATGAACGGCGGTGATATGCCCGCTCGCGAGGCTATTTTTCGGAGCTGTGAGGAGCGGACTGCGCCGGGCAGAGCGACGATTTGCCGGGATTGAATGGCTGCGAGGGTATCGCCGATTTCAAGGAACGATGCCGCGGATTCCGTTTCGCCGGGCATGGACGACAGCTGCGGCCGAGGCTTTTGCGTGCTCAGAGGAATAGCGAAGATTCCTTGATCGACAGTGGCTATCCACAAGCTCGCCGCTGTGCTGTGCCAGGGCTTGGGCGAAGATGCCGTCGGCGAGGCGGCGGGTGAGTTTACCGTCTTTGAACTCAGCGACGCCGAGCGGAGTTCCGATCCAGGCGTTATCGGCGTTTGAAGCGAGCGAGAGCACCTGCGGGTCGGGCAGATCCGCGGCGATATGCACGGCCTCGCCGCCGCGCCAGAGCCAGGCACCGTCGGATCGGGTGCCCACCCAGAACTGGTCTTCATCGCCTGCGAGGGCGGTGACTTGCGTATTCGCAAATTCAGGATGGAAAACCCGCAGCGATTTGCCGTCGGTAACGTAGAGACCAGCGGTTGGAGTGCCCAGCAGCACGCGGCCGTCGGCGAGGGGCAACACGGCCGAGATGTTACGCAGGGCAGGCTTTTCTGGAAGAAACTGCCGGAAGACACTTCCGTTATAGATGAGAATTCCGGCTCCGTCGGTGGCGATCCAAAGCTCTGGAACACCGACGCCGGTGCGCACGGCGACCGACAGAAGAGGGGCTGGGGGGAGTTCACGGCCGGCATACCAGGTCTGTTTCAGCTCGTTTTCGGAGTAGCGGAACAGACCCGAGCCGGCGCAGATATAAAGATCGCCCGCGAACTGGACGGCGGAGCGGAAGTCCGAAGCAATGAGAACGGGTTCAAAGCGCGATGCAGCCGGACGCAACGGAAAGACGGACACGCCTGCTCCGCCCGCAGATGCGGCGGCTTGGGCGCCCTGGGCGACTGCGGCGCGCGCGGCATGCCAGACGTGGAGGCAGAATGCCAGGCCCCCGGCGAGCACGACGGCCAATAAGAATATGACAATTCTCTTCGACAAAGACGAGACCCTTGCAGCCAACTTGATATCCATCGTAGCCGATAGTTATACAGCTTGAAAGTCGCATGCGTACGGGAGTACGAACGATTATAAGGCTAATGATTGAAGTTACTTGTTACTCATAGGTGTATAAGTCGTCACGGAGGTCCATTGCTGGAATGAATCGGCGGAGTAACTCGAAATGCGCTGAAGGGAATCGGAGTAAGTTGCAGTTAGTGGTCCGGCAGTGGGAGCGGATGAGATACCGCGGTCAGGCGCGAGTTGGAAGCAGTGCGTCGGCGGGTAAGAATAACGGCTGTTAATCCTATGGCGGCTGCGAAGGACAGCCATACTCCAGGCATGGCTCGGTTGCCGGTGGCGTGAATCAAATAGGTGCAAATAACGGGTGTAAAGCCGCCAAAGATAGCGGTCGCAAGGCTATAGGCAAGCGAAAATGCCGACGTGCGGACGTTTGCCGGCATAAGTTCGGTCAGGAATACGATCATCGCTCCGTTGTAAGTGCCAAAGAGGAAGGAGAACCAGAGCTCCACGGTGAGCAATCTGGAAAGAGATGGATTACCGACCAACCATAGGAGTGCCGGATAGGCGGTGAGCAGTGCCAGCGCGGTGCAGGTAATGAGGAGCGGCCTTCGTCCGGTCCGATCGGAAAGCGCGCCCATCAGGGGAAGCCAGATCAGATTCGATATACCGACGCAAAGCGTCACGGTGAGGTTATCGATGTCGGCGAGGTGAAGGACGCTGTGGCCGAAGGTGGGCGTGTAGGCAGTGATCATGTAAAAAGTGACAGTGGTCATGGTGACCAACATCGTGCCGAGGACGACGAGGCGCCAATTGCAGGTGAGTGAATGCACGACCTGCGCGAGGGAGGGGCGGTATTTGCGGGCGCGAAACTCGTCGGTTTCCTGGAGAGAGCGGCGAATCAGGAAAAGAACGGGGATGATGAAGCAGCCGATGAGCAGCGGGACGCGCCAACCCCAATTGGCCATCTGCTGCGTTGAAAGCCTCGAGTTGAGGACGACGCCCAGGGTTGCGGCGAATATAACGGCGGCCTGCTGGCTGGCGGATTGCCAACTCACATAAAACCCTTTATGGCCGTGCGTCGCGATTTCCGCCAGATAGACAGAGACGCCGCCCAGTTCCACGCCGGCCGAAAAACCTTGGAGGAGACGGCCCAGGACGACCAGCAGAGGCGCGAAGATTCCGATTACGGCATAGCCAGGGACGCAAGCAATCGACAACGTGCCGAAAGACATCAGGGCCAGCGTCAGGATCAAACCGGCGCGACGGCCCTGGCGGTCGATGTAAGCGCCTAACACGATCGCGCCAAGCGGACGCATGAGGAACCCGGCGCCGAAGGTGGCGAGCGAAAGCATCAAGGATGCGAAGTAACTATTGGTGGGAAAGAACGCGCGGCCTATGGCGCCGGCATAGTAGCCGAACACCATGAAGTCGTACATTTCGAGAAAGTTGCCGCTGGCCACTCGCACAACGGACTTGATTTTCGACGGGCGGCCGGATGGTTCCATTTACGAGGGTCGTGTTCTTGGAGACTCTGACGCTAACATTCCGTACCTAAATGGGCCATGAATAGCAGGTTCAGACAATTTAGCTTATATTTAGGTTCTTCTGTCAGGTTGCTCGAAGCAGAGTGCATGTTAAAGTCCCCCGGGGTCGGGTCGGTTTAGCCTGATTGATTGCCGCTGTTATCGCGAGTTCGCCCTTTGCGCTGAGAGCGCATCGTTCGACGCTTCCAGCCACGGTTCCTTTTGCTGCGGCGCGCACCGGGCAACTTGTCGCCGGCCCGGTGACTTTCGATCCAAGAGTGCAGCCTTACCTGGCGAGGCTACGTACGCGCTGAATCGTTCCTTGATTTAAAGCATCTCTATATCAAGATAGATGAAAAGAGAACACCAATCGATGGAGACCAGTGGCGTCCACCTCTGGTTGCTGCTTTGGAAAGCCAGCAAGGCCGTGGAGACCCATGCCCGGCGGAGTGTGGAGTCCACAAGGCTCGGTTTAAGCGATTTCGGGGTTCTCGAAGCACTGCTGCATAAGGGGCCGCTGCCGGTCAACGCTCTCGGGAAAAAAGTGCTGCTCTCGAGCGGTTCAATGACCGCTGCGGTGGACCGCCTGGGTAAGAGCGGGCTTGTGGAGCGCGGATCAGACGCTTCAGATCGTCGCGCGCGCATCGTGCACCTCACAAATGAGGGGAAGAAGCTGATCCGCAGAATATTCAGCGAGCACGAACGTGATATGGAACGCGTTTTCTCGCGACTTAATGACGAGGAGCGTACGGCGCTCGCGTCGCTTCTTCGCAAGCTCGGCCGCGAAGCCGAAGCTCTCAATGACGCGAAGCAGGAATTGGTGGAAGAGCGAAAGAAAAGGAGATAAAAGATGTCAGAACAGAAGAAAGTATTGGGTACATTTGGGGCGGGATCGTCCCATTGGGTGGGCGATGGTTTCCCCGTGCGCACCATATTCCCATCCCCGGGTGTCGCCGAACTGAGTCCGTTTTTGATGCTGGATTATGCCGGCCCGGTTCGATTCGAACCGTCGAATCGGCCTCGTGGTGTGGAGCAGCATCCGCATCGCGGTTTTGAGACGGTCACGATTTCCTATCAGGGCAGCGTCGACCATCGCGATTCAGGCGGCAATTCGGGGACGATTAATCCGGGCGACGTGCAGTGGATGACGGCCGCCTCCGGCGTCGTCCATGAGGAGAAGCACGGGAAAGACTTCACCACTAAGGGTGGAGATTTTGAAATGGTGCAGCTCTGGGTGAACCTGCCTGCCGCGCAAAAAATGTCGAAACCGGGCTATCAAGGCCTGGTCAGCGCCAAAATTCCGCGCGTCGAACTTGGTCCGGGAGCGTACGCCCGCATTATCGCTGGGGAGCTGAACGGTACGAAAGGCCCAGCCAAAACGTTTACCCCGGTGAATGTCTTCGATGTGCGGCTCGAAGCAAATGGAAAAGGCGAGGTGCGCCTGCCTACGGGACAAAATTCCGCGATCGTGCTGCTGCGCGGAGAAGTAATCGTGAACGGAACCGCAACGCTGAAGGGAACGGCCCAGATCGCTCCTCTGAGCGTAACGGGCGAAACGGTCACCCTAGAAGCAAAAACGGAATCGCTGATCCTGGTCATCAGCGGTGAGCCAATCAAAGAGCCGGTTGCCAGCTATGGTCCCTTCGTCATGAACAGCCAAGCCGAGCTGCGGCAGGCCGTCGAGGATTATCAGGCGGGCCGCATGGGCCGTGTGTGACGAATTTTTCGCTCGTCCCTTTCGCGGCTGAGATGGCCTGAACGAGGCCAGGTTGCCTCATTCTCGCCGACAAAACAAAAGCGCCTCAGCCCGCACCACTGCAGCATGATGAGTTTTTCAACAGCATCGGTTCTTTGTGCATCCTCTGCCGAAATCACAATTCAGGGAGTTGTAGTCTCTGCGCGTGATTTCAAAGCCTGATTCATCGCTACAAAACCGGCTTTGGTCCCGCCCTCGAGGCTCGATTTGGCAAACGGGACCAATACACCCGAAAACTTTTCACCCTGGACAAATCTTACATGACGCGGAGCGATCTGGTTGATTTGGAAGTAATGCTCACCATCGAAGATTCCCGGCAGGAAGAAGCGCCCGCGCCAACGCAATTCCGCATTGGCTGTCACGGTCAGTACCGCCGGATGAAAGGTCATGCCTTTGCCTCCCTGCGGCTGAATGAAAACCGTAAGCCGATCACCCACTTTCGCAACTCCTTTGATAGAGCGGACGAAAGGATTCCAATCGGGATGCGAGGGGAAATCCAGCAGAATGGACCACACTCGCTCGGGTGTGGCCTCAATCTCAATATCTGTTCTTACCTCGTGCATCGCTGATTCAGTATAGCTGTCATTTCCCGGAAACTACACGCTTAGTACTCCGCCCCAAGTGTTGCAGAAACGGTCGATGCTGTTGAAAAACTCTGGCCAATTTCCGGGTTGCCGTCGTTCGGGAACGATCTGGAAAGTAGATTTTCGCAATCAGGCGGGGAGTGATCGAAACCCTAATGTGCTGGTTAACCGGGTCTCATGAGACCGGATCTTTTCGAGTGGTATCCTCCCGTTGGTGAACAGCAAGACACGACAACGTGTGGCCGCGCTGCTGGAAGTGCTCGGGGTTTTCGTCGCAGGCGGCCTGGTGACAAACCAATTGGTCCGGCTCTCCGGCGTTTCGGTCGGGAATCCGCTTGAACACTTGACCCTCCGAATCACTGGCCCCGAGCTAATCACGGCGGCGGGCCATCTCTTCATCCTTCTGTTATTTCAGTACGCAGGTTATCTCTTGCTCGTTATCCCGATCAATTGGTGGTATCGGCGGCGTGGTCCAGCGGCCTATGGCCTCACGAAGGCAGGCCACTCCTGGGCGATGCTAATCGTGGCGGGGCTCGGAACCGCCGCTTTATCAGAGTGGCTGGTCCTAGGTGTCGGCTTGGTGAACTGGATCCATCCCAGCCAGACCGTCCCTTGGCGCCAAGCGTTTTTCGAAATGTCTTGGCGGCGATGGGAATTTTGGCTGTTTTCCGCTGTCATGAGCTGGGCACTCATTCCCGTACTTGAGGAACTTTTCTTTCGCGGATATTGTCAGCGACGCTTGGCTGAAGATTGGGGAGACGGGCCGGCGATTGTCGGAACCGCCTGTCTCTTTACGTTCGCCCACGCCCAGTATCAGGTCGCAAACGCATACAATGCGGCATGATCTTGGGACTCCTCCTATCCGCAGTGGGATTCGGAGTAGTATTTGCGTGCACAAAATCCCTGATTCCGGCAGTTATTGCCCATGCCATCTTCGACGTTCCAATGACGGCAACGTGGCAGGGCATGCTGGTGGCGGCGCTCGTTATCGGTGCTGTGTTTAGCGGGCGGCGAGCAGTGACGATAATCAAGCAGGTCTTCTCCAGCAGGAGTGGCGTGACGTATGCCATACTTGCCGTCCTTTGCGCCGGTTACGGTGTGGCAGGCTGAGAGTGAATTGGTATGAGGACGTGCGCGAGCAGGTTCGAAAGATCAGCCAAACAGAGGAATTTGCGATAGCCCGCCGTGCTCGAAACAAGATCGCGGCGTTGTTCTCGGAACTGCGCAATCACGTTACACTTCGCAAGATGCGCAAAACGCGAAAGAGCAATTCATGCTGGCGGCAACGGCCCAGAACGTAAAACGGCTGATAAAGTCTCTTAACCACCCGAAACATCCCGCTGTAGGGATGGCCTGAAAAGGTCATCCTCTCGATCGGGGCACGATCCAGACGCAAAGCGGTTTATCGGCTTAGCAAAGAGAGAGTTTTTCAACAGTATCGGTCCTTTGCGCCCCGATAAAAATGCGGCTGACGCGGCGGGCTAAAGCATGAGCATGCAAAGACGCGCTGAAATCGTGGGCGGGGGTCCCGGTCAGTGACTGAATGTGTGCTAATGGCGGATTTATACGTTTCTTGGCTATGAAAAACGGCCACGCTCGGAGCACCACAAACGATCGGCAACTGCGCATCAGGTGCCAGCGAAAATCGAGCGTTCGACTAAGTAATGATGCCTTTGCGCACTGCGTACAGGATCAACTCCGGGATGCTGTGGACATTCAGTTTTTGCATGAGATTTCCGCGATGAGTATCGACAGTGTAAGGACTTACGCCAAGCAGGGCGGCGATGTCCTTGGTGGACCGGAGCTCGGCTACGAGCTGGAGCAATTCCCGTTCTCTGGGAGTCAGCAGATCGTAGGGATCTTCAACGCCCGAATGCTGGAGCTGGCGCAGGTAATCGTCGGCGAGAACTTTACTGACGGCGGGGCTGAAGAAGGCCTTGCCGGCAGAGACAGCGCGTACGGCTTGAATGAGGTCGGTTTCGGCTGAATCCTTGAGCAGGTAGCCGCGGGCTCCGGCCCTCAGCGCTTTGAGGATATAACCCTCGTCGGAATGCATGCTGAGAATCACGACGGCCGTGCGCAGGCGCTCTTCGTGGATTCGTTTCGCGGCTTCGATGCCGTTCAACAGAGGCATGGCGATATCCATGATCACGACGTCGGGATTCTCGCGTATGACGACGTCGATGGCCTCCCTGCCATTACTTGCTTCGCCGACAACGGTGAAATCCGGCTGGCGCTCGAGGACTAAGCGGAGGCCCTTCCGCATGATGGTGTGATCGTCGGCTAATACGATGCGCGTCACAGGTAAGTCGGGACGGGCGCGGCGCGTTCCGCGAAAGGTAACTCGACGCGAATGGATGTGCCGGCGCCGGGAGTCGATTGGACCTGAAAGGAGCCGTGGAGATGAGCGACTCGCTCCTCCATTCCGAGGAGGCCCAGCCCTTTTTCGCGCTCGGGCACGAATCCGTGCCCATCGTCTTGAATGGAGAGGGTCAGCTCGCCGTCGGTCTGATCCAGCCGAATCCAGACGTTTTTTGCGCCGGCGTGCCGCACAACGTTGCGTAACGCCTCTTGGACGATGCGATAGATGCAGGTCCTGTACTCATCGGGCAGATCTTCGGGGACCGATTCGGCATTGACATGCACGGAGATGTTATTGTTGCGCGACACTTCGCGCGCCTGCCACTCGACGGCGGGGATCAGCCCCAAATCGTCGAGCATGGAGGGGCGGAGCAGGAGCGACATGTCTCGTACAGCGGCCACGGTTCTTTCAGCGAGGCGGCGAAGATCGTTGAGGTGCGCGCGAGCCTCGGTATTGCCATCGGCGGGCAGAACGGCCGCGACGTTGCCGATGCCGAGGAGAAGCGCCGAGAGCGATTGGCCGATTTCGTCGTGTAACTCGCGGGAGAGCGAGCGGCGATCGGATTCTTGAACGGCGATGAGACTGGCGGACAACTCTCTCAACGCTGCGCGAGCGTGCTCGACTTCGTTAAAACGCGCAGCAGACAGGCGCTCGAGCCGCAAAATGCGATAGATGCTGCCGCCCGCGAGAAGAGCGCCGCAAATGAGGGTGAGCGCGAGAAACAGGATGAGGAATCTTCGGAAAGTAGAAAAGAGGTTGACGATCTGTTGGTTTCCTGTTTCCATCTGCCGTTCATTGACGGCGCGAATCTGGTCCGCGAGACGAACGATAATCATGCGCCGCGGCAACAGAGAATTCTTCATAAACGCGTAGCCAAGGGCCTGGCGTTGAGCGGCGTTCCATTCGAGGGCGGGCCGTAACGAATCGAAATAGGATTGGACTTCATTTGTGAAGGTACGGAAGGGGCCGCGCTCTTCGCTGCGAAGAACGCCGTTGTAAGCCGCAATATTGGTTTCGACGCGCTCTCGAGCTTGCTGTAACTCCTGGCGATGGAGATCGGCGCGAGAAGGGTCCTGCTCGAGCAGCAGATCGCGCACGTATGTTCCGGACAGATAGATGTCCGAACGCAGCTGCTCGAGGATGCGGTCGCGGTGGAAGTAGTCCTCGCGAATGGTCTCGCTGCGGACTTCAATCTTTCGCAATACGGAAAGCGCGTTCAACCCGGTGAAAGCGAGGAGCAGGAAGAGGCCGCCGAATCCGAGCCATAAAAGGCGTCGCGTCTGTGGATCGGCGCTCACCATTTTACGTGCTAATGCAGCAGCCCCAAGGTGTACTGCAGCGCCGCGTAGGCTTCTTCATAGTCGTATTGAGCGCTGAGGTTTTGGACTTGAGCCTGAGTTTGTCCGAGCTGGGCCTGGGTCAGCTCGACGATCGAGGCGAGCCCCAGATTGTAGCGGCCTTGGGACAAATTGAGAGCCAGGTTGGCCTGCGCGAGAAGTTGTTGGCTGGGCGCGATAGCTTCATACGCGGTCCTTGCATGTTCCCAGGCGGTACGCACATCGCGGGCAATGCGATCCTGCAAATCCCGCGCGCGCTGGTCCGCGGCTTGCAGTTCATACTCCGCGGCGCGGCGGCGTGCGCTGAAGAGGTGTCCGTTGAATACGGGAATCTGGATGTTGACTGCGGCGGATTCATACTCCTTCGGTATGTTCGGATTGGCATTTCCGGGATCGATGTACGGCAGAACCCCGCCTACGGCAATGAGGCTTACGGTGGGGCGTTTCAGGTCGCGCTCCGCATAGACAAACTTCTGCGCGGCTTCGCGTTGAAAGCGGACACTGGCCATTTCGGGCCGGTTCTGATTTGCTTGCGCGATCAACGGATCGGGGTTGGCCGGAGGCGTGGGAGGCATGGGTTGCGGAAGGAGCTGGTATTCGATCGCAGTATTCGAGCCAAGCGCCTGGCCGAGATTTGCATAGGCTGCGCCCAAGCGATCTCTTGCGCGAATCAGCATCAGCTGCGCATCCGAGAGATTCACTTGCGCGAAACTCAAATCGACCTGTGACTTGAGCTGGTTCTGGGTCAGGGCGGTCACCTGATTGACCACGGTTTGGCGGGTGGCAACGGTCTGTTGCGCAACTTTGATCAGCTCCTCGGAGAGGAGGACCTCGTAATAGGCTTGATCGACCGCAAATACGATGTCGTATCGCGTTGCCTGATAATCCTGGCGGCTGGCTTCGGCCTGCAGTCGCGAATTCGCCACTAAGTTGTGAGTTCGTCCCGAGTCGGTGATCAGCTGCGACAGCGCCAGACCGGATCCGAAATGGTTAAACAAGCGGGGGTCGTTGATCACGCCCGCGCCCAGCCGAGCGCTTGGATTCGCCTCGGCGCCGGTGGTGTTACCGTTCACTGCCGGATAATAAGCGGAACGCGTTTCGGTAACTATCTCGCCGGCTCGAAGGTAATTGGCTTGAGAGGCGAGTACTTGCGGATGATTTTTCAGCGCCATTGCTTCGGCGTCCTGCAAGGTAAGCTGCGGCGCAGGGGCCTGCGCGTAGGCGAGCGCGGAAAGAGCCGATAGCGTCAAGAGGGCAAGCGCCGTTCGGCTCCTCATATGGCAGCTGCCTTCCGGTCTTTTCTGCCGTAGACCAGCAGATACGCCGCGGGAACGATGAAGACGGTGAGTATGACGGACGAAGTGAGGCCGCCAATGATGGCGCGCGCCATGGGCGCATATTGCTCGGAACCGGTGCCCAGTTTTAAAGCCATGGGCAACATGCCGAGGATGGTCGCGAGCGAAGTCATCAAGATCGGGCGCAATCGCACGCGGCAGGCGGTGATCACGGCATCGGCAACCGGCAGATTCTGTTCTTCGAGTTTGTGGGCGAAATCGACGATCAGAATGCTGTTGGAGCCGGCGACTCCGATGAGCATCAGCACGCCCATAAGCGACATGACGTTGAGAGTGGTTCCGGTCAAAAAAAGGATCACCAACACTCCGATGAATCCCATAGGTATGGCGAGCATGATGAGGAATGGATCGATGAAAGAGCGGAACTGAGCAACCAATATGATGTAGAGCAGCAGCGCCGCGAGAATGAAGCCTTGCGCGAAACTGAGGAAGGACGCATTCATGCCCTGCACCATGCCGCGCAGATTCACGCGCATGTTTCCGGGAACCTTCCTATCGGTAACGATCTTCTGAATGGCGGTCGACATACGGCCCAGGTCCTCGCCTTTAGGGGTGACATAGACGTCGGCGGCGCGCTGGATTTGATAGTGATCGATCTCGGTAGGCGTTTCGGCGTGAGAGAGTTTCACCACCGTATCGAGCGTGGTGGGCTCCTTCAGGTTGGGGGCCTTCAAAGGAATGTTGGTGAGGTCGAGAAAATTATGAATCGCCGGCTTGCCGTGTTCGTAATATTGGACGGTGAGAAAGTAATCGTTTCCGGTTTTGTAATCGACCCAGTAGTTCGGGGCGATCATGGCGTTCGAATTGAGCGCGGTGATCACGTTATCGACGACATCTTTCTCGGTGAGCCCTAATTCACCGGCGTGGACGCGGTCGATGTCCATGCGCACGGTGGGATAGTTTATGTCTTGCGGAATGTAGACCTCGCCGACGCCGGACAATTTCCGGATCTGGGCGCCAAGATCCTGGGCCAACTGGTAATCCTGTGCCTCGTTTCGGCCGGTAACCTGCACGTCGATGGGAGCAGGCATTCCGGAGTTCAGGGTTGCATCCACCATGGATCCGGTTTGAACAAAGGTGCGGACTTCCGGTAACTGTTGCGCGATCGCGTTTTGGACGCGATCCATATATTCGAAGGTGCTCACCGTGTGGTCGTCGTTGAGCGCCGCTTGCACGGTGGCTGTATAAGGCCCTGCGTTGTTGGTATAGAGGGCTGAAAAATCCGGGACGACGCCAATGTTAGAGACCACAATTTTCAGGTCGTGCCCGACCGTCTGATGGATTAGATTTTCAACCTTCGCGACATACTGCTCGGTTAACTCGATTCGGGAGCCGGTGGGCGCCTTCAGGTTGATGGTGAATTGACCCGCATCGGTTTGCGGGAAGAAGGCGACGCCGATGAATGGAAAAATCGCCATACTCAGAATAAAAAGACCTGAGAGAGCAAGGACGGTGAGACCGGGCCGCGAGAGGGAACGCCGCACCCACGATTCATAAACGTTTAGAAGGCGATTAAACCCGGCGTTGAATGCTTCGGTGAATTTCGACCACAAAGATCGCTTCTTGCGCGCGCCGGTCACGTAGTCTTCGGAGATTTCGCCCTCGACGCTCGCATGGGCGTCGGCTGCGTGCGGCACGTTTTTGAGGAATCGTGAACAAAAAAGCGGGATCACGGTCATGGCGACGACGAATGAAATAGATAGGGAAAGACAGAAGGAAAGGGCCAGAGCGGAGAACAGGAATTTGCTGACTCCAAACAAGAACGTGACTGGGAAAAAAGCGACGACGCCGACGAGGGTGGCGGCAAGAACTGCGAGGGTCACCTCGGAGCCTCCGGTTTCGGCGGCCATCATCGGCGGTTCACCCAACTCGAGGTGGCGATAAATGTTTTCGAGCGAGATGACGGAATTGTCGATGACGCGCGAGAAGGCCAGAGCCATACCGCCGAGAATTAAGGTGTTGACGGTAGCGCCCAGCATGTAAAGGATGACGAAAGTAGCTAATGCGGATAGTGGAATCGAAAGCAGAACGGCCGATGTCGCGCGCGCGCTTCCTAAAAAGATGAGAATCATGACACTGGTCAGCACCAGGCCGATGAGACCCTCATGAAGGACCGTGTCGATGGCTTCCTTGACAAAAACGGACTGATCGAAAACGACGCTGGTGACAAGCTGCTTGGGGATGTCGTACAGGTTAGTGAGTAATTGGCGGACTCCATTCACGACCGCGATGGTATTGGTGTCGCCGCCCTGCTTCATGATCGGGATGTAAGTGGATTTTTGACCGTCGACACGCACTACGTTGTATTGAATTGCGCTCGAGTCTTTGGCTTCGCCCACGTCTTTGATGGAAACCCAGGAATCGCCGACGGTCTTAATGGGAAGATCGTTGAGCTGCTTCATGTTCTCGACGAGGCTGTTGGAATAGACGTAATAATCGAAGGGGCCGAGCTTCACGTCTCCCGCGGGCAGAATCAAGTTGGATTGGTTCACGGCGCTGACCACGTCCATCGGGCTTAACTGCCGCGACATGAGCTTGTAGGGATCGACGTACACCATTACCTGGCGATATTTGCCGCCGAAGGGAGGAGGAATGGTGGCGCCTGGAACAACTGCAATCTGGTTGCGGATGGTGAACTGCGCAAGGTCGTGAAGCTGCGTTTCCGTGAGGCCCGAACCCTTGACGGTTACCAGGCAGACGGGCTGGCTGGAGGCATCGAATTTCAGGACGACGGGCGGAAGAGTGCCGGGCGGCAGGCGTTTCAGATCGGCGAGCGCTAAATTCGACAACTCGGTGACATCGGTGTCGGCGTTGGTTCCCGGCTGAAAGATCACCTTGATGATGCTGACGCCGAGCATGGAACGCGATTCCATGTGATCGACCCCGGCGGCCATCGTGAAGAATCTTTCGAGCGGATTCGTGATGTCATCTTCGATATCCGCGGGCGGCATACCGGAGTAGAATGTTGCAACCACGACAGTGGGTATGTTGATCGTGGGAAAAAGATCAACGGGCATACGCACGATGCTGGCCGCGCCGATCAAAGAGAGCGCCAGGCAGACGGCAATGACGAAGTACGGATTGCGAATGGAAAAAATGGACATTTCAGCTTTGACTCTGATAGGTGGCGGCTTGGGTCAGCTTGGGATGAACCAGCTCACCGGGATGTAAGCCGCTCCTGTCGCCGATCACCACCCGATCGCCTTCATTGAGGCCGGAGAGCACCTCGGCGCTGCTCTCGTTTTGTATTCCTAAAGCGATCGGGCGCTCTTCGATCTTGTTAGAGGCATCGACCATCAGTACGCTGGCGCGATCGGTTCCCTGATTTACCGCCTGCAAGGGGACCACCAGAGCGTCGCCTTTCCGGTCGAGCGTGAGGGTGGCTTCGGCGTATACTCCCGGAATGAGGATGCCTTGTGGATTCGGTACATCCACTTCCGTGTGCATGGTGCGCGTCGATCCGGTCACATCGACTGAGAAGCGGGCGACGCGTCCAGGAAAATCTCTGCCCAATGCCGGAACGCGGACGTTCACCGGATCGCCCACTTTGATGTATCGGACGTAAGTTTCCGGGACCGGTATCACCAGACGAAAGAGATCTTCCTGAGAAAGTTTGACCAGCGGCAGCGCCTGAGTGGAATTCGTGCCGCCTTGCATCAGAGTTCCAAGGTTCGCGTACCTCTGGGTCACAATGCCATTGAACGGAGCGGTTATTTTCGAGTAATCGAAGAGCGCCTGGTCGCGCACCAGTTTCGATTGCGCAACGGCCATCTGGCTCTGCGCGGATTGCAGGCTCGCTTTCGCGCCTTCAATTTGAGCTTCCGCGGCCAGATCCTTTCCCTGCGCGTCGTCAACCTCTTGTTGAGCGACCAGACCCGGCTGACTCTTAGCTACATTGTTCAGGCGTTGGTACTGGAGGTGCAACACGTTATGTTGAGCTTCTACCCTGCCTAACTGGTGCTCTGCGTCAGTCACCTGGTCCGATGCGCTCTTAATGGATGCCTGATCCTCTTGCAACTGCGCTTGCAGCTCCGGTATTTCGAGAACGGCCATAAGCTGCCCTTTTTTGACGTGAGAGCCGTAGTCGACGTACAGTTTCGAGACAAAGCCCGATTCTTTTGCGTACACGTCGATTTCTTGAAAGGGAACCAGCTCGGAGGAGATGGTGAGGTAACGCGCCATAGGCTTTCGAATCACTTTTGCGACGGCGACCTCGGGCAAGATATTTTCGGAGCCGGCGCCGGCTCGGGCCACATCGCGTTTTCCGCAAGAGATCAGCGCGATCGCGATTGCAACGGCGAGAGCGGCGGTCAGGATCTTGCCCCGACCACTGGGCCCCGAGGGTACCGCGGTTCGTGGTTCCGATAATGCCGATGAGCTCATGGCTTGGATTGGATCTTCTGAGTGAGTTCGTGCAAGGAAAATTGCGGCGAGCTGCAAAAGTCGATCAGCTCCTTTTCCATCTGCAATATCCCGGCGGCCGCTTTCGGAATTTCTCCCGCAATCGAGAGGGGGATGGCGAGAACGCCGTTGAGATCGCCGTGGAGTAAATCTCCAGGTTTAATTTGCAATCCGCCGATTTCCACGGGTTCGCCGAACTCCACGATGTGCGCGTAGGCGTGAGAGACGGCCACGCTTCCGGCGAAGGTCTGGACGCGGGCCGCTTCAATGCCCGGCAAATCGCGCACGGCCCCATTGGTCAGATAGGCAATGGCGCCAAGGGCTTTCGAGATGTGCGCATGAATTTCGCCGAACAACGCTCCGAGACCCGGTATGTGGTCGACATCCTCGATCACGATGAAGCGGGGCGCCGGAATAGTGAGCAGGTAGGACCACCAATCCATTCGCTCGTAATACCAGCGGCCGGCGATGGGAGTCGAGGAGGTGCGAACGCGCGCTGTGACTGCGTAGCCGACGGACGGGGCAAATTCCGGAAACATGCAGCGCACGGAGCCGTTCACGAAACCTTCGTTGCGGGTTCTGACATGAAACTGTTCGATGGCATTCGAAACCGTACACGTATCGAGGAGTCCAAGTTCCTCGAGAGTACGGTTTGGTATCGGCACAATAAATTCCACTGTACGAAGCGGAGGAACTTGCGGCCATACCCTGGAGGTACGATTTTTTATCGGAAGCGACCGTAGAGCCTGGTTCGTCTCTGCCGACGGCTGCATTCCACCTCGTTCTAGGCTCAAGAGTGAGCGTAGGCGAGCGGGGACGGCGGAGGAAGTCGGCGGAAGTTGAAGAATCCGCGCGAGATCTGGATTTTCCTGGAGGCGTGACCGTGCGTTCGTACTGGTTTTGGAGCCGGTTTGCGAAACGAAATGTGCGGGGACCAGGCCGAATTACCAAACGAACTGGGTGGCCCGGGTGGACTGCACCCCTTTGGTGATACAACAAAACGAACGAAAAACTCCGTTTGCTGAAAGTTGGTTGGCAGACGGAGGTGAGAGGTTGCAGAATGAGCTTGGCCGACGAAGCGGAGGCGAGCTCTGCTGGAGAGCAACTCGTCAAGGAATAGCCGGCCGGAAACTCATTCCGATGAGCGGCTGGGGCCGGGTTCGGCTCCAGCCGGAAAGACAGAAGGGAGATCGGGATAGATTTCCGCATGCCTGGAAAACTCATGCCCCGCTCTGCGAAACAGGATTCAGCGTAGTATGGCTGCACTCAAACTCCACTGGTGATCGGTATTGCAGAGCGGAATGCAACCGGTGCCGATTGTAAGTGCAGTCCAGAAAGCTGGCGATATGGATCCGAGCTTCCGCGATGGTGGCATACACGCGTCCGTCGATCTGCTCGGTTTTCAGCGTCTTGATAAAGCTTTCGGCCTTCGCATTGTCATAGGGGCAGCCTGGCCGGCTCATGCTGATGCCGATGCCGTAGTCGTGAAGCAAGTTCACGTACGCACCGGAACAGTACTGAATGCCGCGATCGGAATGATGCACCAGGTCTGATCGCATCGGCCGGTCCCGCAGCGCTTGCTGCAAAGCGCTCAGCACCAAATCGGTGCGTAAATCCGGCTGCAAGGCCCAGCCGATCACCCGCCGCGAATAGGCGTCCAGCACCACCGCCAAATACGCGAACTCCTCGCGCAGCCGGATGTAGGTGATGTCCGCTACCCAGAGCTGGTTCAGGTCGCTCAAGGGCAGGTGCCGGGCCAGGTTCGGGTACACCGGGCGGTCATGCGCGGAATGCGTGGTGAAAATGTACTTCTTGCGGCGTAGACAGAGCAGATTGTCTTCCCGCATTAACCGCAGCACTCGCTTGCCATTGACCACCTCGCCTTCCCGGCGCAGATAGGCGGTCAATCTCCGATACCCGCAGTGTGGGTATTGAAGCGCCAGCCGCTGCAGCCGTTCGCGTATCGCAGTATCGGCTTCCGCTGGAGCGCTCTGCTGCCAATACCGATAAAAGCTGAGCCGACTAATCGCCAGATGATGACACATCTCAGTCACGCTCATTCCGCCTTGCACCGAGGCACGTTCCCGCACGAGGGGATACACTCGCTCACGCCAACGCTGCTCGTCGGCGCGCTCTCGCCCTCGACTCTGCGCAAGGCTGCTTGCAAAAAATCGATCACCAACTGCTGTCGACCGATCTTGCGCTCCAGCTCGGCGACCTGCTCATCCCGGAAGTTCGTCGCCGAGCGCGGCCGCCCCGCCGGCGATCTCTTCGGCCGGCCCAGCATCCGTAACCCTCCGACCCCCTCCTTCCGATAGGCAGCTCGCCAGTCATACAACAGCCGCTGTGGAATCTCCAGCTCCCGTGCCAGCGCCCTAGGCCGCTCTCCCGCTAGCAGCCTCTGGACCACCCCCAGCTTGAACTCCGGTCCGTACCGCCCCGGACTCTCTTTCTCATGGCGACATTCTCCTTTCGCTGAAAAATGCCGTTCGTTTCCTTGTATCAGTTTTGGGGTGCACTCCAGGGGGCGAAATCCAGCTCTGCGAGACGAAGCCAAATCCATAATAAAGTCAATAGTTCTCAGTGACTTATGGGCAAGTTTGGGGAGCGAAGCGCCGGGGCCGGGCAGGAGGTTGGGTTCGTTTTTTCAAATCGGGTATGGACAAGGAGTGTGGCAACCCGGTAAACAGGTGGACTGTCCTCGGCTTACTCCCGGGTTACTCCCCCGGGTTACTCCTAGCGGCTGGCTGGATGGGCGTACGCTATGTGAGTGCGAACACGCCTGCGAAAAGGTGTAGACTCGGCAGCGAGCTTTGTGTAGAGTTGCCGGGGGACACTGCAGGTACGGTTTCCTTTCGGCCCTAGGAGGATGATACATGCCCGAATCTGCCGCCGTTCAGAGGCGCTTTCAAACGGCCGAGGCCTTCATGGAGGAAGGCAACTGGGCCGGGGCTTCGGAAGAATATGCCAAGGCGGAGCCATCGGGCTCACTCGCCGCAATGGATTATTTCAACTGGGGCGAGTCTCTTTACGCGCTCCAGAAGTACGACGATGCCATCGAACAGTTCCAGAAAGCAACCAGCGCCGATGCGGGGTTTGCCGCGGCTTACAATATGCGCGGCAATGCTTTGTATGCGCTCGGAAGGTACGAACAAGCGGTGGAACAGTATCGGAAGGCGAGCGAAGCCGATCCCGATTTGGCGATTACTTACTACAACTGGGGCAACGCTCTTTACGAAATCAAACGGTACGAAGAGGCGCTCGAGCAATATCGGAGAGCGGCAGAACTGGAACCTTCGAACGACGGGGTATTTGTCGGTTACGGTGATGCGCTTTCCGCTCTGAAGGAATACGAAGCGGCGATTGAACAGTATGGTAAGGCGACCGAGGTCAATGCGGCGAACGCGGTCGCCTTCAATAACTGCGGCAATGCGTTCTACGCGCTCGAAAAGCACGAAGAAGCGATCGAACAGTACCGGAGGGCCACGGAAGCCGATCCCAAATTCGCCTTTGCTTATTACAACTGGGGCGATGCTCTTTACGCGCTCAAGAGGTACGAAGAGGCCGCCGCAGAGTATGAACAGGCCAGCGAAGCAGACCCGAAGCTGGCGGTGGCGTATAACAAGCGGGGCAACGCGCTGTATGCACTTGAGAGGTATGAAGAAGCGGTTGAAGAGTATCGGAAGGCGACTGAAGCCGATCCGAATTTTGCGATTGCTTACAGCAATGGCGGCGACGCTCTTTACGCTCTCAAGAGGTACGAAGAAGCGGTCGAGCAGTAGCGGAAAGCGGCGGAGATGGACGGCTCGAACCAGGGGGTATTTGTCGCTTACGGTGATGCGCTTTCCGCTCTGAAGCAATACGAAGCAGCTATCGAACAGTATGGTAAGGCGACCGAGATCAATCCGGCGAACGCGGTCCCCTTCAATAAGTGCGGTAATGCGTTCTACGCGCTCGAAAAGTACGAAGAAGCGATCGAACAGTACCGGAGGGCCACGGAAGCCGATCCCAAATTCGCTTTTGCTTATTACAACTGGGGCGATGTTCTTTACGCTCTCAAGAGGTACGAAGAAGCCGCTGCACAGTATGAACAGGCCAGCGAAGCGGACCCGAAGCTGGCCATTGCCTACAACAAGCGAGGCAACGCATTGCTTGCGCTTGGAAAGTACGAAGAAGCGATCGAACAGTACCGGAAAGCAACCGAAGCCGACGCCAAGTTCGCTGTTGCTTATGACAACTGCGGCGATACTCTTTACGCTCTCAAGAGGTACGAAGAAGCTGCCGCCGAGTATCAACACGCCAGTGAAGCGGACCCGAAGCTCGCGGGGGCGTATAACAAGCGGGGCAACGCACTCTATGCGCTCGGAAAATATGAAGAAGCGGTTGAACAGTATCGGGAGGCTACCGAAGCCGATCCGAAGTTTGCAACTGCTTACAGCAATGCCGGCGATACTCTTTACGAGCTCAAAAGGTACGCAGAGGCGCGCGAGCAATATCGGAAAACGGCAGAACTGGAATCTTCGAACGACGGCGTGTTTGTCAGATACGGTGACGCGCTTTTCGCTCTGAAGGAATACCAAGCGGCCATTGAGCAGTACGGTAAGGCGACCGAGATCAATGCGGCGAACGCGGTCGCGTTCAATAAGTGCGGCAATGCGTTCTACGCGCTCGGACGATACGAAGAAGGGATCGAAGAGTATCGGAAAGCAACCGAAGCCGACGCCAAATTCGCTGTTGCTTATGACAACTGGGGCGACGCTCTTTACGCTCTCAAGAGGTACGAAGAAGCGGCCACCGAGTATCAACACGCCAGTGAAGCGGACCCAAAGCTGGCCGCTGCCTACAACAAGCGGGGCAACGCATTGCTTGCGCTCGGAAAGTACGAAGAAGCGATCGAACAGTACCGGAAAGCAACCGAAGCCGACGCCAAATTCGCTGTTGCTTATGACAACTGGGGCGACGCTCTTTACGCTCTCAAGAGGTACGAAGAAGCGGCCACCGAGTATCAACACGCCAGTGAAGCGGACCCGAAGCTGGCGGTGGCGTATAACAAGCGGGGCAACGCACTGTATGCGCTCGGAAAATATGACGAAGCGATCGAACAGTATCGGAAGGCCAGCGAAGCCGATCCGAATTTTGCGATTGCTTACAGCAATGCCGGCGATACGCTTTACGAGCTCAAAAGGTACGAAGAGGCGCGCGAGCAATATCGGAGAGCGGCAGAACTGGATGGCTCGGATGCCAGCGTGTTTGTCAGGTACGGTGATGCGCTTTTCGCCCTGACGCAATACGAACCGGCGATTGAGCAGTACGGTAAGGCGACCGAGATCAATCCGGCGAACGCGGTCGCCTACAACAAGTGGGGCAACGCACTGTATGCGCTCAAGAGGTACGAAGAAGCGATCGAACAGTACCGGAAAGCAACCGAAGCGGATCCCAAATTCGCTCTGGCGTACTACAACTGGGGCGACGCTCTTTACGCTCTCAAGAGGTACGAAGAAGCGGCCACCGAGTATCAACACACCAGCGACGCGGACCCGAAGCTCGCGTTGGCATATAACAAGCGGGGCAATGCACTGTATGCGCTTGGAAGATACGAAGAAGGCATCGAACAGTATCGGAAAGCAACCGAAGCCGACGCCAAATTTGCTGTTGCTTATGACAACTGGGGCAGCGCTCTTTACGAGGTCAGAAGATACGAAGAAGCGGTCGAGCAGTATCGGAAAGCGGCGGAGCTGGATGGGTCGAACGAGGGCGTGTTTGTCAGGTGGGGCGACGCGCTTTTTGCTCTGAAGGAATACCAGGCAGCCCTTGAACAGTATGGGAAGGCGATCGAGATCAACGCCGGGAACGCGATCGCCCTTAATAAGCGCGGCAATGTTTTTTACGCACTGCAAAGGTACGAAGAAGCGATCGATCAATATCGGAAAGCGAGCGAAGCCGATCCGAAATTCGCCCTTGCGTACTACAACTGCGGCAACGCACTTTCCGAGATCAAGAGGTACGAAGAAGCGGTCGAGGAGTATCGGCATGCCATCGAAGGCGACCCGAAGCTCGCCGTGGCCTACAACAAGCGAGGCAACGCGTTGTATGCGCTTGAAAGATACGAAGAAGCGATCGAAGAGTACCGGAAAGCTACTGAAGCCGACGGCAAATTCGCCGTTGCTTATTACAACTGGGGCAACGCTCTTTACAGCCTCAAGAAGTACGAAGAGGCTGCCGCGCAGTCTCAAAAGGCTATCGAAATCGATCCGAAGCTCGCGCTGGCCTACAACACGCGGGGCAACGCGCTGTATGGGCTCGAACGATACGAAGAAGCGATCGAAGAGTACCGGAAAACCAGCGAAGCGGATCCCAAATTTGCTTTTGCTTACTACAACTGGGGCAACGCTCTTTCCGCTCTCAAGAAATACGAAGAAGCCGCTACACAATACCAACACGCCGTCGAGGCCGATCCCAAACTCGCGGTGGCTTACTACAACTGGGGCGACGCTCTTTACGCGCTCAAGAGGTACGAAGAAGCGGCTGCACAGTATCAACACGCCATCGATATCGATGCGAAGTTCGCGGCGGCCTACAACAAGCGGGGCAACGCACTGTATGCGCTCGGAAAGTACGAAGAAGCGATCGAACAGTATCGAAAGGCGAGCGAAGCCGACCCTGGGCTGGCGGTGGCTTACAGCAACACGGGTGACGCTCTTTACAGCCTCAAGAAATACGAAGAAGCCGCTGCACAGTACCAACGCGCCATCGAGATCGATCCGAAGTTCGCCGCGGCCTACAACAAGCGGGGCAACGCGCTGTACGCGTTCGGAAGGTACGAAGAAGCGATCGAACAATACCGGAACGCCACCCAAGCGGATCCCAAATTCGCCATCGCATACAACAATTGGGGCAATGTTCTTACCGCTCTGAAGAAATCCGCGCAAGCGTGTGAATACTACAAGAAGGCCACCGAGCTTGCGCCTGAGGAGAGCTCGGTCCCGTGGGCGAATTGGGCCACAGCATTGGTGAATGAACGGCGCTTCACCGATGCGATTGAAAAATGCGAGCGAGCGCGCAAGCTCGATCCGGAAAACCAGTATCGATTTTGGTACTGCCTGCCGTGGGGCAACGCGCTCACCGGCATGGGCTGTCACGAGGAGGGCATCGACAAGTATCGACAGGCGATTGAGGCGAATCCCGATTATCCATACGCGTACCAGAATATCGCCGATACGCGATCTAAAGAAGGAAATTACGCGCTGGCGATTAGCGAGTTTGTGAACGCAGATCGTGCTTACCAGCGAGCGAAACAGAAGGGCCCGCAAGACGCGGAGTTTTTTGAAAGTTACGGCATTCTTCTGCAGGACGCGCTGCGGGATTTGGATCGGGCCGAAAAAATCTATCACGAGGGTCTGGCGATTAAACCCGACCACGCCGGCATTCTTACGCGCCTCGCCACCTTGCACCTTGCCAAGCGCGATCAAAGGCCCGACCAAAGCACTCCCGAGTATTGGAAAGCGTGGGGGTTCTACAAGAAGGCAGAACAGTGCTTAAACTCGCGGCTCGCCTCAGGCGATCCGTCGACGCGCCTCAAGCTGGGCCATCTGTATCTCACCATGGAGAGGTACGAGGAAGCGGAAAAATATCTGTTATTGGCGCTTCAGGATAACAATGAATCGGCGGATGTGTTGAACCAGCTCGGCGCGCTTTACAGCAGAAAAGGACAGTTCGAAACTTGTATCCGGTATTTCAATCAGGCGGCAAGATACGATCCCAATAACCTGACCATACTCAGCAATCTTGCCGAGGCCTACTTGAGATCCGGTCAAATCGAAAAGTCGCTAGAGGAATATAGCGAATGCCTCAAGATCACCGGGGATCATATCGAATCGCTGATAGGGCTGGGGCAGGTCTATATCCAAATGGGCGAAAACGGCGACGACTATATGTTTCAACAGGCAATCACTGAATTTGAGAAAGCGATGAGGAAAAGCTGCGGCGGCGTCGCTTCAAAACGGCTGAATGCGAAGGAAGAAGCCGCTATTCATTATTCGGTGGGATACGCCAAAGTGAAGCTGTTCGAAGCATCGAAAGTAAAAGTCCGCCAGGACTTGCTGCAAAGCGCACTGGAGAGCTTTAAGAACTGCCGGGATTCCGATCCCGACCATTACAAAGCAAGACTCGCAATCGGGCGGCTGGAAGAAAGGTTGCGAGCCTCTCCGGAAACGTTTTGGGAGGAATGGGGCTCGCGTGTGGTGGTGGGGGCATGCTTCATTGTCTTCGCTCTCACGCAATTGAGCTTCTACGCCGGGTGGCCGCACAAAACACAAGGCTTATTAGGGGCTGGGAGCTACGGTACGTTGACCTTCGCCGCTATCGGCCTGATGGCCGCGGGATTTTATCTTCCCAAGCTTTTGAAGCTCAAAGTGGCCGGGATAGAACTGGAAAAGAGCGCGGTCGATCAGATCGGAACCACGGCCACACTGAAAATAAACAAACCATTTACACCCACGCAGCAATAACTCAGACGGAGATGCGGCGTATGATCCGTGCGTAGGCTCGGCGAATCACCTTCACATGGCATATCCTATGTGAATGCGCACCTTCTTCGCCGCTTTGCTTGTGCCGCTTCTGCTGATTGCGCAGGAGCCGGTCGACACCGCTACAGACGCCAAAATTCGCCAGGAGGCGAGCGAGCATTCGCAGGTGATGAAGACTCTGCATATGCTTACGGACCGCTATGGTCCGCGCCTGACGGGATCGCCGAATTTTGAAGCTGCTGCAAAATGGGCGGCCGACACGATGACGGAATGGGGGCTGAAGAACGCGCACCTGGAGCCTTGGGACTTTGGTCATCCAGGATGGCTGAATGAGCGCGCCGCGGGATATATGACAGCGCCGGTGAACGAGAATCTGAAGTTCGAAGTGTTGGCATGGACGCCTTCGACCAATGGGACGGTGAAGGGGTCGAGCGTGGAAGTGGTTCCGCCGAAGACGCCGACCAAGGAAGAACTGGATAAGTGGCTGGCCGCGAACCAAGCGAAGATACGGGGAAAGATGGTGCTGGTAGGCAAGGCGGCCGTAATCCCGGTGAATTTCACTCCGCCGAAGAAGCGGCTGGACGATGCGGAAGCGAAAGCCCGATTCGATCCCAACAATCCGCAGGCGGGGCAATTTCGCGGTCCGCGCACGCCGCCCACTCCGCCTCCGCCGGGCACGCTGACGGGGAACCAGGTGAATGAGGCGATCGATGCGTGGCTGGTTTCGAATGGCGCGCTGGTGCGCATCAACGACGCGGCGCGCGAATTCGGGCAGATCCGCGCGTTTAACAATCGGACCTACGATCTGGCGAAAGTAGTTCCCACTGTCGTTCTTCGCAACGAGGATTATGGGAGGATCGAACGCCTGCTGGCGGACGGGGACGACGTGCGGCTGGAGTTCGATATTGTGAATCACACTTATCCGGCGGGTACGACCAGCTACAACGTGGTTGCGGAAATTCCGGGCAGCGATAAAGCGGACGAAATCGTGATGCTGGGCGGACACCTGGATTCGTGGCACGCGGCGACCGGGGCTACCGACAATGCGGCCGGTTCCTCGATGATGATGGAAGCGGTTCGGGTGATCCAAACGCTGGGTCTGAAGCCGCGGCGCACCATTCGGATTGCGCTGTGGTCCGGCGAAGAGGAAGGATTGCTTGGCTCGATCGCATATGTGAAGCAGCACTTCGGATCGTTCGAAGAGCCGAAGCCGGAATTTTCGAAATTGGTGGCTTACTTCAACATCGATTCGGGAACGGGACGATTGCGCGGCGCCAGCGTTTTCGGACCACCAGCGGCCGCTGCGGTGGTGCGCGCGGCGCTCGCGCCGTTTGAGGACCTCGGCGTAGAAGGCGCGGTGGCTTCGAAGAGCAGGGTCTCGGGCGGCACCGACAGCAGCACGTTCAACGTGGCGGGACTGCCGGGAATCGGGATGGCGCAAGATCCGATTGAATATCAAAGCAACACCTGGCATACCAATCTCGATACGTATGAGCGCATCATTCCCGATGACGCGATAAAGGCTTCGACAGTGGTCGCGGCGGCCGTATGGGACCTCGCCAATCGCGATGAGATGCTGCCGCGATTCAGCAAGGAAGATATGCCGCCGAAGGGAGCTCCGCGAGCGGCACCAGCGCCTGCTCCTCCGCCGGCGCCTCCGCCTGCTTCAGTGGGCCATTGAGGGCGTGTGAAAAAATCTCGCGGAGGTCGCTTACGCTTCCGGCTCGGATTCAGCAGATGGACCTGGATGTTCCGGAAAAGCAGTTGGTTGTAAGCGTTGCGATCAGCAAAACCAGCTACCGCGAGGTGGCGGAGCTTTGCAGGCGCTGGGCTTTAGAGCGGAAGACTTCTTCGCGATCGACGGCGCGGTACATCTGCGTTACATCCGTGCACGGCATCATGATGGCTCGAGACGATGCGCAGATGGCGAAGATATTCAACGAAGCGGACATTGCGACTCCGGATGGGATGCCGGTGGTTTGGGCGTTGCGCTCGTTTGGGTTCCGCGACCAACAGCGCGTGTACGGCCCGACGCTGATGCTTGAAATCTGCCGGAGTGCCGCCGACTGCGGAATGAAAATCTTTCTTTATGGCGGACGTGAGGACACGCTTGAGACGCTGGCGTGCCGGCTGCGCCGCGATTTTCCGGGACTGAGGATTGCGGGCGCGTACTCGCCTCCATTTCGCGCGTTGACAGAGGCGGAGGAGAAACACGTTCAGCAGACGATTCAGCAGTCGGATGCGGATATTGTTTTTGTCGGGATCAGCACGCCAAAACAGGAGAAGTGGATGTATGAGCATCGCGATTGTTTTCCTGGCGTGACGCTGATCGGCGTAGGCGCGGCGTTCGATTTTCACGCGGGCCGGACGAGACAGGCGCCCATCTGGATTCAGCGGACTGGGCTCGAATGGCTGTTTCGCTTGACGATGGAGCCGGCGCGGCTGTGGCGGCGGTATTTACTGGTCACGCCGCGCTTTCTGCCCCTGTGGGCCAAGCAGAAATGGAAAGCAAGCGGGCCCTCGCGCTAACTGCGGTAGGCTTCAAAGCGCAGCCGGCCGGGCCGAAGCTCGATCTGTATTCGCTTAAAACCAGATTGCGTAAGGCGGCGTTCGAGGGTAGCGGGATCGACAGGCACAAGCGTGTCAAAGACGTGGAACAGGCGCATACGGAAACTGTCCAGGCTGTCAACGGCCAGGAATGCGCCGCCCGGCCGCAGCACGCGGTAGACCTCGCGGAAGAGGCGGTCCTGCGCGCGGGAATCCGGCAGATGGTGCAGCATCGTGAGCGCAACCGTCGATGAAAAACTGCATTCGGCGAAGGGCAGGGAAGTAGCGTCGGCGCGCAGCACGCGGACGTTCGATTGCCGGAAGCGGCTGTGAAGCGCGTTCGCCAGGCTGCCGTCGAGCTCGATGGCGGTAAGCCGCCCGGCCCGATGCCGAAGCAGTTCGGTGGTGAGGCCCGGACCGGGTCCCAGCTCGAGCAGGTCGGCTCCGAGCGGCACATCCTGAAGAGCCCAAGGCAGTATGTACTGCTCTAGAGCTTTGCGCCAGCGTTCGGAACGGCACAACCAGTGATGTAAGGCGTTCATGCATTCCACTAGAAAGGCACGCACCCGAGTTTAACTTAAGCATTTGCCCCCGATGCGGCGGGAATACCATTCGCGCGATTCTATAGGTAGCGCTTGTTCGCGGTCCACAGGCGATCTCCCGATCGTCGGAAAGAGACACTATGCCGGTCACTATTGGAGCTAAGCCTCCCGGAGATTTTTCGAATCCGATTGAGCTGTTGAGCGACTGCCACCGGCGTATCGAGCGATTCCTCGCCGTGCTGGTCCGCGTGGCTGCGGAGGGGAATGGTGGAGAAATGACGGGCGAGCAGCGGCGGGAATGGGAGCAGGCGCTCGATTATTTCCGAAACGCCGCGCCGCGCCATACCGCTGACGAGGAGGAGAGCCTTTTCCCTCGCTTGCGGCACGCCGAGCAGGCGGAGGCGAGGAAGGCTTTCGCCGCGATGCAGGAACTCGAAACAGAGCATGGCCAGGCCACTGAATGGCACGCGCGCGTCGACGAGATCGGCACTCGTTGGCTCAGAGAAAACAAACTAACTTCTGACGATACGGATTGTCTGAAGGAAGCGCTGGATCAGCTGAGCGAGTTGTACCGTCATCACATTGCAATCGAAGACCTGAATGTGTTCCCGATTGCGAGCGCGGCCTTGTCGAGTGAGGAAAAGGCAGATATCGGGCGCGAGATGGCGCGCCGCCGCGGGCTGGACACGAGGCGGGATTTTCCAGCCCTATAACGTTCAGGCCCAAAGCGCTAAGCGAGTACCGCTTACTCACCTTTTTTGCAAGTATTCAAACTCAGTAAAGTTATCCCCCTTCGCGACGATACGAGTTTAGACGGCGGCGTCAGGGTTTATACCGTACGAGGTAAGCGCCAGACCTGCCCACAAAAAACTCGATGCAAGCACTTAGGGGTGAAAGATGAAGACGGTCGGGACCGAAAGTGTTTCGAGCGCAGTCAGAAGACAGGAGCAACCCGAACGCTCGCTCGCTCGATTGGAGCGTGCGGCCGGAATCTCGGAATCGACCTCCGAGACCTCACGACGGCGGCCGCAATCGAGTCCGCTGATGTCACTCAACACCAGCTTTGAGGCTACCGCCGCACCCTGGCGCAGTTACAGCACGAGTGTTTTGGTCCACGCCGGAATCATCGCATTGCTTTTCCTGATCACGTTTCCGCTTGCGCAGCAGCTGAAGCCGCCATCGCAAAGATTCGTTCTGGTGCTGCCGCAGCTTCAGCCTTACCGGCCCAAGCTGGTTACGGCGCCGCATATCAAACCTCCTATGCCAGTGATCAAAGCGGCTGTTATCCCGCCCCCGGTCGTGAAGCCGCATGAGATCAAACCTCAAGTGATTGCGCCTGCTCCGGTAATCAAGGAAGTGGCTGCGGTGCGAGTGCCGAAAATCGAGGCTGCTGCGCCGCCGGCGCCGCCGCCTCCCAAACCGGAAGTGCATACCGGCGTATTTGCCAAGCCCGAGCTAGCCAAAGGGGCTCCGGTTGCCAATCAGGTAAAGACGGGCGGCTTCGGCGATCCAAATGGAGCGCGGCCGAATGCGCAGAGTTCTACGCCTTCGACGCTCGCGAAATTGGGGAGCTTCGATCTGCCTGAGGGAGAGGCGAAGGGCGGAGCGGCAGGGCCCGGCGTAGTGGGACAAACCTCATTCGGCAGTTTGGGAGATCCCAATGGAGTACCGGGCGGCACCGGGCATCGCGGAACAGTTCGCAGCAGCGGTTTTGGCGATGGGACTGGCGCCGGCACTGCGCGAAATGGGCAACCGGGCACCGTTCACGCCGGTGGATTCGGGGACGCTTCGGCCCAAGGTCCTGCAGGCGCGCAGCGCGCAGCCGTAACCCAGCCGACCAGCACGCCCGCTGAAATTCTATTCAAACCGAAGCCGATTTACACCCAGGAAGCGCGCGAGCTGAAGCTCGAAGGCCAAGTTGCGCTCGAGGTTGTATTTCAGGCTTCCGGCACAGTTCGCATCACGCGAGTTATGCGTGGCCTCGGCCATGGGCTGGACGAGGCCGCCGAACAAGCTGCACAGCAGGTACGTTTCCGGCCCGCTACTCGCGGAGGGGTCGCCGTCGATACCAACGCTACTTTGTACATCACTTTCCAACTAACTTAAACCCATGCCATACACCGCAAAGCCGGAGGAATTTAAATAATGATCGTCTCCAAATTTACCCAAGCACTGATTCTCAGTCCGCTGATTCTTTTTGCAAACTCGCTGATCGCCGCGCCGGGGCGCGCGCAGGACAATGCCGCGCCTGTGCCCGCCCAGAGCTTTGCAGAGGCTGTCGATCGCGCGATTGCCAACGAGCGCACATTGTACGAGAAGCTCAAAAACCGGCAACCGGTCGTCGAAACCTATCTTCAGGAATTGAAGAGCGACTCGGATTTCGGAACCGCTCCGGAAAAGGACTTCTACTTTCTCGGCAAAATGAACTTGCTGACCGGGGTGGCGGACGCCTCCTTGCTTCCGGCGAACCCCATCAAGACCACCCTGCGTTCGGTTGTGGCGCCCGTTGCGGTCTGGAACGATTTCTTCCCGCGCGGCTTCGCATCCAGAATGTTCATCGACAAGGAATTCGACCGCGCTCATTACAGGTTCGAATACGTCAAGCGTGAATTCGTGGGCGATGTCCGTTGCGTGGTCGTCGATGTAAAGCCTGAGAAGAGCGCCGGCAAAGGTCGATTCACCGGACGGATTTGGATAGAAGACCGCGAATACAATATTGTCCGGTTTAGCGGGACTTATGGGACTGTGCGCGCCGGTTATCTGCATTTCGAATCGTGGCGCGTGAACACGGGCCCGCGTCTGTGGGTGCCTGCGTATATCTACACCGAGGAGCAGTCTTACGCGTCGGGTCCTTTCAAGAGAACGATCGTGAAGGGTCAGACCCGGCTGTGGAACTACGAGTCGCGAAAGAACGAGGCCGAAGAGACGTTCACGAATCTGACCGTCGACATGGCGCAGCCGGTTAAGGACCAGAGTGAGGCCGCGGCCGAGAACTCCCCGATCGAGGCGCAGCGGATGTGGCAGCGGCAGGCAGAAGATAACGTAATCGACCGGCTGCAGAAAGCGGGATTAGTTTCGCCGCCGGGCGAGGTAGACAAGGTGCTCGAGACGGTGGTCAATAACCTGGAGGTGACCAGCAACATTACAATTGAGCCTCCGATCCGGGTTCGGATTATGCCGACGACTCCGCTCGAATCGGTCGCGGTGGGTCATACGATTGTGATCAGCCGCGGTCTGATCGATGTTCTTCCCGATGAGGCGTGTCTCGCGGCAGCCTTGGCGCAGGAAGTGGCGCACATCATATTGGGACACTCGATCAACACGGAATACGCTTTCGCCGACCGCCTGTCGTTCGATGACAAAGAGACGCTGAGCGACGTTGCACTGGCCAGGACCGAGCAGGAAGAGGAGGCCGCCGATGCGAAGGCGTTGGAGCTTCTGAAGAATTCTCCTTATAAAGACAAGCTGCCCCGCGTCGGCGTATTTCTGAGGATGCTCTCTGCGCGAAGCGATCAACTGCCGCACCTGATTAAGCCGCTGATCGGAAACCGCATCTCCGACACTCATACGGATGTGCGGCTTACCGGCGTGATGGAGACGGCACCTGAGCTCCAGATGAGAAGCACAGAGCAGATTGCCGCCTTACCGCTTGGGTCGCGAGTGAAGATGGATCCCTGGTCGGATCAACTGTTCATGATGAAGACCCATACCGTGCCGCTGTTATCCGCCCACGAGAAACTTCCTTTCGAGGTCACTCCGTTCATGCTGCACCTGACGCGTGAAGAGGATGCCGGAATGATGGCTCCGAACGCGGAAGTGACGGCAAGCACGGCAGGAGGCAAGCGTTAAAATCCGCGGCGCGGGCCGGAGCCTATTTGCGTCCTTAACTGACGCTGTCAGCTCCGCTTCGCGCCGCGACTATTTTCCGTTGAGCCATTCCGGGAACAATAGCGCCCGCACGTCGGGTTTATCGAGATCGGATTTGAGAATGACGCGCGCCGGAAGCTCCATACGTTTCACCGGCGTGCGGCCGCTGAGCTTATCGGTGAGCGATTTCACCGCTTCGTAGCCGATGCGAAACGGATTCTGCACAAGCATGGCGTTGATGGTGCCATCCTGAAGCGCTTCGACGTGGGCCTTACTGAAATCGAACGTCACGAGCTTGATCTTTCCCGATAAATTACGGTTTCGAATGGCTTGGATGCTGCCGATGGACGCGGCTTCGCTCGAGGCGAACATGCCCGCCAGATCCGGGTGCGCGGTGAGAATGTTCTCGGCCGCATCGCGCGATCTGGCTGGATCCGCCATGCCGTACTGCTGCGCAACCATGCGAACATTTCGAAACTCTTTCGCAAGCGTGTCGTCGAAACCGCGCTCGCGCAACACGGTTGAGGTGCCTCCCGGCTTCTGCATGACCATAGCAACATCGCCCTTGCCGCCCACCAGGGCCGCCAGCGTCCGCGCCGCCGTGCAGCCTGCCGCATAATTGTCCGTGGCAATGAAGCTGACATAGTTCTGGATGTTGACTGCGGAATCGAACACAGTGACCGGAATACCCGATCGGATGGCGCGCTCCAATGGGGTGACCAGCGCGTCCTGATCGGTCGCTGAGATCGCAAGACCCGCAACCTGGCGGGTGATCATCGAATCCACAATCTCGATCTGACGCGAGTAGTCGGTTTCGTTTTGAGGCCCATTCCAGAGGATGTTCACGTGCAGATCGCGGCCAGCCTGTTCCACGCCTGCGTGCACGGAGAGAAAGAAGAGATGCGAGGTAGCCTTGGGAATGACGCCGATCACCTGCTCTCCGGAGCGGCGGCAGGCAAGTAAGCCGATTGCGCCGCCAAGCAACACACCGCGCCGCGTGTACATCAGTCCGCCCCGCCAGCGCCTACGCGCGCTGCGTATTCGGCCGGAACAACGGCCTTCATCCCTGCCGAGATAACCTCCTGCGCCCGGACGCCATCGCGATGAGTTGCCGGAAACGGTAAATTCCTGCGGCAGCATTCGATGAACGCCGCAAGTTCCGCTTTATACGCGGGGCCAAAACGATCCGCAAATTCCGGCAAACTACGCCCGTAGTTTCGCATTTGAAACGCACGATACGCCAGCGGTTCGGCTCGGCCGCGGCGGCCGTATGCTTCGACGATGACATCGAACGGCTTCTGCTCGAAGCGGCCCACATGGATTTGCCCCTCTTCCCCAAAAATCAGTGTTTCGACGCGATAGCCGGAGACGTGATTACGGCTCACCTGGACTTGGGCAACCAATTCGTTGTCGAACCAGAGATAGAGCAGGGCGTCGTCGAAATCTTCCCGGCAGGTGGTGAGCCGGTGACTGTAAATGCGGGATCCGACGGTAAGCGCCGAATGCGGCATGCGCCCGGTCAGCCAAAGAATTTCATCCACATTATGCACCGACATGTCGGGCAGAATGCCGCCGCTCTTGTAGCCGTTCGGAGCGGGATTCGAATCTTCGAGCGCCGAATAGATCTTGAATACGCGGCCGATGGCGCCTGTTTCCATCAGCTCTTTCGCGTATTGCAACGGCGCATCGAAGCGGCGCTGAAAAGCGAGCATCAGGGCGTTAGGATGGCGGCGGTCCAGCTCGGCCGCAAATTCGCGGTCGCCGTCGAGCGTGCCGGTTAAGGGCTTTTCGAGCAGAACGCGATGTCCGGCGTCGATCATCAGCGCTGCGTGTTCGCGGTGGTTCTCCGTGGGTGTCACAATCACCGCGGCGTCGCAGACCTGCGCCGCGGCCAGTTCCTCGATGGAGCGGAAAACAGGGACATCGTGGCCAATTTCCGCGAGGAAGCGGCGCGCGCGTTCGCTGTCGAGCTCCGCGATCGCGGCAAGTTCACAGGCTTGGGTGTCGCAAGCGAGTTCATAGACATGAAGCGCATGAATCGGGCCCATGCGGCCAAGTCCGGCAACAGCAACTCTCAATGGCTCAGGCATCGTGAACGCTCAGTGTAACCCGACGCGCTTGCGTTAGTATCGGCAGATGATTCGTTCCATCCTGACCCTCGGCGCGCTTGCAGCCGCGTGCCTGGCGCAAGAGCCGGTCGCGCCCCATTCGGCGTTTGAGCCGCCCGCGGCAAAAGCCGCCGCATCGCTGACGGCGAGCACCAAAGACTCGCCGCCCGATCTGCTGACGACGGGCGAGAAGTCGGACTGGAACGAAACCGCGCCTTACGCAGAAGCTGTCGAGATTGCGCACCGGCTGGAGCGCGCTTCGCGATTTGTGAAGGTCGTCGATTTCGGAACCACGCCGGAAGGACGCGCGATGACCGCGATCATCGTGTCCAAGGACCGCGCCTTTACACCCGAAGCGGCGGCCAGAACGAACAAGGCGATCATCATGATCCAGAGCGGCATTCACTCCGGCGAGATCGAAGGAAAAGATACGGTGCTCATGCTGGTTCGGGACATGACGGTGAGCAAGCGTTTCGCCGCTTGGCTCGATCGTGCGATTTTCGCGATTGTTCCCGTTTTCAACATCGATGGGCATGAGTACCGCAGCCCGTATCACCGGCCGAGCCAGAACGGGCCTAAGATCACAGGCTTGCGAGCTACTGCGCAGCGCGTGAATTTGAATCGCGATTACATTAAGGCGGATACGCCGGAGATGCGGGCGTGGCTGCGTCTGTTCAACACCTGGATGCCGGATTTTCTCATCGACAATCACGTGACGGACGGCTCCGATATGCAGTACGACGTGACCTGGGACATGGCGCGCAATCAGGACATCGCGGAGCCGGCGCGCACCTGGGTTCGCGAGCGCTTCGTGCCGGAGCTGGATCGCAGAATGGCGGCGGATGGGCATCTGGTCGCGCCCTATGGCGCCCTGCGCAGAATGCCCGATGGGAAACGCGAATTTTTCATGGAGGTGTTTTCGCCGCGCTATTCGCACCTGTATGCCGCGGTGCAGGATCGGCCTTCGCTGTTGGTTGAGACGCACAGCTTGAAAACCGCGAAGACGCGCGCTTGGGCAAATTACGACATCATGCGCCACTCGATTGAGACCATTCTGCTCGATCCGGAGGCCCTGCGGCGCGCCGTGCGGCAGGCGGACACGGACATGGAATCGCGGGCGGGCGACCACTCCGCGGCCCCGGTGTATCTCAGCGGCAAAGTGAGCGATAAAAGCCGGCCGTTGGTGTATCGCGCGCTGAAGACCGGCCCTTTTAAAAGCGAGATCACGGGCGCGATGGTGACGAAATATCTGCCGGAGCCCGACGATCTCGACACGCAGATACACGATGAGATCGATACGACTGTCGAGGCCCAGATGCCGCTCGGGTATCTGATACCGATGGCCTGGAAAATTCTTGCCGACGAATTGGCGCTGCATGGGGTCGAGATGGAGCGTACGGGAAAGCCTATCGATCAGGAGTTTGAAAGCTATCGTTTCTCAGGCATCAAATACGGGGCGACATCGTTTGAAGGCCGCGTGATGCTCGATTTCAATACGAAGCTGGTGCGGGAAAAAGTGTATCTGCCGGCGGGATCGTATTGGGTGCCTATGAAGCAGCGCCGCGCGCGGTTGATTCTCGCGATGCTCGAGCCAGAGGCCCCGGATTCGCTCGCGCGATGGGGTTTTTGCGATGCAGTCTTCGAAGGAAGAGAAGGCGCCGGCGAATACTTGACCGAGCCGATTGCGCGCCGCATGATGGCCGATTCGCCTGAACTGCGAAAACAATTCGAAGATAAGGTTGCTTCCGATCCGAAGTTCGCCGCCGATCCGCGCGCACGGCTGATGTGGTGGTATCAACAATCGAAGTACGATTCCGGAGACACCGGTCGATATCCGGTCGTACGCGTTTGGGAGAAGAACTGGTGAGGATTAAAACGCCAGCAGGCGCTCGCCTTCGCGCACCAGATTTTCCACCTGCGGCAGAATCTCGTCTTCCATCCGCGGATTGTACGCAACCCAGGTATCCAGGGCGGCAACACGGCCGACCGGCGCGTCGAGATACGTGAACAGCTCGTCGGCAATTCGCGCGGCAATCTCCGCGCCGTAGCCCCACGACAGTACATCCTCGTGAGCAATCAAGACGCGGCTGGTCTTTTTCACCGATGCGCCGATTGCTTCCCAATCGTAAGGAGATAAAGTGCGCAAATCGATTACTTCGACCGATGCCTCCGGTCTGCGCTGCTCGATCTGCGCGGCTGCGAGCAAGGATTTCTGCACCAATGCGCCAAACGTAATAACAGTGAGATTTTCACCCGGCTTAACCACCTTCGCCTTGCCGAACGGAATGGTGAAATCAGGTCCGGGATGAGGCGAGCGATTATAGGTCTCGCGATACAGTTTCTTGTGCTCTAAGAAAAGCACCGGGTCGTCGCAGCGAATGGCAGTGCGCAACAAGCCGCACGCATCCAAAGCATTCGAAGGAAATACGACGCGCAGACCCGGAATGTGGGTGAAGGTTACTTCGCCGCATTGACTGTGATAGATGGCGCCCCCGGTGAGATATCCGCCAATGGGCACACGAACGACGACGGGACTTGCAAAGCCGCCATTGGAACGCCAGCGAAAAGTTGCTAACTCATTTCGCAGCTGCATCATAGCTGGCCAAATGTAATCGAAGAATTGAATCTCAGGAACCGGCTTCAAACCGCGCACGGCGAGGCCGATCGCGCGGCCCACGATTCCGGCTTCGGCCAGCGGAGTGTTGAAGCAGCGCCGGGCGCCGAATTCGCGCTGCAAATTTGCGGTGGCTTTGAAGACGCCGCCTTTGCCCTTCACTTCCCCTAAATATTGTTCGCGGCTGCAATCGGCAACGTCCTCGCCGAAGACGAGTACGCGCCGATCGCGGCGCATCTCCTCCGTCAGGGTCAGATTGATCGCGTCAATCATGGTCCGCGGCGCGCCTTGAAACTGCGGCTGCGTTTCGAAGGCGGCTGACTTGGGATCGATCTCTTCGGAATACAGGTGTAAGAACGCGGAGCCGCTTGGCGGAGGCGGTTCCTCGAGCACTCGTTGCGTTATCTCCGTTAGTTCCCGATCCACTTCGCGCATGATCCGGTCCAAGGCCTCGCGGTCGAGAAAACCTTCACGGATCAGAAATTCGGGGAACCTTCTCAGCGGATCGCGGGCCGCGTCTTGCTCGCGCTCGGCCTTGGGCCGGTAGAGGCGCTCATCGTCGGAAAGCGAATGCGAATAGGGACGAATAACGGCTGCGTGAACGAGCGCCGGGCCGTGACCAGCGCGGCAATAATCCGCCGCATGCTGGAACGCGCGGAACGATTCCAGGAAGTCGGTGCCGTCGGTCTCAATGCGAAAAAGTCCGGGGAAGCCCTCGAGCAGGCGGGCTATATTTCCTCCCGCAGTTTGCCGCTCGACGGGAACGGAAATCGCATAGCCGTTGTCTTCGATAAGCACCAGCAGAGGTAAACGTTCGAGGCAGGCGATGTTCATCGCCTCCCAGAATTCGCCTTCGCTGGTGGCGCCTTCACCCGCGCAAACTAAGGTGATTTCCTCCGAGTCGGGGGCGACATAGCTCTTGGCCTGAGCGCATCCGACTGCGTGCAGGAATTGCGTGCCGGTGGGAGAGGAACTGGAGACAATGCGCAAGGGAGGCATCGACCAATGCGATGGCATTTGACGGCCGCCGGAGTTGGGATCGCGCGCGGCTCCGACGGCTTCGAGCAGCATGTCTTCGGCCGTCATGCCCAACATCAGGCCTAAGGCGCGATCTCGATAATAAGGGAAAATCCAATCTAGCCCCGGCTTAAGAATCAAGCCGGCAGCGGCTTGCACGGCCTCGTGACCGGCCCCGCTGATTTGAAAATAAATCTTGTTCTGCGGCTTTAGTAAAACTTCCTTATCGTCGAGCGAACGCGCCAGATACATGGCTCGAAAGGCTCGAATGAGCGCTTCGCGATCAAGCGGGGCGGGTAGAGCGAAGGCGGATTCCGTTGCGGGTTGAGGAGACTGGGTTTGAGTGATCGCCAATCTGTCATTATCGCAATGAAAGCACATGAATCTTCAGGGGACGTCAATCATAGGATCTAGGCGAAGCGAGAGCTCGAGCGGAACTTTTAACGCGGTCGAGGCGGCGACGGGCAAGCAGTTAGACCCGCCCTATCATTCCGCGAGCCAAGCGGATCTGGAGCGGGCGGTCAGCATCGCGTCGGACGCATTTCCTGTCTACCGTGGTCTCTCCCGGCAACTGCGCGCAATGTTTCTGCGGCAGATCGCCGCGAATGTCGATAAACTTGGCGAGCAGCTCATTCATCGCGTGATGCAGGAATCGGCGTTGCCGGAGGGTCGCGTGCGTGGAGAGCGCGACCGCACTTGCTTCCAGCTTCGTTTCTTTGCGGGGATGGTAGAAGAAGGGTCGTGGGTAGACGCGCGCATCGACACCGGCGATCCCAATCGCAAGCCGGCTGCCAAGCCCGATGTACGATCCATGCTGCGCCCGCTTGGTCCGGTGGCGGTGTTCTGCGCAAGCAATTTCCCGCTGGCGTTTTCAGTCGCTGGCGGCGATACGGCTTCTGCTTTCGCAGCGGCGAATCCAGTAATTGTGAACGCGCACTTCTCCCATCCCGGCACGGCGGAATTGTGCGGAACGGCAATTCAGGATGCGGCACGCGAGACCGGCATGCCCGAAGGAGTCTTTTCTCTTCTCTTCAGCGGGGGTCATCAGGTCGGGCAGCAGTTAGTCGCGCATCCGGGCATTAAAGCGTGCGGATTCACGGGTTCGCGCAAAGGGGGGACTGCCTTGCTGAAGATTGCGCAATCGCGCAGCGAGCCGATTCCGTTCTATGCGGAGATGAGCAGCGTGAATCCTGTTTTTGTTCTGCCCGGCGCGCTGCAAGAACGCGGCGAACAACTGGCGAGCGGATTCTATGCTTCTGTTTCGCTGGGCGTCGGCCAGTTTTGTACCAATCCGGGCGTGGCGCTGCTGCCGCAGGGCCAATCGGCAGACAAGTTTGTGACAGCCGTAGCTGAAAAGATGGGCAGTGCGCAGCCTATGGCGATGCTGAACGCCGGGCTCTTCGAGAACTATTCTCGAATGGTGTCGGCGCGGTCTGGCGATGCGCGGGTCCGCAGCGTTTCCTGTTCGAATTACAATGCAAACGGCGCGCTTCCAGCACTATTCGAAGTCGATGCCAGTACGTTTTCGACAGCGCCTGAATTGGCGGAAGAAGTGTTCGGGCCGTCTTCGCTGGTGATCCGTTATCAGAGCCGCGATGAAGTTCTGGCGATTGCGCGGTCGCTCGAAGGAAATCTCACGGCTACGATTTATGCCGGTCCGGGCGACCAGGAATTAAGGAGCGAACTGGCTGTCATTCTCGAGACCAAGGTTGGAAGAATCCTATTCGAGGGCTTTCCTACGGGTGTAGAAGTCTGCCAGGCGATGGTGCATGGCGGCCCGTTCCCAGCCACTTCGGATGGCCGCAGCACGTCGGTGGGAGGACGCGCGATTGAGCGGTTCGCGCGGCCGGTCTGTTACCAGGACGCACCCGAAGATGTTCTTCCGGAGGAACTGCGCGATAGCAATCCGGCTGGAATTCTCAGAATTTTAAATGGAGAACGCAGCCGTGATCCAGTCCCAAGCCTTTGACGCGATCGTGGTGGGCGCGGGTATTGTAGGCGCGGCGTGCGCGAAGGAACTGTCGGATGCCGGGATGCAGGTGATGGTTTGCGACGAAGGCGGCGAGATAGGCGGCGGCGCGACGGCGGCGGGGATGGGCCATCTGGCGGTGATGGACGATTCTGAAGCTCAGTTTGCGTTGACCAGCTATTCGCAGGCTTTGTGGCGTGAGCTGTCGCGCGAGCTTCCGGGCGATGCGGAGTACCTGCCGTGCGGTTCTCTTTGGGTAGCTGCCGATGAGGAAGAAATGGCTGAAGTGGAGCGTAAGCGGCGTTTCTATTGCGCGCGCGGCATACCTGTGGAGGTTCTGGACGCGAAGCAGCTCGCGGAAGCCGAGCCGAATCTCCGCGCGGGAATGGCTGGCGGGCTGCTGATGACGGCCGACAGCGTGTGCTATCCGCCTTGTGCCGCTCGTTATCTGCTGGAGCGGGCGCGTGCGCAGGTTCGTCTCGGGGAGCGTGTTGTGCGGGTGTCGGAAACAGGTATCGAAATTGAAGATGGTTCTATGATCGCGGCGCGCTTTACGGTTGTGGCGACTGGCGCGAGCGCCAACAAGCTTCTCCCGGACGTCGCGGTTCGGCCGCGCAAAGGACATTTGCTGATCACCGATCGCTACCCCGGATTCTTGCGTCATCAATTGATCGAGCTGGGATATCTAAAGAGCGCCCATGCGAACACCGCGGATTCCGTGGCGTTCAACGCGCAACCCCGGCTTACGGGTCAGATCCTCATTGGTTCCTCACGCCAGTTCGGAGTGGAGGAGCCGCAGATCGAGCGGGGAATGCTGCGCAATATGCTGAAGCGGGCGATCGAATACATGCCTGCGCTCGGGGATCTCTCGACGATACGAACGTGGACCGGTTTTCGCGCCGCGACGCCGGATAAGCTTCCGCTGATTGGCCGGTGTCCGGGCTTCGAGCAGGTTTATCTTGCGACAGGGCACGAGGGACTCGGGATTTCGACTTCGCTCGCGACCGCGCGCCTGCTGGTGGACGATATGCTCGGACGGGCTTCAAACATTCCGCGCGGGCCGTACGATCCGGCAAGAGAATTTGCGCCGCATGCCTGAGACAGTCAGTATTCAGGTGAACGAGAAAACGCTCGAAGTTCGAAAGGGCGTGACTGTCGCGGCCGCCGTCTTCATTGCGGGAGAAAGCTGCTTCCGCCATTCGGTTTCCGGAGAACCGAGAGCAGCTCTTTGCGGAATGGGTATTTGCATGGAGTGCCGGGTCACGATTGACGATCGGCGCCACTGCCGTAGTTGCCAGATTCTCGTAGAAGACGGAATGGCGATCCGCACATCATGAATGCGGACGTTGTGGTTGTAGGGGCCGGACCAGCAGGAATGGCGGCTGCGTTGCGCGTTCGTGAGAATGGCGCAAGCGTTACTGTGTTGGACGACAATCCGGCGCCCGGCGGACAGATCTGGCGCGGCGAAGACCGTTTTCGTGGGGCGAACATCCGTATGCTTTTGAGCGCGCGCGTGATTTCGGCCGATGCCATTGCCGGAACTCTGCTGGTCGAGACAGCCGATGATGCAACGGAAATCAGCTATGGCAAGCTGATACTGGCGACCGGCGCGCGCGAGATCTTTCTTCCGTTTCCCGGCTGGACATTGCCCGGCATCATGGGTGTAGGCGGACTTCAGGCGCTGGTCAAATCCGGCATGCCAATTTCCAGCAAGAGAGTTGTGATCGCGGGCAGCGGACCTCTGTTGCTGGCTGCGGCGGCTTATCTGCACGAGCATGGCGCGAAGATCAACTCGATTGCCGAGCAAGCATCGCGAAGAGCGGTGTCGCGATTCGCGTTTCAGCTCTTTCGAACTCCGGGAAAACTGCTGCAAGCCGCGCGGCTTCAACTGGCGCTTAGAGGCATCTCGTATCGATTCGGGACCTGGGTGGAAGCGGCCGAGGGCGACGGACGCGTCGAGCGTGTTCGTCTGAGGCATCGGGACAAATCGTGGATTGAGGATTGCGACTATGCGGCGGTTGCGTATGGCCTTTGTCCGAACACCGAGCTGGCCGCCCTACTCGGATGCAATATCGAAGGAGAAGCTGTTACGGTAGATCCATTGCAGCGAACGTCGGTCGAGAATATCTTTTGCGCGGGCGAGTGCACGGGCATCGGCGGACTCGAACTGTCGCTGGTGGAGGGGGAGATTGCCGGATATGCTGCAGCGGGTCGGATGGATCGTGCGCGAAATCTGTTTCCCAGTCGCGAGAAGGCGCGCAGCTTCGCTCGGGCGTTGAAAACTACGTTCGCTCTGCGAGAAGAACTGAAGCAACTTCCCAAGCCGGAGACAATCGTCTGCCGGTGCGAGGACGTTCCGTTTCATAAGCTTCAAAATGCGCCGTCATTTCGCGCAGCGAAGCTGCACACGCGCTGTGGGATGGGTGCGTGTCAAGGGCGTGTATGCGGTCCCGCAGCCGATTTTCTCTTCGGTTGGAGAACCGAATCCATACGTCCGCCAATTTTCCCCGCGAGGCTTCGGAGTTTCGCTGTCAAAACGAAAACGCCTGAGGAGGCATCGGCATTCAAATGAAAATGGAATGGCGCGGGGTGATCCCTGCCATCACGACACCTTTTAATGAAGATTTAAGCATCGATCACGGTTTTCTGGCAGAGCAGTGCCGATGGCTGATCGACAACGGATGCAAAGGCGTGGTCGCTCTCGGCTCGTTGGGCGAAGGCGCGACGCTGACCGTGGTGGAAAAATCCGAAGTACTTGCCACTTGCATGAAGGCGGTCGGAGATCGGGCGTATGTGGTGGCGGGAATTTCTTCGTTGAGCACGCCGGAAGCCGTTTCGATTGCGCGATCGGCTGAGGCAGCGGGATGCCATGGCTTGATGGTGCTGCCGCCTTACGTTTACCTGGGCGATTGGCGCGAGACCAAGGCGCATGTCTCGGCAATTTTTTCGGCCACCAGCCTCTCGTCCATGCTCTACAACAATCCGATTGCGTACCAGACGGATTTCCTTCCCGCTCACGTTCAGGAATTGAGGAACGAGCTGCCTAATCTTCACGCCATCAAAGAGTCGAGTGCGGACGTGCGGCGCGTGACCGCATTGCGAGCGCTGATCGGCGATGGCTTCGAGATTCTATGCGGCGTGGATGACGTCATTGTCGAAGCGGTCTATGCGGGCGCGGTCGGATGGATCGCCGGCCTCGCGAATGCGTTGCCCAAGGAATCCGTTGAACTGTTCGAGCTGGCGTCGCGCGGAGAGAAGCAAAAGGCCTTCGAGTTGTACCGGTGGTTTCTTCCGCTGCTGCGCATGGACACCGTGCCGAAATTCGTTCAGCTGATCAAGCTGGTGCAGGAGGAAGTGGGGCGGGGCAGCCAGCGCGTACGTCCTCCACGCCTGGTGTTGGCCGGGGCGGAACTCGATGCAGCGAAAGCAGTGATAACGGATAGCCTGAAAAATCGCGGCTATTTCGCGCGCACTCTCAAGAGAAGTACGCCATGAGGCGGCACCGTGCTGGTGTAATGATCGCCTGAAACTTCAACGGCGCGATGCTGCCACAGATCCCGCGCCTCAAGCGGCTTGCCTCCTAAACCAGCGCTGTCCCATTGCACGGTAATTTCGGCGGGCTGATCGCCCCGGTTGAATAGTCCAACCGCGATCGATTGATCGGCGAGCGGCCTCGCGAGCACATCCGTGGTACCTTGCTCGGCAATTTTCTTGACCGGATGAGCGGCGCGATCCTGATCGATTGCGATCACATCCGTATTCATCAGGATGGATTTCGTGTCGTCCGTCATGGAGCGGAGATCGTTACCCGCGAGCAAGGGCGCTGCGAGCATGGACCATAGGCTCATGTGCGTTTTGTACTCGTCATCGGTCATGCCGCCATTTCCGATCTCGAGCATGTCCGGGTCGTTCCAATGGCCGGGCTTGATATAACGCGCAATATCGAACTGGCTGAATCCAATGTGCTCCATTGATTTCCAGTGATCGTTGATATCGTCCGTTGTGCGCCAAAGATTGCCACCCACTTTCGCGCCCCAGGTCCAAACATCGGCCCGACCGTACTGGCAAAGACTGAAGACGATGGGGCGGCCGGTTTTCAGCAGCGCGTCGCCCATCTTCTGATAAACCGCCTGCATCTCGTTGTCCTTATAAATCTCGGCGGCGCTGCACCAGTCGTACTTTATATAATCGAAACCCCAGGCGGCCCATTGCTTCGCATCTTGTTCCTCGTGGCCGTAAGTGCCGGCATATCCCGCGCAGGTTTTCGGGCCGGGAGAGGAATAAATGCCGATCTTGAGTCCCTTCGAGTGGACGTAATCGGCGAGCGCCTTCATGTCCGGAAACTTGCGATTGCCGGTGATGTTGCCGTTCCCATCGCGAGGCCCCTCCCAAGTGTCGTCGATGTTGATGTACAGGTAGCCAACCTTGCTCATGCCGCTCGATACCATCGCGTCTGCCATGCCGCGCACGGCCGCGTCGTCGACTTTACCCGCGAATTTATTCCAACTGTTCCAGCCCATGGGAGGCGTTCGCGCCAGTCCGTTGTCGGGCACGTCGTGCAACTCCGGCAACGGCAGACGGGGAGGAGGAAGGGCGGCTTCGGGCTTGCTCCGCTCGAGCACGCCTTCACTGGCGGGGCGGCCGGGCGATTGCGCTGTGAGCGTGATTTTGTCGCCCTCGACGGTGCCGTTATAAACGGTGTCGCGGGTCTGGTTATTCTGCCCTCGGAAGGTAGTGACGAAGTGCAGCTTGCCGTTCGAAAATGTGCCGGAGTTGATGGCCGTTTCGCGCCGTCCTTGCAAAACCCTTCCGGTGATTTGATCTCCGGTCTGCTTCAGATCCAGGTAGGATTCCCGGAAATTTCCGTCGCCTGTGGGGACGCGGAAAACCCAAAATCCGGTTAAATCCGTCTGCGCATGAAGAAAGACGGAGATGGTCATGACGAGCGGAATAAGCAGTAATAGCCGGGTTTTCTGGAAGGTGCTCACTTTGGTCCTCGCGATTGCGCTTTACATCCTATCAGGCCCAGCTCATCCGCGGTGTATCGCCGAGGTGGCGGGCGGAAGCTTCAATTCTGGATTGCTGTAGCGCGAACGCCGTGGTTCTTGGCGTATTGAGCGCGCGAACTATAAGGCTGTCTCAGTCGTCTGCCGTCGGCGCCGGTGAGCGCAGCTTAGGCTATAACGACGCCGTTCGACAACGTGGCAACATCTCCTGCCGGAGCAATCTTTGCGATGGCCGCGCTACGCAGGCCGTCGGGAGATGGAATCGTCAGCAGACGCCGTGACAGCTTCACCAATCCGCGGCGCTCCAGTTGGTTGAGTGTCGTCGAAGTGGTCTCCCGCGTCGCTCCAATTAAATCCGCCAATTCCAGTTGAGTGATCGGCAGTTGATAACCCTCGCCCTCGTCAAGCGGCTTCACCAGCGCGGAAAGCTCCGCCAGATAATGCAAGATCCGATACTCCACGTCGTGCAGGCACAACAATTCCACCTTCTGGGCCAACGCAAGTTTTCGCTCCAGCAAATAGCCGATCAGCGCGTTTGCCAGCTCGGAATTATGGGCTGCAGCCTGCGCCAGCGCTTCACGCGGAACCCGGCAAAGCGTTGCTGTAGTCAGCACCTCGGCCCCGGCGTAATAGGTTTGCGGCTCCTCAGCCAGCGCTTCTTCCCCGATCACCTGTCCCGGTCCGCAGATGCCCAGAATGATCCGGTCCCCGATGTCGTTCGTCCGGGTCAATTTGATTAACCCCTCTTCGATGAAATACAAGGCATCGGCCGCCTGGCCCTGCGCGAAAATCGATGTGGAACGGCGAAGAGCCCTTAGATCGCTTCCTTCTGCCGTGGGCAGCAGCGTGCCTCGTATCGCGGATGCAAGAGACGTCACAGTCGGACTCCACCGGTATTATAAGCAGTTCCACACTCCGATGCCCAGCGGAAACTTCCGGTTTTACCAAATATTGACATTCAGGCGCTACGATCTGCGGGATACCTTACGGATCTCAGACGCAAAACCGGACCCCTCTACAAAGACTTCCGATAATTGATCCGCCTGTAAGTTACTGCGAATGCAGTTCAAGGTTGCCAACATGGCATCCAGGGCAGCAGCGACTTCGCTCTTGTTCGTAGATAATATGCTGGCCCAAAGATCACCCGAGCTTAGTGCCAGCCGAGTCATGTCCAGCAGGCCCGAACCGAACACTTCACCCATGCGCGGCTTCTTCTGCCTGGCCAGCGTGGCGGCGAGCGCTGTCGAGACCAGCTGCGGTAAATGTGACGTAAACGCCAAAGTGGCATCATGCTCAGACGCGGACATGCTCACCACCTTCGCGCCGATTCTCTCCAGCCATCCCCGAAAATCGTCGCAAGCGGAAATCTCTGCCGTGTCAGGCGTCAAAACATACGTGCGCTCTCGAAATAGCTCCGCGTCGGCCGCTTCGACGCCGCGCTGTTCTTTTCCCGCTATGGGGTGGCCACCCAGAAAGGCCGCGAACCGCACGCACTCCCATGCCTTTTGAACGATCGCGCCTTTGGTGCTTCCAGCGTCAGTGATGAGACAGCCCGGCGATGCGATCGGCCCCAGCACCTCGAGCGTCTCGAGAATTCGATTCACCGGCTGCGCCAAGTAAATCAGGTCCGCTGTGTGCGCCGCTTCCTCCAATGTCGCGCTTCTCGAAATCGCGCCCATGGTAAGGCCAGCGGTAATTGCACCCGCCGAGCTGACACCTATTACTTCACCGGCGAAGCCGGCCTTGCGCAGAGCCAGTCCGAAGGAACCGCCGATCAGGCCAACCCCGACAATCGCAACTCTCTTCATACATCCCGCCGAAACGGAGATTGAACTATAAGCCGCCTGAGCGATAATTTTTTCACAGTCCCTCAGGCGCTGCGCCCGATCGCGCCCGCTATGGCACGCACTTGCCGCATCAGATCGGAAAACTGATCCGGGCGCAGCGTTTGCGCCCCATCGGTCAGAGCGCGATCCGGATCCGGATGCACCTCGACCAGAAGTCCGTCAGCTCCGGCGGCAACCGCGGCGCGAGCCATCGGAAGCACGTAATCCCGCTTGCCCGTACCATGCGATGGATCGGCCACGATCGGCAGATGGCTCAGACGCCGCAACACCGGGATTGCCGCAATGTCCATCGTGTTGCGCGTGGTCGTCTCAAACGTGCGAATGCCGCGCTCGCACAAGATCACCTCGTAATTGCCGCCCGACAGGATGTATTCGGCCGACAGCAGCAGCTCTTCAATGGTTGCCGAGATGCCGCGCTTCAGCAGAACCGGCTTCCGAGTCTTCCCCAGCTCCCGAAGCAAATTGAAGTTCTGCATATTTCGCGCGCCCACCTGCAAAATGTCCGCGTATTCCATCAGCAGCGGAATCTGCACCTGGTCCATCACCTCGCTGATCACCAGCAAGCCGTTCCGATCGGCGGCCGACCGCAAAAGCTTCAACCCCTCTTCCCCGAGCCCCTGAAAACTATACGGCGAGCTGCGCGGCTTGAACGCTCCGCCCCGAATTACCTGTGCTCCCGCGGACGAAACAATCCGGGCGGCCTCTTCAATCTGCTTTTCCGTCTCGATGCTGCAAGGGCCGGCCATCGAAATAACCTTCGCTCCGCCGATTTCTACCGGTCCGATTTTGATGGTTGTCCCCGCGGGCTTGAAATGACGGCTGGCGAGCTTGTACGGCGAAACGATCCGGTGACATTCCTTCACCCCCTCCATCACTTCAACAATGGCGGGATCGAAATCGTCAAGCGGCCCCACGCCTCCGAGTACGGTGTGCCGCACGCCGGTCGAACGATGGACCGTGAAGCCCATCTCCACCAGCCGCTTGATGACCGCTTCCGTTTGCGCTTCCGAAGCGCCCTCTTGCATAACCACTAGCATGATTTCCGTTACCGCTCTTGCGGATTCCCTTCGATTATCTTGAGCCGTTGCACGTTTCTCATCTCATCGATAATCCGCTCGAAGATCCGCTTCAGAGCGTCCGACGACAGCGGTCCTTCATTATGGCCGGCGATGTTTCGAAACACGTCGTCCTCGCGCTTTGGCTCATAAATCGCCAGCGCCAGATCTCTTTTGATGCGCCCAATCTCCTCCACAATCGTGGTGCGCCGATTCAAGATCTCCACCAGCTGTAGATCTAACCGGTCGATCGCCTGCCGGCAATGAACCAGATCGTCGGCGTTAAAACGGCTCATCGCGCCTGGAGGGGAGCGGTAAGGCCGCGAGTGAATTCCTCCAGCCCGCGAGCGAGGCGCTCATCCCTGGCATTCGCCTCGATAAATTTTACGATCGCGCTGCCCACCACCACGCCATCGGCAATGCGCGCCACTTCCGCAACCTGCTCCGCCGTGCCGACGCCGAATCCGACCGCCAATGGAAGATCCGTAAGTTCGCGCATGCGTCGCGTCAGCGGAGCGGCTGCGGCGGACACCGAAACCTGCTCGCCTGTGACGCCGGTTCGAGAGACGAGATATATGAAACCGGAGGAGTGCTCCGCGATTAAACGAAGCCGCCGCTCGGAGCTGGTGGGCGCCGCGAGAAAAATCGTATCGAGGCCCTGCTCACGCAGCCGCCGAACCGGATCCGCGGCTTCTTCCACCGACAGATCGGTTAACAGCACGCCATCGACCCCCGCTTCCGACGCATCTCGCGCCAGCTTGTCGAAACCGTAGCGCAACAGCGGATTCAGATAGCTGAACAGCAGCAGCGGGATTTGCGATTTTCGCCGAATTTCACGAACGATATCGAGCAGCGCGGGCAAATTTGTTTTGGCGCGCAGTGCACGATCGGAGGCGCGCTGGATCACCGGACCGTCCGCAATCGGATCGGAGAAAGGCACCCCGAGTTCCACTACGTCCGCTCCGCCGCGCTCGAGCGCCAGTACCAGAGAGGGAGTTTCGGCAGGACTCGGGTCGCCTCCCGTCAGATACGCGATGAACGCTTTCCGCCCGTCGCGTTTGCGCGCGCTGAACAGGTTGCCGATGCGCGTAGCCGTTTGGATCGAAGTCATTCTCGATCCAGCTCCGGCATGTGCTCGCGATAAATATCCGTGTCTTTATCCCCACGTCCGGAGACGTTCACAATGTAAATGGCGTCCCGCTCGGAAGGCGCCCGGCGAACGGCTTCCGCAACGGCGTGCGACGATTCTAACGCCGGAATAATTCCTTCCATACGGGCCAACGTCTTCGCGGCCGCGAGCGCCTCCGCGTCGCCGATCGATACATATTCCGCCCGCTTCCCATCGTGCAGCCAGGCATGCTCCGGGCCGATGAGCGCATAATCCAGGCCTGCCGAAACCGAATGGGTCAATCCAACTTGGCCTTCTTCATCCTGCAATAAATAGCTGAATGCCCCGTGCAGCACGCCGGGAGAACCTCCGCTGAAACGAGCTGCGTGATCTCCCAAGTTATGTCCTCTGCCGCCCGCTTCCACGCCGATCAAACGCACGGATGAATCCGCAACAAATGGATAAAAAATTCCGATCGCGTTGCTGCCGCCGCCCACGCACGCGAATATGGCAGTCGGGTAAGCGCCCTATCTGCTCGAGCGATTGGCCGCGAGCTTCTTCTCCGATCACTTTGTGGAAATCGCGAACCATCATCGGGTACGGGTGAGCGCCCAAGGCCGACCCCAGCAGATAATGCGTGCTCGCCACGTTCGTCACCCAATCGCGCATGGCCTCGCTGATAGCGTCTTTCAATGTGCGGCTGCCGTTGATCACGCTCACCACCTTGGCCCCCAGCAGACGCATGCGGAACACATTCAACCGCTGCCGCCGCATGTCTTCTTCGCCCATGTAGACCACGCATTCCATGCCGAACAGAGCGCATACGGTAGCGGTTGCCACGCCGTGCTGCCCCGCGCCGGTCTCCGCAATGATGCGTTTCTTCCCCATCCGCCGCGCCAGCAGAATTTGTCCCAGGCAGTTGTTGATCTTGTGCGCGCCCGTGTGAAGCAGATCCTCGCGCTTCAGCCAGATTTGCGCCCCGCCCAGATCTTCGGTCAGACGCTTTGCGAAATACAGCGGCGTCGGACGGCCCGCGTAATGATGAAGCAGAGATTGCAACTCGCTTTGAAATGCGGGATCCTTGCGGGCTTCGCCGTAGGCCTGCTCCAGTTCTTCGAGCGGCGACATCAACACTTCGGGCACGTAGCGGCCGCCGTATGGCCCGAAGTGACCCAGCGCGTCAGGTACTGTGGTGGAACTCATAGCTGGCGGCAAATGCGGCCTCGATAAACTCTCGAACACGTTGCGGATTTTTTTTTCCCGGAACCGATTCCAGACGCGAACACGCATCCACGCCCCAGGGCTGCACGATGCGGATGGCCTCGGCGACATTGCTCGCATCCAGTCCGCCCGCAAGAATGGCGCGATATGGATAGCGCGCAACCAAATTCCAATCGAAGACTTTGCCCGATCCCCCAAATCCCTCGCTGGGCGCATCGATCAATACGGCTTCCGGCAGCGGCGCCTCAATATACTCCTCCGGCCCGCAGCTTCGCCAGACGCGGTACGGCGGCAAATCGCACCGGCCGTGCAGCTGGACCACGTCGAGCGGAACTTCCCTCCCGGTCTTCAGCAGTTCCTCTTCACTTGCATTCACAAACACACCCACCTTCAAAAATGTCCCTGGGACTGCTTCTGCGATTTCGCGCGCGCGATGCGGCGTGATGTACCGCGGGCTGTTCCGATAAAAATTAAATCCCAGCGCATTTGCCCCGGCCTCGACCGCCACACGCGCATCTTCTTCGTTTGTAATCCCGCAGATCTTGACGACAAATGGCAGGTCGACAGCGGTCGTCATGAGCTTGGTTGAAGCAGCGCCTGCAGAGCCGCAGTCGGATTCCGCGATCGCATCAGCGACTCGCCAATTAAGAACGCGTTGAAACCCGCGCCGCGCAAAACATCGATATCCGCGCGCCCGTGGATGCCGCTCTCGCTCACCCGTATCGCATTGTTCGGCATCAGATAGCTGAGCCGGAGCGAGGTGTCAAGCGATACCTCGAGCGTATCCAGGTTGCGATTGTTCACACCGATAATCTCAGCGCCGCAATCGGCCGCTTTGGCCAGCTCGTCGGCATCGTGTACCTCGACCAGCGAAGCCAAACCCAGCGAAGCAGCCAGCTCGCGAAGATTCTGAAGTTCGGGAATTTCCAGAATCGCGGCAACGAGCAAAATTGCATCCGCCCCGTGAGCAGCGGCTTCAAAAACCTGGACCTTATCCAATATGAAGTCTTTGCGCAGCACTGGGAGGCCCACCGCCGCTCGAGCCGCTTCCAGATCGTGCAGCGATCCCTGAAAATATTCTTTGTCGGTCAGAACCGAGAGACAGGCAGCGCCGCCTTGCTCGTAGGCATGCGCCGTGAAAGCCGGATGAAATTCCGCCTGCAGGACGCCCGCGCTCGGAGAAGCCTTCTTGATCTCCGCAATGATCGCCGGCTTGTCGCCCCGAAGTGCTTCGGCAAACGGCCGCGGATGCGATTTGCGCTCATGCGCCTCGCGCTCCAAAATGGCCGTCCGCGAGTGCAGCTCCTGCACTTCCTGTTGCTTATGCTGAACAATCTCGGCAAGAATGCCGGATGAGGTGCGGAGCATGACGGTGCGGCTTCGGAACCCTCATCGTAACAGCTAATGCGCCGGTGTAGTGCCGGCATGCAGCACAGCTTCCAGCGCCGCGATCCGCGTTTCCAGATCCTCAATCGTCTTATGTTGCTTCTGCAGTTCGTTCAGCAGCAGCGCCGGCAACTGATGATATTCAACCGATTGCACTTGGCCATTGCGGTCGTAAACCACCAGCTCCGGATACACCTTAGCGACTTCTTCCCCAACTAAACCAAATTGCAGAGGCTTCGTCCCGTGTTCCGCAGGTTGCTTGTAGTAAAACGTCACCGGCCGAAGCTGCAGAAGCGCATCGCTCGCGTTTCCCATGTCGCGAATGTCGTCTTTGTAGCGCTCCGAAGATGTTGCAATGCCGAGCTGGCCGGTCGTGGCGTCGATCAAAACCGCTGAACCGGTCACCGTCGCACTGTTGATTCCGGCGATGAACACGCTGGTCTGCTTACCAATCGTGCCGACGCGAATGGCACCAGACTTGTCGCTCGCGCCGGAGCTGCCGATATCGATGTTGTTGCCGCCCACCACCACATTCCCCGCCGCATTAACACCTATGGCAATGTTGTTGCTGCCCGCGGTACTTCCCGAGAGCGCCGAAAAACCGATCGCGATGTTATCCACGCCGATTTGACTGGTCAGAAGCGCTTGGGTTCCGAGCGCAGTATTGGCCGAGCCGGTTGTATTCGATGCCAGCGCTCCAAATCCCATGGCTACATTGTTGTGTCCGCTCGCGTTCGTCGACAGCGCAAGCGCGCCCATCGCCGTGTTCTGCGCCCCCGTGCTGTTGATCGATAGTGCATCGAATCCGAAGGCTGAGTTTTCGTTTCCCAGCGCCGATGCGCCGCTTCCCACCGCCGTACTTTCATTACCCGCATAACTTTCCGCCGCGAAGTAGCCGTTCACATCCAGAATTACGTCGGTGGTATTGCTGACGAACACATTTACCGCCCCATTCGTGCCCGCCGGCACAATCGCCGCGTTCGCCGCCACCTGCCCCTGCAATGCGTTCAACGTGGAGACCAGCGGCTGCGTTAAACCTGTGGGCCATAGCGTCAGAAACCCAAGCGGGCCTGCAGGCACAACAGTGACGTTCACCGAATATGCCAGAGCAAGCGGCGGAATATTGCAGGCGCTGGCGGGAATTGCGAAACTGCGCGTCTCGCCGCCCTGCATGGTGGGACCGCCAAACGCCCCCGCGGCATTCCGTGTATCCGCGACCCGGCACGGCGTGACCGCTACAAAATTCAGCGGCGTCTGAGCCGCCCCACTCTGCGCGATCAAAGCTGAAACACAGAGCATGCCCGCGAGACAATATAAGAAACGTTTTCGCATAGTGCGCCCGCTTTGTCCGTGCGCGCGATGCCTCGCTTTTCTCTTCAGACTTAACTGGATAATCCCCGGCGCTATTGAATCTTATTCACGTAGTCGACGTAACACTTACTATTCACATCGAGCTCGCGCTGAATCAGAAAATTCCGGTTGCCCGTCGTCCCCTGCAGCGTCATATTGTAGTAGGCGCCGTTTGGACCCAACGTCTGCTTCGAGCCGAAGGTCCAGGCGCACTTGTCCGCGTCTTCGCTGCCATTGCTGTCATACCAGGCACTCAAATCGGGATCCGTGTTCGATTCCTCCAGCTCATGTGCGATAACCGAGACCATTCCATCCACGCCCGCATTCTCATTCGGTCCCACGGTCTGCGCGGCGCAGGAACGCAGACAACGGTACGCATTCCCGACGAAGGCGTATTTAATGTCCGATCCTAAAATAGTTCCGTTCGTATGCCACCCACAGTATTGAGAACAGAAACCGGACGACTCGGAAACGTCTGAAGAGGTCAGCACAAAATAAACGCCGTTCGTGTCGCTCGGAAGTTGTCCGCTCGTGATGGCATTAGTCACCACCTTCTGCACTTTCGAGTCCGAAAGCCGAGTACCCTCCGAATAACTGTCGCTGTATTCTTTTTTAACGGCGAAGGTGCCCGTCGGCGTCCCGTACGATGTGTTTGTCAGGTAGTAATTCGATCCACTCAGGCCGTGCAGAAAATCACGCACGATCTCTTGACCGGCCGCGGTATCGCTGGAATTCTTCTGGTTCCAATTTCCATACCAGATCAGGTAAACGTTCGGAGTCGCCATCACCGGACCCCCGTGGTACGTAATGTCGGGCGTAATCACGCCAGTTGGACCGGCACTTGGCGCTTCCTCGTGTGTATTGATGCGATGCGGGATAATCTGCGGCGCCCCGGCGCCTTCCGACTGCCCCTTGGCGCGCGTGCCGTCGTTCGACGAACGATCTCCGCGCGAGTCCTGACCGAATAGAGTTCCTGTCAGCGTCAAAAGAAAGCAGCAGGCGATCAATGCCGCATAACGGCGGCTCGTTCTTATTGCAGTTTTTGAGTTGGTGGATGTAGGGGCTAAAGGCATCTTTGGATTATAGCCCGAAAACACTACACAGCCAAAATCCAACCGCGCGCGGCGGGATCACCCGCGTTTTCGAGCTTCGGCTCGCCTTGCGATCGCGACAAGCGCTCGGAGCGCGTCATTAACCGATTTCGAGTCTGGAAAAACCGCAGCCAATTCTGGATCGACAAGCACCACATTCGTCCCCTGTCCGTATCTGGCCACGTACTTGCCCCGGACCCCGCGCGAGAAATCGTACTCCGGTCTCATGTTGCTGGCGCGCTTCTTAGAAGGAGTTTTCTTCGTAATTGCGTTTCTCATGCCCGATAATCACGAAGCGCAAGATGCCTATCGAAGTTCTCTGCTCACGCGCTCCGCCTGCTCCATAACGCGCAGCGTGTTCTCCCCAAGAATTTTTCGAATGTCGTCGTCGGAATAGCCTTTGCGCAGCAGCGCCTCGGTGATTTTCGGCAGCTTGGAACAATCTTCCATGCCGTCCGGCATATCGGCGCCATCAAAATCGGAGCCCAGCCCGACATGCTCCGCGCCCACCAGTTTTACGGCATGATCGATGTGGTCGATGATTCGCTCCCAACTCACGTGCGGGAGTTTTCCCTCCGCGGTCAGCCGCTGTTCCACCTTCGCCATCTCGCGTGAGATGCAAGCCTCATCGTTATTGCAGCTCTTGGTGAGATCGCTCACGTGCGCCGCAACCCCGCCGGTCTCTTTGTCATAGGCGTCCTTATAAGCCTGGTCGATGAAGCTCTTTTCGTAGTTAATCTGGATGACGCCGCCCTTCGCCGCCAGCGCCTTGATCATGTCGTCGCTCATGTTGCGGACGTGATTGCACAGCGCGCGGCACGACGAGTGGGACGCAATAAGCGGCGCCTTACTCACCTCCAGCGCATCGTAGAAGGTTTTATCGCTCACATGCGAAATGTCCACGAGAATGCCCTGACGGTTCATTTCGCGGACTACGTCTTTACCGAAATCCGTTAGTCCGTTGTGAGCCGGCTTATCGGTCGAGGAGTCCGCCCACTTGTCGTTGTAAAAGTGCGAGAGGGTTATGTAGCGCACGCCCAGATCGGCGAAGATGCGCACAACCCGGATGTCATTGCCGATCATGTGCCCGCCTTCAACGCCCATGAGCGCGGCGATCTTCCCCTGCGCATGAGCGCGCCGCACGTCATCCGCTGTGCGCGCGAGCGCCATTTCATTCGAATATCTCTTCACGTTTCCCCGCACAGCGTCGATCTGATCCAGCGCTTTTTGCACGGCCGGCGGCCCCATAATCCGTCCGTCGATCCAGATGGAGAAAAAGATGGCGTTCATGCCACCTTCTCGCATCCGCGGAATATCGACGTGACCCTGGGCATTGCGCTTGCCGAGATCGTAATCCTTCGAGAAGAAGCGCTGGGTAGTGTCATCGTGCGTGTCCAGCACGATCGAAGAGAAGTGCAGCTTATGCGCGCGCTCGGAAATCGCGTCAACCGGAACAGCTCGCGTCAGGATCGCCGTCGCGATCAAACAACCAATGGCCCAAAAACCGATCACGCGGGTGCGGCGCATTCTTCCTCCACTCAAGCCATGCTACACGGTCGCGTCCGAGTAACCCATAAGACTTTTTGGATTCTCACGAATTACCGAGATATCCAGAAATGGCGCTGTCTTTGTCGCTGAAGGAACTGGACAAGCTCGGCACAAAGGGAGCGCTGGTAGTGCTACAGCCCGACACATGCGACCTTTTGGCGGCTGTATCGTATCCCTGGCCGGAGATGGAGCAGTTTGCGGCGTTTCGCGCCGATCCGGACCGGAACATGGAACGAGAGCTGTTCGATCGCGCGCGGTTCGGGTTGTATCCGCCAGGGTCTTCGTTCAAGATCGTGACCGCGATTGCGGCGCTGCGACACGATCCCGCGCTGGTGCACCAGTCCTATAAATGCATTCCGCTGGATCATGGCCGGGTGGGGAATTACATCGGATCCTCCCGCCGTCCGGTTCGTGACGATGTCGAGGACAGAACACCGCACGGGACGCTCGAGATGGGGCGGGCTATTACGGTTTCCTGCAACGCCTATTTCGCGCAACTCGGAACTTACAACGTCGGCGCGCGCAACTTGCTGGATACGGCGGCCATGTTCGGCATCAATGCCGCCCACCCCGATACGCCCGCGCAACTCCAACCGTCGTTACCGCAAGCGGCGTATGGGCAAGGACAAGTAGTGGCCACGCCATTCGATATGGTTCATCGGTTTCGCGCCTTACGGGCGCACGGGAAAGAGAATCGCGTTCGCAGTTGTGGTGGAACACGGGCAATACGGAGAGAAAACCGCGGCGCCGATCGCGGGCGAGCTGGTTGCGGCGGCGCACGAACTTGGCTTGCTATCGTCGGGTCGAATGAGTTGGCTGGCCGAATGGAGTCGGCGACGGGGGTCGCGCTCGGCAGCATAGAGCGGGGCTGCGAAATCTCTTCGGGCAAGCAACGACCCGCTTGATCGGGCAAGAGCAGCGAGGCCGCGAGCCCGCTGAGGTTTGACGTTTGGTGTTGCGAGAGGTCGGCGAGCGAATTCACGCGAAGGGCAGGGGCGAGTACGTTTTTGCCTACACTGCTATGGAGGTGGAGCTTATCGCCCCCGATGCGCAGCAGCGTGATGCACTCGAAGCGGCGTAAGGCAGTGCGGCCGAAAGGTCAAAATGCCCGTCTATCTGCGCGGTTAAGAGTAATACAGGGGAAGGCCGAGCAGGAGCAGATCGAGATCGCCCGGGATCGCGTGTACCTGGGGCGTATGCGCGAGGTGAAGGATCGCAAGTCGGGGATCTTGCGGCGGAACGATCTTGCGTTCGACGAATCGGAGACGTCGTTCGCGCGACGCCACGCTAGGGTGGCATGGGACGCGAAGAAGCAGGTATTTCGGGTTCTCAGCGAACCCGGAAATCAAGCCAACACTTCGATACTGCGGAACGGAGAGATCATCCGCTGCGACTCGAGGCGCGGCGTGCAGTTGCAGGCGCAAGATGAGATTTGCTTGGGCAACTCCCGCGTGCGGTTTGAATCGTAGTTCATTTGCCGCCCGGGGCTGCAGCCGCTCGATTCTTACGGGCAAGCAGCTCGGCAAGCTCATTCTGAATTCTGGCGCTTGCCGGGTACGCGGCGGCAACCTGCCGGAAGTTCTCGATCGCTTCGTCGAGCTTGCCCGCTCGTGCCAGGGCTTTCGCGAGATTGTAACGGGCGTTCATATAATCGGGCGCGACCTCTAAGGCCAGACGAAATTGACGCATGGCTTCGGCCGAGCGGCCAAAGCTCTGCAGCGCGGAACCGAGCATGTCGTGTGCTTCGGGCTGCTGTGGGTCGATGCTAACAGCCGCTTCGAGCATCGGAAGAGCGTCTTGTGCATCGAGCTGGGACATGAAGAGCGCTCCGAGATTTAGATGCGCTGAAAAGTCGTTCGGGTATTTCTCGAGCCGATGGCGCATGAGCGCTTCCTGAATCTCTCTTCGGTGGTCGGTCCGACCGCGCGGCAGAACCTGCAGCCAGAGATGGCCCATCTCGTCCGTGGCTTGATTTCCGGCGCGAACCAGTTTCGGCGGACTATTGGGATTGCGCGGATTTGCAGCCGTGTTGTCGTAATGGAAGCGCATCGAAACGACCGAGCCTTTTGGCAGAAAGACTGGCTCGCAATAGCGATAGACGGCCTGCCAGTTTAGATCCCAATTCGGAATGCGGATGAGCCATTTTCGAGTGCCGTCGGGAAGAGTTGCGTACGCTTCAAGCAGCTTGCCGAGGTAATGGGCGTGCGGGTAAACGGCGAGGACGTCGACGTCGACGGGCATGCGGAAATCGTCGGAAACCAGGAAGTCCCGGCGGTTCGGCGGAATGTTCAACGCGCCGTCGTGCTCGAGCTGAATGAGGATAGGAAAGCGCGTGGGCGGTTTATCGGTGAAGTAGATGCCGACGGAGGGTTGGACCCGCTCGGGTTTGCCACTGGGTTGAAGATGCGTATTGAGCACGAGGAGATTGCCCGGGTCGAGACGCCAGGCCAGACCATCCGGTTCGGAGTACGGCACCGTGCCGGGCTTCCAGAAGAGAAAGTGGCTATCGGGATCGAGAGGATTGCGGTCGATGGTGAGATCCATGCCTGGAAATCCGGCGCCGGGGCTAGTCTCGCGCCGGCGAGTGGACCCGGCGCGATCGATCAGCAGATTAGCGTGGTGGACATTGCGCGCTGCCTCAAGGCCGCCGGGCCGGATTTCGATGGCGCGTACATAGCGCGTGCTCTTAAGGTCGGGCGTGAGAATGAAGTTCCAGAAGATGTCCGGGCCGGAAGCGGGAACGGAGAAAGGGCGCGAGGCTGAAAGGACGAGGTCGGGTGGGCCTAGTTGCCACCCATCGGTGAAATGCGGCGGGGGAGGAATTTCGGAAGCGGGGCCTTCGGGCGCTCCGGCGCGCACCCAGTCGGCGATGAGCCGGATCTGCGCATCGGTGAGACGGCGCTCGTCCTGAAAGGTACCGTAACCGGGTTGCGGAGGCCAGGGCGGCATGTAACGGCGCATGGTGACGGCGGCGATCTGGCGGGCCTGTCTCTTGACATCGTCATAGGTGAGCAGCGGGAATGGGCCAACGCCTCCGGGCCGGTGGCAAACGGCGCAATTGCGATAGACGATGGGAGCGATATCGCGGGCGAACGTAGGAGAGGATTGCGCGGGTGCGATGGGCGCAAGAAACAGGGGGAGGGTGAAAAGCGCTATTCGATATCGGCGAGAGAACATCCGATGGCTCGCGTTTCCGGTTGGGGGACGGGCTTTCCGGCAAGCACCGCGGCGATGGCGTTTTCTAAATCGTGCGTCTGAGCAGCGGGCCGGGCCTTGCCGATATCGACCCAGCGATCATCGATGCGGCCGTGGTACATGAGCCTGTCGCGTGAATCGAAGACCGCCGCTTCCGGTGTGACCGAGACGTGCGATCGCTTGACGAGCCGGTGATCGGGATCGCGAAGGGGCACGCCGGGGAAATGGTACTGCGCGATGTGCTCTTTTATGCGCTGCGGCGTTTCGGTGGCATCCGGGTAGACGAGCGAAAAGACCACCCCACGGCCGCTAAATTCCTGGGCTATGCGCTGCAACTCGGGTGCGTAACGGTTGGTGATGGGGCAATCCGTTCGAACGAAGACGAAGACGCGGACAGTGGCGGCGGATTTGGGTTGAGCGGCCAGGCACAGAGCTGCTGACACGGCGCAGAGTATCAAAGGCGATCGTCTGCGCCAGTGGTACCGCTCACGCATGGATCTAGAAGATGAAATTCAGGCCGCCGCGGATGGCGCGAGGCGCTTGCACGATCAGGAGCTTGCCGGCATCACCGGTGTCGAGGGGAAGATAGCCTTGGGCCAAAAGATTCCGAAGATCGGCGGTGAGCTCGAGCCGGCCGGGCATGCCGAATAGAGAGGGCAGCGGTTGACGAACGATGACATTCAGGCCAGGGGAGACATACATGTTCTGGGTTGTGAAGACGTGCCGGGGAATGAGCGCACCGCTGTCGAACCAGCCGTAATTGGCGGAAATTTTGGTATGCAACGTGGGCACGCGTGCGGCGACGTTCACAGCCGCGAGGTTGTGATTTCTCTCGTCGAGGAAGTTCTCTTGAATACCGCCCGCGGTGAAACCTCCCATTCGACCGTACGCCAGCGCAACGTCGAGCGAATCGTTGATTCGCTGGTTCAGGGAAGCTAAGTAGCCGCTGCGATTATAGTGGCCGATGTTGTAGGTAGAGGTTTTCGAAATGCCGTCGGAAAGCAGATCCTCGGAATCCAACGAATCCAGATCGCCGGCGACGTTGATGCGCCCGTTGGAAACGTCCTCATAAAATCCGCTTACCGCGTAGGTGCGCGAGCCGATGGTGTTGTTGTAGCCGAGCTCGTAGCTCTGGGTGCGCTGGAGCTCGAGCCGGCCGTTTCGCTCGGAAAGCTGGGGAAGGCGCGCGAGGGTATTCACGATGCCGACCAGATCGTCATAGCGATTGTCGGTTTCCGCGGCCTGATATTGCTGATGGGCGGAAAGCTCGTCCGGGCGTCCGCCATCGCTGTATGCAGCAATCGCCTCTCCGGAATGTCCGAGGCTGACGGTGACGCGGGCGAACGGACTGACTCTGCTGGTGTGCTGCAGGTAATCGACGGATTCGCCGGTCATCCCGTACTCGATGTGGACGCTGTCCAGAGGATCGGCTACTTCATAGACGCTCAAGGACATGGTGCGCAGAGCGGGAAGCTGGGTTCCGGACAACTGGGGTCCGATTCCGCCCAGCTGCGCAATGGTGAGAGTGACTTCGGGCGGCTGGCCGAAAGCGCCATTATCGCTGCGGGTATAGATGGCGCAAAGGCCCATGGCGCCGGGGCCAAAATTGCCTTGGGCGAAGGTTCCTCCGACCTGAAGCTGATTCTTACCCAAGAGGCTGGTCGAGAGAACGAAGCCGGTACCGAGATCGGTTTGGACCGAATCGGAGTCGATCAGCCCGGTATCGCCGCCGGAAAGAGAGAGCATGGCATGGGTGCCGGAAAAAATGTGCGGGTGTAACTCCGCGGTAGATGGCGAAGAAACATCATCGGGCAAGAAGCGGGTGATGGGCCGGGTTGCAGGCGAGGAGCGAAGAACCCATTTCCAGTCGTCACTCATGCCGCCGGTGGGAATGGTGAAGGTGACTTGGACATCGCTGAAGAGTGTCGCCAAGTGGATTTGAAGGATGCTGTCGATACCGGCTTTCACGGCGATCTTGTCGCGGACAGCGGGAAGAAAGTTGGCGAGAGAGACGCGAACGGAATAGACGTCGGCAGGAAGTCCGGCAAACGCGAATCGGCCATCGGGCGCACTCAGAGTTTTCGCGATCAGCCGTTCATACTTATTGAACAGCTGGACGGTGGCACCCATCTGCGGAATGCCGCTGCCATCGACGACGGAGCCCAGCAGATCGCCGGTGATGGGGAGGGAAAGGTCGGAGGCGCAGCACTGGCCCGAGAGGCCCAGGAGGCCGGTTAACAGCGCCGCGACAGCGAACTTTTTGCTCGCGAAACCCGCCTTCAAAATCACCTTTCGCGTTGTGGGCTCTAATCTTGCCCTGATCCTACGATATTACCGTAAACTGCGCCGAGGGAGTAAGGCTCTGATTCTTCAGCTTGTCGGTTGCCTTCAATTTCAGCGTGTACTTTCCAGGGGGAAGACTCTTCAACGAGAGTTTCTTTTCGACGGTTACCAGGAACGGCGAAGCGTTTTGGATAGAGGCCAAATCTTCGGTCTGGCTCATCACTGTTTTGTTGTCGGCATTGTTGACGACTTCGTATTCGATGGTTCCCTCGGGCTTCTTGGTTTTCTCGTCCATGCCGAAGTTATAGAACTCGGTGTAGATGCCCATGCTTTCGTCCTGCTTGAAGGTGTCGTTGATACGGGGGCGAACCTTGGAGCTGCGAATCACGAACTGGCCGGTGCCGATGCTGTTGGTGGGGACGCGCTCGATTTCGTCGGCGAGAATGACGCTGCTTGCGGCGAGCTGATCCTCGTCGTAGTGGGGAACGTTGAGCGCCACCTCGAAATTGTTTACCGTGTTGCCAACCACGTCTTTAGCGACGATGTTCAAGCGATACATCCCCGGCGCGAGCGGGATGCGCTTCGAATAGATCTGGGAGCCCGACATGGCCTGCTGAAGCATTTCGGCGGGAACTTCGGCGCTGACCGTGTCCTCAAACCACTGCACAGGACGGCGGGTCAGAGAGGTAATGCGGCCATACAGATTGATAGTGGCCTTAGCGACCTTCTCTTTGGTGGCGTAGTTCAGATCGCTGTTCTTGAATTGCACGCTGATATTGGCGTAGACGGTGACGTCCGTCACTTTAATGAAATCCGTGCGGACCAGCATGGGCAGCGTGTTGTAGTGAATGTTCGAATTCACAACCGCGTCGAGGTCTTTGAATTTGATAGCGGGCGCTTTCTGCAAATTCGCGTACTGCTCGAGGCGGGTGAACTCGTTCATGCTTTCGGGGAGCGGCTGATTACCGGTACCGAGATGCGTTCCATCGGTGCGCTGGAAGCGCTGCGTTTTGTCGGCGAGGCCCATTTGCTCGGCCATGGTGAGGCCGGCGCCTGGAACCATCAACAGGGCGTCTTTTTCCTCAGGATCGAGGCTGATGTGGTACTCGCCGCTCATGGTAGTGTCGACGAATTCAATGACGATGTTGGTGCCTACGCCATCGATATAGCGGTAGCGCCAATCTTCAAACGGGAAAGTGGAAGTTTCGCCGCCGCCTTCTTCCATGGGCCGCTCGTAGCTGCCGCCGGAGGGATGCTCGTCGCGTTCATCGGGAGGGCCGTACTTGATGTAGATCATGCCGCGATCGGTTTTCCAGCCGGGAATACCGGAAGCGAAGTGATCGTTGGCATAAGCGATGCGGCGGTAGTGCTCTTCCTTATATTCGTTCTCTTCGGTGTCGGGGGTGGGGTCGCGGCGCTGCCAGAAAGCCTCGACAAAGTTCTGGCGCTCCTCGTCGGTTTTGAGGCGCTTAAAGGCTTGTTTCTCTTCGTCGGTGATGATGTAAAGAACATCCTCGTTCAGCCATTTCTTCCAGGGCCCGGCGAGCTCTTTTTCAAGCTCCTTCTGCTTTTTGTTGATCTGCTTTTTGGTTAAGGGCTTCGATACGGTTTGGTCCGCTGAACTGCTGCTTGGGGCAGGGCTTTTGTCTTGAGCCAACAGATTGCCGGCAAGGAGCGAAGCTGCTGAAATGCCGACTAGGATACAAAATCGGCGGGCAGGGAATAACGTCATACCAGGAGAACCACCTCTATGTAGGCTGCAAGGGCTACGTATTTAGTCTAAGTGTGTTTTAATGCAACGTCAACCGCCTGACGTACAATCGGGGGCGAAGGTTTCGGTTGCGTGTGGCCGAGAGCGGGACGAGGACGTCCCGCGCGGACCAGGAGGTCCGCCCTACATGGTTCGACAGTTTTCGTGCGGGTTGTGAAGTGCGGAGCGGATTGGAAGGGAGTTAGGCGGCTTTTACCTCGCTTGCAACCCGCGTGGACGAGTATTCGAGGTTGCGATTCAGCATTAAGCGGCGGTCGACCTTGGCTTCGGCGAGTAAAACATGCATTCTGTGGAGGTCTTGCTTGCGGGTTTCGATGGATTGCTTGCGGACTTGGTCAGCCTCTTTCTGCTTCTGCGATTCGAAGCCAATCTGCTGTTTGCGCCTTTCGGCTCTGAGGCTTAGGAGCTGGGCGAGGGCTTTGTAGAAGGCGCGATCATTGGTGGTTTGATAGCGCATATAGAGAGCAAGCTGCTTTTCGCGGTCGCGGGGCGCCAGGTCGAGGGTGAAGCAGTTGTTCTGGAGGATGATGGCGCGCTGTTTCAGCCAATAGTGTTCGGCCATGCCGTCGACCAGCAGACGCTCGGTCTGGGTGGCGGGTTGATGCTCGGCGAGCAGGCCGGTGCGAAGGGTTTCGAATTCGAGCTCGTCTTCCCAGGGAAGAACGGTGAATGCGCCGGTGAATCCGAAACGGAAATTATTTTTGCAGGAAACGGCTTTACCTTCGGCACTGGTAGGCCCGGTTGAAAGTTGAGAATTCGCCTGATTGGCGGTGATTTGAGCTTCTGTCGACATGATTGATGTCCTTTCTTCTTGATCCCGACCCAAGGATGCGCTGGGGAGCTTAATCCGGCAGCGCGTGGCGGGTATTTGGGACAGAAAAAGGGGCGAAAATAAAGGGGTTGGGCTTGTGACCGGAAATCTTGCGGCGGCGTGTCAGGAGAAGCGCGACTAGACCGGCGCCCAAAAGGGTCATCGTGGCTGGCTCGGGTGTGAAAGTAACCTGACCGATACCGCCGTTGACTAAATCGATGGTGATTCCGTCCGGTTGCGGGAGAGCGGCGAAGTTGGCCGCCGGTGTTGTCAGGAGTGCCTGGAGCCCAGGCGAAGTAATGCCAAAAAAGCCAGCCTCCCCGGGGGCCGAGGCGAAGGTCTCAACGTAGTTTGCGTGCCGGACTCCAGAAGCATCCAGTGCGAGGGATGCCGCGAGCAATGTACCTGACCCGAGGACGAAGTCGCCAGCGGTGCCGTTCGAGAAGCCAAAGCCCGAGACGGTCGCGCTTAGAGTGCCATCGTTATCGCCCGGATCGGCCATCAAGGATATGTTTAAAGATGTATATGTGCTAAATTGATTGCTCCCATTGATCGCGAAGTATAGCCCGTAACTGCTATTGAGGCCCGGCGCGGCAACTGGATGCCCGTTGAGTTCAAACCCGGTGATTTGGAGGATTTGATTGAACGCGGCATTCCCGTTGCTCTGAACGACGGCACGAAGGTAAGTCGTGACATCAATAGTGTCAGCCGTGATGGTCGACCCGGAGGCTCCCAGCGCTGGAACTGACTTCGATAAGTCCCATGTAAACACCGTTGACGCGGCCGATATTCCCGAGTAGCTCAAGTAGAGCATGATAGTCGCCCACGTCCTTTTGTTCGTCAAATTCAATTTCATCTGTGTTTTCCTCCCTAAATCGCTCTGCTGAGCCTTCCGTATGTGCGCGATCCAGAGGTAGTGTCGGAATTTCGGGTAAGTACGTCGATGCAACGCGGCGGGCATTTTGATGACTTGAAGGTGACTGGCTAAGCGGTTGAATCCTTTGATTCGGTGTTATAGACTGGTCCGAAGCGCGGCAGCTTAACGGCCGACATGAACCTAAGAACGGCACGAGCTTTGCGCTTCAGACCCTTCGAACTGGATGTGCGAGCGGGCGAATTGCGCAAGCACGGAGTGAAGATCCGGCTTCAGGACCAGTCCTTTCAAATTTTGCTCATGCTGCTGGAGCGTCCGGGCGAAAGTGGTGCTTCGGCAGGAGATCCGCCGCAGGCTGTGGCCCGACAACACCATCGTCGAGTTCGACCACAGCATCAATGCCGCTATCAAGCGTCTGCGGAACGCGCTGGGAGAATCGGCCGAGGCTCCCAGGTACATAGAAACTTTGGCAAAACGAGGCTACCGCTTCCTGGGAGCGGTTGAAAGAGTGGGCGTGCCCCTCTCGGAGAGCGCCCCCGAAGCGCACCCGAACGGGCACAGCCAGTCGGCCCGCGATGCGAAGGGGGAATTGGGACGGATTCCCGAAACGGCTCCGGCAGATCGGCCAGCTCCGGCGCGTTTTCGCTGGGGTGGCCCCTCACTCTGGATGGGTGTAGTCGTGTTTGCGATCTTATTGGCTGCGTTCATTGCCCCAAGCCTTCGCAAGAAACCAGCGGAGGCGCCGCTCGTGCGGTTCTCCGTGTTCCCGCCCGAAAACACCGTCTTCGGCAACTCTCCCGGTCCGGCCGTTTCACCCGATGGGCGACGGATCGTCTTTGCTACTTTGCCGACTTCAGGAGAGGGCTGGCAACTCTGGCTGCGGTCTCTCGACGCGGTGGCCCCAGTCCCGCTGGCCGGTACCGAACAGGGATCTTTGCCCTTCTGGTCGCCGGATGGTCGGTCTATCGCCTTTTTCGCCGACGGCAAACTCAAGCGAATCGATCTCGACGCACCTTCCGGCCGGGGGCAGGCAGTTACCTTATGTACCGTTGAGGGCGAGGCGGGCGGTACCTGGAACCGGGATGGCGTGATCCTGTTTGGGACGAGCCGCGGAGCTCTGTACCGCGTTCCCGATACCGGCGGATCGCCTACTCCGGCCACCAAGCTCGATGAAGCAAGGCAGGAGAATTCGCATGATTTTCCCTGGTTCCTGCCGGATGGCCATCATTTCCTTTTTGAGGCGGTCTCGCGGCCATTGCCGCCTGACCACGTGACCATTCGTGTTGGCTTGCTTGATTCAGGGCAGAGCAAGGTTCTTCTGGAAGCCGATTCCAACGCGATCTTCGCGCAGAGTCGCTTGATCTACGTGGGAAACAACACCCTGCTGGCTCAGCCGTTTGATGCTCGTCATTTGATGACGACGGGAGAACCCGCCCTGGCAGCCGGCCTAGTTGCTGTCGCGGGCATACTGGACGGCTTGGGATCTTTTTCGGCGTCTGAAAACGGTCCGCTGGTCTATTTCGCCGGCGCAGGGGAGCCTCCGTTCGAACTTTTATGGTTTGATCGCCAGGGCAACCGCTTGTCGGCCGTGAGAGGCATCCGGATCATCGACTACTTCCTGAACCCCCTGGCTCTTTCGCCTGACCAACGAACAATAGCGCTTGCAAACCGGGAGCTGAGCAATACCGCTATCTGGCTGCAAGATGTTGCGCAAGGACTCCGGACCCGCTTCACCTTCGATCCTGCAAACGAGATCGCGCCAGTGTGGTCCCCCGACAGCCGGACCATCGCGTTTAGCTCGAGCCGCAAAGGACATTTCGATCTTTACCGGCGAGCGGCCGATGGCAGCGAACCGGAGCAGTTGCTGCTTGCGGACAACCATGACAAATACGCCTCAAGTTGGTCTGCGGATGGCAAATTCCTGCTGTACGACAGCCTTCAAGACCAGAGACCGCGCTCGAGTATTTGGGTGTTGCCGCTGACCGCGGAGCAATCAACGCGATCGAAACCGTTCCCATTTCTCCAAACGTCAGCCTCGGAAGGTCATGCCCAGTTTTCGCCGGACCGGCGGTGGATCGCGTATGAGTCAGAGGAGTCGGGTCGCCGCGAGATCTACCTGGTTCCATTTGGAGTCGAGGGCGCGGACGCCGCTTGGAAACGGCAAATTTCAACGGCAGGAGGGGGGTTGGCGCGGTGGCGGAGAGACGGCAGGGAAATTTTCTATCGCTCGGGTAGGAGACTCATGGCCGCGCCGATCAACGTCAAGGCTATGTCCGTACAAGTCGGCGAAGCGCGGCAAGTTATCGGTCGCTTTGTCGATATTGGGTTACGACGTCACTCCCGATGGGCAGCGAGTTCTAGTAATGACGCGAAACCGGCGGCTTGCCTCGCAACCCCTGACCGTAGTTCAGAACTGGACGGCAGCGTTGAAGAAGTAGCGTCTCAAGAGCGCTCCGCCTATCGTGCTTTCGCCGATACTTTCCCCATCGGAAATGCTGCCCGCGATGGTGGATCGAATGATGCAGCGGGAAGCCAGATACGTCACCGCTGGAAGCTGAAACATGCCCTGAAAGTCTACGATTTTGAGTAGCTGGTCATTCGAGAGTTTCGCGCGTATCGTCGGTGGGCTCACGGTTGTGTTGCGACTGCAAGGCAGGAGATGACGCAAAGTCTGGCGCAAATTCGCTCTGGTCTGTGGACGTCAGCAAACTCACGATTCCGGTTACTGCGAAATTGAAACACAAGGCAATGAATCCGGCATTCAGTCCCATGACGGGATCGTGGTTAGTGAGCATAAGAAGACCGGCAACAACGACGCCAGTCACCAGTCCGGCGAAGACTCCGGGCATGTTCGCTCGCTTGGAATACAGGCCCAAGACCATACCGGGAAAGAACTGGGCGACCCCGGCATAGCCGACCAGCAGAAGACCTACTAGAGAAGTGGAGCTGTATATCGCCGAAAATAGGGCGGCGATAGTGACGAGAATGACAGTGAGCTTGGCCAATCTCGCAACCTGTCGATCAGTCATGCCGGGCGCCAGAATGGGGCGGCACAGGTTCTTCGCAAACAAAGTTGACGCGGTGAGAATCAGAATGGCTGCCGGAACCATTGCGGTGAGAGCACCCGCGCCGCCGATTACTCCCAGGAACCAGGGCGGGAAGGTCTTCCGCACGATGGTCAACATCGAAAGGTCGCCGTTGGCGAGACCGGGCAGAACCAGAGTTGCGGCGAAGCCTACGAAGAACATCAGCGGCATAGTGATGCTGTAGAGCGGCATTATGACCGCGTTCCGGCGCAAAATGTCGCCACTTTTGGCGGTAAAGCTAGCGCCGATGTAGTGCGGCCACATGTAGAACCCCAGAGCCACGAGGAAAACCGTTGAGGCGTACCAAGTGTGTCCGAGGTTCGTGGTGGCGCCTGGCATTACCAGGTGACTGGGTTTAGCGCGCGCGAGTGCCGCGAACATCGGGCCAATGCCGCCGAAATAAACGTAGGGCACCGCGACGCCCACGAAAACGGCGGCAAACAGCAATAAAAAATCCTTCAATACGCTGACGGATGCCACTCCCCGGATTCCGCTAGTGAGTACAAACGCCGCAACAATGGCGAAGGAGACCGCCATGGCCCGCGTGCGATGGATGGCGCCGAAACTTGCCACTTCGACGATCATTCCGAGTCCAGTGATCTGAAGCTGCAAATAGGGAATGATGAAGACGATGCCTACCAGCGCAACAAAGGCAGCAAGATACTTGCTGTGGTAGCGCGCTTGAAAGAAATCGGCTTGCGTTTGGAGACGGTATTTCCTTCCGGCCTCCCAAACTTGCGGCAGAATATAGAAAGAAACCACGTACATCAACGGCGCATATCCGAGAATGTACAGGGCGGGTCCGCCTTTGGAGTAGGCCCAGCCACAGGCCCCGAGGAATGTGAACGCGGTATAAATCTCTCCGGCCATGAGCATCCAGACAAGCAGCATGCCGAAACCTCTACCTCCGACACTCCATTGCTCGAGATCCATCTTTCGGTGCGATCCGGCATAAAAACCGACCAACGAGCCTGTTGCGACGATTCCAGAAATTACTGCCAGAGCGACGAGGCTCGGGTTCATGGCGCGCCGCCATGTTGACGAGGCGGGCGAGGAGCGCGGGGAACCTCCAGCCGATACGCGCGCCACAGGCAGAGTGGGGTGAGGAGCAGCCACGAGATCAACCAGAAAAGGTTGAACGGGATACCCAGGACCATGGGATAAACACGGTCCCACAGTGACACTGAAAAGCACACGGCCGAGAAAGGAATCAGCCCCAGCAGAATCGACCCAAGCGATGGACGTTTGGCGGGGAACTTCCAATCATCGTGTTCCATGTTGCGCGCGATTGTACCAGAGATTTTGGAGATGGTTTGGTTGAGATGAAAAATAGCTCTACGGACTTAGGGCAGATGCGGCACAGTACTAGAACGCAACAGGGTTGGGTTTCTGCAGACCTCGGATCTATACTGGGGCCACCCTGTAGAATGCATCGATTCCAGGGTCCAGGAGAACAGTTACATTATGCGTGCTTTGTTCCCAATCGCGGTGGCGCTTGCCGCAGTGGCCGCTTTCGCCCAGGATGTGGTCCAGGTAGCGCCTGACCGGGTGAAAGTGGTTTTTGAAAACGATCGTGTCCGCGTGCTTCACTTCAACGAGCCGGGACACAGCAAGCTTCCCATGCATTCGCACCCCGCCTACGTGGCGGTGGGGTTCACGAATGACGATTCCAAATACACATTCCCCGATGGTAAGAGCAGTGAGGAACGCACCAAGGCCAACGAGGTGACTTACTCGAAGGCCGTGACGCACGCATCTGAGAATCTCTCCGATACGGAGGCGGAATCGATCATGGTAGAGCTGAAGGCGCCGGGCGGGCCCACAGCGGCGAAGACAACGTTAGACGCCGCCAAATTGGATCCGAAACACTACAAAGTGGTCCTCAATAACGACCAGGTACGCGTGCTGCGGGCCAGGTACGGGGCGCATGAGAAATCAGTGATGCACGAGCATCCAGCGTCGGTGGAGGTGTTCCTGACCGACGGTCACACGAAGTTCACGCTGCCGGACGGCACCACGCGGGACAGCAACGTCAAGGCCCACGATGCGATTTGGTCGGATGCCGAAAAACACCTACCGGAGAATGTAGGTGATAAGCCATTTGAAGTGATAGTCATCGAACTTAAGAAGTAGAAGAAAAGCTCATCGAGCAGGTTTATCCCGCTGGAACGGCCAGTGCCGGAGCAGCTATACTTCGGGCTGTGGCGGTGTCAATCCGCGGCGGGCGGTTCAGCAGCTCAAAGACAAAAGGTGGCGACTCCCGGGGCGAGCTGCACGGCGGCTCCATCGGACGCAATCGTGCTGTTCGATGGAAAGAATCTGGACGAGTGGGTAGCGAGCCGGGACAAAGCGCCGGCTAAATGGATTTTGGCCGAACGGTTGCGTGTCGCGAAGAGCGGGACGAGGACGTCCCGCGCGGACCAGGAGGTCCGCCCTACACGGTTCGACAGTTTTCGTGCAGGTTGTCGGATGCGGACTGAATGCGATTCAGCAATAACATAATTGGCAGAAAAGGGCGAGTTATAAGGGAATTGGCCTTGTGACCGGATTTGGGGAGGATGGTCAATCGGTCAATACATGGAGAGCGACGATCGCGAGGACGGTTGCGGCTGTCAAAGTCGCAGCAGCAACGAACAGCGTCTCCAGATGCGGCCTGAGCGCGGCGACGGTATGCTGCGCTGCACGCCGGAGCTCCACATCATTGCTCCATCTGCGCCAGAGCGTGGCGCAGCCGGAAACGAGCACGATCGCGGGCAGAGCCATGAGGAAGACCCAGAGGCCCATGCGCGGCCGCAAGGCGTACCAGGTGACGATCCACTGGGCGGTGCGGGCGGGCTCGTATTGCGGCGGCTGCAGGTTGCGCACAAAGAGCGCGGTCATGAAGAGGGCTGATGGAAAGATCAGGAGCAGCTCGGCGGCAGCGAGGCGGAAGTTGGTGAATCTCATAACTACTTTATAGGGCAAAGTGAAGGGGCGCGTCAAGAACCTGCGGACGGCGGGTTCAGCAGCTCAGCGAATAGAGTGTATTCTCATCTAAGTGATGCGCATACAATTTTCGAGATCCGTCGCGCTTGCGGCGTTTTTGATTGCCGCGGCTGTAACGCTTCGAGGGCAAGCGAAGCCGGAAGATACAGAAGTGTGGGCACCGGTGCCAAAGGTGGTGACGCCCGGGGCGAGCTGCACGGCGGCTCCATCGGACGCAATCGTGTTGTTCGATGGAAAGAATCTGGACGAGTGGGTAGCGAGCCGGGACAAAGCGCCGGCTAAATGGATTGTGGCCGATGGCGTCCTGACGGTGAACAAGGCGCAGGGAAACATCGAGACCAAGCGGAGCTTCAAGAACTACCAGCTTCACCTCGAGTGGAAGATACCCGAGAACATCACCGGCAGCGGCCAGGCGCGCGGGAACAGCGGCGTATTTTTGGCGTCGACCGGAGCGGGCGACGCGGGATATGAGCTGCAGATTCTGGATTCGTACAACAACAAGACTTATGTAAACGGACAAGCGGGCAGCATCTATAAGCAAGGTATTCCGCTGGTGAACCCGAGCCGGAAGCCGGGGGAGTGGCAGACCTATGACGTGGTGTGGACGGCGCCCACATTTAAAGCCGACGGCTCGCTGGAAACTCCGGCGTATGTCACGGTCTTCTTCAACGGTGTGCTGGTGCAGAATCACTTTGAGTTGAAGGGCGAGACGCTGTACATCGGGCAGCCGTTTTATAAGAAATACACGAGCGCTCCGATTAAGCTGCAGGCGCACGGCGACCGCAGCGAGCCCATCAGCTTCCGGAATATCTGGGTAAGAGAACTGAATTAGCGGTTCATCGACGTGCGTATTGTCCTGTGTATCGGGGTTTGCGCCTTCGGTTTCGTGGCTCGCGCGGCGAGCCCGACGACCGATATAAAGGTGGACCAGGCAGGATACCTTTCCGACGCGCCGAAGCTGGGGATGGTCGTGCTGGCAGCTGGGGCGGACGCGGCCGGCAGATTTTTCGTGCGGCGCGCGGCGGACAACTCACTCGCATTCGAAGGCAAGTTACAAGCGGCGGTTTTCGACGCCGATTCAACGGACAGCATCCGCACTGCCGATTTCTCGAGGTTGACCGCAGCGGGCGAATATTATCTGGAGATTCCGGGTGTCGGAAGAAGCTGGAGTTTTCAGATTGGCCCGGATGTATTTCAGCGGGTTTATTACCTGGCTATGCGCTCGTACTACGGGCAGCGCTGTGGCACGACGGTCGATCTGGGAGCGGAGTTTCCCGGCTATAAACACGCGGCGTGTCATCTGGAGGGAGCGTACGATTCTTCATCGGGCAAAAGCGGCGCGCACGTGTCCACACGCGGGTGGCACGATGCGGGCGACTACGGCCGGTATATGGTGAATTCGGGAATAAGCACCGGGACGCTGCTTTGGGCCTGGGAGTTGTATGGTCAGCGGGTGAGGAAGATCGGGTTGCGGCTGCCCGAGTCCGGCAATCAGGTACCGGACATGCTGAATGAGATTCGCTGGAATCTCGACTGGATGCTCACGATGCAGGACGCTGATGGAGGCGTTTGGCACAAGCAGACCAGCACTCATTTCTGTCCATTCATCATGCCGGAACAGGACACCTTGATCAGCTATGTGATAGGAACGGGCAACAGGCCATTCAAGAGCTCGTGCGCGACGGCGGATTTCGCGGCGGTGATGGCGATCGCGGGGCGCGTGTATAAACCTTTTGACAGCGCGTATGCGCAGCGTTGCGAGCGGGCGGCGGAAAACGCCTGGAGATGGCTGGATGCAAATCCCGACGTGCTGTTTCAAAATCCGTCCGGGATTACGACGGGAGCATACGCGGATCGCGACTGCGGAGATGAAAGATTGTGGGCGGCGGCGGAACTGCTGCGGACGACGAAGCAGGAGGTTTACTCGCGATATTTTTTGCAGCACTACGGCGAGTATTTGAACACGATGCGGCCGATCGGTCCGGCTTCGTGGTCGATGGTAGCGCCGCTTGCGCTTTGGGCGTATGTTCTGGGGAACGGCGCGGATGGGGAGGCGTCGAAGGCGATTCGACAGCACTCTATCGAGGCTGCGGACGAAATTGCGGAACGGGCAAGTCAGCACGGTTATCGGATCAGCTTGACCACGGCAGATTACATCTGGGGTTCCAACGGCGTGGTTGGAAACTACAGCATGCAGTTGTTGATTGCGGACCGTTTTCGGCCGAATCAGCGATACGTGGACGCAGCGATGGAGAACCTGCATTACCTGCTGGGGCGGAACTCTTTTTCGCTTTCGTGGGTGACGCGGGTGGGAGAAAACGCCGTGCGGCATCCGCATCACCGGCCCAGCGCGGCGGACGGATTGAAACTGCCGTGGCCGGGCTTGCTGGCCGGAGGGCCGAATCGGGGGCGGCAAGATGCCTTTATGAAAAAGCTGTTGAATGCCGATCTGCCTCCGGCCAAGATGTATGTCGACGTGACGGGTGCGTACGCGTGTAACGAGGTGGCCATCAATTGGAATGCGCCCCTGGTGTTTGTGCTGGCGGCGACTCTGGGACGGTGAGTAGTGAGACCGCGAGGAGTGGCGTTATTGGTGATTGCGTGTACTGTCCCGGGTTTGGGGGCGGGTTTGGGTGCGCCGGGGGTGGTTTGCGGGACATGCCATCCGGGGGAAACGGCGCGTTACGCGGCTACGGCGATGGGGAAATCGCTGATTGCTCCGGCGGCCCTGCCTGGCGGCAGGATCACCGATGCGACGTCCGGAACGGTTGTGACCATCGAAGAACGCGATGGAGAAATGGTTCACAGCATTTTGGAACAGGGGCTCACGGCGGCGCGGCCCATCCGATATCAAATTGGTGGAGGGCTGATGGGCCGCACCTATATGGTGCAGATTGGGGATTATCTATTCGAATCGCCCGCGTCCTGGTTTAATCGTTATGGCTGGGACTTTTCACCTGGATACGCGCACAAGGCTTCGATCGATTTCGACCGTCCTATCGACGAGGCGTGCCTGTTCTGCCACGCAGGCCGGGTGGAGTTCGCCGACAGCGATCGCCACCGGCTGAAGCAGGCGCAAGTGAGCTCGATTACGTGCGATCGCTGCCACGGCGCGTCGGAAGCGCACGTTCGGCATCCATCGTCAAAAAACATCGTGAACCCGGCCAAGCTGAAGGAAGCTTCGCGCGACAGCGTCTGCGAGCAGTGTCATCTAGAGGGCGCGACTCGTATTCTGAATCGCGGCAAGAACTGGGAGGATTTTCACGTCGGTGAAGCGGCAGAAACGACGTTTGCGACTTATTTGATCGGAGGCAGCGCGGAGACGATTGCGGTGAGTCAAGTGGAAGAACTGGCTCAAAGCAAATGCCTACGGGCGAGTGGCGGGAAGCTTTGGTGCGGAACCTGCCACCAAGTTCACGGGGAGGCGGTGGACCGGCGGCGCGAGATCCGCGAAATTTGCACTTCGTGTCACGCCGTGTTATCGGCGGCTGCGCATCCCGGCGCGCCGGCTGAATGCACGAGCTGCCACATGCCGCGCAGCGCGACGACCGATATTCCACACGCGGCGCTGACGGATCATCGCATTCTGCGTAATCCGACGAATGCGACTCCGGGTTCGCAGGTGACGGCACAAAAGGCGATCGCCTGGCGCGAGCCGGGGCCGGAATTTGGCGATCGCGATTTGGCGCTGGCGGAAGTGTCGATCGGATTTTCGAAGAATCTGCCGGAGGTTGGCGCGGACGGATTCAGGATGCTGCGCGGGTTGTCGGATCGAGAGCAGCAGGACCCCGAAGTGTTGTCGGATCTGGAAGGATTGTCACTGCAACAGGGGAAATTACAGGAAGCGGCAGAATTGGGGCGGCGCGTTGTGGAGCTAATTCCGAACAGCGCGAAGGCTGCCATGAACTTCGGTATTGTGCTGAAGCGTGCGGGGAATTTCGCGGAAGCCGAACGTGAACTTAGGCGCGCGATCGATCTGGATCCATCTCTGAAACAGGCCCACATCGAATTGGCAATGTTATACGCGAGTGAAGGGAGGACGCGTGAGATGGGTGAGACGCTCGATCAGTTTTTGAAGTGGAACCCGGAAGATATTCTGTTCAGGCTCACTCGCGAGCGGCAGGAGCGGCGGTGATCTCGGCTCTTAGAAGCAGAATGGTGGGGTCGTCGGGTAAGACGCGCGCGGCCCGATCCAGTAATGAAACGGCGTCCGCGGCTTTTCCGTGCCTGGCCAGAAAAACGGCGGCCTGACGATACAGGGCGGCGCGGGTGGGAGCGGCAGTGAGAGCATGCTGCAAGGCCGCGAGCGCGTCAGGGAAGTTTCCGGCGGAATCGAGCATGCCGGCGCGCGCCAGATAATAATCGCCGGACCGCTCCGCTTCGGGTATGCGATCGAGCTGCGCGAAACCTTCCTGTGGCCCGACGATATAGAGGCATGCGAGCGCGAGGTCGAGTTGAGTTGCGGGCAGACGCGATAAATTCGCGGCATATTCGAGCAAGGGCTTGGCATCGGCGTACAGTTCCGCATCTAGCAAGGCGCGACCCGCTTCGGCCGCCAACGGAGCGGGCGGTTTCAAATTCAGCAGGCGCGCGGCCACGCGATCGGCATCCTCTTTCTTGCCTTCTGCGATCAGCAATCGCAGGTAACGAACGTTTAGCGCCGCGTCTTGCGGATTCTGGGCGATGCGGTTCTCGACCGCCTCGCGATACTGCGCTTGCTGCTGTTCGGGAGAGAGGCTGAGGAAATCGAGATATCCGGGTAGCGGAATGAGGTTTCCGGGTTGGGGGCCGAGGATGCGGAAGCGGGCGAGGGTGTCTCGGGCCTGGTCGTTCAACCCGGCTTTCGAAAGAGCGCGGCTGAGGTGCATCAGGACGCGCGCATCGTTAGGAGAGATGGTGGAAGCCTTGCGAAGGGCTTTGAGGGCGTCGGAGGGACGATCGAGGGCAGTATAGGTTTCGCCGAGGCGGTCGAGGACCTGGGAGTTGTCGGGATAGCGGGCGGCGGCGAATTCGAGGTCGGGAAGAGCGGCGGCGGGATTTCCTTGCAGGTAGTTGAGAACGCCGCGGCCGAACCTGGCGGGTGCGAAGTCGGGCTGGAGGGCGACGGCTTGGTCGAAATGCGCCGCGGCTTCAGAGGGGTCGGATTGAGCCTCAAGCACAGCGACTTCGTAGTGGGCGGTGGCGTCGCGGGGATGCGCGTGCAGAAATTCCTGCAAGGCGGCAAGGCCCTCGCGCGGGTGGCTGCTGACGGCGAACATAAAATCGCGTTCGCGCTGGGCAGTTCGATCGGCTGGAGCGAGCTTCAAATATTTGTCGTAGGCAAGCAGGGAGTCGGCGTAGAATCCGAGCGCGCTGGCGGTTTGGGCGATGGTCAGCTGGATCGCGGGGCGGGCTGGATCGAGGCGGGCGGCTTCCACCAGCAAGCTGAGCGCTTTTTCGCGTTGCTTGAGATCGATATCGACGACCGCGAGGTTGTAGAGGGTATCGACATCCTGCGGACGCTGGGCAAGCGCGGTCTGGAGCACATCGCGCGCGCGCTCGAGATGGCCGGCATGGAAGGCGGCGAGGCCGAGGTTATAAAGGACGTCGAAATTTGCGGGCGCGGCCTGGAGCGAGCGGGTGAAACAGTCTTCGGCATCCGCGTACCTGGCTACCGCGGCAAGCGCGAGACCGGCGGTGAAGCTGAGGCGCGGATCGGTTTGGGAAGAAAGGCGCTTGAGAATCGCGGCGGCTTCGGCGGAGCGCCCGGCAAGATACAGGGCGCGCATTTTGAGGATCTCGACTTGCGGCAAGGCTTGATCGGATGGTTGAAGATGGTCGAGGTAGCGCAGAGCCTCGGCGCCATTTTTCTGTTCGACCGCGAACGCGGCGAGCTGCAGATTGGCATTGGCGCGAGTGGGATCGAGCGCGACGACTTTCAGGTAAGTCGCGCGCGCGGCTTTGACATTACCGGTAGCGGCCTGATGGTTTGCGAAGTTGTTCAGAAGCGTGGCGGAATTCGGAGTCAAGCGCAGGGCGTGTTGATAGACGGTCTCGGCTTCTGTGAATTTTTTCTGAGTATCCAAGACGGCTGCGAGGAGATCGAGAGCGGCGGGGTCATCGGGTCGTTTTTGCAGGATAGTGTTCAGGATGGCTTCAGCGGACGGGGTATCGCCGCGCTCGAAGGCGGCGACGGCGTCCTGAAAATCGTTAGGGCGGAGGCCGGTCAGGAGACCGGCCGCGGGCGGGGACGCCCGCCCTACAAAAGGGGAGAGGAGGAGGGCGATTAGGAGGAACAACCTCATGGCTTATCCATACTTGCTTCGGGATCGGCTGCCTGGGTTTCAGGGTGGGCTAAGAGATTTTCCACAATCTGGCGTTCTCGTTTTGCCTCTTCGGTCCGATGTAAGCGATAGTATAAGGTTGTGAGGCGGACGTGCGCCTGCAGCATATTGGGAACGGCGCGGACAATATTTTCGAGGCTGGCGGCGGCTGCGGCGTCGTGATGCTCGGCGATGTTGACTTGCGCGATCTCGTAGCGCGCCGCTATAGAGGAAGGATCGGCGCGAAGGGCCCGGTCCAGATGGAGGACAGCGCCTTCGAGATCTCTCTCTTTGTAGAGAATGGTACCCAGCCGCAGATTGGCGGCGAAATTATTCGGGTCGAGTTCGAGGGCTTTTCTATAAACGTCCTTGGCTCCTGCCTCATCGCCGGTTCTGGCATGCGCCATACCGCTTAAGATGTAGGCTTCGGATAGTTTCGGATTCAACAGCAGCGCAGTGTCGAGACTGCGGCGCGCATGGTCGTAATCGTCGAGTTTCATTTGGGCTAATCCAGCGAGCATCCACACGTCCGCGTCTTTGCGAACGGCAGCGACTCTTTCGATGCGTTTCAGCGCTTCGGCGGGATGGCCGAATTCAAGGAGCGCCTCGCCCAAAACAAAAGCGACATCCAGATTGTCGGGGTGGGCTTTTTCGAGGGGCTGAAGCAGTTCGATGGCATCCGCATATTTGTGCTGGAGCACCAGCGAGTTGCCGAGCAGCAGCGTTATTTGCGGGTTACCGGGCTGGCGGCGCAATGCAGCACGGTAGTTTGCAATGGCGTCGTCGACGCGTCCCAGCTGTACGAGAGCCTGCGCGAGATTCACACGGGCGGGAACGAGCGAGGGGACAAGCTCGAGGACATGCTGGTAGCCGCGCACAGCGGTCTGCAGATCGCCGCGCTGCTGCGCAGCCATAGCTTCCTTGAACAGCTGTTCCGCAGCCGGGCTCTGAGCGTTGCAAATGAATGCAACCAGGAGCAGCCCAGCGGCAGCGCGCATCACATCAGAAGTATAGTTTCAAAGCAAGCTGGAGCTCACGCGGGGAGTTCGCCTGGCTGTTGATTACGCCAAATGGCGTTGAGCCATTTATGGTGGTGGATGGCGCTCCGAACTGGACACGGTTGAGAACGTTGAAGGCTTCGGCGCGGAACTCCAGGCGCGAACCTTCATGGAATCCCAACGGGAACGATTTGAACAGCGATGCGGTCAGGTTATTGGTTCCAGGCGCGCGAAGGTTGGGCATGACGCGCGGAGCATTGCCGTCATAGTACGGGGGCGGAATCCAGGCGGCCATCTGGGCTTGTGTAAGCGGCGCGTTGCTGAAGTAGTTGTAATCGGGACTTGCGCCGCCCGTCATTTGCAGCTGATAAGGATCGTTAGGACGTTGGTTGCCGAACATGGGAAGGTTGGTGCCCCCGTTCAGATAGAGGATGAGAGGGAGGCCGGTGTCCCAGCGATAGATACCGTTGAGCTGCCATCCGCCAAAAATAGCGTCGACAAATCCATTCCAATTGGCGCCGAAGGCTTTGTTCTTTCCGACGGGCAGCTGGTATACCCAGGAGAATTGAACGATCTGCGAGATGTCGAATTGGGACAGAGAGCGCTCCAGATGTAAGTTATTCGGGTCCTGCACTTGCGCGAGCGTAGCGCCGGCTGTGCCGTTGATGTATACGTTAGAACCGGCGATGGAGGAATCGTCGATGCTTTTCTGACCGGTGTAGGTGAACAGGAACTGGAGTCCTTTGGAGAAGCGCTTTTCCACTCGCAGTTGGAACGAGTTGTAGATGGAATTGCCCCAGGGTGGGTCGACATTCTGGAGACCGCTCGATCCCCAAAGATTGTTTGGATATTGGGGATAGGGCAGGTAAGAGTTGTAGGCTTGCCAGGTAGCGTTATCGGCAAGCGGATTTGTGTAACCAGCGAGCTTCGCGACGGCGGCGTCGAGAGCGGGGGGAGAGGGCACTGTGGCGTTAAAGGACGCTGGGTTCGCGCGGAACTGGTTGGCGATGGTAGCGTTCAGGTGATCGAGAGCGTAGGTGTCGCCTCCGACGTATAGGTGCGATCCCTTTCTGCCGACATATTCGGCGTCAATAAGGATGTTCCAGGGGAGTTGGCGCTCGATTCCGAAACTCCAGGATTGCTCGGATGGCAGGACATCCCATTGACGAATCGGAATACCGTTGAGCGAGCCGGCGAGATTGGTGAGAACACCCTGGGAGTTTCCTATCACCTGCCCGATGCTCAAGGGCTGACCGAGGATAAGAGCCGGAGTGATGTTGTCGCCCTGATAGCTGGAGAAGCTGGTGGTTGCGTCGTAGCCGAGAAAACCTGCGCCGCCGCTGCCGGTGCCGGCTGCGCCGAGCTTGGACGGATCGTAATAGATGCCGTAGCCGCCGCGAATGGTATTGTTTTGACCGATTCGATAGGCGAAGCCGAAGCGGGGGCCAATCGCGCCATAGAAGGTGTCGTAGGGGGCGCGGTTATAGCCATTCATGCCGACGTACTCAAAGGATCCGGTTGCCGGAACGCCGGGGGTGCCCGCGAGCGGGGAAGGGGCGTTCAAGTCGAAGAAGCTCATTCGGTTGTAGCGCTCGGTTCGGGGCTTGTCGACGTCGTAGCGGACGCCGAGGTTGAGAGTCAGACGATCATTGACGTGCCAGTTGTCCTGAATAAAGCCGGCGAACTGGAGATTTTGTGTAGCGGGTGCGGCGGGAATCTCATAGGCGCTCCAACCGGTGGCGAAGCCGGTGAGGAAACTGGCCATGGAGTCGCCACCGATGGAATTATATTGCGACGTGCCGCTTTGGTTAAAAGTGAAGAGGCCGTTGGAGGGACCGAACTGCTGGAAGTTGATGCGGTGGACGCGATACTCACCACCGATGTGGAGGTCATGATTGCCGGCGGTATGAGCCACGCTGGCCATGAAATGGTATACGTCGCGGCCATACAACAGGCCTGAGTAAGGCTGGCCGCCGATGTTCGCGTTGCCATTCTCACTGTTGTAGTTGTTGATGATGAAGGCCGGAGGACCGACGATGCCGGATTGGGTCAACTGAGCGGAAACGGCGGGGGAGAAACCGAGCGCTGCGGGATTGTCGCCGGGGAATTCGGCTCCGACTCCGCCCGTGTCGGACCAGGAATGATCGTAGCCGGCGGTAGCGGTGAGCAGCGTGGTGGGGTTGAAGGTGTGGGTGTAGTTCAACGCGGAAGAATAGACCAGGCTGGTGTTGGGGCCTTGGGTATTCGCGTCCAGACCATTTCCGAAGAGATTGGCTCCGAGGGAATTTCCCCAGACTTGGGAAAATCTGACGCTGAGTTGGTCCTTGTCGGTAATTCGCGTATCGAATTTAATGTCGTATTGGTTGCCGTTGTTGGTATTGGAAGCGGACCCATACCAGTTTGCGCCGGCTTGGTAGGAAGGAGTTCCGGGAGCGCCGCCGGTATTCGGCGACGGGAAAAAGGACATCACTTTGAGAGCTATCGGATTGATCAGATTTCCGCGGACACCGGGGGCGATGGCGGGAGATTTCACGGCGTCGGGGCTGGCGTACGTCGCAAGATTATTGAACGGAATATAGGCAGTGCGAAAGCCACCGGTGGGATTGCCGACGGCGGCGGCCTGCGCGCCTCCTACGGCAGAGTACGGATCGTAGAGCTGGCCGGATTGTACGGAGCACAGACCTGAAGCGTTGAAGGTGCCGCCTTTATCGCCGCAGAGCTCGCCGAAGTTGCCGGTGCGTTCGGCGGCACTGGGAACGCCAAAGGTTCCCGAAGTCGGCGTGATCTGACGAGAGCCGTCGTAATCGAAGAAGTAGAAGAGCCGATTTTTTAGAATGGGGCCGCCGATGGTGCCGCCGAAGTCGTTGTAGTGATAGCTGGAGGTGGGGACGCCATTGCGGTTGTTGAAGAAACTGTTCGCGTTGAGATCGGTATTTCTGAAAAAGTCGTAGAGGCTGCCATGAGTCTGATTGCTTCCCGAGCGCGTGACTACATTGACAACCGTTCCGGCGCTGAAGCCGATCTCGGCGCTGAAGTTGGTCTGTTGAACGCGGAACTCCTGGACGGCGTCAACGCTGGGAGTATAGAGGGGCGTGACGAAGCCGGTGTTCTGTTCATAGGTTGTGTTGCTGACGCCATCGATGAGAATATCGGATTGCGCGTTGCGCTCGCCGTCAGACACAAAGTTGTTTGCCATGTTGCCGGAACCGTAAGCATTTCCGGTGGATTGCGAGACGCCAGGCGCGAGGAAGGCCAAGTCAAAGACGGCTCGATTGATGAGCGGCAGATCGTTAATAAACATCCGGTTCAAGGTTTGTCCGGTAACGGCATCTTCGGTCTGGAGTTGAGTGGGGCCGGTTTCGGAGACGGTTACGGTTTGACCGGCAGTGGCGACCTGCAAGCTGGCGTCGGCGTTGACTGCGCCGTTAACATCAAGGACCACGTTGGGGCGCTCGAAGGGCGTAAAGCCAGTGGCGGTCACCCTCACCGTGTAGGTACTCGGCGGAAGATTGCGCACGCTGTACATGCCTGAGTTGTCGGTGGTGGCCTGGTAGGTGAAGCCCTTCGCGGCATCGGTGACGGTGATGTTCGCCTTGGGAACGACTGCGCCGGAGGGATCCCGGACGGTTCCGGCGATGCTGCCCGTGTAAGCCTGACCCCACACTGCGGCGGTGGCGCAGATGAGCAGCAAGAAGCCACTCCAGCGCTGCCATTCTCGTATCCTCATAAGTCTCCTCGGGAACGAAAGACAGTAAAAGCTGCTCTATTCTGTCGGCCCGCGGGAGTGTGCGGCAAGTTGTTTACGGTAAGGTCTTCGTCGGGTGAGCAATGTCTCGCGGCTTCAGGGATTTGAGAGTAGAATAGGGGCAGTTTTCGTTGGGGTAATGTACAGTAGTTTACGGCTTCTAAGCTATTGAAGCAGTGAGGGCGACGTTCAGGACATAAGAAATGGCGTCCGAACACCATCATCCAGTGGCGGCAGCGCCCGCAGCGCGTGGGCACTCCTGGCACCCCGATATCAGTGACGGCGAGATTCGCGGACAACTGGAGCGCGTCCGCTCGAGTCAGCCATTCCGATCCAGCCGCCGCTGCATTGTCTTTCTGGAGTTCGTGGTTCACGCGGCGCTTGAGGGACATCTGGAGTCGCTGAAGGAACGGACGATCGGGATCGAGGTGTTCAATCGCGATCCAAACTACGACACGAATCAAGATCCGGTGGTGCGGGGCACGGCCGGGGAAGTGCGCAAGCGACTTGCGCAGTATTACCAAACAGCGGGACACGAGCAAGAGTTGCGCATCGAGCTTCCGGCGGGCTCGTATTTGCCCGAATTCCACTTGCCGGCGAAGAGCTCGGCAACAGCCATTGCGCCGACGGGGGTCACGTTATCGCGCGAGCGGTGGGCATGGCTGGCGGCGATCGCCGTCGTGGCCGCAGCGGCGGCAATTGGTCTCTTCGTAGCTCGTTTTCCTGGCAGAGCGCCGACAGTTGTCGATCAGTTTTGGGCTCCCATCATTCAGAGCTCGGGGCCGGTGCTACTGTGCGTGGGACAACCCAAGGTTTACAACCTGCTTGGCGCTTTAGAAGCAGAGATGAGCAAGACCATGCCGGGCCCGGGGCGGCGTCCGACGGGTGAGGCAGCGAACAAGAAAATCACGGTTGCGGTGGGCAATTTCGCTCCGAATTGGGACCGTTACCTGGCTATTGGAGACGCCATTTGCTTGTCGGATGTGACCGCTCTGTTGGGGCAACGGGGGCGCGCGTACCATGTGCGGGGAGGCGGGTCGACCAGCTTCGCGGATTTGCGCGAGAATCCTACCGTGCTGATCGGCGCGTTCACGAACGACTGGACGCTGCGGCTGACCGGGCAACTGCGGTTTACCTTCGATGTGAGCTTGGACCAGCGGTCGCATTATGTGCGCGACCGGTTGAATCCGTCGAATCGGGATTGGCAGCTGAGCAATGTTTGGCCGGACTGGAACATGCCCGTCGATTACGCAATCGTGTCGCGGATTTTGGATCCAACGACCGGGAGAGTGGTGGTAACCGCAGCCGGTCTGACGCAGTACGGGACTGCGGCGGCGGGCGAATTCGTAAGCAACCCGGAATATCTGTCGCAAATGATCAAGGCAGCGCCGCGCGATTGGGAGCACAAGAACATTCAAGTGGTGCTGGCGGCGAAGGTAATCGGCGCTACAGCGGGGCCGCCGCAGGTTCTGGCGACGCACTTCTGGTAAGGGCGGGAACGTTGAGGAAGGTTCAGCTCAAGCAGCGGGACGTGGACGTCCCGCGCGGATCTGGAGATCCGCCCTACAGGCGGACGGTGCGATGCAGCGGAAGGTCGCGCGAGGATCGGCCTACCGCGAAGACGTAGCTGCCGGGCACGAGCTTCCAGCGCTTTTGTGTTTCATCGTAGATCGACAGGTATTTGGGTTTCACCGGCACGGTCACGCGTTGGCTGGCGCCCGCATTGAGCCGGATCTTGCTCCAGCCAACCAGGCGCTTAGGCGGCTCGCCGGCGCTCGAGGGCAAAGACGCGTAGATTTGCGCAATTTCGGCGCCCGCGCGGGTGCCCGGTATTCCTGACCGTGAAACTTACGGTAGTATCGGCGCCTGTTTTTACTTCCAGATCGGAGTAGTCATAGGTGGTGTAAGACAGGCCAAAGCCAAACGGAAACAGCACGGGCTTATTTTCGGCGTCGTACCATTTGTAGCCGACCTTCAATCCCTCGTCGTAATGAACGCTGAAGGTTGGCTTGGCCTCGCCGTGAGCTCCGGGCGGCGGCGTCACAAGGTGCGGATGCGGCAGATCGGCTTCAGTGCGCGGGAAGGTCATGGGCAGCTTTGCGCTTGGGTTGACGTCACCGAATAAAATATTGGCGACTGCGTCGGCACCTTTGCTGCCGGCGTACCAAGCCTCGACGACGCCGCTCACATGGTCAATCCAGGGCATGGCTACCGCAGTCCCGGTTTCGAGCACCACGACGGTTCGCGGATTCGCCGCTGCGACCTGCTCGATGAGGGCGTCTTGGCCGGCGGGTAAGGAGAGACTGGGCAGATCCAGGCCTTCGCTCATCCACTGATAAGCGAACACAAGGGCTACATCGGACTGCTTGGCGAGGGCTGCGGCAGCGGCCGGGTTCTCTCCCGAGTTGAATTGGACGTTCACGCCCGGAGCTTTGGCGCAGACGGCCTTCAACGGGGAAGTGGGAAACCACACCTGCGCCTGCCACTTGGAGGGAGGGCGTCCGGGAGGGTCCACCTGGGCCGATCCACCGCCGGAAATCATACCGGTATCGGCATGCGGCCCGAAGATCGCGATGGAGCGCAGTTTTCGGCGATCGAGCGGCAGGACGCTGCGCTGGTTCTTCAGCAAGACGGCGCTCTGTTCGGCGATCTGGCGCGAGGTATTGAAGCCGCCCTCGACATCGACCACGCTCTTCTGCACGGGGTGGTCGACGATGCCGCTCAGGAACTCGGAGCGGAGAATACGGCGCACGTGATCATCTAGCTCGGCGATCGGAACTCTACCGCTGTCGACCGCCTGCTTCAGCTTTGCGCCGAAAAAATCGTCGACCGGCTCTTCGTGGTCGAGTCCCGCAGCGGATGCTTTCACGGTGCTGTGCGTGCCACCCCAGTCAGACAGCACGAATCCTTTGAAGCGCCAATCTTTCTTGAGCACGTCGGTCAGCAGATATTTGTTTTCGCAGGAGAAATCGCCGTTGACGGCATTGTATGCGCACATCACTGCCGCGGGATTTCCTACTTCGATGCCGATCTCGAACGCCAGCAGGTCGCTTTCGCGCATGGAGCGATCGTCGATAATCGCATTGACTTCGTTTCGGCCGCTTTCCTGGTCGTTCATGGCGTAATGCTTAATGTCGCCGATGACGTATTGCGCCTGCTCGCATTTGATGCGGTTGCCCACCAGCGTGCCGGCGAGTATGGGGTCTTCGCCCTGATACTCGAAGGTTCTGCCATTGCGCGGCTCGCGGGTGATATTGACACCGCCGCCGAGGGACATGTTGTATCCCTGGGCGCGAAGCTCGCGTCCAATCAGCGCGCCGTATTCGCAGGCGGCTTGCACATCCCAGCTCGCGGCCGCGGCAATATTGGAAGGCAGAGCGGTGGAATAGCGGCCGTTTTCGGCGCTGCTGCGGACGCCGTATGCCGCATCGCTGATCTGAATCATGGGAATGCCCAGCCTGGGAATGCCCAGCACAAAGCCCGCGCCGCCATTGCCGAGGTAAGCGTTGGGCATCGGTCTGCCCCAGCCGGGCATGCCGTTGCCATGCATCAGATCGATCTTCTCGTCGAGCGTCAATTCCTTGAGCACCAGGTCGGCGCGCTCATCGGGCGAGAGCTGCGTATTCATCCAGGGGCGCTTCGGTGCCTGGTCCCGGTTGTGCAAACGATGCGGCGCAAGAGCGAGCGAGAGGGTTGCGAACAGCGCCAGAGCCGCCGGGGAAATGAGGCGTAAACGGTAAGGTTTGTTTATCGTCAAGGTGATTAACCGGCCCGCCGAAATCCGCCCACCATCATAACCGTCTGAAGGGTCATAGGACGGGTTGGTGCGGCGGAGGCAGGAGACCCATGCGTTGGTAGATGGGCCGCATGATCGCTCTGATTTTGGGCAGCTCGAGCGTGAACCATAGCGAGGCGACGAGGCAGCAGGAGCCGGTAACGATGACGGTATGGGGCGCTCCTATGCGGTGAGCGAGCACGCCAGCGAAGAGGCTGCCGAAGGGTGCGGAGCCGAAGAAGGCCATGGTGTAGTAGCTCATTGCGCGGGCGCGCTTGTCCTCCGGGACCAGCGACTGGATGATGGTATTGCTGGCGGAGGCAGCCTGGATCATGCCGAAGCCGACCACGACCATCAATAGGAGCGACAGCCATAAGGTATCGGAGATGCCGAAGAAAATGAGCGCGCATCCGAGCATTGCGGTAGCGATCTGAAGCATGCGTGTCAATCCAACGACGGACCTGCGGATGGCCAGGGAGAGCGCGGACGCGAGCGCGCCGACACCGGAAGCCGCGGTAAGCCAGCCCAGGGCAGCGGCGCCGCTGTGCAGCACTTGGCCGGCGAAGATGGGAAGGAGGACGCCGTAGGAGTAGCCCATGAGGCTCACCAGCGAGAAGAGCATAAGGATGGAGCGGATGGGCCGAAAGGTCTGTACGTAGTTCCACCCCTCGCGCATCTGTTGAAACATGCCGGCGTTTTTGCGATAGATGTTTAAAGGCTTGATGCGCATCATCAGCAAGGATGCGATCACCGCAAAGTAGCTGATGCCATCGATGAGGAAACACCAGCCTTCGCCGAAGGCTGCGATGACGAGGCCGGCGATGGCGGGGCCGATCAGGCGCGCGCCATTGGCCATGGACGAGTTGATGGCGATAGCATTGCCGAGGTCCTTTCGATCCTCGACCATCTGTATGAGGAAGGATTGACGCGCAGGCATATCGAAAGCATTGATGAAGCCCTGCAAAGCGGCAAGAGCGACGATCTCCCAAAGGGTGATGACATGCGCGAGGGTGAGCGCGGCCATAGCGAGCGACTGAACCGCCGCCGCCGCTTGTGTCGCCACCAAGAGCTTGCGGCGATTGAGGCGCTCGACGCAGACGCCCGCAAAGGGTCCGAGCAGAAACGAAACAATCTGGCCGGCGAAACCGACGATGCCGAGCAGCAGGGCGGAATGGGTGAGGCGATAGACCAGCCAGGTGGTGGCGAGCCGTGTCATCCAGGTGCCGATGAGCGAGATGCTCTGGCCGGCGAAGAAGAGTTGAAAGTTGCGGTGGCGCAGCGCTCGCCAGGCGTGAGACAACGAACCGCCGCGCACAGGAGTCGTCCGTATTCATATTCTCAAGCTCACCTGACATGGAGTGGGAGGAAGGACGGATTGTTATAGTTCCTTGAGGATTATGAAACTCCAGCATGCGGTATTAGGGGCGTTACTCGTTTTCAGGCTTTCCGCTCAGTCGCCTGAATACGGGCCGGAAAAAGGGACGCTTGTAATTCAGGGGGGCGGCTCGGCGGAAGGCACGGGCATTTACGAGACGTTTGTGAATCTCGCCGGCGGGCCAGACGCGAAGATCATCATTGTGCCCACTGCGGGCGGTAACCGGAGACCAGACGGGAGCCTTATCGTTTACGAGGAAGACAAGGTGGTGGCGCCGTGGAAGAAGCTGGGGCTCACAAACGTGCACATGCTCCACACGGCGGATCGGAAGGTTGCGGATACGGAGGCGTTTGCGGCCACGCTGCGCGACGCAAAGGGCGTCTGGTTCAACGGCGGACGGCAGTGGAATTGTGTCGATTCGTATGCCGGGACGTTGACTTTGCGCGAGTTCCGGGAAGTGCTGAATCGGGGCGGGGTGATCGGCGGCAGCTCGGCCGGCGCGACGATTCAAGGCGATTACCTGGTTCGAGGCGCGGTGGCCGGCTCCGAAATTATGATGGCGCCCGAACCGGAACACCAGCATGGGTTTGCGTTCCTGCGCCGCTCGGCAATCGACCAGCACATCAATACGAGAAATCGCTGGGACGATCTGATCCCGGTGATTAAGAAATATCCGGAGCTGCTGGGAATCGGCTTATCGGAAGGCACGGCGATCATTGTTACTGGCGACCGCTTTCAGGTTATCGGGAAATGGAAAGTAGCGATCCATGACAATACGCGGGTCTACGAGCCATGGGAAAAGCCGTATTATGTGCTTTCGGCAGGCGATGTTTACGACATGAAGGCGCGCAAAATCGAGAAGTACGGGGCCGGAGTTGTGGTTGTTCCGGCGATCAAAACGCCTGTTACGAAGAAATAAGGACGAAAGCTATATTCTCAGCAGACGTGTTTCAGTTCCATATTCGGTAGAGGCCCTCCCGAAATGAAGAATTGAGACCTCCGAAGTTCCTGCGGTACTAGGTATTATGTAGCTTTGACAGTAAGATACGAGTGGCCGGCTAATGGCAGCCAGCGTGCACAGCAAGCATAACTTGTGTAACCGGTGAGCGAATCCAGGAACCAATTCGCGGGTACCGTACTGCTTATATTGACCATGGCGGCAGTGATTGCGGCCGTGTTGAGCTTTCTGCATCTGCGCACTTACCCGCTGCATGATGACGGGGTTACCTGGGTGGATCACAAGGGCGCGGATGGGCGGAGCCACGTTATCGCGGAGTATCTTTCTGCCGGAGGGCTCGGGCAAGAAAGCGGATATCAGGGTCGGCGACGAGCTGATCCGGATTAGGAACGGTACCGATTCAGAAGTCGCTGGAAGTTCCGCAGGCGCTGTGGCAAGTGCCGCTGTTGGGGCAAACGCGTTACACGCTTCGGCGAGATGGCATAGATTTCCAGAAAGACAACATCTTTATCGAGGCCGCGCCGCGAGACACGGCTGTGTATTACCAGTACGCAGTGGGTTTTGCGTATCTCGCGATCGGGTTATTTGTCTATTACCGGCGCACCAGCGCAGCCAAATCTCTGCATTTTTTCCTGCTGTGCCTCGTGTCGTTCGTGGCGTGCTGTTTCCACTACTCGGGAAAGCTGAACACGTTCGATGAGGCGGTGTACTGGGGAACCTGGCGGCCGGCGTGATCGCGCCCGCAGTATTTCTGCACTTTTGCCTTACATTTCATGTGTGCCCGAAATTTTTGCAACGGCGCGGGGCTTGGCTTCTGCTGTATGTGCCTTCCGCAGTGCTGCTCGGCTTCGTAGCGGCGTCCGCGGAGGGACTGTTGAATTTCTCGACGCCCCTGCTCGAAGTCCGGTGGTTTCTCGATCGCCTGATGCTGGGGTTTTCGATGCTGCTGTATTTCAGCGGGGCGGCCGCGCTCGGGTTGGATTTCGCTCATGCGGAAGATCCGGTGATGCGGCGTCAATTGAAATATTTACGCAACGGCGCCTTGGTAGGACTGGCGCCGTTTGCGTTTCTATACGCGCTGCCGTACATTTTGGGCGTGGTGCCGACGCACGTGATGAATCTGAGCGTGCTTTCAATGGGGCTGATCCCGTTGACCTGGGCATATGCGATCACGCGCTACCGGCTGATGGATGTCGACATCATTTTCCAGCAAGGCTACGTCTACACGCTGGCCACGCTGGCGGTGATTGGGACATTCTATGGGCTCATCTTCCTGATTTTCAATACGCGGACCATCACGCCCCCGCTTTTTATGGTGCTGATTTCCTTCGCGACGTTTATCTTCCAGCCGATCCGGCATTGGATTCAGGAGCAACTCGACCGGTGGGTGTTTTATCGCGACCGCTACGACGCGCGGCTTACGCTGATTGAATTTGCGCGCGAGCTAAGCTCGGAAACGGATCAGAACGCGATGCTGGCAAAGGTATCGGACCGGTTATTGCGCACGCTTTCGATTCAGCAGATCGGGTTCTTCCTGGCGGATGAGGGATCGTTGGATGGGGCGGCGGGATTCCAGCTGCATTCGATCTTGAGCACGCAGAACGGCACGGCGGCAAAAACCTGAACCGCCGGCTCGATCTGCGATTTCTGGAAGAAGCTGCGGGACAAACCGTATCTGTTTTTCGAGCGGCCAAAGCATCTGCGCGACATCGTTTCGCAGGAGTGGCCGCGAATCGGTTCGGGATACGATCGCGGAGCTCGATTTCACCTATTACGTAGCTTGCAAATCCCGCGGGAAGACCATTGCATTTTTTGGCGTGAGCCGCACGACCGAAGGCGATTTTCTATCGAGCGACGACATCGAGCTGCTGGTGACGCTTTCCAATTATGTTGCCATCGCCATCGAGAACTCGCGGCTGTACAGCTCACTGCAGCGCAAGGCGGATGAATACGAGCGGCTGAAAGAATTCAGCGAGAACATCGTCGAATCCATCAATGTGGGAATCCTCGCGGCTGATTTGGACGACCGGGTAGAAAGCTGGAACACGCAAATCGAAAAACTAACCGGCATCTCGCGCGAAGAGGCGATGGGACGCCGGTTATGCGAACTGTTTCCGCCGGAGCTGTGTCAGAAATTCGATGACCTGCGCGGACGACGACGGCATTCACAACGTTTACAAGATGGCTCTGCGGCCGCGCGTCGGCGGGGACGGGACGCTTGCTTACGGGCGCCGTTCAGCAGAAACGGACGCGCCCCGGAATGGGTACGGCGGGCTGGAATTGACCAAGGCGCCGGCTCGCGGTTCGTGAATCGATTGTGAATCTCGCTATCGCTCCATTGGTTTCGAAAGAGCTGACAGCGGATCGGGCGGCTGATCATTTTCGACGACGTTACGGATCGCGACGAACTCGAGCGGCAGACTGGTGCAAGCGGACAAACTCAGCTCCATCGGCCTGCTGGCGGCCGGCGTGGCGCATGAGGTGAATACGCCGCTGGCGGTGATCTCAACGTATGCGCAGATGCTGGCGAAGCAGGTTTCGGGCGACGATCAGAAATCGAAGCTGCTGGAGAAAATCGCCAAGCAGACGTTCCGCGCGAGCGAAATTGTCAATTCGCTGCTGAACTTTTCGCGCACGTCGCCGACCGACTTCATCGAGATTGGATCTGAATCGCGTGATCCGCGAAACCGCCACTCTGGTTGAGCATCAGTTTCAGAAGGCGAGAGTCACCACGCAACTGAATCTTGCCGACGGATCTGCCGCCGGTTCGCGGCAACTCCGGGAAGCTTCAGCAGGTATTTCTGAATCTGTTCATCAATGCGCGCGACGCTATGCCGGGCGGCGGAGCGCTAACGGTGCGGACTTGGGCGGAGAACGGATTCGCTCATGTCGAGATCGCCGATACGGGCCAAGGCATTCCAGCGGAACATCTGGCGCGCATCTACGATCCGTTCTTTACGACCAAAGGACCGAAGAAGGGAACCGGCCTGGGCCTTTCGATCACCTACGGCATTGTGCAGGAGCATAACGGCATCATCGAGGTGGATAGCGCAGTAGGGCGGGGCACGCGCTTCCGGCTGGAGTTTCCGAGCGTTTCGGCGCGATCCGGCCCGGTGAATCCACGCGCGGAAGCGCTGCCGGCGTGATACCGCTCGGCGCGCTGAAACGGCTCCGACCGTATCAGGTGGAGTGTCTGATACAACCACTGTAGTGGCGTTTACCAATCAAGACCTGCCCGCCGATCGCGTCAGCTCCGCCGCAACGGCGGCGCATTCTGGTTATCGACGATGAAGCGGATATCCGGGAAAGCCTCGAGCTGCTGCTTGACGGGCGAGAATTATTCCGTCGAATTGGCCGAAAATGCGTCCTCCGGGCTTGCAAAAATTCGAATCGGGCACTTACGATCTGATTTTGCTGGATCTGATGATGCCGGACCGCTCGGGCATGGATGTTCTGGCCGACATCCGGCAGCGCGATACGGAAACGCCGGTATTTCTGCTGACGGCATACGGGTCGGTGGAAGTGGCGGTGCGCGCGCTGAAATCCGGCGCGAACGATTATTTCGCGAAGCCCTGGGACAACGAAAAGCTGCTGATCGAGATCGACCGGATGATCTCGAAAGGGCATCTGGAGCGCGAGAACACGCAACTCAAACGGGCCCTGAAGCAGCGCTACGCGTTTCCGAATATCGTCGGGCAAGAGCGAGCGCATGTTGCGGCTTGCTGGACCAGGTGGCGCAGGTTGCGCCGAGCCGCGCGACCATTCTGATCACCGGCGAGACCGGCACCGGGAAAGAGCTGATTGCGAAAGCCATTCACGCTCATTCGGCGCGAGCCGGACCACATGTTCGTTCCGGTGAACAGCGGATCGCTTCCATCGGAGCTTCTCGAATCCATTCTGTTCGGGCATGTGAAAGGATCGTTTACAGGCGCGTTCGCGAACCGCAAAGGATTGTTTCGAGACGGCGAACCGCGGGACGATTTTCTTCGACGAAATCGGAACCATCAGCCCCGAGATCCAAGTGAAGCTGCTGCGCGTGTTGCAGGATCGCGAGTTCATGCCGCTCGGTTCGAATGAAAGCGTGCGCGTGGATGTTCGCATTATTGCGGCGACGAATGCCGATTTGCGGAAGCTGGTGGAAGACGGGAAATTTCGGGAAGATCTGTACTACCGGCTGAATGTGATCAATCTGAACCTGCCGCCGTTGCGCGAGCGAAAAGACGATATACCGCTGCTGATCGATCATTTCTTCACTCGCTATTGCCGGGAGAACGAGAAATTTCTGAACAGCGATGGCCGATTCGGTGCTCACCTTCGAGCCCGAGGCGATGCAGATCCTGATGGAGCACGATTGGCCGGGCAACGTGCGCGAGCTTGAAAATGCGGTGGAGCGGTCAGTGGTGCTGACCACGACGTCGCCGGTTCCCGCGCACGTGCTGCCGGATCATCTGCAGCAGGCGAGCGGGATGCGCATTTCGCGCGACGATAACGGGATGCTGCCGCCGGACGCATCGCTATTCGAAGTTGTGGCGGATTTCGAGCGGCGCAAGATTATCGAGGCGCTGGAAGTGGTGAATTACAGCCAGACCGAGGCCGCGGAGAGCGCTGCGGATTCCGCTCTCGACATTGAATCAGAAGATCAAGAGGTTGAGTATCGAGGTGCGGCGCCGGGCTGCAATATAGAAATATGCCGACTAACATCGCCATTCTTGCTTTTATTTTGTGTGCGCAGGCGGTTCCGCCCCGGGCGGTGCAGATGCCGCCGGAGCAGAACTCTGACGTTCAGGCGCTGCAGCAGAAGCTTTCGCGGGATGAAAAGATACTGGAGGATTGGGCGAATTTAGGACGGTATCGAGCGGAGGACGCGAGCCTCCCTCCGGCGAACGGCGAGGAGCGGGTGGTGTTTATGGGCGATTCCATAACGGATTTCTGGGGTCGCCGGGGAAGTAAGTTTTTCCCAGGCAAACCGTATGTAAACCGCGGCATCAGCGGGCAAACGACGCCGCAGATGCTGGTTCGTTTTCGTCCGGACGTGATCGCATTGAAGCCGCGGGTGGTGGTGATTCTCGCGGGAACCAACGACATTGCCGGGAATACCGGGCCGGAAACGCTGGAAGAGATTGAAGGCAACCTGGCGTCGATGGCGGAGCTGGCGCAGGCGAACGGGATACGAGTGGTGTTGGCTTCGGTGATGCCGGTTTGCGACTACATTGGGCCACAGACGACGCGTCGACCGCCGGAGAAGATCGTCGCGCTGAATACCTGGATCAAAGACTACTGCGCGCGCAATGGCGCGGTGTATCTCGACTACTATTCAGCCATGCTCGACGAGCACAGCATGCTGAAGAAAGAATTGACTAACGACGGGCTTCATCCCAACGCCGCCGGGTATGAAGTGATGGCTCCGTTGGCTTCGAAAGCCATAGAGACGGCGCTCGCCGGCCGCTGAACGATTTTCGAAATCGACCATGAACTTTGAATACACGGCGGAGCAAGTGCAGCTCCGAAGGGCGATCCGCGACTTCGCGGAGGCGGAGATTGCGCCGCATGTCATGGAGTGGGATGAGAACCAGATCTTCCCGCTCGAGACCATCAAGAAGGCCGGGGAGCTTGGACTGATGGGGGCGATTTTCCCGGAGGAGTTGGGCGGGGCGGGGTATGGCTACATTGAATACTCAATCATCATTGAAGAGCTGGCGCGGGTGGACCCGAGCGTTGCGTTGATTGTTGCCGCGCACAATTCTCTGTGCACGAATCACATTTTTCTGGCGGGCAACGACGATCAGCGAAAGAAATACATTCCGAAGCTGGCGACGGGCGAATGGATCGGCTGCTGGTCGCTGACGGAACCGGAAGCGGGATCCGATGCGGGAGGGACGCGGTCGACGGCAACGCTGAAAGAGAGCGAATGGGTGCTGAACGGCGGAAAAACGTTTACGACCAACGCACAATACGCGGACGTGTGCGTGGCGATGGCGGTCACCGACAGAGCGGCTTCGCAACATGGAATTTCGGCATTCATATTAGACAAAGGGATCGCCGGGTTCCGGGTAGGGAAGAAGGAAAATAAGCTCGGCATGCGGGCCAGCGCGACCGGCGAGGTGGTGTTCACGGATTGCCATTTGCCGCAATCGCAACTGTTGGGCAAGGCGGGGGAAGGATTTGTCGATAGCTTGCGGACGCTCGATGGGGGGCGGATTTCGATCGCGGCTTTATCGGTGGGTCTCGCGCAGGGCGCTTTCGACGCGGCATTAAAGTATTCGAAGCATAGGAAACAGTTCGGGCGTTTTATTTCCGAGTTTCAGGCGATTCAAGACAAGCTTTCGAACATGGCGACGTCGATCGAGGCGGCACGGTGGCTGGTCTATTCCGCCGGGGCGCGAAAGGATGAAGGGAAGCGCGTGACCAAGGAATCGGCCATGGCTAAGTTGTTTGCCTCCGAAATGGCGGTGAAGGTGGCGGATCAGGCGCTGCAGATCCACGGGGGTTACGGTTTTATCAAAGATTATCCGGTGGAGAAGTTCTATCGAGACGTCAAGCTTTGCACTATCGGCGAAGGCACCAGCGAGATTCAGCGCCTGGTGATTGCGCGTCAACTGCTAAAAGAGTAAGTTGGCGCAAGGGACCTCAGCAGCGGATCTGAAGGAGCGCATTCTGGCGGGCGAGCTGCGAGCGCTGGCTCGCGGGGCAAGCCTGATCGAGAGCCAGACGGACGCCGGGCGAGATCTGGTTGCGGCGCTGTTTCCTCGAACGGGGCACGCGATGATCGCGGGTATTACGGGACCCCCGGGGGCAGGGAAGAGCACGCTGGTCGATCAAGTCGCGAAAGCTCTGCGGAGGGAGGGGCGGACCGTCGGCATTATCGCGGTGGATCCGAGCAGTCCCTATTCGCATGGCGCCATTCTGGGCGACAGAATTCGCATGCAGGAGCATCATGACGATCCGGGCGTCTTCATTCGGTCGATGGCAACGCGCGGACGGCTAGGGGGCGTGGCTCGAGGCACGCTGGAAATGGCTTGGCTGCTCGATGCGGCAGGACGCGACGTGGTGCTGATTGAGACTGTCGGGGTAGGGCAAGACGAAGTAGAGATTGCGCGGCTGGCCGATGTTACGGTGGTGGTTCTGGCGCCGGGATGGGGAGACGACGTGCAGGCGATCAAGGCCGGTATTATGGAGATCGCAGACGTGTTCGCGATCAACAAGGCAGACTTGCCGGGCGCGGATCGCCTGGAGCAAGAGATCCGGGCGATGCAGAGTCTCGCGAATGCTCAAGAGCGAGCGAATGCGGCTCCGGTTCGGCGCATTGTGGCGACGGAAGGTAAGGGGCTGGACGATTTAATTGCGGTGATTCGCACTGCCTTCGAAAAGCGCGGACAGCAAGCGTCGCGCGTCGAGACGTGGGCATTCAGGCTGCGCGAGATGCTGCGCGAGCGATTACTGGCTTCCGTTTCAGAAGACGAGATCGGACGGCATGCAAACGATGTAGCCGCGAAGGCGGAGGATCCCTACGCGGCTGTAGAAGCGCTGCGCATACATGTTACGGGCCAAGCATGAGTATCGAAATCGATCATTTGGGCATCGCGGTCCGCAGCCTGGACGAGGGGATTCAGTTTTACGAGCAATTGCTGGGCATGGAAGGAAGCCGGACGGAAACGGTGGAGGCGGAGCGGGTGAAAGTTACGATGTTACCCGCGGGCCCGGGTTCGAGGATTGAATTGCTGGAGGCGACTGACGCGGATTCGCCGGTTGCGAAATTTGTGGAGAAGCGGGGGCCTGGATTGCATCACATCGCGCTTCGCGTGGACGATTTGAGCGCGGCAATCGAGCGCCTGAAGAACGGCGGAGCGCGGCTGCTGAACGAACCGCGTGAAGGCGCGGGCGGTCATATTTACGCTTTCGTGCATCCGGCTTCGACAGGCGGCGTGCTGTTGGAACTGATTCAGAAATAGCAATGGATAAAAAGGCGGAAATCGGCATCATTGGCGGGAGCGGGCTGTACAGCATGCCGGGATTCGACGCGCACGAAGAGGTGCGGCTTACGACGCCTTTCGGCGAGCCTTCCGATGCCTATGTCGTGGGGCGGCTTGAATGCGAAGAGTGTTGCGTTCCTGGCACGGCACGGACGAGGGCATCGAATCTCGCCGTCCGAGCTCAATTTCCGGGCCAATATATTCGGAATGAAGATGCTGGGGGTTGAACGTATTCTGTCGCTGAGCGCGGTCGGATCTCTGAAAGAAGAGCACGCGCCGCTGGATTTTGTTATTCCCGATCAGTTTTTCGATCGCACTCGGGGGCGAGTCTCGACGTTTTTTGGCGAGGGCATTGTGGCTCATATCAGCTTTGCCGATCCGGTGTGTCCACAGCTAATGAATCTGGTGCATCATTCCGCTGAGCCATTGGGCATCAACAGTAAACTGGGCGGCACCTATCTGTGCATGGAAGGGCCGGCGTTTTCGACGCGCGCTGAATCGAACGTCTATCGGAGTTGGGGAATGGACGTGATCGGAATGACCAATCTGCAGGAGGCGAAGCTGGCGCGGGAGGCGGAGATCTGCTATGTGACGATTGCGATGGTGACGGACTATGACTGCTGGCACGAGGAACACGCGGCGGTGACTGTGGATGAGATCGTCCAGAACCTGAGGAAGAACGCGGAGAGCGCGTGCAAGTTGGTGCGGCGGGCGGTGGCGAGCATGCCGGCGGAAAGATCGTGCAAGTGCGGCTGGGCTTTAAAGCACGCGATCATCACCGAGCGCGGGGCGATCCCCGCGGCGACGAAGGACAAGTTGAGGCTGCTGATTGGCAAGTATACCGGCGAGTGAGCTTGCGCAGGAGATCCTCGAAGCGGCCTTGAGGGACGGGACGTGGCCGCCACGGGCGCTGGACGCGTTGATCGAGCGGGCACTAGATGAAGACGACGAATTCGTGGCGCGGGCGGCGACTCGGGCGTTGTTCAGTATCGTCATCGAGCGGCTTGGGGATCTGTTCGACCCGGCGCTTTGCGAAGTGTACGCGCGATTGTTTGCGCACGTGATCTCGCGAGCACTTCCGGAATACAAGATCGGCGATCTGTTGCTGCGGTACCGGAGAGTGCGTCAAGTGCGCCGGTTTCCGGGCGGGGAAGTGCGTCGCGTATTCGTGTTGTCGCGTGTGACGCTGGGGGCGGATGTGGCAGTGACGAGCGTTGCTCTGGCGGCGGCGAAGCAGCGCTTTCCGGACGCCGAGATCTGCCTGGTGGGACCGGCGAAGAATGCGGAGATTGTTCGCGGCTGACGCATGCGTTACACCGGTGGCGATCGCGTATGGGCGATCGAGCCTGCTGCGCGAGCGACTGCTGGCGGCGGCGGAACTGCGAGTAGCGGTAGAAGAACAGAACGCGATCGTGATCGATCCCGATTCCCGCCTGACGCAGCTTGGACTGATGCCGATTTGCGACGATTCACGCTACTTCTTTTTCGAGAGCCGCGCTTTCGGAGGCGAGTCTGGCGCAGACGCTTCCGGCGCTGACAGCGGAATGGTTGGGCGAGGTTTTCGACGTGGAACCAGCGCGGCCTTACGTAGCGCCCGCGCGGCAGGAGAGAATCGCGGATATCACGGTAAGTCTGGGCGTAGGTCACAACGCAGACAAACGCCTGGACGACGATTTCGAGTACGCGATGTTGCGCGGCCTGCTGAGATATGGGCGGCCGATTCTGGTAGATCGCGGAGAGGGCGGCGAAGAGGGGGCGCGAGTGGATGCGGTGCGGGAGCGCTTGGGATCCCCGGAGATGTCTGCGCGTTCACGATGGCAGCTATGCTTCGTTTGCGAGCCACATCGTTCAGAGCAAATTGTATGCGGGTTACGATTCTGCGGGCCAGCATGTAGCGGCGGCGGTTGGGGTGCCGCTTGGTTTGTGTTTTTGGGGGCTACGCTTGCGAGCGAATGCTGGCGCGCTGGCGGCCGACCGGCCCGGGTTGCCACGTCGTTGCTGTGGATGAAAGCAATCGATCGACGGCTCTCGAGCGGACCTTGGAAGCTATCGCGGCGGCTTGGGGGGCGGGGGCGTGGGCAGCGCAAACGGGTCTGAGCTGACGTTGGTTTTTGGCTTGGGCGGCTGCGTTGCCGCGGTGGCCGGCTGTTCCTCGCGAGGCGGCAAGGGTGTTTTCATGTCGTAGGTAACGATGGATTCTGTCCCAAACTTCTTGTAGTTGCGGAATTCGATTTGGTTCTTTGAACTCTCGCGGCCGGCGCGCATGAACAACTGAGCCATCAACGGGCAGATAAAAGGCTGGCCGCCAATGTCGACCTGATCGTAATCGACGATCTCGGTCGCTTCATTTACAGGGAAGCTCTTCGGAATATCCACAGCGATGAACTTGATGCGGGCGATCTCGCCGGTGTTCTCATCCGCATAGACCAGGCCTTTGTAAGCGGTGATGATGCGCTGCTCGTCGCCGGGGCCTGAGCCGTAGGTGATCGAGTAGCTGGAATGGCCGCTATCGATAAAGAAATTGAAAACGGCCATGCGTCTGCCATTGATAGAAGACCAGTGATCCCAGCCGAATTGAGCTTCGCTGCGGGGCTCGAAAATTTGCTCCATCATGCTGCCGAACTCACCGACGGAAATTGCGCCGCCGCCTTTGCCGGCCGATTCCATGGTGGTGCTGTCCTCAGTGAGACGATCGTTGACGGAGTAGACGCTGTAATTCTCTTTTCCGCTGACATAGCTAAGCTTGGCGAGGACGGTGCCGAGGCTTCGGAAGTGATCGCTGCCATTCGGATCTATGTAGCGGCGCGTCACCTGCACGCACATGAAATTTGGCAGGTTTTGCGTGTAGGACATCGCATACTGCTTCATGGCATCGAGGATCTGCTGCTGGCGTTCTGAATTGGGCGGAGGGAAGACGGGCTTCGAGGTCAATGACGCAGTGGGGGGGCCCGCGCTGAGCGTGTTATCGGGAGCGGTGGCGGGGGAGTAGGTCGCGTCGTGGCTGGGCGGCTTCAAGCTGGCGGTTCGATCGCGCAATTCCTGCAGCGCCTGAACGGTTTTGGGACCCGCCCCTTGCGCTTCGAGGTCGAGAATGGTCTTGTCGGTTAATTTTTCGGTGAGCTGGATCTTTTTTATATATGCCGCGACCTGTTTGTCATTGGTGGCGTGATGGAGGGCTATTTCAGAGCGGACAAACTGGACCAACTGGTCCAGATTCATTTGCACTTCGCCTTGAGCGTGAAGCGTCAAGGCGCAGCAGAACAGCGCGAGTAAGAACCCAGGGACAGTCCACCTGTTCACCCGTTTTCCATTACGGCGGGGGCGCTTGGGAAACCCGGTAAACAGGTGGACTGTCCCCATGCCTATATGATGACGCAGTGGGGAGGGGGTTGGTTGCGGCGGGGGCGTTATAACTTCTCCTGCTTTTCGAGTTCCAGGGTGATGGTGCCGATGGGGAATCCTACCTGGATACGCATCTGGACCGGGAGACGGTCGGGATCGTCGGTGAACCAGACGAAGAGACGTCCCTTGCGGCGGTAAAGCACATTGTCGAAGAGGAATCCCTCGTAGCGGATGGCCGAGTAAGTCTTGCCTGCGGCTGTGACGGTTTCTTTGCCTTGCGCCTCGACCTTGACGTAGGCCATTTTTTTTCCGTTTGTGATTGGAACGGTGGTCGATTTTCCGGGCTGGAGATTCATCTCGCGGACTGCCTCGAGCGCCCCCGCGATTTCGAAAGTGCAGGGCGCAATATTAACTTCTTCTTTCTTGCTCGAGTTGCCGACCAGATCCCGCTCGTCGTATTGCACCTTGTGGCTGGAGTTGTCGAAGGTCAATCTGGTCACCGTATGGCGCTTGCCTTCTTGCGCATCGAATACCGAATTGGACGCACAGAACTGTTCATTGGTCGAAGCTTTGTATGTATCGAGCACTCTGTAGAGGCGCGTAACCAGACCGGCGCTTTCTAAATTCAGATTGGTCTGCCAGTCGGCCGGAGTGCTGTGCGAGAGCTGGACAACGGCTGTTCCAGCGGTCATCATGCGCCACTCGATACGATAGGTGAGCTTTTCCGGATATGGAAACTTCGAGGATTTCGCGGTTTGCTGACGCGCTGGTGCAAAAACACTAGCGAGGATTAAGAGGAAGAAGACGGACATCAAATATCGACCAGTGTCGCAGACGCCGTGTACGCGGGCTCTATCTCTTGCTCCTTGTACTGAAGTTGGTAGAGCTTCCAATAAATGCCGCGGCGCGCGAGAAGCTCCTGGTGGGTGCCAGTTTCGCGTAACTGGGCTTTGTGCATGACGAGAATGCGGTCTGCGCGCTGGATGGTGGATAGGCGATGAGCGATGACCAGAGAAGTGCGGTTGGATACCAGGCGCGTCAGAGCCTGGCGAACGCGCAGCTCGGTTTCGGTATCGACACTCGACGTAGCTTCGTCGAGGATCAGGATGCGGGGTTGGTGGGCCAGGGCGCGCGCGAAGCTGATCAATTGCTTTTGACCGGTGGAGAAGCCACTGCCGCGCTCGCGAACCGGAGTGTCGAAGCGGTCGGGAAGTTCTTCGATGAAATCGAGTAAGTTCACCTGCTCGGCGGCGTTGCGCACGTGCGGCTGAGTAATCCCGGCGGTTCCCAGCCGAATATTGCTTTCGACGGTGCCGGTGAACAGATAAGGATCTTGCAGTACCACACCGAACTGGCGCCGCAAGTCAATTAGATCGAAGGCGCGGATATCGATTCCGCCGATTCGAATCGCGCCCCGCTGTACATCGTAAAACCGGAGCAGCAAATTAGTGAGGGTGGTCTTTCCCGCGCCCGTATGCCCGACGACAGCGACGGTTTCGGCGGGGGCTATGCGGAAGCTGATGTCCCGCAGAACCCAATCCTGGTCGTTGTAGGCGAACCAGACGCCGTCGAATTCAATATCGACCGGACCTTGAGGGAAGGGAACCGATGGAGCAGGAGAAACGACGCGAGCGGTGGTGTCGAGGAGCGCGAAAATGCGCTCGGAAGCGGCCATTGCGCCTTGCAGAATGTTGTATTTTTCGCTGAGATCCTGAATGGGCCGGAAAAATCGCAAGCCATATTGAAAAAACGCGACGAGAACGCCGAGAGTGAGCGCGCCCTGACGTATGCGATGGCCGCCGTAAGCTAACAGCAGCGCCAAGGCCAGCATTCCGAGGAACTCGACCACGGGATAGAACCAGCCGTAAGCCGTGATGGAATCTTTGAACGCGAGCATGTGGTCGCGATTGATTTTTTCGAACTCTTGTTTGCTGCGTGCCTCACGATTAAAAAGCTGCAGCACGGCGATACCCGCGATGTGCTCCTGCAAATAAGCGTTGATTTTGGCGATGGCGATGCGTATGCGCCGGTAGCTTTGGGACGCAGTGCGCCGGAACTGGATGGTGACCAAAACCACCAGCGGCATAACCGCTAACATCAGGCCCGTCATTCCGGGACTCAGGCGCAGCATGGCAATGATAACGAAGGTCAACATCAAAATGTCGCCGACGATGGTGACCAATCCGGAGGCAAATAGATCGTTGAGCACGTCGACGTCGGTGGTGACGCGAGTGACCAGCCTGCCAACCGGGTTTTTGTCAAAGTAAGCCAGATCGAGAGTTTGGAGGTGGGCCATCAACTGGCGGCGGAGATCGAACATCGCTTTCTGGCCGGTCCACTGCATGAGATAGGTTTGGCCGAAATCGAAAAAGAACCCAAGTACGATGACTGCGAGATAAAGTGCCGTGAGCTGCGACAGGCCGGTCCAACGGTCGTTCGAAAGCCAGGTGTCGAGGAAAGCGAAGGAATGGGGACGGCCTACGGGCACCAGGTAGCGATCGACTGCTAACTTTGTGATCAGAGGCCCGATAATCTGAAGAAGGGAATCGACGAAAAGCAGCACCAAAGAAGCGGAGACGACTAACCTGTACGGCTTCAGGTAGCCGAGAAGCCGCCTCATAAGGCGCCCATCGTAAGCTTTGCCGAGTACTTCGTCTTCCACGCGGTTTCTTCAGTTCTCAGGGTAACTTAGGGTGGCCGTGGTGAATGGCGTTGTGCTTATCGACAAACCGGCAGGCTGCACAAGCCACGATGTGGTGAACCGCTGGCGCAAACTCGCGAATACGAAACGAGCGGGGCACTTGGGCACGCTCGATCCTATGGCGACGGGTTTGCTCGCAATCGTGACCGGTCCGGCGACGCGTCTTGCGCAATTTTTCGATAAAGAAGAGAAGACGTACGTTGCGGAGATCACCCTCGGCGTGATTTCGGACACGTACGACCGCGAGGGTCAATTGAGCTCGACGGGAGTTGCCCCGCCGTCCGAACCATCGGGTATTTGTGCTGCTTTGGATTTTTTTCGAGGACGCTTCCTGCAGACGCCGCCGGCGATATCGGCGAAAAAGATCAAGGGAGTGCCTGCATACAAATTGGCTCGCAGGAAGGCGCCGGTGGAACTCCGGCCTGTGGAAGTAGAGATCAAGCGCTTGGAGGTGCAGAGCGTCCGCAACGAAAAGGTAAGGGTTGTCGTGACCTGCTCGGCGGGCACGTATGTTCGCAGCCTGGCGCACGATTTAGGCGCACGGCTCGGCTGTGGCGCCGTTCTGAGTGAGTTACGGCGAACACAGGCCGGCAGCTTTCAAATTCACGATGCGAGGACGATGGATGAGCTTGCGGAATTGGCCGCCAATCACCGGCTGTGTGAAGCGGTGATCCCGGCGCGACGGTTACTGCCGCAGTTTCCGGCGGAGCACTTCAACGGATTCGTCGAAGCGCACATACGGCAAGGGCGCGATTTCCGGACATCGCCTTTCGTAGTTCGACGCGGGGCTCCGTTCGTGAGGGCGCTGTCAGATTCGGGAGAGCTAATCGCGATCGGCGAGTTAATAATTCCTAATCTGTATCACCCAGGGACCGTTTTGTGATTTGATTTCGTCAAAAAGCTCGACGGTCTGTGCTACACAAGTAAAGAATCATGCCGCTTAGAGTGTTAGCCGCGGTGCTGCTTTGGAGCTGCATCGCGATGGGGCAGGCGCCCGGAAGTTCGCCGACGCCGACACCGGCGGTGCGAGCCCAGTTTTTCGCGGGCAGCGTGACAGAAGTGGACGACCAGCACATTACGGTCTCTCGAACACTGGTGGGACACGCGCCTGAAAAACGGACGTTCCTGATCAGCGGGAAAACAAGAATGAGGAAGTCTCTTCTGGCGCTGAACGCGCGCGTGACGGTGCGTTATCAACATCTGCCGGAAGGGGATGTCGCGCTGGAGATTCAGGTGCATCGGGCGGGGCGAACGGCCAAGCCGTCATAGCTCTTATTCGGCCGTCATAGCTCTTATTCGTCTGTTTTGGCGTCAGCTGCATCGCGGCGTTTTTTTGCCCAACCTGGTTTATCTACCTGCTGCGCGCGGCCGATAGCCAACGAATCCGCGGCTACATCCTTAGTGACGACCGATCCGGCGGCAATGTATGCGCCCTGCGCAATAGTCAGAGGAGCGACGAGGGTCGAGTTGCTGCCGACGAAGACGCGATCGCCGATGTGGGTGGGATGTTTGTTGCGGCCATCGTAATTGCAGGTGATGGTACCCGCGCCGACATTCACGCCGGCGCCAATGACGGAATCGCCCAGATAAGCCAAGTGATTGGCTTTAGATCCTGGACCCAGCCTGGTGTTCTTGAGCTCGACGAAATTGCCGATGTGAGCGGCTTCGCCAGCTTCGGTGCCGAGCCGCAAACGCGCGAAAGGGCCGATGAAGGTATGGGCGCCGATAGAGCAGGCTTCGGCCACAACGTAGGGCAGAATTGTGACGTGGTCGGCAAGCTCGCAGTCGCGCAGGATGGAACCGGATGCAATGCGGCAGTGAGCGCCGATGCGGGTGCGCCCGCGAAGCTGAACGTTCGCTTCAATCACCGAATCCTGGCCGATTTCGACATCGGCATCGATGGTAACGCTCTGCGGGTTTTCTATTGTAACGCCGGCGAGCATGAGGTCATTGGCTTTCCTGGAGCGCAGTATTTTGTCGGCGATCGCGAGATCTAAACGCGTATTGATACCGAGCAACTCGGTCTCATCTTCGACCAGCAGAGGCGCAACAGGATGGCCGTGCCGCATCATGATGGCGACCATGTCGGTCAGATAGTACTCCGCGGCGGGATTATTCGGCGCGATCTCGCCGATGTACTGCCAGAAGAGCTTTGCGTCGAAGCAGTAGACGCCGGGATTGATTTCATGAATGCGAAGTTGCTCGGCAGTTGCGACCTTCTGCTCGACAATTGCGGCGACGAGTCCCTGATGATCGCGCAGGATGCGGCCGTAACCAGCGGGGTCGGCGAGTCGTGTGGTTACGATAGTGCCGCCCAAATGGGGGCCCGTCGCTGACGGTTGTGATTCTGTCAGCGCCGACAAGGTTGCGGGTTTGAGCAAGGGGCCGTCGCCATTCAGGATGAGCAGTTGTCCTTCGGCGGAACCGGCGGCGCTCCGGGCACAAAGAACGGCGTGTCCGGTGCCCTTCTGCTCGGCTTGGACGGCGAATTGGATTCCGGCAAAGGGTACGCTGTCGCGAACCTGTTGCGCCTGATGTCCTACGACGACCACAATGCGTTCGGGCGGGGCGACCTGCAATGCGGCGCGAATGACGTGGTTCAGCAGGGTATCGCCGCCGGCTTGGTGCAAAACCTTTACGCGATTGGATTTCATCCGCGTCCCCAGTCCGGCGGCCAGAATGATGACGGTGACGTTTGGCTTCATTTGGATACGGTGTTCTGCGCGGCCAGCGCTTCCTTCCTCACTTGGTGCGCCCGGCTCCGGCTGGCGAGATTTATGACGACTTCCGCGAGCGCGGCCGGATTATGACGGGCCTTATGCTGCAATAATGCCGCCTCGCCCACCAGATCGGCCGTTACGACTTTCAGGCCCAGTTCGTCCAGCTTCTCGAAATCGTTCTCGACCGGCTTTACATGGGCCCTGGCGTACTTGCGTTTTAAGGACAGAGGGATGGGCGCGCTGTTCAGCACGACGCAGTCAATCAGCTTGCGTTGCGCATGCCGGTGAATGGCTTCGACATGCTGCGATGCGGAGAAGTCGATGGTTTCTCCAGGCTGCCACATCAGGTTGACGAAATAGATCTTCAGCGCAGGCGATCGTGCGATGGCTTCGGGGATTCCATTCACCAGGACGTTGGGGATCACGCTGGTGTAGAGGGAACCGGGGCCGAGGGTAATCAGGTCGGCTTTGGCGATGGCGTCGAGCGTCTCTGGTAGAGGGTCGCAGTTTTCCGCGTCGAGGCGGATGGATTGGATGGGACGGCGGCTCTTGCTGATTTTGCTCTCACCGCGCACGACAGAGCCGTCGGCCAGGATTGCCTCGAGGGTTACGTTTGCGGAGGTGGCGGGGAAAATGCGGCCGCGAATCGCGAGAATCTCGGAGGAGAGCTTCACCGCCTGGGCGAAGTCGCCGGTGATCTGGTGCATCGCGGTAAGAAACAAATTTCCGAAGCTATGGCCTTTCAATCCGCGGCCGGAGGCAAAGCGGTACTGAAAGAGGTGACTGAGCAGATCCTCGTCTTCGGAAAGAGCGGTCATGCAGTTGCGGATGTCGCCTGGGGGAAGGATGTCGAAGTCGCGGCGCAGGCGACCCGAGCTGCCGCCGTCGTCTGTGACAGTAACCACGGCGGCGATATCGATGGCGGGGCTCCCGATCTCGGGTGGTTCCTGAACTCCGCGCGTGTGCTTCTTTAAGCCGGATAGGAGGGTGGATAAACCGGTGCCCCCGCCGATCGAGACAATTCGCAAGGGCGCCTTGAGTACGCTCCTTTGAAGAGGCGAGACGCGGGTCAGACTGGGCATTGCCCGTTGGCTAAACGATCTCACGACCCTTAGCGGCGCTTGCGGGGTTTTTCATTCCTCGTCTTCGTAGACGGGGACGGAATCGAGATCCTCTGCCTCGAAAACCTGCCCGCAATCCAAACAGCGGAGATAATCGATACCGTCGCGCCGGTAGAGGAACTCGGTTCGCTCGTGCTCACAACCCTGCATAGCGAAATAACACCTATTCTAGACTGAGCGGCAATTGTGTCAAGTGCCACTCCCCTGAAAAACCGCTCCTTTCAATCGCGGCTCAGACTCAGATTCCGACGTATTTTCATGGTGGCCGGAGGGCGGCAGGCCCATAAAGACTTCCCTAGAGAATCGTAGAATTCAAGTGTCAGTTGTCTCGTGGTCCGTGTGAAAATTCCAAAGCCTTTGAGTCTTGACGCTGTTGGCGCAGACGCGGGAATTTACGCGTTGACGGTGTCTGGCGGCGCGGCCCACGTCGGCTGGACGGCGAATCTGCGGCGCAGAGTAACGCGTCTTCTGACGCTATTTTCTTCCGGCGGCAGGGCCGCATCCATTGAATGTTGGGCCACAGGATCGAAACTCGAGGCCTCGCTTTTGATGTACCAGCTTGCGAAGATGCACTTTCCAGACGAGTATTTGAAACGACTGCGCCTGCGGATGCCATGGTTTGTGGGGCTGACCGGGAACGATCGATTCCCTCGATTAACCGTTGTGAACCGGATGTCGCAGAACAACGCTTCGATGTTCGGTCCTTTCGCGAATCGCGATTCAGCCGAGCGATACGAGCAGGAATTGCTCAGTTTGTTCCAAATTCGAAGGTGTACCGAGATTCTTGCTCCGCACCCGGAGCACCCCGGTTGCATCTACGGCGAGATGAAACAGTGTCTGAGGCCCTGTCAATGTGTGGTAACGGAGGAAGAGTATGCAAGCGAATCCGAGCGCGCAGCGGAATTTTTGTCTACGAATGGCCGGACGACGATAGCTGTTCTGTCCGCGGCGCGCGAGCGAGCCTGTGAGGAAACGGATTTTGAGCAGGCGGCGCAAATTCACAAGCGAATGGAGAAGGTGAATGCCGCTGCGGCAAGCCGAGACGAGGTCATACGCAAGGTCGAGGACTTCAACGGCGTGGCGCTGACTCGAGATGTCGAGCCGCGCCATTTTTGCCTCTGGCCGATGTGGAAAGGGTTTTGGCAAGAGCCGGTCAGGCTTCATTTTTCAGCGGAAGAATCCCATGCCAAGTCACTTGATCATGAGCTGCGGGAGCAACTCCGTTCCGCTCTGGCGAACGCCTGTTGCGAGGGCAGCAGAGTGGAGCATCTGGCGCTGTTTAGCCGCTGGTACTATTCATCGTGGCGAGAGGGGCACTGGTTCGCTTTTGGTTCTCTTTCCGATTTGAATTACCGGCGGCTAGTCCGGGAGATTTCAAAGATGGTCAAGGCGGAGCCGTCGTGTTAGCTTGTGCTCATGTCTGCCGAACAGGAAGTTGAAGAACACATACATCACGCGCACGAGCCGTTCGACAAAACGGTGGCCGGGAGCATGGCGATTATTGCGGCGCTGCTGGCGGTGGTGTCGGTCCTAGGGCAGCACTATAATACTGAGAAGCTGCTGAATCAGCAGCTGAGTTCGGATCAGTGGGCGTATTACCAGGCTAAAGATATCCGCCGCTATACGGCCCAGGTGGCGCAAGACACGCTAAGGCAGATGAAAGGGGATGCGCGAGCGGTCGACAAGTACGCGAACGACGAGAAAAAATATCAGGGTCAGGCTGCTGCCATACAAGAGAAGGCGCGTGAGTTCGAGAAGGAGCGGGACAAGGCGGGCCGGCAGGGCGAGCGCTTCCATTTGGGGGAGGTCTTCCTGGAGGTCGCCATTGTATTCTCATCGCTTTCGATCCTGAGCAAACGCAAGGCGCTATTCGCGGCGGGCGTCGTCGCGACGTGTATCGGCGTGGTGTTGGCGGGTAGCGGCTATTTCGCTTGACGATGCGGGGCGGCGAGCGCCTTGGGACCGAGATCCGCAAGCTGTTCCAGGCTCTTTTCAGGCATGGAGATGGATAGATGCATCGCATCGCCATCTGTAGTGAGATTCATATTGTCGAGAGCAGTGGCAACGACATCCGCGCGGGCGTCGCTTTGCCGCTGCATTTGAACCATGCTGGCGATGAAGCGAACCACATCGGCCAGAGAGGTCGCGTCCTTTGGAGACCGCGTCAACGCATCGAAGGATAACTGAATCTGGTCGCCAAAGTGAATCGAGCCGCTCGATTGCAGGACGGATTGCAAGACTTCGGCGTGCTGCATGGGTTGCTTGGTCTGTTCCTTTATCTGGTTGGCGAGGAATGAGCCGGGCATTAGAGACACAAACCATGCGTCACTGTCTGGGGTTATCTTTGAGATCTGCTGCTGCAGGGCGGCATCCAGCGGAGTAGGGGAGGCGCGACTGGCGACGATCTGCTGTAGGGTCACGAGATCAGCCATGACGGCGATGCCGGGTTGCGGAAATGCGACGGCCGTTTTCTGAGCGCCCGAGGGTTGGACAAGCAAATCCACGCCTTGATAGGTCTGAACCACTCCGCCCTTGGTTTTAGCTATCGCTATGATGCGCTGCTGGTCGAAGGTACCGCGGGCAAGGATTGCGAACCTGGATCCCATCTGATGGGCGTTGGCCACCGGGCTCGAAAAGATAATGTACTGGAGGTCGCGGCGTGGATCGAATCCGGTTTGCTGGGCGAATTGTTCGAAGTTGCGATCGTCCGCCTGCATCTTGGTCAACATATAGTGGCCGAATTCAGAGTTCCGGGCGGCGTCGACATCGATACCGCTGACCAGCTTCGATCCGGCAGGCACCAGGGCGAGTAAGCCGCTGTCAATAGAGGCGAAGGCTGAAAGCGATCCGGCCAGAAGTAGAAGCGAGAGTGAAATAATAGGGCGCATAAGTTGCTCCTTCGTTTACTTTACGAGTTAAAGTTCAGCGAAGTTCCGTTTTAATGATAGTCTGCCGGGGTCAGGCGGGCGGGCTACAATATATCCCGCCAGGTAGAAACCAAGCCGCTGTCGAGGCTGATTGACTTGGCGGGCCGAAAGGGCAACTCGAACCAGAAGGTGGAACCCGGCGCTGGATCGTTGTTGAAAGTGCCAATGCGGCCCCCCATGATTTCGACCAGCTGCTTGCTGATGGTCAGACCAAGGCCGGTCCCGCCAAAGCGGCGGCGAGTGGTGCCGTCGGCCTGAAAAAATGCCTCAAAAATGCGCTCGCGGACCGATTCCTCGACGCCAATACCGGAATCGCTGACTTCGCAACGTACCTGAGTCTTGTCGGCCGCCATGTTCAAGCGCACGCTTACGCCACCGGTGGGAGTAAATTTGATTGCGTTCGCAATCAGGTTGGTGAGCACTTGGCGGAAGCGGACGCTGTCACCGTAGACGTAAGCGGGCAGGCGCGGATCGATTTCATACTCGAGAGTCAGATCTCTTGCCACAGCTCGGATACGAAGCATTTTCACTACCGCTCGCAAACTGTCGTGCATGTCGAAACGCTCGTCGGTAAGCGAGAGGCGGCCGGCTTCGATTTGCGAGAGGTCCAGCAGGTCGTTGATGATGGTCAGCAGATCGTTCGCGCATTGACTGACGGCTTCGGCATACTCTTGCTGGTCGGAGGTCAGCTTGGTGTTATTCAGCAGGTTGATCATTCCCATGATTCCGTTCATGGGCGTGCGGAGCTCGTGCGAAGTGTTGGCGAGAAACTGCTCCTTGAGTTGGGTCGCTTCGCGGGCCAAGCGGAGAGCGGTGCTCAATTCTTCGTTTTTCTGCTGTAACTCATAGGAGGATTCGAGCAGCCGCTGCTGAGCGAGCTTACGCTCGGTAATATCGCGCCCGATGCCTTGTATGGCGATAGGATGGCCGCGGCGATAGATAATGCGGGTGCTTACCTCGAGAGCGCGCGGGGTGCCGAACTTAGAAATGATCGGAAGCTCGTAATGCTGCGTAGCGCTGCCGCCGAGGTGGGCGCGAATACTGTCTTGGGTTTGATGACGCGCTTCGGGCGCCACAAGCTCTTCGAAATTCTTGCCCAGAACTTCGGTGCGAGAGTAGCCGGTCAGATACTCCGCCGCGCGATTGACCGCCAGGATTTTTCCCTTCAGGTCGTGAAGGAATATGACATCGTTGGCATTCTCAAACAGCTCTCGAAAGCGCTCTTCGCTCGATCGCAGCGCTTCTTCCGCGGTGTGGCGGGCGGTCTCGTCCTGAATCATCACCAGGCGCGCGCTGACGTCTCTCACTTGAAAGGTGAAAAAAATCATGCTGACGACAAGCTCCTGCTTGGCTGCGGCGCGATGAACGAAGGGGCCGATGGAATTTGTGGGTTTGCGCAGCTCGCCCAGCAGATCGGGGCGATTGCGGTAGGCTTCCGGAGCGAAAAGATCGATCAGCTTGAGAGAGCAAATGTGCTCGCGCCCGTAACCATATAGCGCTAACGCGCTGTCGTTGGCCTCCAGAATCTCCAGCGAATTGGCCGAATAAATAATGGAAGGAACGGGATTTTCAAAAAACACGCGCTCATAACGCGATTCGCGGGTTTCTAACGTTCGGACGCGAGCTTCGAGCTCGGCAATACGGGACCGCAAAGCGTCGGCTGAACCGGCCTGCATGTCCGACGGGAGTGCCTTGCCCTCCGCAATTGCCATGCACTCTAATGTAGCAGCAGAATTGGGTTTCACCTATATTCCGTCGCTGTTGAAAAACTCTTTTTGCAGTTCCTTGCTTCCTGGTGCAAGCCCAACAAGATTGGTTGCCCCTCATTGCGGGGCGCAGGAGAAAGCCGCAGTCGAAATACGATGCGTCCACCCACACCGAAGACCGCCACGATGATAAGTTCGCCAACGAGTTCTGGGAATTTACCGAGTTCTGGTGGGGACGGACGATGCCGTCGCCAGGCCCGCCACTCCGGATTAGCGAAAGGAGGCCGCACTGAACCGCCATAAATTCCAGTCAAGGCGACAAAGGCAGCGGCGGCCAGCGAGAGAAGGGCAAGCCGTGATAACACCTGGACGAATTTCATCGCGGGCCTTCCAGGAAGCGGCGAAAGATGCTCTGTCCGGCCGCGAGCGTCCATTCCCAATTGATTGCCAGATGAAACCCCACCAGCATGAGTACGGCCGCCGAGAACTGGTTGTGAAGAGTATCCCAACGCCAGTCCATGTCCGGCGCGGCTTTCGTGCCGGTCAACGTCGGAATCGCCTTCTGCGATATCAGAATGCCGGAGAAGATCACTGCGGTGACGGCGCCGAAAAGACTTAGGTTGAGAAGGTAGTTGATGCGCGCGCGGATGGATCGCAAGGTGAAGAAGCGGCGGCTCTGGGAGGCAATCCAACTCCAGGCAAGCAGCAGGTGAGCAAGAACCATACCCACCATCGCGAGTCCAAGCCACTCATGGAGAACAAGTCCGGTAAAGCGAACGGTCTGCAACGCGCAGATCGAGACCAGTAATGTCACGTCCAGCCAAAACGTGATCTTCAAGCGCCATTGTGCTGGCTTCGCGGACTCGCCCGTTGCTGCCAGGATTCGAGTGCCCATCTTATTACGCCCAGGTTGCGGCGTTGTCGCCTTTTGGATCGGCACGTCGTTGCGGGCGAAAAAGTTCCCAACGTGGCCGAGGGCTCCCATTCCCCCAGTAGGTCACACAGCCTAATGTCCCATACTTGCGCGGGCTGATCGCGTGCACACCTTCGATCTACCACACGCTGAAGATCAACCGGTATGAGGATGTGGCGAGCATGTTAGAAATCTCAGTCAAACGCCGGAATTCGCAGCGGCCCTGGTGCTCCTCCGTCCGATTGCGGCGACATAACGAGTTTTTCAACAGCATCATTCTTTAGGGCCGTCGTGCTCCGGTCCATACGTGATGATCGAGTCGGTCTCAAATTTGCGGTAGCCGGTAAACTCGATCTCGTTACGGACGTTGTTGGTCTCGGTCGTCATCCAAACTGTGGCCTGCACCGGCAAGATGTAAGTCTTTCCAGCGATGGCAACGTCATCGTATTCGATTGTTGTTGAAATACTCCGCGTCTGAAGCTCCGGCGGGATATCGAAAGCGCTGTTGGTGATCCGGCGGATCGCGCCCGTCGCCGGATCTGCGTAAATCGAGCCGTGGTAAGGAACGATGCCTCTGGCCAAATCGCTGAGGCTCAATCGCAGAGTGGAGTGTTCCTTGTCGATCGAGTAGTCGAAAACGGCGACACGCTTTCCATGCAGGCTATCCCAGCCGTTCCAGGCGAGGGAAGCGTCGCTCCCGGCGCCCAGCACATTGGCAAGCAATATTCCGAATTCTCCTTCCGTGGTCAGCGGCCCTGGCCGCCGCCTGGCACCTGCTCTCGCCGGCTTGTCATTGACCAGCTCGAGGGTGCGTTCTTCGCGTCCTTGACTGAATACCAGTTTGGAGGTCAGGGTGTCGCCCTTATGCCAGTGTGTCGGCTTTCTGCCCGCCTCGAACTGCCGTGTGACCTGCATACAAACGAAATTGGGCAGGTTTGAAATATAGTGATCGGCGTATTGCCGCATGGCGTCCAGGAGCTTATTTGGATCGATTGTACCGGGTGAATCGGCACTGTCCGACTGAGCGCCGGCAGGCGATGAAAGGAAGGCAGCGCCAAGTAGAAGAACTGTGAAATACTGCTTCCCGGGCAGGATAGCCATCTTGGCGTGCTCAGATGCAGTTTTATCATGGCGGGTTTGAACGTGAGCGTTTCCCGGTCACTTAGCGCCGACAGGTGCATAACTAGGAATCTCCCTAGTGAGATGCCTACGGTATCAGCCCACTATTCTTTGCGAGGCGACGTGTATGTAGTCGCCTTCTTGGTTTGTTCGGCGACACTTGGTCAGACGTGTCATTCTCCGAAAGAAACCTGTAGTATTGCTTCGTTTCGCCGATCAGCGGCGTTCTATATTATGGCGTTCCATATTATGGCGTTCCATATTATGGTCTAGGCGGTGCCCTTAATCGTGGAAGTCTGCTTGCGAACGAGCCGAATCGTCATTTGACATCAGAACTGATAATAAAGCGATCACGAGGACGTAGAAAACATGGCACACATGGCAGTAGACCCCGCAGCAGCGAGGAAGGCGGACATCGTTGCTCATGCAACGGTAGCGCTAGATGGGCGAGTAAACGCGATGCGATGGCTTCAGCAGCCACACCGCAACCTCAACAATCGAACACCCCTCGACGTGCTGTTCGAGGGAAATCCCGAGGAAATGCAGCAAGTAGACGAGCTACTCTCTGCTCTGGAGTACGGAATCCATACATAGATGGAGGTCTGGCGGATCTGCAAGAGAATATACGTCGAAACAGCGTTTTCTGGCCACGGTGGCTTGGAGACATCCGGTAGGTGGCACCACAAGGGGCAGCTCATCGTCTATACCTCACAATCTCTTTCACTCGCGACACTCGAAGTATGGATGCACGAAGCGCCACAGAATCCCCTTCCGACGTACGCGGCTGTTTCCGCGCAAATTCCGGACGATTTATCCATTCACTGCATTGAAGAGAGCGCATTCCTGTCGGCTGGAGAGCGATCAATCCGCCACCCGTGATTTTGCAAGACACTGGAACAGGCTGGCTAACCTCGCAAGTTTCAGCCGTTGCCCGTGTGCCCTCGGCCGTCACTCAGGCGAATTCAACTATTTGTTCAACCTGTCACATCCTGAGTTTCAAAGAATTCAACGCGGTGACGCCATTCCCTTTCAATTTGACCCGCGCATGTGGAAGCTAGATAAGTTCAGCAAGCTCCCCTAGTCGGCTTAGCGCGCCGCCGGGAGTATTGCCGAGAGCTTCTTCTCGAAAACGAGTTCTTGCTCGGGCGACCAGCCGGACTCGTGTATTCGCAGGATGCCTTCGGGATCGATGAGAAAGCGTGCCGGCACCGCTGTTACCGGGAGATCGCGCCGGGTTTGATCATCGAATAAAAGCGTGAAAGGGTAGCCATGATCTTTGAGATACTTCACGGCGCGCGGGCGAGTCTCCTCGTCATCGACGGCAACCGCGAGAACCACGATCCGGCCTGGAAATTTGTCGGTGAGCGCGCGCGTACTCTCCAGCGATTTGAGACAGGGGCCGCACCAAGTGGCCCAAAACTCGAGGATCACCAGCTTGCCCCGGTAGGCACTTAACTGAACCGGCCGCCCATCCGGTCCGCGCAAGTCGAAGCGGCCGACCTTGGCGCTCATCTCTTCAACGGGTTCGGCAGCGTCATCGGCGGACTGCGCCAGCAGGTCATTGACGCGAGTGCCGACATAATCGTCGAGGCCATCGGCACTCCCGTGTGAAGTTCGATAGAGTTCCGCGATTGCCGCGCGCGTAGGCTTTTCGAGATCGCCCCAGGCCAGCTCCTTGAGGTACGCGTCCATGGCCTGCGCAGGCTCGCCGAGCTTCTCGAGAGTGCGGCCGAGCCGGTAATAGACCGCTCGCGCGGCGTACTTTTCTGTCTCACGGATCTCCGCGGCGCGCTGTAATTCCAGCAGCGCTTCCGGGTAACGGCCTTCGAGAAAAAGCGCCCACCCCAGCGTGCTGCGGTGAATCGCCAAGATGAAATTCTTGCGAGCCTTGGGATCCGCCGCGACATTCGCGGTCATCTCTAATTTCGGGCCGGTTTCCGAGATGGCGACGGCTTCACGCGCCACTTTTTCCGCCGCGATTGGATCGAGGCCGTTGGCCAGCCAGGTTTCGGCGATTCGGTAACGTGTCTGCCCGAGCTCGTCCTGAGCGGCCGGGGTAAGAGCGAGCAGCGCTCGTCCGGCTTCCAACAGCTTTTGGGAGTCTGCATGCGAGCGCTGGTATGAATTCATCAGGACGCTCCAGTAACTGCGATTGGCCACCCAGCGCGGCGAGACATGCGCCAGCGCTTCCAGATCGGCTTCCGTCCCGAAATTCCCGAGCAACGTCAGAATGACGCTGTCACAGCGCGGATCCGCGGGGAAGCGCTTGATGAAGGCGCGGAGCACTTCGATGGCTTGCGGGTTGCGGTTCAGGTTGTTGTACCCGAGAGCCGCTGCCTGATAAGCCCAGGGTTCGTTCAGGTGCGAAGCGAAGAACACGCCGATCTCGTACAGCAGCGCATCGCGGGCGGCATTGGTCCCTCCGGCATCGGCGAACCGCGCCCTCCACCACTGCGCGCGGGCGCGCGCGTTTTGCGGAAAAGCGCGCAGCTCTTCTTCAATGAGAATCAACTGAACGGCGGCGGAATCGAACGGCTGTTTTTGCGTGCCATAAACGGATGCGCGAATCGCGCGCGCGCCTTGCAGCGGCATGCCGGCGGAATTGTAGAGATAGGTGTCCCACACGCCCCCGCGATTGGTGTCGCGCTTGTCCGGCGTTTTGCCTTCCACCCAGCACCAGAAATAGACGACGTCGGCTGGTAATGCGATCTCGACGGTGAGTTGACCGCCTTTCTGCTGAAGCGCCGCGCGCTTGTTCTCAAACTGCGTGAAGCCGTACACCAGGGTGAAAGTATCCGACTGTTCCAGGGGGCCGGTCTTGGGGTCGTAGGTGATGGTGAGCTTACCGCCGGGATGCGGGTGCGCGGGCTCGATTTGCAGACGCGGATCTCCGCCGTAAGCCGCGAGGGCGAAACATACGAGCAGGCACACACGTAATGCGATGCGTTGCATTGAGCTTTCTATTCGAGAGTATACGCCGGTTTCACTCGTGAACTTCAGCGGCGGCCGGCTGTCACATTTCCGCGAGGATTGGATATTTCCAGGGATCTCACTTCCGGTGCAAGTTCATCCCCTTCGCAGTGCGCGGTTTCTTCGCTGCAGCTTTCTTCGCGTCATTGGCAGGCGAGCGCCGCAGGAAGCAGTACCAGAGAAACCAAAGCGCGGCGGGCGTGGTCCACTGGGTGCTATGCAACCAGAAGAAACGGGCGATAACGAGGCGCGGCCGGATGAAATGGGATCGGGCCCTGCACAGCCGACGGGCGATCCCACCAGCTTAGGCGGGGCCAGTTCGATTGCGCATCCGGGATCAGACCGGTTCGACATCGATGAGGAGCTGCGCGATAACGACGGCATTGAGGTGGTGGAAGCGAGGGATGGGCGGCTGGGGCTTACCAATATCGGAGATGTGGGTGCGGATGACTGGGCGGCCGACACCGGCGAGACGAAGACGGCGGAGGGTGAGAGCAAACGTTAGCGCACTGCGGGGCGCAAAGTTGCCAGAATCGCTGGCCTGAAAACCGCTCCTTTCAGTCACGGCTCAGACTTTCATCGTGACCGGCGGGCTCTCAGCCAGCTATTGACTGCCGGCCGCGCCCTGCGGCGCTTGCGAAAGGGTTCCCACGTTGCCTTTGTCGACAACGAATGTACCCGTATCCACGAAGGTGGGAAGCGGTGAAAACGAGTTCTGCGACCAATTGCCGACAAGAGGGTTTGGTGGATGGTGATGAATGTCATCGAGCAGCTTGGTGCCGTAATAAGCCATGGTGTAAGGCCTTTGCGCAATGGTGGCGGAAATAACGCCCTTGTTGATCCAATCGATGGTCCCCGGATCCGTGTCCATGGCGACAATGGTCACTTTACCGCCCATATTATTTCTATTCACGACATCTGCAACTGCCGAACAGGCCAAGGCCTCCAGACACACGAAGGCATCCACTTTAGCCTTACTCTCAAGTAACTTTTTGGTGTTGTCGAAGGCGATATCCGAGTTGCCCTGCATATCGACAACTTGCGCGACCTTAAGCTGCGGATGTTCCGCGAACACAGCTTGATAACCATGCAGCCGGTCTCGCAGGTTGGCTTGAGCGGGCATGGTGAAGATGACAACGTTGCCTTTGCCGCCCAGCAGCTTTGAGGTCAAATTTCCGCCGATGGTGCCGGCGGTGTAATTGTCGGTGCCGACAAAGAACAGTCTTTTGCTTTGGGAGGCATCGGAATCGATGGTGATGACGGGAATGTTCTGCGCCAAAGCGGAATTGATATCGGGCGTCATGATGGAAGCGTCGGCGGCGGAAATGAGAATGCCGGAAGGTTTCTCGGCCACTGCGCGTTGAAATGCGTCGTGCTCTCCCTTAGGATCGTGCCCGTCGGGACCCTGAACCTCGGAATGCACCTTCATTTCCGCGGTGGCCCGGTTCAATCCGGAGATAGCCGTTTGCCAGTACGGAATTTTGGTGTTGTCCGCGACAAGAATGTATTTCTCCGCTGGATTGTGGGGCAAAGGCGCACAACCGATTGTCAAAAAAAAGGTGGCTGAAGCCGCAGCCGTGATAAGTGCCTGCTTAGCTGTTCGCATCTCGTGTACCTAGCGCGGGAGTATATCATGTCGTCGTTTTCACTCCGATAACATGAGCCATGAACGCGCCGGCGCCATTCGAAGCAGGATCTGTGCGTGGGTTTCTTCACCAAACGCCGCAGCGTGCAACTGCCGGTTTGGTCCTCACCCATGGAGCCGGCGCGAACTGCCAATCGGCATTGCTTAACGCGGTCGCAACGGCATTTTGTTCAGCAGGATTTTTGGTGCTTCGCTGCGATTTGCCTTTCCGCCAGCGCCGTCCCACGGGACCGCCGTTTCCCAAATCGGCTGCGGAGGATCGCAGTGGTTTGCAAGACGCAGTTGCGGTCTTGCGCGCTCTGCAAACTGGTAAAGTTTTCCTGGGCGGCCATTCTTACGGCGGGCGGCAGGCAAGCATTCTGGCGGCCGAAGATCCGGCTTGCACGGAGGGTCTATTGCTGCTCTCCTATCCCCTGCATCCACCTCGCAAGCCGCAGGAGCTGAGGACCGCTCATTTCCCGGCCTTACGCGTTCCCACCATGTTCGTTCACGGTACGCGCGATCCGTTCGGATCGATGGAGGAGATGCGTGCCGCTATCCACTTCATTCGCGCGCGAACTGAGATTGTTGCTGTCGAAGGCGCTGGTCACGATCTCGCACGCGGTAAATTCGCGATCGTAGAGCCGTTCCGCAGTTTTATGGATGTCTAAACGCTTTTCACGCCGGACATTTTCAGAACATAGGCCTCGCGATACGGCATCTTCGATCGCAGCGAATCGGGCATCTGAATGCGCACGCTGTTTCCTTGCGCGTGCCAAGCCAAATCGTTGCCGCTTTCGAGCAGACTGATCTTAGCGGCCGACGATGCCGCGAAGCCGTCCAACACGACATCGTTTTCGGGCCAGCGAGGCAGGAAAGCGTAAACCGCATCGTCTTTGGCAGTGAAAAATGCGTCTACGCGGGCATTGCCGGAGGGCGGGGAATCGACGAGTTTCGTGATGTCGTACTCCGCTCTAAATTCCTTTTCCTCCATGCGCGGCACGGTCCCGTTGCTCCACTGCCTGGATCGATTCCAAGCGCGTGTTCCGTACACGGCCTCGCCGTTGGGGCGGAGCCAATTGCCGATTGACGTGAGCCGCTCCTCCATAACCACTGGAATGCGGCCGTCCGCGGTTGGGCCGATGTCGAGCAGCAGGTTGCCGCCACGGCTGACGATATCGATCAGCATCAGCACCAGCTCACGATTCGTCCGGTAGTCAGTCAAGGTTTCCATTCGGTTGTAGCCGTAGGAAAAGCCCATGCCGCGATTTTCCTCCCACGGATGGCCGGATTGCTGCATGCCGGAGGTGTACTCGGTGGTGTAGTATCCGCCGTGCTTGTGGCGCGTGTCCTTTCCCCAGCGGTCGTCGATCACGACTTCATCTTTTACGGGCGACTCGTTAAAAAGCCACGCCAGCAGTTCCGGCGAATGCCATTCGGCGCTGGTCAGGTCCCATTCGCCATCGGAAAAAATGATCGAGGGCTTCACATGCGTGACCACGTCTTTGAATTGGGGCATCATGTGTTCGGTCACATAACGCTGTTTGTCGGAGAGCCACAGCGGGTTGTACCACTCGTACAGCGAATAGTAGATGCCCATGCGCAACCCTTTGCGCCTGCCGGCTTCGCTCAGCTCCGTTACGAGATCGCGCTTAGGTCCTATGTCGACGCTGTTCCAAGGGCGTTTCCAGGAACGATTTGCTTCCGGGCTTCGCCAGAGCGTAAATCCTTCGTGATGTTTCGACGTAAGGGCGACATACTTTGCGCCCGATTGGACAAACACCGCAGCCCAGCGATCCGGATCGAAAAGTTCGGCGCGAAACAGCGGGGCGAAATCGAAATACGGAAAATCTGCGCCGTAGACCCGCTTGTGAAAAGCCCAGGTGAGGGCACCGTCGCCGGTGGTGCCTTTCGCTTTCATACCGTTGGTCAGTGAGTTCCAGTACCATTCCGCGTAAGGGTTCTCATCCTTCACATTGACGGCGGCGAATGCAGGGACGGAATAGACGCCCCAGTGGATGAAGATCCCAAATTTCGCGTCGGTGTACCAGGCCGGCGTCGGGCGGCTGTCGAGAGAATTCCAGTTTGCTTGATAGCGCTGCTGCTGCCGGTTTTTGCGGAGATCGGTGCCGAAGCCAAGCGGCGCCGCAGCCAGCGCCTTTAAGACATCTCGTCGTCGCATGGTTCTGGCGCACATACTATCAGCTTCACCGGGTACCATGACGATTGATTTCGAGCGAAGCCACTTCGGGTACGTTGAACCGGCTACAGCTCTTCGCGGCGGCTTTTCTGTTTTCGACCGGGGGAGCTGCTATTAAGACTTGTTCGCTGACCAGTTGGCAGGTTGCGGGATTTCGATCCGGGATCGCCGCGGTTGCCTTATGGACGCTCATGCCGGAAGCGCGGCATGGCTGGAAGCTGCGAACGTGGCTGGTCGGGACGACCTATGCGGCAACCCTGGTGCTGTTTGTTTTGGCAACGAAACTAACTACTTCCGCAAACGCAATCTTCCTGCAATCGACGGCGCCGCTTTACCTGCTGCTGCTTGGGCCATTTGTATTGCGAGAGAAAATCCGCGCTGTCGATGTAATGGTGATTTCGGCGGTTGCAGCCGGCGCGTCGTTGCTGCTTTTGGGAACGCAGCGCATCGCGATGACTGCGCCCGACCCGGCTCGCGGAAACATCCTGGGAGTGTTCACCGGCCTGACCTGGGCGCTGACTTTGACGGGCTTGCGTTGGATCGGCAAGCGCCAGCGTAGGGTCGAGTCTCCGACTGCGGTAGTTATTGCGGGCAACCTCATCGCATTTACGGCATGTTTTCCCTGGACAATTCCCATCAGCCACGCTGGAGTAAAGGACGTCGCTGTTTTGCTTTATCTCGGCATCTTTCAAATCGGGCTGGCCTACATCCTTGTCACTCGTTCCATACGGCACGTCGCGGGACTCGAAGCGTCTACGCTGCTGCTGGTTGAGCCTGTTTTGAATCCCATCTGGACGTGGTTGATTCAAGGCGAGAGGCCGGGTCCGTTCGCGCTCCTTGGCGGATCGTTCATTATCGCGGCAACACTCGCCGGAACGTGGTGGCGAAGTCGCGTCGGGGAGCTCACCTCTTAGATCCCTGGTGTTCATCGATGAACTTCATCAGCTCTTCCGGCCGGACGCGTACCTGCACTAATGTTGTTTCACCACTCTCTAATGAAGCGATCAACAGACGCAGTTCTTTTCCATGCGTCTGAGCATAGATGTTCGTCGTTTCTCCTTTTCGCGAGCGCACCCGCACGATGGGCTTCCAATCCCCTTGGGTCGTAGTATCCATCAGCTCGCTGAAGGCCTGCGGATTTAAACGGGCGTGTTCAAAAATTGCAATTTTCAGCTCGCTTGTGCCGGCCGGATGTCCTACTGCGACCACAAAGCGTACAAGGCCGAAAAGGGGAATATGTTCCGGTTTTGCGCCGCTTTGCCGGGAGATTTCCCGGACCAGCCATTCAAACTCAGAGGCGGGAAGCGCGAGGGGGAGTGCGAGAAAAAGAGCGGCAATTGCGATCAAGCGCCGGATCATTAGCGATCTCCTTGCGCGTCGTCTTTGTCTTTTGTCTTATCCTTGTCCTTGTCCCGCTTCTGTTTCATTTTGTCCTTTGCGGCCGTTCCGCCCATCTTCGGGATGCCCATGTGCCCGCCCAGTTCGCTAAGCTCTTCGGGATTGATGGCTCCATCGATGTGAACGATAGTCAATTCCTTCGGCTCGGCGTCGATGACCACCAGCCCGCCCACCTGATCGCCATCTTTTTTCAGATACACTTCCGAGTTTTCGCCTTTGATCGATTTCACTCCTATAATCCTCGACCAGGCCGGCGGTCGGAGCTGCGATCGAATCGCTTCCACATCGCTCATTGAATACTGGCCTTCTTTGTCGAACTCGAAGCTGCGGACGTAAACGCCTTTCAGTCTGGAGATAATTTTCTTTACCTGCACCTCGTCCGGATCGTTTTTCGAAAGAAACCCGCCGGCGAGCTGCAGCATGGAGGCGTCGAGTGTCACGTCTACCGATTCACTCGCGTGGGCGGCCAGCTTATCGAGGTTTACGGGCATTTTGACGTCCTGCGCGGCTGCTGAGAAAGCCAGCGCGACCGGCAATATCCACAAAACCAGCTTCGGTCTCATTGCGCCATCTCCGTAATCTCGACATGGAAGACGCGCCCCTGCGCTTCGTGCAGCTTCGATCCCGCTATTTGCATTGCCATCAGCAAATTCTCCTTTGCAGCTTCCCCGCGAGTGATGCGCCGGTGCTGCTCGTAAACCGCTCCTCCACTAATCACCAGAAACGCGGCGGTTACCGTAATGAAGCGCCGCATCTGCACGCGACCGAACCAGTGCGAGCGGCCATTTGCTTCCGTGCGCCTTCCCTGTTGCGCGGCTTCAGCAAGCACACGCGCCGTAAAATCGCGTGATGGCTCGCGCCGAGCCAGCGCTTGCTTCAATTGTTCTTCAAAGGGTGTCATTTCAATTCCTATCTGTCAGCGGTCAGGCTGTGGGCTGTTTTGGCCCGGAGTAATTCGAGCGCCCGAAAGATCTGCGTCTTGACAGTGTTCACGTTCATCCGCAGCACCTTGGCAATTTCTTGCGGCTCCATCCCTTCCTGATACCTAAGCGTGATCACGATCCGCTGCTTCTCAGGAAGCGATGCAACCATACGCTCCAGATACGAGGAAAGAAACGAATCATGGACCCGCTCGAGTACGGTGGGTTCGCCCGCTTCCTCCAAACTCAATTCGGGACGGCTCTTTCGCTTTCGCGCAAAATCGATGGCGCGATGGCTGGTCACTTTGCGCAGCCAAAACACAATGTGCACTTCCGATTCCATGGATGCCCAGTTCCGGTGCAGCTGAAGAAAAACTTCTTGCGCGAGTTCCTCAGCCAAGCCGCGGTCGCGCAGGAAGTGCCACAGGATGCTGTAGACCATGGCCTTGTGGGCTTCCACTACATCGCTAAAAGGGGGCAGACGTGCGGCATCGTCCGCACATACGGTACCCGATGAAACGATCGCTACCAACGAGCTCTTAGCCTTTCAACAGCTAAATACGTAAAAATATGCGCAGCGATTCAAAAAAAGCGCTTGTGGAGCGGAAGTGGGGCGGGGAATAGTACGATCTCTTCAAGGGATGTCCTACACCGTAAGAGTCGAATACGCGCATGAACGTAGGATTCGCGAACGCAACAAGGTCATCTACCGCGTGGCGCACTGGCCGATTTGGATTTGGGTTTTCTTTTTGGCGCCCGGGCCTCTCACCTTCAGTTTGTTCGCGCACGGGCCGAGACTTCGAAACCTGGGCTGGCTGACGATTGTACTGGCTGGTACGGGGCTCGCCGGACTATTCGGGAAACTGCCGGGTGTCGAGCCCCGGCCCTACATTCTCCACTTTTGCGAAGACAAGCCGAATCCGCTGTACCGCCGCGTCTGTTACACGTTCGCCTGGAACGCGCTTTTGAATTTCGCAATCTTGAATTTGGTGGGCTTACTGGTCGCGACGGCTACCGGCAGCTGGTATCTGAGGCAGATCTACGCTTATGCGTATTTTCCGCTTTTTGTTGTGATCGCGTTTCTGGGCGGGTTCGGAATTTTGCCGCGCGTGAAGCCCTCCACAAAGGGCGAAGGAACGGAGCGACGCTACTTCTACGGCGCGGTCTGGTCGATTCCTTTCGCGCAAGCGTTACTGCTCGCGCTTTGGAAAGCTTTGCCGCGCACGCATGCCGTGGACGCGGTGAAACTGGCGGGTTTCGTGATCGTACTTGTTGGCCTGGGGCTTGCCGCGATCTTCGGATTACTGCCGCGGACGCGACCGATACTTCCCGGCGAAGTGATCAGCGCCGACTGATTCGGCAGCTCCGTGATCTTCCTGGTGTTTGTAGGCGCGCTGATCTTAGCAGGAATTGCTTATCAAGCGCTTGCCGCGCACCTCGATAGAAGACGGTATCCGCCCCCTGGCCGCCTGATCGACATCGGACCGTGCCGTCTTCATTTGATTGAGCAGGGAATTGGAAGCCCGTCCGTGGTGTTGGAATCGGGAATTGCCGCGAGCTCGCTGAGCTGGGCGGTGGTGCAGCCGAAAATCGCAGGTTTCACTCGGGTCTGCAGCTATGATCGCGCGGGACTTGGCTGGAGTGAGAGATGTGCCGCGCCAAGAACGGTTCACGAATCCGTGATGGAACTGCACGCTCTTCTTTCGAGCGCAGGCCTTCGGCCTCCATACATTTTGGTTGGGCACTCGTTCGGCGGGCTGCTGATTCGTGCTTACGCGAATGCCAGGGCGGACGAAGTTGCCGGGTTGGTCTTTGTAGATCCGGTCTCGCTGAATTACTGGGCGTATTGTGGGCTGAAGGAACAACAGCGGCTTCAGTTGGGCGCGAAGTTATCTCGTCGCGGCGCTCTTCTGGCGCGGTTCGGCCTGGTCAGGGCGGCACTCGCGACATTAGCATCGGGCAGCCGATTCTTTCCCAAACTGGTCGCGCGAGCGACGGCGGGGCAGGGAAGAGGCGTAATGGAGGGACTGATCGGAGAAGTTCAAAAACTCCCTCGGGAAGTCTGGCCCATGGTCCGCGCCCATTGGAGCAGTGCGAAGTGCTTTCAGACCATGGCGGCTCATCTTGAAGCGCTTCCGGCGAGTGCCAAAGCGGCGCTTCTCATGCCCATTCCGCGCGGCACCCCTTTTATCATCCTGTCCGCTTCGAATGCTCAGCAAGGCGAGCTGGAGGAACGCGACTATTGGGTAGAACAGAGTGAATCCGGCCGGCACGTTCGCCTGAGTCACGGTGGACATTGGGTGCCATTGGAACAGCCGGATGCCGTCGTGGCAGCGGTGCGGGAATTGGTCGAGTTCTCACGGCCGCCGGTGTCGTAAACTAACTCGCAGTGCAGATTCGATCCATCGCAACACCGGCAGCCTTCCTGATGTTCATGGGGATGAGCGGCTCGCGTGCAGCGGCCGATACGTATCCGCGGCAGCCCGGCATCGATGCTCTGAACTACACCTTTCGCATAACGCTCAGTGATGAAACCGATGAAATCATCGGCGAGGCGATCGTGGATGTGCGATTGCTGGATGACAGCGTGAAAGAGCTGGCGCTCGATCTTACGTCGGCTTCGAACGGGAAGGGAATGACTGTTTCGGAAGTAACGTCGAACGGTTCGCCCGTTCCATATACGCATAAATCGAACCGTTTGACGATCGCGATTGCGCCCGCAGCGAGGACGGGCGAGCGCAGGCAGTTCACGATTCGGTATCGCGGCATTCCTGCCACCGGCTTGCGTATCGGCGCCAATAAATATGGCGAGCGCACCTTCTTCAGCAGCAACTGGCCTGACAAAGCGCGCGAATGGCTGCCCATGATCGACCATCCTTATGACAAAGCAACCAGCGAATTCATAGTGACGGCTCCTGTGAAATATCAGGTCGTCGCGAATGGCCTGCTGCAGGAAGAGACCGATCTGGGAGATGGCCGAAGAGTCACGCACTGGAAGCAGTCGGTACCCATCGCGTCATGGCTGGACAACATTGGCGTCGCGCAGTTTGCGTATCGGAACTTTGCGAAGGCCGAAGGTGTCCAGCTCCAAACTTGGGTAGATCATCAGGATCGCGACGCAGGCGTCGTCACATTTGAAGGCCCCTCGCGGCAAGCCATCGAATTTTACGCCGATCGTATCGGCCCCTACCCATACGAGAAGCTCGCTAATGTCGAAGCCGCCGGAGTGAATGGCGGGATGGAACACGCAAGCGAAATATTCTATGGCGAGCGCTCCGTCGGCAATCGCCCCGCCTTCAGCCTGGTGGCGCATGAGACCGCGCACCAGTGGTTTGGAGATTCGGTTACCGAGAAGGATTGGGACGATGTTTGGCTCAGCGAAGGCTTCGCAACGTATTTTGCGCTGCTTTGTACCGAACACTACGAGGGACGCGACGCCTTCGTCGCTGGACTAAAGCGCAGCCGCGACGGCGTGTTCACTGCGGAGAAGAGAGACCCGGGGGTCGCGGTGGTCCACGAAAATCTGTCGGATATGAGCAAGGTGCTGAACCAGATCGTTTATCAGAAGGGCGGTTGGACGCTGCACATGCTGCGCGGACTGATGGGCACTGATAAATTCTGGACCGGCATTCGCGATTACTATCGGCGTTATCGCGACAGCAATGCCTCGACGGACGATTTGCGGAAAGTGATGGAAGAAGATTCCGGCCTCGATCTGGGCTGGTTCTTTCATCAATGGTTGAATCGTCCCGGCTCGCCCGTCGTGCAAGGGGGATGGCGCTACAACGCAGCATCGAAGCGTATCGAGATTCAACTTTTACAGACTCAACCGGGCGATGCATACAGATTGCCTCTCGAGATCGGGATTTCAGCGGATGGCAGCGCACAATTGCGAATCGAGAAAGTGGAGATGACCGCAAAACAGCAGGAGTTCGAAATTGCGGTTGACAAAGAGCCGGTATCGGTTGCGCTGGACCCTAACACGTGGGTGCTGATGGACGCGCATTTTGTGAAGCGCTGAGCTGGTGACTACAAAATCGCGCCGACGATTGCGCCGATCAGCAGCGGGCCTACATGGATGAGCGCGATAGCGAGGCCGCCCGCGCCCGCCACGAATCCAAACAGAGGGATGCCGGTAAGCATGGTGCTGAGGAAGAAAAGCAGCACCCCGAAAACAATTCCCGGCAACAGCACTGCGAGAATCGCGTTACCGAGGCTTCCCGCCTTGCGCCCTCCGACAAAGCCGGCGATGAGCGGGCCCAAAATCGGAAGCCAGAACAAGAGAATGGACAACACGAACATCCAGAGAATCGCACTGCCGACGCTGCCCGGCCGATTTTGCATTTTTCAAGTCTCGCATAACGCACTCCGCAAGACCGCTTTCGTGTTCAGTGTACTATCTGTTATAGTACGGACGTGATTCCATTTCGGCTGTCTTTTGAGCCGGGCATTTCGCTGTATGAACAGGTGGTTTATGCGGCGAAGAAAGCCATCGTGTCGGGGCAATTGCGGCCTGGCGATGCATTTCCATCAGTGCGCGTGCTCAGCACGGCTCTAAAAATCAACCCCAACACGGCGCACAAGGTGATCGGCCATCTGGTGACACAGGGCGTGCTGGAAGTCCGCTCGGGCATCGGCACTGTGGTTGCGGAACGGATGGGTTCGTCGGCGGCCGAACGAAGCAATCTACTCAAAAGAGAACTTGAGCAATTGGTGGTCGAAGCCAAAAAGCTCGGCCTTGATTTAGAGGAAGTAAGGGTGGCGCTCACGCAACATTGGCAGCGTTTAGACGGACACGGAAGATGAACAAAATACTCCAGACGATTCAGCTTTCAAAACGATTCGGCAGGGCTCTGGTGCTCGATGAAATGGACATGAGCGTACCGGAGGGCAGCATCTACGGGCTGCTTGGACCAAACGGCGCGGGTAAGACCACCACGCTAAAGATTCTGATGAATATTTATCAGCCGACTTCGGGTCGCGCCGAGATCTTCGGACATGATTCGCGGGGGATTTCGCCGCAAGATTTCACTCAAATCGGCTATGTGGCGGAAAACCAGGAGATGCCGGATTGGATGACTGTAGCGAGCTTCATGGCGTACCTTCGGCCGTTCTATCCAAACTGGGATTCGGGCCGGGCGGAGCAATTGCTGCGCCAGTTCGACTTGCCTTTACAGCGCAAGCTGCGGCACTTATCGCGGGGCATGCGCATGAAAGCCGCGCTGGCTTCGTCGCTGGCGTACCGGCCGCGCTTAATTGTCATGGACGAACCCTTCGGCGGGCTCGATTCACTAGTGCGCGACGAAGTGATAGAGGGATTGCTGACCAATAGCGAAGGCGCTTCGGTTCTGATCTCATCGCACGATTTGGCTGAAATTGAAAGTTTCGCGAGTCATATCGGCTACCTGGATCGCGGCCGCTTGCAATTTTCCGAAGAGATGACGTCGTTGACGGAGCGTTTTCGTGAGGTGGAGATCACCGTCGATCACGAGCCTCGCGTGCCCCCGACCGGTTGGCCGGCAGCGTGGCTGAACACCGAACAATCCGGTTCGCTGATTCGCTTCGTGGATACGCAATTTGAACGAGAGCGAACCATGGCCGACGTTGGGCGGCTATTTCAAAACGTGAAACAAGTGGCGATAAAAGCGATGCCGCTGCGATCGATTTTCGTCACTTTGGCAAAAGCGGGTCGAAAGGCGGCATAAATGAAACAGGCGCTCCATATTTTTAAGAAAGACGTAAGCTACCTGCGCTACGAAATAGGCATTACGCTGCTCGCTGTTGTCGCTTTCATTTTAGGGGGAATACGCCACGTGCCAGTCTTCGGAGCGTTTCTTCCCGTGACCTGGTGGTTTCTCATCGCGAGGCTGATCCATGCGGAAGCGCTGCCGGGCGATCGGCAATTTTGGCTCACCCGGCCGTATGAGTGGAAGAGTCTGCTTGGCGCCAAGGTGCTATTTATTTTGGTTTTTATCAATCTGCCTCTCTTGACGGCGGATGCGGTGATTGTTCATGCCGTTGGATTTTCCCTGGGTCAGGAAGTGGCCGGTCTCCTTTGGACGCAACTCTTGTTAATCATGGCGTTTGTGCTCCCGGTCGCGGCATTTTCCGCCATCACGAGCGGACTGGGAGAACTGTTGTTTGCGACATTACTGGTAGTCATTGGAATCTTGGCGCGTCTTGTCACCCCGTGGATTCATTGGGGCTCGCCCTGGTTCGAGTTGGAGTGGATAAGAACCTACTGTTTTGTGGCACAACTCGCCGCGGCGGCAGCGGTTATTTTGCTTTGGCAATATGCGCGCCGCAACACATTCGGCACGCGAATAGCGGCGGGCGGGGCGGCCGTGGTGGTCCTGGCCAGTAGCTCGCTGCTCCCTTGGACCACGGCGTTCGCGCTCGAAACGCATTTGTCACGACGGAACATCGCCGCCAGCTCGATCCGTATAGAACTGGATTCGGACCGGAAATGGTTGGGGCGTATCTACGACGGCGAACACGATCAGACGGTCGCCGAACTACCACTTCGACTCAGCGGCTTTCCCCCTGGCGCGAAACTTAGACCAAATGGCCTGACGGTTACGCTAAGCGCTCCCGACGGCGAGACTTGGACTGTCAAGCAACCACCTCCATATTCCTTTAGCTTCGAAGCCGGCATTATTTCAATGCGGGCGGTGATGGGAGCGGCCTTCTATAACAAAGTCAAGGATGAGCCTTTGGAACTTCGTGGCACGCTCTTCTTTACGCTATACGGAAACCAGCAAAGCGCTCGTATTCCTTTAAACAGTGGCTCCGTTCCGGTCAGCGGTATCCTGTGTTCGGCGGGCGCGCACTTTTTGCGTTGTGATTCGGTATTTCGAGCACCGTCCGATTTGGTTGCGATCCGAGTTTTTCAGGAGTTCCCCACAGGGCCCAAAGCAACAACGGAAAGCCCCTTCCGGAGCACGTCGTACTCTCCTTTTCCAGCCGATCTCACGGTCGATCCCCTTTATCAATCATTCTTTGCGCCCTACATTGACACGATCTCTGAAGCGCGTGTAGAGACACTGCAGCCGCTCGCGCATCTCGAACAGGATTTCGCGATCGATCATGTGCGCCTGACTGATTTTGCAGCGAGTTCTCCGTCAGGAGCGATAAAGTAGCGATCGCCATCGGAATTTCACGACTCAAACCGATCCACGCCTCGCGGGCTGGCGAAGCATATAATCCTGATTTGATACGCATCTTCTTAATGTTCTTTCTTGTGGTTGGGTTGCCATGCGCTGCCGTCGCGCAACGCTTCGACCTGATCATTCGCAATGGCCACATCATTGACGGAACCGGCTCGCCTTGGTATTCCGGCGATGTCGCCATTCAGAACGGACACATTGCCGCCATCGGATCTTTCGCCAACGCTTCGGCTCGTCGCGTCATCGATGCGCGCGGGTTGATTGTCGCGCCGGGCTTTATAGACATGCTCGGCCAATCCGAAGTGTCTATGCTGGTGAATCCTCATGTCCCGTCCAAAATTTTTCAGGGGATAACAACCGAAATTACGGGTGAAGGCAGTTCCATTGCGCCGTTGAACGACCGGCTGCTCGCCGCCGACCGGCCCGGATTTGCTCATTACAAAATCAACCCCGATTGGAAGACGTTCAGTCAATACTTTGCGCGGCTCGAGAAGCAGGGTCTTGGGATTAACCTGGCCAGTTATGTGGGCGCGACTCAGGTGCGCCGTATGGTGCTTGGCGATGAGAATCGCGCGCCTACCGCGGCTGAGCTGGAACGTATAAGGCGCTCGTGCGGCAAGGGATGCAGGAAGGCGCAGTGGGTGTATCGACCTCGCTGCAATACGCGCCTGCGCCGTACGCCACAACCGAAGAACTCATCGCCCTGGCCGGCGAGGCCGCTCACTTCGGCGGCATCTACGCTACGCATATGCGCAGTGAAGGGAACACTATCGATGCCGCGCTCGAGGAGGCGTTCCGCATCGGTCGAGAGGCACACATTCCCGTCGAGATCTGGCATTTGAAGGCAGCTGGAAAGAAGAATTGGGGCCGTATGCCCGCGATTGTCACTCGCATCGAATCGGCCCGGAATTCCGGTATAGATGTCGAAGCGGATACCTACGCCTACCCCGCTTGGTTCAATTCGTTTTCCGCTTTCGTTCCGCCGTGGGTACACGAGGGAGGCGACACAAAAATGATCGCGCGGTTGAAAGATCCGGCGACTCGCGCCCGCATTCGGAAGGACATGGAGACCTACGACTCGAGCTGGGATAACGAATGGCACGAGGTCCCCGGGCCGGACGCAATTCTGGTCAGCGTGGTTCAGAATCCAAAGCTGCTGCCCCTGCAAGGAAAGACTATCGCTCAGATCGCGCAAGAGCGAAAGAAAGATCCCATCGAAACGATCTTCGACCTGCTCATCGAAGATCCTGCAATGTCGGTGGCAGTCTTCGCCATGTCGGAACAGGACGTCGCTTACGCGTTAAAGCAGGCCTGGGTATCTGTCGACAACGATTCGCAGGGTACTGCGCCGGAAGGCATTCTGGGGAAGGAACACCCTCATCCCCGCGCGTATGGAACATTCCCGCGCATTCTTCGCAAGTACGTGCAGGAAGAAAAGCTGCTGACGCTCGAGGACGCCATTCGTAAGTTCAGCGCTCTACCGGCACAGCGGATGCGCCTCACCGATCGCGGCGTTTTAAAGCAGGGCATGTGGGCCGACCTGGTTGTATTCGATCCGAACACGATTCGCGATGTCGCCACTTTTGAAAACCCGAATCAGTTATCGGTTGGAATGGAATATGTGCTGGTCGATGGCGTGCCGGTTATCGACGCAGGTAAGGCGACCAACGCGCTGCCGGGGAAGGTGCTGCGCGGTCCTGGCTTCATTCCGTAAAGGTCAGGAAGCGTGCGCTTTCACAAAGACACGGGCGTCGCTGAGCCTGGCGTCGAGCCTGGGCTGCGGATGAGTGGCCGGGCCGTCGATCACCGATCCATCTCTCAGGCAGAAGCGGGAGCCATGCCACGGACATTGGACGGCATCGCCTTCGAGTTTGCCTTCGGCGAGCGGTCCGCCCAAATGCGAGCATCTTTCGCCCAGCGCAAATATTTCGTCGCCGCGCCGCACCAGCAGAATGTCGGTGCCGTTGACGGTCACTCTCTTCAGTTCGCCTTCGATCAACTCCGACTCAGCGCATGCGTCTGTGTAATCTTTTGGCAGGTCCTCTTCGGGATCCGCGCTGTGATTCACGCCAATTCCCTGGCCGTAGACGAGGGCTCCGCCCAGATAGGCGCTGGCGAGAATGACGCCGTACCCGGCAAAACCCAGCCCGCGGCCGAGTGCTCGCTTGCCGGCTTTGCGCGACGCGTAGGAACCGCCATAAAGTAGCGTAGCGGCGATATTCAGCAGGCCGTGCATCGCGCCGAGGCGCTGCGGCTTACCTTGTATGTCACTCCAATCCGTCAGCCCTGTCAGGGCCGATCCCAGGGCGCCGACCAAGCCCACGGCGACGGCTGCATCCGCCCCAGCGCTGTATTGCTTCTGCCCTCCTGCTTCCAAGATGTCGAGAACCAATGCCGCGGTCCAACTGCCGATAGGTACATCCGTGATTGCGGCGTGGAGCGGATGCCCCAGCCAGACTCCATGCAATGCATTCTTAACGGCCTGGCCCTGTTCTCCAGCGGTTTCATAGGTTGTTTTTACCAGCGCCTCGCCATGCTCCTGAATCGGCGCCAGCCAGTCCTGTTTTTCGACCAGGTTTACGATCGGATTTTCGCCCATACGCTATAGACGAGGCGAAGGGGAGAGGCTTTCGTGCGAACCGACTTATGCGTGCTTGCGTGCTTCGGCGGCGCGCCAGTAATAATGGGCCACGCTGTATCCCGCCGTCTTCCATTCGCCATTGGTGAATATGCCGACCGCGACGTTCATCGTGTATGCAATTAAGACAACCAGTAAATCGACCATGCCATCGAGAGAAGCAATTCCAAGACCAGAGACATGAGGCGTGGAAAGCTTTGAAAACAGGACTGACACGGCGCTTTTTCGGCCGGCGCATTATCCAATCGGTTAACGCGGAAGTTATCCGCCGCTCCCTCGTACTATTTCGGCTGTTTATTTCCGGCTGAGTTGAGCGGCTGATGCGTCTCATGTCCAGCCCTATGTATCATCACGTAAAAAAACTCATGTACACGGTCCGGATCGGGACGGCGGACCCGAAGTTCGGCAACATGCTGCTCGAGCAGTTTGGCGGAGCGAACGGGGAACTCGCCGCCGCAATGCAGTATTCCATACAAGGCCTGAATTGCGACGATCCCGATCGGAAGGACTTGTTAATGGATATCGGCACAGAAGAGTTGAGTCATCTGGAAGTTGTCGGGACGCTGGCGCGCATGCACCTCAAACCGATGAAGAAGGACAGAACTGCCGCCGAGGCTGATCCCCTGATCGCAATTGCAGGTGGGGGAGGCGTGGCCTTATGCAACTCGATGGGCGATGCCTGGACGGCGGACTACCTCAAGATAACGGGAGAGCTCGATGTAGACCTGCGCAGCAACATTGCTGCTGAAGCGCGAGCCAAGATCGTTTACGAGCGGCTGATCGATTTCACCGAGGATCAGGGTACGATTGACGCGCTGCAGTTTCTGATGACGCGCGAGATTACTCACATGAAAGCGTTCTCGCTGGCGTTGGAAAGCATGGGTAAGAGCCCCTTTTCGATTGGAAACATTCCCCCGACGGCAGAGCTCGTCAATCAGTATTTCAATGACTCGACGGGTGAGAACGAGTACGGCGGAGGAGACGCGCGCGGACCTTGGAACGAAGGAGACGATTGGGAGTATGTCGAAGCGCCGGCCTTCCAGCAGTTCAAAGACTCTGAAGCGGGTACTCGCGATTCGGGCAACGTGGAACTGCCAGACAGCGGGGATGGATCTTCAGGGGATGGCGGACGAGGCAGCAAGACTCGCTCGAAGAAGGGGCAAAGTTCCATAGTCCGGCCCAGCCACTCTAAGAAGTAGGCCACCTTAGCAGCCGCTTGTTTCACCGTCGATATTCGGCAGCTGATGTCGAAGATCAAAATCTGTGGAGAAGGTGAGTAGCTGAGGCTTTCCTCTTGAACGATGGTGGGCGCGACAGGACTCGAACCTGTGACCTCCTGCGTGTGAAGCAGGCGCTCTAACCAACTGAGCTACGCGCCCTTTCGCGGTTGCAATTCCGATTCTAAACCACGCCTGTCCCTGGACCCGAGCGTGTGCGACTCTGAAACTTCATGTCTCCCTCGAAGTTTCGCGTCCTTTATAGCGATATCGGCGGTGTACTGGCTACGAACGGCTGGGACGCAAATCTACGAAAGAAGATCGCCGCGCATTTCAAAGTAAAACTTGAAGAAATCGAGGCTGGGCATCATCTCGCATTCGATAGCTATGAACGCGGCTACATGGGCTTCGACGAATATCTGCAGCTTGTGTTCTTCAGCTCACCGCGCCCTTTCACGGTTGAAGAAGTTCGCGAGTATTCATTTAGCCAATCCATTGCCTGGCCTGAGAACATGAATCTGTTCCGAATCGTAAAAGAGAGCAATCGACTGAAATTGGCTCTGATCAGTAACGAAGGGAGCGACCTTACGGAGTATCGCGTGCGGAAATTCGGATTACGCGATCTGGCGGATTTTATGATCTTCTCTCACTTTGTGCACTTCCGCAAACCGGATCGTGAGATCTGGCGCCTGGCCCTGAGCTTGGCTCAAGTCACGCCTGCGGAATCGATTTATATCGACGATCGCGAAATGTTCGTCGAGGTCGCAGAACAAATAGGATTCACGGCTATTCACCACGTCTCGCTTGAAAGCACCAGCGAGAAGTTCCAGAAACTCGGTTTGGCCGTAAAATAGAACGAAGCGTTTGGACTAGCCCAGCTGCGTATTCACGCCGTCCCAATTGACCACGTTCCACCATGCCGCGATGTACTCGGGCCGGCGATTTTGATACTTCAGGTAATAGGCGTGCTCCCAAACATCCAGGCCGAGGATCGGCTTCTTACCGTCCATCAGAGGGCTGTCCTGATTTGCGGTCGAGAGGATCTCGAATTTACCGCCGCTGTCCTTTACCAGCCAAGCCCAACCGGAACCGAACCGGGTGGTCGCCGCCGCGTTGAATTTTTCCTTGAAGGTTTCGAAGCTTCCAAAATTGGAGCTGATCACGCTGGCGATTGCGCCTTTTGGAGATCCGCCGGAATTGGGGGCCATGAGGGTCCAAAACAGCGAGTGATTCGCGTGTCCGCCGCCATTATTGCGAACGGCGGTCTTAATCGAATCCGGTACTGCCGAAAGATTGTTTGCGAGCAGATCTTCGATCGATTTATTCTGCAGATCGGGCGCGGATTCCAGCGCCTTGTTGAGGTTCGTCACGTACGCGCCATGATGTTTATCGTGATGAATCTCCATCGTGGTCTTGTCGATGGTCGGCTCTAACGCGCCGGAGGGGTAGGGAAGGGGTGGAAGTGTAAATGCCATGAGTGTTCTCTTCAGGCATTATAGACACTGACGCCGGCGACCACGGTTTCAACTACTGTCAGGGATTGCCTAGAATCGTCCCATTGAAAGCGAACGATGTCGGCCTTTTCGCCGGCAGTGAGATTGCGCCGGCGTCCGGCTATTCGGGCCACGCGCGCCGGATTGACGGTAGCCATCGCCAGGGCTTCGCGCAAAGAAATTCCCGCGAGGCGCACACTGTTGCCGATGGCATGATCCATGCGAAGAGCCGAACCGGCCAGGCGCTCGCCGCCGCGCAGAACGACGCTGCCGTCGCGACGCAGTTCAACATCCAGCTGTCCCAGCCGGTACGTCCCCGGCTCGCACATGGCCGGCATAACCGCGTCGGTTACCAGAACTGCGCGCTCCACTCCTTTCGCGCGCACAGCGGCCCGAAAGAACGAGCGCGGAATGTGGATGCCGTCGACGATAAAGCTGGCTGTTAGCCGATCTTCCGCCAATTGCTCCCATATATAGTTCTGCGTTTTGGGCAGAGTGGGATGCGCGGCATTGCCCAAGTGAGTGGACATGGTCGCGCCGGCTGCTACGATAGCTTGAATCTGTTCCGCCGTGGCTTTGGTGTGGCCGACGCTCGCGACGACACCGGATCGCACCAGCTCGCTCACGTATGAAGGCGTTTCGTCCCATTCCGGCGAGACCGTCACCAAGCGGATTGCGCCATTTGCCGCGCCCTGCCAGCGCTTGAATTCTTCGATGTCGGGAGGCCGAATGTGCTCCAGAGGATGAGCGCCGCGGGGGCCGTTTTCGGGTGAGATGTGCGGGCCTTCGACGTGGAACGCTTCCATCGCATGAGCTTCCGCCATTCCGTTTTTATGCAGTTCTTCCTTTGCCGCGGCAAGGTTCGCGAGAGCTTCCAGCATGCGCTCTTCAGAGCCGGTGATCACGGTCGCAAAGAATCGGGTCACGCCGGTGGTGAACATCGTTCGAATGGATTGCGCTATCGCCTCGCACGACGCGCCAGGGTCGTTGTAATCGACTCCCGCGAAACCATTCACCTGGAGATCTATAAATCCCGGAGCAATGAATTCGTCGACTTCGGGCGGCAGAATAATTTCGTCGACGGTCTGGATGGCGCGGTCGAACCGGACGTCGACGATAGATGAGGTCCCCGGAATTTTTCCGATTAGCTGTTTTCGCGAGCTCTCGCCCGCGCTACTCCACGACATAAATGTCCATCCTTGTTTTTTTCACAATATACGCACAGGCGCCTGCCGGTAAATTCGAGGAAACTCGGCAGATAGAAGATGTTGAAAAGCCCCAATATCGATCAAGAGACTGTAGCGGACCACACCATGGTTGATGTAAAACCTTTATAGCTCCGGCGCGGGTGCTGGATCGGCAGGTGATCTCGGGGGAGGTAACTGCGGGTTGGGTGCTCGCGTCCGGACGACACATTGAAATTGGGCTAGCAAATCGTTAGTCCAAAACTCAGGGCAGAAATCAGTCCGCCCGGCTCTCCACAGCCGGCGTCGGAACGGTTTCTGCCCTGTAGGTCTTTTGGGACTTGCGCAAAGCCGCTAGACGGCAACCGGCACTGCGTCAGGAACGCCGGTGACGAAGGTCAGCCATCCGAATTCGTCTTCGACCTCCGCCTTAACGGTTTTGAAAAAGCGGCGTTGGATCAGTTCGGTAATAGGGCCGCGGCTCCCATCGCCAATGGTGATTCGATCAATCGAGCGAATCGGCGTCACCTCGGCCGCTGTACCGGAGAAGAACACTTCGTTCGCGATATAGAGCATTTCGCGCGGAACGATGCTCTCGACAATCGGTATTCCAAGCTGCCCCGCGATCTTGACGATTGTGTCGCGCGTGATTCCCGGCAACACCGATGCTCCGAGCGGCGGCGTCACAATCTTACCGTCGCGGACCAGAAAGATGTTTTCGCCGGATCCTTCGCTGACGTATCCGGCTTCATCCAACGCAATGCCTTCCGCGTAGCCGTTGATCGCAGCCTCCATGCGGATGAGTTGCGAGTTCATGTAGTTCGCGCCGGCTTTCGCAAGCGCGGGCAGGGTATTAGGAGCAATGCGGCTCCAGGACGACACGCAAACGTCCACGCCATCGGTAAGAGCCTCTTCGCCAAGATAGCGGCCCCATGGATAGCAACACATGTAAGTTTCGATGGGATTATTCCGCGGCAACACGCCAACGTCGCCGTAGCCGCGCAGCACAATGGGGCGAATGTAGCAGACGTTTAGATTGTTCTCGCGAACCACATCGAGCATTCCGGCCGTTAGGTCGTCAAGCGAGTAGGGCACATCCATGCGGTAAATCTTGGCTGAATCCAGTAGGCGGCGGCAGTGATCCCGCGCCCGAAAAATAGCCGGACCGCGCTCGGTTTCGTAGCAGCGAACCCCTTCGAAAACGGAACTGCCGTAACTCACGACGTGCGAAAGAACATGAATCTTCGCATCGTCCCATGGAATGAGCCGGCCGTTATGCCAGATCTTCTCGGTGGGCTGCAACATGCCTGAGATTATATCGGAGCAAGCGGCGCTGAAGATGAGAAAAAAAACGGCCGCTGCGTCAGAGAGTGCGCGGAGGCGTTGGGCAGGCGCTGGAACGGGTGCCTTCTCTTTGAACGGAGCGCAACCATGCACGTTCGGCTTTGACTCTGGACTCGAAACGTGACGGCAAATAGAACCGTGACCGGCACTGCCGGCAGCGAAAGGCCTTCATTCCCCACAACCGCATGAAGAAATCGGACAGCTTCCGCCGGCGTGAGCGGCTAACCTCGGTTGAATCGCAGCACGGGCACATGGCTTGGGCGGCTCCTAGAGAACGGCATGTTTGAACAGAATTACCACTTATAGCGGTTTAAGGCGGAGTAACCATAGTCCTGCTGGTACTGCGTACCGTCGGATGGGGCGTTCCAATGTTCCTGTCCCGGGCGCCTCTGGCTGCTGCGCGGCAGGGCTACGTGAGGAAATAGGTGTCCGATAACAGATATTATGTCAACCAAACCGGACAGTCGCCAACCCCAGCGCCCCGAGGCCGCGCTGCGCCTGTTTTCGCTAGGCTTAGCTCAGGAGCCTTCGGGATGATTCGTATCGCGACCCTCTACCTTCTCTTGCTGGTGACGGCAGCTTTCGGCATGTGCCAGCTTCCGCAAAATGACTGCGCGAGATGGGTGGCAAACACGAAAGCGCGGCGGCTCATTGGTACGCTTCCCGATGGCGAGAGACTGCTACTGGCAATCACGATCGTCACCGGCGATGAGGCAAGCGGTGGCGAGCGAGTGGGCTTGAGCACTTTCGCGGTTACAAGCGGAGGGCGGGTCTCGATGCTCCGAGTTACCCAATTGGCCGTTCAGGGCGGCGGCGGAAGGCAGCTGAGTTCCGACGACCTCAACAGATTGCAGAGCCTTGCGGGAATGCTTCCGGACGACGACGCGCGCTTGCCTCCGACTGGCCGCGGGTTGTTGGTTGAGTCGAATGGGTCGACAGGATCTGTTGCTCGCGTTTACGACAAGGCCAATCTTCCGGATTGCGTGTTAGAGACGCTCCGCTTGGTTGGGGCGGATGCCTGGGCTATCTTCGACTTTCCTCTAATTCAACCGAATGAGCGATGGAAGAAAGGCAATGCGCCCGGCGATGTGTCCGAACCGGGGTCCATCGCCCACGCTGAATACGACAGGCGCACATTGGCCGCGAGCACAGGCGGAAAGCTTGTCGTTGTGGAACACAATTCCTCCGGATGGTGGGACTCCAGAGTTCAGATCAAATCTGAAGGAGAAAAACGGGAGCCGCCTTTCGCCCCGGGGGCGTACACGACCTTGTCCATTCGCGATAGCCAGTCGGGAGCCGTCGTGTACGAGGCGCGCGAGCCCTCCGATGGACGCAGGTCCGTCTATGCTTATTCGGCGCGATTCACGCCCGACGATCGGTACCTGCTGGTTCTCACCAGCCTTCCAGCCGTTCAGATCTATGACACGCGTAGTTGGCAGCTCTTGAAGCAAATGCCCGGGTTGCCCGTCGGGGCGATTGCGTATTATCCGTCCTCGGACTGGAAATGGGGCGTGGCAGTATTTCCATCAGGCGAGATTTCGCTCTGGGACAAGGAACGGGAGCAAAGCTTGACACGCATCGACTCAGGCGGCGAGTTGGAAACGCTGGCGTTCTCACCCGACAATTCGCGAGTGGCGGTTGTCACGTTGGATCAAGACCAATCCATTAGCCACTTACGCGTTTGGAGTAGCGCCGACGGCAAACTTGTCACCGAGTTGAGGCCGCTGGAAAGGAAGCGGGGTTGGATCGGGCAGCCGGTCTGGCGCCGTGATGGCAAATATCTGATGGCAAGTTGTCCACTGTTTGTCGGCACGTCGTCTCCTGTGATTGCAATCTGGGATGTGCAGGCAGGAAGATATCGAGGGGCGTTGTCGGGTTGCAAATTTCCCGACATACCGGGAGCGCAGATTGTTCTGAACAATAATCGGCTATTCAAGACTTGTGGCAATGATGAGGTGCTGATGTGGAACGTGGACGCTGCCATCGACAAAATAGAAGCGTTCTACAAGTCCCTTGGAATCGGTCAGTAGTGCTATTAATTGCAATCATGAACACCTTTCTCGCGGCGGCCATCGCGCTCTGCGCAATCGGCGCTGTTGCTGCCCAGAACGCCCCGGACCAGCCCAAGTTCGAAGCAGCGTCGGTGAAGCGTACGGACCGATGCAGGTTTCAGAACTCCATCGACGCGGGCATGATCGCACTGAATGGCGACCCTCTTCGGCGCTTCTTACGGAAGCCTTCCACGTGAAGAGAGATCAGATCATCGGACCTTCCTGGCTCGATACGGATTGCTTCGTGGTCAATGCAAAAATACCGGAAGGCGCAACTAAGGATCAGCTCCCGGAGATGTTTCAGGCGCTGCTGGTCGAAAGATTCAAGCTCGCCTCCCACAAGGAAACTCGCCTACGTTCGGGGTACGCTCTGGTCGTGGACAAGAACGGCCCGAAATTAAAGGAGTCCGACCCGAATTCCCTTTCCGCGCGTGCGCACGCCGGCCAAGTCACATTCGGAGCGGGGCCTGGAGCAGGCCGGCTCAAAGGCGCGATGACCATGGCGTCGCTTGCCCGCCACCTTTCGAGCAGGCTGGACGCTCCCGTGCAAGATCTTACGGGGCTCAACGGAACATACGAGATTGACCTCTCTTGGGTGCCCGATCTAACGCTGGAGAAGATTGGACCGTACGGTCAGAATTACGCAGCCACACACGCAAGTTCGGCAGACGCAGGGGCCGGTCTACCCACTGATACAGGTAACATCTTTACCTCTATCCGCGACTCACTAGGATTAAAGCTGGAGTCTCGCAAGCTGCAGGTCGAAGTAGTTGTGATCGACCATATCGAGCGGGTTCCAACTGCGAACTGAAATGGGGCGAGTAGTGACTCGGCATGCCGGGGCGATCGGCGTGTTTGGTGTTGGACTGCGTCGATTCGATGACCAAGTAGGAGTGGCCGGCAACGGATGGAGTGTCAATCAGGTAATCTCTTCTCCGTAAGCGGCCATATTGCCATTTAGGGCTGTGGGGCTGCCTCAGCGGAACGCGAATTGCTAGGCAACCGACTGCGGTCCAAGTACGGATCGGATCAACTCGTCGCCAGCTTCCGATTCGGCGTTCTCATCGGCTTCCATGAAGCGCTTGTAGCTAGTGGAGATTCTGCCTTCTGCTTCTTGTTGGGCCTTCGCGCCGCGCTTCACGAGAAAGAGGACTGCTTGATCAAAGGTCCAGTGCTGCTCACTTGCAAGTCGATTCGCAACTTCAGCTAAGGATGGTGGTAAGGTGATCGTTGCCTCTGTTTGAGTTGTTTGCACCATCTTAGGTCCCACACTCATTATCACGATATTTTAGACCGATTCGTTTCACCAGCGACGGCGAGAGATAGGCACGTTCCTAAGCTCCACATTCCAAGAGAGACATAAATTTTCATATCTGTTACTGCCCCGCAGATACAGAGGTACGGATATTGGCTCTGGCATGGCGCTTCTCGCGATACGGGCTCTATAAAAAGAGCCGCTTCAGCCCTGTCAGGTGGGCCGAAGCGGCTGAGGGAAGGATCATGACCTTCTAACGGCCTCGATGGCCGCCCGAAGAAGAATGCCCGCCTCCACCGCCATGTGACGATCCGCCGCCACCGTGCGCCGATCCACCGCCTCCACCGTGCGCCGATCCACCGCCTCCACGCGGTGCCGCAGCCGGAGCGCTGTAGTGAGGCGCGCTGTAGTGTGGCGTCGATGGCGCGCTGTAATGCGGCGCGTTATTTTGCGGGCGAGATTGATAGTTGCCTGGCGCGCTGTACGGTCGCGCATAATTCGATTGCGGCTGAACGTTACCGGAACGCGAGCCGCTGTAAGCGCCTGCCGGCGAATGCTGCGGCGCACCGAAGGTATGCCAGCCGCTCGATTCCGATCCGGCCGTGAATCCCTGCCGCAGAGCGCCCGAAGTTCCGGGGTCGCCGAAGCGTTGCCAACCGCCAGTTGCGCCGGTTCGAGGCGCCGCATAGTTGCTCCGCGCTGCCGCGGTTCCCCGCCCGGGGCCTGACCTTGCGTGCTTGGAGCAACACCATGCGATCCATTCGCGTTGAAACCGCCGCGCGCTGTCATCTGCTGATGCTGGAAGAATTGACGATTCCCAACCGAAGCCAATCGCGGATTCACTGTGGCTTGACGGTTTGCAAACTGAAAACTTGCGCGCGTGGGCGACACCGGCATCTGCCCACGGAACAAGCTCGCATTGCCGAGCTGTTCGCGAGTCGCGGGGCTGAAGCGCCGATTGGGTCCGCCGAAGGAATTGAACGCGGCGGTCATGGCCCCGCCCCTCACCGCCGCGTTCCGGTACATGCGCGCGATGTCGCCGCGACCGTACCCGCCGTAACCGTAGCCGCCGCGCCAGCCGTGGCCCCACCACGCGTGAAACAGCTCAAAAGGAGCCAGCGCGACCCAGCCGAGTCCGGCCCATCCCCCGACGCCGAATCCGCCCCAGCCAAAGAAACCCACCAACGCGGGTCTCCAAAGAAAAGAAGCAAGGCGCGCGCCCGGCCACCAACACCAGCCGACACCGCCGTTCCAGAACCAGCGCCCATAGTGGTACGGCGCCCATCCCCAGGGCGCATCATCCACCCAGCTCCAGCCATAGTAATCGACCCAAGCCCAATGGCCATAGCTGTATGGGGACCAATCGGCAACTGGTGGACGGGGCGCCCACACTTGACCATATTGAGACGGCACCCAGCTTCCATACGCATCCAGATCGTCCGCGCCGTAGATATCGCGGCTCACATATTGATAGCTTTGCGATGCCAGCAATTCGCGATCTCGATTGGCGCTCCAATCGTCGAACTGATCCGGCGCAATTTCGTAGACGGTTTGAAATTCCGGGTCGGACGGATTTCCTCGGACCAGCGTGGTGCGCCCCGCTTCCAGTTGCTGCGATCCGCGCGGCCCATAGATCTCGGCTTGGCCGGATCGAACGGTAATTTGCGTGGTCCCGTCCTGGAGCACCGAAATGCGATACTCGCCCTGCCTGATCGGGTGCAGCGCGATGCTCGGCGTGTCCACTTCGGCTTGCGCGTCGGAATCGCGCAGTACGCGATAAACGATAGTCCCTGCGCCCAACTGAACCTGATACCTGTGGTACTCCAGGTCCGCGAAGCCGACGTCTGTGTTCGGCGCGAGCCGGATCAGATTAGCGGAATCGAGCTCGACCTCCGCACGCGAACCTGGAGAAGTCTGCAGATGATCCTGACTGGTAAGTGGTGCATTGATCGCCGCCGCTACCAGCTCACCGGAATCGCCGCGTTTGACATTTACGTCGCCTTGCGCGATGCTGATTCGCGCTACGCCGTGCTGCCGGTCGGCGGCCGGATCTTCGGAATCAACCGGCGCTTGACCGTTCATACCCGGTTGCGGGTATTGCTGAACGGGCGGATACTGCTGTTGCGGATACGGGCCTTGCGGATATTGTGTTTGAGGATAGCTCTGCTGGTATTGCGGAGGAGGGTATTGCTGCTCCGTCCCGTACTGTGCATCCATCGCCGGAACCATTCCGAACGCGGCAATCGCCACAGCCATAAACACCGTGAAGGCATTGCGGATCATACTGCTCGCGGTGCTTCAATACACGCGAGCTTCCAAACCGGCAAACAATTGATTTCATTGTGTCTTTTCCCCGGAATCGCAGCCCCGAATGGTTGAAATGCACCACCGTGAGCGCATTGCACCGGACCGGCCCTTCTAGTCTAGGAGATCGGAACAGTAAACCGGAACGCGCTGCCGTGCCGCCCGTTGCTCTCCACCCAGATCTTCCCGCCGTGGGCCTCGACGATCTTGCGGCAAAGCGCGAGCCCCAGTCCGGAGCCGCTCACTTCCCTGCCCTGGAGCCGCTTGAACGCGCCAAAAATTCGCTCATTGTACTCGGGCTCGATTCCTACGCCGTTGTCGACCACCGAAATCACATGCGCGTCTTCTTCTTCGCGCGCGGAAACTTCGATTTGCGGCGGATCGGCGCTCCGGTACTTCAGCGCATTGCTCAGCAGCTGCTGGAAAAGTTGAACGAACTGCGATTCGTCGACCAGCACTTCGGGCAGTTCGCGGCACGTAATCTTCGCACCCGTTTCGCGGATGGTCTTATCTAAATTCAGCATGGCCCACTGCACAACGGAGCGCAAGTTGAGCAAGGTCCGGTGCTGCGAATTACCCGTGCGCACATAAGTCAATACGTCTTCGATCAGCGTGTTTACACGTTCCACGCCTTCGATGATGAACGCCTTCAGCTCGGCCGCGTCTTTGTCTTCAGCGCGCTGTCGCTCGAGAAGTTGGGCGAACGCAGATATCGAACGAAGCGGCTCGCGCAAGTCGTGAAAAGCCGCATACACGAACTTCTGCCATTCTTCATCCGACATTACGCTGCCGCTAAGAGACCCAAGCGTTCGAGTAAGGCATTCGCATCCGGGTCCCGGCCCATGAACCTGCGATAGAGCTCGGCGGGATCGTCGCTGTCGCCGAGTTCGAGTATATTGCGGCGATAGGCTTCGCCGGTCGCGGTGTTGAAGATGCCTTCACGCTGAAAACGAGTGAACGCGTCCGCGTCGAGAACCTCGGCCCATTTGTAGGAGTAGTAGCCCGCGCCGTAAGCCACAGGGCTCGAGAACAGATGAGTGAAGCTCGCGATCATTGCGTAATCCGGCGGCAAGGGAGTGGGGGCAAACTGCGCCACGATGTCGCGGGCATAAGCGACCACATCGCCGCCAGCTTCCGGATCGTACTCGCGGTGAAGTTTCAGATCCATCATTCCGAAACCAAGCTGCCGCATCTGGGCGTTGGCGCTGCGGAAGGTGCGCGCCCGCCGCATTTTCTCGAATAGGTCCTCAGGAATCGCTTCGCCCGTCCTGTAGTGCCGCGCAAAAAGATGCAGGGCGTCGCGCTCCATGCACCAATTCTCCATAATCTGCGAGGGCAGCTCGACAAAATCCCACGGAACGTTGGTGCCGGAAAGCGTGCGCACGGGTACCCGGCTCAGCGTTTGATGCAGGAGGTGCCCGAACTCGTGGAAAATCGTTTCGACTTCGCGGTGCGTGAGCAGCGACGGCGTGTCCTCCACCGGGGGCGTCAAATTCCCGCAGATCAATCCCAGGTGCGGTTGCCCTTCTTCGGGATTGCCGACGATCAACGCATCCATCCAAGCGCCGCCGCGCTTGTTTTCACGCGGAAACCAATCGGTGTAAAATCCGCCCAGCAGCTCGCCGGAAGTGGCGTCTTCCACCCGGTAATACTTGACCGCGGCATCCCACCCTGGTACGCCCGGCTCCTCGATGACCTTGATATTGAGAATGCGGCCGAAGATTTCATACATGCCGGCCACGACCCGCTCTAATTGAAAGTAGGGCCTCAACTCTTCTTCGTCAAACTCATATAGCGATTGCCTTTGCTTCTCCGCCAAATAGGCTATATCCCACGGTTCGATGCTGCTATAACCGAGCGTCTCACCCATCCGCGCCAGGCTTTGGTTTTCGTTTGTGAAGAACGGCTGCGTCTTCTGGCGCAGCTCTTCGATAAACGCCTGGGCTTTTTCTCCGGCATGCGCCATGCGTTCCTCGAGCACCAGATCCGCAAAATCACGGTAACCGAGAAGCCGCGCTTTATCGCGCCGCAAACGTAATATCTCTAAGATCAGCGCCCGGTTATCGTACTCACCCGAAGCAGCCCGCTTGTTCGAAGCTTCCCAAAGCTCGTTGCGGATCGCGCGGTCGTCCAGGTAAGTCATCGCAGCAGTGTAACTGGGAGCTTGCAACGTCAGCCGCCAGCCTTCCCTGCCCTTCGATTTCGCACTTTCCCGCGCAGCCATTCGCGCCGAGTCGGGCAGCCCGGCAAGCTTGCGCTCATCTTCGATCATCAACTCGAAGGCGTTGGTCGCGTCTAAAACATTTTCAGAAAATTTCGTGGTGGCTTTGGTGAGCTCGACGTCGATCGCTTCGAGCTTCTTTTTTCCTTCGGCATCCAGATCCGCGCCGGCGCGCCGAAACCCGCTGACCGTCTTCTTCAGGAATCGCTTATGTACCGGAGCAAGCGCCACGGCTTCCGGACTCTCGTTCACGGCCTTCACTGCGTTCCACAGATTCGTATCGAGCCGAATAGAGGTCTCAAAAAGGCTGACCGGCTCTTGCACGGCGTTGTACGCGGCGCGCAGCTCCGGAGTAGTGGCAACCGATTCCAGATGGCGAACGACAGCCATAGCGAATTCCAGAGGTTCCGTCATCTTGTCGAATGCCAGCAATATGTCCCGATAGGTACGCGGTACGGTCGCACTTCCCAGATCCTTCAGCCTCTGCCTCATCTGTTCCAGCAACCGGTGAACGGCAGGTTCAACGTGTTCCGGTTTGATGGCATCGAACTGTATCGGAAACCGTTCGATCAGCAGCGGATTATCGGCGGAGAGGTTACCAGACACGGCATCCCTTAGCTGCATACATTTTGTCGCCAGCCTTGCACCCGAAGGCCGCATCGAATTGGGGCATATTCGACACCACTCCATTGGCGCGAAATTTTCCCGGCGAGTGCGGATCGGTTTGCGCGAACACTCGCGCTTGCTCCGGCCGCACGTTTTCGCACCACACTTGCGCAAAGCCGAGGAAAAATTGCTGCGGTTGCGTGTATCCGTCGTCTTTCTTGGAAGCCGGAATGCTCTTTTTCGCAAGGTCGTCCATCAGAGCGAAATAGGCCAGGTGGATACCGCCGTTATCGGCCGTATTTTCACCCAGCGTCAGCTTGCCATTTAACTCAATTCCGGGGACGGGACTGAATCCGCCGTACTCGTTCACGAAGCAATCGGCAAGTTTTTCGAACTTCTCGCCGTCGCTCTTCTGCCACCAATCCTTCAAATTTCCGTCGGCATCGAATTGCCGCCCCTCGTCGTCGAAACCGTGCGTCAGCTCATGCCCGATAACCACTCCTATCGCGCCATAATTCACGGCATCGGTTGCCTGATTCGAATAAAAAGGAGGCTGCAAAATGCCCGCAGGGAAATTAATGTTGTTCTCGGTCGGATTGTAGTAGGCGTCGACAGTCGGCGGCGTCATCTCCCATTCCGCCCGGTCCACAGGTTTGCCGATCTTATCGCGCTCGCGTTTGCTTTCGAACTCGTTAGCGCGATACCAGTTCCCGAAGTAATCGTTATCGACGATACTCACTGCCGAATAGTCTCTCCACTTGTCCGGATAGCCGATCTTATTCGTCACCCCGTGCAATTTGACGAGCGCCTCTTTCTTCGTTTCGGGGCTCATCCAGGTGAGCGACTGTATATCGTTGGCCATCTCGCGCTCGATTTCCTGGACCATTTCAAGCGTCCGCTGCTTGCCCTGTTCGCCGAATGTCTTTTCGACGAACTTGCGGCCCAGAGCTTCTCCCAGCTCCTCATCGGTCGCTGCAACGCACCTTTTCCAGCGCGGCTTCAACTCCTTCACCCCGGACAAGGTCCGTCCGTAGAAATCGAAGTTTTCATCGACAAAGGCCTTCGATAAACGCCCCGCACCGGCATTCAGATAGTGCCACGTCATGTAATCCTTTAAGTCTTCCGGTTTCCTATTTGCGATCAAATTACTAAAGGCTTTGAAGAAATCGGGGACCGTGACGTTCAGCTTCGAGAAATCCGGCGTATTGAGTCGCACGAAAAATTGTTCGAAGTTGAAGTTAGGAGCGAGCTGAGCGAGATTGCTCTTGCTCATTTCGTGAACCAGCAGTTGCGGGTCGCGCCGTGAGGTGACGTCGAGCGAAGCTTTTGCCAAATCGGTCTCGACCGACATCACGACAGCGGCTTTCTTTGCCGCTTCGGATGCAGAAACTCCGATGAGCTCGAACATCTTTGCTATATGTGCAACATACTTCTGGCGGATCTCTTGAGACTTCGCATCCGTGCGAAAGTAATAGTCTTTTTCGGGCAAGCCAATCCCGCCCTGGTCTATATCGGCGATCGTCATCTTCGCGTTCTTCGGATCGGGTGTCGAATCGAAGGTGAAAAATACGCCGACTTGCTGGCCGTGCAGCCGCGCAACCTCTTCCAGCAGCTGGCTCCGATTGCCGATATGTGAAATACGCTCCAGCTCGGATTGCAAAGGCGCTGTGCCGCGCTTCTCGATGACGGCTTCATCCATACAGGAGTGGTAAAAGCCGCCGATCTTCTGATCGATGGACGAGCGGTCCTGATGCTGCTCAGAATCCTCCAGAATGCCATGAAGGATGTCTTGGTTCCTGTTGTATAACTCTGAGAAGCGCCCCCACCTGCTTTCATCCGCCGGAATGGGATTCTTTTTGAGCCAATTCCCGCAAGCGTACTGGTAGAAATCGTTACAAGGTTCAGTCGACTTGTCGATTGCGTTTAAATCAAGACCGCTTCGCGACTGTGCCGACGCGGACGCAGCCAGCACGATGCAGCCGAGCACGGATTTCCAGAAGCTCATCGCAGTAGGGCAGACCATCGTCCTTTGTGGCCTGCCATCCTGTCTACTGGGCGCAATTACCAAACCCGACAGCCGTTCGCCGCGACCATCGGCTGTCCCGCCGAACACCCAAAGGCCTGCGCGAACTCCGGCATATTCTGCACCACGCCGATGACGCGGAACTCACCCGGCGAATGCGGATTGGTGCGCACGCTGGTGCGCAGCGCTTCCGGCCGCTCATTCGCGCACCAAATTTGGGCGAAGCCCAAGAAAAACCGCTGCTGTGGTGTATAACCGTCGATTTTGTCCTTGTCCACAGTGCCGTTCTCCAGGCCGCCGAGCAACGCCATGAACGCAAGGCGAATTCCCGCGTTGTCCGCGCCATTTTCGCCCAGCGTCAAGCGTCCGTTTACGTTTGCGCCTTCCACCGGGCTGAACTTCGAATACTCGTTCACGATGCAGTCGGCGCGCTTCTTGAATTCGCTCGCGTCTTGCGCCGTCCACCAGTCGCGCAGATTGCCATCGGCATCGTAGCGCCGGCCTTGATCGTCAAAGCCGTGCGTCAGCTCATGGCCGATTACCGCGCCAATGCCACCGAAATTGACCGCCATATCAGCCGTATTGGTATAGAACGGTGGTTGCAGAATTCCGGCGGGGAAGTTGATGTTGTTCTCCAGCGGACTGTAGTAGGCGTTCACAGTGGAGGGGGTCATTCCAAATTCCGAGCGATCTACCGGCTTGCCGATTTTCGCGAGCTGCCTGTGAATTTCGTATGCGCGGGCGCGACGCGCATCGCCCACCAGATCGCCATCGGCAACCTTTACGCTTGCGTAATCCTTCCACTTCTCTGGATATCCGATCTTGTTGGTCACGCCCTTGAGTTTGGCGATCGCCTGCTGCTTGGTTGCATCGCTCATCCAGGTGAGGGAATCGATATCCGTCTCCATATTCTTCTCGATTACGTTCACCAACTGCTGGGTCTTCTCTTTGGATTGGCCGGCGAATGCCTTCGCGACGTACTTCTGCCCTAGGGCATCGCCCAAACTCCGGTCCGTGAGCTGCACGCAACGTTTCCAGCGAGGCTGAAGCTCCTGGGCGCCGGTCATGAAGCGCTGATTGAAATCGAAGGCCTCGTCGACAAAGGGCTTGCTCAGCAACGTTGCATTGGACGAGACATAATGCCACACCATGTAGCTCTTCAAATCCTCGAGCCTGGTGGATGCCAGCGTATCGTTCAGGCTTTTGAAGTAATCCGGAACAGCCACGTTCAGCGAGTCAAACGGCGGCGCGACCCGATCGCTGAAGTACTGCTTGAAGTTAAAATTCGGAGTCAGCGCCTCAAATTCGGAGACGCTCATTTTATGGTGCGTCAGGTTTGGATCGCGCCGCGCGACCCGGTCGAGGGAAGCCTTGGCAAGCGCCGTTTCGAAGCTGATAATCGCTTTGGCCTTTGCATCCGCTTCGGCCGGAGAATCGCCGATAAGCTGCAACATGCGCGAAATATGCTCTAGATATTTCTGCCGCGTCTTCTCGTCTTTCGCCTCGAGATAGTAGCTCTTATCCGGCAGCCCCAGGCCGCCTTGATCCACATCCGCAATGGTCATGGTCGACTTGTCTGGATCGGGACCCGCCCGGAATCCAAAGAAGACGCCGACACCTTGATCGTGGAGCCGGGCCACCTCGGCCGCAAGGGCCGCTTTGTCTTTGAGCGCGCGAATGCGATCGATGCCGGGCTTGATCGGCGTGTCGCCCGCTTTCTCGATCGCCGCCTCATCCATGCACGAAGCGTAAAACGCGCCGATCTTCTGATCGATTGGTGAACGATCCTGATGCTTGGCGGAATCGTCCAGAATCTCGTGAAGCACGTCCTGATTGCGATTCGCGAGTTCCTGGAAACGTCCCCAGCTCGAGTACTGCGGTGGAATCGGATTGGCTTTCATCCAGCTGCCGCAAGCGTACTTGTAGAAGTCCTGGCACGGATCGACGCTCTTGTCGATCGCTTTCAAATCGACACCGCTTTGAGGCGATGGCGTTTGCGCGAAGCCTGCCGCGCAGATCCCTAGAAGTCCGGCGATGAGCCCTGCACAATGAACGTTTCGCATAAGGTCCCCTGTTGTTAATAAATATCAGATTCGCGATGAACAGACCGGTGCCCGCGCAAAACCGGAAACTGAACCGTCCGCGTAAGAAGCGTTATGCTTGAAACCGTCGAATGATCAAGCGCACCGGTTCTCTCGCGCCGCCAAGTACCCGGCGTTGGAGTTTGGCGGTGCTGGCGCTCCTGGTAGCGATGGGCTGGCCGCTTCTCTGGATACATTCACCGCATCGTTTTACCGACATTCACGACGATCTGCGAGTCATCGTGAGTGAGTGGGCCGTATCGCTTCTAATTGGGCTTTATGTATTCAGGTTACGGCGTCTCTCACCTGCATATTTCGGTCTGCGCAGCGCGGGCTGGCGGGATATACTCGCGATGGTTGCAGCTTTCATGGCGGCAGTCGTTCTGTCGGCCGTGGCGGCTTGGCTGGGCGGGACGCCGCGCATGTCCACTCAAGACTTGCATCAAATCGCCGCGATGCCCATCGTGCTTCGCTTATTGCTCGTGTGTACTGCCGGTATCTGCGAGGAATTTCTTTATCGGGGTTTCGCCCTCGAGCAAATCGGTGAGCTTGCCGGCAATCGCTGGATCGGCGCAGGCGCGTCACTGGCGCTGTTTACTATCGGCCATGCCGGACGTTACGGCTGGTCGGTTACGCTCTTAACGCCGCTCTTTATCGGCGGGGTGTTGACCGCTCTCTACATGTGGCGCCGCAATCTTCCCGTTTGTATGTTTATGCATGCGGTGACGGACGGGCTGGCGCTGATAGTAGTCCCTGCTATTTTGGTGCACCACGCCGTGTATGCGCCCACCAAGCTGCTGCTGCTGTAAGCGCCGCGATCAGCGAACCGATCAGGATGTATCGTTGCGCCGCCGCTGATGCCGCTCGCCAGCTCGCGCCCACGAGATATCCCAAGGTGAGAAACGTCGCTACCCACAAGGCCGCACCCGAATAAGCAAAGAGCGCAAACGTCCGGTATTCCAATTGGGACATGCCCGCTACCAGCGCTGCAAAATGCCGTACGCCGGGAATAAAATAACAAACTGTGAGGAGCCAATCACCGATGCGGTGAAACCAATCTTTCACGCGATTGACGCGTTGCTCGTTCAGGCGCACGTACCGGCCATAGCGGTGAACGAAACCGTAGCCCAAAGTGCGGCCGATGATGTAGCTAAGCGAAATACCGCACGAGCTGCCTGCGAATCCGGCTAGGAAGGTAGAGGCAGGATGCAAACGCCCCCTCGAAATCAGGTATCCGGAAAAGACGAGCAACGTCTCGTCGGGAATAGGCAGCCCGACGATTCCGAACACGAGCAGCACGAAAAGTCCCGCGCAGCCATACTGGGATATCCATGCAAGCAGTGTGTCCATGCCAAACCGGCAACCAGAGAATAACAGGATGCGTTACGATTCCGATATGGCCAAGCGAGTAAGCCAACTGTTTGAAGTGAAGTGTCCCTGCTGCGGATCGACGCTGCAGATCGACCCGGAAATGCAGCTTGTGCTCCAACATCGCGAGCCCGAAAAGAAGCCTGCAATAGAAGATCTGCATACGGCTGTTCAGCAGTTGAAAGGCGAAGCCGACAAGCGCAATGAGATGTTCGAGCAGAGTTTTGCCTCACATCGCAGCGGCGAAAAGGTCCGCGAAAGGAAATTCGAGGAGCTGCTGAAACAAGCTAAGGAGGACAAATCCGGCGCTCCACCCAAACGGCCATTCGATCTGGATTAGCGCGAAGCTGTGAGGTGATCGGCGAAATCTCCGCGTGCTAACCGCCTAACGAAATCAAGATCGCCATCCAAAAAATCAAGGCCGGTCAGCAGATGCAAGTCGGTCCAGCAGATCTGCTCGAAGACGCGGCCCATAGGCTCGCCGGCAAACTCCTGAACGGCAAAAAACAGCAGGTTCACGCGGCTGCCGCTTGGGTAATCGTGTTCGTATCGCGCCAGCTCCGGCCCAACCTTCGCGTCAATATCCAATTCCTCGCGAAGCTCCCGGATCAAAGCTTGTTGAGGGGATTCCCCCTGCTCCACCTTGCCGCCTGGAAATTCCCACTTGAGGGGATGACGATCTTTCTTCCGGCGCTGGCCGATTAACACTTGCCCGCGCTTGTGAATGATCCCCGCCGAAACCAGCAGGGCGGCGCGGTGATTACGCGGCAGCCGCATTGGTTGCGATCAGCTGGCGTAAAACATAGGGCAAGATGCCGCCGTTGCGATAGTATTCGGCTTCCTGCGGTGTATCGATCCGCACCTTTAACTCGAACTGCACCTTCTTACCGTCCGGCTTGATGGCCGTCGCATGCACGCTGTTACCAGAACCGATCGCCGACGGCACGCCGCATAATTCGTAGGTTTCATCGCCAGCCAACCCCAGCGATTCATGAGTGTCGCCCTCGCGAAACTGCAGGGGCAACACACCCATTTGGACCAGATTCGATCGATGGATGCGCTCGAAGCTTTCAGCTATTACAGCGCGTACGCCCAGCAATAATGTTCCTTTTGCCGCCCAATCGCGCGACGAGCCGGACCCATACTCTTTTCCCGCAATCACGATCAGCGGCACGCCCTCGGCCCGGTATTTCATAGCGGCCTCATAAAGGAACATTTTTTCGCCATCCGGCATGTGCGCGGTCCATCCACCTTCCACGCCGGGCACCATCTGGTTTCGAAGCCGGATGTTCGCAAATGTCCCGCGGACCATTACCTCGTGATTGCCTCGACGCGAGCCGTAGCTATTAAAATCGCCGGGCTTGACGCCCAAACCGATCAGATACTTACCAGCCGGACTATCTATGGGAATCGACCCCGCGGGGGAGATATGGTCCGTAGTTACTGAGTCGCCCAAGACGGCTAACGCTCGCAATCCGGTTAAGTCACGCACGAATGTAAGTGGATCGACGAGCGAGTGAAAGTAAGGCGGCTGTTTGATGTAAGTGGAGTCGTCGTTCCATTCGTAAATGCTGCCGCTCGGAACCTTCAACGAATTCCAACTTTGATCTCCGGCGAACACTTCCGAGTACTCCTTTCTGAAGAACTCCGTTCGCGCGGATTCTTTCACCACCGCTTCGATCTCCTCAGTCGTAGGCCAGATATCCCGAAGATGGACATCTTTCCCGTGAGAGTCTTTTCCAAGACACTCTTTTGTGATATCGATATCCACCCTGCCGGCAATTGCGTAGGCGACTACCAGTGGAGGCGAGGCGAGATAGTTCGACCGGACCAGCGGGTTGACTCGGCCTTCAAAATTCCTGTTTCCGCTCAACACGGCCGCCACATTGAGCTTGCCCTCGGTGACCGCCTCGGCGACGTTATCCGGCAAGGGGCCGCTGTTCCCAATGCAAGTGGTGCAGCCATAGCCGACCAGATGGAAGTTGAGCTTTTCGAGGTATGGCATCAAGCCGGCATGCGTCAAATAGTCGAAGACGACCTTCGACCCGGGCGCCAGCGATGTTTTCACCCACGGTTTCGCCGTGAGGCCTTTCTCGATAGCCTTTTTCGCCAACAAGCCCGCCGCGATCATTACCGATGGGTTCGACGTATTGGTGCAGCTTGTAATCGCTGCAATGACCACTGCGCCATCGTGAATTTTCTCCTTGTGACCATTCACCCGCATTTCTGCCGTCTTGCGCGATCCTCCGAGCGAGGACAGAAAGTTAGCCTTTACGTCCGGCAGATCGATACGGTCCTGCGGCCGCCGCGGTCCCGCCATAGAAGGAACCACTTTCGATAGGTCGAGCGAAAGCGTGTCCGAGTAGACCGGGTCCGGCGAATCGGGCGTCAAAAACAGTCCCTGCTCCTTCGCGTAAGCTTCCACTAAACTAACCTGGTCCGGCGCCCGGTTAGTAAGTCGCAAATATTCGAGAGTTACAGAATCAATTGGAAAAACGCCGATCGTTGCCCCATACTCGGGAGCCATATTACTGATCGTTGCCCGATCCGCTAACGACAGCGCGCTGACTCCAGCGCCGTAAAATTCTACGAACTTACCCACTACGCCTTTCTTCCTGAGCATTTGCGTAACTGTGAGTACTAAATCGGTGGCCGTCGCGCCTTCCGGTAACTTGCCGGTCAATTTGAAGCCAAGCACCTGCGGCAAAAGCATCGAGATCGGCTGCCCCAACATGCAGGCCTCGGCCTCAATGCCGCCGACGCCCCAACCGACGACGCCGAGCCCGTTAATCATGGTCGTGTGCGAATCGGTGCCCATCAATGTGTCGGGATAGGCCTGCAGCACGCCTTTACTTGAATCGCTGAAAACGACGCTCGCCAGATATTCGAGATTCACCTGATGAACAATGCCGGTGTCCGGGGGCACAACGCGAAAGTTTCCAAAGGCGGTCTGCCCCCATCTAAGGAACGAATACCGCTCTTGATTTCGCGAAAATTCGAGCAACGCGTTGTCCTGGAAGGCGTGATTGGAGCCGAATGAGTCCACCTGCACGGAATGATCGATCACCAGGTCCGCGGGAATAAGAGGGTTCGCCAGTTCCGGATTCGCGCCCAGCTTCTTCAGAGCGTCGCGCATTGCCGCCAGATCGACCACACAGGGCACACCGGTAAAATCCTGCAGCAGAATGCGCGCCGGGCGAAACTGTATCTCCTGGGCCGCCGTCTTCGCATCCCACTTGGCGACGTACTCGATATCGCTTGCCTTCACGGTCCGGTCATCTTCAAACCGCAGCAGATTTTCGATCAAAATCTTGATCGAATACGGTATTCGCGAGAGCTTGAATCCATCGGCCTTCTCCAACGCATCAAGACGAAATATCCGATAATCGCTGTTGTTGACGCGGAGCGTAGCAGCAGCGCCGAAGCTGTTTTTGCCGGCCATTCGATTCACCTAAGCGCAAGGCCGCGTGTTCCGCGCCCCGCGTATCTTACTTTCAGTTTACGACGTTACATGTAGCGCGGCTGCTCAATTCCAAGCACGTTCAGAGTTACCAGTAATTGGTCGCGCACGTATTGCGTCAGCCATAGCAAGACAGTTCTGCGTTCGCTGTCCGGCTCTGCAATGACAGAATGCTCGTGATAGAAGTTGTTGAACGTCTGCGCAAGTTGGAAGGCATATTTCGCAACGTGCGCCGGCTCGCCGGACCCGATCGCGCGCTCGACTGCGCTGCCGGATTTCGAAGCCAGCAGCAGCAATTGCCACAGCCCCTCCGATTCAAAGCAGCGCTTCAGCATCTCCGCATTCAAGACGCCCGTGAATTCAGGAAGGGTTTCCCCGCGATCCACGAATTTGCGGAGGATGTTACCCGCGCGCACGGCGGCATATTGCACATACGGTCCCGTTTCGCCCTCAAAACTCAGCGCCTCGTGAAAATCGAAAGCAATGACCGAATTCCGCGTGAACTTGAGCATGAAGTAACGCAGCGCACCAATCGCAATCTGTTCCGCAACCTGTTGCCTCTCGGCTGGATCGGCGTCGCGATGGCGATCCTCCACCTCCCGCAGCGCCGTTTCCACAAGTTTGTCGATCAGGTCGTCCGCCTTTACACCGAGACCTTTTCGCCCCGACACCTCCACATAGGCGCGCCGCCGGTCGTCGTCCGAAAGTTCGATCCCCAGTTCCAGGCACGTTCGCGGCGTGAGCGCCACCATTTCATACGAGAAATGAATCGAGGCGTCCGCCTGTCGGTCGAAGCCCAGCGCACGTAACCCAGCTACCACGACATCCTGTAAATAAGATTGCCGCGAGTCGATCACGTTGAACACCTTGTCCGCTCGCCCGAACGCAGGCGCACCAGCTTCGGTCGGCGCGGCGGTGGTAACCCAGACTTGCCGCCCGTCCGGGTAAGTCGACCAAAGCCGATAATAAAAATCTTTTCCCAACAGACCGAATTTCCAGAGCTGGTACGCGATGTCCTTCCCGACGTAAGTCACTGTTCCATTCGAACGAACAATTACTTTATCCGCCTCGTCAGTATCTTTGGTGTCGCGAAAAGCTGCGGACGGCATCACCCAACAACCGCTGTTTTTCCCTGCGGTTTCGAGATAAACTGCGTTGCGTGTCTTTAACAAGTCAAACGCGGTATCCCAAAACTGCAAGTGAAGGATCTCGCTTTCCCGCGGAAGTAAGTCATAAACAACATTTAATCGGTACATCGTTCGAAGATGTGCCTGCACAACAGCATCCGACACTAAATGCCCGATGCGCGCGAGTTCGCTGCCGCCCGCCTCAATGGCGCGCAGCGTGTCGGCTCTCCATTCGAGCGCCTCGGGTTCCTGTTTGTAATGCGCCGAAATGCCAGCATAGAGATCCCAGCACAAATAATCGAAGCGTGTATTCTTGTCTTCGATCATGCCCTGTATGTCCTCTGGCGTTTTCTTCTCCAGATAATGGAATGCCGCAACGACGTCGGCAACCTGCACACCGGTATTATCGATATAGTTCTGCACCTCGACGGAATGTCCGCGGTTCCGCAGCATGCGCACAAAGGTGTCACCCAGAATCGCGTTGCGCAGGTGTCCGATGTGCGCCGCCTTATTCGGATTGATATTGGTGTGCTCGACAACGGTCTTTTCGGCTGTGCGTACGCTGGGCGCATCGCTCGTTCGCAAAAGCGCCTCAGCGTAAGCACCTCTATCCAGGCGTACATTAAGATAGCCGTTTCCGGCTATCTCATAGGATTCAATTCCGTCGATCTTGGGCAGATTCGCAAGCAACTCTTGTGCGATCTGCCGGGGTGCCCGCCGCAGTTCTCGTGCCAGATGGAACGCGGCCGGTATTGCTAAATCTCCGAAGGAGTTCTGCTTTGGTTGTTCAACCGATACTTTAGAGGCGAGTCCGAACTGAGTCTGCAGTTGCTGCTCGACGGCAATCGCTACTTTTTGCGCAATGTCCTGAAACACTCATCCCAGTATGCCCGACTGAGGCAAGCAGCAATCGGATCGTACAATAGGACGTGCCGAAAGTGACTTTCATGCCGGAGAACAAAACCGTTGAATTCGAGACCGGCAAGCTTCCCTACCAGGATCATGGGAAGCGAGAGTCCATTCTGGACATTGCGCTGAACAAAGACGTGCATCTGGAACACGCATGCGGCGGCAGCTGTGCGTGCACTACCTGCCACGTGATTGTTGTCCAGGGGGACAAGAACCTCTCCGAAGCCGATGACGATGAGCTGGATCGCTTGGATATGGCGGCCGGACTTACGCTTCGCTCCCGTCTGGGCTGTCAAGCCATAGTGAAGGGAGACGTGACTGTCGAGATCCCCGGCTGGAACCGGAACTATATCAGCGAAGGCGGCAAGTCCACGCTCTAGAACCGCGAGTAAGAGCGCGCGATCGCTAAAACACCCCTCCCGCCCGTTTCGTCAGTTGCGGCAATTCCACGAGCAACTTGTCGGTCAATTGTCCCGGCAAATCGGCCCGAATATGAATCGTTTGCTGGTCTTGATCGACGTGAATCGCATCGTAGAGCCGCAATAAATCGGGCTCATCATCTTTAGTCGTCAGCCGCGCAAGACCGATGCCGCCCCGCAGCACGTCACGAACGCGCTGGGCCCCCTGATTCGAAACGCAACTGATATCCGCTTGCAAATGCACCCCGGTATCGAGACCGATTCCCAAAGTTGTGCCCGCGACGTAAGCCGCAATATTTGCGAGAGCGGAGCCGATATCGGAACGCATGGGCAACTCCATGAGCGGCAGGCCTCCGCGGCTCACAACCCAGATCTGATCGGTCTTCGGTAACGTGCGGATTCGCTCACTCAGTTCCTTCGGCACTGCGCCGCCCCCGCTATCCTGAAGATCGATCAAGCTATGTAGCGCGTTGCTGCTCCCGATCGCCGCAATGCCTTTCCTGGTAAACAGAACCGAGTCGTTCTCGCCACCCATGAGCGTGAAAGCCTTGTAAGAATTCCGCTGAGCGCCGAGCGATTGAAGCTTCTGCTCCAGGTCTTTGGGCGTGAAATGCCCGCGCACGAGGAAGACGGCCTGTTTACCGTTCCAGGCGACCACCGCGTCGGATATGTCTCGCCTGGGATCCAACCCGATGCGTTCCGAAGAGGCATCGAGAATTGGAAACTTCAGCTCGTTCTGGTGACGTTCGTATAAGGCAGTCGACTTTATCTTCTCCAGCTCGACACCTGCGAGAGCCTTGGTATCCGGCGGAATCAGAGGCCTAAAAACTGAGGCAACCGAAATGCCGGTCGCGCCGGGCCGATTGCAACCGGTCCCGAGAATCAGGCCGGCTAAAACGAAGGTCGGAAGAAAGTAACGCACTAAAAATCTCGCTTTTTAAAAACGTAAATCGCGCTCGAAAGCACCACCAGGCCAAACAAAGTAGATGTCCAAACAGGCGTGATCCAATCCACTTGCCGGTCCAGCTGGACGATTTGCCGCATGGCCGCGCCTAGATCGTACACCTTTGGAACGATCCAATAGAATGTCATCCATAAGTTCCTCGACCATTCCGAATCCAGCAGTTTCACCACAATTTGCCGCTGCGCCAGAATCGTACTGATCAGCATCAGCGCCACCGCCACCATGACCGACAACGCCGCGCTTTCCGACAGAACTCCAATCAGCGATACGACGCACAGCAACACCGCGAATATGAAGATACTGATGGGAATAGCCAACAGAAAACGCGGTTCCCAGATATTTGTCTTGAGGCCGATAATAATCCAGATACTGCAGATTAAATACACGTGATTCGCCGCCACGACAAAAACGTTGCCTAAGAATCTGCCCATCAGCAGCGTCGTTCGAGTAAGCGGTTTCGAAAGCAATAGTGAAATCCGACCCGCCTCCAGCACGCTTGGAATCAGCCCCGATGAGGCGAAGATGGCCAAAAATGTTCCCCAGATGTAGAGGACGATCGACACCCAGGCGTAAGAGATGTTCACAAATCTTTTAATGTCGAAGATTTGGCGCGTTGTGCGTTGAATTCCCATGAACGATACCGCGCCTTCCACAATGTCGATGCGAAGAACGAACAGGAAGATGGCAATCAGCAAAGTGGAAAGCGCGAACAAACCCCAGAACAACCACCGCGCGCGCGCCTCCTGGAAGGTGTCCTTCACCAAGGCCCCAATTAGTTTCATGCGCGATCGATCTAATTGCGCGCTCACGCGGCTTTCTCCGATTTCGTGGTGCGGATGAAGACGTCTTCGAGCGTGCTGGTCGACGCCGTCACGCTTTCAATCAGACCGCCGGCACGCGCGAACGATATCGATCGCAAGATTGGCCTCTTCGCGCGTAGCGGCCCGGATCTCTACTCCATCACCTGCGGGCGCAATCGCCGCTCCTAATCTCCGGATCTCGCTCAGCGCGTGCTCCGGCACGTTCGACGCACCAATTTGATATCCACGGCCCGCCACCAGCGAGCTGATCTTTCCTTCCAACGCCAACTCGCCCTTCCTCAAAATCGCGACGTACTCGCAGAACGATTCCACCTCGCTCAGCAAATGCGAATTGATAAAAATGGTTACTCCCGTTCCGGTCAGGCCGTTCAACACATCGCGTATCTCGCGCCTGCCCACCGGGTCCACGCCATCGGTCGGCTCGTCTAAAACCAGCAGCTTCGGCCTGTGCATCAAGGCTTGCGCCAAGCCCAGCCTCTGCAACATGCCCTTCGAATATTTCTTGATGCGTACATCGCCCCATTCGCGCAGACCCACCAGTTCCAACAGCTCGGGAATTCTTTTCTTACGCTCTGCCGCTTCCATTCCTGAAAGCGCGCCGTAGAACTCCAACATTCCATCGCCGGTCAGGTAGGTGGGGAAGCGGTGGTTCTCAGGCAAGTAACCCACTGGCCGACGCGCCTCCGGGTCTCGCGCATCTCTGCCGAAAATCGCTGCCGTGCCCGCGGTCGGGTTTACAGCCGAAAGCAGCAATTTGACAAAAGTGGTCTTCCCTGCCCCATTCGGTCCCAGCAATCCGAACTTCACGCCGACAGGCACGCGCAGCGTCAAGTGCGAGACCGCCTTGATCTCGCGGCCCCGAAAGCGCGAGCGGTAAATCTTCTCTAGACTCGTCGCCTCGATGGCGTAGTCTGTCGTCATGTACCTTTAGGATACGAGTCGAGAAGCGCGTTAGTTCCTTATGGCCTCATCTCGCCCTTTTATACTGCTGCTTCTCTGCGGCGCATGTGCGACCGCGCAAGATCAAACTCCTCCTCCGCTCAAAACCACGGTCACGGTGAACGCAACACTTTCCACCGAGACACCCGCTGTCATCACGGTACTCGATGAACAGGATCTCGCTGAAACACCCGGCATCAATCTCGACGACCGTCTTCGCCAGGTACCGGGCTTCAGCTTATTTCGCCGCTCTTCCAGCCTCGTTGCAAATCCTACTACGCAGGGCGTTTCGCTTCGCGGGACCGGTTCGTCGGGCGCAAGCAGAACGCTGATCTTGTGGGATGGCATCCCTCTTAACGATCCCTTCGGGGGCTGGGTGTATTGGACGCGCATCGATCCCGCTTACCTCGATCGCGTCGAAGTGGATCGCGGCGCATCGACCAGCGTCTTCGGCGATCGAGCCATGGGCGGCACCATCTCGCTCTTCTCACCGGCGGAACAACACCAGCACGTTTTCGCCGATTACTTCGGCGGCAATGACGGTACGCAGGATGTTTCCGCCGCCTATTCCAACCTCTGGGGTCCTTGGGGGTTGTCCATGCACTCGCGCGCTTTCACCACCGATGGTTACTACATCACGCCCGAGCCGGTTCGCGGCAAAGTAGACGACCGCGCGAACGTTCGCTTCGCAACCGGCGACGTGCATCTCGATTACCTGGGTAAAGCGGATCGGCTCTCCTTGCACTTCGATGTGCTCGCCGAAGAGCGGCACAACGGCACCCTACTCACCCACAACTCCACCGGCCTGGGCACGCTCGGCGTAAACTACACGCATTCCTGGAGCAACGATGAAGTCTCATTCCTGATCTTTCACACGCAGGAACAATTTCACAGCACCTTTTCAAGCGTCGCAGTAAATCGTAATTCCGAGACGCTGACCTCCAAACAAACCGTTCCCGTCCAGGACACCGGCGGCGCAGCCTATTGGCAGCATCACGTGCATCACGATCGCATTAAGTGGAACACCATTGTGGGCGCCGATGTGGACGACACGCACGGCGTCAGTTATGACTATTCGTACAGCACTCGCATCCTGACGCCCGGCGGAGGCACTCTTCTCGAACACGGAATTTTTGGGCAGGCGGATGTTTCATTCGGCCCGGTGCAGTTTTTCGCAGGCATACGTCATCAATTCACCGGGCAGCACGGAGAAACGTTTATCAGCCCGAACGCGGGCATGGCTGTAGGCGCGAAGCAGTTTCGCTTCCGTACATCGGGTTATCGCAGCTTCCGCGCCCCCACGCTCAATGAGCTCTACCGTAACTTCCGCGTCGGCAACGCCCTTACTCTCGCAAATGCCGCGCTGGTACCCGAAGGCCTCACCGGAGTGGAGGCGGGCGTCGATTGGACCGGCGAAACCACTCGTGTCTCGCTTACCGTTTTTCGAAACGAACTTGAAGATCTGATCGACAACGCCACAATCAGCAGCTCTCCGACTCTGATTCTGCGTCAGCGCATGAATTTCCCCGCCGCACTCTCACGCGGCATCGAGACCAACATCGTTCGCCGCTGGACCCACTGGAATGCCGAAGCCGGTTATTTATTCGCCGATGCGCGCTTATCCACAGGCCAGCGCATCCCCGAGGTGCCGAAGCAACAAGGCACGGCGCAGCTCACCTACACTGCGAAGTCGACCCTGATCGCAGCCGGCATCCGCGCCTTCGGCCTGCAGTTCGATGATGATTTGAATGAATTCAAACTCCCCGGCTACGCCGCCCTGCAACTCACCGCGCAACAACACCTCACGAAGCGTCTTTCTGCAGTGGCAGCTGTCGAGAATTTGCTCGACCGCAGTTATCTAGTCGCCCTGACGCCCTCACCCAACACTGGAGCGCCCCGCCTCTGGCGTATCGGTCTGCGCTGGAGCGGATCGATCAAGTAACCACCCTATTGATGAGTGGTCGGCGCTTTATTGGGCGCCTCGATATCGAAAGCGACAATGTTGCTCGTCAACGCGTTCAAACCGTACGACATCTGCGTACTCGCGCAGCACCCGGCGTGTAACAACCTGAACCCTGTAATGACCCGGCGCGTCGAAGCGATACATGGCAGTTTAGCGGCAATGTGACGGTCGACGTGTCGAACCAGCGAAGCGTTGGATTCGGGAGGTACACGGTGTTCGATGGCAACTCGGGTGTGCCGGGACCGGGCACTTCAATGGGAACGGCTCCGAAGGCATCCCCGCAATCGCGATAGTGCGACTCATCTTTCAGCAGTGAAGTTATCCCCTTCATCGGCGACACAACGATAGTGTCTATAGAACAGGACGGGTTGCGGGTTGTCACGTCTAGAGAAAAGCCGTATTCGCTCGACGTGAATATTAAATCGAGAAGAATCGGCTCGCCAATCTTTGTAGACAACTCTATCGCTCGCGAACGACAATTTGACCGTTACAGGACCGTTCCCTTGTGCCACGGCTACGAAGCACAAAAGCAACCCGTTGACCAACACTGCTGCCAGCCGCACCAACGCCCCAATGCCCCGGCTACGCAAGTTTCGGTACACTTTAACGCCGCCACCCTCGTGGAGCAACATCTTGAGAAGCATCTGATAGCAAATCCCTTTATTTTACTTCTCACGCTGCATCGAGACCAATGCCGTTCGCCGCTGACCTACACTGCGGAATCCACGCTGATCTCAGGCGGCGCGGTTCGCCATTTCGGTTATCGATGATCTGCTCTAAGCGATCGGCCCGCCTGGCGGATTCAGTTACCTGTCCCGTTCATATCGACACCGGGGGATGTACTGGTTCGGGACGGGCCGACTATGTCCCAAGCCGGTTTTTGGCGCGTGGACATAGCTGCCCGTCCCCCCTCCGGCCCAAGGAAATCGCTGGGACAGCTCACTAGTGATTCTTGGAAGGGAGAGAGTCGAGCGCCGTCTCAACGCGCTTCACTGAGGCGCTTGTTCTTCCTCGCGCTTGATCCCTAGAGAGTGTGTGTTCAACGCAGCACGGTGAAAGCGCGGCGGCGATTTGGGCCGAAGCGGAATATCGCAAAGTCATCGTCGAGCGAAGCCACGCGCTCGATCCCCAGGCGACGCATGACCGCGAAGCTGGTCCGATCGACAAAGGAGAAGTCCTGATCGCGGTAGGCCATCCCAATCTGCCACGCAGCTTCAAGGTCTGCCGCTCCGGTCATCTCTATGGATGCCACGCCGTTGCGCATAGCTCCCCAGAACCGCTCGGCCGCCTGCCGGGCAATCCGGTATCGGATCAGCGTCCACGTTTCCGACAGTACATGATCGCTGGTAACCAGTGGCTCTCCAGCTTTCAGAATCGCCTTTGCACGCGCGTTGGTTGCGTCTGATGAATCGGCGGCCGCGTACCAGATAGAGGAATCTACGAAGACACTCATTGCGAGGGCAAGTGCCGCCTCGCCTTTCCGCGCCGGGCGGCGATGGCTTCCGCGATCATCGCGTCTTTTTTCGTTGCAACGTCAGATTCGCCCGAAGCGCCGAGATCGAACACTGCCGAGGGGTCGACCGCTTGCTGAAAGCCGCCCAGATCGCGAGTAACCAGCCGCCGAACGTATTCAGCCAAAGATAAGCCCATGTCGACGGCCCGCTGCCGCGCCCGCCGCTGCACTTCCGGCTCAAGAGTTACCTGCGTGCGCGCCATCATGATGTCACCATCATACCATCAGGAATGTTCTGTAATGCCTAAATCAACCGCAGCCGCCCTTCAGAATTCCCAGTTGTTTGCGCATCCAATTCTTCGGCCGCGATTCCACGCGTCTTCGCGATTACCTCCGCCGTGTATGTCACGAACGACGGTTCATTCCGCTTGGCTAAGAATGCAAATCCGCGCGATGACTGATCAGGAGTTCCAGCGGCGTGCACTCTCCATCCTCCAGCGTGAGCTTGGCCCGGGAGGACTTGCGCGCTTCTTACGGGTTGTATCGCTCTGGTCGCGCCGATTATACAAAGGAGCGGGCGCAACTGCTGAAAGGCGTCACCATTGACGAAATCCTCGAACAGATTCGCTCCGTTGACCAGCCAGGGCACCAACTGAAGCAGTAGAGTCATCAAGGCGGCTGCGGGTAGTCGACTCAGAGCCTTCACGGTGATGCGCTGCAAAAAACGTTGGTCGCAATCGAAGCGATTGTAGTATGCTGTCCGCAGCTTTGAGCCAAAATGGAAATTCCGATTGAATTGACAACGCACGCTGAGAGCCGTGGCATTTCGCCACTTTCCCAAGAGGGTCGCAGAATGCTTCGACTGGCGCGCCTCTGTCTCGTAACTGTATCCGTAGCGTGGCCGCAATCTTATTCTGGCTACTTGACTCCGGCCGGATCAGGGTCTACTCCAACAATTTCGTTCCAAGCGAAGGGCGTTTTGACATGTGCTTCGGGATCTACTGCAGACGCTGTAGATTACCCAGCCGGTTGTTACGTGAGCTCGAGCGCCGGCACATTTCTTTTGGGGATTGGCAAAAACTGGACAGCACCTTCGGCTGGAAATAGTACGTTGTTCTGCCAGGGCCAAGCGTACTTGGCGTGCACGCTTACTGTAAACAACCCCAATAGCAGCCACCCCTCGCCACCGGTCCCGCCCAAGCCCCAGCCGACGGACGGTGGATATTACCTGAATCTGGGCGGGCCAAATCACCACCCTGATGCGTGCAATATTCGTGGCCTCTCGTTCAGAGCCCCGCCCGTCATAACGGCAGGCCAGCCTGCATCCATGACTGTCTCGCTGGCAAATATGGGAGGTGGATTTTGCTCCACAACGTCGAGTGGCTTCGTGAGTTGGGGCGATCCTGAAAGTCCAAACGCCTTTCCCCAGGTCCAAGCGCCACCCAACGATGCATGTGCAGCAGCAGGGACCTTGAGGCTGGCGCCCGGGCCGTATTCATTCACACATACTTACTACGTGCCCGGTCCATATCGCATCTTTGCCTGGGCTCAAGGGGACTTCAAGGACAACGGCGACCCCGGGGGGCATACGAAGCTAGATTTGGGCAATGCGGGGTTGGGCAATTCGGGATCTTGGAGGTGCCACCAGCAAATGTGGCAAGATGTGACGGTCATCGCGCCAGCAGCCGCCCACGCAGCCGCTAGAGTATGTCAGGTGAAGCAGCAGAAGACGAAGTGCCTTTCGAGATGATAGGCGACTGCGCGCTTTGCGGGCCATTGTCTCTTTGTCAAACCTGGCGAATCGCAGGTGAACAATGGCCAAGATCAGGCGGCCCATCCTCCCTGAGGAACAGGAGAGGAGAAATCAAGATCGATTTATCAGCCGAAACAGCCGTTCAAAATTCGCAGTTGTTTGCGCAGCCAATTCTTCGACGCCGATTCCACGCGTCTTCGCGATTACCTCCGCCGTGTACGCCACGAACCACGGTTCATTCCGCTTACCGCGATGCGGAACGGGCGCGAGATACGGCGAGTCGGTCTCCAACAGCAAACGATCCGATGGCGTCAATCGCGCAGCTTCAAGAACCTCCGCCGCTTTCGGAAAAGTAGCAACGCCTCCAAACGCCAAATAGAAACCGAGGTCGAGGCATTCGCGCGCCTGCTCCGCATTCCCCGTGAAGCAGTGCATGATGCAAGGCAGAGCCGTTGGCGCCCAGTGCGTGCGCAGAATGTCAATCGTATCCGCCCACGCGTCGCGAGTATGGATCACCACCGGCATCCGCGCAGCAGCGGCCATCTCCAGCTGCCGGATAAACACCGGCATTTGCGCGTCTTTCGAAACGCCCCAGTGATAATCGAGCCCGATCTCGCCTATTGCTTTCACTCGCGGATGCTGCAGCAACTGCTCGAGGTCTCTGAACGTCTGCTCATCCGCTTTCAGGCAGTCGTTCGGATGCACTCCTACCGTGGCGAAGAGAAACGAATACGCTTCGGCCAGCCGCACCGCAGCGCTTAGATCGGGCGGCCCCTCGCCAGTGCCGATCGAAAGCATATATTTGATACCTGCCTGGTGCGCGCGTTCGATGACCGCCGCGCGGTCCTCCTGGAACTGCGCGTCGTCCAGATGGCAATGCGAATCGACCAAATCCATGAAGCTATTTGAGCCGGGAGCCCACCGGCACATCCTCATGGAAGCCAGCCAGGATCGGGAGTCCGCCCTCGGGACTCGCGGCTACAATCATTCCTTGCGACGTCAGCCCGCGCAGTTTGCGCGGCTGCAAATTGGCAACGATCACCACCTTGCGTCCAATCAGTTGTTCCGGTTCATAGCCCAGAGCGATGCCTGCTACGATGCTGCGAGGCTCCTGCTCGCCTACATCCACTTTCAAGTGCAGCAGTTTGTCCGCGCCCTTCACGCGCTCGGCGGATTTCACTTCGCCCACGCGCAGGTCTACTTTCGAAAAGTCATCGATCGAAATGAGATTTGTGGCTTCCGCGGGCTTGCCCACCAAAACCGATTGCCGATCTTTTTCCAACGCTTCCAGTTCTCGCATCTTCTGAATCGTTGCTTTCAGTTCGAGCCGCGGGAACACCGCGGAGATGGCGCCGATTTTCTGTCCAGCTTCCAGACCGCCCCAACGCAGTGCGCCGGTTTCCACGGTATCTAAAGGGAAGCTAAATCCCAGTTGCCGCCAGATCGATTCGGCCGCGTGCGGAAGCACCGGTGCCACCAGTATTGCGATTACGCGCAGCGCTTCCGCGCAAGTATACAGCGGTATCGGGTCGAGCGGCTCCGTCTTTCGCCATGGCTGCTCAATCACGATGTATCCGTCGATTTCCGCAATGAACGCCCAGATGTGCTCGAGCGCCTTTGAAAATTGCAAAGCGTCATAAGCATCGAGCGTGGCCGCAATCGCCCGTTCCGCCGCTGCCCGTATCCGCTCCGAAGATCGCGTGCCATCCGGTATCACACCCGCAAACTGTTGCTGAATCATCTTCAGCGTGCGGCTGGCGAGGTTGCCGAGACCATTGGCGAGATCGGAATTGTATCGGCCCACCAGCGCATCGAAGCTGAAGCTGCCGTCCTGCCCGAAAACAATCTCGCGCAACAGAAAATAACGAAGCGCGTCGATGCCCATCGCTTCGGCAATAGGCGAAGGCCGCACGATGTTACCGCGCGACTTGCTCATCTTGTCGCTCTCAAACAGTAACCAGCCGTGAGCGAAAACGCTCTTCGGCAATTCCCACCCGGCGGCCATCAGGAAAGCGGGCCAATAGACGGCGTGGAAGCGAAGAATCTCTTTACCGATCAAGTGCAAATCCGCGGGCCAGCGGCCTTCGCCCTCCACAGCGCTGATATAAGCGGTGAGTGCGTCGAACCAAACGTAAAAAACGTGCGCCGGATCCGCTTCCACCGGAATGCCCCATTTGATGCTCGTGCGCGTGATGGAAAGATCCGCCAAGCCCTGTTTCACAAATGCGAGCACTTCATTCCGGCGAATTTCCGGCAGAATGAAATGCGGATTCGCTGCGTAAAATTCCAGCAGCCGCTCGGTGAAAGCCGAAAGCCTGAAAAAATAATTCTCTTCGGTTACTTCTTCGTAAGGCTTGCCCGTCTCGGGATCGATATCGCCCGGCTTCGCATCGTTCACGAACGATTCGCTGACCACCGCATAGAGGCCGGTATAGGTTCCTTTGTAGATGTAGCCATTCGCTTTGCACGCGTTGAACAGAGCGTTGACAAGCTTCGCGTGATCCGGAGCCGTCGTCCGCTGGAATCGGTCGATTTGAATATCGAGCTTCTGCCATTGCGTGCGGAACTCGTTCGAGATAATGTCGACGAATTCTTCCGGAGTCTTGCCCTGCGCGCGCGCGGCGCGTTCCACTTTCGTGCCGTGCTCGTCAGTTCCCGTGGTGAGGACCGCGTCATAGCCTTGCATCCTTTTAATGCGTGCGATAGTTTCCGCCGCAATGGTGGTGTAAGCATGGCCGATATGCGGCGCCGCGTTGACGTAATAGATCGGAGTGGTGAGGTAATACTTACCTTTGGTCATTTACTGAATGCCCGATTGGCCGCCGCGATAACGGTTCGAAGCGGAATGCCATGCTCGGCCGCTGCTTTGCGGCAGTCTTCATATTCCGGCACGAAGCTGCCCGTTTCCGTATACTTGATCCGCACCTTCCCATAAGGCGTCTCTACTTCAGCCATATTTCGCGCCAGAACACGCCGCTCCGCCTGAAGGATGCGCAAGCCGAGAGTGGTGGTTTCGGCAAACAGGATAGCGGCGAGTTGTTCGGCCAACGCGGGCGGCGCGACTACGGAAATCAATGTCCCGGGCCGATTCTTCTTCATGAAAATCGGCGTGAGAGTGACATCCAGCGCGCCCGCTTCCAGCAATCGCTCCATCGCATAACCGAGCACTTGCGGCGTCGAATCGTCGATGTTCGCTTCGAGAACGCTCACTTCAATCGATTCGGATGCCGCCGCCCGCTGAGCAATCAGAACGCGTAGCACGTTCGCCTGTGTCGAAAAATCTTTATCACCGGCGCCGAAGCCTTGCGCCAGTACGCGCACTGCCGGAAGTGCCCCAAAACTCGTCGCAAGCGTCGCCAGAAGCGCCGCGCCCGTGGGCGTTGTCAGCTCGGTCTCCGGTCCCGCGGAGTAAATAGGCCGGTCTCTCAACAATTCGGCAGTGGCCGGCGTGGGAACAGGCAGAACGCCATGTTCCGTGTTCACGGTCCCGCTTCCCACGTTGACGCGTGAGCTCCACACCTCCGCGACGCCAAGCTGATCGAGCGCCACGCACGCGCCCACGATGTCGCAGATAGAATCCACCGCTCCTACTTCGTGAAAATGAACTTTTTCGATCGCCACATCGTGCGACTTCGCTTCCGCCTCGCCAAGCCGCCGGAAAACGGCCAACGACTTTTCTCTCGCAGCCTGCGAAAGCTCGCCGCCGCAAATAATCTTTTCAATTTGCGGCAAATGCCGGTGCGCCCTTTTGTTCTGCCATCGCGACTGAAAATTTCGTCGCCGCTATGCCTTTGCGCGTGGTCTTTTCCACGCGGAACGAAGCGTCGAGATCCAGACTCCTCAAAGCCGCCTCGAGCTCATTCCAATCGGCCCCCGCATCGACCAGTGCCCCGACCGTCATATCGCCGCTGATACCCGAAAACGCGTCAAAATAGCAAATTTTCAATTAGTCACAGTGTACAGGCTTGAGCAGGCTACGTGCGTGTTCCACGTCGGCGAGCGCTTGCTCGGCCGTCGCGGCGAGCGCCGTCAGGTGCCCCATCTTCCGCCCCGGACGCGGCGTCAGCTTGCCATAGAGGTGCAGCTTCACGTCCGCAACGGATGTCGCTGCGGCCCAATCGGGTTCTCCCCCAATCCACAGATCGCCGAGCACGTTAGCCATTGCCGCCGGCGTGAATTGCGTCACCGCGCCAAGCGGCAGAAGGCAAGCAGCCCGCAGTTGCTGCTCGAACTGGCTGGTTAAATTTGCGTCAAAAGTGAAGTGCCCCGAGTTGTGCGGCCGCGGCGCAAGCTCATTGATCAGCAGACCGCCATCCTTGCGGACGAAAAATTCGACGCAGAGCACGCCGACTACTTCCAGGTTTTCGAGTACGGCTCTTGTAATCTCAATCGCCTCCCTGGTGACTGCGGGGCTTACGCTGGCGGGCGCAATAGACAAATCCAGAATGCCGTTACAGTGACGGTTTTCGACCGCGCCATACTGAACGAAATCTCCATTTTCCGAGCGCGCCGCGACAACCGAAATCTCGCGCTCGAAATCGACCATTGCTTCCAGCACGGCCTCGCGCTCACCAATGCCGCGCCAAGCAGTTTCAATGTCGGAAACGCTCGAGATGCGGAATTGACCTTTGCCGTCATATCCGAAATCGGCGGTCTTCAGAATCGCAGGGAACCCGAGTTCGTTCGCCGCCTGGGTTAACTCGGAAAGGCTCGAGACCGCACGGAACGGCGCCAATGGAAGGCCGGCGCTCGACAAGAAGTTCTTCTCTCGAAGACGATGCTGCGTCGTATGCAGAATGTGTCCGCTGGGACGAACCGGCGCGCATTCCGCCGCGGCTGCCGCAGTCTCGGCAGGCACGTTTTCAAACTCAAACGTGACCACCGAAACATCGCGCGCGAAGTTGCGCACCGCGTCCAGATCTTCGTAGGGCGCGTTCACTTCCACATCCGCAATCTGACCGGTGGGCGTGTCCTCATCCGGCGAGAGCGTGTGGACGCGATAGCCCATTCTTCGCGCCGCAATTGCAAACATCCGTCCCAGCTGGCCGCTGCCCAGCACCCCAATGGCGCTGCCTGGCAGGATCGGCGCGCTGCTATTATGCTTCACGGCACGCGGTCCTGAAGAACAGCTTCGGTCTGCTGGTGCCGCCAATCCTCGAGCCGCGTCCGCACCTTCGCATATTTATTTCCCAGAATGCTCGCGGCCAGAAGCGCTGCGTTCGTCGCTCCCGCATTGCCGATCGCCAGCGTGCCCACCGGAACACCCGCGGGCATCTGAACAATGGAGAGCAGCGAATCGATGCCCGCCAGCGTGCTGCTCTTGATCGGCACGCCAAGCACCGGCAAAATTGTGTGCGCGGCAATCATCCCAGGAAGGTGCGCAGCGCCGCCGGCAGCGGCAACAATTACTTCGATGCCCCGTTCCGCTGCCGTCTTCGCGTATTCGACCATCCAATCCGGCGTACGATGGGCGGAGACAATCCGGCACTCATGCGGAATCGCCAGCGTCTTCAACACCTCGCTCGCACGCTGCATCGTCTCCCAGTCGGATTTACTCCCCATCACGATCCCGACAAGCGGTTTCGGCCATAAATTCTGGTTCTTCGCTACCGTAACCGCTCAGCCACTTTTTCCAAGTATTGCCGGGTGTTCAGCCATTTCTGGTCCTTGCCTACCAGCAGCGCCAGATCCTTCGTCATCAAGCCTGCTTCCACCGCCCCGACTGTCGCCTTCTCCAGCTTGTCCGCGAACGCCACGACGTCCGGCGTGTTATCGAACTCGCCGCGGTAACGCAGCCCCGAGCTCCAGGCAAAAATCGATGCAATCGGATTCGTCGATGTTTCCCTGCCCTTTTGATGTTCCCGGAAATGACGCGTCACTGTGCCGTGCGCCGCTTCTGTCTCGACCGTCTTGCCGTCCGGTGTGATCAGCACCGAAGTCATCAGCCCCAGCGAGCCGAAGCCTTGCGCCACCATGTCCGACTGCACGTCGCCATCGTAGTTCTTGCATGCCCAAACGAATCCGCCTTCCGATTTCAACGCGAACGCCACCACGTCATCGATCAGCCGATGCTCGTAAGTAAGATGCGCCGCCTGGTATTTCTCTTTGAATTCGCTGTCATAGATCGACTGAAAAACATCCTTGAACCGCCCGTCATATCTCTTCAAAATCGTGTTCTTAGTCGAGTGATAAACCGGAAGTCCGCGCGAAAGTCCGTAATTCAGGCACGCCCGCGCGAAACCGCTGATCGATTCATCCAGGTTGTACATGCCCAGCGCGATGCCCGGGCCCTTGAAATCGAAGACCTTGTGCTCCTGTGGCGGCTCGCCGCTTTTCGGCGTAAACGTTAGCGTGAGCTTGCCCGGTCCGTTCACGACAAAATCGGTCGCCCGGTACTGATCGCCAAACGCGTGACGCCCGACCACAATCGGCTTTACCCAGCCCGGCACGTACCGAGGCACGTTGCGGCAGATAATCGGCTCCCGGAAAATGGTCCCATCCAGAATATTGCGAATCGTCCCGTTGGGAGATTTCCACATGTGCTTCAGGCCGAACTCTTTCACCCGCGCCTCATCGGGCGTTATCGTCGCGCACTTCACGCCCACGCGGTAATGCTTAATCGCGTTCGCCGCATCCACCGTCACCTGATCGTCGCTTGCATCGCGATTCTGAATTGAAAGATCGAAGTACTTCAGATCGATTGCCAGGTGCGGCAGAATCAGCATCTCCTTAATCGCCGCCCAGATAATGCGCGTCATCTCATCGCCGTCAAGTTCCACCAGAGGCCTTTTAACCGGAATCTTGGATGCCATGGGTAAAGAGCTATTACATCAAAGGGGTACACTGACATTTGGTTTAGAGTGAAGGATTACATCGAGCTCACCAAACCCCGCGTAACGTGGCTCATTGTGATGAGCACTGCGGTCGGCTATTATTTCGGGCACTCGGGCGCCTGGTCCGTGTGGCCGATTCTGCACGCGGTTATCGGCACAGCCCTCATCGCCTCCGGAACCGCCGCGCTCAATCAATGGTATGAGCGCGAGGCCGACAGCCACATGCGGCGCACCCAAATGCGTCCATTGCCATCCGGCCGCTTGACGCCGTTCAAAGCTCTTTGGTTCGGGATTGCTCTGTCCCTCAGCGGCGGACTCGAGCTGGCCTTCGGCGTCAACTGGCTGGCAGCGGGCCTGGGAATCGCCACTCTGTTGATGTACCTGTTCCTCTACACACCCCTGAAGCAAAAAACGTGGTGGTCTACAACGGTCGGTGCGTTCCCCGGCGCAATGCCTCCGCTGATCGGCTTCGCAGCGGCCGCCGATAAACTCACTCCGGAAGCTTGGGCCCTCGCCGCGATTCTTTTTTTCTGGCAGTTCCCGCATTTTTACGCCATCGCCTGGATGTACCGCGAGGATTATTCGCGCGCCGGAATCAAGATGCTGCCCGTCGTCGAACCCGATGGCCAATCGACTGCCCGCCAGATATTACTGTATTCGGTGGCGCTGATTCCCATCAGCCTGCTGCCTAAATGGCTGGGCATGACCGGCACCATCTATATGGTGGGCGCCATCGCACTCGGCCTTCTTTTCCTCTACTCGGGTATCCGCGTTTCTCTGGACCGCACCAAGGTGCGTGCGCGAAAAGTGTTGCTTGCCTCTGTGCTGTATCTGCCCGTGCTCTACGGTTTGATGGTGCTCGATCCCACTCGGCTGTGAAACCGGTTCGCCTGCTGCTTTTCTCCGCTACTCCTCTCCGTTGCTTGCTTTCATCCCGCCAGCAAGCTGCCCAATTACGGAACGTTCCCGCTTTCACAATGACCGATTCCGAGAGCCACAGCTTCGATAGCCGGGAGCTCGCAGGAAAGGTGTGGATCGTCGATTTCATTTACACCAACTGCCCTGGCCCGTGCCCCCGCATGACCTCACAAATGCACAAAGTGGAGCAGCAGGTTAAAGCGGACAGTGACGTCCGCCTCGTCTCCATCTCCGTAGATCCGCAGCGCGATTCGCCGCCGGTGCTGAACGATTTCGCCCATCGCTTCGGCGGACCAACCGAACATTGGTTCTTCCTGACCGGCTCGCCCCAAACCGTGCACCTGCTGGCGTATAACACTTTCCACATCGGCGACCTGATCTCCAAAATGGATCACAGCACGAAATTTATGCTGGTCGATAAGCACGGAAACATTCGCGGCTACTATTCGAGTTTTGAGGAAGATGGCATCCCGGCGATGTTGAAGGATCTCACCACGCTGCGCCGCGAAAGATCGTGATTCATGATTTACCGATTGTCAATGCGATCTTGAACGCCACGGCCGCCGTTCTGCTGATCGTCGGCTACACGTTCATCCGCCGCGGCAAAGTGAATGCCCATCACAAAACCATGATTGCGGCGTTCGTTGTCTCCTGCCTGTTCCTGATCTCGTATCTCGCATATCACTACAACGTAGGGTCGGTGAAGTTCGACAAGCCCGGTTGGGTGCGAACCGCCTATCTCTGGATTTTGGCCACGCACACGATCCTTGCCGCCAGCGTACCGGTCCTCGCCATCATCACCTTGACGCGCGCGTTAAAAGGCCAATACGCGAAGCATCGCGCTATCGCGAAATGGACGCTCCCTATATGGCTCTACGTCAGCGTAACCGGCGTGATCGTCTACTTGCTTCTCTACCAGGTCCGACCGCGGCTGTAGCTAAGCGCGCCTATTGCCAGCTATTTCCATCCAGCGAGAAAATTCTCATACTCATCGTGTGACCCGATCCAAAACCAAAAGAACTCGGCTCCGTCACGCATAGCTATAGCACGGTGGGAATGCGAAATCCGCACTGACCAGAACCTACCAACGCGTTTCAGGCGAAGCGAAGGATGAAAAGGGTTCCTTATGAAAAGAGCGTATTGCTTGTCCGCCTGCTCGCGAATATCTTCAGACAACCTATCGTATAGCTGCCAAAATCGCGATGATGCATGAGAGGTGAAAATCAAGACTGGTTTCGGTCGGTCCGAAGCCGTTCTTCAAAACGAGTGAATTTGCCGTCCCTAATTTCGCGTTCAACAGCTTTCACGACATGCTCGCCACGACCTCCTGGCGAGAAGTCCCTCATCATTTCCTTGTCCCATTCGTCGTAATCCTGCTCGACGATCCAAGCAGCGAGAGAGCCGCGCTCCTCTTCCGACAACGCCGAAATAGCTTGTTTTATGCTGTCGACAGTCATATTTCCAGCCTACCTCCCCGATCAGCTCATCGGGACGGCCCGACTATGTCCCAAGCCGGTTTTTGGGGCGTGGACATGGCTGACCGTCCCAGCGCATTATTTCTCGTGAAACTCAATGACCCGCCCGGGCGTATACGGCGCCCCGATGGCATCCAGCCGCTGCTCCAGCTTCTTCACATCCACTTCCACCAACGATTTCAACTGTCCGACTAAGCCCGAGAAATCCGCCGCCGCAACCTCATACTCTTTTTGTTGCGTCTCGGTTGGCCGCGCCGTCGACATGCGCTGACCGCCGACAATATTACTCACCCGCTCGACGATGGAAGGCGGCGTGATCTCCGAATGAGCGCGCAACACAGCGTCACCGCGCAGTTTCCGCAGAATCTCATCGTCGCGTTTTTCCAAAGCGGTAGCCGTATTGATAAGATCCGCCCCGGCGCCAGGCGTCTCATAAAGCGCTCGTTTAATCGTGCCCAAATTCGTCTTCAAAGAATTCGCGCTTTCGACTGCCCCCATCACCGCGCGCTGAAGCTTCGCCACCTTCTGTTGGAAGCTGACCAGCATCGACAGATCGTCCTGCGACATGGCCGAAGTACCCGGCACCGCGACAGTAAACGTCGCAGAACCCGCGATAGGCGTGAGCACGCCATCCAGGCGCTCCGCCATAGTCACCTGATATTTCCCCGGCATCACCGTCGGACCAGACGGGCTGCCGAAAAACTCATCTTCATCCGTCTCGATCGGCCGCGGCGGCGGAAGCATCGGCGCAGGCTCGCGAAGATCCCATGTCACCCGATGAAAACCGGGTGTAGGAGGACCAATCAACCTCCGTATGGGATGGCCTTCGGAGTCCGCCACCGTCAGCACCACCACGGGCGGCTCCTCTTCCGCTTCCGCGCGAAATTCTTCCGCATTCGGATAAACGATGGTGCCCTTCTTCTCGAGCTCACGCCTTTTCTCCGCGCGAGTTTTGAGTCCGGACTTCAAGTAATACGTGAACACCGCGCCATAAGGCGGATTGTCGGCCGTATACATGGCCTCGCCTTGCGAGCTCTTCCCGCGGCCGCCATAAGGACTCGCCTCGACATACATCGGCACATCGCGAGCCGGGAATAGCAGCGCATTCTTCTCCAGCGTCTCCGGTGTCAAACTGCGCAGCAGCGAGTAATCGTCGAGAACATAAATGCCGCGACCAAACGTGCCGACCACCAGATCGTCCTGCTGCTTTTGAATCGTCAAATCTCGAATCGCAATCGTGGGCAGGCCATTCTTCAGCCGCGTCCATTTGGCGCCGCCGTCAATGCTGAAGTACAGCCCGTACTCGGTGCCGGCGAACAGCAAGTTCGCATTCTTGTAGTCTTCCGTGATCGAATAAACCGCGCCGTCGGGCAAGTTGCCGCGAAGCGAGTGCCAGGTCTTCCCCGCATCCGTGCTCTTCAAAAGGTACGGAGTGAAATCGCCGCCCTGGTGATTTTCAATCGCGCTGTACACCGTATTCGCGTCGTATTGCGACGCCACAATGCGCGCCACGTAGGAATGCTCCGGCACCCCTGGAAAATCATTGGATTTCCGCCAGTGGCCGCCCGCGTCTTCGCTCACCTGGATCCAACCATCGTCCGTGCCGACATAGAGCAGCCCTTCTTTCTTCGGCGACTCCGAAATCGTCGAGATGTTGCTGTAAAACGCCGTCGAAGTATTCTTCGCAACCGCGTCCGGGCCCCAAACCTTGCCCATCACCGGCAACTTGTTCCGGTCCACCTGCTGCGTCAAATCGGGGCTCACCGCGCGCCAGGTATTGCCGCGATCGTCGCTGCGGAAGAGCTTGTTCGCGCCGAAGTAAAGCCGCGTATGCGAATGAGGGCTGATGATAATCGGCGAATCCCAGTTCCACCGAAACGGCTCATCGTTTTCCGGCTCCGGTTGGATCCCGATGCGCTCGCCGGTTCGCCGGTCGTATCGCACCAAGACGCCGTTTTGCAGCTCGGCATAAATCGTATTCGGGTCGTCAGGATCGACGCGCGAATGAAATCCATCGCCGCCTTGCGTAACGAACCAATCGGCATTCGTTATCCCGCTGGCGCTGCGCGTGTGCGCGGGCCCACCCACTGAAAAATTGTCTTGCGTGCCTCCATACACGTTGTAAAAGGGCGCGTGATTGTCCACCGCCACGTCATAAAACTGGCCCAGCGGCAGATTGTTCTTGAACGCCCAGTTCACCGCGGCGTCGTAGGTTTCATAAACCCCCCCATCGCAGCCCACGAGATAATGCTGCGCATCGCGCGGATCGATCCAGATGACATGGTTGTCGCTGTGCTTGTACCTCTCGCCCAGCGGACGCAGCGTCTTCCCGCCATCGTCGGAAACTGAAATGCGCTCTCTCAGGAAATACACGCGCTCGGCATTGTGCGGGTCGGCAAAGATCCGTCCGAAATACATTCCGGCGAAATCGACTTGATTTCGCAGCTCCCAACTCGAGCCGAAGTCCGTCGACCGGAAAATGCCGCTCTTCTTGTTCGCCGCTTCAATGCTCGCGTAAACCAAACCCGGCTCCTTCGATGCCGGCGCGAAAGTAATGCGCCCCAGATCTTCCGTTGGAACTCCCGCCTTCACCTTCGTCCAGGTCGCGCCCGCATCCGTCGATTTGTAAATCGCGCTCTCCGGGCCGCCGTCAATCAGAGTCCACACATGCCGCCGCCGCTGATACGCAGCTGCAATCAATGTATCCGGATCGCGCGGATCAATGGCTACGTCCGTCACCCCGGTGTTCTCGCCGATGTTCAGAACTTTCGTCCAGGTCTTTCCGCCATCGGTCGTCTTGAAGAGGCCGCGGTCGCCTCCCGGAGCCCACAACGGGCCCTGTGCCGCGACATACACAACCTTCGAATCGCGTGGATCGATGGCAATCCGCGCGATGTGCTCGGATTTCTTCAATCCCAGATTCTTCCAGGTCTTCCCGCCGTCGTCCGTGCGATAAATGCCGTCCCCATATGACACGCTGCGTTGACTGTTTGCTTCGCCCGTTCCCACCCACAACGTGGCCGGGTTCTTCGGATCGAAAGCCAGCGCCCCGATCGAATAGGACCCTTCGTTATCGAAAACAGGCGTCCAGCTGATGCCGTCATTCAAAGTCTTCCAAACGCCGCCCGATGCCGCGGCTATATAGTAATGCGCCGAATTGCCGGGCTCGACAGCGATATCCACCACACGCCCGGAAATCATCGCCGGACCAATAGAACGAAACGTCAATCCCGCAAACGTAGCGGGCGTCCACCCACCCTTATCCGGAGTCTTCGGCTCATCCGCGCCAAAGACCACGCTCGAAAGGCCGGCGAATAACACCGCCCGAAATAGGAAACGATACATCGGATCAGTTTATCGCGCACGAATGGGAAGGACTCCTCGACGGTTATACATCGGTTGGATCGATTCGGCGATGATAACGGAATCCAAACTGGTCGACTTGTGGGTGTTCCAGAACCGGGACAGCGCATGGATTGCCGTCTGGCGGACAATGCTCGACATGGAGGGGAAGCGCGCCTAATCTTCCGCTGACAGCGGCCAGCAGCAGGGGCGAACTTTCAGCTTGACACTTTCCCCGTCGCTGCATACAATGTAGACATTGTGGCCGAACTACTAGGCGCCTTCGAGCAGGCCGTCCTGCTGACGGTGATGAAACTGGCAGAAGACGCCTATGGACGCGGCATTCTCCGTGACGTGCAGGTCCGCCTGAATCGCGCGGTTGCCGCCGGCGCTATATACGCCACACTCGATCGTCTGGAACAAAAGCGTCTGATTTCTTCGCGGCTGGCAGAAGGCACGCCAGTGCGCGGCGGTCGCGCGCGACGCTATTACCGGCTTACCGCTGCCGGCGTGAATGCTATGAACGAATCGAAAGCCGCGCTCGATCGGATGTGGCGAGGCGCGAAGTGGCCGCTGAAAGCGCATATATGATTCGGGAGTCGCCGCCGCGTTGGCTGCAACGAACCCTGCTGCTCTTCCTGAATCCTCGCGACCGCGAAACGATTTTCGGCGACCTGTTGGAAGAATACCGCGAAGAACAGTTGCCGCAGTCCGGTTCTATTCGAGCGGACTATTGGTATCTGCGCCAGATAATCGGTTTTGCTTCCATCCGCCTGCTAGGAGGGCCTCTCGTGAAACCAATCTTGATTTTGATGTGCTTGTTCGCTGTAGCCGCGGGGACGTGGCTGACTACCATGGAGAACATCCTGAAGCACGATGGCTATGCAGTGCGTTCGGTGATTGACGCTTCGATCGTCCTCCAAGGTGTGGCTACCTTGCTTTTCGTTCTGTTAAATGGACGGCCTCTCTTTCGCGCCATAGTTCTGACCGGCGCCGTGGCAATCGTGTGCCTCGGAGCGTTCGCAATTGTAAGGATTCTGCGAGCGCAGCATTTTGAAGGTTACATTCTCCTCATTGGCTTGGCCTTGATTCTCCAGGGCGTATTGACGTTAGCAACATTGCTCTCGACACGCCGCAGCCAGCCTGCCTGACCAAACCAGTCAGTCAATTTGCGGCCTCCGTCCGGCGAATAGCAGCGCCGCGCACGCAAGCCGCAAACTGGAAGCATGGTCAGCCTATGGAGTCTTGGAGGATTATCCTGGCGTGAGCTGCTTCGCCGCACCTGGCGCGAAAGCTGGGAAGATTCGGTGTTCGGACAAGCGGCCCGCCTCGCGTTCTATCATTTCCTCGCCATCTTTCCGGCTCTGCTCTTGCTGCTTTTCCTGCTCATAAAACTAGGCGCAACCGGATCGGCGTTGCGCAACACTCTTCTGGAATCGTTCCAACAAATCCTGCCCGGACGCGCTTCGGTATTGATGGAGGCCAGTATCAATGCATTGACCGCCAAAGCCGAAATCGGCATGAGCGCGCTCCCCGTAGCGTTGAGCGCCATCTGGGCCGCGGTGAACGGAACCTGGGCCATGATGCGCGGCCTGAACACGGCCTATGAGGTAAAGGAGCGGCGCCCCTTATGGAAGGTTCTGTCCGTTGCGTTCGCCTTAAGCCTCGCGCTGGTGCTCTTCTTTTTCGCGGCGCTTACCTTCGCGCTGTACACCACTCGCGCAGCGCAAGCCGCGTTTCAAAACTTCGCCGCCCATCCTGCGCCCGCATTCCTCTCCGCAGCGGTCGAGTGGCCGGTCCTGACGCTCCTCCTCCTCGCATCCTTCGCTCTCCTCTATCGCTTTGCGCCCAACCTCGACGATCGCGAATGGCAATGGAGCACGCCCGGCGCCGTTCTCGCCGTCATTTTATGGCTCGGCGCGACAGTGCTGCTTCGCACCTACTTCGCGCGTTTCCACTCTTACGACATGATCTATCAGCAATTGAACGGCGTGGCGATGCTTCTCATGTGGCTCTATCTCACCTCCGCCGCGGTCCTGATCGGGGGCGAGCTAAATTCCGAAATCGAAAAAAACGCCGAACAGAAAAGCGGCGCAAAAGCAGACAGAACTGCTTGATCCCGCCGATGTTTAATTAAAGTGCCCGATCCTCATAACCTGCCCGGCCTTGATGAATTGAAGCGCCTGCAGGCACGCCGGAACATGCGGGAGCAGATCTCTCGGGTTGTTGGAATGGCACTCGACGATCAGAAGAGCGAGTTTTCGGTCAGTGAAGTTCTGTTGATGGGGAATGCTCTGGTCGACCGTGAGAAGCACTTGGAAACCGGCAAGTTCGGCCGCCGTTAATAGCTCGCCATTATCTTTGCCATCTAACCCCATACGCCGTGCGTCGTAGCATTCATGACCGGGAAAGCTCTTGCACAGGTCCTTTGGAACGCACTCGTCCAGGAGCACCTTCATGCAATGCGGGCGAGCAGCGATTCTTTGGCGCTTTCTAAAGCGGCGATCGCCATCTCACGCGTAACGCTAGGGAACTGTTCCAGGAAGTCATCGAGCGAGTCGCCTGCTTCGATGTAATCGAGCAAGTTCTTAAACGGCACCCGAGTCCCGCGGAAGCATGGCGTCCCATGCATCACATTCGCATTCTTAGTGATCACGTCTTCCATACATCCATTCTCACGCACCTCGTTGCCGTGCCCTTATTCATGCCGCAGCGCCTCGATCGGATCGATTGACGAAGCGCGCTGCACCGGAATCCATGCCGCAATCACCGCAGTCGCCGCGAGCACGCCGATCGACAGCAATAACAGCCGCGCATCGTACGCGCTCACCCCATAGAGAAGTTTCGCTATCACCTTGCCGAGCGCAAATGTAAGTGCAACGCCCGCCAGCGCACCGAATACCAGCAGGTTCACGATCTGCCGCAGAACCATCCATTGAATCTGCGGCCGTTTAGCCCCCAGCGCCATGCGAATCCCGATCTCACCCGCGCGATTCGCTACCTGATAACTGAGCAGTCCAAAGAGACCCACCGCTGCCATCGCCAGCGCCAACCCGCCAAACGCGCTCGATAGGTATGCAACCAATCGGTTCTCCACGAGCGCATTATCGATTTCGCCGCTGATGCTGGTCACGCGAGCAACGTATTCATATCCTTTTTGCCTGATGATGCTCCGTATGGCGGCGGCCGGAAGTGTGTTGCCGCGTGTCTTGACAAACAGCGCCGGGGACACTTGAACATGCTGCCAGAAATCCAGGTAAACCGTGTACGGCTTCTTATCCTCCGGATTCGCCAAGCTCAGATCGGCGTCTGAAGCAACGCCGATCACTCTTAACCGCCCGTACTCTACCGAACTCCCAACCCGCACGTGATGCCCGATCAAATCGCGTGGATTCCCGAAATGCCGGGCCAGGGACTCACTCACAATCGCAGCCGCCTCACCCGATTTCGAGTCGCCGCGCCGGAAGTCTTCTCCCGCAACGATCTTCGCTCCAAGCGTTCCCAGAAAGTTGTCCGACACACCGAAAACTCGCGCCTGAACTTCGTCGCCCATCGGTGAATTTTCAACCATTCCAACCGGGTCGCGAACGTCATACGAGAAGAACGGAAGGACGTCGCCGAAGCTGGCCGACTGCACATCCGGCAACGCTTCGATCTGTCGCAACAAACCGCGATAGTAGCTGCCCGGGTCGAAGTTGTTGGGGCGCTCCGCGAGATCCAATTCCCAGACGCTCCGCGCATCGATTCCAAAATCAATGCTGTACATGTTCTTCACGGACGCGCCGAATAGCGCGCTCGCCGTCACGAAGGCCAGCGTCAGGGCGATCTGAGTTCCAACCAGCGCCTTCTGCGCGAAAGTGTTCGTCGCAATCAACCCGCGCCCGCTCTCTTTTAAAAACTCCGAATTCGAAAGGCGGCCGGCTTGCCAGAGCGAAGCGATCCCAAAAATTGCAAGAACCAGCGCCACGACACCAACCAGGAAAACCACGACTCGCACGTCAATTCCTACATCCAGGCGAAAGTTACGGAAGATCGAACCGCCCTGTGCCAGAATCGCTCGCGCCGCCCACAATCCTCCGAGAATGCCCGCCACCGCGCCTGCTAGAACTAACATCGCGCTCTCCAGTACGAATAGCCCCGCAATATGATTTCGCCCCGCGCCGAGCGCCAGGCGCAGGGAAACCTCCCGCCTCCGATTCAAACCCCGAGCCAGCAGCAAACTCGCTAAATTTACGCAGGCGATCAGCAACAGCGCCCCACAAATACCGAAAAGCGCGTAGAGTGGCTCACCGAAGCGTCTACGGAAGGCGTAATCAATTCCGGTCTCTCCGGAAATCGCCGCCAGCTTTTGCGAGAGATACTCCTTGCGTTCAACCGCTTTGTAATCTTGCGGAACGCTCTGTTCCAGAATCTGCTTTCTTTCCGCCAGAACACTCGCGCGCGCTTGCGCTTCCGAAACTCCGCGCGCGCGCCGTGCCAATACGCTCACCCAGTGATACAACCCGGGTCGTTGCCGTAGTGGGATCATCACCTCTTGCGGCGCGCCCACCATTAAGCCCGTGAATCCTCTTTGAGCGACGCCCACAATCGTGTACATCTGTCTGCGGATTTTGAGCGTCTTGCCGAGCACATCCGCCCGCCCCCCAAACGTGCGGCGCCACAGGGAATCCGTAATGACCGCAATGCGTTCCGTGCCGACATGATCATCCGCCGGAGTGATGGGCCTTCCCAATTGAAGAGAAAGCCCAAGCGTCTCGAAGCAGCCGCCGGTAAACCCGGTGTTGTAGATCGATCTCATGTTGCCGTCGATTTCCACGCCCGAAAGCGTTATATCGAACCCGCACACGCCCTCGAGCGCGCGGTTTTTCTCCAACACCTCCAGGCCCCTCGAAGGCAGCTCCGTCAGACGCCCTCCTCTGCCGACGGGAGCGATCCTCACCAACTCCTCAGGGCGCTCCACCGGCAGCGGTCGAAGCAAAAGGGCGTCCATCGTGCTGAACACCGCCAGGTTCGACCCGATCCCCACGGTCAGGATAAGAATGGAGACGATTGCGAAACCGGGACTATTCCGTAGGGAACGAAAACAGTGCCTCAATTTCCGCGCGCTCGCGTCAATCCAACGCCAGCGATCGATTTCCCGGCACTCTTCTCGAACGCTCGCGATGCCGCCGAACTCCACCCGCGCGCGTCGGCGCGCCTCCCCCTCGCTCATCCCCTCCGCCAGATGTCTTCTAAATTGCAGCTCGACGTGCGTCCCCAACTCCTCCTCAAGGTCCGACTCCGCGCTGCGCCGAAACAGCACAGATCGGAGCCATTGTCGAAAGCTGCTCCAGCGCATCCTATGCCATCTCGAGCACGCGGCCGATTGCAACTGAAAGACGAGCCCACTCAGCCGTCTCTTTCTCGAGTTGCTTGCGTCCCGCCGCCGTCAGCTTATAAAAGCGCGCGCGCCGCCCCAGTTCCGAAGTAGCCCATTCCGCTTTGATCCAGCCTTGATGCTCCAGCCGATGCAGCGCCGGGTACAGCGAGCCTTGATTCACCTGCAAAACGTTTTCCGAGATCTGCTGGATTCGCTCAGAGATCGCCCAACCGTGCATTGCGCCGGTCTGCAGCGTCCGCAGAATCAGCAGGTCCAGCGTACCTTGCAGCAGGTCGATATGGCGTTCAGCAGCCATGTTGTCGAATGCCGACACTATAGCATGGCTCTGGTCAAGGTGGGGAAGACCATAACGAGATACCACCCCTCATTCAAGATTGAGGACCGCCCGAACCAAAGAACTCCCACATACTGCGAATGGAAGCAGAACAAGCCGAGCGGAGCGGTCTTTAGAACAGTACTTTCAGCGATAGCTGGATGATTCTCGGGAAATTGTATTGATTTTGATTGACAGTCCCGAAGCCGCTCCAAACGCCGCCGATATATTTCGCGGGGCCGTCGCTAGGATTGGTATCGACGGCTTGCCGGATGCGCCGTGTTGGTGATGTTGAAGGCAGTCGGCGCGGAATTGCAGCTTCACTGACCTTCCCATACGGCGAAGTTCTTCATCACCGACACATCGAGGTCGGGTTCGGTTGGTGCGCGCACCTGGCCGATTCGTTGCGGAAGCGATCCAAGGAAGTACTGCGAAATGGATGAGTTCGGTACCCAACAACCCGCCGGAGGAGTTTGAGTTGGGCGCCGGTAAGCGGGTTCGTGAATGTGAACGGAGTAAACGTTATAGAGGTAATCGGAGTTAGTGGGCCCGCCGTCCGGGCGATACGGATGGTTGCACTCATATAGATAGCCTTGGTTGATGCCGAGCGGGAAGCCGCTCTGAGCGCTGAAGACGTAATTGACGTTCCAGTCGTTGACGATCTGCCCCAGAACGCCGTGCGCCATGAATTTCTTTCCGTGGCCAACCGGCAGAGCGTACTCGGTGGTCATGGTGAACACGTGCGTGCGGTCGGTGGGAGCAAGCTGGTAGAGAAGCTGGGCATCCTGGTAGGGCCAGCCATTGATGTACCCGTTATCCTGCATGGTCTTCGAATACGTGTAGGCAACCTGGAAACTCAAGCCCTGCCGCCGCCGCCTACGAGGCGCTTGTTCAGTTTCACCTGCAGGGCGTTGTAGCGCTCTTTGCCCAGCGGGTCGTCCGCCTGGCCGACAATGTGGAATTGCGAGTAAGTGGGAGTCATCAGGTAATAGGCCGGAACCGTCGGGTTGCCCATAGTTGTGCCTGTCGGCACGACACCGTAATAGGGATTAGGCACTTGCTTATTGAAGTAATTCGGGTTCGCAATAGCCAAGTTGATATTGCGACAGACGGCATGTAGCCGTTCAGCCAAACGGAGCCGCCGCTGCTGCCTGCCGTGCCGTTGCGGAGCCGGTCCGTGTAGTTGCCGTCATAGGACACATCGAGGACCATGTGGCCGGGGCAGTTCACGCTGTACGCCGAAAGAGAAGATCTGGGAACGTGGGATCTTACGCTGCGGGAAATCGATGGTCATGCGAGTTACCCGATGTTTGTCAGCAAGCCCAGTTTATTGCCCGTGGGAGGATTGACCCCATTTGGGAACGGATTCCCGCTGGCGAAATAGGGAGTCGGCGTGAAGCCGTCCAGGTTAGCGACGTAATTCGTTTGGGACGTCGCTCCGATAAATGTGCCGCCTTCCAAACCGTTCAGGTACTCAATGCCATAACCGCCGCGAAGGACTGTCTTTGGATCGATCTGGAAAGCGAATCCGAAACGCGGCTGTATATTAGTCCAATCCGTGTTGTAACCGGCTTTCGGCTGTCCATTCGCGCCGGCAAACTCCAAGACCGCCATAGACAGTCTTGAGAGCGCTGCGCATTAATGCCCGCAGCGGTCCAGGCGGCTATATTGGCCGGGTTGTTGACGGTGGCCTGGAAAGTGCGGGTTATAGGTGATCGGATTGATGCAGGTGGTACACATGCCACGATTGAGATAATTGTGCCGCTCCATGGTGCCGATCTGGACGTCATAGCGCAGACCCTAAGTTCAAGGTCAGGCGCTTCGAGAACTTCCAGTCGTCCTGCACATACATTGCGTAAGTCGGATAATAATCGAAGTACGTGTAGGTTGTAATTGATATTGCCGCTGTTGGGATCCCCAGCAGCAGGTCGGCCACGCTGAGCCCATCGTGAACGCTGGGGCCGCAACCAGCGCAAGTATTCGTGGAACTTGGATTGTAAGTTGTGTAAGTGCCGCTAAAGCTAAAAACGCCGTTCGCATTACCGACCGAGTAAGGATTAGCATATCTGATATTCAGCAATCTCGCCGCCGAAATGAAGCGTGTGAGTTCCTTTGGTCTTGGTGAAATCCGTATCGAAAACGAAGTTGTTCTAAACCGAGTCGCTTTGGCTGTTGCCGACAGCGGACGCAAACCCGCTCAAACTGATCTGAGGAAGATCGGCCTGCGCTCTGGTCGGAACGACGGGCATATTCAATCCGATGGTGCTGGCAGGCTGCGCCAGCCGCCACTTCTCCGTTCGGCCCGAAATCCAGGAAGCGCGAAAAGGACAATTTGAAGTCCGCCAGTAGGTCGGCGAGAAGATGTGCGTCATATCCTGGCTGGCCGTCAGGTTTTGCCGCGTGTGGTCGATGTTTCCCATCTCGGCGATGCCGCTCAGTCCATTGGTGTTGCGATTTTCGTACCCGTGCTGAAACGCGAAGAGGCTGTACCAGCGCGTCTTGTCGCTGGTGTCGTAATCCACGCGCGCCATGGGCTGATTGTAGGAATATACGTCCGGCGCGTTGACCGTGAGATTATTGGCCAAACATGCCGGCGCGCTGTTGGCGCCGGGTACAGATTCAAAATTGCGGCGCCGATGGGACTGATCCGGTTGGCGGGGATGGTGTTGTTGGGAAACTCGCATTCTGCCGATGTGGTTGGGGGAGGGGCAATTTCCGGGCGAAAAGCCAGCCACTGGATTGTAACCGTTTCCCGGGCGCGACGCAGGCTGTCGTGGTCGGATCGTAAGACCTGGTAAGTGATGCCACTTACGGCAGTGCTGTTGAAATTCACGCCGTTAGCAGTCGGCCGCAAGTAAGTAGGAACCGTGTTGGCCACTACCGTGAACGGGATTCCTTCGCGATATCCTTCATAGCTTCCGAAAAAGAAGATCTTGTCTTTCTTGATAGGACCGCCGACGGTGCCGCCGAACTGGTTCTGGTGAACCATCGATTTCGGAAACCCGCGACGTTGTTCTCAAAGTTATTCGCGTTCAGATGGCCGTTCTCGAGGTAATCGTAAGCGTCGCCGTGGATACGCATTGCCTCCTTGCTTCACAACCATGTTCACCGTTCCGCCGCCCGGTCCGCCCATAGCGGGCATCATAGGTTTGAGTCATCACGTTGACTTCCTGAAGCGCGTCCACATTCGGCGCAAGTTCCCAAGTTCCATTGCCGCCGCCGGTCTGTTGGGTGATGTTGGTTCCGTTAAGGGTGAACTGTTGATAATTCTGGACGCCGCCGCCCAGCGTGTAATTGTTCGAAACGTCCCACCCTCTGGTTCCTGAATAACCGTTCGCGCCGAACTGGGTCTGGGCAAATTGGGAGCCGGGCGTAGTGCCGACCAGCGTGTATACCTGGCGGCCATTCAGCGGCATGTTTTCAAGTTCGCGCTGCTGAGAATGGTGCCGCCGGAGCCGTTGGCATTCTCGAGCATCGGGCACTTCGGAGGTTACCTCGACGGTCTGACTTGCGGCGCCGACTTGCAGTTGGAAGTTCACGCCAAGCGATTTGGAGGCGTCCAACTGCACGTCGATCTTGCGTTTGGGTCTGGAACCCGGTCAGCCGTCACGTGACGCGGTAGATGCCAGGCAACATATACGGAATGAAGTAATCGCCCTTTCCGGTGGTCTTTACGGTGTACTTCTGTTGCTCTCGGTGTTGACGGCCTCGACCGTGGCTCCCGGCACTACGGCGCCGGTCGGGTCGGTCACGATTCCGGTGAGCGTCGCGCGAAATTCCTGCGCGGAGAGGAGTCCCGCAGCGAACACAAGAACGGCGAGCGGACAGCCCAAGGCAAGTGAGGTCTTAATTAAACGATTCATTTCCTTCCCCCTGAAGCGAAGTAATCGAGTCTAAAATGATTGCCAGTTTCTTTGACTAGAATTTCGTGAAGTTCGTAACAGGATCAATAAAAAAAAATTACATGCAAAGCGGTCTTTCATTACCGCGCGGCCTGCTGCTGAAGCTGGCCTGGCTCGGTGCGATTCAGCGTGTCGTAGAGCGGGTGAGCCGGCTTGACCTCCGGATTCTCTTGGGCCACCGAGACTGCCAACACTCGGATTTTGTCGTTGTTCGGCAGAGTTAAAGTCTTGGCATTCGCCGGGATATCAATCGAATACCCGAACAAATACGAATACTGGTAGGGCTCGTTCAGACCAGCGGCGGTGTGATGATGGGAGGCGTACCAGCCAAGCTCGGCCCGTTTCACAAAGCCTGGCCGCAAGCCGACGTAATCGTTCGGATATTGAGGAGACCAGCCCTTGGGCCAGTTCGGCGGAGGCGGCCAGGAGGCGTGGTTGGCAGAGATGGCCCAATCCCGCTGCGGCTCGTTTTTCCAGACGCGGGTGTCCCATTGGCCGATGTAACCGCCCCAATCTTCGATATTCAGGTCGACGGACTTGTCCCCGACGCGGAAGGTTGCGGTCTGATCTCCATCGGCGGAGGCGGCGAGAATGTAGACGCGGTTATACCGGCCGGATGGCAGATCGATCGACTGACCCTTCGCCACAACCGCGTTGGGCGTTCCGGATTTCGCGGCGGGCAGCTTGAAATCGACGTCGTGAAAGGCGATCTGAGTGGGCAGCATTTCGGCGGGGATGGCGTTCCCTTTGCCATCGAAGCCGCCGCCCTGGGTTGGGGTGTCGTCGTTGCTTGCGACTGCCAAATCGTAGTGGAGAGCCACAGGTTCGGAGCGCACCGCGTTCACCCTTGCCGGCGCGGACGCGAGCTTCAGGGCAAACGTGCGGGGCTGGTACGCGGTGAAAGACGTTACTAATGCGCCGCCCGAAACAGCTGCGTTCCCGACCGGCAGTTCTTGTCCATTCACTTCGCGCGCCGCGCCAATCGGACCCGCGAACGAGACTCGCACGTTCTGCTCCGGTTTTCCATCGACTTCCACCATGCGCAGAATTATTTCGTCGCCCGATTCCGCTTTTTTGAGAGCCATTACGCGAATGCGCGGGTTATTGATGCGCAGCAGCGAGAAGGTCTTACCCAGCGGTCCGGCGTGCTTCGCGCTCTCGAAGGCCATCAGCGGCTCGTTCAGGCGATAGCCTTGCCAATCGGTCTGCGCCTGCCGCCAGTCGCCGGCATGGCCCGCAAGACCAAATACAAATTCGTGATGGCCCCAATCCTGGTTCGCCTGGTCGCTATAACCGCCTGGCCGTCCATTCGGGCCAGGCTGAATGCCGGGCGAGCGCATCAGCGTGAGGCGAATCGTGTTGTCGTTGAGCTTATCGGACCCGTTCTTGCAATCCGTCAGAATGGTGACGCCGTACGAACCGCTTTTATCCGTAAGATCGATCCAACGATGGGAAGCGACTTCGAACTGGCGCTCGGTTTGGGTGGGTCGTTGAATGGTGCCGACGTCCCAGTTGTAAGTGGCATTCTCATTGGAGGCGCTGAGCGGGAAGCTCGCTTTCAGATTGGACGCAAGGGTGCGCCAGTCGACGGCATTGCCGAATTCCACGCGATTACCGGCATCACCGGCGGCAAGGCTGATGGTCTGAACGAATTTGGAATTTTCGGCTTCACGCGTCACTTCGAGAGACACGCGAACCGGGCCGTTCTCCTTAATGCGAATCTGCGCAGGGCTGCCGGCATAAGCGCGGGGCGCTGCCTGCTCTTGATCGAAATCCATGTTCCAGGCAGGCCATTGCTTGGGCGTGTCATTTGAAATCGCGAGGCGGATAGGAGCCGAGAGCAGTTCCTTGTTGAGGCTCTTATCGAAGATGCCGGACACGTCGCCGTTCTGATCGAGCGTCACGCGATAGCGCGCATTCTCGAGGGACGATTCGGTCACCTTCAGGGTCGATGCGCTCGGAGCGGAGGACGGCACGACATCATAGACGGCATATCCGATGGACGGGACCTTCGCTAAGAACAGAACCTTGTCGCCTTCCATCTGAGCGGGCACTTCTTTGCCATCCGGACCAACCACCCGAACCGCTTTCGGCGTGCCTTCGGGGAAGGCAACGCTCGCTTCGACCACATCCTCGCGAGGAATATTCAGCGAGTTGTAAACCACGATCGGCGTGCCGCGCGTCTGAGTGTTCATGCCGGAGCCAATGGCTTCGGTGGCGCTGGTCAGGATTCCCGCAAATTGATTCAGCGCGATGATGTCGTCGTTCCAGGCGAACTGATACGCAAGAGGCGTGGCAGTTCCGGCGGCAGTATCGTGGAAATGACCGCCCATAACCAGGGTCCACGCATTGTTCATGCGCTCCTGCGGGTACGGACGGCCGCCCATCCATTGCGCCGCGACGGAGGCTTTCTCGGCGGCATCGGCTAAGACTTCGTTCTCGCGGATCCAGCGCTTGTGATAGGCCTCCGACGTCAACGAACCCGCCGAGTGGTTGATGAGCTCCAAGTCGCCCTTGTACTGCGGCATGCGAGATGTCATCTCGGGCTTGATGTCGTTAAACATCTGATCGGCGGCAGACTCAATAACGTGCAGCGGACCCGTGCCCACCTGCACCGGCGGCCCGGGCGGGGGGGCGGGAATTTCCGGCGCGCCGCGCCCGAAGCGAAGCCGCGGCGTTGGCAGCACGATCTCGCTTTTAGTGACGATGGCCTCGAGCAGCTTGACTGTTTCTTCCTCGGTTGCGCCTCCGATATCGCCCGTGCCGACGTAATGGTAATCGGCATAAACGCCGGTCACTTTGCCGTCCAGATCGACGCGCTTCACCCAATCCTGCTCTTGTTGCCGGGGGCGTTCCAGAAATCGCAATTGCTGAGGCGTGAGCTGCGCGCGCTGCTCGGGCGTGAGCTGCGGGGGCGGAGGCGGCGGCCCAGGTTCCTTGCTCAAATCCGTGTAGACGTTACTCCCGTATCCTCCGGGATTGAGTGCGGCAATAACCGTTTTCCCGTCGGGACCAATCCAAAGCCCTACGTTGAACGGGATTCCTTCCGGCGTCTGTTCCGGCGAGTCTGGGCCGCCGACTTTAGGTGCCGGCTGCCAGCCGGAGCTCAATTTTTGCGTAGAGAAACCCTTCACTCCCGCATGCGCCAGAATGCTGGGCAGCGATGCGGGAAATCCGAAACAATCGGGCAGCATGTATTCCGTGCTCGCTTTTCCGAATTCGTTGCGAAACCATGTGTTCCCATACAGCACCTGCCGGATAATACCTTCCGCGCTGGGGAGGTTGACATCGCCTTCTTCCATGGACGATCCCGCGGGGAACCAGCGGCCTGCCGCGACGTACTGCTTCATCCGCGCGTAATCGTTCGGGAAATACTCGCGCATGAGCCGATAGCGGTTCGCGCCGGTCCAATTGAAAACGTAGTGAGGATATTTGTCGATGTAGTCGAAATTGACCCGCATCGTTTTCAGCAGGTATTCGCTGATGGTTTGCGGAAACTCCCAGCGCCATTGTGTATCGAGGTGCGCATAGGGAACTACAAACAGAGTGGGCTCCTTGGTGATGTCCGGCGCCTTCATGGTTTGCGCGCGGGTGGCGGTCAGGAGTGCCAAGGCCGCGATCAGGGGTAGTCCAAGGGTTCTCAGGGTTCGCATGACGGTCCTCGGCTGAAAATATATCACCAGCGCGGCGGTGAATAAACGTTACGGTACCGTGTGTGTATGCCCGAAGAACCCAAATGTGCGCATGGCGCTTGTAATTGCAAGGCGAGGGAGGAAGACAGCTATTGCAGCGAATATTGCGAGCAGGCCGCATCACATGGCATCCAAAAGGATTTTTGCGAATGCGGGCATACGGAGTGTGAAAAACGCGAGAAAGCCGCCTCGGAGAAGAAACGCGGCGCGCCTTGAATGTTGGCTCGTATTATTTCGTGCCATACGGGCGTCTCTCTTTTTAGATGGTCTGGGCAGTGCTCTTAAAGGACGGCGAGCTGGTGGCTGTCACATGCCAGCGGTCACGCGTCTTTCAGCTGGCGAAACTTAGAGATGCCGGAATCTGCGGCGTATTTGAAACCCAGGCAAGCGCTGAAAAGTTCATCGATAAGCTTAGTGAACAGCAGCAGCGCGCAATCGAGCAATATAGATAAGAATTATATTGTCTGGCCCTGTGAACGGGTCACCTTCACATGATCGCCGCCGATTGCCTTGCGACGCCATCAGAACCTGCGACCGAGGCGGCGCGCGCATCGGCGATAGTAATATTTAAGGTACATCAATGTTCTGCGATCGTTGCGGCGCTAATTTACAGGGAAATCAGAAATTCTGTCCGAATTGCGGTAAGCCGGTCGCAAGCGCAAGCGCGCCGTTCACTCCCGCAGCGGGCCGCGTCGCGGGTCATGTGAGGCTATTGGCGATTTTATGGTTGGCCATGGCCGCGTTTCGCCTGGTTCCGGCATTAATTCTGCTCTCGATTTTCCGGCGCGGTATTGGGTTCTGGCCTCCCGATACACCCATGTTCGTGCACGGTTTGCTCCAGATGATCGGGTTGATTTTTCTGGCCAGCGCCGGGGTTGCAATCCTCATCGCGTGGGGATTGCTCGAACGGCGGCCCTGGGCGCGCATGTTAGCAATTGTTTTCGCGTTTCTCACCTTAATGGAAATACCATTCGGCACGGCGCTGGGGGTCTATACGTTATGGGTTTTACTGCCGGCCAAATCGGAAGAAGAATATCGTCTGGCCGCAAGGGCCGCCTAGCCATTATCCGAGCGCTGCTTTAGTTCATTCCCGCTTTGCGGCGGCTGATAGTCCATCCCTGTTGACAAACTACACGAGCGGCTGTAAACTCCTGTAGATGTTCCACAGGAAACAGAGTAAGGACCGTTCCACTGTGCTGCAAGGCAGCCTCGACCTTATGGTCTTGCAAACCCTCGCCAGCATGGGCTCGCTCCACGGCTACGGCATCGCCCGCCGTATTGAGCAGGTCAGCCAAGACGCTCTGCGGTTGAACCAAGGCACCATCTATCCCGCTCTACTGCGCCTCCAACAGAAAGGCTGGATCGCCGCCGAATGGGGGGCTTCGGAAAACAACCGAAAGGCGAAGTATTACTCGATTACCAAACTGGGCCGCAAGCAGCTCCTCGCCGAAGCCGCCAACTGGACACGAATCGCCGAAACGATGCACAGATTACTGGAGGGCGAGACATGACCTTCCTTCGCATACTCGCCAGCCGCATTCGCGCGCTGTTGCATCTCCGCCGCCTTGACGCCGAACTCGACCAAGAGATTCAATCTCACCTCTACCTGCTGGAGCAGGAATATCTAGCTCAAGGCATGAATGCCGCGGACGCCCGCTACGCCGCTCGTCGCAGCTTCGGCGCAGCTTCACAAATGAAGGAAGCCTATCGCGATCAGCGCGGTATGCGCCCGCTTGAGATCCTCTGGCAGGATCTGCGTTACAGCATCCGCACTCTTATCCATTCGCCCGGCTTCACTATCGTCGCAATCCTTACCCTCGCTCTTGGCATCGGCGTCAACACTGCCATCTTTAGTGCCGTGAATGCCGTTGTGCTGCGAGCGCTGCCCTACCCCGATGCTGACCGGCTCGTCTCGTTGTGGGAGACCGAGAGTTCGCGCCGCACATCCGTTTCGGCCGCGAATCTCATCGACTACCAGCGTCAAAATCACGTTTTCACCGCGATCGCCGCTTACGACCTCGCTGGCGAAAACTTGACCGGGGCGGGGCCATCTCAGAACGTCTGGGTCGAGCTGGCAAACACAAACCTCCTTTCCCTTTTGGGAGTGCAACCGGAACGCGGCCGCGTCTTCAGGCCTGAAGAGGATCGCCCCGGCAACGAGCACGTGGCCATCATCAGCGATGAGTTCTGGCGCCGGCAATTTGGATCCGACCCCGCCATCCTCAGTCGCACGCTGCAGCTCAATGCCGAATCGTTTCGCATCGTCGGCATTCTTCCGCCAAAGCTTCAGCTCCCGAGTCAGTTTGGTCTCTCTGATCGAATCGCGGTGTATGTGCCGATCGCTTTTCCCGCCGATCTGCTGGCAGCTCATGGCGATCACGATTTCAATGCCATCGCTCGCCTGAAACCGGGCATCACCCTGCCGCAAGCCCAGTCGGATCTCGACAGAATCTCAGCCTCGCTGGCCCGTACCTATCGTGACGACCGCCACACCGGCGCACGGATCGCCTTCTTACGTGATGACATCGCTCGCAATGTGCGCACGTCCATGCTCGTGCTCCTGGCCACAGTAGGTCTGGTCTGGCTGGTCGCCTGCGTCAACGTCGCCAATCTGTTGCTCGCCCGAGCGGTTGGACGCCAGCGCGAGATCGCAGTTCGCGTCGCTCTGGGAGCCAGCCGAACCCGTGTGGTCCTCAGTCTCGTAGTCTTCAGCTTGCTGCTCGCCGTCACCGGCTGCGTTTGCGGTTTAGTGCTTGGCCTCGGCATTCAGCAGTTGCTCGTGAAGCTCGCGCCCGCTGACATTCCTCGCCTCGATTCCGTCCGTTTCGACATTCGCGTCTTTGCCGTTATGAGCATCCTCTCTCTGCTCAGTGGAGTTTTGTTCGGCCTCTTTCCCGCCTGGCAAGTTTCAAAAGCAAAGCCCAGCGAATCGCTGAAAACTTCTGAGCGTGGGGTTGTCGGCGCGTCAGTCATGCGCTGGCGCAGCGTGCTCATGATCGCGGAAATTGCGCTCTCGCTTGTGCTGCTGGTCGGCGGCGGCCTCCTGCTGAAAAGCTTCATCCTGCTGAACGGCGTCGATCTCGGCTTTCAACCCGAGCATGTGCTCGCCGCCAACATCAACCTGCATCCCGCACGCTACTCCGGCCAGGACCGGCGGGTTGCGTTCTTCGAACAATTGGAGAAGCGCCTCACCGCTCTGCCCGGCGTACAAGCGGTCGGCTTCGCAAATCGTTTTCCGTTACGCGGCGGCTGGAGCGGCGGTCTGGAGATCGATTCACTCGGTCCGGGACTCGAGGCGGATATGCAAGCCGTGAACCCCGGCTATTTCTCTACGCTCGGCATCAGCTTACTTCGGGGCCGCAGTCTCACCCCGATGGACCGTAAAGGCACGCCTCCCGTCGCCCTGGTCAATGCCGCTTTTGTCCGCAAATTCCTGCCCGGACAAGACCCTTTGAAGCATCGTTTCCGCCGCAACGCACAATCCCTCTGGATCTCAATCATCGGCGTGGTTGCCGACATACGGCGTAACGGCAAAACCGCGCCCATGAATCCGGAAGTGTACTACCCTGCCGCGCAAACGGAACTTTACCCCGTGATACTCGCCGACCTCGCCGTTCGCACGCAAGGTGATCCGCGCAGGTTGGCCGCGGCTATTCAAAAAGAACTCTGGGCCATCGATAAAGATTTGCCTCTCACCCACGTCCAAACCTTGGATGAAGTTCTCTCTGAGTCAATGTCGCACCGCCGCTTCCAAACTCTGCTAGTGGTCTTGTTCGCAGCCGTTGCGCTCGCTCTCGCCTTAATCGGCATATACGGCGTGATCTCTTATTCGGTTGCTCAACGCACCGCGGAGCTCGGCATTCGTATCGCACTCGGCGCGGGCCGCGGCAACATTCTGCGCCTCATCCTTCGCCAGGCCGCGCTGGTAATCGCGCTGGGTATTTCATCGGGACTCACCGGAGCCTACGCCCTCTCGCGGTATCTCTCCAGCTCCCTCTTCGCCATCAAGCCCTCCGACCCCGGCACCTACATCTGCGTCGCCCTCCTGCTCGCTGCCGTCGCGCTCCTCGCCTGCTTCGCTCCCGCCCGCCACGCCGCGGGCGTCGACCCCGTCATCGCTCTGAGGTACGAATAGATGCTTCGCATACTCGCCAGCCGCATTCGCGCTCTTCTTCATCCCCGCCGCCTCGACAACGAACTCGACCAGGAGATTCAGTCTCATCTCCGCCTGCTCGAAGAAGAATATCTGACTCAAGGCATGAATGCCGCGGACGCCCGCTACGCCGCACGCCGCAGCTTCGGCCCAGCTGCGCAAATGAAGGAGGAGTATCGCGACCAGAGCGGCATGCGCCCGCTTGAGATCCTCTGGCAGGATCTGCGCTACAGCATCCGCACTCTCACCCATTCGCCCGCCTTCGCCGTCGTCGCAATCCTCACGCTCGCTCTAGGCATCGGCGTCAACACCGCCATCTTCACGCTTGTAAATGGAATCCTGCTGAAGAAGCTTCCCCTCCGCGATGCGAACCGGGTCGTGCAGATTCAGGGCACTTTGAAAACCTTCCACATCACCGCCAATTTCTTCAGCTTCCCGCAGTTCGAAGGGCTCCGCGCCCAATCCGGCATCTTCTCCGATGTCGTCGGTTTCTCGGGACAAAGCGGCTTGCTCGATCTCGGCGGCGATCTCCAAAAGATCGACTTCAATCTGGTTACCGGAAATTATTTTTCCTTCTTCGACGCTCGTCCGGCGCTTGGCCGCCTGCTCAACGAAGACGACGGTCGCATCGAGGGCCAGCATAGCGTTTGCGTCCTCAGCTGTGAAATGTGGCAGACCCGTTTCGCCGGCGATCCAAAAATTATCCATCGCCTCATGCATGTCGAGGGCGCTGCGTTGGAAGTTGTCGGCGTCGCGCCACCCAATTTCGTCGGCGGCGAGCTCCAGATGCGATACGACCTTTGGGCGCCTCTGTCCATGACCCAAGCTCTTCTCAACCATCCTCGCGCTGCGCCCAATTACGCCTGGATTCGAGTGTTGGCGAAGCTGAAACCCGGCATCCCGCTCGCTTACTCGAGAGCGCGCCTCAGCGCCGCCAGCCAAACCGTCAATCGCAACATTCCCCACCAGGGCGCAGTCGTAAACGCCGGAATTGTCTATCAATTCGTCGACGCCAGCAGCGGCTTTGACAGCTGGCGAACAAAGCTGCGCCGGCCCTTGTTCATCCTGATGGGAGCGGTAATCATTGTTCTGCTGATTGCCTGTACGAACTTGGCGAATCTTCTGTTGGCGCGGGCAAGCGAGCGTCAGAAAGAGTTCGCGGTGAAGCTCTCGCTCGGCATCTCCCGCTGGCGGCTGTTGCGTCAGTTGCTGGTTGAAAGCGCTCTGCTTGCCGCCATCGGTGGCATAGTAGGATTTCTCGGCGCAGCCGCGCTCCTGCGCATTCTGCTCCATCTCTTCAGCACCGGAAGTTATGCCAACCTTCACGTATCGATCGACCGCGAGGTCTTCGCCTTCACCTTCCTGATTTGCGTGCTTACGTCACTCTTATCCGGTCTTTACCCCGCCTGGCTCGCTTCGAAAACCGACACCGCACCGGCTCTGAAGGGCAGCGGATGGCAGGGCGCGCGCCTCGGCCTGGTGCGCAAGGCTCTAATCGCTTTGCAGGTCTGTCTCGCAGTAGTCCTGCTGTTCAGCGCCAGTCTCTTCCTGCGCAGCTTGCAAAAACTGCGCACCATCTCTTTGGGATACAACATCGATCATGTTCTGACGATTTCCTTGACCCACCGCGGTCCGCGCCGCAAGCCGCCTGTTCCGGCCCCGCCAGTGTTAACCGATGTTCTAAACCGCCTGCGCCTATTGCCCGCAGTCGAGAGTGCGGCGCGCTCTGATTTCGTTCCCCTCGCCGGCGGCATGATGAGGTGCGATGTAACTGCCCGCGATCGCGGCAGCGGCGCCCTAACACAAAACGCCGTGGACTTCATGTCCGTCACCCCCGGCTATTTGTCCACCCTGCAAATGCCCCTTTTGCGCGGACGCGATTTCTCGGAAACCGACCGCACCGGCTCCCCTCCCGTCGCTATCGTCAATCAACGCCTGGCTTCTCTCCTGTGGCCCGGCGAAGACCCGCTCGGCAAGCACTTGGACGCCTACAACCTGAAGAGCATCGAAATCATCGGGCTGGTCAGCGACAGCAAGTATCAGGATCTGCGCGAATCTGCCCAACCCGTCATTTATTTCGCTCTAAATCAAGAGCCTTCCCCGGGAGGCAACCTCTTCGTACGCACCGCCGGGCAAGAATCGGAAATGGAGCGCCAGATAAGCCGCATCGTTCGCTCCAATGCGCCCGATTACGAAATTTCAAGTGTTAGGTCAATGAAACTGCTGCACGACAACCTCATCTCGCAAGACCGCGCCTTGACCTTTCTCTCCGTTCTCTTTGGATTGCTGGGCACCGCACTCGCGGTCATCGGCCTCTACGGGCTGATCTCCTATTCAGTAACGCGCCGCACGCGCGAAATCGGCATCCGCGTCGCCGCCGGAGCGCAACGCGCCAACATCCTGATGCTCTTCCTCCGCGAAGCGCTGACGCTGTTAGGCATCGGCGTCCTGATTGGCTTACCCGCAGCTCTCGTACTCGCAAGACCTCTCAAAACGCTGCTCTATTGGGTCCCATCCAACGACCCCGTCGGAATGTCGCTCACCCTGGCGTTGCTGGCCGTCGCAAGCTTAGCGGCCTCACTGCTCCCCGCCCGCCGCGCGACAAAAGTCGATCCTATGCAAGCTCTGCGCTATGAGTAGGGCGGACCTCCCGGTCCGCGTCGGACGTCCACGTCCGGCTCTTTCAGATTCGCAACAAAGGGTTACAATTCCCTACATGCTCCGAAGATTCGCCCTCACGCTGCTACTGGTGTGCCCGCTCATCGCACAGAAGCGCCCTCTCACACACGCCGATTACGATAGTTGGCGCCACATTCAAAACCAGCAACTCTCGAACGACGGTCACTATCTGGCCTACGCGCTTTTCCCGCAACAAGGCGATGGCGAATTGATCGTCCGTGATTTAGTCACCGGTAAGGAATTGCGCCAGGCTATTGGAGAGCTGCCTCCTCCTCCGCCGCCCAACAACGCGAATCCTCCCGCCGAGGAAGCGCCTCCTCCCCCGCCCGGCATCGCCGTTCGATTTTCCGCCGACAGCCACACTCTTGTTTTCTCTACGTTTGCTCCGCGCGCCGATGTCGAAAAAGCCAAGCGTGAAAAGCGCAAGCCCGAGGATATGCCGAAAGGCGATCTCGTGGTAATCAATCTCACCTCCGGCGCTGTCTTTCGCACGCCGCGCATTAAGAACTTCCAGCTCCCCACCAAAGCCAATGGCTTCGTTGCTTACCTTGTCGCCCCAGAGCAGCCAGTAAAGCCCAGTGGGGCAGACGATCGCCTTTCGTCGTCTCCCGCCGATGCGCCGCCAAAGCCAAAGAAAATCGAAACCGGCGACCTCATCCTCCGCAATCTCGCCGACAACTCCGAACGCAGGTTCCCCGATGTAACCGAATACGCCTTTAGTAAAGATGCAAAATCTCTGGTCTACGCAGTCGCCTCGCCCAAGCCCGAATCGAGCGGCGTCTACGCCGTCACGCCCGGCAATACCGCGGATCCCGTCACCCTCCTTTCCGGCAAAGGCAAGTACAGCAAGCTCGCCTTCGATGAGGATCAAACCCGGCTCGCCTTCGTGAGTGATCGCGACGATGCCGCTTCGCGCCAGCCGCACTTTAAGCTTTACGATTGGGATCGGCAATCGCCCGCCGGCACAGAGCTGGTTTCAACAGAAACTCCCGGCTTCAAATCCGGCTGGACCATCTCGGATAAAGCCGCCATCACATTCTCGAAAGACGGCGAGCGGATTTTCTTCGGAACCGCGCCCCAATCCGCAGCGCCGAAGCCGCCCGACACAACGCCTGCCGACGAGCGGGTCTCGGTCGACCTCTGGTCGTGGAAAGACGACTACATTCAACCCATGCAGAAGGTGCGCGCTTCCGTCGAACGCTCACGCTCCTATCGCGCTGTCTACGACGTCAAAGATAAGAAGCTTGTTCAGCTTGCCGACCCCTCCATGTATGAGCTCGCTCCCAGCGAAGATGGCGCATACGCCATGGGAACGGATGACCGCGCGTACCGCCGCATGCAGGAGTACGACGAGCGCTACGAAGATACTTACATAGTCGACACCACCACCGGCGCCAGAAAGCTAGTTTTGAAAAAGCACGTCGGCCGCCTCGCCTGGTCTCCCGATTCCAAGTACGCCGTCTACTTCAACGGCAAGGACTGGATCAGTGTTCCCGTGCCGCAAGGCAATTCCATCGATCTCACGGGCAAGCTGGGCGTCGCCTTCACTCGCGAAGATTACGATTCGCCCGGCACGCCGCCTTCCTATGGCGTTGCCGGCTGGACCAAAGACGGAAAATATGTTCTGATCTACGACCGCTTCGACGTCTGGCAATGCGCGCCCGACGGCAGTTCCGCAGTCAATCTCACGCAAGGCTTCGGCCGACAGAACCATCTAGCGTTTCGCGTCGTGCGCGACGAGCGCGGCGAGCCGGAAGATCGCTGGATCGACCCCGCCAAACCTCTGCTGCTCCGGACTGAGAACGAAGATACGCACGATAGCGGCTTCTACAAAACCACTTTTAATGCAACCACTCCGCCAGCCAAGCTGGTCATGGCCGCGAAGAATTTCACGCCTCCCATCAAAGCCCGCAATGCGGACGTGTATGTTCTCGCCGCTTCCACCTTCAGCGAGTATCCGGATCTCTTGATCACCGACGCCAGCTTCCGCGAATTCCGCAAAGTCAGCAACGCCAATCCCCAGCTAGCGAATACGTTGTGGGGTACGGATGAGTTGATTCATTTCAAGAGCGCCGATGGCGTTCCGTTACAGGCGACTCTCTATAAGCCGGAGAACTTCGACCCGCACAAGAAATATCCGCTGCTGGTCTACATCTACGAGCGCCTGACGCAAAATGTACACAGCTTCGTCGAGCCGCGCCCGCAACACACTATCAACGTGAGTTACTACGTCAGCAATGGCTACCTGGTGCTCGAGCCCGACATCGCTTACAAGATCGGCTATCCCGGACAGAGCGCGCTGAATTGCGTTCTGCCCGCTATACAAGAGGTTGTCGATCGCGGATTCGTGAATGAGAGCGCTATCGGCATCCAGGGCCATAGCTGGGGCGGCTATCAAATCGCTTACATGGTCACCCGCACCAATCGGTTCCGCGCGGCCGCCGCGGGCGCTCCGGTTGCCGACATGATCAGCGCCTATGATGGCATTCGCTGGGGTCCCGGCATTCCGCGCCAGTTCCAATACGAGCACACGCAAAGCCGCATCGGAGGCAGCATTTGGGAGTATCCGTTGCGCTACATCGAAAACTCGCCGATCTTCATGGCCGACCGCGTGAACACGCCGTTACTGATGATTCATAACGACGCCGACGACGCCGTGCCGTGGTATCAGGGGATCGAATACTATCTCGCGCTGCGGCGTTTGAATAAGGAAGTGTACCTGTTCACCTATAATGGTGAGCCCCACGGCCTTCGCAAGCGCGCCGATCAGAAAGATTACGCCATGCGTCTGCAGCAGTTCTTCGATTACTATCTGAAAGGCGCGACAAAGCCCGATTGGATGGAGCACGGCATTCCATACCTCGACAAGGCGGGCGCTGTCATCTCAGATTCTCAATAGATCGTTCAAGTCGCGCGGCGGCCGCGGAAAAAATGAATGATCAATGCGATCACGGCAATGACCAGCAGTAAATGGATCATTCCGCCCGCAACGTGGAAAGCCGCCCAGGCAATCAGCCATGCGATGATCAGCACGAAGAACAACACCAGGAAGATGAAATCTGTGATGAGACGCATTGAACCTCCTTCGAATCGATCTCACCGCAGCATAGCAGGTGTTTGGCGCGGTTCAGTCGCCGGCCGCAGTCCTTGGAGTACCAGCGCGCCAAGAACCAGGGGGATGGTTACAAGCCAGACTACCTCCGAATAGAGTTTGTGATCCGATAAATAGCCAACGATGGGCGAGATGACCGTCTGCAGCAATCCAAAGGCGCAGGTCAATGCCGAAATGGCCAAGCCCGCACGCGCAGGACCATAGATGTCGATGGGCAGCGCGTAAATATTCACACTGCCCGCCAGAGCGAAGAAGAAGCTGATCGAAATGATCGCCGTCGCCCAGCGCGCATCGGGGGCAAAAGGCAGCAGCAACGTGATCAGCGATCCTGCCGCGCTGATCCAGACTGCCCGCCGGCGTGACGCCACCGGTTCGATGGAGCGCTTGATCCATCTCAGTGACAGCCAGCCTCCAAAGAACCCGCCGAAATTGGAGACAAGCGGGGGAATCCAGACGAGGCGGGCCGACTCCTGCAAGGTCAAGTGATGGACGGCGGTCAGATAGAGAGTGGTCCAGTTCGACCACAGTGAATAGCTGCCCATCCATAGAACGTTTGCAACCACCAGGATGATCAATTGACGTTCCCGCAGGATTGAGAACGCCGGCCGCGTCACGCGTTCTTCTCTTGAAAGGAATTCCTCGGCGCCGTATTGCGGAGGGATGAGGCGGCTCACTGCAAGCCAAACCGGTATCCATACAAATCCAAGCACGCCCGTGACGATGAACGGCGCGCGCCAACTATGGGCCATCGCCAAGCCGATCGACAAAGGCGCCAGCGCGCCTCCCAAGCTAAGTCCAATCTGGTTTACCGCCGCTCCCAGCGCGCGTTCACCAGCTTTCAGATACATTCCGTTTATTTTTCCAACCGCGGGAACTCCCGCCGATTCTCCGATGCCGAGCGCGCCCCGGCAAAGTGTCAGCCCAGGCAGGCCTCGCACGAAAGCCGTGCCGACGGCCGCCGCCGACCACCAGCTCATTGCCGTCGAAATACCTCGATTCACGCCCACCCGATCCAGAAACCAACCTGTCGCTAGCGAGCTTGCCGCATACGTAATCGAGAATGCCGAGATCAAGAATCCAAATCCGGTTTGGTCGAAATGCAATTCAGCCATGATTAACGGAGCGAGAAAGTTCAGCAGCAGCCGGTCAAGATAATTGAGCGTGGACGAGACCACAAATACCGCGACCGCGACCCAACGGCATCGAAATGCAGAAGCGAGCGCCAAACGTCTATCATCGATTAGCGGCATGAAGAACTTTACTAAGGGCGCAAGGCTGGGCCGGCGCAGCTTTTTATCCGCGGCTGCCCTAACCGCGCCCGCCATCGTTTTGAGCCGCGATTCGGAAGAATCTCACGGCAGCATCACTGACGTCGGCGATCTTCGCGTCGGCCACTTTACCGATACGCGCAGGCCCACCGGATGCACGGTTGTAATCTTCGACAAAGGTGCCGTTGCCGGCGTCGATGTCCGCGGTTCTGCGCCTGGCACGCGCGAGACCGATCTATTAAACCCTATCAACACCGTACAGAAAATCAATGCTATTCTGCTGTCCGGCGGAAGCGCTTTCGGGCTCGACGCGGCGACCGGCGTAATGCGCTATTTAGAGGAGCATGGCCAGGGCTACCACGTAGGGTCGATAATTATTCCGATCGTTCCCGCTGCAATTCTGATCGACCTCGAACTCGGCGATTCCAAAATTAGACCCAATGCGCAGTCCGGCTACGCGGCGTGTCAAGCGGCATCTGCTTCCGATGTCCCTGAAGGCAACGTAGGCGCGGGAGCTGGGGCCACCGTGGGCAAGCTGTTCGGCATGCGCTCCGCCATGAAATCCGGCCTCGGCACGGCGAGTATTAAAGTCGCTCCAACCGGTCTCATTGTCGGCGCGATCGTAGCGGTCAACGCGGTGGGTGATGTGCTCGATCGTCAAACCGGCAGAATCCTTGCCGGCGCGCTCACGCCCGATGGCCACGGCTTTCGCAACACCATGAGCCAGATCATTAAAGGCAACACAGCTGCATCGCGCCCCGGCACAAACACGACTCTAGGGATCGTAGCCACAAATGCGTCTCTAACTAAGACGGAAATGGCCAAAGTCGCGCAAATGGCCCACGATGGCCTGGCCCGCACCATCAACCCTGTGCACACGGCCTATGACGGCGACACAATTTTCGCTGCCGGCACGGGATCCCTCCAAGTGAAAACCGACGTCACCACTGTCGGCGCAATCGCCGCCGAGGCAGTCGCCCGCGCCGTGAATCGTGCTGTGAGTACTGCTACTGGAATCCCCGGCTATCCCGCCTACCGCGACCTCGCCCGCGCATTATGATGGTTTAAATGCGCTTGCAGTTTGTCTCGTGGGCTCTCTTTGCACCGCTCGCGTTCGCTCAATCCGGCGTCTCCACCTTCGCCGGAAATGCCCAGCACACGGCCATCTACCAACCGGCGGCCCAGAATCTAAATGCCATCCACTGGTCAACTAAGATCGACCTGAACAACAGCGGGGCGTTTGCCCACTACGGCGCGCCTTCGATCACTCCCGCGAATACAGTTTTAGTCCCGGTGAAAACCGCGAGTAACGGCTTCGAAGTGAAGGCTTTCAACGGCGCGAGCGGTGCGAGCATGTACACCCTCGCCACCGACTACATCCTGCCGTCCTATGACTGGATTCCGACGTATAATCCCGCCTTGGTCTCGACCACGTCCGGTACGCGGTTGTACTACGCCGGAGCTGGGGGAACGATTTACTACATCACAAACCCGGACTCCGCTACTCCCGGAACGCCAGTTCAGCAAGCCTTTTATGGTCTGGCAAATTATAAAGCCAACGCGTCGAATTTCAACTCCACTGTCTTCATTAACACTCCCATCACGGGCGACACGAACGGCAACGTCTTCTTTGGATTCCGCGTGCAAGGGACCGCGCCGGCGCCGTTGAATACGACCCAAAGCGGCTTTGCCCGCATCGACCCGAACGGCAACGCGACCTATGTCCTGGCCGGCACCGCTGCCGGTGATACCAACATCGCACACGACTCGCACAATTCAGCCCCGGCGTTGAGCAACGACCAGAGCACCATTTACGTGGTCGCGAAATCCGCCGGCACCGACTATTATGGGTACCTCCTCGGCCTGGATGCGACAACACTTGGTAGCAAGTACAAGGTGCTCCTGAAGGACCCGCGCAACGGCAACGACGCTGGCATCCTCGACGACAGCACCGCTTCTCCCACTGTCGCTCCGGATAACGACGTCTACATGGGTATCTTCGGCAACCCTGATAATGGCTCGCGGGGTTTCCTGCTGCATTTCAGCAGCGACCTAACTGTGGAGAAGACTCCTGGCGCTTTCGGCTGGGACTATACCGCCGGTATCGTGCCCGCCAGCATGGTGCCCTCCTACATCGGTTCTTCCTCGTACCTGATTTTTTCCAAATACAATAACTACGCCAACGGCGGCGGCGATAACGATGGTGACGGGATAAATAAGATCGCGCTGCTCGATCCGAACGCCACGCAGATCGATCCCCACCCGGCCGCAAACGGGTTGGTAGAGATGCGTGAGGTATTGACCGTCATCGGCGTCACCCCGGACTCGGAAAACTATTCCAGCACTTTTCCTTATGCGGTTCGCGAATGGTGCATCAACACCGCGGCGATCAACCCCGCCACCAACAGCATCTTCACACCCAGCGAGGACGGCCATATCTATCGCTGGAATCTCACGACCAATTCGTTATCGCAGGTGCTCACACTAGGCTCCGGCGTAGGCGAACCCTACGTTCCCACCGTCATTGGACCCGATGGAACTGTATACACGCTGAACGGCGGCAGTCTTTTTGCGCTCGGCAGTCTAAATGGCGTAGGCGTCGCTGTCGCGTCCAGCGTTCCCGATATACGCACCGTTGTCACGGGTCAGTCGGTTACATTCACCGCCACGATCACGAACACGGGATCATCGGGAGCGGTCCCAACCGGCACGGTCACCTTTGAAGATTTGACCTACCAGGACCTGACGCCCGTCACTACCACTCTGGCCGCGAACGTTCCTCTGAATTCCAGCGGCAAGGCAACGGTCACCACGTCGACTTTGACTGCCGGAAATCACTTCCTCGGTAATCATTTCATCACCGCGACCTACACCGGCGACAGCAATTTCAGCAGCGGCAGCTCCACACTGATTCAAAAAGTGCACGCCAGCGCTTCGGCAACGCAACTGACGTCCTCGCCAAACCCATCGAATTGGGGCCAAGCAGTTACATTTACCGCCACCGTAACTCCATCGCCATCGGGATCCGGCACGCCCAGCGGCATGGTGACGTTTTTACAGGGCGCTATCGTCCTAGCCCAAGTTCCGCTGAGCAGCACCGGCACGGCCTCGTTCAACACGTCAACTCTGAATACGGGCTCCAATAGCGTCACCGCAGCCTATTATTCCGACACTGTTTTCGCCTCGAGTAGCGGCAGCGCCACGCAAAATGTAAATGATATCCCGGCGACAATATCAAGTCCCTCCCCCGGCTCGACCCTATCCTCCACCCCCACCTTGACCTGGAATCCCGCGCTCCCCGTGGCGGATCTGAGCGAATACGCCCTATGGATTGGATCGACGCCGGGAGCTTACGATCTTTTCGACCAATATCCGCCGCCAAGCCAAACTTCCGCCACTGCGGCGAGCTTGCCCAATAACGGCAGCACTGTATATGTGCGGTTGTGGTCCAACCTGCGAGGTACGTGGTACTACAACGATTACTCCTACAAAACCTGCACGGCGGGAACGGGCGGATGCACGGCCGGGGATCAGAAGGCCACCATGAACAGCCCAGGCCCTGGCGCTGTACTAACTTCAGTACCCACTTTCACCTGGAATCCGGCCACGCCGTCGAGCGATGTAAGCGAATACGCATTATGGATAGGTTCGACGCCGGGAGCTTACGACCTTTTCGACCAGTATCAGCCGCCAAGCCAAACTTCCGCCACGGCAGCGAGCTTGCCCAATAACGGCAGCATTGTGTACGTCCGGTTGTGGTCGAATTTGCTCGGTACCTGGTATTACAACGACTACACCTACAAGACCTGCACTGCAGGAACGGGCGGATGCAGGGCCGGGGATCAGAAGGCCACCATGAACAGCCCGAACTCCGGATCTGTGTTGCCTTCGACACCCACCTTCACCTGGAATCCAGCGACTCCGTCGAGCGATGTAAGCGAATACGCATTATGGATAGGTTCGACCCCGGGAGCTTATGATTTTTTCGATCAGTATCCGCCCCCAAGCCAAACTTCCGCCGTAGCGGCGAGCTTGCCAAATAACGGCAGCACTGTATACGTCCGGCTGTGGTCGAATCTGCAAGGCACCTGGTATTACAACGACTACACCTACACCACCTGCACGGCGGGAAGGAACGGATGCACGGCAGGAGACCAGAAGGCCACGATGCAGAGTCCGGATCCGGGCTCTGTTCTGACTTCGACACCCACCTTCACCTGGAATCCAGCGACCCCAGCGAGCGATGTAGGCCAATACGCATTATGGATAGGTTCGACCCCGGGAGCTTACGATTTTTTCGATCAGTATCCGCCCCCAAGCCAAACTTCCGCCATAGCCGCGAGCTTGCCAAACAACGGCAGCACTGTATACGTCCGGCTGTGGTCGAATCTCCGAGGCACCTGGTATTACAACGATTACACCTACACCACCTGCACGGCGGGAACGAACGGATGCACGGCAGGAGACCAGAAGGCCACGATGCAGAGTCCCGATCCGGGCTCCGTTCTGAGTTCGACACCCACCTTCAGCTGGAACCCGGCGATTCCGGCGAGCGATGTAAGCGAATACGCATTATGGATAGGTTCCGCTCCGGGAACTTATAATCTTTTCGATCAGAATCTGCCGCCGAGCCAAACCTCCATCGCGGCCTCCGGTTTGCCGAACAACGGCAGCACTGTCTATGTGCGGCTATGGTCGTACCTGCTAGGCGCTTGGTATTACACCGACTACACGTACACGACGTGCAACGGATGCACAGGTAACTAGGGTGCTATCTATGCGGCTGCCGCGAATTCTGGTCTGCCTAGCGGCTTTGGCGGCGATTACGACTCATATTTTCGCGCAGCGCGCATTGGGCGACCCGGAAGACCGCGTCATCCGATATAACGAATCCGACGATCTAGCCGACCCGGTTGCTCTCTTGCAGAAAAAACTTGCAAACGGACAAGCGAAGCTCGATTTCGAAGCGCAACACGGTTATCTGATTTCACTCCTTCAATCGCTCAACGTGCCTATCTCCTCGCAAGGACTCGTGTTCTCGAAAACCAGCTTCCAGAGGCAGCGTATCAGCCCGCAAACACCCCGTGCGCTTTACTTCAACGAAACCGTATACGTCGGCTGGGTACCCGGAGGCGATGAGATCGAGCTTTCCGCGATCGACCCCCAAAAGGGACCGATCTTCTATACGCTCGACCAGCGGCAGTCTGCGTTGCGCTTCACGCGCCGCGGCGAGTGCATGGGCTGTCACCTGGGTCCGAAAACGCTGGGAGTTCCCGGACTCATGCAGCGCTCCGTGTTAACTACGCCCGACGGATATCCCGTTTCTCAGGTGGATGGCTTTATCACCGGCCACGGCAGTCCGCTCGAGGACCGCTGGGGCGGGTGGTATGTGACAGGGACGCACCAAGGCAACCTGCACTTAGGAAATTCTTTCGTGAATCGAAACCATCCGGAGACCATGGACCGAACCGCGGGCGCGAACATCATCGATTTGCGAGATCGCTTCGACACCTCGCGATATCTGTCGCCGGATAGCGACATCGTGGCGCTTATGGTTCTCGCGCATCAACTGAAGATGCACAATTTGATCACGCACGCGAACTACGAAACCCACTATGCGCTCGATCAAGCCTCAGCGAAGGATTGGGCAAAGCAGCGTATGGTTAAAGTCGCGGAACCTCTGCTCGAATACATGCTCTTCCGCGACGAAGCTCACCTGAAAGGCCCCATAAAAGGCACGTCCAACTTTGCGGCCGAGTTCCAGCGAACCGGACCGCGAGATTCAAAAGGCCGCTCTTTGCGCGAACTGGACCTGAATACGCGATTGTTTCGCTATCCTTGCAGTTTTCTGATTTACTCCGATGCCTTCGATGCTTTACCCCAACCATTGAAAACTTATCTATGGCAGCGGCTCTCGCAGATTCTTACCGGCAACGACCAAAGCGGAACCTACGCGACGATGTCTGCGAGCGATCGTCGAGCCGTGCTCGAGATTCTGCTTGACACCAAACCGCAATTCCGCGCCTGGATGAGAGCGAACCCCACGCGCCCTAACCTTGCTGTCGACAATCCGTGAAGTGAGTTATACTCGCCTGTACTCCTGATTACCGGTTGTGAGCCCCGCGTCTGCTAGGCAGTTATGAATTCGTTCACTCTATTTGTCGCCCTTGCCGGCATTGTGGCTCTGGTTTGATGGTGCTGTGCCAGTTCGCTTTGTACTACGAAGATCTACCCGGCCCAGGATCTCGCGCGATGTGGGAAGTCCTGGTGCCGATCTCTTTCGCATTGTTGGTGGTCCTGCTTCTCCGAGAGATCCCCGCTGTAAAGAAACTGTCCACATATGTGCTTATCGGAATTGGCGCGGCCATCGCTTTGGCGTTCGCCTTCGGAACGAAGGCGAACGCAAACGAGCACACCGCATTCCTTGTGAGCATGTGGGTAGTAGCAACGGCGATCGCGCCTCTGCGGATGAAGAGGACAGTTGCGCCTCGCAAGATTCTGAATTGCGGGACAAAACCTCTTCCGGGCCGCGGGACGAGATTGCCGATCTGGCAGAAGACATTGCGTTCGACATTGCCACCAACGATCCATCTTTCACCGATCTTGGACTCACAAAGGACAGGCAGGCTTTTAAACGGTTCCGAGACAGGATCGGTTCTTGGAACGCATACCAGCAAGGAAAGCAATTTGCGGACCTGGACAGGGCGATACTAGGTTTTCGAGCGGCGATCTGCAGATTGCGACCAAGCTGGATCCGCGCGCGCCCTTAGCACACGAGGCGTTCTGGGACCTCGCGCAAGCACAAATTTGCGCGTCGAATGCAACCAAGGACAAGGAGCAAAAAGACCACCGTGCGGATGCCATGCAAACCTTGCAGCAGATCCGGGCGCAGGAATTAAAGGGTGAATGGCGCCCCTATTTCGGTTCGCTGGATTCGTGGCGATCGGAAACGAATGCATCCGCGCGGGATGAGTGGCTGCGCAATACTTTGGACATTTCGCGGGGCCTCACTTGCAGCGCGCCTGCCGAGCAGACGCTGCCGTTCGTTTTGCGCGAGCCGAAGTCTGTGGCAAGCGCCGGATGTTCGGGTCCGGCGGCAATCGTGAACGTCTCGGGAGTAACCAATGCCACAGGGTATTACGCTCACGTTTGGGGAGCGGACGGTGTGGACGATCGAAGACCTGTGGATGGGAAACGCACGATCTGGCTGGGTGACAGTGCAAGCGATGAACCCAGGTACTTCATCGCCCGGCTTGAGAAACGGAACGGAGACGCGCTTTCACCCGCGCAGCCTTTTACGATACCGGGCGTACCGAAGAGCGGCAAGAAATGCGCGAATTGGGTGACGCTGACCTTCGAAGCTTCGGACGCTGGCCGTAAACGAAAAGGGTCAAGCCCATCCCAAACACAATGAGTAAGCGCATTTTCTAGTCCCGGCGCTTAACCATTGTTGATCAGAGAACGCAGAGTTTGGATATGGACTTTCCCTCGCTCCCCCGCCGTTTGACACCTAAATCTTACATTCGCTAGACTTAAGTGGTCTAGTCTTGTAGAAAGGAACTGCACACGCGCGTTCCACGCCTGCCGTGCGTTCTGAGGAGAGAATAAGTCTGTCCATGCGTACCGAAGTACCGTCCAAGCACGAAATCGTTCGTGCTTGGCACGTGATTGACGCGAATGAAGCCGTCCTGGGCCGGGTAGCCAGCCGCGCCGCCATGCTCCTGATGGGCAAGCACAAGCCCATTTACTCGCCGTTCCATCGATACCGGCGATCACGTCATTATTGTTAATGCCGCCAAAGTGAAGCTCACCGGCGGCAAAGAAAATCAGAAATTGTATCGCCGCCATACCGGATATCCGGGCGGTCTGATCGAGACCGGCGCGCGCAGCATGCGCGAGACGCGGCCGCAACGCATGATGGAACTTGCGGTGTCCGGCATGCTGCCGAAAACCAAGCTCGGCAAGCAGATGTACCGAAAATTAAAGGTCTATGCCGGCGAGCACCATCCGCATCAGGCGCAGAAACCTGTGCCGCTCGCGTTGTAACAGGTAATCAAAAAGAGGAAGGAATTTAGTTGCCAGCGAAGTTAGTTCAACATTTAGGAACCGGACGGCGCAAGACCGCGACCGCGCGGGTTTTTCTGCGGCCCGGCAAAGGCCAGATCACCGTAAATCGACCGCGCCTTTCGAACATTATTTTGTCAGCGAGTCGGCCCGCGCCTATGTGCGGCAGCCGCTGCTTGCGACCGAAACCGCGGAGCATTTCGACATTTTGATCCTCGCCGACGGCGGCGGGATCAGCGGGCAGGCCGGAGCCGCCGCCTCGGGATCGCTCGCGCTTTGATTGAATTCAACCCCGAATTGCGCGGCAAATTGAAGCAGCTCGGATTTCTGACGCGCGATGCTCGCGCGCATGAGCGGAAGAAGTACGGTCAAAAGGGCGCCCGCAAGCGCTTCCAGTTCTCCAAACGGTAGTACTTTCTTTCCTTCCCTCGATGCTTAACGCGTACACCCGGCCGGAGCGGCCCTGTGCGCTGGTGAATCACCGCAACAAGCGATCACGTTATTGCCAAGTTGCATAACCGGGCCGGTAGCCGATCACGCAAATCCCGCTTTGGACCGCGTGAACTTCTGCCAGCACGTCCGCTGAGATAAATTTAGGAGGCAATTTGCCATCTATTTCAATGAAGGAATTGCTCGAAGCCGGCGTTCACTTCGGGCACCAGACCAAGCGCTGGAATCCAAAGATGAAGGAATACATCTTTGGCGAACGTAACGGCATTTACATCGTCGATCTGCAAAAGACGCTGAAGCTATTCAAAGACGCCATGCGCTACGTGGGCGAAATGGCGGCACAGGGCAAGACGGTGCTCTTTGTCGGCACCAAGCGCCAGGCGCAAGAAGCCATCGCGGAAGAAGCCACACGCTGCAGCCAGTTCTACGTCAACCAGCGCTGGCTGGGCGGGCTGCTGACCAACATCGCCACGGTTCAGCGATCCATCAAGCGTTTGAAGGAACTGGATGCGATGTCCACCGACAACGCCTACGAAGGCCGCGCCAAGAAAGAAGTCGGACGCCTCGAGCGCGAGCGCAAGCACCTGCAGCAGAATCTCGCCGGCATCAAGGACATGAACGGTCTTGCCGGATATGCTGTTTGTGATCGATTCGAACAAAGAAGCGATCGCGGTGAAGGAAGCTCGCAAACTAGGAATTCCGGTCGTGGCTGTCGTCGATACCAATTGCGATCCCGACGAAGTGGATTACGTCATTCCCGGTAATGACGACGCGTTGCGCGCGATCCGGCTCTTCACGACGAAAATCGCCGATGCCGTGGTGGAGGGCCGCTCGCTTGCTACCGAGCAGGAATTCGCGGCCGAGAAGATTGTCAGCGAAGAAGAAGACGCCGGCGAACACACTCCGGAAGAATACACGCAGTATCTGGATCCGAAGTACGCCGAGCAGTTGATGTCGGAAAGCCTGGCCACCAGCAATGAGCCGGAAACGCCTCCGCGTAAGGGCCCGGCAGCGAACCGCCCGAGGAACGAGCCGGCACAAGCGTCAGCGAACATTAATTTCGCCGGCGCGCAACAGTAACGGGCGGCCAGCTCCGAGCAGGGTTGGCCGCCTCACGTGTGTGTAGAAAAGAACTAGAGGATTTGATGGCCGAAATTAACGCGCAATTAGTAAAACAACTTCGCGAAAAGACCGGCGCCGGCATGATGGAATGCAAGAAGGCGCTGGTGGAGTCGAACGGCGATCTGCCGCAGGCCGAAATGATATCTGCGCAAGCAAGGGCATTGCGTCCGCCGGCAACAAGGAGAGCCGCTCCACCAAGCAAGGCTTGATCGCGTCGTTTATCCGCCCCGACGCGAAGCTGGGCGTGCTGGTAGAAGTGAATTGCGAATCCGATTTTGTGGCCCGCACGGAAGACTTTCCAGAGCCTTGACAGCTGACATCGCGGCGCACATTGCCGAGACCAAGCCGAACGTGTTCGTGTCGAGGAAGTCGACCGAGGCGGAACGCGCCAACTTCAAAGCGCATGAAGCCCTCTACGAGCAGAAGTTCGCAAAGGACCGGAACACGTCGGTGGGCGAGTTCGTGAAAACGAAAATCGCGAAGCTCGGCGAGAACATCAACGTTTCCCGTTTTGTTGTCTACGAAGTGAACGGCAGCGGCGTGATAGGCGACCTACATTCACACCGGCGCCCAGATCGGCGTGCTGCTGGAAGTAGATACGGTTCCGAGGCGATCGCTCAAAAAGACGAATTCAAGACCCTGGTGCGCGATCTCGCGATGCAGGTGGCAGCGGCGCATCCGCAATTCGTCGGCAAAGAACAAGTTGCACCGCGACCTCCTCGAGAAGGAGCGCGACATCCAGCGCGAACGCGCGCTCGGCGAAGGCAAGCCGGAGAAGATGGTCGACAAAATCGCCGAAGGACGGATGAGCAAGTTCTACGAAGAAGTCTGTTTGCTGGAACAGCCCTTCATTCGAGAGAACACGATTTCAGTCGGAGAGCTGATTCGCGCCGCGAGCGCGAAGCTAGGCGAGACCATCCGCGTAGCGCGGTTCGTGCGTTATAAAGTGGGCGATGCGGCGGACGTGCCCGGCGTTCAGGAAAGCCCGCTACCCGTGACCGCTTAATATCGGCGACAAAGCCGCGAGGTAACGAGCCGCGACGCCAGTGAGCGGAAAAAGCATGCCAAAGTATCAGCGAATTCTCCTGAAAATCAGCGGTGAGGCTCTGGCGGGTCCTCTTTCTTTCGGATTAGATCCCGATCGAGTGATGATGCTCGCAAGCGAAGTCGCCGAAGTAGCGCGGGCAGGCGTGCAGATCGGCCTGGTACTGGGCGGCGGCAATATTTTCCGCGGCGTCGCGGCGGCGGCGCACGACATGGATCGCGTGACCGGCGACCATATGGGAATGCTGGCGACGGTCATCAATGCCTTGGCCTTTCAGGATGCGCTCGAGCAGCAAGGGATTCCCACGCGCGTGATGACTGCCATCCAGATGCACCAGGTTGCTGAACCGTATATCAGACGGCGGGCCATCCGCCACTTGGAAAAAGGGCGCGCGGTCATCTTCGCCGCCGGAACCTCGAATCCCTATTTTTCGACCGATACGGCCGCTACTCTGCGCGGATTGGAAATTCACGCCGCAGATCATCGCCAAAGCGACCAGCGTCGATGGCGTCTACGACAAAGATCCGAAGAAGCATCGGGATGCCGATAAAATACGCGGAAGTGAGTTACACGGAAGTATTATCGAAGGCCTTGGGCGTGATGGACGCCTCCGCTGTGGCGATGTGCCGCGACAATGGCATGCCGATCATGGTTTTCGACCTGAACGTCGCGGGAAATATAATGCGAATGGCGATGGGCGAGCCCATCGGCACAACCATTCTCGATTCCATCAACCCGATATGAAACAAGAAAATCAAGCACCTGCCGGCAGCGCCGTTTTCAAGAACATCAAGGAAGTGGAGGCAAACGCCAGGGCGCGCATGGAAAAGGTATTGGGCGAGTTGCAGCATGAAATGGCGCATATACGAACCGGGCGCGCTTCCATTGGGCTGCTGGATAGCGTGCGAGTCGATTACTACGGCTCGCCCGTTCCGCTGAATCAGGTGGCCCAACTGCATGTGCCGGAGCCTGGCATGATTACCGTTCAGCCCTGGGATTCGTCGATGATCGGCGCCATCGAGAAAGCGATTCGAAGCTCGGATCTCGGGCTGAACCCCTCGAACGATGGCAAGATTGTGCGCGTACCGATCCCGGCTTTGACCGAAGAGCGGCGTCGCGATTTAGCGAAGAAGCTCAGCCATATCGCGGAAGAGCGGCGGGTGGGGCTGCGGAATCTCCGGCGCGACGCAAACGAGCAGCTCAAGAAGATGCTCAAAGAAAAAGCGATCAGCGAAGATGAGGAGCGGCAGGCGCTGGATACGATCCAGAAGCTCACCGACGCGCAGATCGCGAAGATCGACCAAGCCGCCAAAGCTAAAGAAAAAGAGATTCTCGAGTTCAAATAGCACCAGCCAGTGGGACCTACGTCAGAAGAGAAAACGCGAAGACAGTTTCTGCAGACGGGCACGACCGCTGCCGCTGCAACACTTGCGTCCTCGCTGGCATCCGCGCAGAGCAGTTCGGGCGAGCGTAAGCCGAATATCCTGCTGACGCTCGGCGAAGGACAGCGCGACGACGCGCTCAGCCTGGCCGGTAATCGCATTCTCCAGACGCCAAATCACGATCGCATCGGGCGCGAGGGAGTGCGGTTTCGGAACTCCTTCGTTACGAACTCGCTTTGTGCTCCGGCGCGCGCGGTCGTAATGACCGGCATGTACTCGCACGCAACCGGCGCTTTGGACAACACGACCACGCGCGCTATTCCCGCTTCGATGCCGATGTTTACCGACCTGCTGCATCAAGCCGGATATGAAGTAGCGCTGTGCGGTAAAGCGCACATATCGCGAGGCGCGCAGGATCGCTACTGGGATTACTATTTCGCCTACAACGCGCCATCCACGAATTATTATCACCCTGTCTTGCAGGAAGGCCGCGCCGGCAAAATCAGCGCACCGGAAAAATACAGCGGCTACGCGGACGATGTCATTACCGACCATGCTCTCGATTGGCTGAAACAGAAGCGCGATAAACCGTTTTGTCTTCTGTTGTGGTGGCAAGCTCCGCACGCGCCCTTCTATCGCGCGCGCAGGCACCTGGATCTCTACAATGGAATTCCTATTCCTAAGCCTGCTACTTTCGATGACGATCTGAGAGGCTATCCCGGCAAGCCCCGGGCATTTGCGAACGCCGACAACAAGATCGGCACGACGATCCTGAGCGACGACGATCCGCGCACGCTCGAAGAGCTGGTGAAGGACTACTATGCGGGCCTCGTCGCCGTCGATGAAAACTTAGGCAGGGTGTTTGACTGGCTAACGGAATCGGGCCAATTGGATGAGACGGTCATCCTGCATAATGCCGATCACGGCTTTTTTCTCGGCGAGTGGCGCATGTACGATAAGCGCTTTATGCACGAACCCTCCATTAGAGTTCCGATGATGATTCGCTATCCAAAGGCGTTTCAAGCCGGGCGTGTAGTGGACGAGATGGTGCTGAATCTGGACGTCGCGCCTACGCTATTGGAGCTGGCGGGCATCGGCCTTCCGCCTCAAACGCAAGGCCGCAGCCTGGTGAAACTGGCGAAAGGGCAAGAGACGAATTGGCGCAAAGATTGGTTGTACGAGTACTACGAATATCCCGCTTCGCAACAGGTAAAGCCGCACCGCGGGATTCGAACGGAGCGCTATAAGTTCATCGAGTACTACACACCTCCCCAGGAATTCGAGCTGTACGATTTGCAGGCCGATCCCGGTGAACGGACCAACCTTTACACCGATCCGAACTACGATGAACTGCGGCGCACGTTGAGAGCGAGGCTGACGCAACTGCGGCGCGAAACAGCCGATCCGGCTCTGGCAGGATAGGCGCGCGGCCGAAGAATTCTTTTGGCCTGATGGAGAGCTTAAAGCCGGTAGATTAAGCTGCGCTTTTTTTGGCTTTTGCGGAAGCGGCTTGGGCCGGCTGCTTCTTGGCGGGCTGCCGCTGCTCCTTTTCGACTTCTTTCATGCTGTCCGGCTGGTGCTGCCAAGCATCCCAAAGCTTGGAAAGGTTTTGCGTAAACTGCCGCGGCTTCTCTTCGTAAACGCGTTGCCCGAGCGAGATTGCGTTTTCCCGCAGCTCCTTCTGATACGTACCCGCGAGCGTCAGAAATAGCTGAATGTCTTTTGCATCTCCATACTTTTCCGGCTCCTTGTGCAGCTTGTCGCAGAGGACGACCAGATTGTGATCGTCGCCCAGCCAAGTCTCCAGATTTTTCAAGCTCGCTTCATGGGCCTGCATTACCTCTGTCCACAAGTTTTCAAGAAGTCTAATGTGATACCAGTGATCCTTCACGCGCTTGCGCCAGTCGTGATAATTCTCCGGATCGGGGATTCCGCTGCGCCATCGCCATCGCCTTTCGGCCGCGCCGGTACGCAGCTTTCAGGCCTGGAGCGATGCGCACGAAAACCGTCGGCTTTCAGAGGCCATCGTTTCGACGCGTCTGCCGGTTGCGCGCAGAGTTGCCGCGGCATTTTCCATAAGGTTCGGAACATGGGCGCCCTGCTCTGTTTCGCGCCTGCTCTTTTCGAGGCCGCGGCGAATGCCGTTCAACGTGTTCGTCTTGGAGATTTTCCTTGTACTTCTCTAAGCAAGCCGTCGAAGACTTCGATAACGGCTTTCGCATCGCGAATCTCGGACAGCTTGCGGCCGATGTCGCGCAGACGCGTGTTCTCGATGCGATAGACGCGGCCGAGTTCGGGCTGCATGAGCTTTAAAATTGCCGCGATCTTCTTGATGCTCTTGCGGGCTTCATGGATTGCCTGGCCACGCTTCTTCGCTGCTGTGTGGCCATGATTCAGATACTCATTTGCCCATTCGATCTCTTCGATGACGATTCGCTTGATCCCTTCGGGAACCGATTCGCTCGCTTTTCAGACGATAGGCCATTCAGTCGCTCTATTGTATACCGCGCGCTTCACTTCAACGGCCGCTTCTGCGCATTAGGAATGGCCTTCCTGCGGAGAAGTAGGCGCGACGTTTGTGGTATCGCCGCCGAATTCTTTATCGGCTTCCTCATTGCGGCCCAGCAAACGGAGGGCAGCAGCCGTGACGTGCTCGGAGGTGAAGCCGAAATGCTTCATGATCTCTTCGCCTGGAGCCGAAGCGCCATAATGATCGATGCCAATAATTGTACCCTCGTCGCCGGCCCAGCGCTCCCAGCCATAAGTTGTGCCGGCCTCCACCGTCACGCGCTTCTTGATGCTCTTAGGCAGAACGCTCTCGCGATAATCTTCGTCCTGAGCTTCGAAAAGATTCCAGCTCGGCATGCTGACAACTCGCGCTTTTACGCCATAGCCCTTCAACTTCTCCTGCGCTTTCATGCAAAGTGACACTTCGGAACCGGTGCCGATGAGGATCACCTCCGGCGAGCCCCCTTCAGCGTCCGAAAGAATGTAGGCGCCCTTAGACACGTCCGCATCCTTGGCTTTGCTGCGATCCAGATGCGGAACGTGCTGCCGGGTCAGCGCAAACAGCGTGGGGCCATCGTGCTGAATCGCGACCGCCCAAGCTTCGGAAGTCTCCGTCGCATCGGCGGGACGCATCACGTTCAAGCCCGGAATTGCGCGCAGTCCGGCGATCTGCTCAACCGGCTCGTGAGTCGGCCCATCCTCGCCCACGCCGACGCTGTCATGCGTGAAGACGTAAAAGGCTTTGAGCTTGCTCAGCGCTCCGAGACGGATGGAGGGCTTCATGTAATCGGAGAACACCAGGAAGGTGGCGCTGAATGGCAGCACGCCGCCATGCGCAGCCATGCCATTGACGGCCGCCCCCATCGCATGCTCACGGACACCGAATGCGATATTTCGTCCACCGTAGCCCCACTCGCCGCCGACCGCGCCCTGCGTAGCCGGCCCTGCGAATTCCGTCGGCTGAAAATCGCCCATGCCCTTCAGCGCGGTGCTGGTGGAAGGATTCAAATCGGCCGATCCGCCAATGATATTGGGAATGTGCTTGGCTAACGCGTTCAGCGCCTGCCCACCCGCGGCGCGCGTTGCGAGAGGCTTGTCGTCCGGCTTCCACTTCGGCAGATCGGCATCCCACTTGCCGGGAAGCTTGCCGCTGAGAAGTTGTTCGAATTCGGCGGCTTCCTTCGGAAAATCTTTCTTGTATGCGTCAAATCGCTTCTGCCATTCCTGTTGCGCTTTGCCGGCCTTCTCGCCGATTTGACGGAAATATTTCACCGCGTCTTCGGGCAAATAGAACTTATCCATCGATGCCCAGCCGAGCGCCTTCTTGGCTGCTTGAAGTTCTTCCTCTCCCAACGGATTGCCGTGGGCCTCGAAGGTATCCTGCTTCTTCGGGCTGCCGTAGCCGATGTGCGTGCGCACCAGAATCAAAGAGGGACGGCGATGCTCGGCCCGCGCTTCTTCAATCGCACGCGCAACTTCTTCCGTGTCATTGCCCTCGTGGATGTGCTGCGTGTGCCATCCATAGGCGTCGAATCGCTTGGCCACATCTTCGGTGAAACACAGGTTCGTAGCGCCGGCAAGCGAGATGTGATTTTGGTCGTAGAGATAAATCAGCTTGCCGAGCCGCAGATGACCGGCGAGAGAGGCAGCCTCCTGACGTGATGCCTTCCATCAGATCGCCGTCGCCGCAGATCGAATACGTGTAGTGATTGACGATCTCGTGACCAGGGCGGTTATATTGCGCGGCGAGCCAAGCTTCCGCAATTGCCATTCCGACACCATTACCGAAGCCTTGGCCCAACGGTCCGGTGGCTACTTCGACGCCGACGGTGTGTCCGCGTTCCGGATGGCCCGGCGTTTTGCTGCCCCATTGCCGAAAACGCTTCAACTCCTCGAGCGGCAGATCGTAACCGGTCAGATAGAGAAGCTGTAAAGCAACATGGAGCCATGCCCCGCCGAAAGCACGAAACGGTCGCGGTCGAACCACTGCGGATCCTTCGGATTGAATTTGAGAAATTTCGTCCACAAACTGTAAGCCATGGCCGCCGCGCCCATGGGCAGGCCAGGATGGCCCGAGTTCGCGTTCTGCACGGCATCGGCGGAAAGAAACGAATGGTATTAATGCAGAGTTCTTCGAGCGTTTGCGTATCGGTGGTCGGCAACTTGTTTTCTCTCTTCTGGTTTGACAATTTCCGGGGAATCTTGTGACGCTCTTACAGGTTAGTACGGCGCGTCGGCACACGTGGCGTGCGAGTGGTGAAGGGCGGATGGGATTGGAAGGGGATTAGGCGGCTTTTACCTCGTCGGCAGCGCGAGTCACGGAGTATTCGAGGTTGCGATTCAGCATTAACTGGTGATCCGCCCTGGCTTCGGCGAGCAAAACGTCGATTCGATGCGTGTCCTGCTTGCGAGTTTCCATGGACTGCTTGCGGGCTTGTTCGGCCAGTTGACGCTGCTGCGAGTCGAAGCCAATTTGCTCTTTGCGCTTTTCGGCTCTGAGCTTTAGGAGGTCGCTGAGGCATTTCGAGAAGGCGCGATCGTTGGTGGTTTGATAGCGCATGTAGAGAGCGAGCCGCTTTTCGAAGTCGCGAGATGACAAATCCGCAGTGAAGCACTCGTTCTGAAGCGTGAGGGCGCGCTGCTTGAGCCAGTAATGCTCGGCCATTCCGTCGACCAGCAGGCGCTCGGTCTGGGTGGCGGGTTTATGCTCGGCGAGGAGGCCGGTGCGGAGCGCTTCGAATTCGAGCTCGTCTTCATTCGGTAGAACGCGGAACGCGCCGGTGAATCCGAAGCGGAAATTGTTCATGCAGGAAACGGCTTTGCCTGCTTCGGTTTTGGGACCGGAGGAAAGTTGAGAATTCGCCTGGTTGGCGGAAATTTGAGCGTCGGTAGACATGGTTTGAAACTCCTTTTTTATGGTTGAGAGCGCACACGGCGGTGCGGACGCGGGAAGCCGATCACTCGAATCGGTAACTCGCTGCGGTGTTACGGTTCAGTTGTACGGAAATAAAAAAGCGCTATCCGCCCAGAGGAGAGGATGGCGCTTGCGACTTCACACTAGCACGGCGTGTCAAGTGTTTTGGGCAGAAAAGGGGCAAATGTAAGGGAATTGGGCTTGTGACTGAAAAACGGGAGAGAGGGAATTTAGGGGATGAGGTCGGTGGCGATGTTTCTTCCGAGTGGCTGAAAGCGGCCTTCTTAGTATCACTGGCCGTTCTGTTTTTACTATAAGGGCGCGTCGCGAGAAGGTGGTTTGGCACGTGGTTAGGCAGCACGTGAGAAAAGCTGGCATCGAGAAACTCGCCCCACACGATCTCCGGCGAACTCCCGCGCTGGAAATATCGGAAACAACGCCGTTCGGTACGACAGTTTCCGATAACGCGCTTGTCACGCGCGAGCTAAGATTCATTGCATACTCTCGAACATGCCACCATGCGGAGCTCTTTCCTCGTTTCTAAGAAGTAGCCGCCGTGGTCTGACATTCTGGTTGCTGTTCAGTCTTTATCCGCTCTCGTTTGGTCAAGATGTTCAGGCAACCGGGCCGGCTGTCGAACAACTTAAGCATTGGATAGCGGCGTACGATAGCAGCAATTGGGACATTTACCGTGAATTTTTGCAGACGAATTTCGCGCCAGAAGCTGCGAACATGTTCCAAGCCCGGTCTGTGCGCAGACAGACGGGTCCATTCGACCTTCTCAAGATTGAAAAACAAACTCCTAGCGAAGTGGTTGCGCTGCTGAATGGACGCGACTCCGATAAGGTCGGGCGGATTGTGGTTGAAGTCGAACCAAAGGAGCCGCATCGTATTCTCAAGCTACAAGCGAGAGCCATTCCCCGGCCTCGCGATCTCGCTCTGCCTCATCTGAATGAGAGTGAGCTCATCGCCAGCCTTAGTAAACGATTGAATGAAGCGCATTCCGCGGATGCCTTTTCAGGCGCCGTTTTGCTCGCCAAAGATGGCAAGCCCATTTTCGCGGAGGCATATGGGTTCGCTGACCGCGAGCATCATATTCCCAACTCACTGGATACACGCTTCCGTATGGGATCGATGAACAAGATGTTTACTGCCGCAGCAATCCTTCAGCTTGTCAGCGCGGGAAAGCTAACGCTCGACGATCCTGTAATTAAATACTTGCCCGACTACTCAAACCGGGATCTTGCCTCGAAGGTGACAATTAGTGAGTTGCTGAGCCACACGGGCGGGACAGGGGATTTCTTCGGCCCCGAGTTCGATAAACATCGTTTGGAACTTCGTACGCATGAAGATTACATCAAACTTTTTGGCGGCCGGCCGGTCAGATTTGAGCCAGGCAGCAGATTTGAATACAGCAATTATGGTTTCATCATCCTCGGCGCCGTGATCGAGAAAGTAAGCGGCCAAAGCTACTACGATTACGTACGCGATCACATTTATCGCTTGGCGAAGATGACGTCGACAGGCTCAGAGCCTGAGGAACAAAGAGTGCCGGATCTCAGCGTGGGGTACACGAAGCAAGAGGGAGATGTTTGGCAGCGGAACACGTTCTTACTGCCATACCGCGGAACTTCGGCGGGCGGCGGCTACAGCACCGTGGGAGACCTGCTTCGGTTTGCCAACGCTCTTCGAGCCAACACACTGCTCAACGAACACTACACGAAGCTGCTAATGACGGGGAAGGTCGATATGCCGTTTGGCGGACATTATGCGTACGGCTTTGAAGATCGCACAATAAATGGTTCGCATTGCGTGGGGCATAACGGCGGATCGCCTGGAATGAACGGAGAACTTGACATTTGTCAGGAGTCAAACTACATCGTTGCCGTGCTCGCCAATATGGACCCGGAAGCTGCGAGCCACATCGCCGAGTTCATCGTAAACCGACTGCCAGCACCGAGCGTGGAGCCGTAGAGAATCGCGAAGGTTTTATTGCGGAATATCAAAGGGCATGACGACGTGTACCGTGATCTTATTGGACAAGTGGCTGCGAACAAGCCATTAACGTCGAGATCAAAAATAACACCTTTGGCCTGAAAATGAGTATTCAGCCGCAAAAAGCCCGTAACCCGATCCTCGGCGCATATGAAGAATCAGGCCCGCTCTTGCCAATGTGCAGGGTCGCGGCTTGCGTGAAAGCACGCGAGGACAAGCAAGGTATCGTCGTCGTCGATCACGAAAAACAGCGCGTAGGGGAAGCGGCGCAATATGGCGCGGCGAACGTTCTTGTAGATAACCGGAAACTGCCGGGGGCCGCGGCTGATGCGCTCGACAAGAGCGTCAATCGCTTGGCGGAACCGTCGCCCTAGGCCGGGCGCTTGACGTTCGTACCAGTCCTGCGCCTCGACCAATTCAGCGCGGGCCAGTGGCGTGAAGATGAGGGGATACGTTATGGGCAACGCTGCTCAAGCTCGGCCTTGAGAGCCGCCCATGTTATGCCGTTGCGCCGGTCCTGATCGAGGGAAGCGAGGCGGCGATCTAGCTCGGCTTGTTGCGCTTCGGTCAAGGGAAGCTGCTCATGATCGAGGCTGTCCCATAACTGCGCGATAAGGTCGAGCCGTTCCGGGGGCGTCAAGCGTCCGATCTCGTCAGGCGTAAGTGACTGCATGTTTCGAGCCTACGAAAATCACAGGGCGGCAGGCAAGTGGGAAAGTCAACTCTTTCGAGACAGACGATGGCGGGAAAGCTGCCGCGCGTCCTGTTTTGGGGGGCAATTCCCACGCGGGGCAGGGGCAATATATAGCTCTCGGCGGCCGGCACAAATTTAGCTGGGGCAGGGGCATAGCGCCTCTGGGGTATGCGGAGCGCTACACCGGATTTGGCGTCCGTCACTTTGCCGGCGTTGAGCACGCTGACTCCATTCACAAATATGTACTCAATGCCGGTTGAAAGCTGGTTCGTGTTCTCATAGGTCGAGCGATCAATTACTGTATCCGGGTTGAAATACCGCGATGTCGGCAAAAAAAGCCTTCCTGCAAAATACCGCGATCTCGAAGGCCCAATCCTCGCGTCGCCGCCGACGTCACCTTGCTTCGTTGCTAACGCTCTTCGAGCCAACACACTGCTCAGCGAATATTACACGAAGCTGCTGATGACGGGAAGGTCGACATGCCGTTTGGCGGACGTTATGCGTACACTCGGTAGATATCCTAAAGATCTGGTGTAGACAGTCTTCTCAATGTTGAGTAGAATGGCTACACAGTGAACCAGAAACTCGACTTGTTGCAAGGAACCCTCGATCTGTTGATTTTGCGGACATTGCTCGGGGGCGCAGCGCATGGGCATGCGATCGCCAAGCATATCCAGAGGACCTCGGAAGAGCTGCTGCAGGTGGAAACCGGCTCGCTTTATCCGGCCCTGCACCGCCTAGAGGCGAAGGGATGGATCGCGGCGAACTGGGATCTCTCAGATAAGCGCAAGCGGGCGCGGTACTACAAGCTGACGCGCGAGGGGAGGAAGCAGCTTTCGAACGAGCGATCGAAATGGGATGCGTTCACGCGCGCGATGGGGTTGATTTTGGCCGCGGATGGGCGCTCATGAGCGCGAACTTTCGAAAACTACGATGGCTGTTTGCGCGGCGGCGGCGTGATGCGGAGCTTACCGAAGAACTCGCGTTTCATTTGGAAGAAGAGACGGAGGAGCGAGGGTGCGATGCGGCTCGCCGCGATCTGGGGAATATCGGATTGATCATGGAGGACACCCGCGCGATGTGCGGCTGGACTTGGGGCGAGCAATTGCTGCAAGACGTGCGCTACGCGGCGCGAACGATGCTGAACAATCCTGTGTTCACAGTTCTGGCGGCATTGTCGCTCGCGCTGGGAATCGGCGCGAGCACCGCGATTTACAGCTTGATGGACGCGGTGATGATGCGATGGCTGCCGGTCCGCGATCCAGGATCGCTCGTATTGCTGCAGTGGCACACGAAGCACCGGAACGATGAATCGGTGGTGCAGGACGTGAGCGGGCATTTCGATGATGATTCGAAACTCGGATTGGTCGGGGGAATTTTCCCCTATCCGGCGTTCGAGGAGTTGCGGAAATCGAACAGCGCGTTTTCTGCAGTGTTCGCTTATCATCCCGCCTCCAGGTTGACCGTGTCGATCGGCGGCGGCGCAGAGGTTGCGAATGGAGAGTATGTTTCTGGCGATTTCTTTAGAGGGCTGGGCGTCGCGGCGGAGGCGGGGCGATTGATCGTGGCGTATGACGATCGCATAGGCACAGATGTCATCGTAGTGGGCTACGGATTCGCCCAAAGGCACTTCGGCGACGGGGCGCGCGCGGTCGGGCAGAAGATCTTCCTCAATAATCTGCCGTTCGCGATCGTGGGCGTCACGTCGCCGCGATTTTACGGCGTGGACCCAGGTTGGGCTCCCGAATTCTACTTGCCGCTGCATGCCGATCTGGCGCTCGACCCCGCCGATGGCCGCAAGCAATCCCGAACGCGCTATCTGGATTCACATTACTACTGGATGGAGATGATGGGGCGTTTGCGGCCGGGCGTAACGCTCAGGCAGGCACAGGCGCAACTGGGGTCCGTGTTTGAAAATTGGGTCGCATCGACGGCAAAGAACGACGCGCAGCGCACGGATTTACCGCAGTTTCTTTTGTCGGAAGGGGCGCGCGGCGGCGACCGCTTGAGGCGCAACTTTGAGGAGCCGCTGGCCATATTAATGGCGATGGTGGCGCTGATTCTGGCGATCGCCTGCGCTAATATCGCGAATCTGCTGCTGTCGCGCGCGACGGCCCGGCGGCGCGAGATGGCTGTGCGGTTGAGCATCGGCGCTGGACGATTGCGCGTCATCCGTCAATTGCTTACCGAAAGCGTGTTGTTAGCGTTGATCGGCGGAGCCGCGGGCGTGCTGGTTGCTTATTGGAGCCTGCCTATGCTGAGTGCGATGCTCGTCAGCGGAAGCAGGTTTATCCTGCGCGCCGACTTAAACGCGCACGTGCTCGCCGCGACTGCCGCGCTGACAATGATTACCGGAGTGCTATTCGGACTGGCTCCGGCGCTTCAGGCGACGCGCGTTGACGTGATGCCGGCGTTAAAGGAGTTGCGGACATCGGCAGCCCGCCCACGGTGGCTGCCGGTCAGCTTGAACCAGATGCTAGTAATCGCGCAGATCGCCATCTCGCTGGTGCTCGTAGCCTGTGCTGGATTGTTCGTGCGGACGCTTTCGAAGCTGCAGTCGATGGACATGGGATTCACACGGGAAAACGTCCTTGTCTTTCAGTTGAACGCGAAGCAGGCAGGACATCGACCGGCCGAACTCCTGTCTTTTTATCGCGAACTCGAGCAGCGCTTCTCGACCATTCCCGGCGTGATCTCCGTTGCAGAGGCAGATTCGCCACTCATCGGAGATGGAGCATGGGGTTGGGCCGTGGTTCCCATAGGAAAGCCAAAGCCCGAGCATGCTCCGTCCGGTCATGGATCGTTCGGCGGGTGGGAAAACACGCACACGCTGCAGGTCGATGCACATTTCTTTTCCTCGATGAAAATTGCGCTGATCGCGGGCCGCGCATTCGATGAGCGCGATCGCGCCGGGTCGCCTCCCGTGGCGATCGTGAATGAGGCGTGGGTCAAGGCGAATCTCGCGGGCCGCGGCGCGGTCGGCGAGCGCGTCGTGAGCTACGGGCTCGGCGACAGACCCGTACAGATGGAAGTGATCGGCGTGGCGAAGAACGCGCTCTACAACCGCATCGAGGAGAACTTTCCAGTCACAGTCTATCTGCCGCTCGGTCAGAATCTCGGTGCGCCGGTTGAGGAGATGACGTTCTTCTTGCGAACCTCCGACGATCCGCTAAAGTATGCGGGTGCGGTGCAACAGATTGTGCGTAAAACCAACGGTCGGATTCCCGTAACAAATATCGCCACTCAGGAGCAGCGAATCGAGCGGGAGATCGGCGACGACGTTCTATTCGCACGGCTATCGGCGGGCTTTGGCGTGCTCGCGCTCTCCATCGCGTGTGTGGGCCTGTACGGGACGATTTCGTACTCCGTCGCCCGGCGAACCAGCGAGATCGGAATTCGCATGGCGCTGGGCGCTGCTCGCGGGCGCGTGTTGTGGATGATTATGCGGCAAGTCGCGATGCTATTAGCGGTGGGTCTCGCGATCGGATTGCCTTTGTCGTTCGGCGGGTCGCGGCTGGTGGAGTCGCTGCTGTATGGCGTCAAGGCGGGTGATCCTGCGTCAATTGCGGCCGCGGTGGGGACCGTTGTGGTCGCAGCGATTGTCGCCGGTTACGCACCGGCCCGGCGCGCATCACAGATTGATCCGCTGGTCGCGCTGCGGCATGAATAGTGCGAAGCAGGGACTGGCGGAGGTTTGCAGCGAAACACCTAAACATCCATTCATTGACGAACGCGGCGAAGTGCGTCGTTTTCAACGGGTCGGCAGGCCGCATTGTGAAACGCGCGGCTGGTCTCGACATTTGCATCGGTAATTGCTTTCAGGGTTCGCGTCTGCTTGCTTGGATGCGCAGGGCGGGCCATGAGCGCGGGACTCTGGCCGACGCGCGGATCGTTCATGACGGTGAGGTCGCGCGTATAGACCTGGCCGTCGATGACAGCGAGCGTACCCTTTCCACGCCCTTGTATACTGCCTTAATGACGGCGAGGATTCTCACGAGGGGTTCCTACATCATGACGCGAATGTCGCGCACAGCATATTGGGTGCTTGCTGTTTCGAGCATACTGGCATCAGCTTTCACTGCAACGGCGCAGATCAATCCCGATCTCTATGCGGGCCTCAAGTGGCGAAACGTGGGGCCTTTCCATGGCGGACGAATTGCCTCCGTCACCGGTGTCATAGGCCAACCGGGGGCGTTCTATGCCGGCATGCCGGTGGGCGGCATCTGGAAAACGACCAGCGCCGGCGTCACCTGGTTCCCCATCTTCGACCAGGAGAAGAGCGTCGATAGTGTGGGGGCCATCCAGGTCGCTCCCTCCAATCCCGATATGGTGTATGCAGGCGCCGGCGACCCCATTCAGGGCAGCCTCGGCAACGGCATGTGGAAGTCGACCGATGCCGGCAAGACCTGGCGGCACATTGGCCTCGAAGACACGGTGAAGATCAGCAACATCGTTGTCGATCCCGCCGATCCTGACCTGGTGCTCGTCTCCGCGCTCGGCGATACCACCCGCCACGGCGGCGGTATCTACCGCTCCACCGACGGCGGGCAGACCTGGACCAGCGTCCTCAAGCCCGCCGACTACGATGGCACGCGCGATCTCGAGTACGCATACGACGACCCCAGTGTGATGCTGGCCGCCACGCAGGGAACCGGCGGGGGCTTCGGCGCCGGCAACCGTGGGGCGAAAAGCAAGCCGCCCCTGGTGTTCAAGTCCACGGATGAGGGCAAGACCTGGACCGAGATCAAGATTCCGCCCTTTCCGGGCCGCGTTGCGGTCGCTGTCGCGATGCACACCAACGGCCAGCGCATGTACATCGTCGGCAATAGCATTGAACATGGCTCGGGACTTTACCGCTCCGACGATGGGGGCGCCACCTGGCAGCACATGGCCGGGAAGGACCTGCGGATCAGCAACGGCCAGGGCGCTTATAGCAGCGGCGTGTTCGTGGACTCGCAGAATCCGGACATTGTGTACACCATGAGCACGGCGATGTACCGCTCGACCGATGGCGGCGTCACCTTTGAGTCCTTCAAGGGCGCGCCCGGCGGTGAGGACTACCACAAGCTCTGGATTGACCCCACGAACGGCCAGCGCATGCTGGTCGGCTCCGACCAGGGCGCCAGCGTCACCCTGGACGGCGGCCGCACCTGGAGCCTCTGGTACACCGAGGTCATTTCGCAGATCTACCACGTAGCGACCGACAGCGCATATCCCTACCACATCATGGGTGCGCAGCAGGACACCGGCGCGGTAATGATCGCGAGCCGCGGCAACTGGGGACAGGTGAACTTCACTGACTGGAGCCCCGTGCCGTCGTCTGAATTCGGCGTCGATACACCCGATCCTAAAAATCCAAACATCATCTATGGCGTTGGATATGGTCCGGGAGGCGGGGGCAGCGGCCTCATCAAGATTGATATGACCAGCGGCCAGTGGGAGAACGTCGCGCCGAACTTCGGAGCCGATCAAGAGAAATACCACGCCGGGCGCGATTTCGAGAAAAAATTCGACATCGCGTTCGATCCCAGCGCTCTCTACGTTGCCTACCAGTGCCTTCTGGTGTCGCGCGACGGCGCCCATTCCTTTACTGCCGCGAGCCCCGATCTGACCACGCCGAAGGGCAAGGCCCAGGTGGCCTGCGGCACTGCGCCGCCGGTGCCACCGCCGTCCCCACAGCCTCCGCAGCCGGAACCCACGCCGCCGGGAGCGCGGGAGGCGCAAACACCGAGGCCGAGCGCCGGACCGCCCCCGCCCGCACCCGCGATCAGCGAGTTCTCCATATCCAGGATCAAACGCGGCGTCATCTGGACGGTCAGCAGCAACGGACAGATCTACAACACCATGGATCACGGCAAAACCTGGACGAACGTCACCAACATCCCTAACGTTCCGCCGCACACCAACTTCAACACCATGGAGGCAGGCGACGACGTCAATACCGCCTTCGTCGCGGCTCGCATTGCCCCCGAGCGCGGCCAAACTTTGCCCCCCGACGAGAACCCCGACGTGCCGCTCATCTGGCGCACCACCGATGCGGGCAAGACCTGGACCAGCATCGTCAACGGCCTGCCCCGCGACGAGCGCACCGGAAGCTGGATCAACAGTCTGCGGGTCGATCCCGAGCAGGCGGGCTTGCTCTTCGCCGGATCCGAGACCACGGTGTATGTCAGCTTCGATAATGGCGATCACTGGCAGTCGCTGCGCCAGAACCTGCCCAGCACCTCCATTCGCGAGCTCGACGTCCACACCGAGCACCACGAGAACGACCTGGTGATCTGCACCTACGGCCGCGGCTTCTGGGTTCTCGACGACATCACGGCACTGCGCCAGATCGCGGCCGACGCCCAAGCCATCAGCGCATCGTCCGTGTATCTCTTCAAGCCCGAGGAGGCTATTCGCGCACGCATCAACAGCAACTGGGATCAGCCCTTCTCGATCGAAGTGCCCCATGCGCCGAATGTGCCTTACGGCACGATCGTCGATTACTACCTGAGCCACGAGCCGAGCGGGGCCATCCAACTCCAGGTCTTCGATTCGAAGGGCAATCTGGTCCGCACCATGTCCAGCACTCTGCCGCCGCCCATCGAGGGCGCGGCGTATCCCCACTACTGGCTGGCCGCTCCCGAGACTCGCGTCCTCTCGACGCATGTTGGTCTCAACCGCATCAACTGGAACCTGCAGTATGACGACCCGCCCGCCCTGCGGCACGACCTCGAGAATCAGATGAACATGGTGGAGGGCTCCGCCACCCCGGGTCCGCATGGGCCGCAGGTGATTCCCGGCGTTTATACGCTCAAGCTGACCGTCGACGGCCAGGTCTATACGCGCGACGTCACGGTCATCAACGATCCGCGCGTCGGCCAGAGTCCCGCGCTCATGGCCGCCCTGCGCATCCAGAACAAGCTCACTCTTCTTTCAGTGCAAGGGATGGAGCATAGCTTCGAAGGCCATGGGGAAGTGAATGCGGTGAAGGACCAGCTTGCAACCCTGATGAAGGGCAACCTGCCCGCCGATGTGGCCGCGCAGGCCAAAACGCTTGACGCCAGTCTGACCAAAATTGGCGGCGTCACGCCGGCCGGTTTCGAGGGCGGCGGCGCTGGTCGGCGTCCGCCTGCCAATCCCAACGCGCTGCAATCGTTCTTCGAACTGAACAACGCATTCAACACCATGGTCAGCATGATGCAGGTCGGCCTCGACATGGCGCCCACCCCCACCCAGATCGCCACCTGGCAGAAAGACTGCACCGACCTGAACCGTACCAGGACTGCCTGGGAGGACGCCCGGAAACAGATCACCGACTTCAATACGATGCTGGTCAAAAATAACCTGCAGGAGATCAAGGTTGCCCCCACCAAGCTCACCGTTTCGGGCTGCAGCTTTATGCCCTAACCAGCTAAGAAGGCAATGAAGTAACTTCACCTGGCTCTCGATCGTGTGGAGACGATCAATCCGGAGGCTCGAAACCGGGTCGAGGTGGTTTCATACCTCGGTTCAAAAGCAAGGAACCGCACGCGAGCTGCGTACCGTGCTTTGACGCTATTACGCCACTTTGTTTTAGCAATTGTTTTTGTACGGCCGTGTTTAAACCCTGAACGCGATGAATCTCTTCTATCGCTCTCTGGAGGGATCTGATATTGTTCGATGTTTCAAGATTGGACAGAGCCTGTTCATTGGATTGTTTGAGCACAAAAACAATGCCGGCTATTCCAAGAAAAGCGAATAGAATGCTATAGGCGCAATTGTGAACCGATTTAGTGGGCGCATGTGCTGATACAACCCCCCCGAGAATCGCATCAATCGACCCAATTCGTAAACCAGCATCACGATCCTTCACGCAGTTCGCTGCCTTGTTGGCAGTGCGTGGAGCTTTATAATCCGGAGATCATGGAGGTATCCGCATCGCTGCCATCGTTGCTTGGGACGGTTCTCGATAGCTTGGAGCAGGCTTATGCGGTGAAGGGAGCTGGCCGCGACGGAATGCCGACGCTGGACCTCTGGGCAAATCTGCTGCGGGCCATCGATAAGTCCGGCATCGAGCGCTCGGGGCTGCCAGCAGTGTTGCGGCTTTCTAAACGTGCCGTGCGAACGCGAATTGAAACTGCGGTAAGACGTGGCTGGATTCAGGAGCGGAACTTCGGCAGGGGCAGAGGAGAGGTACAGTTTACGGCACGGGGATCAACGGTTGCAGTCGGGTGGAACTCGCTGGAGAAGGCTGCCGAAACGGCCTGGTGTAAGCACACAGGTGCTGATCGCGCGGACAACCTGCGTACCGCGCTGCAAGCGACAGTCGCGGCCCTCCCGCTCGAACATCCTCACTATCCAGCCCGCTACGGCGCGGCCGACGCAAGTGTTACGGGCGGCAATGGCGCGGACTGGAGAGCGGTCGCACGCGAGAGTGGAGACACGGTTTCAGGACTGTGCTTGTCTGCATTGACCTCTCAGGCATTGGTCGCCTTCGCTATGGCGTATGAGGAGAGGTCGCCGATTGCGCTGTCGGTGAGCGCCTCGGTGATCCGTGGTATTCCGCAGGGAGGGAGGCCGTTGCAGGGGCTGGGCCACTTGGTTGACCTTTCGGCGATGGTTCGGCACGGATTTATGGGCGTTCGCGGGGATCACGGAAGAGAGATTGTCTACCTGACTTCAAAGGGCCTCGCTGTGAGCGCGTCTTATGAGGAACGGATTCGCTCCGTCGAATTGGAGTGGAGCGAGAGACTTGGCGCCGTATCGGTCGGGGGACTTCGGTCTGCTTTGGAGGAGGTCGTCAAAGCGGAAAGGTGAGTGTAGTCACTCGCGCCATACCCCCGAATATTTTGGCAGCGCGCTACTTTCCGGGTTACGGGCTATCCGGAAAGTTATCCTGCCGGAGCGGAGAAGGCCGCTCTCATAAGTCGAACGGTCGATCACCGTATCCGCGTCGACGATCTTGCCGCCGGAAATAACGCAACGTGGACAAACAGTAGCAATGCGAGTGCGGTTTGCATGGTTCGAGAGAGTACCATCGCTTGCAAGGACTTCAGGCAGTGCGCGCCGGCGTCGATAAGTTTGGGGACTCTTACGCAAAATAACCGGTAAACAGGTGGACTGTCCCCGGGTTTATTATTGAGAATTGACCAACCTGCCGAATCTGCTGACGCTGGTGCGTATTTTCCTGGTACCGCTGCTTGTCGCGGCGCTGGTGCAGCAGCATTTTCGCATTCATTGGGGCGCGCGGGTGCTGGTGGCGAACGATTCGTTCGCGCTCACCGTTTTCCTGGCGGCGGCTTTGACCGATCTGCTCGATGGATATCTGGCGCGGCGCTGGAAGCAGGTGACAACGGTAGGGACGCTGCTCGACCCGATAGCGGATAAATTATTGATTTCGGCGGCGCTGATTTCCTTAGTTGAGATTCGGCTTCTGCCGGGCTGGCTGGTGATTTTGATCATCAGCCGGGAATTCGGCGTGTCGGGCTTGCGCAGCATCGCCGCGGCGGAGGGATACACCATCAAGTCCAATGAACTGGGCAAATCCAAAATGGTATTCCAGGTTCTCGGCGTTTCGTTGGTGATGCTCTCCATCCGCTGGTCGGGGCTGCGGCCTTACGCGCTCGCCGCGATGTGGGGGGTCGTCATTTTCGGGCTCGCTTCGGCAGTCGACTACTTTCGAAAATTCTGGCGGAAGGTGGATACCAGCATCAAGCTGCGCCGGCGGCACGAATTGATTTTGATGGAACGCCAGAAGCGGCGCTTACAGCGCGCTACCAGCAGCTATTCGGCGCCGACTTTAAAAAGCGCCAAAGCCAGGGGAACCGGCGGCTCAACAATCTCGTAGCCGTTCCTGCGGAAGATGGCGATTCTCACCTGACCGCGCGGGCCCAGAGTGCCTACGGGCTTGCCATTGAAAATCATATTGATGGCGCCCGCATTGCCGGTCCGCACGCGGGCGACATTGTATCCATCCAGCACCTTGGTTTCAGATGGACCTAATACGCCACTGAAGGTCTTCTTCCCATCGGCCACGATGGACAGCCAGGTTGCTTCCACCGCGGAGAGTTCAACGTGAAAAGCAGGGTGAGCGGGAGGCGCGGCATTCTGCCAGATTCCGTTGAAAGCCGAACAGGCGATGAACATCGCAACCAGCGAAGCAATCGAAGACAGCCAGCGTCCGCTGCCCGGACCTTTGACCCGAAGAGGCGGAATTTTTGGCAGAGCCGCGCGTCCCTCGCCCGGCATCAAGGGCTGCGGCATCGCGGCTATCGCTCCTTGAATCAGGTCGGCAAGATCTTCGTAGCGGACTTGGACCGCATTCGCGAACTGCCGGACGAAGCTTCTGTAAAAAAATGGTCCATCGATTTGGGAGAGGTCGTCATTTTCGATGGCGTTCAAGACGCGCGTCGCGATGCATGTCTTCGCTCGGATGTCCTCCAGGGAGGTCCCTAGCTGCAGGCGCGCATGAAGAAGTCTGGCCCCAACTGAGTCCATATGGTCCGGGGTTCGGTGCAAAGCTATAATACTACAGTCCTTCGGCTGCGGACTTTCTCGCTAAAAAACCATGTATAAACGTAATCGACTCAATTCGATCCAAACTTTACCTCGCGTACACCTTTGGCTGGCGTTTGCGGCAGTGCTATACGCCGTTCCCGCAAAAACCGACTTCCGCGGGGAAGCCGCTTTCGCCTACACCCGAAAAGCTGTGTCATTTGGCGAACGTCCGTCAGGATCGCAAGCGATTCAACATTTGCGCGATTGGGTCGTCTCGGAACTGAAGCCGCTGGGGGGTCAACTGACGCTGGATTCGTTTACGGCACAAACTCCGTCGGGCGCGATATCGATGGCGAACATCGTGTTGAAATTTCCGGGAACGTCGGGCAAGGCGGTGGCGATTACCGGGCACTATGACACTAAACGAATTCCAATGGTTCACTTCGTCGGCGCGAACGATGCCGGCTCGTCTACCGGTTTCCTGATGGAATTTGCGCGGGTGATTTCGACGATGAAGCATCCCGACGACATTTACATCGTATTTTTCGATGGCGAAGAAGCGGTACGCGCGGAGTGGACCGATGCGGACAGCCGTTATGGCAGTCAACATCTGGTGGGGAAGTGGTCGGCTGACGGGACGTTGTCCCGCATCAAGGCGCTGATCAACGTGGACATGATCGGAGACAAGGCGCTCGATCTCGCCGACGATTCGAATTCTTCGGAATCGCTTCGCAACAGTGTCTGGCAAATCGCCGCGAAATTGCACTATGACAAGGATTTCAGGCACGATGCGGGCGGAATCGACGACGATCATAAACCATTCGTCGACGCTGGCGTGAACGCGATCGACATCATCGACCTCGATTACGGACCGAACGGCAAGTATTGGCATACGGCGGAAGACACAATGGATAAGCTGAGCGTGAACAGCTTCCAGGTGGTCGGGGATGTGGTGCTCGAGCTGGTGAAAGAACTGGAGCATCAATGAACGGTTTTCGCTGGTTGTGTTTGTTTGCTTTTCTGGGGGCAGCGGTGGCGCAAGCGCCGAACGTAGAGGGCGTTTACATAGGCACGCTGGGGCCGCTGCATCTGCAGCTGCACCTGAAAGCAGGCGCGGGCGGAGCGCTGGAGGGCACGCTGGACAGCTTGGATCAGGGTGCAATCGGCATACCGTGCGCGAATATCCGTCTGGAAGAGAAGGCGCTCAGCTTTGATGTTCCGAGCGTAGGCGGCAAGTGGCAAGGCACAGTCTCGGATGATGGAGCGACGCTGGACGGAACTTTCTCGCAAGCGGGGAAGCAAACGCCCGTGCGGTTTACGAGGCAGGCAGCGGCGATCGTGCCGAAGAAGCCGGAGCCGCCCAAGTACGACGAAGCTGTTGCTCCGGTACAAATCGCGGAACTGAAGGCGGTGCTCGACCGGGATCTGGCGGGCGCGTTGAAACAAGGCGCGCTGGCACCCGAAACCGGCGGCGGCGTGGCGATCGGAATGGTGCAGCATGGAACGCGCCGCATTCTGGTTTACGGTCCCGTTAAGGAAAACTCGATTTTCGAGATCGGCTCCATTTCGAAGACGTTCACGGGACTGATACTGGCGCAGATGGTGGAGCAGCACAAGGTGACTTTGGATGAGCCCGTGCGAGAGCTGCTGCCGAGGGGAACGGCAGCCAAGCCGGAAGGGGCGGAGATCACGCTGCTCGATCTGGCGACGCAGCATTCGGGATTGCCTCGCATGCCGGATAATTTTCATCCTGCCGATCCGCAGGATCCTTACGCGGATTATCACGCGGCAAATCTATACGAGTTCATCAGCAAGCATGGATTGGCGAAGCCGGCAAGCACAAGCTTCAACTACAGCAACCTGGGGCTGGGCCTGCTTGGGCAAGCGCTGGCGAATCGCGCGCAGACGACCTATCCGGAGCTGCTGAAGATGGAGATTACAGAACCGCTGGGGATGCACGATACGGTGGTGAAGCTTTCGGCCGAGCAAGAGAAGCGATTCGCGGAGGGCCATACTGCGCAACATAAAGCGGCGCACGCGTGGGCGCTGGATGCGCTCGCCGGCGCGGGTGCGATTCGATCGACAGCCGGCGATATGTTGACCTATTTGGAGGCGCAACTTCATCCCGACAGCGTGAAGCGCGCGGGCACGCTGGCAAGCGCGCTCGAGATGTCGCACGAGTTACGGGCAGACGCGGGGCCGTCGATGAAGGTCGCGTTGGCTTGGCTGTATGAAACGGAAACCGGCAGCTACTGGCACAACGGGGGCACGGGCGGATTCAGCAGTTATGCACTGTTCAATCCGAAAGAGGATTATGCGGTGGTCGTGCTTTTCAACACGACGCTGAGCGAGAACGGAAGCTTTGCGGATCGATTAGGACAGCACATTGTACAGCGTCTCAGCGGGAAACGGGCGATTTCGCTCAGCGAGTAGAGGCGGTCTTGAGGGGCGCGGCGGCTTTCAACTCGGAATCGAGCACCGGCTTCAGAGCGGCAAGCGCAATCGGGCCGTTGTAGCGCTGCCCATTGACAAAGATGGTGGGCGTGCCTTCGACTCCGGCCTGATCGCCATCTTCCACATCTCGTACGACGGTCTCACGGACTTCGGTTGAATCGATGTCGTTCTCGAAACGATCCATATCGAGACCGCTCGCCTTTGCCATCGCGAGTATGGCCTTTCTGGAAAGATCTTGCGGATGAGCGTACATGGCGTCGTGCAGAGCCCAAAACTTACCTTGCTTGTGAGCGGCGATTGCGGCGGCGGCGGCGAGATCGGCATGCGAGTGAATTTCTAAGGGGAACTGCTTGAAGATCAGCTTGACTTGGGTTGGGTATGCTTTCAGGATGGCTCGAATCTCCGGCACGGCAGCCGCGCAATAAGGACACTGAAAATCGGAAAACTCGATCAGCGTGATTTTTGCTTTGTCCGGACCTATATAAGGCGCGCCCGCAACGGGAATAGAAACGGGAGCTTCGAGGAGAGGAGGCGCTTCCGGGTGCCAGGCATTCGCAGCCGCGATGGCGTCGGCCTCACTCTTACCCTGTTTCAAGGCGCCGACGATCGCAGCCGCCAAGCCTTGGCTATTGCCGCAGCCGGGATCTACGATGCGGCATTCGGCCACTTTCATGCTGCAGCCGCAAGTACAATTCTGCTGGCGCATCACCTTCAGCGCCGTTGCCTTCTGAGCCGCCGTTAAGCCGCTGAGATCGACTCCCGGCAGCGATTCGGCAGCCTTCCAATTTACTTGCGGCGCATTCGCTTGGGCACATAACAACCAAGCGGCTGCCAGACACAACCCTGCGATTTTCGACGCGCGCAGGAGCACATTGATCATGAATCCATTGTATCCGCGATAATTGCTATGAAATGAAGAACTCGCTTCTGAAAGCGCCGATGGGCGTGCCGCGCCGGGTGTGGCTGAAAATGGTTCCGGTTCTGATGGTGACGGGGCGCGCCAACGCGCAGAGCCCCACTGGTCCACCTAGCGGCCAGCAGCAGAACGCGCCTGCAAATCCGAAAATCACCAAGGAGAACCTGCAGCAAGCCTTAATGCTGGCTGAATTGGAGTTTGGCGACGATCAGCTGACCATGATGCTGGGCGAGATCAATCGAAATCTCGCGATGTACGAGGCGCTGCGAAAGAAAGACGTGCCGCTCGACACCGAGCCGGCCTTTCGCTTCGAGCCGATTGCGCCTGCCGAGCGCCCTAAAGGAAAGCATGTGTTCCGCACGCGACGCGTGAAAACTTCGACCCGGCCCGACTCGATCGAAGAACTGGCGTTCGCTCCTGTCACTCAATTATCAGCGCTGGTGCGCGCCAAGCGCGTGTCGTCTGTCGAGCTCACGATGATGTATTTGAATCGGCTGAAGAAGTATGCGCCGAAACTGAATTCCGTGATCACGCTGACCGAGGACCTGGCGATGGCACAGGCCCGGCAAGCGGATCAGGAGATCCATCGTGGGCATTACCGCGGGCCGCTTCATGGGATTCCTTACGGCGCAAAAGATTTGTTTGCGACCAAAGGCATCCGCACAACCTGGGGTGCCGAGCCCTACATGAACAACGTCCCGGATTACGACGCCACATGCATCACGCGCCTTGCGGATGCCGGAGCGGTGCTGGTCGCCAAACTGTCGATGGGGGCGCTGGCGCAAGGGGGGCTGTGGTTCGGCGGAATGACCAAGACGCCCTGGAATCTGGACGAGACTTCGAGCGGTTCTTCGGCGGGATCGGCCGCCTCGACCGCCGCGGGTCTTGTGGGCTTCTCGATCGGAACGGAAACACTCGGATCGATTGTTTCGCCCAGCACGCGGTGCGGTGTCACCGGTCTACGGCCCACCTATGGTCGTGTGAGCCGCTATGGCGCAATGGGTTTGAGCTGGACGATGGACAAGATTGGACCGCTCTGCCGGACAGTGGAGGATTGTGCGCTGGTGCTCAACGCGATGTACGGCCCCGATGGACACGACCTAACCGTCACGAATATTCCGTTTGCCTGGAATCCGGAGATGCCGCTCGCTAAACTGCGCGTCGGCGTAATACAGGCGGAATTCGACCGACTGAATGGCGAGGCGAAAGACGTGTACGCCAAGGCGCTCGATTCTCTAAAGAAGACCGGCTCTCAGTTGCAGCCTGTCACTTTGCCGGATTTTGGAGCGGGGCCGCTCAGGGTTATTCTCAACGCCGAAGCGGCCGCCGCGTTCGACGATCTGACGCGCTCGGGCGGGGTGAATCAATTGAAAGGGCAAGCTCCTAACGACTGGCCGAATACCTTTCGAGTGGCGCGCACAATTCCAGCCGTGGAATATATACGGGCTCAGCGGGAACGCACGCTGCTGATGCAGAGCGTGAGCGCGTTTATGTCGCAATGGGACGTGCTCGTTTCACCCACCAGAACCTCGACGCTGATTGTCACCAACCTGACCGGCAATCCCCAGGTGGTTGCGCCCTGCGGATTCATCAACAAATTGCCCGCCGGACTGCTCTTCACCGGCAACACGTATCAAGAGGGCATGCCGCTTCGCATGGCGCTCGCTTTCGAGCAGGTCACGGATTGGCACAACATGCATCCCAAGGTGGATTGGGCTTAACTCTCCCGGTATGTGAAATAATCGGCGATCTGCTCACCAATGCGCCCGATGGCGTCTTCCAGATTGGCGCCGATTCCATAATGGTTCGCCGTGAAGACGGTGACGATAATGTTTCGCGCCGGGCTCTCAAACACTCCGACATCGTTGCCGATATAGGGCAGAAAATCGCCGGTCTTATGCGGGATATTGAAGTTCGCGACGTACTTCGGCAGGCGCGTGCGATAAACCTGGCCGCGCATGATCTGCAGCATGGTTGCGCTCGCTTGTCTGCTCACCGCCTGGCCGGTTTGGATTCGTTCGAGCAGCTTGCCCATGTCGCGCGGGGATGACAATCCGAAGGGATGTTGGCCTTCGCGGTGAAACTGCGCGGCGCTCGGCGCGGCGCGTAAAGCATCGAACCACACTTTCGCCGTGCCTGTTGCGCGCGTCTGCGCCAGCCCGTAATCTTTCATCAGCGCATTCACCGGATCGATGCCGCCGACCTGGTTAAACATCAGATCGGTAGCCGTGTTGTCGCTCACGACGATCATCAGCGTCAACAAATCTTTGATGGTGAGATCGACTCCTTCGTCGAGCGATCGAATAACGCCCGTGCCGGGCCGCTTATCTTCATTGCGCAGCTTCACCCGGTCGGTCAGCTTGAACTTCCCGGTCTCGATTTGACGGAACGATTCCACCATCAGCGGGATCTTGATGACGCTCATGGTGTCCATCTGCCGATCCGCGTCGATGGCCACTTCCTCGCCCGTTTCGAGGCATTTGAGATAAATTCCCCATTTCGCGTTGATCGATTGCGCGATTCTCTCGATATTGCCTCGCAGGGTGGCAAGCGGGGCTTGCCGTGGCGCTTGTGCCCGCAAAATCAGGGGGAGCGGCGAGAAAAAGAACGATCGTCGGAGCATAGGCTCACTATCTTAAATCCAGGCGGCGCGAGTTCTTGAAAACTCCGATATTCTGGAGGGCTGTCTATTGGGAAAAAATCACGACGCTATAGGGTCCGATGCTCACGTTGCCGTTGAAGTTCAGCCCATCCTTAGCACCGGAATTGGCCGTTGTGTCGAAGCTATCGCCATTCATGAAGCCGGGATCGTAAACGCTCGGCGCCGCTGTTGAACAAGATATGCCATTGGCCCTGGCGTGGAAAGCCAATGTTCAAGTTCCGCAAGGGCAGGTTCGAAAAATTGGCCACCACCACCACATCGTCACCGGCGCCGCCGTTCTGCCATCGATGGTAGGCCAGCGTCTTGTTAGCCGTTGTCCAAATGGAAGACGTTTAGATTTTGGCCGGTCAGGCCGCGAGTCTTTCCGGCGAGATTGCGCCTTAGAGCAATCAAATCGCGATACATTTGCACGATCCCTTTAAAATTCGCATCGTCGGCCCGGCTAAAATCCATGTTGGTCGGCGTGTTGAAGCCGAAGGCGCGAGTCTCCAGCATCTCCTGGCCCTGAAAAATCATCGGGATTCCAGGTGAAGTCAGCAGGATCGCGGCGGCCAGAGTGGAACGCTTCTTGGCGAAAATGCTCTCGTGGTTGTTTATATCGATCAACGTCGGCAGGCGGTTCTGGCCGGGCGGATGACCCACCTGGTCGTGATTCTCCGTGTAAACTACTCGAGCAAAGACGTCGTCGGCCATTTTCTTTTCGAGCGCGCCCTCGACGGCGCCAAGGTCGCGATCCGAATCGTTGACCTTGGTCACCACGTCGCGCATTACATTCACCATCGTGTCGTCCCATTGGGCTGTTGAATTCGAGGCCGGTCGGGCCGGATTGCAGCGTGACGTCTCCGGAGCTCTGCAAATCCTCGGCGATGGTAATCTTGCCCGGTTGTTTAGGGTCGGTGTTGCGGTAGGCGGAGTTGATCTCGCGCAGAAGTTCCGCTCCCTCGTTATTGGGGGCGCGCGGTTGACCAAACGTGCGGATGTCGATTGTGTCGTCGAACCGCAATCCGTCGACGCCATAGTCGCGGAGCAGTAACAGCGCGTTATCGATGATGTACTGCCGGACTTGAGGCCGGCCATAATCCGGGCGCGGACCGAACCCGGTGTTGGCGCGATCGCCGCCATACAGAAAGATTCCGCCCGGAATTTGCGGGGTGGTAAAGCCGCCGAACCCTTTCAGCAGATTGTTGCCGATTACATGGTTGTAGACGACGTCGACGATGACAGCGATCTGCCGCTGATGGCACTGCTTGACGAATTCCTTGAATTCTTGCGGCGTGCCGTATTTGGACTTTACCGCGAAGAGCTGCACGGGATCGTAGCCCCAATCGTGGTCCGGCGGAATGTGATCGGAAAACAAGGGATTCTGAGTGATCGGGAGCACTTCCACCGCATTGATGCCGAGATTCTTCAGATAATCCAATTTCTGGACAGCGCCCGCGAACGTGTTGCCGAATGTGCCGATGTGCAGCTCGTAAATCACCATGGCATTGAAAGTGGGCTCGGTAAACGCGGGCATGCTGAAGTTCGGGTCCACGATTACCGATTGCGGCTTATCGTCATTGCCCGGCAAGCCATAGCCGTTGGGCAGGTCGAATCCGGTCAGCTGTTGCGCCCGCGGATCGTTGAATTCGCGCGCGACGCCCCCGAGTGTAATGACATATCGATACTGGTCTCCCGCTTTAGTGCCGGGCACCGTGCCTGCCCAAGTGGTATCCGCGGGATCGGGGTGACCGGGCTCTTGGGTCAGCGGCGCCATCGCTCCTCCATTGATCCTGACGGCCACACTGTCGACGAAGGGAGCCCAAACGCGAAATGTGGTGGTTCCGTCTTTGTGCAGGGTCGCGCCGAGCGGGTCCGCCGCGCTCGCCAGGCGCGTCGCAAGGAACAGGATGGAAATGAAGATGGGCAGGCACTTTGCGAAAAACCTTGCTTGAGCGGACAACCTGGGCGGCTTCAGACACATAGACAGCTCCGTATTTCTAAACTCTCGGACATCTTCTAGACGGCTTTACACAATTGTGTACTGTCAGCTAGTGAAAGGGAGTAACTACCCACCTTCTGAACCGCGCCGCGCCCACTTCTACGATATGGCCGTGATACGGCAAGTGGATGGCCGATGTTTCACAAAGCGGTAAGTTTTGAGAAACGAAAAAAGGTCGTTACGCCCCGATTGGACTTCGAGGGTGTTTACGCCTCGTCGCTGGCTTGTTGCCGAACGGGCCGTCGGAGTTGTTCCAGAAGTTCCTGTGCTTCGGTCTCGCGTTCACGGGGCACTTGCAGTCGGACCAACTTATGGAGCAGTCCGTCGACATCCTGGACAAGCGTCGCGATTTGCCCCTGTACAAACAGCGGAATTCCCGCGTCTTCGAGCAGACCCTTCGCCATCGCAAACTGAATGCGGTCGCTGGTCTCTAGCACGACGACTAATTCGACCTCTTTCATCGCGTCACCGCTGAGCGCATTACATCACATCATCGACCTCTTCGGAACGGCAGGCCTGCGCTTCCGATAATCTGACGTTATGTCCGCCGGAGCGGGCTTCCGTCTCAAAAACGGTAGATTGTGAGACAGAGCGGAATTGCCTAGCGGCAATCTGTGCGCGTGGCCAATGTGCGCCATTTGATGACGCGGGCCACGCCGTCGCAGCAGAGCCGCCCGGATGCCAGCGGGCAAAGGGAACGCCCCGGCACTCCCAAAAAGCAACAATCCTGCTAACATTATTGTTGACCTGCGTTACGTAACGGGTTACGGTTCGGGATGATACGAACGATACGCCGTAAGGGGCTGAAACGCCTTCACGAAGCCGACGACCCGCGCGGCGTCATCGCCGAACACGCTGACAAGCTCCGCGATATTCTCGCGAGGCTCGACGCTGTTCCAACCGTGGCCGATATGGACGTGCGTGGGTTTAAGGCTGCACCCGCTCAAAGGTCGAGAGAAAGGTTTTTGGGCGGTAACGGTTCGCGCAAACTGGCGGGTGATTTTCCGCTTTGCCGACCATGACGCCTTCGACGTTGATTACGTGGACTACCACTGAAAAGGAGACTGAACCATGCCCATGAAGAACCCACCCCACCCCGGAGGCTTTGTACTCCGTCAGTGCATTGAGCCTTTGGGCTTGAGCATCACGGACGCCGCCGCCGCTCTTGGCGTCACGCGCACCACGCTATCCGAACTGGTGAATGAAAAGCGCGGCATATCGCCGGAAATGGCCGTGCGACTGTCCAAGGTTTTCGGCGGCAGCGCCGAAAGCTGGCTTATTCAGCAAGCGCAGTACGACCTTGCCCACGTTCACGCCGACCGCCTGAAACTGAAACGGCTGGAACTGGTTTAGCCGCGTTCCGCAAAGGGTCCTTTGCGCCCATTGGGCCGCGGACACTCCCGGTTGAAACCGTGAAAGTTATACGACCCAATCACGTTTCGGGTCTTTCACGTATAAACGTTTTACAGTGCCGCAAGAGGTGCACAGGTCAGCAAAAAGGGTCTCCCTTTTCCCCCTTTCGGATCGTTTGAAAAAGCCTTTCTCTTTCTCTTTGCAGAGGAGGCCGGGACGTACGTCACCACCACCACCAGAAGCAGAAACAGTGAGGCCGCTGATGAGTTGTGAACCGCCGCAGTGTTCACATGTATTGTTGCGCATGGACAACTATAGCCCAATGAGGGTAATTTCATGATCTTCCGTACCGTCCCCAAAAGGGTCCTTTTTGCGATGCGACAATGACCGGTGAATATCTTTCAGATGAGCGCCTTTCGTTGTCACGCTTCCTGCCCAGAGCCCAAAGCACTTACGTCTCACAACGGGTTGACAGTGTTGAAAAACTCGCTGTGCAACGTTTGAGCGACGGTGATTGAGTGTCAAAGGGCGCCGGGTCAAAGACACAGCCAACGATTTCGTGGGAGTTAGTGCTGCGCTTGATTATCGTTTTTTCAAGCGACCGATAAAGAAGCTGTGGCCAGCTTCATCGGCGGCCGTAGTTTGACTAGCTTGCGCAGGTTCTGTACGGTGGCGAGGAGCATGAACTCCTCAGCAGCACCAGTGAGGCCTCTAAGTCTGAGTCTGTTGAAGCGAAGATGCTGTTTCATGTGAGCGAACAGCATCTCCACTTTTCTGCGCAACCGGCGCGAATGGCGGAACGCCTCCGTATTTTGAAGAGCAATTACGTGTTGTCTTGCACTTTCGTCGAAAGGCACAGACAGGGTACGCTTCGCACCTCGCGTGCATTCGGGGCGGATGGGGCATTCTTTGCAATCGCTCGCAGTGGCGCGATAGGTATGAATGCGGTTTTCCTCGCGGGCAGTGCGATGTTTAAGAATTTTGCCCTGGGGACAGATGTAGTGATTTTTTACGGGATCGAAGGTGAAGGACTGTCGAGGCAGCAAGCCGTCAGTTTGATGCTGCCGATCCAGTACCGGAATATGTGCGATGACTTTGCGTTCTGACAGCCAGCCAAGAAATGGGCCGGTACCGTAAGCTTTGTCCGCTGCCAGGCATGCGGGTTTAAGACTGTGCTTCTCTTCCACGCGTCTCAGCATTGCTTTAGTGGCGACAATCTCCTGTGCGATCCGCGCCGGTGTGGCTTCGACATCTACGATCACGGCATGATCCGTAGCCACCAGATAGTTGTTGAAGTAACCAAATTTCCCCCTTCCTTCGTATCCACGCCCCCACCCCCCGTCCGCATCAAGGCTCCAGTATCGCGTACGGCTCTCAATGGTTCCACGCTTTCGTTCAGCCGCCTGTCACGCCCAGCATCGCCGCCGATCAGGCTGGCGTCCACGGCGAAGCCTTCGCCACCAACCAGCCCCGCTTTCATGCACTGGTCAACAACATCCTCGAACAGCGCCCGATAAACATCGCTCTCGCGGAATCGACCATAGCGGTTCTTCGAGAAAGTCGAATGATCCGGCACGGCGTCGAGACCCAAGCGGCAGAACCAGCGATAGGCAAGATTCAGATGCACCTCGCCGCATAGCCGCCGCTCCGATCGAATGCCATAGGCATAGCCGATCAGCAACATCCTTAACATCAGTTCCGGATCAATCGACGGACGACCTGTGGAACTGTAGCGATCGGCCAATAACGATCTCACCCGATCAAACTTCAACACCCCGTCAAGCTGGCGCAGCAGATGATCGCTGGGGACATGATCCTCCAGGCGAAACTCGTAAAACAGCTGCTCCTGTGCGCTCTGCCGTCCCATCATAAAGAAGTTCCTCCGCTGGTATCTATAACCAGGGAATCATATTCAAACATTCTTTGCCAGAAATGTTTTAAGCTCCCAACAACAATCTTCGTAGAGCGCCGACCTCTTCAGAATCACGAATGTTCTTGACGATGTATCCGATAATGTACTCTCGACTCGTCTGTTCGCAGACATCGCCATTCTCTACCAGATCCCGGATTGCGTTACTCACAACTTGCCACAGCGGATCTGCCTCGAATGCCTCGTAGGGATGACTCATCTCGTCCTGCAACACTTATCACACAACGCCAGCACTATTGCGCCTCGAATTCCGGCGGAGTTTTTCAACAGAATCGGTCCTTTGTGCAACGCGGTGAAGCTCAGAATCAACGACCGCGCGCGTCTTTGCATCACGAAGGTGGGTTCTGATTCTTACGGCTTTTCATTTGCGTTTGGGAAAAGTTGACGTTTTGTGCTACCACAACCAGCCACTCTCCACGTCGTTTTTCAAGGAGCATCGTGAACAGCCCGAAGCGCGGCTCACGTGGCGTCAGGTCTTCATTCCGGTCGCCTTGGATTCTCCAGCTCCAATGGAGCACGGCCACACCGGAAGGCAAGAATCGAACAGCGATCTCAAGAGGTGTGATCGTCGACTCTCTGAAACGGCCGGAAAGCAGGCGAGTATGATACAGCTCAAAATCCGCTCTCCCCTTCAGCCAATGGCCCCCGACGGTGACGAAGTCCACATCTTCAGACATGATTTTCGCCAGTTGATGCCCATCGTGCTTCGCCCATGCTGTCGCGAACGCCCGCGGGACATTATGAACCGCAGCTTCATCCGCCGTGTTCTGGGCGTGAACGACCCCGCACTCCGCCACAAGAACCGCGACCAGCAGGTTGCGCAATAACTGTTTCATTTGTCCTTCCATCGTTGCCGCGACCGCCGCGGGGCTGTGCTGACTCCGTGGCTCAATCTTCCGCTTTTCCATTCGCCGCCAGAGATCACATCAAACGTGCTTGCCAAGTTCATCGAAAATGGCATCTTTAGAATCCAAACATTTGCGAGCATAGTAGGGTTCCAGCAAGGCTCGACCTGTCGCTTAACCTGTAAGTTTTGTTCTCTGTCCCGAGGGCACGAAAGCGCGCAGCCTCGGGTGCTTCCCCCGTGTTGCTTCAATCAGTTCGTAATATTTTTCCTTGGGTTCGCCGGTCCAACCATCGATTCCATGGCTCGGCAGCCATCGAGGATGAAGGTAGCCCGCACCAACGATTGCCGCGCCGATCAACGCCCATACCTCCCAATGCCAACCGAAGGAAGAGCATCCAGCGGTCACCCCAGCGAACAAGGCCACTTTCAGCAGTCGCCGCCATTTTGCCTTATGTTTTTCGAAATGCCCAAAGAGGATATTGCCTGCCGCAAGAAAAGTCATCACGACCGCGACCTCAAACCAGGGTGTATTGGTGCTCCACATCTTACCAAGTATCAATCGCGGGTCGTCGTCTCGCAAAGCGTAAGTTTTCCCCTTCCCTCTCGCGTGACGTTGCCGCCGAGCCGTGCTACAAGGCTACGATGAAAGGAGAGTTACGAGCATGGCAAATCTTGATTGATCCCAATGCCCCGCCGTGGAAAGCGTGCCGGACAGGCTCAGCGGCGCATGGGTGCTGAAGGACACGCGGATGCCTGTCTCCGCGATCCTCGAGAATCTTGAGGCGGGGTCCGATATCGACGAGATCATTGAGCAGTTTCATGTGAGGCGGGAGCAGGTTGAAGCCGTGCTTGAATTTGCGGCCCGCAGCCTTGACACCCCACCTGTTCACAGCAGCGCCCTTCAAGTGAAGCCACCTCAAATACGGTAGATGCCGGTGAAAAACTCCCCAACTGGCAACCGCTCAGTCCCTTTTGGCCTTCGAGCTTTTTCACCGAAACGGGTAAGTGATGACCCATTCGGTTTCGGATACGATTCAGGAATGGCCGATGACGTTCCATCCCCGGGCTACTTCAGCGGCGAGGACGAGCTTGCTGCCTTGTTGCTGGCATGGTCATCGACCATTGCGCGGGCGACTCGTGGGATGACCACGCAGCAGCTTCTCTAAAAGCATGAGAAGCGGTCTCGCAGCAGCGCCTCGCAGCCGAAGAACTCCGCCGCTACGCCGACGAAGAGCGCAAGGAAACGAAGCACAAAATGCAGATGTGGCTGAACACCGCGAAATGAAAAGTAACGAGCTGATCCCTTCGAAGCCGACCCCCGAACTCGTGTCGAGCGCATTTTGGCCCACGAAAAGGCCGCGTAAAGCCGCCAATGTCAGATGAACGCCGCAACGCAAACCCAAACTGCGCATGTAGGGCGGACGCCCTCGTCCGCTGCCGGTCTGCTGACCGGCTCTTCGAATCGTAAAATGAGAGTGGAGATGAGTAAGCTTTACAGCTGCGAAGAACTCATCGCGCAGCGCCAGCGGTGGAAATCCGCAGGCAAAAAGGTAGTGTTCACGAACGGCTGTTACGACATTTTGCACCCGGGTCACATCCGGCTGCTGGAGCGGGCGCGCTCGTTGGGCGACGTTCTGGTTCTGGCGCTGAATACGGATGCGAGCGTGCGGCGACTGAAGGGCCCGTCGCGGCCGTTTTTCGGCGAGGAAACGCGAGCTGAATTGGCGTTGCATCTAGAGGCAGTGGATGCCGTGACTCTGTTCGATGAAGAGACGCCGCGTGAATTGATTGCCGCAGTGCTTCCGGACATACTAGTGAAGGGCGCGGACTGGGCGCACTTCATCGCGGGGCGTGAAGAAGTGGAAGGCGCGGGCGGTGAAGTGTATGCGCTGCCACTCGAGCCGGGTTACTCAACGACGGACATTGCACAACAGATCATCGCACAGCATGGCGCCGCAGCCACGGTGCGTTAGTCAGTGACGCATCCAGCTATCCGGGATCTGCTTCACTCGGCCGCGAAACAAGCCGCCTTTCAGGCATTGCTTCAGCAGCTCACGCGCGGCGAGCGGGGCCCGTTCTCGATCTCGGGCCTGGTTACGACGGCGAAAGCATTGTACCTGGTGCTGCTTTATCAGGCTACGGAAAAGCCGCTGTTTGTGGTTGTCGACGGCAACAAACAAGCGGAAACGCTGCTCGAATCCACCGGTGTTTTCTTTCAACTGCTGTTTGAAGGGCGAGATCTGCCCGGGCCGCAGCTCATTCCCGCTCTGGACGTGCTGCCGCATCAGCGCCTCTCGCCTCATAACGAAATTGCCGAAAAACGCGCGGTGGGGCTATGGCGCCTCTCCGCGCAAAAACTTCCCATCACGATCATTCCGTTGTCTTCGGCTCTGTTGCGGACCGAGGCAGCGGATTTCTATCGCCAGCTTGCCCTCACGCTTCGGGTGGGGGAAGAGACGTCTCTCGAGGATCTGGCGCAACACCTGGAAAGCGTAGGCTACGAGCGGCGCGAGCCGGTCGAGATGGTCGGCGAGTATTCGGTGCGAGGCGGCATCTTCGATGTGTTTCCCGCTGAAGCGGCCCGGCCCGTTCGCGTGGAATTTTTCGGCGACGAGATCGAATCCATCCGGCAGTTCGAAGTCGAGTCGCAGCGTTCGGTGCTCAAAATAGCTTCGACAACACTGCTGCCGTTAGCGGAATATCCACGATCGCGACCGTTGCTCCGGCAGCTTGCGCAGGCAGCCGAAGCGGCCGACCTGGATCTATCGAATCCGGGGGAAATATTTCCGGGGTGGGAATTTCTGGTACCGCTGGTGCGGCAACGTACTCACAACGCGCTTGCGCTGAATCGCGATGCGCTGGTGGTTCTGGATGAGCCGGATGCAATCGAATCCGCGGCAGACCGGCTCTGGCGGCGGCTTGAGAAACCCGATCGTCCGGCGCCGCTCGAGCCGCAAAAGAACTTCCTCGGCTGGGAAGAATGGAAGGCGTCGCTTCAGGACCGCACATTGGTGCGTCTGCACGAGCTGGAGGTATTGGCCGCATTGCACTCCGATGGTGAAACGCGGCACTTTCACATTCCAACCCGGCCCTCCCTTACCTTTCAAGGCAACATGCCGGTAGCGGTTGCGGAAGCACGGAACTTAATACAAGCAGGCCACCGCGTCGGGTTCTTCGCTGCCTCGACGGGCGAGCTGGAGCGCCTGGCCGACGTACTGCAAGAATACGCGGTTCCCTATCAGCTTGGACTGGAATCCACGGCAGGCGCCCGTGCTTCTCTTTCCGAGCGCGCGTACCACGCGGGTGCAGTTGCCAGCGCGTATCTGATCAAAGGCCGGGTTCGTCGCGGCGCGGTATTCACCGACTCGAACCTGGCGATTCTCGGCTCCGAAGATCTGTTTGAAAGCTCCGATCTGATCGCGCGCCAACCCACCAAGTCGCAGCTAGCGGCGTTTGCGGCAGACATTGCAGATCTGAAGCCGGGCGATTTCGTGGTCCACACAACGCACGGAGTCGGCCGGTTCGCAGGTATTCGCGAAATCGTGCAGGGGGATCAAAAGGGCGATTTCATGTTGCTCGAGTACGCCGCCGAATCGAAGTTATACGTTCCGCTCACGCGGCTGGACCTGGTGCAGAAATATCGCGGCGCGGGCGAGGCTGCGCCGCATCTGGATCGCCTGGGCGGAGTCACCTGGGAAAAAACGAAATCGCGCGTTAAAGCCAAGATGCGCGACATGGCGGACGAGCTGCTGAAGCTGTATGCGCAGCGACGCATGAGCAAAGGCTTCGCATTTTCAAACGATAGTAACTGGCAGCGGGAATTCGAAGACGCCTTCGAATACACGCCTACTAAAGACCAGTTGAGCGCGATCGTCCAGATCAAGGGCGATATGGAGAGCGAGCAATCGATGGACCGGCTGCTTTGCGGGGACGTCGGTTTTGGCAAGACGGAAGTGGCCATGCGCGCCGCTTTCAAGGCGCTGGGCGACGGCAAGCAAGTTGCGGTGCTCGCGCCTACTACCGTTCTTTCCTTCCAACACTATGAAACGTTCCGGCAGCGGTTCGCTTCATTTCCGGTGCGCGTCGAGCTGGTCAGCCGCTTCCGAACGTCGAAAGAAATTAAGGCTGTCCTCGAAGATGTTGCGACCGGTAAAGTAGATATTCTCATCGGAACGCATCGCCTGCTTTCGGCCGATGTGCAGTTCTACGATCTGGGCCTGCTGGTGGTCGATGAAGAGCAGCGGTTTGGTGTAAGGCACAAGGAACGGCTAAAGCAGCTGAAGCACAACGTAGATGTATTGACGATGAGCGCCACGCCCATTCCGCGGACGCTTCACATGTCGCTGCTGGGATTGCGTGACATGTCGGTGATCGAGACGGCGCCGAAAGATCGCCTGTCGATCAACACGGTTGTTGCGCATTTTAATCCCGATCTGATCAAGACGGCAATCGAGCAGGAACTGGCGCGGCAAGGGCAGGTTTACTTCGTACACAATCGCGTTGACACCATCTTCATGCGGGCTGCGTTCGTGCAGGAGTTGGTGCCTCAGTGCCGCATCGGCATAGGTCACGGGCAGATGGGCGAAGGAGCGCTCGAGAAAGTGCTGCTGGGCTTCATGAAGCACGAGTACGACGTGTTTGTTTGCACAACCATCGTCGAAAACGGCCTGGATATTCCGCTGGCGAACACCATCATCATAGAGAACGCCGAGCGTTATGGATTAAGTGAGCTTTATCAGTTACGCGGGCGCGTCGGCAGGTCGAACCGGCGCGCGTATGCGTATCTTCTGGTGCCTGCCGACACGCAGCTCAGCGAAGTGGCCCGCAAGCGGCTGGCGGCGTTAAAGGAATTCAGCGACCTGGGCGCGGGATTCAAGATCGCGGCTCTCGATTTAGAATTGCGCGGCGCCGGAAACCTATTAGGCGGCGAGCAACACGGACACATCGAGGCCGTCGGATATGACACTTACGTGCGGCTCCTGGAAGAGACCGTAAAGGAGCTGAAGGGCGAAGAAGTTCCGCTTGAAATTCATTCGACTCTGAATCTGGGCCTCGATATTCGAATCCCGGCTGAGTACATTTCCGATGACGCACAACGCCTGCGTTCCTACAAGCGCATCGCCGATCTGAAAGACGAACAGGAAGGCAAGCGCGTGATGGAAGAGCTGGCGGACCGCTATGGCCCTGTGCCGGACGAGGTCGGCACGCTGGTGCGGTTCTCCCTGCTCAAGCGGTTGGCCGAGCAGGTGGGGGTCGAATCCATCGACCGCCGGCAAGGCTTCGCGAACGTCAAGTTTCATCAGCAATCCAAAATCGACCCGTTTAAATTAATGGCGTTAGTGCGGAACACGCCGAGCGCGCAATTCACGCCTGCCGGCGTGCTGAAGGTTCCGCTGAGTACACGCAATAACTCGGCTGAGCTGCTGGAAGAGCTGAAAGGCACGCTGCTGGAATTGGCTGATTCCGAGCCAAACGTTAGCGCCCATGTCTTGTCATAATAAGAAGTAAAGTTATGAAACTGAAATGCCTTGCCATCATGGCATTCGCCGCGCTGGGCCTTGCGGCGGACGACCTTACGGTAGTCGATCAGATTGTCGCCAGGGTGAACGGCGATATCGTCAGTCAGGACGAGCTGCAGCGGTCGACACGAGAACTCGCTCAGGAGCTTAAGCAGCAAGGGGCGGTGGGCACCCAGTTCCAGCAGGAGTTTGAAAAAGGGCAGAAGGAGATTCTTTGTCATCGGATCGATGAACTGCTGCTCATTCAGAAAGGCAAGGAGCTGAATATCAACGTCGATTCGGACGTCAGTAAATACATGGCAAACATCCAACGTCAATCGGGGATCACGGATACGGACAAGTTTCACGAGTATATCCGCCAGCAGTCGGGGATGAGCTACGAGGATTTTTTGGCTGAAGAGAAGAACCAGGCCCTCACTCGCGAAGTGATTGGCCAGGAGGTGGGCCGTCACATCAACATCTCGGACAAAGAGATCGAGGATTACTACAACGCCCACAAGGCCGATTTCGTGCGTGAGGAAAAGGTGTATCTCAGTGAGATCCTGATCTCGACTCAGGGCAAGGATGCCGCGGGTGTTGCCGCCGCCGAAAAGAAAGCGAAGCAGATTGCATCCGACGCGGCAAAGGGCGAGCGGTTCACCGACCTGGTCCGAGATAATTCCGACGCGACGACGGCCAAGCAGGGCGGCGAGCTGGGCGGCTATAAAAAAGGCGATCTGGCGAAACAGTTCGAAGATGCTGTATGGAACTTGCCGAAGGGCGCTGTCGCTCAACCCATCAAAATCGAGACCGGCTTTGAAATTTTGAAGGTGGACGATCACACCAAGGCGGGGTTGGCGCCGCTCGCCGATGTGCGCAACGAGATCGAAAACCTACTGTATGGGCCGAAGATGCAGCCGAAAGTGCGCGAATATCTGACTGAGTTACGACGGCAGGCATTTTTGCAAATTAAACCTGGATTCGTCGACACAGGCGCGGCGCCGGGGCAGAATACCGCGTGGCAGGATCCCGCTCAACTGAAACCGGAGACGGTGACCAAGGCGGAAGTCGAACAAAAGACGCGTCGCAAGCGGCTGCTGTGGGTACTTCCAATTCCTGGAACGCAGACAGAAGTAACGGGGAAGAGCAGCTCTCACTAGCGCCTCCATGAAATCGCCGTACATCGGCAGCCTCGTGCCGAATGATGTCGTCACGGGGCAGTTCCTTGTGCTCTCAAAGGAAATCCGGCAGAAGAAAACGGGTGAGCCGTACCTATCGCTGCATATTGCGGATCGCACCGGCGAGCTGGAAGCCAAGATGTGGGACAACGTGGCGGAGGTGATGGGGACCTTCGAGCGCGATGACTTCATCAAGGTCAAAGGTCTGCTGCAGATCTATCAAAACCGTTCGCAGTTCACGGTGCATCGCCTGCGCCGCCTGGAAGATCATGAAGTAGATTTTGCGGATTATTTCCCTTGCTCGGACCGCGATCCCGAGGAAATGTTCGGCGAGCTCGAAGGAATTATTTCAAATATCGGCAATGCCCATCTGCGGGGGCTGTTGGAGGCTGTGTTCAGCGATTCGAGCCTTACAACGTTATATAAGGTTGCGCCCGCCGCAAAGAATATCCATCACGCCTGCCGGGGCGGGCTGATCGAGCATGTTCTATCGCTTTGCACCCTGTGCCGGATGACTGCTTCGCATTACAAAGACATCGATATCGACCTTCTGCTTACGGGCGCGATTCTTCACGACATAGGCAAAGTGGAAGAGCTCTGCTACGCCCGGAGTTTTGGGTACAGCGCGGAGGGTCAACTGTTGGGACACATCGTGATCGGCTTGCGCATGGTGGGCAGCAAGTTCGACCAGCTTCCCGAATTCCCACCGAGATTACGCACGCTGGTCGAGCACATGCTGATCAGTCATCATGGCGAACTGGAGTTCGGATCGCCGAAGGTTCCCATTTTTGCGGAGGCGCTATTGCTGCATCATCTGGACAATCTCGATTCAAAGATGGACGCGATACGCAGCGCGCTGAAGCGCGACCGCCACATGGCGGGGGACTTCACGGGATGGATTGGCCCGCTCGAGAGAATATTGCTGAAGAAGGAGCAATTTCTTCGTCCCGCGGCGACGGAACCAGCGCCCGAAAAGCCTGAGTGGAAAGCACCGCCCGCTACAGTTTTCGGCGAAAAATTGCAGGCGGTACTGGAGCCGCGCGAGTAAACGCCGGATGCTAACATTGAAGGTTGTCAGGCTCCGGGCTTCGTGCAATGGGCGGTCGTAAACCCCGCCAGGTCCGGAAGGAAGCAACGGTAGCGGCTTAGCTTGTGTGCCGCGGATCACCCGGGGTCTGGCATGCGCCATTCCGGAGCAGGTCGTCTCTTTAATCCCATTCCATGTACCAAGTCATCGCGAGGAAGTATCGTCCCCAGACCTTCAGCGAATTGATCGGACAGGAGCATGTTCAAAAGACTCTCGGGAATGCGATAGAGAGCAATCGGCTGGCGCATGGCTACATTTTTTCGGGCCAGCGTGGGACGGGCAAGACGACGGTTGCGCGCATACTCGCGCGCTGCCTGAACTGTATTGAGGGGCCCACGAGAACGCCCTGCGGGGTCTGTTCGAGCTGCCTTGAAGTAACCGCGGGAAATTCCGTGGACGTGATAGAAATCGATGCCGCTTCGAATCGCGGGATCAACGAAATGCGCGAAATCCGGGAGAATGTTCGATACCGGCCGGCGCGCGATCGCTACAAGATCTTCATCGTCGACGAAGCGCACCAGATCACGAAAGAAGCTTTCAACGCATTATTGAAGACGCTTGAAGAGCCACCCGAGTGGGTGGTTTTCATTCTCTGCACGACGGAAGCGCACGAGATTCCGAGCACGATCGCCTCGCGCTGCCAGCACTTCAGCTTTCATTCGGTCGATTTCGCGGAAATCGTGAATCGCATGCAGTACATTGCGAGGCAGGAAGGCATCGATGCGGGCGACGAAGTGCTTTCCGTCCTGGCCCAGGCGGGCGAAGGCAGCGTGCGCGATTCTCTTTCGGCGCTCGATCAGGCGATTGCCTGTTGCGGCAAGACGCTTCGGGTCGAAGATGTGCGCGCTCTGCTTGGCGTGTTCGGAGTTGAATCTCTCCGCGCGGTCGCCGATGCGGTGCATCAACAACAGGCGGCGCGAATGCTCGAAATCGTGCAGGAGCTCGAGCGCAATGGGCAGAGCCTGCAACATTTCTGCCGCGAGTTGGGGCGATACTGGCGCAATCTGCTGGTTGCAAAGATCAGCGGCAAAGCCACTCGTCTGATTGCGGCGTCGGACCCGGAGCAGCAAGCGTTGCGCGAGACGGCAGTTTTATTCAGCGAAGAAGATTTGACGCGGTATTTAAATCTCACGCTCGATCTGTACAAGACGCTGCAATATTCGCTTCAGCCTCGCCTGCATCTGGAGCTTGGGCTGATTAAGCTGGTGCAGGCGGGCAAGCTGCAATCGATCGAGGAAGCGCTCGCGGGACTGGGGAAGACTCCTCGGGCCGCCTCCGCAGCAACCGCCCCCGCAGCAACGCGGCCGGCGGTAACGGGAGATGCGCGGCAGGAGTTGTATCAAGCTCTATGTAAGGCTGGGATGAACCACAGCGCCGATGCCGTGCAACGGTCGGAGGTGCGCTTGGAGGGTAACGATCTGACAATCCGCGCGGGGAAATCTTTAGCCCTGTTACTGAAAGATGCGGACGTGCAGCGCGTAGCCTCGCAAGCAATAGGGAGACCGGTGCGCGTACGGGTTGAGGTCGCAGAGAATATTACACAAGCTGCCGCGCCGGCCCGCGAGGACGCTGTCGCGGGGGAAACCGACGTACGGGAGCGGGCGTTATCCCACCCGGGAGTAAAGCGCTTCCAAGAGCTTTTTCCTGGCGCGCAAGTACGTGCCGTGCGAAATTTGAATGAGTGAGCGTTACGAGGTAATTCGCTAATCCATGAAGATGCCCGGCAACATGCAGTCCATGATGAAGCAAGCGCAAGCGATGCAGCAGAAGCTGCAGGAACAGATTGCGGCGATACGCGTCGAGGCCTCCTCCGGCGGCGGAATGGTGAGCGTGAAGATGGATGGCCAGAAGAACGTGCTGGGTGTGCGCATCGACCCGGAGGTGGCGGGCGACGTCGAGATGCTTCAAGACATGGTGATGGCGGCGTTCAATGAAGCCGTGAAGAAAGTGGACGAAGAGGCGCAGGGCAAGATGGGCGGCATGTTAGGTGGTTTGGGGCTGCCGCCGGGCATGTTCTAGGGCCTGTCATCCAAATGGCGGAATTCGCTGAGCCGCTTGCCCGGCTGATCCAGGAATGTAAACGGCTGCCCGGCATTGGCCAGAAATCCGCTCAGCGCATTGCGTTTCATTTGCTGCGCACGCCGCGAGAGCATGCCGAGAATCTGGCGCAAGCGATTCTCGATATTAAAGACAAGCTGGGCATCTGCGCGGAATGCAACAACATCAGCGACGGCGAGCTGTGCCTGTTTTGCCGCGATCCGCATCGTGAGCGCGCGCAAATCTGCGTTGTAGAAGAGCCTCACAATATCGTCCCTATAGAGAGCACTCATGCTTTCCGCGGCCTGTATCACGTGCTGCACGGGGCGATATCGCCGCTGCGGGGCATCGGCCCGGAACAGCTGAAGATCAAAGGCCTGGTGGATCGGCTGCGTGAAAATGAGATTCAAGAAGTGATTCTTGCGACGAACCCTACTGTCGAAGGGGAAGCTACAGCGGTTTACCTTTCACGGCTGCTGAAGCCGCTGGGCCCGCGCGTGACACGCATCGCCATGGGCATACCGGTGGGGAGTGATCTGGAATTTGCCGATGAAGTGACCATGTCGCGGTCGTTAGAGAATCGGCGGGAGATGTAGGCATGGATCCGAACCTGGAATTCTTTCTCGAGCGGTCATTCGAATCGGTTCAGCCCACGCTTTCCGAGGTCGGCCGTGTTGTGGTGGAACCGGACTACGACAGGAGCCCGGTTCCGGAAGATGCCCGAGAGCTTGCGGAGGAATTGACCAGGTGCCTTCGCGAGCAATCGCCGGAATCAGCGGCATTGGCATCGCACGACGGTTTCACAGTTGACGTGATGGGCAAATATCCGCTTCTTTCGAAATACATCCGATCGATCACGCTGCACCAGGATCGAACGGAGGGGCCGTGGGTGGAAGTAGCGCCGCCGGGCAATTGGATTTGAGTCAGGTTATCAGCGCGACGCCAGTAAGGCTCAGATGGCGATCTGTTGACCAGCACGCTCGTATGGATCGATCCTGCATAATAATCAAACCGTGAGCGTCAGCGAGCGTGAGCTTCTGATCGGAGAATTTCTTGATAACCGCGGTTGCCTGCGATAGCCCGGTATGACGGAGCGGCTCAATTACCAACGCGGGCAGCTCTTCAATAAAGTTCAGAAACTGAATTGCCCGCCGTTGATCATAGCGACGCAAGAACCACCCATGCCCTTCGGAAATAACGAGGGCAGACGCGACTAGAGGAGGGGGCGCGCTAAACAATCGGCGATACAACGCGTGATGAGAATCCGACCGATCAAGAAAGGCAATGAACGCTGAAGTGTCTGCATACGCCTCAGTCTTTGATGCCATAAACTACGTCATCTATGGACTGACTCGAAGCCGGATCTCCAGACTCGACCAAGCCCGCATACCGCATCCACGGTTTGTCGCCGGTCACGGGAAGTCGTTCACGGATGGCACGCCTGACAAACTCCGCGATGGAAATGCCCAACAGCTTGGCTTCTCGCTTGGCCTGCTTGTATTCAGTCTCGTCCAATGCTACAACCGTTCGGATCATGTTATCGTGTTCCGCTGTCAAAATAACATTTTTTCAAAAGTTTGCCTCAGAAGCTAGACTGAAGTTAGTGCTGGTTACCATCTCTTCTCAGCCCGAGCGGCCGAAATGGCTGAAGGCTCCGGCGCCGGTGGGCGAAAATTACCGCGAGCTGAAAGATCTGGTTACGCGCCTTCACCTGCACACAGTGTGCGAGAGCGCGGCGTGCCCCAATGTGGGTGAGTGCTGGAACCGGCGCACCGCGACGTTCATGATTCTGGGCAATGTCTGCACGCGGCGCTGCGGATTCTGCGCGGTGCAAAAGGGCGCGCCGCTCACCGTAGATTACGATGAACCGCGGCGCGTTGCCGAAGCATGCGCGACTCTGGGACTGCGCTATGCGGTTGTCACCAGCGTGAATCGCGACGATCGAAAAGACGGCGGGGCGGAGTTGTTCGCCCTGACTATCGAAGCCATTCGGGAGCAGGTGCCCGGTTGCAAAGTGGAAGTCCTGGTGCCGGATTTTCAGGGTTCGCACGCGGCCATGGAAACGGTGATGAACGCGCATCCGGATGTTCTTAACCACAACACGGAAACCGTGCCGCGCCTCTACCGGCAGGTTCGGTTGGGCGCGCGCTACGAGCGCTCGCTCGATATGCTCCGATACGCAAAACAGCTTGCCCCGCAGATTCCGACAAAATCGGGCTTGATGCTGGGGCTGGGCGAGACCGAGGACGAAGTATTGCAAGTAATGCGCGACTTGCACGATCATCACGTCGACATTCTGACGCTCGGTCAGTATCTGCGGCCTTCACAGAAGCACTTGCCGATTCTGCGCTACGTCCCGCAGCAGGAGTTTGACGAATACAAGCGAGCGGGGCGGGCGACGGGATTCGCTCACGTCGAAGCAGGCCCATTGGTACGCAGCTCTTATCACGCTGAACTCAGTGAATCGGCAGCGTCAGCCTGGCTTCGCAGCCCGGACCAGTAGACGCGTTTCGAAGCGTGAGAGAACCGTCGTGAGCCTCTGCGATCTGGCGGCTCAATACAAGACCAATGCCTGAGCCGCCTCGCTTGGTGGTGAAAAACGGCACAAACAAATTGGCTGTATTCGAGAGGCCCGGTCCCTCGTCGCGAACCGTTATCTCAACGGTCGTGGAGGTTCGCTCGTGTCGGACAAAAACGCGGCCGCCGGTCTCTTGGGCCGCATCCACCGCATTTCGAATCAGATTAATGAGGACCTGCTCGATTTGATCGCGATCGCCCTGAATGGTCAGCGGCGGGCACTCCTCGAAAAAGACTTGCATGCGGGTTTCGAGACTGGTCACGCGCCGCAGGAGCGCATTGATTTCGATGGGAGCGAATTTGGGGGCGGGCAACTTGGCCAGGCGGGCGTAAGAACTCATGAAGCGGCTGAGGGACTCCGAGCGGGCCGCGATTACGTTGAGGCCGCGCGACATGTCGTCAGCCCAATCTTCCGGCCGAGGTTCGCTCTTGACCAACTGTTCCAGGCTTTGCGCGATAGATTTGATAGGAGTTAAAGAATTGTTCAACTCGTGACCGATGACGCGCACCAAACGCTGCCAAGCCTGCAATTCCTCTTCACGCAGGGGGCGCGTCAGATCGGTCAGGACCAGGAGTTGATGGGGAACTCCGCCTTCGCGGAATTGGCTGCGGCGAACACCCCAGCGGCCGGTTGCGCCGGGAAAGGTGCGCTGAACGGTTTGTTCCGGTTCGCCCGAGAGATACTCGGCCAAACCGAGTGAAGCCGCATCCCGCGCGAGGAGGCGCTCGGCGGGTTGTGCGAGCAATCGTTCACCCGCGCGATTCACCAGCCGCAAGGATTGTTGCGGATCGAAGGCAAACGCCGCAACTTCGATCTCTTCCATGACTTTGCGCAGAAGCGCAGTGGCTTCGAGAGCGCCCAGGCGTTGATCCCTCAAGGTGGCGGCCATGGCGTTTACCTGCTGCATTACTTCGCCCATAGCTTCTCGGGGATTGTCGACGCGGGCGCGAATGGAGTAGTCTCCTTCGCGCATGGCTTCGAGCAGATTCGCTAACGTGCGGAGGGGCCCTGCAACGCGGTCGCGCGCGGCGGCACAGAAGGCAATCCAAAGAAGCACAACCAACAGATCGAGCGTCCATTGCTGGCGGCCGGAATAGCCGCCGATGGCAAGAAGGACGATGCACGCGAGCACGGCGGGAAATCCGGCGGCGAGAGCCAGCAGCAGGACCCGCACGTCGTGGCTGGTCTTGAAACGGGCGAGTTTCACAGGTGCTACAGCCCGAAACGCTGCAAGCGGCGATACAACGCACTGCGACTAAGGCCCAGAGCGCCGGCCGCGTGGCTGACATTCCCGCCGTAGCGCGCCAAAGCCTTCCTGATCAGAAATTCTTCCACCTCTTCGAGACTCATGTCCTCGAGGCGAGGCGAACCGGTCGCGCCGGCGCGCAGGGCCAAGTCGCCGGCTTTAATGCAATTCGACTGGGCCATTAAAACCGCGCGCTCGACCACGTGATTCAGCTCGCGCACGTTTCCTTGCCACTGATGGTCGTTCATGGCTTGCAACGCGTTGTGATCGAAACCGGTGATGGCTTTGCGATAGCGCCGGGCGTGCGTACCTAAGAAATGGTTCGCCAATGGAGCGATATCTTCGCGGCGCTCGCGAAGCGGCGGCAGATGAATTTCAATAGTATTGAGGCGGAACAGCAAATCCTGGCGGAAGCGGCCGCCTTGCACCTCCTCCGTGATATTGGCATTGGTTGCGGAGATGATGCGAACATCGACGCGCTTGGTCTTCGACGATCCCACACGTTCCATTTCCCCGATTTCCAGAACGCGCAGCAGCTTCGCCTGCAAATTCATCGGCACGTTCGCGATCTCGTCCAGAAATAAAGTTCCTGTGTCGGCTAGTTCGAAGCGGCCGACGCGGTCCATCTTGGCATCGGTGAATGCGCCCTTGACGTGCCCGAAGAGCTCGCTTTCAAAAACGCCTTCGGCAAGGCCGCCTGCGTTGAGGGTGACCATCGGCTTGCTCGATCGGATGGAAATCGCGTGAAGCGTGCGGGCGACGACTTCTTTTCCCGTGCCAGGCTCGCCGGTGATCAAGACGTTGGCATCGGAGGGGCCAACGCGGGAAATAAGGTCGAGGACGGGCTGCATCGCCGGTGCTTGCGCAATCATGGTGGGCAAGTTGTCGCCGCGCAGAAGCTGATTCTCGGCTTCAAGGCGCTGGCCGCGGCGGATGGCTTCGCTCAACTCAAGCTGGGTACGAACAATGGAGGACAGGCGCTCGTTTTCCCACGGCTTTTGGACGAAGTCGCGCGCGCCGCGGCGCATGGCTTCGACTGCTAAATCGACGCTGCTCCAGGCGGTCATCACGATGACGGGCAGCATGGAATCGACGGTCTGGATTTTTGCCAGCAGATCCAATCCTTCTTGCCCGGATGTGGTGTCGCGGCTGTAATTCAGATCGATAATGGCGGCGTCGTAATCGCGATTTTCAATCGCCTGCAGCACTTGTTGCGGCGATTCAGCGGATTCGATCTTGTAACCTTCGCGTTTTAAGAGGAGGCGCAAGGCTTCGAGCACATCGCTCTGATCGTCGGCGATCAGGATGCGCATTTGCGATGGCACGATCTTCATCGACACTCAGTTCTGCGTGATCCATCCATCCTCAATGTGGATGATTCTGTTGCCGTATTCGGCGTTTTTCTCGTTGTGAGTGACTTGGACGATGGTGGTCCCCTGCTCGTTGAGGCGCTTGAACAACTCCATGATTTCTTTGCCCTGGCTGGAATGCAGGTTACCGGTCGGCTCGTCGGCAAGAATAATTTTCGGACTCGCAACCATGGCGCGCGCGACGGCAACCAGCTGCTGTTGTCCGCCGGACAGTTGATTTGGATAAAGATCCTTTTTCCCAACCATGTTGAAGCGGTCGAGGGTATCGCAGACAATACTCTGGCGCTCCGATTTTTTGATGTTGCGATAGGAGAGCGGGATGTCGAGATTCTCGTAGACGGTGAGTGAATCCAGAAGGTGATAACTCTGAAACACGAAGCCGATGTACTTTTTATAAAGCTCGGATCGGTCCTTTTTGTTCATCTTGTGAATCGGCTGCCCGAAAAAGAGGTATTCGCCGGTCCAGGCGCTATCATGCATGCCGAGCAAGTGAAGCAGAGTGGACTTCCCCGCCCCGGACGGCCCCATGATGGAGATGAATTCGCCTTCTTTGATCTCGACATTGATGCGGCGCAAGACGTAGGTCTTGGTGGGACCGTGTTCGAAGAACTTTTCGATGTTGCGTAAAGAAATCATTTGCAGCTACATTCTTTTCTAGCGCGCACAACGGACACCCAACGTCCTGTGCGCTTACTCATAGCGTAAAGCAGAGACGGGATCGACACGCGAAGCGCGCAGCGCCGGAATCAGGGATGCGCCTACGGCGATCGCGACGATCAGCGACACAGCGGCGGTGTAAGAGAGCCAGTCGGCACCGGTGACACCGAAGAGCATCGACTCAAGAAAAGCGGACGACCAGATTGCGCCAACCAGGCCGGCCGCGATGCCGAAGCACGCGATCGCCAGGCATTCGCGCAAGACGATCCAGAGAATTTCGGAGCTGCCGGCGCCCATGGTCATGCGAATACCGATTTCCTGTTTCCGCTGCTGGACCGAATAGGCGAGCACCGCGTACAGACCGATTCCGGCAAGCAGGATTGCGAGCGCCGAGAAAGTTGTGAGCAGGCCGAGCAGGAAGCGGCGAGCCGCTAACGAGGTTCCGATGTAGTCGCCGATGGGTTTTACATCCGTGAGTGGAAGATTGGAATCGACTTCATGAATGGCCGACCGCAGCTCCGCCGCAATAGACGACGATACGGCTTTCGTGCGTAAAACCAAGCCGGTCGAACTTACACCCAATTGCGGATAGTTGAAATACATATCCATCTGCGGCGGATCGTCCAAGCCGTTGTGCTTCATGTTGCCAATGACGCCGACAATGGTTGTCCAGCCCTCTATTGGACCACCCTTGAACCGCTTGCCGATAGGGTTTTCGTGGGGGAACACTTTCTCCGCGAAACGTTTGTTAACGACCGCGACCAGCAACGCTTTCGCGTCATCGCGTTCGGTGAAGGCGCGGCCGCTGATCAGGGGAACGCGCAAGGCTTGGAACGTCTGGGGGCTAACGCCGAATTCGTTCGCATAGATTCCTTGCCCATTCGGATTCGTCGGACGCCCCTCGATTTCCAAGTAGCTGCCCGACTCCTGTCCGGAAAAAGGCAAGTGAGTCAATAGTCCGGCGGATTGGACGTCGGGCAGACCGGCGAGTCTAGGAAGCAGCGTGTTCCAGAAGGCGGTGGTTTGCGCATTTTGAGAATACCGGCTCTGGGGCAGAGAGAGGCGCGCGGTCAGGACGTTTTTCGGATCGAAGCCGGGATCGACGGAAATGAGCTTCGAAAAGCTGTGAATCAAGAGGCTCACACCGATGAGGAGGGTGAGCGAGATGGCGATCTCGGCGCCGACCAGGACCTGTCGAAGACGCCGCGTGCCGCCGCCTACGCTGCCTTTCGATCCTTCTTTCAAAGCATCATTCACATCCACGCGCGCGGAGCGGAGCGCGGGAACGGCCCCGCTGATGAGGGCGGAAAGCAAGGTCACAACAACGCAGAACGCCAAGACGGAGAGATCCAAGGTGGGGGCAAGCGCTGTGGGCAAGTCGTAAGGCGAATAGAGGGCGATCAGCTTCAAGCCGCCGAGGGCGAGCGCGATGCCGAGCACGCCGCCGCAGAAGGCGAGGAGCAGGCTTTCTGAGAGCAACAATTGAACAACCTCGGACCGTTTTGCGCCGAGCGCGAGGCGTATAGCCAATTCGCGCGCGCGGCCGGTCGAGCGGGCCAGCAGCAATCCGGCTAAATTGGCGCAGGCAATCAGCAAGAGCAGAACGACCGCGATAAGCAGCACCCAGAGAGCCGGGCGCACGTTCTGGACGAGGCTGTCCTGTAGAGGGGTGACGACGGCGTGGTGATCTTTCTCGCCAGGATGTTGCTGATCGATGTTGGCGGCGATGGTAAGCAATTCAGCACGAGCCTGCGCCACGGTGACGCCGGGCTTCACGCGTCCAAGGCCGCGCAGCCAGTGATTACCGTATTGCTGGGCGATGTCAAAGTTCTTTGGAATTGTTCCTTCCTGGTATTCGGGGACGATCAGTCTCGGGCTGATCCAGAGCTGCGTTTTATTCGGATAGGTGTCCTGCGGATTCAGCACTCCGACGACTCGGAAGGTGTTGCCGTTCAGGGTAATGTTGCGGCCGGCGATATTTGGATCGGAGGCAAAAAGAGAACGCCACGCGCCGTCGCTGAGAACCGCAACGCGCATATCGGAACCGGGCTTATCGATGTTCGGCGAAATGAGGCGGCCTATTTCCGGTTTCGCGCCGAGAACATCGAAAAAGTTTGTGGTCACCGCGACGGCGTCGATCTTCTGAGGCTCAAAGTTACCTGTGAGGGTTAACGTCTGGGCGGCGAAGGCGGCGAAGCCCGAAAGAGTTTTGGTCTGTTTTTTGTAATCCAGGTATTCACCGGGCGAAATGGACACTGCGGCGCAGCAGGGTTGGCTGTCGCGCACCAGCACAAGCTGTTCGGCACTGCGGAACGGCAGGCCGCGCAGCAACGCAGAATCGACGACGCTGAAAATGGCTGTATTGGCGCCGATACCGAGAGCGAGCGAGGAGACCGCGATGAGTGTGAAGACGGGCTTCGCCCTCAGCGTTCGCGAGGCGAACCGCAGATCGGACCAGATTTTGGACATCGTGTTGGAAAAAACGCGTCTAAACGGGCACTTCCATGTTCTCCTCGACCACGCGGCCGTCGAACAGGTGGATGGAACGATCGGCGTAACGGGCGTAGCGCGGATCGTGCGTCACCATGCAGATGGTCGCCCCGCCGCGATGCAGCTCACGCAGCAGATCCATGACCTGCTCGCCGTTTTGGGAATCGAGATTTCCGGTCGGCTCGTCTGCGAGGAGAATGGATGGATCGCCGGCCAGGGCGCGGGCTACAGCAACGCGCTGCTGTTGACCGCCGGAAAGCTGCGACGGATAATGCTTGATGCGGTGAGACATGCCGACGCGCTCGAGAGCTTCGTGGACCTTCTTCTTGCGATCGGCACCGCCCATACCGCGGTAGGTAAGCGGAAGCTCGACGTTCTCGTAGACATTCAGGTCGCCGATGAGGTTGAAGGCTTGAAAAATGAAGCCGATCTCGCGGTTGCGAATGCGGGCGCGCTCCGACAGCTTGAGGCTCTGGACCGGCTTGCTATTGAGGATATAAGTGCCGGAGGTGGGTGAATCGAGCAGGCCCAAAATGGCGAGCAGCGTGGATTTGCCGCAGCCGGAAGGCCCCGAGATGGACACATATTCGCCTCGCCCAATGTCGATGTGAATTCCCGCAAGGGCGTGGGTTTCCACCTCATCGGTGACGAATACTTTGGTGACGCCTTCCAGATGAATCAATGGCTCAGATGCGGTCATTCGGGTTCGGTCCTCCTCAATTGTTAGCAGCTAAAGGTCGCTGACGCTTCCCGGCTCTGTTGGGATTACGTAGAACTGGCATGTTCGGTTCAAGTTAATCGGATGCGTGGTGAAGAATCGTATTGCGACATGTCGGAGAGGATCACGCGATCGCCTACCTTGAGGCCTTCCAGGACTTCGATGGTGCTTACGGAAGCGCGGCCCAGTTTGACGTTTACGCGGGTTGCACCTTTTCCGTCGGGATCGATTTTGAACAAGCCAATGGTGGTATTCGGCTCACCGGAGACCGGACGATCCATGTAGACGACGTCGGCCAGACGCTCGATTTCGATGGTGCCATCGACGCTCAACTCGGGGCGCGCGCCTTCCGGGAGAGCGCCAAAAAGCGTTACGTCCACTCCGACGGTGCCGTTGGTGGCGGCCGGATCGATGCGGGTGACGCGTCCCGGAATCAAGCCATTGCGCGTGTCGATGGAGGCGTCCAAGCCGATACGGACGTCCTTCATCTGAGTCTCAGCGATTTGGAGGACGGCTTTCAACTTCTTTGGATCGGCAACTTTGGCCAACAGAGTGCCCGCGGGGACGCGCTGGCCGACTTCGACATCGACTTCCTGCAGCGTGCCGTCGACACCCGCGCGAATGGTCAATTGATCTACCTGCTTCTTCTTGAGCTCATAGGCGGCCTGCGAGCTTTCGACGACAACTTCCTGCGCCTCGATCTGAGCTTTGATTTGTTGGTCGACGATGGCCAGGCGCTGTTGCTGAAGCGAGACGCGATTTTGCAATTGATTCGCCTGATCTACGGAGAGCTTGGACTCGAGGTCGCTCTTGAGATTGAGGCGCGTCAGCTCGAGGTCGCGGTCGGCCGTCAGTTTCGCCTGCGTGTACTGGGATTCGAGCTCGGCGAGGCTGGCGCGTTGGTCCAATTTATCGCTTTCAAGCTTCACTTTGAGATTGGCCAGATTCGCCTGATCCTGTTTGACCTGCCATTCGGCCTTTTCGGCATCGAGTTCCAGGTCGGGGTTGCTCAAAACCATAATGACGTCATTGGCCTTGATGGTATCGGTGCCGGCGCGCCGAACGATTTGGACCACACGAGAGTCGACGGCGGCGTTAATCCAGTAGATCTGTTCGGGCTTCAAAGCACCCAGACCGTGTACCTGCCTTTCCATAGGACCGCGCCGCACCGTGCCGGGCCAGAGGCCGCTCATGTCGACCGACGGGGCTGCTGGTTTTAGACGGGCGAGCGCAAAGGTGGTGCCGCCGATTACGATTAAAGCTATGACGCCGAGCGCGATGCGCTTAATGAGGCGTTTGCGGGCGACTTCCTTCCCGCGAGGAACATCCATTGCCATTTCTAAGACTTTGTAAAGTGCATTTCAGCGGCCAACCGTTTGGAGGCGGTTAATTAGTTGATTCTACTAGGATAGCGCGAACTTATTGAACGAACTGGTGTCCGGTTTTGGGAAGACGTTGGTTGAACGCGCCACAAGCCGGAGAAAGCCGGGCGGTTCTCCTCAAGCAGCTACTTCCGCGTCATCCGCAACTCGATCATCATCCGCTCCTGCCCTTTGTCATCGATCATGAAATGGCGGTGGAGGAGAAGGCGGCCGTCTTCCTCAAGATGCGCGCGGGCGACGGTTTTGCGCCCAGGATGCTCGGAATCGAGGGCTGTGGTCCACAGGACGATGTTGCGGCCGTCGAAGGTGCCGTCGCTCTGGCGAATCGACATCGTGGTCTGCCGCGAGTCGTACCACACGGTGGTGAAGCGATTCGTTGTGGGATCGAAGCCTGAGATTCCGGTGCCGGTGCTCTTGGTTCCGTCAGCGTTGAAGAAGGTAAAATCCGACTGCAGAAACTTGCCGTCCTGGATCATGTACTGCTTACAGGCGGCTTTCGTGACGATCGGCTTGCCGTTGATCGGGAAGAAGGTCTTGACGACGTTCCAGTCGCCCACAAATTGCGCCAGCAGCCTTTGACCGGCGCCCGGCGCGTTCGGCGGCTCATATTGATTGTGCGTTTGCTGCGCGGCTGTGGCAGTGGCAATAAGCAGCATCGCGCTGATCCATTTCCTCATGGCATGATGATATGCGAAAACCGCAAGCGGTGCACGGCTTTTGGTTAACGAGCCGCAATAGGTAAGGTCGAAATCCTGGCGAGCTTCCCTTGATTTCGAATGTGGCAAATGCGAAAGCCGCCTTCGGCATCACCTAGGCCGGGAATCATCGTGATCGCCGATGGATTTATCCAGCCAGGGGCATCGAAAACCCGAAAGTGCACTATGCGCAATTCTTTTTTGCCGCCGACATTGACGCTTCACCTTCCGCCCGCGAGATTCAACCCAAGAAAATTGACTCCAACAACCGCAAGGTGAGTTTAGATCGGCGATCGAATCTGTTAGGTGATGAGGCGCGCAACGCACCGGAGGATGAATATGGAAAGCCATCTAAGGTAGGAAGCGATGAACCGTCGCCTGACGCCGCATGCAGTCCGGAGCTACGTCAATGCCCCGCCCAACGTACGAAAGGCATTCGACAAGCAAGCGAAGATGCTTGCCGAGGACCTGCATCATCCATCCCTGCGTGCAAAGAAGTATGACGAATCCCAAGATCTTTGACAGGCGCGTGTAAACCGCGACTGGCGGTTCTATTTCAACATCGTTGGCGACACCTACGTGATCCGCGACATCATCGCGCATCCAAAATAACGGCAGGAGCGGTCGAGATCGCATACGGGAGGCCACCACTCCCAGGAGCATGCCGACGCGGGAACCGCGAGCACAGATTCGCTAGAGGTCACGAGGCGCGCTTCTTGCGTTTCGCAGTTTTTTCGCCACGCGTCTCTTTCACTTGATCATGCAAGAAGGCGATCATTGCCTCATGAGTTTCAAAGGGGCCGAATGTGCGGCCTTTCTTGAAGTCCTCTTCGGAGGCGGCCAGCCGAGCGTCAATGACGCGTCGCTGAGTGGGCGTGTACTCGTCGTCCGCAGCCGGAAGCTTCGGGATAATATTAATCATCCCGCGGGAGACCTTGAATTCGAGCTGATCACCGCTCCTGAACCCGGCCTTCCGACGAACAGCAGGGGGAACGACAAGCGGGGTCTTACGTTTAACTGTGACCGTCATCGTGGACTATGACGTTTGCAGTGTAGCATCGCGAGGCTGGAAATGGATAACATAGCCGGAGGCTGAGGTTTTCAATCCATGAAACGAGTTTTTGCGGTACTTAAGAAGCGAAGCGTTCCGTTTGCCGTGCTTGGGGCGATGGGGCTGGGCTATGTGATCGGGCATGCGACCGCGCCAGGTGAAGTTTTGGCTCAAGCGAGTGATGCGAGGCCGCAGCAGGCGCAGGGTGAAGCAATGCCGTTCGGGTTTAATCGGCCGGGAAGTCCGGCGCTGGCTCCGGATGCGCCGCCTCCTACCTATTGGTCGATCGACGATATACGAAAGGCGCATGAAGCGTTGGCGGAGCGGGCGGCTAAAGCGCTCACGCAGGCCGGACAGGGGAGCACGCAGGCATTCGGCGGTGGCGGAGTGGTGCGGGAGCGCACGCGGAATTTCAGTATGGGCATGCTGTACCGCGCCCATCGCGAGCAGCCAGTGCTGAGCCTGACCAAGGTCAACAGTGTTTGGGATGACGCGGAGCAGCACGCGGGTGTCTACGATTTCTACGTGTTCACCGGCGGCACGGGCGAAATGATTGTCGGCGGAAAGATCGCAAACCGGCAGAATTTGATGGATAAAGATGGGCCAATACCGGGCGAATATCGGGGGCAGCCGATTATCGGGGGACAGACGTTCAAGATCAAGGCGGGCGATTGGCTGCTGATTCCGCCGGATGCGCCGCATCAGCCCAAGCCGGATGCGGGCGGGTTCAGTTACATGATTCTGAAGATCAATGTGGGGATGTATCCGTGGAGCTTGATCCACTAAGTATTCGATAGAAGCTGAGCGCCGGCTATGTTCCTGCTCCTGTTTCTGAGCTTCTGTCCTTTGCAGCTTTCGGCCGGCCCATCGGCGGCGTCAGATGCTTTGATCATGCGTCCCGCGAAAGGGATCGAGGCCCCGCGGCTGACACACAAGACTTCACCAAAGTATTCCAAAGAAGCCCTGCAAGCTCACGCCGAGGGATCTGTGCTTATCGGATTGGTTGTCGACCGGGAAGGTTTCCCAAGAGACATCCGGGTGATTCGTGCGATCGGGTTCGGACTGGATGAAAGAGCGGTTGAGACGGTAGGCGAGTGGCGTTTCCGCCCGGCACGGCTCCAAACCGAGCCAATTCCGGTGCGAGCGGCAGCCCAGGTAAATTTCGAGTTCGGCGATAAATTCGTTGAGAAGCACGATTACGAACTGCAAGTGATCCGCTTGGTTTCCGATCTCGCAAATCTAAAGGGCGCGGAACGCCCCACTGATAAGCAGATAAAGCAAGTAATGACCTTCGCGGATGAGAATGCGGCGCCGGCGCAGTTTGTTTGCGGCCGCTGGAAATATGAAGGGAAAATCCTTACGAAGGACCAAGCGCAGGGAATCGCTCTGCTCACCCGGTCGGCATCGCAAAATTACGGACCGGCGCTTTTTTATTTGAGCCAGCTCGTGAGCGCGGGGGCGGTTTCTCCGGATGGCGCGGCTCGAGCGCGCCAATTAATGGAACAAGCAGCGGCCTTCGGCAGCTCGGATGCGCAGCATATTCTTGCCGGAATGTACGAAAGCGGAGATCAGGTTCAGAGCAACCCGGATCGAGCTTTAGAGTATTTTCGATTGTGCGCCGGCGCCGGGGACGTGCAATGTGAATTCGCTCTTGGTAAGGACCTGCTTGATTCATCTACGAAGGACGAGAGCCAGGTTTTCGAAGCCGTCGCTTGGCTGCAGGTGGCAGCTCAGAGCGGGCAGGCGCAGGCAAGGGCCATTGTGGAAACTCAGAAGGCCATGTTCAACGAAGACCAAGTGTACTGGGTGGACGAACTGAGTCGATTACTGCGGGCTGTGGTTCCTTTTGGTCGGTAAACCGGCGGGACCGGGAGGTGCCGCGCGGACGTGGACGTCCGCCCCACGATGGAGGATTCAGACGGTTTGAACGCGTTAGGCTGCCATTACCTTTACTAGGGCGGCTTTGAATTTGCCCATTTCTTCGGGCGTTCCGATGGAGACGCGGACGTAGGTGGGCCAGCTTGGCCAGACGCGGCCGATATAGACGTTCTCCTGGCGCATAGCCTGGATAACTTCGCGGCCGGGGCGTTTTACGTCGAGCATGAAATGATTCGAGACGGAGGGAACGTAATGAAAGCCCTTCTTGTCGAGGAAGCTGAAGACGTCTTCGCGCGTATCCTTATTGATCTTGCGGCGCTCGCCAACAACATCCTTGGATTGCAGGCTGGCGGTTGCGCCGACCATGCTGGTGACCGGGAGCCAGTTAATTCCAAATCCGCGCGTTTTCGGTAGAAGATCCGGCCGCGCCATCGCTACGCCCGCACGCAATCCGGCCATGCCGTAGATCTTCGAGAACGTGCGCAGAATAATGATGTCTTTGTCGGCAGCCACCATGTCGATGGCGCTGGGAATGCCTGCGAAATGGATGTAAGCTTCATCAAGCAGCACGATGGAACCGGCGGGCTTATTGGCCATCAGGTATTCGAGATCCGCGCGCGAGGTGAGCGTGCCCGTCGGGTTGTTGGGATTGCAGACGTAGATCAGGCCCGCGTTCGGATCGGCCGCAGCCATCGCCTTCACGTCGTGCGCATAGTCCTTGGTCAAAGGTACGTTGACGACTTTCGCGCCGATAAACTTGGCGGTCTGCTCACCGGCTTCATAGCCCGGATCGGCGGTTACGAGCGCTTTTGAAGGCGAAGTGAAGGAGAGAACCGCTTGGCACAAGGCGGGGCTTGAGCCCATGTGAGCCTGGACGTAATTCGGTTTCAATCCTTCCTGTTCAGCGAGAAGCTTTTGCAGATCTCCGGGCAGGAAGAACATGTAGCGGTTGCCGTTGGGGATGATGTTGTGCATGGCCTGCGCGGCTTCCGAGCAGGGACCGAGCGGATTTTCGTTGTTGTCGATCTTGACGGCGCCCGGCGGTATTCGGCGCGAATTTACCTCCTGCGCGAGCGCGAATTCGTTATAAAACGGCAGCGTGGAGCCAGCCGCAAGCACGGTGGCCAAACGGCCAAAGCTCCGGCGGGAAAAACCGCGGTGCAGGAAATCGTTTTTTTGCTCAGGACTGAGTGTCACAGTACTATCTCCGGAGCGATAATAGCACTTGACCGTAGGGAGGTCCAGCAACATGGAAAGTACGCGACGGACATTTTTAGGAGCAGTGGGCGCAGTGGCAACGGCGGCAGCCGCGAAGATTCCCGCAGCTTCCGATAGCAAATGCTTGTTTTGGATTGCGGCGGCGACGCCTTGCGATAAGAACCTGAAGTTCGATGAAGGCGTGTACGCCGACATGATGGCCTACTTCAAAGAGAATGGGGCGGACGGCGTGGTGGTGCTGGGCACGACGGGCGAGTATCCGTCATTCTCGGTGGCGGAGCGGAAGAAGGTGACGGAAACGGCTTTGAAGCACAGAAACGGGCTGAACATCATGGTGTCGCCGGGCACTCCTAACTACCCGGAGACAATCGAGCTGTCGCAGCACGCTGCGGCGAATGGCGCGGATTCGTTGCTGATTATTCCGCCCTTCTATTACAAGAATCCACCGCTCGAAGGGTTGACGAAGTATTATTCGCTGATCTTCGACCAGGTGAAAATTTCGATCAATCTGTATCACATTCCGCGGACCAGCGGCGTACCGATTTCGACCGACCTGTTACACAGTCTCGAAAAATATCCGAATCTTGCGGGGATCAAGGATTCGAATGGCGATGTCGAGGAATACAAGGCATACGTGCGAGACTTTCCAAAACTGAACATGCGGACGGGCACGGGCAACAATTTGAAATATGCGCTGGATAACGGGATGGGAGCGATCCTGGCGGAGGGCAATCTTTTCAGCAAGCAAGTAGCGACAGTATTTGCGGCGAAGCGGGCGGGTAAGGACATCGACGAACCATTGGCCCGGCTGCACGAAGCGCAACAGTTGTTCCGGCCGGCGGGAGTTGGGTCCTACGGCCCGATGAAATATGCGCTGAGCTTGATGATGGGCACGCGCCAGACGTATCAGCGGCCGCCGAACCCGGATGTGACCGACGAGCAGAAGGAAAAGATCAAAGACGCGCTGAGTCAGTTAAAGCAAACGATGTGAGAGAGCCGCAGATGCGCACGTGGCTGATCTTGCTCGCGGCGGCGATTCCCGCGTTCGCGCAGTATCACGCTAAAGAAACGGAATGGCCCACTTACGCGGCGGATCTTGCGGGCACCAGATATCGGCCGCTGGATCAGATCAACGCAGCGAATTTCAACGACCTCGAGATCGCCTGGCGCTTTAAGACGGACAATTTGGGCAATCGTCCGGAATACAAGTTGGAAGGCACGCCGCTGATGGTCAATGGCGTGGTGTATGCAACCGCGGGATCGCGGCGGGCGGCGATAGCTTTGGATGCCGGAACAGGTGAATTGTTATGGGTGCATGGCGAGCATGAAGGCGCACGCGGAGCAGCCGCACCACGGCAGCTATCCGGTCGAGGATTAGCGTATTGGTCTGACGGCAAGGAGGAGCGCATCCTTTATGTGACGCCAGGCTATCGGCTGATTGCACTTGATGCGAAGACCGGCGCGCGTGTCGCGTCCTTCGGGGAAAATGGCGCGGTGGATCTGAAGCTGAACGACGACCAGACCATATTGCCGGATTTAACGACCGGCGAAATCGGACTGCAGTCCGCGCCGGTGGTGGCTAAAGACACGATTATCGTGGGCGCCTCATTTCGCGAAGGCATGACGCCTAAAAGCATGCGGAACAACAAAGGATACGTGCGCGGATTCGATGTGCGAACGGGCAAGCGGCTGTGGATTTTTCACACCATTCCGATGAAGGGCGAGTATGGATACGACACCTGGTTAAACGGCTCGGCCGAGTACACGGGCAATACGGGCGTGTGGACGCAGATTACGGTGGATGAACAGCTGGGGTTGGTCTATTTGCCGGTGGAATCGCCGACCGGGGATTATTACGGAGGGCATCGGCCGGGCAACAATTTATTTGGCGAGACGTTGGTGTGCGTCGATTTGAAAACGGGCAAGCGGAAATGGGATTTTCAGTTGGTGCATCATCCACTGTGGGACATGGATATTTCGTCGGCGCCGATACTGGCGGATATTACGGTGAATGGTCAAGCTGTGAAGGCCGTAGCGCAGCCGACAAAACAAGGTTTTCTGTATGTGTTCGACAGAGTGACGGGCAAGCCGGTGTGGCCGATCGAGGAGCGGCCTGTCGAGAAGGGCGAAGTGCCGGGCGAGTGGTATTCGCCGACGCAGCCGTTTCCGAGCAAGCCCGCGGCATATGCGCGCAATGGAGTTTCGACCGACGATTTGATCGATTTCACGCCTACGCTTCGCGACCAGGCGTCGACGATTGTGTCGAAGTATCATCTGGGGCCGGTCTTCACGCCGCCTGTGGTGAGTAAGATCGACGGACCGATTGCGACGCTTACGCTAGGCACGGCGAGCGGCGGGACGAATTGGCCGGGCGCATCCTACGATCCGGAAAGCCACACGGTTTACGCATACGCGTGCAACGCCTGCCTTACGCCGATCGGGCTTGTGCCGGCCCCGAAAGAACTGTCGGACATGAGGTATGTGGCGGGTGTGGATGGGCAAGAAGTGCGCATGAGGACGGGACCGGGCGAAGGCGCGGGGGCGGATTCTCCTCTACCCGCGGCGAGACAGCCGCGCACGCCTGGCAGCGGCGGCGGAGGCGGTTACATGGCGCTGAGCGTGCAAGGTCTGCCGCTGATCAAGCCGCCGTATGCGACGATTTCGGCCATCAACTTGGACAAAGGTGAAATCGTGTGGCAGATCGCACACGGTGAGACGCCGGATGTGGTGCGAAATAATCCGGCGCTCAAAGGGCTGAACATTCCACGCACGGGTCAATCGGGTTACAACATCGGGACGCTGGTTACCAAGACACTGGTGATTGCGGGCGATGGCCAGGTGACTACAACGACGGAACATCCGCGCGGCGCGATGCTGCGCGCATACGATAAGGCGACGGGGAAAGAGGTTGGCGCGGTCTACATGCCTGCGCCGCAGAGCGGCTCGCCGATGACCTACATGCTGGGTGGGAAGCAGTACATCATTGTGGCGGTGAGCGGCGGGCCCTATTCGGGTGAATACATCGCGTTCACGCTCCCCGCGAACTGATGAAAATCGTAGCGGCAACGGCGCTTGGAGTGATTCTGGCCGTGCCATTGATTTTCGCGCGGCGCGGCAGCGAACAATCCACATCGGTTTGGGACGGCGTCTATACAGAAGAGCAGGCTAAACGCGGGCAGTCACTGTATGCACGCGAGTGCGCCTCATGCCATGGGGCGATGTTGACGGGAGGCGAGGCAGCGCCTCCGCTTACCGGCGGCGCGTTCTTATCAAATTGGAATGGGCTGACGATGGGAGACCTCTTCGAACGAGTACGCACTACGATGCCGCTCAGCAAGCCGGGAAAGCTGAGCCGCGAGACAAATGCGGATATTCTCGCGTATGTGTTGAGCGCGAATCGATTCCCGGCCGGGACCACGGAACTGCCTAAGCGAACCGAGATGTTGAATCAGATTCGGATTGAGGCGACTAAACCGGATCAGGGGGAGAAAAGGTGACTAGAAGGTATGATCGGGAGTATGGTGACGGTTCACATGTCGGAAAACGAGGTGACGAAAAATTTCGCGGTTGTGCTGGAGAAAGTTCGTAAGGGCATCGAGGTCGTAGTCGAACAGGATCACCATCCTGTTGCTGTGATCCGGTCGCCCAGGCGATCAGGACGGGCGATCTCAGAGTGTATTTCTTCCGCAAAGGCAAGCGGCTCTCGGGTCACATTGGATGACGGCTTTGCTCGTGACGTTGAAGAAGGAATCAGAGGCCGTCAGCAGCCATGGAACCCGCCGTCCTGGGATTAGTCATCGACTCCAGTATTATCAGTAGTAACCCTCAACCTGCGTCATTTCCAAAAGATTCCCGGCCTCGAAGTAGTCCAACTCTGAAAGAGTTTGCTCGAAGCGCATTAATCTGGATGCGCTTCTTTTCTGTTGCGCAAGGCGGATTCGAAGTTGGCGAGGGGTTTGGTGTTCAGCACATCACAGGGTTCGAGCCAGCCGCGGCGGGCTACGGTGACGCCGAAGCGCATGTTGTGGAGGTGCGCGGGGCGGTGGGCGTCGGTTGAAATTGTGAATTTGCATCCTTTGCGTTTGGCGGCGCGGACGAGGTGGCTGGGGAGATCGAGGCGTTCGGGGCTGGCGTTGATTTCCAGAAGGACGCGGCGCTGGGCGGCTTGGGCGGCGATGCGATCGAAATCGAACGAATAAGACTCGCGCTGGAGCAGGATGCGGCCGGTGGCGTGGCCGAGAATTCGGAGCGATGGCGATTCGAGCGCGCGCAGGAGACGGTCGGTCATTTCCTGCGGCTCGATGGTCATGTAACTGTGAACGCTGCCGATCACCAGATCCAATTCGGCGAGCGCGTCTTCGGCAATATCCATGGAGCCGTCGCGCAGGATGTCGCATTCGAGGCCTGAGAAGACGCGGAGCGGAAGACCGTCGCGGTTGAGCTCGCGCACTTCGCGGGCGAAGGCCGTGACCCGGGCTTCGTCCAATCCATTTGCCATAGCAAGCGCTTTTGAGTGATCGGTGATCGCGATGTACTGGTAGCCGAGCGCAGCCGACGCTTCGGCCATTTCACGCAGCGATGCTCGGCCGTCGGTTTCGGTGGTATGCATGTGCAGATCGCCGCGAATATCCGCGAGTTGAAGCAGCTGGGGCAAGGTTCCGGTTTGCGCGGCTTCCAATTCTCCGCAGTTTTCGCGCAACTCAGGCGGAATCCACTCGTATCCGAGGCGCTGATAAAGTTCCTGCTCACGGTCGCCGGCGACGCGTTGATTGTTTTCGATGGTAAAGAGGCCATACTCATTGAGCGTAAGTCCCCGCTTGAGGGCATTGGTTCGGAGAACGACGTTGTGCTCTTTGCTGCCGGTGAAGTACTGCATGGCAGCGCCAAAGCTTTCATGCGGGAGGGCGCGGACGTCGACCTGGAGGCGCTCGAGGCCATAGGTCACGCTGGCTTTGTTGGCACCTTGTCCGAGGACTTCCTGGGACTTGGGGTGAGCGACGATGCGGGTGAGGGCTTCGGCTGCGCCCGGGCCGGTGACGAGCAGATCGAGATCGCCGATGGTTTCGCGGCCGCGGCGGAGACTGCCTGCGGCTTCGACCTTTTCAATACCGGGCAAAGCGGCGAATTCCGCGATGAGTTCGTCTGCAATAGCGCCGCCGAAGCTGAGCAGAAAACGTCCGGCGGTCTTCCTGTACGATTCGATGGAACGCAACACTTTTTCTTCGAGCTTGGCGCCCATGCGGGGCAGCTCGCGGAGCTTGTGCTCGCGGCAGATGCGCTCCAGGTCGTCGACGGTTTTGACGCCGTGATGCTCGTAGAGCAAGGCGATGCTTTTGGGGCCAAGACCCTGGATTTTGAGCAGCTCGAGAGCGGAGGCGGGATACTTGGCGAGCATCTCATCACGCCGGTCGAAGGAGCCGCGCCGGCAAATCTCCGCGAGAACGAAGGCGAGACCCTTTCCGATTCCGGGTATTTCAGTAACTTTGCGCTCGGGATTGCAAACGATGTCGGCGATGCGTTCAGGAAGACTGGCGATGACAGCCGCGGCATTGCGGTAGCTGCGAATGCGGAAGCCGTCTTCGCCGCCTACTTCCATAAGGTCGGCAGTCTCATAGAGGAGCCGGGCGATTTCCTTATTTTCCATCGAACTTTGTAAGCGCAGCTCTGTGCGAAGCGAGGCCGCCGGAGAGATTGGAGGGCTCGACGTGAACCAGCACGTCCGCTACCCAGTGCAAGCTCTGCTTGACAGAGTTTTTTACGGCGGTTGCGATATCGTGCGACTCGCGGACGGTCATCTCGGGATCGACTTCGAGGTGCAGATCGACATGGTATTTCAGGCCGGTACGGCGGGCGAAACATTTCTCGATGCCGGCTGCTCCGGGGACGCTGAGGGCGACCTGGCGGATCTCGCGCATCTTTCCAGGTTCCGGCATGGTATCGAGGAGCTGGCCAATGGTGCGGCGGACGACCTGGATAGAAAGAGAAACAACAATGACTCCGATGATGAGGCCGCCGACGTGATCGGCTGTTCCGAAGCGGAGCGGATTTGCGAGCGTCAGGATGACGGCGGCAAGAGCCACGGACGTGGAGAGCAGATCGGTGATATCGTGCCAGCCGTCGGCTTCTAAGGAGGTGCTGGCGATTTTTTTTGCGGCGCGGAACTTCATAGCGGCGAGGGCGACCTTGAAGAACACGGCGGCGACCAGCGGGTAGAGCGCGTAGCCGCGCAAGGCGGTGCGCTGATTGAGGCCGATAAATCCGTGCCAGAAAATGGCCGCGCCGGCGAGCAAAAGCATTGCGCCTACAGCGAGGCCTGCCAGAGTTTCATAACGCCCATGTCCGTATGGGTGCTCGTAGTCGGCTGGCTTCGCGGCAAGCCAGAGGCCGGCGTAGACCACGCCGGATGAGAGAACATCGCCGACCGCTTCGAGGCCATCGGAGACCACGGATGTAGATCCCACGGTGGTTCCGATCCAAATTTTGGCGGCCGCAAGCGCACCGCCAATGCCCATACTGACCAACGCGATGCGGCGACCGATTCGTTCTTCCGCGTCGGCCGGCAGCGGCGGTGCGAGCATACGTTTCGAGGATATCGCGTAAGGCGCGAGGGCCGGGCATAACTCGCAAGTGAAACAACGGGTTTGGAATCAATATCCAAATAGTGTGGGGAGACGAACGTGCGCGAGCCACCGAACGAGATGAGGGAACAAATGGAGAAGCTTGCGCAGAACATTCAGGAGGCGTTCTTAAATAACGCTAGAAAAGAGAAGACGTTTCTAACGATTTACCTGATGAGCGGCGTTAAACTATCCGGGCGCATTAAGAGTTTCGATAAGTATTCAGTGATACTCGAGACAAACAATCAGGAGCAGCTTATTTTCAAACACGCGATCTCGACCGTGGTGGTGTCGAAGCCGCTGCACGGGGCCGTACACAACGCGGCCGGAGGGACGACGCCGGGCGCCCCGACACCGGCACCCGAGCAGCCGGAAAACGATCAATAGTGCAGGCGCAAGAAGAACGAACGCTGGTTGTGGGAATTGAGGTGACCAGCCGCCACGGGATTCCGGCTAAAAATACAGGCGCAGCGCCGGACGCGGAGGAATCGTTAGAGGAGCTGGCGACCCTGGCGGAAAGTGCGGGCGCGACTGTAGTCGATCGGATTACGCAGGCGCGCCCGACGCTCGATCCGGCCACTCTAGTGGGGTCCGGCAAGATTACGGAAATCAAAGAACGCGCCGGGGCAGACGCGATCAATACCGTGGTGTTCGATCATGAGCTGACGCCGACGCAGCTGCGAAATCTGGAGCGGCGGCTGGAGATAAAGGTCCTCGACAGGAACCAGCTTATTCTCGACATTTTCGCGAGGCGGGCGCGAACCAGCGAAGGGCAGTTACAGGTGGAGCTGGCGCAGCTCAACTATTTATTGCCGCGATTGGCGGGTCGCGGAACGCAAATGTCGCGGCTGGGGGGCGGGATCGGGACGCGCGGACCGGGCGAAACGCAGCTGGAAACCGACCGGAGGCGAATCGGGCGGCGGATTGCGAAATTGAAAACTGAAATCGAGCGGGTACGCGCCACGCGAGGCGTGCAGCGCTCGCAGCGACAGGCAGTGCCGCTATCAACGCTGAGCCTGGTGGGTTACACCAACGCAGGTAAATCCACTTTGTTCAACCGGCTCACCGGCGCGGGCGTATTGGCGGACGCGAAGATGTTCGCCACACTCGATCCAACGGTGCGGCAGATCCGTTTGCCATCGCAGCGGCGCGTGCTGTTGAGCGATACGGTTGGATTCATCCGGAATTTGCCGACTACGCTGGTGGACGCATTTCGCGCCACGCTCGAGGAAGTGACCGCGGCGGCGCTGCTGCTGCACGTAGTAGACGTGAGCTCGGCAACGGCTGAAGAACAAACAGCGCACGTGAGGAAAGTACTGGCGGAGATTGGAGCGGAAAGCACGCCGCAGATTCTGGTACTGAACAAGGCCGATCGCTTGCATGCATCGGAGCGGGACCAGGATCTACCGACGCTGCCGCACGGGATGTTGGGGGAAACCGCTCGCCGGAACGCGACTGAAGCTGTGCTGATTTCAGCGCAGACCGGCGCAGGATTGCCGCAGCTGCTGAAGCTGATCGATAAGCAGCTGGTGCAGGACCCGGTGGCGCGGCAGCGTTTTCGTCTGCCATTGGGTGAAGGGCGGGCGTTGCACTTACTGCATGACCGGGCGGCGGTAGTCTCGAAGCGGTATGAAGACGAATATTGCGAAGTGGTTGCGGATGCGCCGCAATCGATCCGAAACGCGCTGGCGGAATTTGCGGTGGATTGAAGGGGCGCGGCGACACACGGCAGGAGATTGAGCAGCGAACCAGGGATTGCCGTGACGGTAATTCCGGCGGGAATCGATGTACCGGAACAAGAATGCTAAAAGGTGCGTATACTCGCTCATGATGCTGAAGACACACTGGCCGGTAGTTTCCATTGTTTTCGTTTCTACGATCGTGTTCGCAGGATGCGAGTTCGACCACACGGTAACGGGGCCGCTGCGAGACGATCCGGTTTCAATTGACCTGGGGACGGCCGATCACGCGAATGTAGAGCTGGATATGGGGGCAGGCGAAATGAAGCTGCGCGGCGGAGCGGAGAAGCTGCTGGAGGGCAGGTTCGAGTACAACGTTGCGGGGTGGAAACCGCTCGTTCGCAGCTCGACGGCGGGATCGTACGCTACAGTGACCATCAAGCAACCGGAACATTTCCAAGGCGGCGGTAATCGGCGCTATTTGTGGGACTTGGAGTTGAACGATAAAGTGCAGCTGGATCTGGCGGTGAATTGCGGGGCGGGACGGGCCAAGCTGGATTTAGGAGATCTCGATTTGCGCAGCGTCGCGGTACACATGGGCGCCGGGGACGTAGAGCTGGACTTGCGCGGGAAGCCGTCGCGAGATTATGACGCCAATATCGAAGGCGGAGTGGGACAAGCGACAATTCGCGTGCCCGCTGGAGTGGGAGTCTGGGCGCAGGCACACGGGGGGCTTGGACGTATCGACGTAAGTGGACTGGAGAAGCGAGGCGATCATTACGAGAACAGCCTGTACGATACTTCCAAGGTGAATGTGCGCCTGAAAGTGGAGGGCGGGATTGGGGAGATCCGGATTATCGGATAGCGATCAGGCCGTGGCTTTCTTGAGAGCCGGTTGCGCCGCCCCGATATCGGCGGGTATTTCACTGTTCACAATTTCGATCTTGCCTTTGAAGTAAGCGCCATCTTCGATCACTATGCCGGGTGTGCGAAGATCGCCGATGAGCCGGCCGCCTTTGCGAACGGTGATTTTCTTGCTGGCTTCGACATCGCCGTCGATAGTGCCAAGCACTTCGACTTCGCGAGCGGTCGCGTTCGCGGCCACTCTTCCGTTTGAGCCGATCGTCAGGCGGGAAGTCGGCAGGTCGAGCGTGCCTTCCACCTGGCCGTCTACATGCATGTTTTCCTTGCTGGTGATGTGGCCTCGGATGATCATGGCCTTGCCGACGACGGCAAAGCTGGGAGTGACGGGGCCCACCGACTCTGCGGCAAAATCCGCCTTGTCGTTCGCAACGGACGCTTTCCTCGATGGGTAATCTTCTGGCTTGCGGTCACTCCACATTTAGGCGCCTCTCCTACAAATATCTAGGATACCCGCATGAGGGTCGGCGTTGCACTAGGAGCTTCACAAATTCGGACGGCAGCGGGACCAGAAGGGCAGAAGCGGCCAGCTATGCCGGCCGAAATTTCTTGAAAAATTCCGATCTCCAAAACCGGAAAAATTCAACCGTCGCTTGTTTCATAGGTACCTAGCATGCGAGACGGTAGGCCACAGGGGGGTTTTCCCCAACCCCAAGTGCAACTCCCCAAAAAGCCCTCTTGTGGCCCTCGCTAAATCTAGGTGCCCGTAAAGTGGTACCTGTGGAGCCGGCAAACATCCTCGCGTTGCCTCGCGCAACATGGGAGGCGGAGTTGTTGGAAGACACCTCGCTTCGCCGAATGATTCTGGAGTATTACGATCGGGAACAGGTTGCGCTCCGCCGTTATCTGGCGTTTTTGCGCGTCGATCGCGAAACCTCGCAGGAGATTGTGCAAGAGAGCTTTCTCAAACTGCATGAGCATCTGGCGGCGGGGGGCGATCGCAGTAACTTGCGCGCTTGGCTCTATCGCGTCGCTCACAATCTTGCCAGAAATGCGCAGACGTCCTGGCATGTCCGGAAAACGGATTCGCTCGCGGATGCGGCGGGAGCCGGTGATCCGGCGGCAAGCGAATTATCCGTGGAAGAAGCCTTGCTCGCAGGCGAGCGACTCACTCGCGTGCGGCAAGCGATGGATCAGTTGACGCCGGCCCAAAAACAATGTTTGGTGCTCCGCGCCCAGGGACTGAAATACCGCGAAATAGCGGATGTCCTGAATCTCTCGGTCTCGACCGTAGGAGAAAACGTGCAGCGTGGGCTTGAAAAGTTGAAGGTACTTATATGACGAAGTCCGATCATCTGACCAATGATTTGCTGGTGAGGGCGATGGACGACGAACTGTCCGGGGCAGAAAGCGTTCTGGTCGAATCGCATTTAGCGGAGTGTGGAGAATGCCGGCAGAGTTATCGAAGTTTGCGCGTGCTGTCGGCCGGCATCGAATCGTTCGTCACGGCAATTCCTGCGCACTCGTCCGATGCGCAGCGCGAACTTCTCGCCCGTAAGCTTCACTCGCGCAACGCGCCACTCCCGCTTCCGCATACGCCCGAAAAGGTGCTGCGGCGCTTTGGCTGGGGGATGGCAATCGCCGCTACTTTGGCTATAGGGATCATGCTTGCTCCGCGCAGTAAACATTCTGTCGGATCGAGCCCCGCCGTTGCTTCAGACCTCCAGAGTGGCGGCTCGTTTGAAATCGATGGCGAGACTTTCATCAGGCTGCCGTATTCCAATCCGGATTTGCCGATGAGCTCCGCGCATATCGTTCAAATGCAAGTTCCGGTTTCCTCATTGATGGATGCGGGCATCGTGTTTGAGCCCATATCTAGCCAGGTCGCGGCGCCGGATCGTTCCGTGCTCGCCGACGTGCTCTTAGGAATCGACGGCCAGCCGTTGGGCGTCCACGTGCTCGGCGAGGAATAATTTTCGGGAGGGTTGCTTACAAGGAGAGAACTACATGATAAAGACAACAGCGATCACAGCGGCTGCGCTGCTTCTCAGTTTTGCGGCCTACGGGCAAGGCGGACCACTCGGCGGACCACAAGGCGGACCACCGCCGGGACCACCCCATCGTGGATTCGGTCCGGGAGGTCCTGGCGGGCCTGGTTTTGGTATGCGGCCAGGCAAAGTTGTAACGGGAGCGCCTTACTGGGCCACCTTCACAAACCAGTTCACCCAAACGCTGCCGGGAGGAAATACTATCCAGCGCACCACCATGGGGACCATCGCGAGAGACAGCCAGGGCCGTACCTACGAACAGGAGACCGTCCCAGGCGGGCCGTGGGGTTCGCAAAACACCGGGAGCAAAACAATCACTTTCATCTCCGATCCGGTCGGCGGGTATAGCTACACCTTGGATTCGACCACGAACGTTGCTATCCAACGGCCTTTGAGGACTCCGCCTGCGAGAATCGGCCCTACGCGCAACGACCCCAACGTGACGGTCTCCACTATGACCGGAGGAACCTACCTGAATCTGACCAACATCGAGACGCGAACCACTAACCACACGATTCCGGCCGGAACGATAGGGAATGCGCAGCCGATTACGTCAACCAGCACTGTTCTGTATTCGCCTGCATTGCAGATCGTGGTTTCGGCAACACGCAACGACCCGCGCAGCGGACAGTCCTCATATGTTCTGAACACGATTGTTCCGGGCGAGCCGGATGCATCGCTGTTCCAGGTACCCTCTACCTACACGATTAAGGCCGCGCAAAATGGAGGGCATCGCCCACCCCGGCAGTAGAGCCGCTAAGTCGGGCTCGACGATTTCGGAGCCGTTTGCGGGCTTCAGAAACATCCCTCCGTGTAGTAAGATCCTCCTGACCTCTGGCCGGGAGGTTTTTTTTCAATATGACATCTGACCAAGAGAACCACATATGCACGGCGCTCGACTCGTTCCGAATCGAGCTGCCGTCCTGGGGTTTCGCGAACACCGGAACGCGTTTCGGCAAGTTTCTCCAGCCAGGGGCCGCGACCTGCATTGAAGAAAAGTTTGCCGACGCCGGTGAAGTGAACAAGCTGACCGGCGCATGCCCCACCATTGCGCTGCACGTTCTCTGGGACATGCCAAATGGACTCGATAGCGCTGCCGAAATCCTGAGCCTCGCGGCAAAGTACGGCGTTCAGGCCGGCTCCATCAACCCCAATACGTTTCAGGATCAAGAGTATAAATTCGGTTCGCTCGGCAATCCGCACGAAGCCGTTCGCCGGCGCGCGCTGACGCATCTGCAGGAAAGTATCGAGATCGCGAAACAGCTGAACTCCCGCGACGTTTCGCTGTGGTTCGCGGATGGCTCCAATTATCCGGGCACTGCTAACATCCGGCGGCGAAAGCAATGGTTCAGGGATGCTCTTCGCAAACTGCACGACAAACTGGATGCGGGTCAACGCATGCTGCTCGAATACAAGCCGTTCGAGCCATCCTTCTATCACACCGACATCGCGGACTGGGGCATGTCGCTACTCCTGGCGCGCGCCGCCGGTCCGCGGACGAAGGTGTTGGTCGACACCGGTCATCACTACGCCGCTCAAAATATCGAGCAGATCGTCGCCTGGCTGCTGAGCGAAGACATGCTGGGCGGTTTCCATTTCAATGACCGGCGTTACGCCGACGACGATTTGACCATCGGGTCCATCGATCCCTACCAGGTTTTCCGCATCTTCCACGAGATCGCGTTTTTTGAATTTGAGACCGGAACCAAAGCGGATATTGCCTACATGATCGATCAGAGCCACAACATCAAAGCCAAGATGGAGGCCATGGTCCAGACCGTCATGACGGCGCAGGAGCTGTTTGCGAAGGCCGCGCTGGTCGATCACAAGCGCCTGACAGAAGCGCAGGCGAAATCGGACGTGCTCGGCGCCGAGGAGTGCCTGCGGGACGCCTTTGCAACGGATGTGCGCCCCACGCTCGAAACGTGGCGCAAGTCGAAGAATCTGGCTGCGAACGCGTTGCGGGCTCTCGACGAGAGCGGATATCTGGAGAAAATCGGCCGTGAGAGAGCCACAAAGAATATGGCCGCAATTTCCTCCTACGCATGACTCGCCCGTTAACGATCGGTTTCGTTTGCCTGTTAATCGCCGCCGTATCGAGCGTCCTCTCTGGCTCAATGAGGGGCTTGCCGATGTCTATTCGTCTCTTCAGGCGAAGGGTAAGCATGGATGATCGGCGCTCCTCCAGCGGGCCGATTGGAAGCGCTGAGGAATCTACCGCCGCTCGATCTCAGGCAGTTGCTGCGCGCCGGTCAAGAGTCGGCGTATTACCGCAATCCTGCCCGAATGAGCCAGTTCTATGCGGTGAGCTGGGCATTAGCTCACATGTTATTGCTCGGGGAGAATTACGCCGCCCGCTTTCCACAATTTCCGGGAGCGGTCGCCCAACGGACCTGAAGCTTCAGGTGGAACGGGTGCGGCTTACCCAGCGGAAGTGATGCCAGAGCGAGCTTCTTTGAGTCCACAGAAAATGGAAGAAGGAAGCCGCGGTAATCGACTCGGCGGGCTGGCCTGAGTAAGTTTCCATTCGCCAGCGCAGGTAAGGCGATTGCCACGGGCGCAAGCGATAGCCGCGCGAAGCAATCCAAAAAAAACGGAGCATCAGGGACGCGGATTGACCGACGCGCGCGTTACCGGAGTCGACGCGGATTGCCTTGTCTTTTCCACATCGGGCGTCGCGTAGTAGCCGGAGCGCGTACGAACCACCGGCTTGCCGGGCGCATCCACCGTTACCTTGATCTGGCGGTAGCTGCCGTCGAGTTGCTGGATCGTCGGCGTGTAGGCGATGGTGTATTGGCTGCGAATGTCACGGGCGATTTGTACGGCCAGCGATTGCACTTCGTCCACTTCCTTGGGGTAGAACGCGAGTCCTCCCGTCGCGCCGGTCAGCTCGTTCAATGCCCGGCGGGCTTTCACTGCATCGTGCTTTTCTTCCTCGGTAAACAGCCCGATCGCATAAACCAGCACGTCGCTCTGGTTCGATCTCTGAACCACCTTTTCAAGCGAAATGCTGCTGGCGTTGTCGTTTCCGTCAGTGATGACCATCAGGACCTTCTTGTCCTTCTTAGCCGCGGATTTGATGTAGTCGAGCGACATGTTGACGGCGTCGCGCATGGCCGTACCGCCCCGTGAGTCGATGCGCGCCAAGCCTTGCTCCATTTTGTGGGGTTCGCTCGTGAATGGTACATCAAGGTACGCATCGTCATTGAAATTCACGATGCAGACTTCATCCTGTGGATTGGATTCGCGAACCATCGCGACAGCCGCGGCTTCCACCCTGCTTCGCTTGCTGAGCATACTGCCGCTGTCGTCGATGATGATGCAAAGGGACACGGGGACGTCCTCGCGCCGGAAGATCTTGACCTGCTGCGGTTGGTTATTCTCAAAGACCTTGAACGCATTCTGGTCCAGATTGGTCAGCATCTTGCCTTTGCGATCCGTAACGCTCGCGTGCAGGACGACCAGGCGCGTGTCGGCGCGAAATTGGGCCAGCAGGCAGCCTGCCGACAAACCGGCCAGCAGAACACGGAAGCCCAAGCTGCTAATGGGTTGGCGCATAGTACCCGAGCCGGAAAATAGCTTTCAGCGGCGGAAGGCCGCGCGGTTGGTTCAGCTTCACTTGCACGCGGCGATACTTCCCGTCCCGCTCCCGGTTCTTCGGCGTGTAACCCAAGATGTATTCGTTCCGAAGCTCGATACCGATTTTTGCCGCGATGTCCGGAAGTTCGGCGACGTTTTCGACTGCGTATTCGCGGCCGCCGGTCTGCTCCGCAAGCTCATTCAGCAGGCCCGGCCCGGAGGCCTCTTCGGGCGTCCTTCCCCGGTTCGCCATCGCCTCGAAAATCCCTATAGCGAAGATCTGAACGTCTCCCTCGCGCACCGCATTCCGGATTTCGGTTTCCGTGTATCGGCTGCTGTTATCGCCGCCGTCGGAAATGATCAGCAGCGCCTTGCGCGGGTTGTGAGCCTTCTTCATTTCGTGCATGGCGAGGTAGACACTATCGAGCAGCGCCGTTCGCCCTCTCGATTGCGTGAAGGTAAGGGTGCTCTGAATCTTATCGGTATCCGCGGTAAAAGGCACAGTGAGTTCGGGCCGGTCGTTGAATTGAACCAGGAAGAATTCGTCGGACGGATTCGCCTGTTTGAAGAACTCCGCTGCCGCCTGCCGCGATTTCTGCAGCTTAGCTCCCATGCTCCCGCTGGTGTCGAACACCAGACCGATAGAAATAGGCGCGTCTTCGCTGGAGAACTGGGTGATGTCTTGCTCGATCTTGTCCTCGAATAACCGGAAATGCTCTTTCTCGAGACCGGTGACGAACCGATTCAGCGGATCCTGAACCGTGACATTGATCAAGACCAGCGTCTTATTGACGCGAATGTCGACAGGACGGGAATCGACGCGGACTGCCGCGCCGGGTGCTTTTCGCGATTCGATGGTAACCGGCTCGTCCGGATTAACGGACTGGGCGAAGGCCATGCCGGCGAACACCAGCAGCGGCGCTACGGGGGAGAGAATGCGAGACAAGTGGCGCGTCCGCATGTGTAATGGTGCTTTCTGAACTCGATGATAGCATCGTCGCGGCTGAGTGAATCTAGCGCTGAATCCGGGCCGATCCGCCCTTCGCGAAAGCCTGCACTTGTTCTAGTGTCGCCATGGTGGTATCGCCGGGAAAGGTCGTGATCAGCGCTCCGTGGGCCCACCCCAGCTTGACTGCTTCTTCTTCCGGCGCGCCGGTCAGCAGGCCGTAGAAAAAGCCGGCCGCGAAGCCGTCGCCGCCGCCCACGCGGTCATAAACATCCAATTCGGCGGTGGGCGCCATGTGCGTAGCGCCGTTGATCCATGCCACCGCGCTCCAGCTATGCCGGTTCGTCGAATGCACATCGCGCAACGTGGTCGCCACAATCTTGACTTGCGGATGCTTCTCCCGCACCTTGTCCATCATGCCGAAGAATGCGCTGGGATCGAGTTTATTTTTGGCCGCGACTTCGGGCCCCGGAATGCCCAATCCTTTCTGCAAGTCCTCCTCATTCCCAACCAGGACATCGACATTCTTCATGATGCGGCCAATCACCTCCACTGCGTGGTCATGGCCGCCGATCACGTTCCACAACTTTTCCCGATAGTTGAGATCGAATGAGATGATTGCCCCGGCAGCTTTGGCGGCCTGCATGCCTTCGATGATGACTTCGGAGGTTGTGTCCGACAGCGCGGCGAAGATCCCGCCGCTGTGAAACCAGCGCACGCCGCCGGCGAAGATAGCGCCCCAATTGAAATCGCCGGGTTTCAGCCGGGCTGCCGCTTCATTGCTGCGGTTATAGAAGACTACCGGCGGGCGCACGCCCTGGCCGCGATCGCTGTACACCGTCGCCATGTTCGGGCCTGCGACGCCGTCGTGCTTGAAATATTTGTAAAAAGGCCTGACCCCCATCGCCCTTACGCGCTCGGCGATCATGTCCCCAATGGGATAGTCGACCATGGCGGTTGCAACCCCGGTCTGCATGCGGAAGCAGTCGGACAAATTGGCAGCGACGTTGAATTCCCCTCCGCTGACGTGAATCTTGCATTCGGTGGCCTTGCGAAAGGGAATGATGCCGGGATCCAAGCGATAGACCAGACCGCCGATGGATGCGAAATCAAGCGCGCCTTCGTTCCGTATGTTCAGACCGTAGCTCATACTTAAAAATAGTACTGCTCTGTAAGATCGTAGTGTGACTCCGCCGCAGTTCGGCACCGTCCAGGCGACCCCGGCAAAACGATTTGCATCGCCATTGCTGCCAATTTTCCTGATCGTGGCGGTGGATATCCTCGGCTTCACCATCATTCTTCCGCTGCTGCCTTTCTATTCGGAGCGGCTGGGCGCATCGCCAACCGTGGTGGGTGAACTCGTATCGACGTATGCGATCTGCCAGTTGATCGCGGGACCGATTCTGGGGCAGATCTCGGACCGGCGCGGGCGGCGGCCGATTCTGCTGGTCAGCCAGGCGGGAACGCTTGCGGGCTTTATCATCCTGGCGTTCTCCACTCACATCTGGCTGTTGTTTCTGGCGCGCGCCATCGATGGAGCCACGGCGGGCAATCTGACTATCGCGCAGGCTTACATCAGCGACGTAACGAAACCGGAGCAGCGCGCAAAATCTTTCGCGGTCATTGGAATGGCGTTTGGTTTTGGCTTTCTGGTAGGACCCGCAATCTCCGGGTTTCTGGCGCATTACGGATATCAAGCGCCGATTTTCGCCGCCGCCGGACTATCGTTCACCACGATTTTGTGCACGTTCTTCCTGTTGCCCCGGCGCGAAGCGATTCATGAACACAACGAAGCGGCTGCAGGAGATCCAGGTCCGGGCGGAAAGCGCTTGTCCCTGATCTCGTGGGGAGAGTACCGCAAATATTTCCGCGATAAAGAGCTGGCGCGGCTGTTAATGCAGTGGCTGCTCTTCTCTTTTTCGTTCTCGACATTCATATCCGGTTTCGCGCTCTTTGCCGAGCGGCGTTATGTCTGGAACGGGCATCCCGTGGGCGTTCGCGAGGTGGGATACATCTTTGCCTACAGCGGTTTCCTCGGCATCATCATGCAAGGCGGCGTGGTGGGCAGGATGGTGAAGTGGCTGGGCGAGCGCAAAGTGGTGCGCATCGGGTTTATTACCGCGATGGCCGGTTACATCGCAGTGGGTTTCACAAGAACGGTCGGGCAACTGCTCTGGGTGAACGCGGTTTCCTCCGTAGGCGGCGCGGGCTTGCGGCCGGCGCTCACCAGCCTGGTTACGCAGAAGGCGGGCAAGCGCGAACAGGGCGTGATCATCGGCCTGACTCAATCGTTGATGTCGATTGCGCAAATCACTGCGCCGATTATTTCCGGCTTGCTTATCGATCATATGTACCTGACGACCTGGGCCGTGTGGGCGGGCGTGCTGGCCGGGCTCGCCCTGTTCTTCGAGCCGCGGAAATACACGACGACCCGGTCTGCTCTTCCCTAGGCAGAGATGGCCTGGTTCCAGTTCCGAACCTCAGAGTGGGTGCTGATTTCCTTCTTCAGCTACATCGCCGTGGTTTCGCCCTGGTTTCCCGATCGCCCGAATCTGAAATATCAGCCGGTATTCGTTCTGCTGGCCGTGTTTGCGCTGATATCGCTGCTGGCGCGATTGGAGCGAACGCGTGCGGCGCGCGCGATCGGCATAATTCGCGACTGGCTTCCGATTTTTCTCACACTGGCAGCGTTTCGCGAAATGGAGCTCTTCCTTCCGCCCAGTTTCGAGCACCGCTACGAGGACGAATGGATCAAGTGGGACCAAGTTTTTCTCGACCGCTGGCAGGTACGCAGCGCGATTGAGAGCGTCGGCAGTGCGATTCCGCTTTACCTCGAACTCTGCTATTTCCTGGTCTATGGTGTCGCCGCGTATTGCGTGGGGCTGCTTTACGCGCAGAAGCGGCGCGACTGCGTGGACCGTTTCTTTACTATTTATCTTGTAGGAACGCTCTGCGCGTATGCGCTCTTTCCCTATTTCCCGTCGCAGCCGCCGCGATTCGTTTTCCCCGAAATAGACAGTCCCGGCGTAACCACGTGGGTTCGCGTTCTGAACCTTTACATTTTGAGCAAAGGCACCATCCATGTCGGCGTTTTCCCCAGCGCGCACGTGTCGTCGGCGTTTTCCGCGGCGTGGGCCATGTTCCTGCTGCTTCCGAAGCGCAAGATCTTCGGCTGGGCTTTCCTGTTCTACGCCATCAGCGTGTCGATCGCCACCATCTACGGGCGCTATCATTACGCCGCCGATGTTCTGGCGGGATTCGCAGTGAGCCTTCTGGCGGCTGCAACGGCCTACTGGTACGCGATAAGAGCGTTGAAGAACAACTTGAAAGATTGATAACTCTGTGCGCGATATTGCGGGCGCATCCCATAGAGCACGATGTGTCCATCGCCTGCTTTGGCGTCGACAATGGCGCTCTTGTTCGCGATCAGATTGCCGCCCAGCAGCCAGCCGGAAGCCAGAATATCGGAGGCCGGATAGGTGGCGATGGATTGCTGATTGCTTGCGAATGCGGGACTCTGCTCGCTCCAGATCGTGATGTTTTCCGGAAGGCCGCGCGTCAAAGGACTCGCTAGATCGAGCTTCACGTTGAGGAGAGAGCCAGGAGAATAGAAATCCGCATTCGGAGCAGATTGACCGCCTCCGCGGCGACCAGCGCCTGCGGCTGCGCCTCCCGGTCCCGGCGTGGCATTGACGCCGGGCGCGCCTTGAAAATCGCCTGCGGCATTCGCCAGCCGGCCACTGAGAACATCGGTGGCCTGCGCACCCAGACTGCTAATGCAGAAAGCTGATGAGTGATTAAAGCAGAGCACCGTGCCGCCCGAACTGGCGAACTGTTTTACCGCTTCTATGCCGTTTTCGCCGATGCCTCCGGTGTATTCATCCGGCATCGATCCTTTTCGGAAACCCTGCGTGATGCTTCCGGTGGTCTGATCCGGAAAGACGATTACGTCGAACTTCTGCTTCAGGTTGCCGGCCTGAAGATCGGTGTTGGTGACGTTCTTATAGGCGAAGCCGAATTTTTCAAGCAGCCATCGTGTCCAGCCTTCATCCATCGTAGGAATCCAGCTCTTGTAGAGCGCGATGCGGGGCTCGGAAATTTTTTTCCATCCTGAACCTTGATCGGTAGCGGAAAAGTCTCCCGTCTGCTCGTTGCGCCAAACCGGTTTAGCGGCTTTCCACAATGCAGTCACGGTGTGCCAGGAGTCGGTATCGGCAGCGCTGTAGGCGGTCGGGGCGGGTGCGTCGAAGGGGAAGGTCTCTTTGGTGAAAGGTCCCGCGACGGGCTCGTTGACGGTTTTCACATCGACGCCGAAGAGCAGCGGCAAAGTTTCGGCGGTGGTGTCGTAAGGACGCTTGGGCGGGCCGCCGGGATAGAGCCGCTCGTCGGGATAGTGCTGGCGTTCGAGCAACGCTTTGGCATAGCTGCTGTAAGGCTGCTGCATGAGAATCACATGGTCGCCATTCGGCGCTTTCTCGATCTCGACCACGCCGTAGGCGAGTGTTTCGAGCATGCGGCGGGTGGCGCCGGGATCGCGCTGCTGCGCAGAGTACCACGAACGCGTAAGGAGTTGTGCGGGCGACTGCGCGCTGGCCGACTTTATAGAAGTTGCGCAGCATGTCTTCGCGATGAATCGCCGCGTTGTAGAGGCACGACTCGAACGCGATCAGTTGGTAATCGATGATGTCGCGCAGAGTGCCATGTGCCGCCGGGCCAGGGCTCGAGAAAGTTCCAGCTTCGCTCCTGCGCGTTATAGCCCAGCGGGTGCGTGTCAAGCTGGTCGAACTTGAGAGTGATCGGCGTGGCGAGGCGGGCGCTGGCGGATTCGGTGAGGATGCGCAGGCCGCCATGAAACGACTGGTAATGGCGCGAGGGCGTCCAGAAATCGTAAGCAGCATGGATGGCAACGCCGACCTTGCCGGCGGCGGTGAGATCGGTCGCCATGGACGTGCCGATCATGTTCATCTCCTGCGAGATCATCGCGTCCACATTGGGCTCGATGGGATCGAGCCATGGTGGAATGAAGATGCGGGAAGCGCAGGCGCCCTGCTGATGAACGTCGTAGACGATTTCGGGATGCCAGACGTTGTGAATGCCGCCGATGGTGTTGCGGGTTTCGGGCTGCGAAAAAATGTACCAGTCGCGATTGTTGTCGTGGCCGACGTAGTGCTGCCACAGCTCGGGAGGCTGGCTCCTTCATATGGAGTTTCCAACGTTTTCCGATACCAGCGCGTGACAATATCGACGCCGTCGGGATTTAGCGAAGGCACCAGAATGAGGATGGTGTTCTGCCGGATGGCCTGAAAGCGCGGCTATTGATCGGTCAGCATTTTGTATGCGAATTCGACCGCGCTGTGTGTCGAAGCCACCTCGGTCGCATGGATGGAGCAAGTCATCAGGACGATGTTCTTGCCCTGCGCGAATAATGGCTCGGCTTGCTCAGGCGGGTGATGCGCGGGTCGGCAAGGCGACGCTGAATGTCTTGATATTTATCGAGCTGCCGCATGGTTTCGGGCGAGCTGATGATGGCCTCGATAAAGGGGCGTCCCTCGACTGTCTTGCCGAGCTCTTTGACCCGAATACTCGACGGACTGGATTTTTCGAGCTTGTAGAAGTAAGAGACCACCTGGTCCCAATCCAAGAGGACGCGGTCGACGCCAATGGGGTGGCCGAAGTGACTTTCCGGAGTGGGAACGGCGGCGGCGGCGAGAAGCGCCGCGGCTGTGAAGAGGGATAACAGGCGAAGCATAAGAAATTGTGACCTAATGGGCGCTAGTTTAGCGTGAAGCGTTACCTTCATGCCGAAGCTAAGCGATCGACGTTGGAATTTTTGATTTTCACGCTGCTTCGGCACGGTCATTTTGCGGAACGAACTGGGATTCGGGTGGCTCCCCTCCCTGACGGTCGGGGTTCTGATAGGGGATTTGCGGAACGAAGCCATCATTTGCAGTGGCACGCTTGACGCTCTGCGAAACGAACCCACGCGCCTGCTCTTTCTTTATTTTCATGATGGTACTGAGTGCTTTGTGGAAAGCGCGCTCATGGGTAGTGTGATAGCGCATGTATAAGGACAGGCGTTTGTCGTCGACACCGTCGTCTGTGAAGCATTCGTTTTGCAAGCGCAGAGCGCGTTGCGCGAGCCAATAGGACTGGGCCATTTCGTTGACGAGGAGCTCTTCGGTAGGGCCGCCGGGTTGGTGCTCGTCGAGGAGCGCGGCAAGGAGGGCTTCGAAAGCCGAGGAATCTTCGCCGGGGATGATGACTTCGCCTGAGGCGAGTCCATGCTTCAAGGAATTGCGGGACGAAGCCAATTTGCCTGTGAGGGTGCGAGGGCCGGTACTCTGTTGGGCGTTTTGACGATTGGTCTGTGCCTTGTATTCGGCCTTTAGCTTGTTGAACGAGGCGCGGTCGTCGGCCGTCATCGCGTCTAATGGAAGGAAATTGGAGTGCTGCGGCGGGGCGGCGGGAGCGAGAGGGTGCGAAAGCGACGCCGGGGGCGTGACCTCTCCTTGAGAGTCGCGGTTCTGATCGAGGGCGGCACGATGGGCAGCCATCTTGAGAGCGACTTCGCGGTCGATGGAAGCAGCGGCGGCGCGGCCCCTGGCAAGTTCTTCGGGAGAGAATTCCTCTTCGAGCGGAAGGTCGTCATCGAGTTCGAGAGCAACCTGTTTGTTGCGTCTGATTTCGGCCTTTTTGGCTTTGCGCTCGGCGGCGCGGCGCTCGGTTCGAGCTTGACGAGGTGTCATGGGATGCTCCTGTTCTTGCTTATGCAAATGAAAAAGGCAGGAGACGGCAGATAACCGTTCTTGCCGGTTCGACGGTAGCACGACGGGAGAAGGGGCTGGGGTCGCGGAGGGCAAATATCGACTGTAAGTGCGTGAAAAGAGGGAGAGACACTTTATTTTATCGGGTCGTGATCGGGGAAACTGAGGCTTGATAAAGATACTTCTGGAATCCGGCGAAGAGGTAGCCGATCTCTTCGGGCCGACCTAGGTCGGTGACCGCGTCGGAAATCGCGTTGCGGTATTTTAGGTTAAGGAGCGGCCTCAGTTTTTCGCGGTCGAGCGCCTGCACGCCCTCGCTCACGTAGTGTGAGAGTACAAAGTCTAGAAAGGCTTGCTGCTTGCTGTTGAAGTGCGCGCTGATGGCGAGTTTGGCGCCAGTAGCTCGCTCTTGGCGGGTGAGCGGCGGAAGAGCATAGGCGATGTTTGCGAGCACATCGAAGAGGTCACTCTTTTCGGCGTTGATGACGCTTTGCATTTCCGCCATCTGATCGCGACCGAAGCCCTTGTCGGCGAGGCCCTCGAGGAGCTTGGCGCGGGTGTCGGGAGCGCTCCAGAGGGCGCGGAGTTCGTCTTCGTCCTTGAAGAACTCCGGTAGCTTGCCGAAGAGCATTTGCATGAACTGCTGCGCGGACATGGGCGTGCCGTCGGGATGCCAGAAACTGCTCATCATCATGTGCTGGATGGTGCGCTCTTTGCCGTCGACCAGCTTGACTTTGATCTTCTACGGACGCGGGCGAATGGTGGCGGCGGTTCGGTCGGTTCTGAGGCTGAAGGCTTCTGGTGGGGTTCGGGTTTTGGCTCGGGCTCCAGCGGTTCGCCATCCCATTCGGGATCGCTGAAGTGGTGATAGGCTTTCACGAAATCGTAGAGCGTGAAGTAGTCCTTGCGATCGTAAAGGCGCGTGCCGCGGCCTTGACTCAGCCCCGGCTACGTGGTCAAACCTTCCATCAAGAAGGCGATGCGGGTAACTATGCCGCGAGATTTCGTATAACTTAGTGGACGGAACACAGGACACAAATGAAGACCAATGGGCTTGTGTGCAGCTTTTATCGGCCAGCTCTCAGGTTGTCTGCCTTGCCGACCCAGATCAAATGATTTACGGTCACCTTCCCGGCGTAACGGAAAACCGGCTCCCCATGATCCGTAAATCATTGCGTCCGCTCGAGGTCGATCTCGGCTCTGAAAATAATCGAAGCCCGGGCACAGATATCGCTCTGTTTGCCAGTGACATATATCGAGGAAGGACAACACAGAGAAGCTATAGAGGGGTTTCACTGTTGCGGTTTGAAAAGCGGGCAGACAAGCGGGATCAAAAAATAAGAGCCAGCATTGCAGTTCTCAGCAAGGCAATCTCTGATCGAACCGGACAGCGACCGAAGGGTATAGCAGTACTTGCGTCCTATGCAGCGCGGTGTGGCGGTGATTTCCAACGCGCTACAGCTATCAAGGCCAATCGCCCATCAGGTTCTATTTGATGAAGCGTTTGCTCTTCTGTCGGCGCGGGCTGCGGCATTTCTGCTGGAGCCCAAGCGCGAAACCGAGCACGTCAATAATGTGGCAACCTTTCTTAAGCTTGCGGCCGCTGCCCATCAAGCGAAGGGGACGAGCACGGGACGTACGCTCAGGGATCGGTGCCTGAAATACGCTGAAGAAGTAATGGCCGGCAGGACTCCGCGTGTAAAGATCGTCGCTGCGGCTTGCGCCGCAGTCAGCGAATCGCGAACCACGGTTTGGTCGGGCGATCCCCAAAGGATTGGTCTTCGTCTAAGCGAATTCTCCTAACGACGGGTGAACCATCATTAGTCGAAATAGCATCGGAACTTGATTACCTGGTAGCGTTTGGTCGCGGCAAACGGATTTCTGAGGAACTTTCTTCAGTGTGGCTAGAGCGGGGCAGTCATCAAAATGCGCGCGCGGTGTTGGATGGCGCATTGCTTCAGGATCAGTTGTTAGCAGGCACTCAGGTTGAGGCTGGAATTTATGTGATGAACACGCATAAGGCAAAGGGGAAACAGTTCGGTGGGGTCGTTCTCTACCGCCAGGAACACCACTCGCCTTTTGTGTGGAGAGACGAGAAAGCGCCATATGCCAAGAATCCGAGACTGCTGCACATGGGTATTACCAGAGCATGTAAGCATGTCTTGATTCTTTCGGAGGCCTATCCAGCGTGCTCGCTGCTCAAAAGTCATGGAGTTACGTAGCCGGCCAGAACAGAAGCAAGTGTCATTGTTCATCCGTGTCACCGCACAAGGCGGAAAATTTTGTGCGTTAAAGAAAGATTCTGGTGCCGTTCAGTGCTGCTTCTTGCGCGCGCGAGGAGTCATAGCGAGATTACAGTCTTGCGCAAAAATGCGGCATGAAGCAGGTGGGACCTCCGCGTGTGTTTATCTTCTATTCCTGGGAATCAGTCGCGCATCGGGAATGGGTGATTGGTTTCGCCAGGATACGCGCCAACGGAATTGATGCGATTTTCGGCCGTTGCACCTTCATCATGGGGACGACAAGACACTGTTCATTGAACGCGCTGTCCTGTACAGCGCTTTCGTACTTGTGATCTGCACGCCCAGTTATGGGAAAAAGGCGAATTTGCGGGCGGGCGGGGTCGGCTACGAGGTGATGATCCATTACGGGTCAGCTTGCGGAGCGCGCAGACCAGAGTAAATTCGTGCCCGTCATTACTGGAAGGCGAATGGAACTGGCCCACTGTCCCGGGCCTTGGCTCAGTACGCGGCTGGGAATGGATATGGGTGCCAAACTCCCAGACAGAATTCGCAGGCCCTAGCTCTGATAATGAGAGGCGAGGCATCGTATGTCAATCGACAATGAACTGGAGATTCTTAGCGCTCAGGCCCACAATGAAATCTTCGACAACCAGCGGGATGTGAGGGACGCCGTAATCGCTGCCGCTCTTTCTACATTTCCCATTGGTGGCGCGGCGATTCAATCGCTGATCAGCGGAAAAGCACAACAGCGCGTCTGGGAACGCTTCCTGTCGCTCTTAGATGAAATGCGGAACCGGCTAAACGAAATACAAGGCAACATCGCAGATGAACAATACTTTGCATCTGAAGAATTTCAAACGCTGCTCGGTTTGGCGCTTGAGCAGTTAAATACTACCCGGGACCGCGGAAAGCTGAAACTCCTGGCGAACGCCCTTGTCAACAGCGCATCGGTGGAGTTCTCGGACGAGCAGATGAAGGAACAGAACATTAGATTGCTGAGAGAGGTTAGCTCGTTTGATCTGTCTGTTCTCAGATACCTCGCCCAGTCCTTGCGCCCGTTCTCCCCAACGCACGACTTTATCGTTCACTCGTTTCGTGAAGGAGAGAGGCCGGAAACACTAGCAACTGAATGTGTTGCCTCAAGCCTTTCGCGGTTAGTTGCCATGGGCCTTATCACCGAGACTCTGGTGGTAACGCGCCCCTCGGGCAGTTACGGGAGCGCTACTCAAGACGCCGAGCGCCTCCTGGAACATCTGTTATCCGCCCCGCAAGAGCGCTCCTACATGATCTCGTCGCACGGAAGGCAATTCTTCGATTTTCTGGCGCACGACTCAACCAAAAGCTCCATCCCAAAAGCGCCTTGATAACTAATCCTCGTTCTGGCAACTGTTTAGGTCATCCCCAAAAGCCAGCTTTCGCAGGGGGAAGCGCTCTAGCAGGTGATTCGCCGGTCGAGGTGTTACTCCCCCAAGATGACCTAAACGACAGATGCTGATTGAGGTCATGTTGGAGCGGAAACCCAAGCGAAGACTTCTACCAGCAAAAGTCATCTGAGCAGCAAAGGTAGCTCAGGTTGGCGAAAGGAGTCAATCCTTCTTCTATTCATGGCCCATTTACGAAGGTTACTAGCTGGGACGACCACAGTAAGTGGCATGCTCCTTGCCCTTTCGCTTGACCCAGATAAACCTGATTATCACGTAGAAAGAATTCGAACGCGCTCGCTTAGAGCACCTCGTTGAGAAAATAGAGACAGGCAACGAATTCCGCCTCGCGATGACGTTCTGTTTTCAGCGAGTTTGTGGTGCGGAAATTCGAAGCCTGTCCCCACTTTCTCACTTTGCCTGTTACGGTTTGCCTTCTTTCGCGACTCCATAGTAGATGCCGTTGAAGATGAACTTGAAGGTGGCTTGCGGCTGGCCGCGGAAGGCGACTTCCGGTCCCAGCAGGAAGACCTTGCCGGAGCCGAGGGACGACTCGGCGATGGCGACTCCGCCATCCAGATACTGCTGGCCCCAGGCCCAGCCGCTGTGCAGCGGGGTTCCGTTGGCAAACCATGCGACGGGAGAGGTTCCTTTGAGCGTCGCATCGGGTTTCAAGCGAAAGACGGGGCTGTTGTCGAAGAACACGTCGACCTTGTTCGGCATCCCGTAAGCGAGCGGATTGGTGTTGTCGACGCTGACGGTCAGCAGCGAGCCGGGGATGTAGTATTTCTCGGGCGGAAGCGGGCGTTCTTTGCCATCGGCGGTTCGCTCGATGAGCGCGCTGGTGACCGGAAGGCCGAGATACGCTGGCCGAGGGACGTGGACGAGCCGATGGTGATCACCGCGCCGCCGGCTTCGATGAATTGGCGAATCTGCGGATAGGTTTTTTCAGGTGTGATGCGGCCGAGCCAGGGGCGGTATTCGGCGGGAATGTCTTCCGGCTTCGGGCTGGCGCTCCGCCGAATCCGCCGCCACCGCCGCGGCCGCTGGGAGCGCCGGCGCGAATGGCGCCGTCGGCGAAGACCAAGACATCGTAGTTCTTCGCGAGATCTCCGGCATCGAGCTCCTGCGGATAAACGACCTTGAAGGGAAATTCGAACTGCTCGAAAATCCAGCGGGTCCAGCCGGAAGGCATGGAGCCGCCGTACTGATCGTAGAGAGCGATACGCACGGGCTTCAGCTTGAGAGCAGCTGCCCGACGGATGGCGTGCGACAGCGTAGACCGTGACGCCGAGTTCTTTCGCGCCACGCTCGAGGATGGGGCGGGCGGCGGCCGACGCGGGAACCCAAATCGCGCCGGTGCCGAGATCTTTACTCGTCGAGCTCGCTCGGGCGCAGTCTTCAGCCAATAGACATCGCATTTCTCTTTGAACAGGCGATTGACGAGAATGAACGAATTGTTGACGCGATGGCTGATGAGATAACCGGCGGGACGAGCGGGTCCGGTGATGGCGGCCGGGAGGCGGAGTCGAGCAGGCCGGTCACGCGCTCAAAGGGGCCGTCGAAACCGTCGAGAATGCGATCGAACTGCACGCCCATCTGGAAGGCCAGCGTGTATCCGGTGGCGTCATAGGGCGGAATGGGCGGGCCGCCGGGATAGCGGAAATCGTTCGGATGGTCCTGCGGCTCGAACATGTCGAGGACGTGCGGCCGGAACGCCTGCGCGGACTTGACGACGTAGGATCCGGCCGGATAGTTTTTGCCGGCGACCTGGAAACTGGCGGTGGCGCGCTCGATCAGCGACGCCGTTCTTGAGCAAGAGCGTTCAGGAACTTGATGGTGGTGGGGAGATCCGGCTGATCGGCGGGAATGATGTAGCCGCGCGGATCGCGCATGTGCGGGATCGTGCAAGAACGGTGTCGTAGAGCTTGGCGGGAACGCCTCGCGTCCGCCGAAACGCCGGCCGGCGGCCGGAGGTAGCACCGGCGCTCGCATTCCGCGTGCAGGCGCTTGCTCCGTCGGCCGCGGCAGCGCTTCGAGCGCTTCGATGCGCTTGGGAGTGATGGTCCAGGAATCGTCGTTGCCGCGCTCGATGGAGTTCTTGCCCATTCGATAGATGTTGTACAGCAGCGTCTTCGCGATAGCGGGAGGCGAAATCGAGCACGGCGCGGTTGGCGGTCAGCGAATACTCGATCGACTGGCGCAGATGCCATTTCTGCGGCGCGATCGGGAACGGAAGATCGCCGTCGGGCAACTGATTCGCGGGGACCAGCGGAATGTCGATGGGCGTGGGGCTGCCGATGATTTCCGTCAGCAGGCCGATCATGTTGTGAAAATACGTGGTGGTGCGGAGGCCGCCGTTGTACCAAGTGGAGTAAGTGGCCGCGCTGCGCATGCCCGCGCCGGGCTTGTCTTCCGCTTCCATGCGGCTGTGCATGGCCGCGCCGACCTGGTCGAGCTCCATCATGATCAGCGGATCGAAATGATAATTGAACGGATCGCGGAACGGCGGCATGAAGATCACCGCGCCGGGAGGGCCGGTCTGGTGGTGGTTGTACATGATCTGCGGAAACCACTCGAGGTAAAGCACGCGGTTGATGTTGGTCGATTCCGGCATGTTGCACATGAAGAAGTCGCGGTTGTTGTCGTGGCCGATGTATTTGTGCCAGAGGCGCGGAAGACCGGCATCGTAGAGCGCTTGGTCGGATCGGGATTGCGCATGTACCAGTTGGCGACCAGTTCCTGGCCGTCGGGATTGGCCTGAACGAACAGAATGATGACGTCGTTGAGGAAGCGCATGGTCTCGGGATCGGTGCGGCTGACCATCTGATAGACCATCTCGCTGAGCGCTTGCGCGCACTCGACTTCGCTCGCGTGCAGGCCGCCGTCGATCCAGACCACGGCCTTGCCTTCTCTGGCGAGCGCGTGCGCCTCGTCGTCGGACAACCCTTCGGCGAGCGCGAGCTTGCGCGAGATCTCCTTATAATGGTCGAGCATCTTCAGGTTTTCGGGCGAGGTGACGATGGCCATGTATCTGCGGCCGTCCTTCGGCCGTTTTGCCGATCTCGACCAGCTTCATGCGGTCGGATTCGGAGGCGAGTTTGTGCCAGTACTCGCTGAGCTGGGTGTAGTTGGTGAGCTGGTAATCGTCGCCGAGGTTGAAGCCGAACTGTTCTTTGGGTGTGGTGATTTTGGGCGCAGTTTGGGCCGCGAGCGAGCAAACCGAGATAAGCGGCGGCAAGCACGAGCAGCAATGAGCGGGTACATGTTTTTGCAGTTTGCATAGGTGTTACGAAAACATTCAAGTCTAGAACAATGGCTGTTTCGGTGTCTATTTGGTTACAGGAGCGACTATTTCGGAGGGTTCGCCGGGTGCAGATAGCCGGCTAAGAAGCGGTACACTTCGAGCCGCGATTCGCGCGCCAGTTTGGTGTCGGTGCGATTGAAGTAATGGCCGCCGGGCGCATTCTGATACACCTTGTATTCGAACTTCTTGCCTTCCGCTTTGAGCGCCTGAATGAGATGTTCCACTTCGAGATAATTCACGTCCTCATCGTTGGTGTTGGCGTGAATGAGCAACGGCGTTTCGAGATCCTTGACATGGTTGACGGGCGAGCGGCGGCGATATTCTTCGATGTCATCGCGAACCGACTTGCCGATGTGATAGGGCGCTGAGTAGAGCTGCGGTACGACTCAGGCTCATAGCCCATGCGGGCGACAAGATCGCTGACCGGAACGCCGGCGTAAGCGACCGCATAGGTCTTGGGGTGCTGCATGATGTTCATCAGGGTGATGAATCCGCCGTGGCTCCAACCCATCATTCCGGCGCGGGCTGGATCGAGAAAGCCGTAGTTCTGCAGCATCCAGAGAGTGCTGTTATAGACGTCGTCGATTTCGCGCCCGCCGTAATCGATGTCTTCATAGAAGCCGCGGCCATAACCGGTGCTGCCGCGATAATCGCACGCAATGATGCTGTAGCCCTGCTCGAGAAGCTCTCGCATGACGTGCAGGTCGCTGGTGTCGAAATTGGCATGCACGCCTTGATGAGCAAAGGTCAGGAAAGGTTGTTTTTTAGACCGATCCAGATTTTTGGGGATGAACGTATAGGCATGAATGATCAGCGGATTTGTCGCGCCGGGCGCTTTGGGATTAGTGATGTGGGTAGGAGGGGAGCTGGTGTACTCGATCTTGTCGACGTCGGCGATATCGGAAAGCCGGAGGAACCAGAGGACGTCTTCCACGCGCTTGAGGATCTCGTCGCTGCTTTGCGAGGCGAACTGGGCGGCTGAGGGCACCGCAGCGGCTGGAGGAGATCCGGGCGGTGCTGCGGGAGAAGGCTGTTGCGCGAGCAGCGGCAGGAAAGAATTAAGCGACAGGAAAAGGAACAGGAGTTTTTTCATGATGTGTGAGATTCGCGAGCTCGCCGGCGCGCGGGGTTCAGTTCGCCTGCAGCCTGTCGGCGATTTCTTTTTCGGAAATGGCGCCCTCTTTGATTACGCGCCAGTACGGTTCGGTGATGTCAATGGTGGTGGGGCCAGGGCCGGTGCAGATGCCGCCGTCGAGCACCAGGTCGACGCGGCCATCCATGGCGGCGAACAGCTCGATGCCGCTGGATAATGTCGGTTGACCGGACATGTTGGCGCTGGTGGCGATGAGCGCGTGACCGGTCTTTTCGACGATGGCGTTCAGCACGGCGCAATCTGCATGGCGGAGCGCCAGGCGCCCCGTGTTGCCGGTTACTTTAAGGGGGACGTTGGCGGCGGCGGGAACGATCATGGTGAGCGGCCCGGGCCAGAAATGACGCGCCAGAATGTAAAAGCGGCTGTTGAGCTCTTTGCCCAAGTCCTCGGCCATCAGGACGTCGGAAATCGCCAAAGGCAAGGAGCGCACGCTCTCGCGACCCTTCGCAGCAAAAACGCGGCCCACCGCCTGCAGATTGAGCGGGTCCGCAACCAGGGCATATAGGGCGTCCGTCGGCACGCCCACAACATGCCCGCGAGCGACTTCATCGACAACGCGGTCGATGGCGCCCGGATATGGGTTATCGACGTCGATTTCGATAAGGTCGGTAGCCACTGAGGAGTAACCGTAATCCGTTCAGTCTATCGTTGCCCGAGGGCCTCGGCAACTTGCACGGCCATTTCATACCGGCCAAACGGCGCGCTCAACTGCACGCCTTCGACCAGGGAGCGGGTACGCTCGGCCATCTCCTGCGCGATACGAATTCCTTCGGCTCGAGCTTTGTCGGCCGTCTCTGCGCACCGCATGCGTTCCGTGAACTGTTTCGGCACCGGTACGCGCAGCTCGTTCACCATGAATTCAGCGTTCCGGTAACTGGTAAGCGGCCAAATGCCGCAGATGACGGGCAGCTTGAATTGCTCGATTCGTTTGAGATACAGCTCGAGCAGATTAAGGTCGAACACCGGTTGCGTAACGACATATTCCGCGCCCGCTTCTACTTTCCAGGCGAAGCGGCGCAACTCCTCGTCCATGTTCAGAGCGCCTGGATTCGCGCCTACGCCGATGAGCAGCGCAGCTTGGGAGCCAATCGGATTACCGCCAATATCGAGGCCATGATTCAGGTTATTGACGATGTTTGTCAGGCCAATAGCGTCGACGTCGAAAACAGCCGTGGCGTCCGGGTAGGTGCCCATGCGCGGCGGATCGCCCGTAATGCAGATGAGGTTTCGAACTCCGACCGTGTGCGCGCCGAGTAATTCCGATTGAATGCTCAGGATGTTGCGGTCGCGGCAGCAGAAATGCAGCACGGCTTCGATTCCGGCTTGTTGCTGGATCAGTTGGCAGGTCACCTGGGCGCTGAGACGGGCGCTGGCGCGAGGACCATCGGGAACGTTGATGCAGTCGATTCCATTTTCACGGCACAGCCGCGCACCGGCTATTTCCTTCGAAGCGTCTACTCCACGCGGTGGAAGAATTTCGACGAACGCAACGAATTTTCCGGCAGTAAGCTTTGCGCCGAGCTGCGATTTCTGTGCAATGGGAACCTTGGCGAGCCGCTTGACCTCGGGCTTGCCTTCTTCCACGATGGTTGCCGCGGAAGCCCTGGTTTGAACCGGCTGCAGAGAGCGCACTTCGCTGCAAATGAGCTTGATGTGTTCCGGCGTGGTGCCGCAGCAGCCGCCAATTACGCGAACGCCGGCCTGCAGGAAGCGGCGCGCGTACTGAGCCATGTATTCGGGAGAACAGAGATAGATGTTGCGGCCTTCCACCGTCGCGGGTTGGCCGGCATTCGGCATCGCGCTCAGCGGTTTGGTAGTGTGCGGGACCATTTTTTCGATGGTCTCGAGCGCGGCCTTGGGACCCGCGGAGCAATTGACGCCGATCACATCCACCGGCCATTCATTCAAGCTCCTTGTGAATGTGGCGGTGCTGGTGCCATCGCGAAGGCTGCCGTCGTCGTTGACGGTAACTTGCGCCACGATGACCATTTCGGGTCCGGCGGCTTGGCGCGCGGCGTAAATCGCTTCGCGGAGTTCGTTCAGCTCATAGAACGTTTCGACCACGAGCAAGTCAATGCCGGCGGCCACCAGCGCGTCTGCTTGCTCCTTGAAAATGGCGCGCGCTTCCTCAAACGAGGTAGGGCCAAGCGGCTCAATCTGCGTTCCAAGCGGACCTATCGCGCCGGCCACGAAGGCTTTCTCTCCGGCGGCTTCGCGGGCCAGGCGAACGCCCGCTTGATTGATCGCCAGCAGCTTTTCGGCAAAACCAAATGCCGCCAAACGGATGCGATTGCTGCCGAACGTATTGCTTTCGAGCACTTCCGCGCCGGACTTCACGTACTCCTGATGAATCTCTTTCACCAATTGCGGCGCTGACAGATTCAGCTCGTCGAAGCAGCGGTTGATGAAGATGCCCTTGGCATAGAGCATGGTGCCCATGGCGCCGTCGGCAACCACAATCTTCGATTGCAGTTTTTTGCGAAATTCGGCAGCGCGGCTGAGGGTGGTTGTTTCGGTGGCTGTCATCAAACGGCGGCGGGAGTTCGCCTGGATTATGAAAGACTTAGATAAATTGTAACGCGAACCGCTAAAACCGCAGGGTGATGCTATTTCCGGCCACAGCCCCAAGCAGCTCCGCGGCGCTCTGCCGATTGGCGGCCACCTCGATATAGCCGGAGCTTCCGAAATACGCGAAGCAGAGACCCGGCAGGCGCGGTTCCGAAGGTCGGGCGGAATCTCGGTATTTCGTGATTCTCGAGGGTGAGCGTAAAGGCTGTAGTGGCGATCCGCGCGAAGGCGGTTGACTTGAAGTTGGTGATTGCGTTTCCAAAGCGGTCGACGGAAAGCAATTTCCCCCGCCAGACGCCGGGACTAGTCTGTTCCGGCTGGAGGTCTGGAAGCAGCTGCATCTGCGGAAGCAGCGGCCCGATATCCGCGGGAGTTGCCAGGCCACTCGCGAGCGCGGCGGCGACGGGCGCAAATATATCGCGGCCATGAAATGTCGCCGAGGGCGAATCGACCAAAGTCTGCGGTTCGCAATCTCGCGCACTTTGTGCGCCTTGTCGCGCGCAACCACCATGCTGAGAACGCCGTTATCGGGAGCGATGAAATATTGCCGGCCCGATTCGACGAGCAGCGGCTTACGCTCGGTGCCGACGCCTGGATCGACTACGACCAGGTGGATGGCTCCCGGAGGAAAGTACGGCGCGGCCTGGTCGATCGTATAGGCTCCCGAGTAGATCGAAAAGGGCGGAATCCCATGCGAGATGTCCACCAGCCGCGCGTCCGGGCAGCGGCTCAGCAGCACGCCTTTCACGGTTCCGACGTAGTGATCGGCGAGGCCGAAATCGGTGGTGAGAGTGATGATCGGGCCCAGGCGGGAGGAATCCATACGCTGCTAGAATTGTAATCAAAACCGCACAATTTCGTTGCGCGCCTGATTCTGCTCTACTTCGATCACAATTCGACCACGTTCGTTGCGCCCGAAGTGGCGGATACGATGGCTGCCGCGCTGCGGCAGGTATTCGGAAACGCCTCCAGCGCGCATAGCGAAGGGCAGTTAGCGCGGCAGCAGCTCGAGAAATCGCGGCGGACCATTGCCGAATTTCTGCACGCCTCGCCCGCAGAATTCGTGTTCACCAGCGGAGGTACGGAGTCGAACAATCTTGCGATTCTGGGTTTGGTTCGCAATCTACCTGGCGCGCAAAAGCACGTCATTACAAGCGCGATTGAGCATCCCGTCAGTCCTCGAACCATTTCGCCATTGGAGCGCGAGGGCGTGGAGGTCAGCTACGCTTCAGCGGATAAAAGCGGCGCGATCCGTGTCAAGGAAATCGAGGCCAATCTGCGGCAGAGGACCGTGCTGGTGTCCATCATGCACGCGAATAACGAAGCGGGCACGATTCAGCCGATTCGCGAGATTGCGGATCTGGTGCGCTCGCGACGCGCGGCGGGCCAGGAGGTTTATCTTCATTCCGATGGAGTGCAGGCGCTGGGCAAGATTGACGTCGATGTGCAGCAGCTCGGAGTGGATCTTTATTCGATCACAGCGCACAAGCTTTTCGGACCCAAGGGAGTAGGTGGACTCTTTGTGCGGAAAGGCACGCCCTTGCGTGGCATTCACTATGGCGGACGGCACGAGCGTGAGCGGCGACCCGGCACTGAGAATGTCCCAGCGGCCATGGCCTTCGCCAAAGCGGTGGAAATGTGCGATGCCGACGCGCCGGCGTATTTGTCCGCTCTCCGCGACTTTTTTGAGGCGGAGCTTTTGTTGTCCGACGCGGACATCGAGGTGAATGGCGCAAGCGACCTGCGGCTGCCGAATACGAGCAATATGTTGTTCCGGGGCATCTCCGGTGAAGCATTGGTGATCGCCTTGGATATGAAAGGAATCGCGGTGTCGACCGGGTCGGCGTGCAGCAGCGGGTCGGTAGAGCCTTCGCATGTGTTGCTCGCGATGGGCCGAAGCACGGAAGAAGCGCGATCGAGTGTGCGATTCTCGTTCGGCCGCTATAACACGATTGAGGACGTTACCACCTTAATAGAGGCCGTTACGGGCGCCGTGAGCAAGCTTCGAAGCGCGGCGAAATTGGAGAGGCGTCTTGTCGTTTGAGGGCGATGCTCCCGTAGCGGTAGCGATGTCGGGGGGCGTGGACAGCTCAGTTGTGGCTGGGCTGCTGCAGCGGCAAGGATTGAGCGTGATCGGCTTGACGATGCAGCTGTGGAACCAGCGGCGGCTGCCGGAGCTGGTGCCGGAGGGCGGCTCAGTGGGTCGATGCTGCTCGCTCGACGACGTATACGATGCGCGGTTCGTGGCCTCCCTTCTCGGGATTCCATATTATGTCGTGAATTTTGAGAAGCGTTTCGAGGAGCAGGTTGTAAAGCCATTTGTGGACGATTATCTGGCGGGGCGCACGCCGATCCCGTGTACGCTCTGCAACAACTTCATCAAGTTCGACCAGTTCCTTGAGATGGCGGACGGAGTGGGAGCGGGGAAAATCGCGACGGGGCACTACGCGCGATTGAGCTTTGACGAAACAACGGGCCGCTATCAGATGCGGGCGAGCGTGGACCAAGGCAAAGATCAGACCTATTTCCTGTTTGGGCTGACGCAAGCTCAATTGGCGCGCACAATGTTTCCGTTAGGCGGCATGGTGAAATCGCAAGTGCGCGAGCTGGCGAAAGAGCTTGCGCTGCCGGTGGCGGAGAAGAACGACAGCCAGGAGATTTGCTTCGTCCCGAATGGCGATTACGCGGGATTCATCGACGCATATTTTCGGGAGCAGGGTGCCGATGCCGCGGATACCCAGGGCGAGATTGTCGATACGAACGGCAGAGTGCTGGGCCGGCACGCCGGAACGCACCATTTCACGGTTGGCCAGCGGCGGGGATTGCGGGTTGCGGCGGGCGAGCCGCTGTATGTCATCGCGACGGAGCCATCCACCCAGCGCGTCACCGTAGGGCGGAATGAGGAGTTGATGCGGCGATCACTTACGGCGCGAGCGGTGAACTGGCTGTCGATTGCCGCACCTGCCGGCCCGCTGCGCGCACAGGTGAAGATCAGGAATAAGCACGTTGCCGCGCCGGCGATGTTGATAGCGCGGGCGGGCGATTCGCGGGTTGAAGTGCAATTCGATGAACCGCAGCGCGCCGTGACGCCGGGACAGGCTGCGGTATTCTACGACGGCGACCTGGTGCTCGGCGGCGGTTGGATCGACTAAACTCCACAATTGGCCTCAAAGAAAACCTGGGTGCAAGTTTGGGCCGAGTATGGGCTGGGCCGCGTACTCGGGTTTGCGCTCGAGTGGTTTCCAATGCGTGCGGCCGATGCGATTGCCCGCACAACGACCCGCACGCTCGATCTCGCGATGCCAAAGCTTCGGCGCGTGGGGCTGAAGAACTTGTCGTTCGCGCTGCCGGGGCTGGATACGGGGGAGCGCAATGAGATCATCGACGGCGTTTTCCGCAGCATTGCGCGGCTGATTGTAACGGTGGCGCGTTTTCCTTCGCGCAACTCGTCCAACATTTCCGAATGGATTGTGTACGAGGGACTGGAGAACTATCAGAACGCAAAAAGCGCGGGTCGCGGGGTTTTGATCGCGACGGCGCATCTGGGCAATTGGGAGCTGAGCGCGTTCGCTCATGCGCTGATGACCGAGCCGATGAACGTGATGGCGCGGCCACTCGATAACCCGCTGATCGATCGGATCGTGGAACAGCGCCGCACGCTTTCCGGCAATCGCCTGATCTACAAAAAGGACGCGGCGCGCGCTGTTATCAAAGCTCTGAAAAACAACGAGGCGGTGGGAGTTCTGATCGATCAGAATACCAGCACGTCGGAGGGCGTCTTCATCAATTTTTTTGGCAAACCCGCTTGCGCCGGATCGGCATTCGTGAAGCTGGCGCATCACTCGAAAGCGCCGGTGCTCCCCGGTTTTGCGATTTGGGACGAAACCAGCAGGCGGTACGTGCTGCGTTTTTACCCCGAAGTGGAAATGACGGGCGATGCGGGGGCGGATACGCAACGGCTGCACGCCGCGATTGAGCGGATCATTCGGGAATATCCCGATCAGTGGATGTGGATTCATCGGCGCTGGAAGAGCCGACCGCCGGGTGAACCAGCGCTGTACTAAGTTGCCGTATGATGCTTTGCTACGGGCCGCTGATCGAGACCTAGAACGGCGACAACTGCTTTCGAGATCGACTGCGGGACGGAAAGCGGCCCTTCATAGCTGACGTAGCGATCCCCCTTCTGATCGGTCACATAGCAGAGCATGACGCCGAACGCCTCATCCATCTGTTCCGCGGTTCCTTGTACGCGCACCACGCGCGTTTCGAGATTCTCCTGCAGTATGGTCAATCCGTAGTGCTGCGCGAAGGCGCATACGGCGGCCATATCGTTGGGATCGGCGGCGGTGTTCTCGAGTGCTTGTTCTCTGGAGAGGCGGGGTTGTGTTCCGGCAAGCAACTGTTCGCCGGCATCCGCCGCTCCCGGCGCGGCTGGATTTCTGCGCAGGATGAGGGTGGCGCTAACGAGCTCCTGGCCGGGGTCCGGCAAGTTGGAAAAGACATCCGAACTATTGTGGCGCGGAACGCTGCCGGGAAGCGGAACACGTTGACCGGCAGAAGTTGTCGTCGAGAGCGCATTCAACAGCGCGGTTCCGTTCGGACTGCCGAGTCCCGTGCACGGGTCCCACCCCGCTTTAGCGCTGTAGTATCCCAACCCGCTGTCGTCGTTGGTGCCGCTGGTGACATCGTGAAAGACGGATTCCTTCAGCGGATAGAGTTTGGGATTCAGGAAGCCGACGGGGGTTCCGATTTGTTCATTCAGAAGAGCCACCAGCGCGGCCCAGAGAGGCGCAACGGCGCTGGTGCCGCCGATCACTTGATCTTGTCCATCCACACGCACCTGGTAGCCGGTGCTGGGGTCGGCATCTCCGGAGACATCCGGCACGCCGCGGCCCACAAAATTTGTTTCGGGTTGCTTCGGAACGCCGGCCGAGGTCTGGTAGGCGGGCAAGGGGAAGGCGTTGCTCACGCCTCCGCCTGTGGCGCCCTCCTGGTTTGCAACTTCGTTCCAGACCACCTCGGAGGAGATGGCTGCGCCGGCGCCTTGCAATTTGGTTCCGCCGCACGCGAGGGCGTAGGGGCTCGAGGCCGGGAAGTCCACATGCAGTTTCCCATCCGTCTCGCCATCTGTAGAGCCATCGTCGCCGGCGGCAACGGTGACGGTCACTCCGAGCGTTGCGGCGTCCTGAAGAGCGGCATTCATGGCAGTTTGCGACTGCTGCGTCCAGGTGTCTTCGGGGCCACCCCAGCTAATCGAAACGACAGACGGCTTGCGCGTGGCGTCATGCACGGCATCGGTGATGGCATCGATAAATCCCTGGTCGGTATTTGGCGCAAAATAAACCGCGATATTCGATCCGGTTGCGATCGCGCCGGTCACCTCGATATCGAGCATCACTTCGCCGTCGGCGTCGGAGCCAGGCGTGTTCTGGCCGCCGTCGACGGAAACGGCAGTCACGTTCGGCTCGTTGATTCCTAATCCACTGAAATAAGTCTGGAGGTCGGATGTAGTGTATCCTCCGCCCAGCTCGATGATTGCGATGGTTTGGCCGACGCCGGTCAACCCGGCCGGATAATCGTACAGAGCGGCAACTTGAGGCGGAGTAAATGAGGTGGGAGCGGCTCTCTTTTTCCTTCTGAAATGCGGCTTAGCGATGGGCCGCGTATCGAGACCTAAAACGGCCATGACCACGCCTTCCAGCTCAGTCGGGATGCTGAGCGCGCCGCTGCGCCCGCGAAAATCCTTTCCGGTGGTTTCAACCTTATAGCAAACAAAATCGACTCCAAACGCTTTACTCATTGCGTCGGCAGTACCGGTCAGGACGACCCTGCGCTTTGGGGCATTGGTTTCTACCACGGTCAACTGGAACTGATGAGCGAATCTCTCGATGAGCGCGATGTCGTTCGGATCCGCGCCGTGCTGTTGCTTGAATTCCTCGTGGGTAAGACGGACCTGAGGTCCCGCTCCGGTTGCGACCGCTGGGGCAGCGCCCTTTCGCCGCAAGATGACGGTGACGCGCACCGTTTCATCCTTCTGAACCGTACCGACCTGATGCGAGCCGGGAAGAGGCCGCTTCTCGCTTCCCGCTAATTTCGTTCGTTTTTCGAAAGCCATTAATCGTGATCCTTTGGAAGAGTTTGGCAGGGACTAGTGTATCGCTGTAGCTCTTTCTATTGGCTGTGGACACGTTGCGTGTCGACGTGGTGCCGATCGAGTATTCGGTTGTCAAGAACCGCTTTGCTGGGGCGGGGCTGGCGGGCTGGTGTTCTTCGAGATGAGCGTTGAGGAGAGATTCGAAGGCGGCTGGATCTTCGCCGGCGACGATGATCTGGCCGGAGGCGAGACCATGCTTTAACGAATTACGAGACGAAAACCTCGCTTGAGTCTTCGGCTCGCTGAGGAGCGCGGCCTCATCCTTCTTCCCCCTGAACAGTGACGCGGCCGGTGCTGTGTTGCGAGTTTCCACGATTGATTTCGGGGCGGGTCGACGGAGCTTGCGAAACGAAGCCAGTGTTGGGGACCCCTCCTTTACAGTCGGGGTTCAGATCGGCGGCTTTGGTCCGCTTGTTTTCGAGTTTGTTGGCTTTGCGCTCGGCGGCGCGGCGCGAGGTTCGAGCTTCACGGGATGTCATAAAGGTCTTGCCTCCTGAAATCGACCTGAGGTAACGCGAGGGGTCAAGTCTCCGGAAGGGCATTTCGGGTGAAGTGCTTCAAAGCAATGGGTTAGGGGAAATTTCAGAAGGCTGTTAGCGGCTTTTCGCCTTGGCGGGTTCCGCGTCAAAGCGCACGGGAACCAGCGTTCTTCCGTGGGCGTCCAGAGTGAGAATGAGAAGCACTGTCTCGCTACTCTTCGCGCTCGCACTGCTGCGCGTTTCGGCGGCGTCCCAAATCGTACTAAGCCAGTTGCCTCCGAAGGAAGCGCCAGTCCACGTTACGCTGCGCATCGCTTCTGAAAAGCAGAGGTTCCACATTGGTGAGCTAGTCCCGCTCGAAATGGTATTCACCGCCGAGGGCGCAGACTACAGTGTCATCACCATGGATCGCGATCGCGATGGTCGGCGGATCGATTGCGATAAATTCCATTTCTCACCGGCCGCCGGCTTTTCAGATCCTTTGCAGCCATATTTAAACGTACTCCCGCAGAATACGATGGGGCCTTCGACATGGTCTTCGCGGATGGCGGCGGGGCAGCCGCAGGTTGTCACGCTCACGCTGAACGATTGGTTCCGGTTCGAAGCGCCTGGCCACTATCGTTTATCGATCGAAACGAATCGGGTTTCGCTATGGGGTGTGGATGGGAGCTGGAAGGGTCGCGTTCCCCTGGTCACGGGTGAAATCGAGTTCGAAGTTATCGCAGCCGATCCTGCGTGGCAGGCAGAACAACTGACAGAGATCAGAACGGAACTCGATCATGCCTTCCCGCGATCGGATTTCGGCGTCCTCGATCCCGCTGCCTTTCACGCAATTGAGCGTCTTCGACACCTCGACACGCCTGAATCCAGCAGGGAGCTGGCGCGGCGCCTGCGTGGCGAGAACGTGCTGATGGATCGCGAATGCCTGCAAGGGCTACTGACCTCTCGAGCACGAGAGGTGGCCGTTGACGAGGCGAACCATCTGCTGGCTCAGCCCGACTTTCCGGTTTCGGAGCGCTTCTTAAACGCGCTTTGTTGGCTGTTGGTTAATCCCGAAGCGGGGCGATGGCCCGAGCAGCACAACGAGTATCAGGAAGCGATGGCTAGGACACGGCAGCAGCTTACAAATCAACTCGCTAAGAAGAGGGGTTACGCGCTCGCCATATCTCTCGACACGCTGCTCGAGGCGCCTACGCGGCGGCTGACGGAAAGACTCGATCCCGAATCGCGAAAGATTCTGATTAGCGTTTTCGACATGCTTCCCGCGGACAAACAGGAGCTCTGGGTCTCCCGGGAATGGCCTCGAGTGGAAGACCCCAGTTGGATTCCCGTGCTGAAACGACTTTCAACCCTGACCATCGATGTGCATTTCCCGATCAATACGAAAATATTCGGGCTTCTCAGCATCTCCAGCGCCGCGCTTAAGCGCTGGTATGAACTTGATCCGACGACGGCCCGGCCGGTCGTGCTTTCGGAAATCACTCGCGCCGAACCTCGATATGATGCGAATCAGCTAGGATTTCTTACCGACGCCACTTTGCCGGAAGCTCAACAGGCGATCGCGGAACATCTGGTCGCCGCAACCGATCCATACGTCCAGCGGAATCTTAGCGGCCTTCTGGCCAGGTATGCGGATTTCCGCGCGGCGGCGGCGATTCTGCAAGCTTTAAATAGCGATCCCAAGAAACTGGATTGCCTGGCGCAAGTAAATGTAGCCGGATGGCTACTGAAAACGAGCGCTCCTGGCGCGCCTGCTCTTCTCGACCGCGTATTTAAAGGCTGCGGCGAAACCGTGTTTCAGCAAATCGGCAATATCGTAGAAAAAGATGAAAACGTGGAGCGGCTCGCCATACGCGAGCTGGATAATTCGAATTTGATGGTCGCCGTTCAGGCACTGCGTTATATCCGCGACTATGGCTCGGCTCGGTCAGAGCAACCGGTTTGGGACCGCTTTATGCGCTGGAAGGATAAGTGGCGGAACCGGATGTCGGAACTGGAATCGCACGGCCAACAGCCTGATCCCCTCATATTGGAACGAGACCTCGGGATGGAGCTGCCGCAGGTGCTGGCTCACGCTCGCGGCTGGTTGGCTGATGAGACGAAATTGCGAAATATTCTGGCCACGACGACGAGCGAGAGTGCAAGGATGAATCTGGACGTATGCCTGCAAACCGCGAACCAGCGCCCTGTGCAGATCTCCTATTCAGGAGTGGGGCTTGGGGCGTTCACGGTCGCTTGTTATCAGCTGGTATCGGTCCAGGCGCTGAAAGACAAGCTTCTTCAGTTTCCGCGCGGCACTATTTTCATCTGGAACGATACCCGGTCTCCGTATTTCGATTTGCTGGACGAAACAATAGGACAACAGATCGCAGAATGGGCTGCGGCCCACGGCCAACAGATCACTCTGGCGCCCAGCCCTTGGCTAGAACAAAAGACTGATGGAGCCCGTTAGCTTTAACGTGTTCACGGACCGGCGTAGCCGATTGTGAAGGGCTGCGCAGCCGGGCTGAAATTCATTACGGGCGCTTAGCCAGTCCGAACGGCGCGCAAAAAAGAAGCTTGGGATACCATACTCGATTACATGCCTGAGGATGCGGCGGTCGACATTCGGCAGTTGACCAAACTGGATGAGTTTGGCGAGGCCGTGCGCCTGCAACGTGAGATTTGGGGGTTTAAGGACGTCGAATTACTGCCGCTGCGCTTATTCGTGGTGGCCAGCAAGATTGGAGGGCAGGTGCTGGGCGCGTTCGAGGGCGGGAAGATGGTGGCCTTTTGCCTCTGCATTCCAGGACTGAAACCCGGGGGAAACCATATCTGCATAGCCACATGCTGGGAGTGCTGTCGAAATACCGGAACACGGGCTTGGGCCGGAAATTGAAATTAAAGCAGCGGGATTACGGCATCGAGAACGGAATCGATTTAATTGAATGGACATTCGATCCGCTGGAGATCAAGAACGCGTTTTTTAATATCGAGCGGCTGGGCGCGATCGCGCGGCGGTATGTTCACAACCAATATGGGACGACGACGAGCCGTTTGCATAGCGGCATGCCGACCGACCGGTTGGTGGCGGAATGGTGGATCGCGAGTCGGCCGTTTGAGAAGGCGACGATTCAAGCCAGGATCGATGTGCCGGTGGCGATCGCCGAATTGCGGAAAGGCGATCCGGAGCGCGCGCGTGAGATACAGGCGGGCATTGGCGAGCAATTCGACAAGCATTTCCGGGCGGGGCTGGCGGTGATCGGATTTGAGAAGAGTACAGACGCGGGGACATACCTGCTGGGCCAATGGGAATCAAAGTAGATCAGATCGTAGTGCGGCAGATCGGGATGCCGCTGCTGAATCCGTTCGAGACCAGCTTCGGGCGCACGGAGGAGCGGAACATCGTCCTGGTGGAGGCGTTTGCGGATGGGATTTCGGGATGGGGCGAGGTAACGGCGGGAGAGAACCCGTTCTACAACGAAGAGTGGACCGGCTCGGTATGGCCGCTGCTGATCGATTACATTGCGCCGCGGATTCTGGGGCATGAATTTTCGTCGCCTGAGGAAGTGGGGAGCCGCACGGCGCACATCCGCGGACATAATATGGCGCGGGGCGGCATGGAAACCGCTATTTGGGATTTGCAGGCGCGGCTAAAGGGCGAGCCGCTTTGGAAGACGATCGGCGGGGGGGCGCGGCGTGAAATTCCGTGCGGAGTATCGCTGGGTATCCAAAGCAGCGTCGAGGTACTGCTCGAAAAAATCGAGACTGAACTCGCAGCGGGATATCAGCGGGTGAAGATGAAAATCAAGCCGGGGTGGGACGTGGATGCAGTTGCGCAAGTGCGGCAGCGTTTCACGAATATCAAGCTGATGGCGGATGCCAATTCCGCCTACACGCTGAGAGACCTGCAACATCTGAAGAAGCTGGATGATTTTTACCTGATGATGATCGAGCAGCCTCTGGCGCACGATGACATCGTGGATCACGGTGTTCTGCAGGGATCGCTCGATACGCCGATTTGTCTCGATGAATGCATCCGCTCGGCGCATCACGCGCAGCAGGCGATCCGGTTGAAAGCGGCGCGCATCATCAACATCAAGCTGGGACGGGTGGGCGGTTTCGCGGAGGCGAAGCGGGTGCATGACGTATGCGCGGGAAACGCTATTCCGGTCTGGTGCGGAGGGATGCTGGAATCGGGAATTGGGCGCGCGCATAATATTGCGCTTTCGACTCTGCGGAACTTTGTGCTGCCGGGCGATGTCTCGGCCAGCAAGCGGTATTGGAAGCGGGATATCGTTGCGCCACCGGTGGAGGTGACGTCTCGCGGAACGATTCAGGTATCGAATGAACCGGGATTCGGATACGAGCTGGATAAGGACTATCTGGAGAGCCTGGTGGTGCGGCGCGAAGTGCTGGGGTAGAGGGGGGCCAAGCACGGGTATGCTGAGTACAGATGCTCAAGCAGAGTATTTTCCGCGAATACGATATACGTGGAATCGCGGAAGAGGAACTGACCGACCCGGACGTGGAGTTGCTGGGGCGGGCGCTGGCCACCTACATCATTCGTCATAGCGGGCGGACGATCTGCCTGGGATGCGATTGCCGGCTAAGCGGGGCGCGCCTTCACGAGGCGATGGTCAAAGGTCTTCTGGCCGGGGGCGCGCATGTCTTAGATGTGGGCACCGTGCCGACGCCGGTTCTCTATTACGCAGCCGTGCATTTCAAGGGGGATGGCGCGGTGATGATCACGGGCAGCCACAACCCGCCGGAATACAACGGCATCAAGACGGTCTGCGGCACCAGCACGCTGTATGGCGAAGCGATTCAGGCGGTTTACAAGCTCATCACAGGCAACGACCTGGAATCCGGGACGGGATCGCTGAAACAAGTTGACGCGGTAAGTCCCTATGTGGACGAAATTGCCGGGCAGTTTCCTTTCGAGAAGAAGGTGAAAGTAGTGCTCGATACGGGCAACGGCGCGGCTGGTCCGGTGGTTCATCGAGTGTTTGAAAAGCTGAATGTCGAAGCCACTGAGATGTTCTTCGAGATGGACGGTGCCTTCCCGAATCATCACCCGGATCCGACGGTTATATCGAACCTGGACGCGCTGAAAGAAAACGTTAAAAAACAGAAAGCCGATGTGGGGATTGCATTCGACGGCGACGGCGATCGCATCGGCGCCGTCGATGAAAGCGGCGCGGTAGTTTATGGCGACATACTGCTGCTGATTTTCGGCCGCGAGATTCTTTCGCGCAAACCGGGATCGACGTTTATCGGTGAAGTGAAGTGTTCGCAGGCGATGTACGACAAGCTGAAGGAATGGGGCGGCAACCCGGTAATGTACAAGACCGGCCACTCATTGATCAAAGCCAAGATGAAGCAAGAGCGCGCGGAGCTGGCAGGCGAGATGTCGGGCCACATGTTCTTCGCCGACCGATATTACGGCTACGACGACGCGATCTATGCAGCGTGCCGGTTAGTGGAGATCCTCTCGAAATCGGGCAAGCCGCTTTCGTATCAGCTGGAAGGAATTCCGAAGCTGGTTTCGACGGCGGAGCTGCGAATCGATTGCCCGGACGATATGAAGTTTAAAGTGGTGGGCAAGGTGGCGGACATCATGCGCCGACATCGCCAGATTATCGAGATAGACGGCGTGCGAGTGCCGTTCGAGGAGGGCTGGGGATTGGTGCGGGCTTCGAATACGCAGCCTGTGCTGGTGATGCGTTTCGAAGCGGCGACGAAGGAGCTGCTGGAGAAATATCAACACGAAGTTGAAGACGCGGTGGAACAGGCGAAGCGGGCGATCGCGGAACGCTGATTGGACTATTTCCTGGGGCGGGTATTTCCGGTACGGCCGGCGAGCGGCTTGACGATGGGTCCGCCGCACACGCCGACGCCGGTGTTCAGAAGGGCGTTGAGCAGATTGAACAACACTCCATAAACTGCCTGCTCGCTGATAGGCTGGCGGCCTGGCATGCGGAAAGTGCCGGGCAGCTCTTTGGTAATCTGCAGGCGCACGGCATGCGGCAGAGTGCGGCCCGCTTTGTCGCGCTGGTTGGCGAGCGAAACCGGAGTCTGCAGGACGCTGCCGGAATTGCCATCCACATAGAATTGGCAGCGCGAAAACCAGCCGAGGTTTCCGGGGTCGGCAGCATCGAACAACAGCAGAGGGGCTTGGCGATCGGTTGCGGCCAGATCGAGCGAGAGCACGCGCCTTTGATCGTCGATTTTGAATTCGAAGCCGACTTGACGCGCGATATTGCCCACGGATTCGGGATCCAATTCCAACAGGAGATACTTGTTCTGTCCAGCTTCGATAACTTGCATCGGCCACTTACATTCTATGCTGTGAAGGAGCCGACGAGGACGTCGTTGTCCTGAGGGCACCCAGGACTGGGAGGTCCGCCCTGCTTAAAGATGGCGAAGAATCAACTCACATCCGCGGCGCAGTGGGTACCGGCGGCGCGCGATCTGGAACATTTGCGAGATGCCGCGCCCAAGTGCCGAGGGTGTGATTTATATCGGCACGCAACACAGGTGGTTTTTGGCGAAGGGCCGCGGGACGCGAGAGTGGTGATGGTGGGCGAGCAGCCGGGCGATGAAGAGGACCAGAAGGGGCGGCCGTTCGTAGGTCCGTCCGGCCGGCTGCTCAGCAAAGCCATGCACGAAGCCGGTCTCGATCGGGAGAAGATCTACGTTACCAATGCGGTAAAACATTTCAAGTTCATCGAACGGGGCAAGCGGCGCATCCATGCGAAGCCGAGCGGCATTGAGATCTCGGCCTGCAAGCCGTGGCTCGAAGCGGAACTGACGGCGATCGAGCCCGAGCTGGTGGTGTGCCTGGGAGCAACGGCAGCGCAATCGCTGATGGGGCCGAGCTTTCGAATCACGAAACAACGCGGCCAATTCTTTCCACACGCTTGGGCCAAGCAGCTAGTGGCTACGGTGCACCCCTCGGCAATCTTGCGTGTTCCCGAGAGGTACGAAGAAGAGTACGGCTTGTTCGTTCACGATCTGGAGTTGATCGCGGCGCGGGTTCGCGAACTGGATCGCGCGAGCTAATTCAAGCCGGCCTTCCAGCGCTCGATTAACAGCAGCTGCTTTTCGACCTGCTCGCGTTCGGGCGCGTTCGGCTCGAGGCGGAGATAGGTTTCGAGATCCGCCTTGGCGGCGCGATGATTCAATTGGCGCAAATGAACCAGCCCGCGATGGCGATATTCTTCCGGGTACTCGGGCATAGCGTCGATGAGCAGATCGAGCACTTGGCGGGCTTTGTCGAAGGCTTCGCCACGTAAGTAAATGGCCTTCAAATTACTCAGCATGCGGACCAGAATCTGGCGTTTGTTGATCGGCGCGAGGACGGCGGGATTGGAGCGCAGATCCACATCGGCAGCCTGTTTGGCGAGCGCGCAGCAATCCGCAAACGAGAGAATGCGGCCCCCGTGGAACGGATCGACCCAGTAGCGAGACTCCGCATCTTCATAGGCGACGATGAAGTGTCCGGGCAATCCGACGCCGTAAACCGAGCGCCCGAGGCGCCGCGCGATTTCGATATAGACGACGGAGAGCGAAATAGGAATGCCGAGGCGGCGGGTCAAGACGGAGTTCAGGCAACTGTTGCGGGGATCGTAATAGTCGGCTTCGTTTCCGCGGAACTGCAAGACTTCGAAGAGCAGCTCGCTTGTGGCTTTAATGAAATCGAGACCGGAGGCATTTGGGGTGAGTTGCGAGCGAATCTGCTCCGCAAGATTGTCGAGACGAAACTGCGAGGCTTCGATGTCCAGGCCCGGGAACTCGACCGCGGCCAGTTCGAGCGCGGCGACGTCAAGGGGAACCGGGGAGCGTTCGTTGCGTAAAGCGTCGAGCAAGCGCCTCACGCGAGATAGATTATCATTGGCGACGATAGCGTGACGCTCAGTCGCGAGCGACGACGATCAAGCGCAGTGAGATGAAGAGCGCGAGAATAAGGAGCGCGCCGGTGAACGCGACTACGGCAGGCCAACCGGATGCGCTCCAGAATAGGCCTCCCGAGGAACCGACGGCGCTCGATCCGACGTAATAGAAGAAGAGATACAAGGAGGCGGCTTGGGCTTTGGAGTGGGGAGCGTGAACGCCGACCCAGGTGCTGGCGACGGAATGCGCTCCGAAAAAGCCGAAGGTCAGGATGGCGATTCCGACGATGATTGCGGGGAGTGGGCTCGAGAGGGTGACGGCGAGGCCCAGGAGCATTAAAACAATGGGCATCCAGAATGTTTTGGCGCGGCCCCGCCTGCCCGCGAGATCGCCAACCCACGAGGAGCTGAAGATTCCGACCAGATAGACGGTGAAAATGGATCCAACGGCGGCTTGACTGAGATTGTACGGCGGCGCCGAGAGCCGGTATCCGATGTAGTTGTAGATAGTCACGAAAGCGCCCATCAACAAAAAGCCTTCAAAGAAAAGCCATCGCAGGGCGGGATCGCGGAGGTGGCCGGCAAAAGATGCGAGCAGCTGGCGGAAGGCTAACGGACGGGATTGAAAACGCGCGGAGGGGGGCAGGCTGCGCCAGAAGAGGAACGCCGCAAGCAGACCGAGTGCTCCGAGAACGGCCAGAGCGGATCTCCATCCGGCGAGATCGGTGAGGGCGCCGGCAATCAGACGCCCGGACATGCCGCCAAGCGCGCTGCCGCTGATAAAGAGACCCATCGCCAAGCCGATAGAGCCGATATGCATTTCCTCGCTGAGATAAGCCATGGCGACCGCGGGTAAGCCGCTGAAGGCGAGACCTTGGACGGCGCGGATGAACAGAAAACTGCGCCAGCCGGGCATGAGGGCGGACGCGACGGTCAAGGCCGCGGACAGGAACAGCGACGCGACCATAACAGGTTTTCGGCCCCAGGCTTCTGAGAGCGAGCCCGCCACCATCAGCGCGATGGCAAGCAGGCCCGTGGTTAAGGACAGGGAGAGACTGCTGGCGGCTGCGTCGACGTGAAATTCGCGAGAGAACAAGGGCATCAGCGGCTGCACGCAATACATCAGCGCGAATGTGGAGAAGCCTGCCGAGAACAAAGCGAGGTTGGTTTGGCGGAATGCTGGGGTGCCACGCTGGATGAAGGGGTCCACGCTTCATACAGTATGCGGGCCGGCATGCTTGCGGTTCGGAAAAACAGGTGAACAGGTGGACTGTCCCCGAGTAAGATGGATGGAATGAAACTGGCGATTGCGTTTTTTACGGCGGTATTGTGCTTCGGGTTGTTCGCGGCAAAGAGCACCGCTCAGGCGGCGCAGGCGGCGAACGTTTCCGGTAAATGGCATTTTGTTTTCCAGACAGACGATGGTGAGCGCCTCTTCGACCCTGTATTTCAACAGGACGGCGACAAAGTAACCGGGAAATGGGGCGCGAGCGATGTGCGTGGCACATTTGTCGACGGCAAGCTCGTTCTCGAATTCGAGTTCAATTCAGACGAAGTGGGGCCGGGCACGCTGAAGGTGAATGGCGAACTGGCGGAGGGAGCGCTCACGGGCGACTGGCAATTCCAAAGCTACAGCGGCAAATTCAAAGCTACGAGAACGCAATAGACCGCGCTCTACCTGGATTGAAAGCGGACGACGGCGCTGCCCAGGTGGATTTCGTCGCCGGACTTCAGCACTGTTCCGCGGGTGTTGCGATGGACCGGCCGGCTTAAGCCGTCGCGCAGAATCCACAGGCCGCAATTCGCTTCGCCTTTATAGAGGCGATCGTTGAAGAGGCGGTATTCGGCGGTTTTTCGTGAATAAAGGATGTGCGCGTGCTCGCGCGAGACGGTCTGGTTGATCTCGTTCTCCTGAGTGAACGCGAGATCGTTTTTTCGCGAGGGTCCACCGGCGCGATAGACCTCGACGGTTCTTCCGATATTGATTCGCGTTTCGTCGAGCGGGATCTCGGCTTTATTCGCCTTTCCGTGCGTGACCACCAGCTTCGCAGGACGGCGGCCTTTCACCGCTGCTCCGGTGTTCTTGCCCGGCTTCAACTCGGTCGCAACGGAGAGCCAAGGCTCGCCGGGCAACGGCAAGGTTGGAGTGGTGTGGATCTCGACATGTAAGTCGGAGGGGAAGCGGTAACTCGACCGCGAGAGACCGGTCTTCAGTTCTTCGATGAAATATTCGGTCAGGAATTCACTCGTGAATACGGATGCCTGCTCGGTGGGGACGCCGAGTAAATGAATGTTGACGACGTTATAGGGGAAAACATTCTTTCCGCTGGCACGATGGCTTTTGGCTTTTACGGCGTCGAGCACCGCGAGGCGGATTTCCGCTAGTTCCGGCGCGTCTTTAGAGAGGCGGTTAGCTCCGAAAGGGCTTTCAAAAATCGCCTTGCCTAATTTTTCGATGAGGTTCGAGACGGCCATGGAACGATAATCCCCAACTGCTGCGCTGCTTCCACTATCTCGCGGGCGATGGGCGCGGCGAATTGCGCGCCGTATCCGCCGTGTTCGACGACAACCGCGAAGGCGATTTTTTTCGCCGAGTCGCCTTCATACGGCGCAAATCCGGCAAACCAGGAGTGCGGCTCGCCCTGGTCCAGCTGCGCCGTTCCGGTTTTGCCGGCGACATCCATTTTTATCCCGGCCATCGCGCTTCTTGCGGTTCCACTGGTGACTACCGAGCGCATGGCCTTCGCCAGGAACGCGGCTGACTCGGACGGCAGCACCCTCGATGGCGCAGCGGTTCGGGAATTGCTGGAATCGACCACCCAGCGGCCCTCGGGCATGAAGCCACCCGCCGCAATAGTTGCAGATACGCGCGCCATTTTAAACGGGCTGATGACGACGGGTCCTTGTCCATAGGACGCGAACGGCAGCATCTTTTTGATTTCGACTAAGTCGCCGGCCGGTATGCCGAGCAGCTCCGCAGTTTCGAGGAGCGGCTTGGCGCCGACATTGTACACGCCGAGCTGCGCAAAATAAGCGTTGCAGGAAACCGTTATTGCGTTCGCCATATTCAGCGTTCCGTGGGCATGATCGCCGATATCATCGCGAATGGGCCGGCGCCAACCGGGAATTACCGTGCCCACCCGACCGTCTCCCAGCCGTCGGCATGTGTAGGTCTGCTGGGTTGCTTTCGGATTCAGCCGCAATGCCGCAATCGCGGTCACCAGCTTAAACGTCGAGCCGGGCGGATACTCACCGTAGCGCGCACGGTCGAGCATCTCGTCCGGATTCGCTTGGCCGCTGGGCGCGGGCTCAGGCCAACTCACCAGGGCGAGGACATCGCCGGTTTCCGGATTCATCACTACCAGCGCGCCTTTCTTGTTGGTGGGCTCCAAGTGATTTCTGAGAATTTCCGTGGCTTTGAGCTGCAGACGCACATCGAGAGTGGCGTGGACATCGCGATCGCGATTCAACAGGGCGCGCAGGATGGGATTTGCACGTTGATGGCGGTAGCGCACTACGGGACCGAGCTCGCTGTATTCGGCGAAGCCTTGCAGCCGGATGTTCGAATCGTGCTCGATGAAAGACGCGTTGGTGGCGTGAAAGCGCTCACCGGTGCGGAAATCGCCGAGCAGATGCACAGTAGCGGGACCAAACGGGTAGTGGCGGGTATCGAGCCGCGAACAGGTTTGGTCGATTGAAATGCCGAGCCGCTCATAGTCGGCGCGATGTTTTTCCAATTCGGACCAGCTGCTGGTGGCGAGCAGAATTCCGTTGCGATCGTAAATATTTCCACGCGGAATGGCGGCAGCGAGTAAGTTCAGACGCGGATTGCGCTGGGGGCGTTTGACCCCGTCCTGCGTGTAGACGAGAGCATTCTTCACGAGAAGCTCTTGATCGTGCAGCACCTGAATGTAGGCGGCGCGCGCGACGAGCGCGAAGGCGAGAATTGCTAATGTCCAGGAGGCGACGCGCACGGGGAGGGCAAAGGGGAGCGAGAGTAAATCAGTCGCGGACGCTTCCGGCTCCGAAGAGATTTGCAGCAGGACGGCGAAGATTGCGAAATTCGCCAGCATGGCGGTGTTTCCGGAACTGAGGAATGGAGAGACGACTCCGGAGAGCGGAATGGCGCCTAACGCGCCTCCGGAAATCAGCAGCATTTCGAGAGCAAGCAGCGTGCCCATGCCGATGCCGAGAAACATGGCGTATTCGTCGGGCGCACGCAGCGCAATGCGAAAGGCGCGGTGAACCAGCAGTATGAAGAGCAAGCAGATGCTGACGACGCCTGGCAAGCCCCATTCCTCGCCGATGGCGGGAAGCACAAGATCGGTGTGGCCCGCTGGAATAAGGCTTGGATCGCCCCAGCCGGGACCGGAGCCCCAGGGACCGCCGGTCGCGAATGCCCACAGCGAGTGGGCCAACTGATCGCCGCCGCGCACGTCGTTATCCCAAGGCGAGAGCCACATGGAAACGCGTTCCACTACGGTGTGAGGCGTGCCGTAGTGGAAGCCAATGGTCACGCCCGCGATCAACAAGACAACGCCTAGTAGGGCGAGTCCGGAGCGGCCGCGCGCCACTGCGAAGAGCGTTAGGAACAGAAAGCCGATCACGAGCGCGGGTCCCATGTCTTTCAACACGAAGAACAGAACCAGCGCGCAGGAGACGGCGCACATGACCGGAAGCGCGTGACCGATTCTCGGAATTTCGAGCCAGCGGAGCCAGCGAGGAACAAATTGCTTCTGGTGGAGATCGCGGAGACGCTCCCAGTTATGGGCGAAGTAGCCGGCCATGAAAAAGACCAATAAGAGCTTGATCACTTCGACTGGCTGAAAGGGTCCGAGGTTTACTTTGGCGTCGCTGCCGGTGGGGCCGGAGCCGAACGCCAAGAGTCCAAGGAAGAGCGCGAACGCGACCAGCAGCGGTGTATAGATCCAACGCGAAAAGTTGCGGTATTGAAACAGGCGGAAGAGGGGCAGCAACAACAGTCCACATCCGAGCAGCACGCCCGAGGCGAACTTCTTGAACTCGAGCGTATCGCGCAAGGGATCGCGAAGGCTGACCATCAGGATCAGTCCCATGCCGGTGAGCAAGAGTAAGGCGGGAAGAATTGCCGGATCGCCGCGAAACCGGCGCGTGCGCCAGGCGAGATGAACCAGCCAAAACGCCGCGAGATAGGCCAACATCCAGGAGACATAAGTGCGCAGGAATTCTTGCGGGGTTCGCACGATCAGGAGCGGTTTTACTTTGGCGAGCGGAAACAACCGCAGGCGAGCTAACGCGCCGACGTTGGGCAGGGGCCGATGCTGCTGAAGGTAGTTCCAGACGCGGTCGTTCTCAAGAACCGGCAGCAATTTGTCGGGAGCGGCGACCGCATTCAGATTGAGCAGCTCGCCGCGATCGAGACGGCCTTGCAGGTCCGGGAAATCCTGCGTCTTTGCGGCCACCACAAGCGCCAGCCCGCAGCCAACTATCATGGAGGCTCCGAGCAGCCAAACTAGTTCGCGGCGGCGCTCTATCGGCGCCACTCTCTTGCCGCGTTCCTGCTCGACCGCGACGCTCGCCTCCCAACTCTTGGTTATCGCCATCGCTTTCCGTTCGAGTTGCGCTTAGGAAAGCGCGGCTTGACGTTGGGCTTTGTGCTGATGAGGCGCAGATAGGCGGTTTGAAGCTTACTCTGTTCGTTGCTGTCCTGGTAAACCTGATCGAGGTTCGCGCTCACGTTAGAAAATCCGACGATGGGCTCGTAAAGGCTGCGCGCCCGCTCGATATCGGTTCGGGCAAGTTGCAGCCACTTTGCCGTTTCCCCCCTGCTGTTCGGCGCAACGTGTTTGGCGTGGGACAATTCCCATTCCGCGCGAAACAAGTAACCATCCGCTTGCTGCTGCGACTCCTTAGGACCAGGGCGGTAACCGAGCTGCTCGGCTTGGTGGAACTCGGCGAGTGCCTGCCCTATGTTGTGAAATGCGTAGATATAGACGCGCGCGAGGCCGAGATGCGGATCGGGGGAACGCAGCAGATATTCCTCGGCCTGGCGAAAGTCGGCGATGCTTAAAGCCGCCTTCGGGGGTTTGGGATTTTGCGTCAGATTGAAGTAGCCATCGCAAAGCGCCAGCTTGCCCTTGGCTTTCACGTCGGACGGGTCGAGTTCCAAGGCGTAGCGCAGACACATCCGGGCTTTCGACCACTGAAAATCCGCTACCTGTTCATCGGAGCTGCTGCGAAAACCATCGATGATGTTGTTTGCCGAAGCCAGCAGGTTAGAGCGGAGCGAGGCCTCTACCGATGCGACAGGCGTAAGTTGACCGAGGAATCGATTCTGATGCGTCAGGGCCTGATAGAGGCTCCAGTCGGATGAGAGTAATTGCAGGTCTTGGTGGGCGTAGTCTCGTGAAGCGCGCAGGGGAGCGCTCGCCATCGAGAACCGATAGTAATAGCCGACGGGTATGAAGACGAGCAGACCCACCAGAACGCCGGCGAGTAAAGCGATCGCCACATTCGTGAAATCGTTGCGAAGCAGAAAAACGGGGCGCGCCGATTTTTTTGGGGACGCGGGTTTGGTCGAAACGTGGCGACTGTCCTCGTGTTCGATAGTGGCGTTGGCATCCCAGGGCGATAGGCGTTCGGTTTCGGCGGCGGTGGGACGGTTGTCCAAGAACGCGCGCAGGTCGCTTTCAAACGCGGCCGCCGATTCATAACGCCGGTCGATATCGGCAGCGAGCGCCTTGGCGACAATCGCCCGCAGCGAAACCGGGCAGTCTTGCGGCAGAGCGCGCGGGGGATGACGCGATTGAATAAGATTCTCGAGCTTACGCGTGCTTTGCGCCTGGTAGGGCGGGGCGCCCGACACCATCTCGTATAAGCTGACGCCTAGCGCCCACAGGTCCGCGTGCGCATCCACCTGCGCTTTTCTGAGGCGTTCCGGCGAGCAGTAACTTGGACTGCCCAGGTTATGATGCGTCAGATTATGAGTGAAGGTGATGACCTTCGCGATGCCGAAGTCGAGCAATCGCAAATGATCCCCTGCCCCGATTTGAATGTTGGAGGGTTTGATGTCGCCGTGGACGACCGCCGTTTTGCGTCCATTCACATCGGACACGAAGGAATGCAGGGTCTTGAGCTGGCTGCAAATTTCCACGGCATAACGGGCGGCTCTCTTCGGATCGAGCCGGCGTTCCGTCTGCAGAATTTCAGCGAGCGTCTTGCCTTCGACGTACTCCATCGCGACGAAGAAGCAGCCTTCTTGCTCGCCCCATTCGTAGACTTCCAGAATGCGCGCATCGATTTCGCGTAGCTGCTTCTGAATTTGCGCACCGCGCCGTTCGGCTTCGATTAAGAGCTGCGTGTATTCGTCACGCGAGTGTTCCACCATTTTCAACACAACGCGGCGGCCGATCTCGACATCGCGGGCCAGATACACGTCGGTCATGCTGCGGCCGAGCTTGCGAACGATCTCGTACTTACCGAACTTCTGGAAATGCACCACTGTGGCGCGCTCCCCCTACTACATCCACGCCGTTATCTGAAATACGATTACCGACCAGCCGAGGCGCACTCCGATCGCCGATAACCAAACCCGATCCGGGATTCGCATGAATGAAATTGGCGAGCAGCGTTGCTTGCGAAGAGCCTTCGAGGCGAATGCCCGCATCCGTTGCGCCGGATATCTCGACATCCTCCACGTCGAGCGCCGAGTTGGAGATCAGGATTCCGACGCGCAGCGGGTGCGTTCCGTCGGCTGAAATGCGCAGCCCGCTCACCCGCACATCGCGAATTCCCCGGGCAATCAGCGCGACGCCTCGATCGGTTGTCGCCGCCGGGTCGCTGCGTACAATCGACTGGTCCGGGGCGGTGCTTATGATATTGACGTGTTCCTTGAGGTGAATCGGCCCAAGATATTGACCTGCGGGAACTTCTACAGTGTCTCCCGCTACCGCGATGGCGAGGGAATTTGTGATGCCGCTGGGGTCGGCAGGATTGACCGCAATATGCGCCGACACACGCTGCGGCGGGCGCGGACCCATTCGCTCGAGGGCAGCCCAAAGCAGGATACCCAGGACCATGCCCAGCAGAAGCCAGAGCGCATTCTTCAGCACGCTGCGCCATTTAATTCCCTCGCCTCGCATGCGGGTGACGGAGTGGCGCGATCGCACTTCGAGCAATCGATTTGATTCGCTGCCGATGAACTCGCCGCCCGCAACCAGGACGACGCTGATATTGTCCTTACCGCCGGCCTGATTGGCTGCCTCGACAAGCTGGCGCGCGGTGCTGTCCGGATCGCCGTTGTAGCGTTCGACAATTGCGCTGATTTGCGCGGAGGTCAGCACATCGCTCAACCCGTCGCTACAAAGCAATAATGCGGCATCCGGACGGAAAACAAAGCTCTTGATGTCGATGAACTGCGCATCGTGCATCTGGTGCGGATGGGAGCCCACATCACGGAACACCTCGTTTCGGCGCGGATGCCGCATGGCTTCCTGCTCGCTCAATTCGCCTTGATCTTCCTGCTCGCCGACGGGCGAGTGGTCGGAGGTGAGCTTGCGCAGATTGCCGTTCCAGACGAGATAGAGCCGCGAATCGCCGACGTGTCCGACGGTCACGCGGTCGTCGTGCGCGATGGCAAGCGTCAGCACACACGCCATACCTCGCCACTGGTCGTTGCTTTGCGCGAGTTGATAGATCTGGTTGTTGGCCTCGGTAATGGCGTGACGGATGTTTTCCTCCACATCGCCATCGCCGCTGTTCATTTCCGGCGAGGAGATCTGTTCGGCAATGACGCGAACGGCGGTTTCGGCAGCCATTTCGCCGGCCGCGTGGCCGCCCAATCCATCGACCACGAGGAACAAGCCGAGAGTATCGTCGACCAGAACGCGATCTTCGTTGACGGGTCGTAGGAGACCGGGGTCAGTAGCGACGCCGGCCCGCCATGCTGCAGCGGTTTTCATCGATGCCTGGTTCTCCTCCAGTTGGCCCATACTAAGCCGATAGTGAAAAGAAGAAACAGAAAGACAAAGGGGATGTGCGCGATGTAGAGAAAGATCATTTGCGCGCTTCGAAGGAAAGCGTCAGCACTTCCGCCACGCCGATTTCCGCGCGGTTGGGCAAGAGTTCTTCCATGCCCTTCCGCAGCCGCTTGCCATCCAGCCAAGTGCCGTTGGTACTTCCATCGGTCACAAAGAATATGCCGGTCGCCGGATCGCGCCGGATGACGAGATGTTCTCGCGAGACTTCGTCGCTGGCGTACAGAGCGAGATCCATGGGCTGATCGTCACCGCCGCGACCGATCCGAATCTGGTTTTGCGTCACTACGTAGAGTTGCGAACCCGAGTCGTCTTCGTATCGAATTTCCGCAAACACCGGGTCGGCTGCGCGCCGCGCTTCTCGCCTTTGGGCGGTGGTGCGCTGTGCCGTTGCGGAAGGTTCCCGTTCCAGGAGGGTTGTTTTCGTGCCGCGAAAACCGGGCTGCACCGAATCATTGAGCTCGGAGTGAATCTCCACATCGCCCGGAGGCACTTCCGAATCCGACAGGAACTCGATACTCCAATCGCGCGAGGCGATCTTGTATTCCTTCGATGCCTTGCCGGGACGGCGCACGCCAAGGATGGTGGGATTCGCGTTGAGCTGCGCCACGCGCGCGCGCAGAGCCCGCTTGGCATCGTCGACGATCAGATCGAAGACGCCGCTCAGAATCGCGTGATCTTCCTGGTTCAGGTAAACAGTGAACACGCACGGCAGCAGAACCGTGTAAGCCATCTCAAAACGGCCCAATTCCATGTTGCGAATCAGCTCGCCGGTCACGATATTGCCGTTTAGCTTGGGCTCACTAAGCTTATGGCTCTGGTGCACCAACCCGCAGTCCCTCTTTCCAGTGACGTTCGCCCAGCGTTCGGGTTACATGAGCGCTTGCATCGACTGGTATATCAAAACTTCTTAATCAAGATTCGATCCGATGCGGCGCAGTACTTCCTCGCGCTGGTTTTTGGCCCATTGATTGGCGGGATCGATTCGCAGGAGCGCTTCTAGATCGGCCAGCTCGCTCTTCAGATCGTTTTTCTTATCGAACAGGCGCGCCCGATTGGTGTAAGCGCGGGCAAAGTCGGGCGAAAGCTCGATCGCGTGATTCAAATCCGGAAGGGCACGATCGAGATCGCCCATTTCCAAATAGGCCCATCCGCGCGCGTTGTAAGGGCTGGCAACATAGGGATCCAGTTCTATCGCTTTTTCATAATCCGCAATCGCAACATCGTGCTTGCCAGAATAGGAATAAGCGAGACCGCGCTGGTTGTGAATTTCCGGCCAATTGGGAGATTTTGCGAGAATCGCCGTGTCGTCGTCGATGGTTGCCTGATAGTTTTTGAGATCGTAGCTGGCTTGCGCATGCAGGCGCAGAGCAGGCACCCAATCCGCCTTCAGCTTGAGGGCTGCGTTCGCATCGTCAACGGCATTGGAATATTTTCGATCGCGCAGGTACCTGTATCCGCGAAGAACAAACTCATCAGCGGTTTTCGGGTCGGGCCAGTTCACAACGGGAGTGCTGTTCGAGCTTACGCCGCCGACGGCGCTGGCGGATGCGGTGAGAGCTGCCGCCTTCGGAGGCGTGTAAGCCGGGCTCGATACGCGAACGAAGCCGGCCCGCAGAGTCTCCTCAGAGCGATCGCTCGAGCCGACATCGTAAGCGGCAACGATCCCGTTCTTGTCGATCAATACCGTGGTCGGATACGAATAGGCGGAGTAAGATGCGATGGCCCGATCGTTCGGCGAGGTCAGCAGGATCGGGTAGCCAATCTTGTTCTTGTCGACGAACGTGCGGACGACGTCTTCCTCCTCATTCACGTCAATGCCGAGAACCAGCACATTCTTCTCTTTGAATTCTTTGGACAGCCTGTCAAGCTTGGGAATTTCCTCCCTGCACGGTTCGCACCAAGTGGCCCAGAAATCAAGCAAGACCACTTTGCCCTTCAGTCCACTCAACTGGACCTGCTTGCCATCCAGATCGCGAAGATTAAAATCAGGCGCGGGGCGCCCCAGCAACGCCTTGCCGTTGGTGCTTGCGGATGTACCTGGCGCGCCGGACTCTTGCTCGGTGGCTCCGGGCGGTGGGGTGAACTTAAACGTGCCTGCAGGCAGATCCAGACCAGTTTCAATGCTCGAAAAAAGTGCAGTCTCGGTGCTCGGCATCTTGCCGCCGAAGCCAGCTATGTCGACGACGACCGGCTGGGTCACCTTCCAGACCAAGAACGACTGATGGTCCACCCAAAAAGTCACTGCGCCGTATTGAACGTTTTGCGAATTCTGCTTGGGCTCATAAGTGGCTTCGACGACATCGCAGAAGTGCTTCGTGCCCTCGACCTCCAGAGTTTCCTGACGGAGGAGCTTTGCGTCTTTCAAATCAGTTGCCGGCGCGCGCAAATCGACGTGCGGGCCGAGCAGGGATGCGGGCTCGGGCTTGCTTGTGTTCGTGAAGTATTTGTTGCCGAGCGGTGTATAGTTCCACTTTTTCTCTCCGTCCCAGACCTGAATAGTGGTTCCCAGCCGGGTCTTCGATTCCTCCCGGACGCGGTTGTCCGGCGTGAGGATCAGCGTGAAAGCGCTGCGAAAAACAGTGTCCATGAACTGGTCATGTTGCTCAACTATTTTGGTCCCCTTGAGCTCGATATTCGAGGGCGTACGGTAAGTCTTTCCGATGTTTTCGAGGATGGAGCGCGCGTCGGGACTGGCCGGCTGCGCGAGGCCGAGGGCCGGAATTGCGGCGAGAAGCATGACTGCGAAAGTTCTCATCGGAGGAGTGTTCAAAACGAGTCGCTTTGAGCACATGCTACCGCAAGCAAATTAGCGCAGATTTTGCGGTGAACCCCCTAAGGCGTTAAGTTAAAGCTTGAAATCCAGCGTTCTCCTTTAAAACCGCAGTGGCCAGAGCATTTCGAAGATCAACCGCCTAAGGGTTGCCAACAAACCAAAGAAGTAGATTGAGCCTGCCAGCGGCGTTTTTCAGGACTGATCCGGTATGCGAGTGCTTGGATCATTTTAGTAGTGCGAAGGGGATTTCGCAACAGGTATCGGCGCGCATCGCCGGTGTGTTTTCGCCTCAGTCAAGAACCACGTTACCTACATGAGCGTTTTGCACGACCGATCCTGACTGGGACCGAACGATAACGGAAGAAATCGCCCTAGAGTCGGCTCACAATTTGTCCTTACTCGTGGCCTGGCATCTTCATGTGCCGCTTCGCTAACGTTCGTCAGGTGGATTGGTGTCGGCGAGGGTGTCCCTTGCCGAGGATTCGGCTCCGGGTGGTTCACGGAACGGTTCCACCGAAATACGCTCGTAACACACTTCCAGCACAGTGAGGTATTCTGTGCCGCTCGGAGCTTGGAGAACTACGCGATCGCCCGCTGTCGATTTCATCAACGCGCGCCCGAGAGGCGACACCCAACTGATGTGGTTGGGGTTGGGATCGACCTCATCGGTACCTACGATGCTCACCACTCGCTCCGTTCCGCAGCATTGGCATAGCGCACGGTCGCTCCGAAGAATGCCCTCGTCGCCGCCTGCCCCGCGCGCGGAGTTCCCGGGTCAATTACTTCAGCGGATTCGATTTGCTTCGTGAGAAAGCGAATCCGCCCATCCATCTGGCGCAGCCGCCGCTTGCCGTACTGATAGTCGGCGTTTTCACTGCGATCGCCGTTGCTTGCAGCCCACGCCACCACCTCCGTCACGGCCGGACGTTCCCTGGTGAGCAGAAACCGGTGCTCATCTTTGAGGCGCTGCAGGCCGCTCGGGGTTATGTAGTTCTTGCTTTGCGTCGCGGGTTCGTCACCTGGCGGCTTTCTCGTAAACCCTTTTCGCATATCATTAGTTTCTCCAGCGCGAATCCAACGGGTATCGAAGCTGTGCTAGGATCGAGCTGCCGAAAAAGGAAAAAGGGGCTTGTGCTCGCCTTTGAGCCTAAGCTCTACAGCTGAGGACGTGCCCCTTGTTAGATCGCGGACGTAATGTCCTGCTCTTAATCTACCAAGTCCCATGATCGATGTCAACGACGACTACGACACGCTGGTGGGTGCCAGACTACTGGATTTCTTTGGAACGCGGACTCACTGGCACCGCCGTCTATGGACCATCGGGCTTGTTCTCACCTTAAAGGAACTCCTCGAAGTTTCCAGCGCCGTTCAATCGTCCATCCTGTACAAGAACTCCATCCAGGATGTATCCCGCGCGGCCATGGGCCTTGCTGGCAAGGACCCGGGAGTCGGAGATAAGCAACAGCACGCGGCGCTTCAACGCTCATTACGGACCGAACTGGTATTCGAGAGCATGGATTACTACGTCGTCCAGCAGGTCGCCTCCGCGATTGAATCGCAATATCTCACCCAGTGGGCGGATGCTATCCGCACGAACACGCGCTCTGCACCAGAGCGCACCGCGCGCGCAATCGCAGCTTATCTGCTGGACAGCGGATTCAGTCAAACATTCCTCCATCGCTGGTGGTCATTCAAGCTTCGGTATGAAACGGGCGTCCGTCCACTTGCAGATATCCTAGAGGACGCCCACACCATAGCGCAAAAACCCGCCAAAGAATACGACGTCATGGTTTCGTTCGCGGATTTTACAAAGCGAAAAGATGCTATGCCGGTCGGATGGCTCGACGCTTCCGACGTATCCACTTGGCTCAAAACACGAAATTTCGACGTAAGGGAGATCAAGCAAAAGGGCGGCATTCTGATGCACATTCCGGCCCGAGATCCCGACGCGGCAGTTGAATCCGCGCGGGAACAACTTGAGTCCATGTCTGCTCGTGTGCGCGTGGGTTCCAGCCGCAGATTCGCCGTCTTGCCTCTCGCATGGGTTGATGGCGAATCAAAGGAATTTAGTCTTGAGCATCGCGGGCGCGACGTCGACGTGCATTCCCTGGACCGCAAGAACCAGCTCTATTCCGAAGGTGCCTACAGCCGAGTTGATGCAGGTATTGAACTTCTCGAACCTCTTGCCTCGGCGGCTCCTGCTACTGCCGCGGCATCAGGTTGGGCTGCCTTTGAGGCACTACTCAGCGAACCAGGGAATCACGGCGTAGTGGCGGACCGCATGGGCGCAATCGTTGCTTGTTCGTTCCCGCGCGCTGAATTGACCGTGCTTTCGTATCAAGCGGGAAAGGCTGATTCCGTACTCGCCACCCGACTAGATGTCTGCGCAACCAACCGCGACCGCGCGGAACTGATGGCCAATGAAATTTCTAGCCAACCGAACATTACACTGGCGGATCACTCCGATCGGGCAGCCTATCAACGGCTCAAAAAGCTTCTTGCAGATCCCCATGCCGCGTTGAAAGACATTGAGGGCTACATCACTACTGCGTTTCGCAGGCTATACCGTCAGCGCAATCTTGTTCTGCACGGGGGTATCACCAGCGGAGTAGCGATTCGTGCCTGTCTGCGCACCGTTACTCCCCTCGTGGGTGCCGGAATGGACCGAATTGCGCATGCTTGGTACGTCGACAAACTTTCTCCGCTAGAACTCGCCGCTAGAGCCCGAATCAGCCTCGACACTGTGGGCACGCCACAAGCCCGTAACTGTGTCGATCTTCTGGGCGGGTGAGCGGTATCCGAGCGGCACCATGACGGCGAACGCGTCTGCTCTTCCAGCATGTCCGAACGGCACTCGTTGGCGTCCCTGGTATCGCTCTTGAGCAGACTGGCCTCCGCTACGAAACAACAATGGCCTTCTCCTTTTCTGAGCCAGGGAGAAAATATCATGTAAAAGCACTTCCAGAATTGAATCGCCGCCGGTTTAACAAGGTAATGGGCTTATTGCCGCCTTCATCAGGTGCCGCCAGTGAGTTCAGCGTTCCATCTTGTCAGCTCGGCGAACAAACTTTCAACGAGAATCACACCTTCAGAGTTACGCGGTCTCTAAACGGGCTTGTGGTAAGTCACGGTCGCGATAAATCGCCCAGTATGGAGTTGGCGCGCGATTGTGGACGGATCACCGCGTCGCGGAAAACGAATTCAGAGATAAGCCGCTAATCCAACTTCAATTGAGGGTCGCCGTGCCGATTTCACCAATAGCTGGCGAGAACAGCCCTTCTCGCTAGCAATCGGCCGGGAAATGGGTACTCGAGCAATCCTGCCGCGGAAGTCGCGGATTAGTCAAAAAAAATCCGCATCGCGTCGTCTTCAACGAAAGCGCTCCGTCTGATATAGTTTCTGTCTGTGCTGCTTCCGAGTTGACGGTCTCTTAAAGCTAACGCTTTTGCGGTGAACTCCCCAAGGCGAGACAAGGACACGAGAACCTCAGAGCATCAATTGGCCGCCGTTTACTTCAATCGTTTCGCCAACGATGAAGCTGGCGGCGTCGGAAGCCAGGAAGGCGATGGCCATCGCGACTTCGATCGAAGTTCCTACGCGGCCGAGCGGGATCGCCTTGACGAAATTGGCCATCATCTCGGGGGTCGAGAATACCTCATGAAACGGCGTATCGATGACCCCGGGGGAGATCGCGTTCACGCGCACGCCGTGGGGCGCCAACTCTTTGGCAAGCGCCTTCGTGAACGTAATGAGCGCGCCTTTTGCGGTGGCGTACACGCCTGCACCCGGGCCGCCGCCATTCCGGCCGGAGATCGAGACGATGTTAACGATCGAGCCTGTTTTGCGCTTTATCATGGCGGGCGCGACGATTTGCGAGCAGAGCATAACGCTTTTCAAATTGAGGTCCATTACCTCGTCCCACCGCTCTTCGGTAATTTCCAGGATCGAAAGGCGCTCAACCAGTGAGCCGGCGTTGTTGATCAAAATGTCGATGGGTCCGAACTCAGCCACGGTTTGCTGAACCAGGTGGTGAATGGGCCCGGTCTTGCGGACGTCAGCCTGGATCGAGATCGCCTTCCCGCCTTTGTCTAGAATCTGCTGCCGCACCTGCTCAGCGCCTTCCTGGTTGCTGTTATAGCCGATCGCGACACGGGCACCTAAATCGGCCAATACTTGAGCTGACGCTGCGCCGATGCCGGATGAGGCGCCCGTCACTAAAGCGACTTTGCCCGATACGTCAAGGTAGTTTTGCATGATCGTAGGCTAGCGGATCGTCGAAAAAGTCAGCGGCCGCAGGATGACGTTGCTGATGTTGGCGACGATTTCCGCATCCTTCAGCTGCGGCTGCGAGCTGAGACGCCTCCATTCGGGATCGGTGCCGAAAGCGTGCCAAAGCCGGTCGCGCTCACCCAGGTCGTCGAAGGAAAGCATATACATCAAATTCGGCTGCTTCGGCCCCACAATCGTTTCTCCGAAAAAGACCGGCCGCATGCCCAGGCGCTGGAAGATCTGCACCTCACCGCCATTGAACATTCCTATTTTTCGCGCCAAGGTCACGAAGGATTGCGATTCGTAAGTGCGTAACTCGAAGATCCTGGGCGGACGTTTTTCACTGCTATCGGGAACCGCGGGCTCACCGTTGAAGCTGCGCAACAGACTACTTTCCACACGCATGAACGGCAGCCCCGGTCCTGTGCTGAGTTTATGAAGCTCGCGCTGGTTGGTTTCATCCTCGGAGATCTTATTCAAGCTGTCCTGCAAGGCGGCCAAAGAGCTGTAGGCGGTAAGCGTGACGTAATACGGCCCGTCGGGACCGATGACGTTCGAAAAAGCGCCAAGAAGCTTCGCTCCAGCACGGGACAAAGCCGGCCCAAGCCCGTTTTCCAGGTAATCCGCCACGCGGGTAGCTTGGTTTTCATCGCTGTTGTGAAGGCGCCAGGTCTTTATCTCCAGATACGTGTTTGCTGCCGTCGCGCTGCGACCTCCAAATGCGAGCAAGGACGACGATGCGATTCCGGCAAGTACTTGGCGACGCTCCATGCCCACGACTGTACAACAGACTTTGGGCAACGGGTATCCTGGCGTTGATGAAAGCGACGTTTTTCACGACTTCGGATGCGTGGCGCGACTGGCTCGAGAAACATCACGATGAGCGCCAGGAACTGCTGGTCGGATTCTACAAGAAAGGCTCCGGAAAGCCGAGCATTACTTGGCCTGAATCGGTCGACGGCGCGCTCTGCTTTGGCTGGATCGACGGCGTGCGGCGGAGAATTGACGACGAGAGCTACAGCATTCGGTTCACTCCGCGAAACAGGCGCAGCACGTGGAGCACCGTGAACATCAAGCGGGTGGAAGAACTCACGCGCCAGAAACTGATGCATCCGGCAGGCATGAAAGCGTTCGAGCTGCGCGAGGACAAACGCTCCGGCATCTACGCATTCGAACAACAGAATATCGACTTCGAAAAAGAACAGGAGCGGCGGTTTCGGGCCAATCGAGCGGCGTGGAAATTCTTTCTTTCGCAACCGCCTGGATACCGGCGCATCGCTACGTATTGGGTGATCAGCGCGAAGCGGGAGGAGACAAGGGCGAAACGGCTGGCCATCTTGATCGAAGATTCAGAGCGTGGCAGAAGAATTGGCCCGCTTGCGCGGCGGCCGGCAGATTCGACGCAATAACGCACCGCTTCCGTTGGTCACGGCTCGGCCAAGCGACGGCCCGCACGCGCTGCTGGCTGGCGTGAGAAAAATCAGGTAAACAGGTGGACTGTCCCCGGGTTTGTGGTGCCGGGTTTGTGGTGCTAATGATCGCGCATGGCCTGAATCAAGGCCTCCATGTGATCCAGGTAGCGCTCGAAAGCTTTGCGGCCCGCGGCGGTCAGACGATATTCGGTCTTTGGCATGCGGCCTTCGAAGCTCTTCGTGCATTCCACGTACGCGGCTTCTTCCAATCGCCTCGCGTGGACGCTCAGGTTTCCATCAGTGGTCTGCAACAGCCTCTTCAATTCATTGAAGGTGAGCGAATCGTTCACGGCCAGGGCGCTCACAATTCCGAGACGCATTCTCTCGTGAATGATGCGGTCGAGGTTTGGGAGCGCCTGTTCAACGGCCTCCTGCTCGTGCGCCGCCTTAAGGCTCTTGGTCGCGCGCGCGGTTGCGGATTTAGCCACCGTGCCTCCTTGCGATCACGATGCCGAAACCAATATGGAGAGCGCCAAAACCCAGCATGAGGAATGCGTTTCCCCACGCCGCCGGAGCCGTAAGGGAAAGACCGCCCAGCAACATGAAGCACAGGCCCATGACGGGAACTATGCGCACGGAGAATGCGCCGCCGGTTACCACGGCCGCTCCGTAAAGCAGCAACCACAATCCCGGAAGCATTCCGAAAACATTCAGCTGGTACAGCACAATTGTAAGGACGCCGCCGGCCAAAAGTGGGGGTACGAAGCTCAAGAGCGCACGGCGGGCCGCCCGGGATTGGAGAGGGAGTGCAAGCCGCCTCGCCTTTGCACCCACCGCGAGAGAGCCAATAGCCATCGCCAAAAGCGCTTCTCCCAGCCAAAAGAAAAACTGCGCGCGCGGTGAACGTCCGGAGCAAAGAAGACCTGTGACGATCGCGGTCAGACCGATGACTGCCCCGCCCCATCCTGGCACTGCCGTGAAAGACGCGGCGCGCTCCATGGTGTCGCGGATGAAGCGCAGATTATCGGCAGCACGACGGTCAATGGGGACGGGATCGGCGAGGATGCGGGCGTGCTGGGAAAACGCCATATACGCCCGAGTATAAACTATGACGCGGAGCGGCAGGCAAGTTCTTTGTATAGTAAAGATCCCGCTTGCCCGGGATCGCTCAAAAGCTCAGGTGGATGCCGCCTACGGCCCACCGCCGCGGCGTGCGGAATCCGTCTTCATAGAAATTTTGGTCGAGAGCGTTTGAGACACGGACGTAGAAACGCGCCGAAGTGCGATCGCTCACCCGAACAGAATAGCCGGCCGAAAGGCCCAGCTGGCGCGGTCCCGCAAACCGATAAGCGTAGCCGTTGAGCGGGTACAGATAATCGCTTCCGGCGCTCAAATCCATGGCCACATCGAAGCGGCGTCCGAATTGCTGCGTCGCAACTATGGAAAACATGTGGGGCAAGATTCGCGGCGATTGCAGCGGGTCGACGTTTGTGCCGGTGTAGTACTGCGAAAAAAGATCCTTGGCATTTGTATAGGTGTATGAAGCAAATATTGTGGTGTTCCGCGCGGGGCGGAAATCGCCGCTGACTTCGACGCCGCGCGAAATGCCGCCGCCGGTGTTGTAGTAACCCGCGGTCCGTCCATACGGGTCCACGTATCCGGGTGGGAAATCCAGGAAGCCGACGATCTGTTGCAGGTGCGAATAGAAATATGTACTGCTGAGTTTCAAGTGCTCGTGGAACAGGTACTGATCGAAGCCGAAATCGATGGAAACGGCGCGTTCCGGGCTGAGTCTCGGATCGCCGTAGACGTACTCCACGCCGTCGAAAAGGTTGGTTCCAAACCGTTCGTAGAGTGAAGGCAGGCGAAAACTGTTCCCCGCATGTGCGCGCGCCTTGGTCGACGTGCTCTTCAGAAAGTATGCGATGGATGCATCGCCCGTATACGCCGACGGCGGTGATGCCAGGGTTGAATAGGCTGAGAAACCGCCCACAAATTTTGGCTGATTCAAACCAGCTTGGGTGAAACGCGCTGAGAACAGCAGCTCCAGGCGGCCATCCAGAAATCGAAGCTCATCCTGTGCAAACAGAGCGTTACTGCGCTGGCCCGCGTCCGTTCTGAAGTATGCGCGCTGCGTAGGATCGGGATTCTGATCGGTCGAAAGAGTGCGGTATTGTTCGCGCTCGAATTCATATCCGGCAGTAACCAGTTGGTGAGCGCCAAGCGAGTAATTCACTCGCGCCTGGACCGTATCGATGCGGCCCGCGTATATCTGCGACGTGTTGTAGAGCGGTTGGAAAAATCCCGGGCCGCCGGGACCATCGGTGTTATTGCGGTTTACGTCGACGATTCCATAGGCGAGCCGGTAGGAGAAGCGGGAATTTACCTCGTGCTCAAAGTGGAACAGCGAGTCGATGAAATGCGAGTAGCGGCCGGCATCGGGATCGCCGAGCGACGGCACGAATGTAGCGTTTCCCGCATCGTAGAGCTGATTCGCGTCCGCTAAATGGATCTGTGCTGTGGTGAGAGGAATCGCCGGAATAATTCCTGTCGCAGGCGCAGTAGCGGTTGGCATTGGGCTGACGTTTTCCTGCAAAAATCCGACGTTGCCGAACACATTCACGCCCAGCCGCATTTTTGGAGTCAGCGCATAGCTCAGGCTGGCTTGAGCGCTCCAATCCCGCGCAGCTCCGGCGTCATCGACGCCTTCGGTTACATTCAGGCGCGAAATTCCAGCCGAGTACGTAACGCGATTGTTCAGCCAGCCACCCGCGACGCGCGCGACACCGCGGAACAGACCGAGGCCGCCGCCTTGCATATCGAGGTCGCCATGCACGGGACCGCCGCCCGAATCGGTGATGATGTTCACTGTGCCCGACATGGAGTTCGTGCCATACAGAGACGAGCCTGAGCCGCGCAGCACCTCGATGCGCGACGCATCCACCAGGTACAAGTCGCCGATGTATGCACTGGCATCGCCTTGAATGCTGGTGGGGTCGCGGAACCGGAAGCCGTCGATCAGCACCGCCGTGTCGTTCACGCGCAGGCCGCGAGTCTGAATTGTGGTTAAACTCCCCGGGCCGCCGCGAGTGCTGACGCGCAGCCCAGGAATGAAGCGCAGAGCATCTGGGATAGAAAAGATTCCCCGCCGCTCCGCATCCGCAACATCCACTACATCGAGAGCCTTCGAGACTTGATCGACCGACTGCGGCTCGCCGGCGGCCGTGACGGTCACCTCTGTTTTTACCGCCGACACGATCAGCCGGATCGAGATATCTTTTTGCTCGCCTTCAAGAACAGTTACCGATTGAGTTTGAGACATGGTCAATCCTGAGGCGAATGCATCGAGCAGATATTCGCCGGGAGCAATCTGCCCGAAGCTGAAGTGTCCCGCGGCATCGGAAGTGGAGATCAGCAGAGCGGACCCAGCCACCTGATGCATCCTTACGGTTGCGGCCGCAACAGGCCTCGCGGATGCGTCCGTTACCGTTCCGGTAACCGTAGCGGGCGCCGCATGTGCGTGCACATAACAGGCGCTTACAAAAAACGTGGAGACGATCTGAATCGTCGAACGAAATATAGAGTTCACTGTCGGCCCTCCCGCGAGGCGGCAAACCAAATTTCCGCCCCTTTCGGCGCGGGCTGCGGCAGGTCTTCGGACTTACAGGCGGGACAATCCTTACGATTATCTGTCTACTAGCCCGGCTTCCCGTCTCGCGCATGGCGAGACAGTGCCGTTTGGGCGTTCGTTCCTGCTTACCGCTGCGGGGCAGTTCTGGATTTTCACCAGGTTCCCTTTTCAACACTCGGCCCTCAAGCGGGCTTTCGTATACCGGCAGCGTTATCAAGCGTAGCACGGGCCCGTGGCGCGTATAATGACTGCTTTCGATGCCCGCTGCGAATTCAGCCGCTGCGAATCACATGCGCACTGCTGAAGAATTTACAGAGCGATTTTTCCCGTACCTGTTACTGGGAATAACGCTTGCGGCTCTAACGCCCTTAGTTATCCTCGGAGCTTCTCAGTTCATACACTATGACGGCTACTGGCACATCTTCATCGCTACTCAGGACCGCTGGAAGCTCTTCATTTCCGAGTGGCGAGGGGACGCGCACCCGCCGCTCTATTACTTGTTATTGCGGCTGATTGCAACATTGGGACACTCGCACCTGACTTACCGGTCCGTATCTATCATTCCGGGCATCGCCGGTATTTACATGATAGGTCAAATAGCGAGGAAGCTGTGTAACAACCCGATCGTTGCGTTACTTACTGCAGCGGCTTACGGCTTCTCGATGACGATGATCGAGATCTCCTGCGACGTTCGGGGTTATTCTCTTGCTCTATCTTTCGTTCTCTGCGCGTTCTTTTACTTCGTGGAGTTTTTGGCTTCCGAGTCGAACTGGAGATTTAGCCGGTCGGCGATCCTGTTTGCGATCTTCGTCACTTTGGCAATCTTGAGCGAATACTATTCGATCGTTTTCTGGATAGCGTGCGGCGCGGTCGCGGCGATGGACTGCCTTGTCTCCGCTGAGTTCCGGGGGCGCCTTGCCGCGTGGCTCAGCGGCGCATGGCCGATTGCTGTGGGCACCTTCGTTTTACCCTTCGCAATAACCTGCTGTTTATATTGGGTCCATATTCGCGATCAGCCCACTGCGTTCGCCCACCTGAACCAGTTTTACTGGGCACCGGGCACTTCGCGAATTCGCTTTTTACTAAATGGCCTGCGAACCGCGCTCAACTACTTCCTGCCCGTCGAGATCCGGTCGACCACGGCACTCATACTCTTTCTAGCGTTTGCTTTACTGCTGCTCTATTTTGTATTCTTTCGAAGATCGAGTTACAAACTTGCTTCCGGCGCCCCGGCATTGGTGCTTCTGATGTTGATCGCGGAATTAATGGCGCTTTCTATCATGCGCCGTTATCCATTCGGAGGCGAAGCGCGGCAGGAGTCTGTCCTTGCTCCTTTTCTTACACTCACCGGTTTCCTGTTACTCGATCGGATAATTGACCGGCTCCCACTTACTTGGAAGCGGGCGGCCGTTGTTAGTGTATTCATTCTGATCGTCGCCAGCTTCGCCTATCGCTGGAGTAAATTTCCGAAAGTCACAGAAGAATTGTTCACCGAAGAGTACAACACATTTCGGACGCGGCTGCCGCCCGCGCAGGCAGTATACGTCGATCAGTTTTCATTGATAGCTTATTACATACACACGCATGAATGGAGGTGGAGGTTTCAGCGTCACCTTTTCGATGAGCTAAGTGTCGATGAATACGATACGACAAGTCCCACGGGCGAGCATGCAATCATTCTGCGAAGACTCAACCAATGGAATTTCGATCTTCGAAATCCCGCGGTTTATAAAGAATTAGCCGATTCGCTTCACGCTGCCGGGCTAAATAGCGCGAACCTCTTCCTTATCCACCAAATACCGCCCGCTACGCTGGACAGCAAAAAGGAAGTTCGAATGCTCGCGAATGCGGTTGGCTTATCGGCTGATCCGGTGATCTGCACCAATAACGAGGCGTTCGTCAGCTTCGCATTGAAGCGCTAGGCGACATCGACGCCCATGCTGCGGCAGGCGCCCTTCACCTGCTCGACCGCAGCCTCTACCGTGAAGCAATTCAAGTCGGGCATCTTGATCTTGGCGATTTCTTCAAGCTGTTGCTGAGTGATTTTGCCGACCTTGTTCTTGTTAGGCTCGGCGGATCCCTTCGCCAGATTCACGGCGCGCTTCACAAGTATCGCGACCGGCGGTGTCTTGGTGATAAACGTGAACGAGCGATCGGAGTAAATCGTGATCACCACCGGGATAATCAAGCCCTCTTGATCTTTCGCCGAGGTCTTCGCGTTGAAGGCCTTGCAGAATTCCATAATGTTCACGCCCTGCGGACCAAGCGCCGTTCCCACCGGAGGAGCGGGAGTCGCCTTACCGGCCGGGATCTGCAACTTTACTACAGCGTTAATCTTCTTTGCCATTTCTCGATTCCTATTTACCGCTTGCTTACGAGCGCGGTTCCGTTTAAAGTTTCTCGACCTGCAAAAAGTCCAACTCTACTGGAGTGGAGCGGCCGAAAATAGTGACCATCACGCGCAGAGTGTTGCGCTCGAAATTAATCTCGTCCACTTTCCCGGAAAAATTGGTGAACGGCCCGTCGACGATCTTCACATTTTCGTTCTTTTCGAAGGTCATCTTGGGACGCGGCCGATCAGCGCTCGAAGCCTGGCGGTAAAGAACCGCGTTCACTTCGTCGGCCGTTAAGGGCACCGGTTTCGTTCCGCCGCCGACAAATCCAGTCACCCGGGGGGTGGATTTTACAGCGTGCCAAAGCTCGTCATCCATCTCCATCTCGACTAAAACATAACCGGGATAAAGCAGCCGCTTGCTGGTAACTTTCTTGCCATTGCGGAGCTCCACAACCTCTTCCGTCGGGATGAGGATTTGCCCGACTCGATCGGCGAAGCCAAACGCCTGAGCTCGCGTGCGAAGCGACTCGGCCACTTTCTGCTCAAATCCCGAATAGGCGTGAATAATGTACCAATTCTTTACCGGACCCGGAGCTTCAGTGGGCGGCGGGGTCGTATCAGGCGCTTCGGACGCGGGCTCGGCGCCTTCTTCGGTTTCGTGTTCTATGCCGTGAACGCCGTCATCGATCTCTTCGTGTTCTTCTTGCAGCGTGTCCACTGCTTGTTGATCTTCGTAATTATCGTCTGGCATGCTTTACTCGATTATTTGGTGAAGTAATTGATGATACGAGTCACTATGTTATTCACAATGGCGTCGACAACGAAGAAATAAGCGGCAAAAAGAAAAGTCGCTGCTATAACAACACCGGTGGTTGCTCGTACCTGTTTCCAATTCGGCCATGAGACGCGCCGCATCTCGGCCTTCACTTCATCGATATAGGACTTGGTCTGTTGCGGCCAAGTGCCTGCTTTAGTTAGTTCCATAGATCATCAACCAGAAAACTTCGATTTGACAAGGAGGCAGGATTTTTGGCAGGGGCAGAGGGATTCGAACCCCCACTCGCGGTTTTGGAGACCGCTGGTCTGCCGTTAAACCTATGCCCCTAATTTGTTCTTCCTATTACACGCTAACAAAATTGGCGGCCCTATTTAGTTTCCCTGTGCGGCTGGTGCTTGCGGCAATAGGGACAAAACTTCTTAAGCTCGATTCGCTCTGTTGTGGTCCTCTTGTTCTTCGTCTTGCTGTAATTGCGGTTCTTGCATTCGCTGCACTGGAACTGGATGATTTCTCGCGGCATACTCTTCTATTCCACGATCGCGGAAACCGTGCCCGCGCCCACCGTCCGGCCGCCTTCGCGAATCGCAAAGCGCAGCCCCTGCTCCATGGCAATGGGCGTAATCAGATCCACCTCGATTGCCACGTTGTCGCCCGGCATCACCATCTCCATGCCTTCCGGCAGCTGCGCCACCCCCGTCACGTCCGTCGTGCGGAAGTAAAACTGCGGCCGGTAGCCATTGAAAAATGGCGTGTGCCGCCCGCCTTCTTCCTTCGACAGCACGTACACTTCGCCCTTGAACTTCTTGAACGGCTTAATGGAATTCGGCTTCGCAATCACCTGTCCGCGCTCCACGTCGTTCTTCTCAATGCCGCGCAACAGCAAGCCTACGTTATCTCCCGCGCGCCCCTCATCGAGCAGCTTCTTGAACATCTCGACGCCGGTGACCACCGTCTTGCGCGTGTCCGTGAAGCCCACAATCTCCATTTCCTCGCCCACCTTGCAGATGCCCCGCTCGATACGCCCGGTCACCACTGTGCCGCGCCCTTGAATCGAGAAAATGTCTTCAATCGGCATCAAAAACGGCTTGTCGATGGCCCGCTGCGGCACCGGGATGTACTCATCCACCTTGGCCATCAGCTCGTCGACGGTCTTCTCCCACTTCTCTTCGCCATTCAATGCGCCGAGCGCGCTCACCCGCACCACCGGAATGTTGTCGCCCGGAAATTGATAGCTGGTCAGCAGCTCGCGCACTTCGAGTTCGACCAGCTCGAGCAGCTCCGGATCGTCCACCATGTCGACCTTGTTCAAAGCCACCACGATGTACGGCACCCCGACTTGGCGAGCCAGCAGAATATGCTCGCGCGTCTGCGGCATAGGGCCGTCGGTAGCCGCGACCACCAGAATGGCGCCGTCCATCTGCGCCGCGCCGGTGATCATGTTCTTGATGTAATCGGCGTGGCCGGGGCAATCCACGTGCGCATAGTGCCGGTTGGCGGTCTCGTATTCGACATGCGCGACCGCGATGGTGATCCCGCGCGCCTTCTCTTCCGGCGCATTATCGATGGAATCGAAACTGCGGAATTTCACTTTCGGATTGTGCTTCGCGAGCGTCTTGGTGATGGCCGCCGTCAATGTGGTCTTGCCGTGATCGATGTGCCCGATGGTCCCGATATTTACGTGCGGCTTGCTCCGGTCAAATTTCTCTTTCGCCATGATTGATCTCTAGGTATTTGAATTCTTCGTCCCAGCAGGAGGAAGGAGGGCTTGGTTCAGGTGTGGACGCACCAATGCTGTGGCACACCTTATGTTGAGGATAACACGGGAAACTGCGGCGATGGGACTATGCTGTGGCTGCGCACCAGTCGAATGGCTGGTTAGCGGCGATCCTGAAACAGCCGTTCATCAAACGTAAATGGAACTGGAAGCTCGGGAATGATTCTTGCGAAGTCACCATGCCGAGGATTTAAGAGATAATTGAACTCGTTCGGCACAACTGCGGAAGGCACCCTTAGGACCGCCGATCTCATGCTGTCAATCCAATAGTCGCCTAGCGATTGGGGATCTAGGTCGCGGCGGTTTGCGGAGATCTCACCGCTCTGCACAATCTCTACCGAAGTCGGAATTCTCGCACCAATAGCGACATAGCCGACGGGGAAATCCTCTCGACTCATGTGAACGAGATTTTCAAGTATTGCCAATGAAACGCTTTGGGCCATGTACACGACAGGCTTGCCTGGCGAATTCCATCGGCCGCCGACGCGCCGCGCGCCTTCTCCATCTAACCGAGCATGCGTTGCGCGGCAGACTCGAAACACGCGCGTCACGATTACGAGGGAATGTTGTGTTCGATGCGGGTGAGCGTTTGCTCAACCGCCGCGAGCCCCTCATCCGTATCGAGCATATCTTGCGGGGCGCGATTCTCGAAGAGCGGCAACGGCGTGGAAAGCCAATGGGTTGCTTTTTGTTCGTTTCCAAAAACAGCGATCGCGTGCGCAATTACTGGCACTAATCTGTCGAGATTTTGGAGCGAACTTGCCATGTACTCTCTTGAATTATACTTGAACTGTATATTTTGGAGCCGTTGACCAGGATTGAACTGGTGACCTCGTCCTTACCAAGGACGCGCTCTACCAACTGAGCTACAACGGCCTCTCTTACGCTGGTGGACAGGGAAGGATTCGAACCTTCGTACCTCGCAAGGAGGGACAGATTTACAGTCTGTTGGCTTTAACCACTCACCCACCTGTCCAGCCTCTCTCCGCTCGGACGAAACGAGAATACCATACCGTCAGAGTGCCGAAGCGACCTCGATGATGTTTACAAGTGTTAAGTTTATGCCGATAATGTTACTTCTCAGGTAAGCATTAAGTCCTATGTACGGAGGCTGTCCCATGTGTCCCAGGTTCGCGCGTCTTCTCCTTTCTTTCGCCGCTGCGGCGATTTGCCTGTTAGCGGCGGCGACCGCTACGTGGCCGAACAAAGATTTCAAACAGTGGACCGACAAGGACGCTCAAGCCATCATGACCGACTCGCCCTGGGCCAAACAGATGCCCATGCCGGCGTTCGGACGCCCTGGGGTGGTGTATTTGGAACCCGGTGCAAACGGCGCTCCGCCTCCCTCCGCCTCACTTGGTAATCCATCGAATACGACGACGGGCAACAATATGTCGGTTGCGGGAAACCCGGGCAGCGCCGGTCCTGCGGATCCGACCGGGACACATAATCTGCCGAATGCTCCGACGGTTTCGAGTGCGTCCGGCTCGACCGGCGCTCCTGTGCCGCTGCCTCCCCTCACGATCATTTGGGCAAGCGCGACGCCCGTCCGCTTGGCGGTGCTGAAACTGAGAATGGGCGCTAACACCCCGACGGACGAAGAAATCCAAAACGCAAACCGGGTTCGGCCGAACTATGTGATAGCGGTGATCGGGCTTCCCGCTCCGGAGGGCGGTTCGGATCCGAAAGCGCTGGCCAGCCGCGCGTTCCTTACGGTAAAAGGCAAGGCACCGGTGGCTGCCAACGACTCCACCTATAGAAAGATAGGCAACTCCGACGTTTACTTTTTCCGTTTCCCAAGAACCTCGTTGCCGATTGCCGTCAGCGATCAGCAGGTGGAGTTCAGAATGACAATGGGAAAAATCGAAGTGAAGAGAAGATTCGATCTGAAAGACATGCAGTTTCAGGGCGAGCTGACCCTGTAGTCTCCCCTGTACTTGAAAAATCCTTCTATCCTGCTGGTAGACGACGACGCGGAACTGACCGCGTTGATGGAAGAATTCTTTTCGACGCATAGCTTCTCGTTATCGATTGCGCACAACGGCGAAGAAGGCCTTTCGCGCGCGCTGGAGGGCACCTTCGATCTGATCCTTCTGGATGTGATGCTGCCGCGTCTGGACGGCTTTGAGGTATTGCGGCAGATCCGAAGGCGGAGCGCCGTTCCCGTAATCATGCTGACGGCGCGAACCGAGCACGGCGACCGCATCACGGGCCTGAACGCCGGGGCCGACGACTACCTCCCCAAACCTTTCAGCCCCGATGAGCTGTTGGCTCGTATACAAGCCGTGCTGCGGCGCGCCGGGCGCGGTTCTGCGTTAAAACCTGAAGTTTTGGAAGCCAACGGCGTACGCCTGAACTCAGGCACGCGCGAAGTTTTCTGCGACGGACTGCCTGTAGAGGTGACCTCGATTGAATACGACATCCTGGAGGTTTTAGTGCGCTCTGCCGGACGGGTGGTTTCCCGCGACGACTTGGCGCGTTTCCTGTACAACCGGCAAGCTAACCCGCTCGAACGCGCTCTGGATGTGCACGTCAGTCATTTGCGAAAGAAGTTGGAGCGCGGCCGCACTTTGATTCGCACGGTTCGCGGCGTGGGTTATCTTTTTGCCGCGGCCGATGAGAGTTCAATAAAAGAAGAGCCGACCGTATAGAGTTCCCCCTATGAGATCCATTTTCGTGAAAATTCTGCTGTGGTTTCTGGCCACGCTCTTGGTTTGTTTGGCCGGTTCGACGCTCACCAGCCGGTTTCGCAACAGGTTCGCGCCCGGCCGCCACGATTTTTTTTCGCGATCGTTATCGCTTCAGGTCAGCGACGCGCGGCACGCTTATGACGACGGCGGAAAGGAAGCGCTCCGCGAATACTTCGACCGTCTGGAGAGTTTTTTCCCCGGCACGCACGCGCTGGTAGACCGGAACGGCATCGACCTGATAACGGGAGCGGATCGCAGCCAGCAGCTTCGCATCGTCGGACCGCATTGGAGTCCGGGATCGGAGAGCCGCATGACGATTGCGTGGCCCACGCGAGATGGCAAATACCGCCTGGTGATTGACACCCCGACGCCCGTGGGGCCATGGAGTCCGATTCCGTACTATCTCTGGATCGTCGGCGCGACCGTAGTCTTCTGCTACATCCTCACTGTGCAATTGGCCTCGCCCCTGCGCACGCTCGAGCAGACGGTCGAGCGATTCGGGCGCGGCGATCTGGCGGTCCGCGCGTCCACCAGGCGCCGGGACGAATTCGGCAAAGTGGCGCGCGCCTTCAATGTAATGGCCGATCGGATTGAGACGCTGTTGACTGCCGAGCGGCGGCTGTTGCAGGACGTTTCGCATGAACTCCGCTCACCTTTAGCTCGCCTGGAATTTGCCGTGGAATTGGCGCGCACCAGTCCCGACCGGAATCGCTCGCTCGACCGCATCAAAAAAGAAGTGGAGCGGCTCAGCACGCTGGTTTCTGAGTTACTGCAGGTGACGCGCGCGGAAAGCGATCCCGCCAGCCGCAACCTGGACGAGATTGCATTGGCAAGTCTGCTTCAAGACGTAGTCGAAGACAGCGCGGTTGAATCGGAAGCCCATAAGTGCCGCCTGCATCTCACCGCCGAACCGGTCATCGTGCGGGGAGATCGCGAATTGCTGCGCAGAGCGGTCGAGAACGTTGTGCGCAATGCAATCCGCTACGCTCCGGAACAGAGCTCCGTCGAAGTGCGCCTTGAAAACAAGCCGGGCAAGGCAGTCGTCTCCGTGCGCGACTTCGGCCCCGGAGTGCCCGATGAAACTTTGCCGAATTTGTTCAAGCCCTTCTTTCGGGTGGAAGCGGATCGAAGTCGCAGCAGCGGCGGCGGCATGGGGCTTGGACTCTCGATCGCCGAGCGCGCGGTTCTGGTGCATCAAGGGCTGATTCGCGCCCGCAATGCTTCGCCGGGATTACTGGTCGAGATCGAGCTGCCGCTGGTGGTAGAGCCCGCACTGGTTGAAGCAGTGTAGGCCATCTCAAATTCCATCGAGATTGCGCTTCCGCCTGTCGCGGCAGTGTGAACTGCTGTAACGCCGCGCCTGCTCATTGCACTAAACCTACAGAATCCACAGCAGACATCCAACAAGCGGGATTCGGGAGGAAATGTATGGCAGGCTTTGCACCCGGAGCGGACGGCGCGGATACCGCCAGTAGCGGGACACCAGACGCCGGTACTCAACAGCAACCGGATCTCATATTCGGCGGACAAGAGGCGATTGTGCCAAGTTCAGCGTTCATTCACAGTAACGAAACTTTCTCGGTCCAATGGTTCGCATACAACAAAGGGCCGAGTCGAGCTCCCGCCTTTACCGACCTGCTGGTGATCACGCAGATAGCAGAGGGCTGCCCTGGATCGGACGATCAGGACCATCCGGTTGTCTACAACAGCGAGACCGACGGAAACCCTCAAGATTATCTGGAGCAGCCGCTCGACCCGCAAACGACGGGCGAGTTGATGCAGCCCATGGTGGGACCGTTTCCGGCAGGCTCGTATCGGCTTACCGTGACTTTGGGAAAAGATCTGGCGAACGTGTCGAACTACGCCTGCATCGATATCACTGACCCGTAGAGAGCGGCTAGACGCCCGCCGGAAAGACCATCACGTCCGAGCCGGTGTTGGTCTGCCAGGTTGACCAAGCGGATTCGCTCGCTGCAAACATGTTGGCGCAGCGGTATTGAATTGTTGGCGCGTCCGGCGACATGCCCGCGACCAGATCCGCAACAGTGAACGCAAGTTGCACCGTTTGCTGGGTGTTTGCCGGCGTGAGGCGTACATCGACGGCAGGAGCGGTGCCGCGCTCGATCTGTACATGAATGCCGATGAGTCCGGTCAACGTAGATGGAATCTGATCCGGGTGCTGCAACAGATAACTCCAGATGCGAACCGTTGAAGTGACATCCGTCGACGTCGCGAGCTGGTGAATTTTGTCCAGCACGGCACGGGGATCGAGCTTGAGATTGACGTTTTCAAAATCGACTGCAATGGCGCTCCACGCCGGGAGCCCCGCCGATGGGGGCGCGAGTGAAATCACAAAATCTTTGGCGCCCGGCTGGAGATCGAGCGCCGGAGAAACAGTGGACTGCAAGGGCTTGGTCGGCTCGGCAAGGCAGGGGTACGGCATGTGCTCGTCTTGCAGCAGCAAGGTGGCCAGCAATTTATCGACGGTCACTTCCACCTCCGACGGATTGCTTACTGTAAAGGAAAGCGGTCCTTTGGGTGCGGCCGGATCCTGGACGGGCGCTGCCGCATCGGGCGAGGTCCCGACGATCAACGGATGAGTAGCCGTCGAATCCAGGCGAAGCTGTATGGACTTGGGAATTGCGAAGGCAGGGCTATCCTGCGTCTTCAGCGTGAAGTTGACCTTGCCAAGCTCCAGCCCGTCGGCAGGTTTATTCGATCCCGCGGGCTGCACCAGCTCGGAAGTCATCAGAGTATAAAACTCCTGCGTGCAGTCGAGAACCAGCTCGAAACTGCCGGCGCCGTCGATCTGAAGATTTTTTGCAGGCGACGAAGTCGTTCCCGAAGCTGTGCCGCCATTATTCTGAGAGCCGCTTACCACCGTGACTCCCAACGAGTCGAAGAAATCTGTAGGAATAAACGTTGCGCCATCATAGCCGCCCAGCACGAAGTCGGCGTAAGCAACGCCCTGCCCCTGGCGAAACCAGCCGCGAAGATTATTAAGCCGTTCGGCATCCACCCACGGAGCGAGCACAAACTTTGCGCGAATGATATAAGTCGCCGGGGCGCCTGCTGCACCTTCTTGCTTGCGCAGGATTAGGGACATCGCCGGAAGCCCCTGATTGGAGTCAAAAGCCAGGCCGAAGCTATCGGGCAGAATGTAGTACTGGTTCGGAATGCCGGATTCTTTCACATACCCGAACTGTTCTATCGAAGTCCAAACTGCGTCGGGATTGGCGCCGAAGCTCGGATCTACTTTGGCGTAAATCGATCGATTGGCGGGGTTCGTCGGCGGGAAGCACGCCTTAACGCCGGTTTTGTCGGCCGCGGATAACGACACATTTGCTTTCTGCAGATCGGAAGGCGGTGGTGGCGGAGGCTGCCATATAAAACCCTGGTCGATCCCAATGTTCACAGCGGTCAACACCGGCGAGTGTGTAACCGCGAGAACGGGATTTGGAGTAGCGGCGCGCGCGGTCTCCAATGGGTGTTTTCCAATCACACCCAAGACCGGGCTGACGGGATGAAAAACCACGGGCGGGGGATGCGGTTGTTGCGGCGCAGGCGGTGGCGGCGTTTTTTGTTGCAGCCGGTATGAAACGTCTGCCCGTACCTCGAGCCAAGCGTTTGCGTCCGACTGCAGAATGGCGAGAATCGTATTCAGATCGACATCCTGCTGCGCAAAAAGTCGATGAACCAGTCCCGGCGTGGGGTCGAGCGGAAGTATCTGGACCTGGTTTAGCGGAATAGGCGCCCCGGGCGCCGAGGGCTGCAGCGTCACCGTGAAGTTATCCACCGGCAGAGATATGGCATTCGCCGCAAGCGAGCTGTGCCGGATCAGGTTGACGGTAATCATCAACGTGTATACCCCGCCCTTGACGTCGATAAAAACGTCCGGCGCATTCGGATTGTCTTTGCGCTGGGCGATCATGGCCTGCGGCAAGAAATAAGCGTTTCCGTCCGTGGCCGGATAGAGGATGTCGATCCGGTTGGGCACTGCCGTAAGCGCCGGCAAGCTGCTTTGCTGCTGGCCCAGGCCGATGCTGAAGATCGTTTGCAGAATATCCGTATTGACCGGCCGGAGAATCACCGTGCCGCGGCTCGCCACCGGAGTCGCAGCCGCCATTTGAGAAACCGCTACAGAACGCATCGCTGCCATAAGAATCTCCGGGTCAGAGTTGTATCACCAACAAACGGTCGTCCGTAGTTGTCGGGCCAACTGTCTTGTTTTTCGTCGAATCGAACCCGAATGCGTCGATCTCGTAGGTATATTTGCGCACGTTGGCATCTTTTATCGGAACCTTCCACGCAGCGGTCTGGGAACTGTTGGCAGAATTAAATTGGAAGATCTGGTCGAGGCTGATCTGGTTCGCAGGATCTTGATAGCTCAATCGGACGATCACCAGCTTCCAGGTCTTTGCCGTATCGACCAGCGTTGGAACTACATCGACCTCCAGAATCTGACGCGGCGCCGGACCGACGACGATGGTTCCTTCCACGCCGGGCTGCCAATCGCCCTGTTCCGCCGAGCCATCGGCGTACGTTACATCTACCTTGTACTCGAAATTGCGCTTGGATTTATCCACGACATAGAGATTCCAGGTCCAGGTTGCGCCGGCGCTGGTAAAGGGATGCACGGTGCCGATGTTGTAGCCGAAACCGGGGTCGCTGTAGCGCGTCGAAACCACCACGCTGGTCGCAGGCGGAAAGGAACCGCCCGCCACAAAGGTCGGCTTCACCATGTCGGTAAACGGCGAATCGATCACTTGAGTGTTGGAGTTATCTTTTTGCAGCGGCATGTCGATGCGCTCGCCGGTAGTGAGGAAATAGGAAACCGTGTACTCATATTGCAGCGAGGTGTTTCCGCCCGTGTAAGTAAACCAGGAATCGGAAGAGCGATCGGGTGAGAGAAAAACATCCTTCTCCGCGGTCGGCGAATCCAGGCCGGGATAGTGGAAAAGGATTTGTACCCGCTGCACGATATCGGCGGGCACGCTGCCGAGCGTCGCTTGCACCCGTACACAACTCAATTCGTTGTAGCCGAGAATCAAAGCCCGCTCATTGGTATGGACAACGGGCGTCTTCTCGGCTTGCGAGCTGGCCTTGTACATGATTTGGCTGTAATAGCTGTAAGTGTCTTTCGGCACGCCCTTGGCGTCTTTCGCAAGCACAGCTTGGAAACGCTGCACTTCCTGCCCGGTTTGAAAGACGAACGTCTGCGCGGCAACTCGCGGCTGCCCCGTGGCGTCATCGGTCTCGTTGTAGCTGAGAACTACTTCGATGGCGGCGATAGGATCGTTGGCGAAATCCGCGGTCACCCGCACGGGCACATCCAGCTCCTGAAACTCGGGACTATTCAGATTCGCCTCGGTAATGCGCTGCGCGACTTCCGCGGGCGTCAGGATCTCAAACAGCAGGCGATTGGGATTTTTGGTCACCAGGATGTTACTGCGATAACTCACTTCGAAATCGAGCGTTCCGGTGAGTGATTCTGAGCCGCCGTTGAGCAGCCAGCTTTGTCCGCTAGCCGGGGCCGTACCAGATCCGGAGCTACTGCCATCCCCCGAACTGCCGGGATCCGACTGCGCGTCGGGAGAGAAGGTGGACCCGAAGAATTTCGTCTTGATGTAATCCTCGACAATCTGAAATACCAGATCGTTCAGCTTCTTCTCCACATCTTGCGCCATCGACGGGTCCGCGGAACTTTGCCAATCGCCGCTGTCGACGGCGATCGTAAGCTTGGCGTACGTAGTTCGATAGGTCGCCGGGTCCGGGGGATTGTAGATATAGTACAGGCGGCTTCGGTAATACATCGGCGTGCAGCGAGACTTCACCTCCGTATATACGTCGCTCATATTTCCGGTGACCGAAACTGTGAGACTGGGGATCCGCGCAACGAAGCTGACGCTATAATTCACGCTTCCGGGTGTTTGGCCGCCCGTCACCATATCGCGCATTAACTCTTCTCCTTCCTGCCCGAGAAGAGCGCTGTAGTTGGCGATGTTCGTCGCAATTAGCGACGGCTTGTCGGAACCCTGCTCCGCTTTGATCATCGTGTTGCTGGGTCCGGCGGCGGTCGGAATAAGACAGAAGCTCACTTTGCCATCCACCCAGGTCGGGTATGACAGCTTGATCGGGGCAGTGAACGGCTGAATGCGGATGAAGCGCATCGCCAACGGACTTACGAACGATGGGCGGAATCCCACGCCAGGGAGTTCGTTTTGGATGTAAGCGATAATCTTTGCCTGATCGGCATCGCTGACGCTTAGCTCGGTTTGCATACGGAGAAGGCCGCCCTCCGTTTCATTGCCCGCGAGTTGCGAGCCGGCGTCCTTCATCAGCGTGAAATCGCGCGCAAACACGAGGAGGCTGAAGACCGGGCCGGAATCGGGCATCCTCGTCATGGTTGGAAACTCCGGCAGCATGTAGAACAGGCGATCGTCCTGATCGTCGTGATAGATGGTGACGTAATCCACTCCCGGCACCACAAAGGAATTAAAGAGATTCAGCATAGGTATCGTCCTTTCGCGTTCAGCGGCGATCTTGCTCCTGCAGTGGCGGCCGCGCTGCGTAGTGACCCGTTGGCGATAAAATGCGCAACCGCGTCGCTCCATCGGCCGAGACGGAGATCGCGAGGTCCGACCGCACCAATCGGGTAATTGGAGACGGCAGGAGGCGCGATGCCGGCCGGAACAGCGAAACATCCCACCCGAAGTCCGGAGCGGCTGAGAGAACGGTTTCGCGCAGTTCCTCATCGGTGCGAAAGTAACGGCGGGCACCTATGATGAATGTCAATTCGCCGCCGCCGCCGGTATCGGACATTCGAAAGCTTGCGCCAGCCTTCAGATCCTGCCACGCATCGCGCTGGCGTAATACGCGTTTTACGAAGAAGTGAAACGGCAGGGCGGGCAGTCCCGCTGCCGCGGCCGCACGGTCGAACAGAGGCGAGCTCACGCTTCGAAGTCGAAACGAAACCTCAGTCGACTCGCGGCCGCGATCGCCACTTTCGAGGACCAGAGCAGTTCTGTATCCCTGCGTAGCGAACAGGCTGAGCACGTTCCGCGATGCATCGCTACGGGCCTGAAGGCCGGGAAGGCATGCCGTCAGCGCGCGCCAAGTAGCGGCGCGTATATGCGGATTGGCAGTGTAGTGGAGAGCGATCCGGCCGGAAGAATATCCGAGCCACAAAGCTAAATCCGCTTCGTCGGAAAAACCCGTCGGCAGAGAATGTAAATGGGTCGGCGCGAGGGCAGGCTTAGGGAATTGGGCCAGCGCTTGCGTCGCGAGCTTCGCTGCAATTTCAAATCGCGCGCCGCCCGCAGCGCCATATGGCCCGGGATCGACGGTGAACGCCGGACCGCGCACTTCTCGCGAAAGCGTTTCACAGATCCGTACCGGAGATCCGTCTCCGCACAGCCGCGAGTATTCTCGCCATGCGGCAGATGCGGGAAGCGGGTCGAGGCGCGGCGTAAACAGACGGAAATATTGCAAAGCTTCACTCCCGGAGCCGCCTAGCGTAAGCCAATTCCCTAGCAGCCTCTCCAGGCGTTCCAAGTAGGTTTCCACGCCGGAGGACTCCGACGGAGCGAGCCTGCCGGTCGCGGTTGCGGGGACCCCCGGGCGGTTAGTGAGAAGCGGCGCGAGGCGCAAGGAAAACCTCCGTTGTACACACGTGCGGACCGTACAGTTGGGGTACGCTACTCATTTGCGAATACGTCACCAGTGAACGTACATTTTGGGTCATCAGAGTATCGGCGCTCGCACGGAGCGCCGAGAGAAGATCGGAACACGCCACCTGATACGCGGCTCCTCCGGTCGTAGTTTTTAGCGCTCCGACCAGAATGCTGTTCTGCAGACCTGGCGCTTGCCAGGCGTATTGATCGGGTGCGCAGGCAGTCAGGACGATACCCTTGGCGTCGTCGTTGAGGCGCGCATCGTCCGGCTGATCGATCTTCAGCTCGCCGGCCTGAATTGCCACGGAATGAACGTTGCCCGAAAGGCTGCTATCCGGGTCGCCGATACACACGCCAAAAGGAGCGAGCGCGTGACAAGTCTGCACAAACGCCGCGGAGAGATCGTCTGAGACAGCAATGCCGACGGGCTGCGGAGCGCCTTCCACCGGATGCAGCCCGGCGAAGTGGCTGGTATCCAGAACAAAGGTCAGGTTCACCAAGCCGGCGTCGACGTCCCTAGCGAGAGCCGCCATGTCGAAATCGGTGAGCAGGCTGCCGGAGTGCGGCACAATCGCCTCGTACCAAAGATCGGGATGCGGCTGGCCGCTCGCGGATAAACCACGAACCCGCATCCCATGACCTGAGAAAAAAACGCAAACTACATCGCCGGGCTTGGCTTGATTGACCAAGAGATCGTGCACCGCGTTGCTTACGCTGCCGGAATTGCACCACGCGTCCCGCTGTATTCCGACGTTTGCCGGATCGAAGCCGAAAGAAGCGGTCAGGAGTTGTGCGAAATCTTCCGCATTCTTCACGGAGAATGGAAGATCGGCAACGTCCCAACCCGCGGCGCGCCACACGCTGTAGTCGCCGACTCCCATGCACAAGGCGAACTTTGTAGCCATTGCTTTGCTCCCGCGGCCGCCCCTAGACGCTGTAATTCCAGCCGGCCAGAAAATTCTCTTCGAGGCGCACCGGCCGGCCACGCAATTGCGGTGTCTGGGATCCGTTCGCGTAAGCGTTTACGGCAGTGCGCAGCGCGGCCAGCAAGTTGGGATGGCTGATCTGGAAATTGGATGCGTTCACCGTATCGAGAAAGGCTTGAGTGAAGAATCCGTGCCCCACGGAGGCTGACTCGCTCGAGTTCTCGCCGTAATCGCAGGCGCTCAGCAACGTTGCTTTGGCAGTGTCGGGATTATCCTTGCTGGGATCGACCGACATGGTGCAAACCCCGCTTGGAGGCACGGCGATATTTGAGACGTTGCCGTCCAGCGGGCTGGGGTCGAGCAGACATATCCACGGAACAATTGCATTACAGATACTCTGAAACAGAGTGGCCGTAGCCTGGTCCCAGATCGTTCCTCTCGAATCCGGCGACAGGAACATCCCGCCCGAGTGGCAGCTGTCGAAGACCATGGTGAAATTGATGAAATCGGGCAGCAGCGCCTGGGCGATGTTTGCCACTTGCGAGCTGGTGATCATGGCGGCATCGTACGGAACAATCGTCTCGTAATAACGCGTGGAGGAACTGGTCGGGTCTTCCGGTATCCTGCCGCCGTGACCTGAAAAATAGAAGCACATCACATCGCCGGCGGCGCTTTGGCTCAACAGGCTGTTCACGCCGTCAAGGATTGCTTGGCTGGTCGCCTGAGCGTCTTGAAGGACCGTAACCTGATCGAAGAGAAAAGCGTCGCGCAACAACTGCGCGAAGGAACTCGAATCCGCCACGCAGTAGTTGAGAGAGGGGGCACTTAGCGTCACGTTGCCGACCGTGACCCCGTTGTTCCATGTCGAGTAGTCGTTAATACCTGCTACTAAAGCTCGTTTTGCCATATTATTATCCTTTCGAAGTCGTGCCGCCTACTCGCCTCTAAACGGCGGGTAACGGGTTTAGAAATGTCTCGCTCGGAACCACGGGGCGGCCCCGGAGCTGAGGGGTTTGAGTTCCGCCGGTGGAATCGGACACCTTTCGCCGCACGGCGGTAAGAAGGTCCGCAGGCGCCATCCGCACCGCGGGCTGACTCGCTAGGTCGAGCAGCGCGCCCGTAAGATTCCCGTGCCTGCTGTTCGCATTTTCTGTCGCGCCCTCCCCGTAATTACAGGCGCTGAGCAGAAGCGCGCGCGCGGAACCGGCAAAATCTTTGCTGGCGTCGGCGACAACCGTTACTCCGCCATTCACGGACACGGCCTTGCCGACGTTGCCGGCAATGGCGCCGGCGTCGAGGAGACCGGCCAGCGGGACGATTGTGCCGCATGACGATGCGAATGAGGCGGCGGCGGCATCGGGCCAAACGTAGGACCGCGACGCGACCCCGCCATTCGCAGCTCCGCCGGCGTGACCGCAATCCAGCACGATGGTGAAGTTTACTCCCGCCGCCAGCGACGCCTGCGCGATGGAAGAAACCTGCGCGTCAAAGATCATGCCGGCCCCATCGAAGGGAACAATCGCATCGTAATAAACTTCGCTGGCCGTACCCCATCCGTTCGACGGGACGCGCCCACCGTGGCCGGCGAAATAGAAGCACGCCACGTCGCCCGCTTCCGAACCCGCAACCAGGTTGGTAAGACCGGCAAGAATGCCTTGTAGCGTCGCCTCGGAATCTTGGCAGAAGACAATGTCGTCCGCGGAAAATCCGAACGCCGTGGTCAGCGCGTTCGCGAAAGCCGTTGCATCCGCCACGCAGAATTGCAGTTGCGGAAAGTTCATGCCGCTCAGGGTTCGCCACTGCGAATAATCGTCGATGCCTGCTACTAATGCGCGCTTTGCCATATAAAATCCTCAGGCCGGCGGCAGCGCAATGATCAGCGGCGCGGTTGAACTGGTTGCCTGGCCGATATGAACCGAGTTATCCGTTCCCACTGCCGAGACTTGGTACGTAAACGCGCGCTGGGCAGGGTCCATCAACGGAATCGCAACGTGGTACGGTTTATCCGCCGGGCCGCCGATTTCTTTCACGTGCGAAAAGCGGTACCCCGCGGTTGCATCCTGATACTCGATATCGACAATCAACTTAGCTACGCCGGGATTGAGAATCGCGTCGACCAAAATTCCGTTCTGATCCTGCCACGGCTTGTTGACCGCTATGTTTTGCGCCGCCGTCGACCCCGCCATGGCGACTCGCGGCACGCTGATGGTCTGGTTGTCCGGCAAGAAGTAAGTCACTTCATACGCGTACTGATTCTGTTGAGGATCGTTTAAGCGAACCGCCCATTGAAAGGTCGGTTTGTCCTTGGTCAGGATGAACGTATCCTGAACGTGAAAATTGTTCGGCGCGTCGTCGTAGAACATCTTCACCTGGACCCGTGGAATGGAGTCGAAATCCAGTTCGCCGGGTCCGACTTCGACCTTCAGGATTCCCACAAAGGTCTGCGGATCGATGGACAGCGTACGATCCTGGCTGGTGAGCGTCGCCGAGGTGTAATGCGTTTTCTGGCCGCGCACGGGCGAGCTCGGATCGAAATAGAAATCGACGCTATAGCTGTAATTCAGAGTTCTCTTCGCGTCCAGGCTGCACGTGAATTCCTGTGGCGTAATGTGGCCCAGCGCGTCCGGCTTCAGCTCCAGATCGTTCACGAACTTGGGCTGCCCGTCTCCCCGGTCGCCGTACTGCATGTGAACCTTCACCTCGCTGAGGCCGACCGCCGCATAAGGCGTGGGGCAATCGACCATCACCTTAATGCGATTGAAAAAATCGCTGTCGAGATCCACGTCAATGAAATTTTTCTTTGAATCCAGCCCGCGCATCAGAAAGCCGAACGTGCCATTCGGTGAGTGCGTCTGCTCAACGGCCGCAGCCTCTTTCCAGCTCATATCCATGGTCTTGAGCTCGTCCTGGTTCAGGTACTTGAGATGAAAGCCGATAGCCAGATTGTTTGCGTTCGCGCTATTCGCCGGGGCCGGCGTAGGTGGAGGCGCGGCGCCGGGCGTCGGTCTGGCGGGCGTCGGTGTCGTGACCGTGGGCGGCGTAGGGTGTGCGACGGTCCCTCCGGCAGCCGGAGGAGTTGTCCCCGACGGTCCGGTAACAGGTGGCGTCCCTACCCCTGCTTGACCGGGAGCGGGCACGGCGCCTGTCGGAGGAGCTGGGCTTGTAACCGGGGGGGTTTGCGCCGGCGCTGCGATCGACTGCCCTGGATTTTGCGGCGAGCTGGTTCGGATAGCCGCCGCCGATACGTTACCCGTCGCCCCAACCGGAGGTGTTACGGGCCGGACGCCCAACTGTTGAGCTACAGCCGTCGCCGCGCCGGCAGCCGGCGGAGCTCCGTTGGTCACTTGCGATAAGGGGCGGCCCGGCGTTTGCGGCATTCCCAACTGCGGCAATAATCCGCTGAGTATGTCCTGGCTCTGCGCCTTCGGAATATCGAGCGATGAGGTGAAAAATGTTTTCAGCAGATCGTCCAAGAAAAAACTCAATGCCTGCTTTTGTTGATCTCGCGCCGTGGCGTCGTCCGTGTAAGAGTTCACTGTTATATCGATGGTCTTGTTCTCGACCAGCTTTTGAAATTCAGCTTCGATCTCCGCGCGCAGCACCAGATACTGCGCGCCGATACCGACGTCGAAATCCTGGTAGCTCTTCTTGTAATCGGCATGCACCGTAACATCGAATGCCGGACGCAGTCCCAGAAATTTCAGATCGTAGACGACGCCGATGGGTTGGCCGCCCTTCTGATAAGCCTGCTCGAGAAGCTGCACACCTTCTTGTGAAAGTGAGAGCGAAAACGTTGCTTGCAGATCGCCAAAAAGAGACGGTGTCGTCGTGCCATACACGTTTTCGACGAAACGGACCTGGCCTTCCACCGGCGCGGCCGCCGCATCGAGCGCCACAATGCGCACCGTGCCTTCTCGAAATGGCGCGGAAACCAGCCGCGGCGTGTCCGGCGCGAAACGCCTTGCCTGCATTAGAATCTGCGTTCGCGTGTCCTCGTCCAAACTCAAATTCACGCTGAAGATGAGAAAACCGCCGCCCAGCTGCTGCCCTTCCGTAAATGCCGGATTGTCGGTGATGTCGCGCATATACCTCAGCAGAGTGAAGCTGGGGCTGCCGTCGCTTTCAGTACCCAGGTGAATTTGTTCCGGCAGATAGTAAAACTGATTCGGGTCGGCGTTATCGCCGAACACCGTAACTCGATTCACCGTAAATAAAGGTTTCAGGCTGAGCATTGGCTACTCCTCGCAGTTACTGAATGGGAATGATGAGCTGCTCCGCGCTAGATTGCTGCGCGGGAATGTTTCTCGAAAAACCATCCAGTCCGTAGTAAGTCACCGCATAGCTGTAAGTGTTCACGGAAGCATCCTTCATTTCGAAGCTCCAGTCCGATTTATCATCGACGGAGTTCAATATCACTTCCTCGCTGGCGTGAATCTGGTTGGCGTTATCGTCATAGGAAAGAAGCACGCGCACCTTCGAAAGCTCAGCGTCGCTGAACGATTTCCCTGACGCCGACACCGTCAACCGGAAGGTGCGGTTAAACACGTCGCCAACGAAGATCAGCGTGTCCGCGCAGGTAACCGGCGCAAGATCCTTGATCGTCCCGTCTTTATACTGCACGTGAACGGTGTAGGTATAGTCGCGCTTAGTCGGGTCGGCAATGTGCACCACCCATGCCTTCATGCCGTCTCCGGGCTTAAAGCTAAATAGATCGTCCTGGCTGATGCCGTTCGCCGGATCGTGGTACGACAAATCCACAAAAATGGTTTGAATCGTAGGTCCGCCCGCCGGACTCACCGTAACGTTTATAGTTTTTGGATACGGATCGGTGATCAGGACCGCAGGGTCGACCGTCGTCTGCCATGTTCCCGGAATCGGCTCTGCGCCCACGGGATAAAAAGTGCTCCGATACTCGTAAGCGGTGTTGGCGGCATCGCTGAGCCGAAACGCCCAGTCGGCCGATTCCGAGCCCTTCTGAATCACGAATGGCTTATCGAGCGAAATGCCGGCGTCTGTATCCGCATAGCGAAGCTCCACCTGAATTTCCGGATAGCGGTCGAACGGTACATTGATCTGCTGTACGTGAACCGTTTGAATCCGATAAAGATCGCGGGGATCGATTACCAGCTTCGTCGCATTCGTGGTTATCGTCGGGGATTGAACATTGTCTCCTTTTCCGGGCGGCGCATCGGGTTTAAAGAAAACCGTGTAACTGTACTGGTAATTCAATCCGGCGGAAGCGTTAAGCGCCCACTGCGCGTGCCCTTTATCGGTCGGACTGTTCAACAAGATGTCTTGTGGCGCCTTAGCTTCGTCGGGACCGTACTCCAGGTGCACCACGATGTGATCGATTTTGTCCGTCGCCATAGCGCCGCCCGCGATCACATCCACCTTCACCGCCTGAAAAAAAGGATCGTTCAGATCCACTTCCTTCACATACGAATCGAGCGGAAGCGACTTTAAAACGGTCAGCAGGCCGCCTAGATGACCTTGCGGCACAATCCTGCGTTCTTCGCCCGAGCGCTCCGACATGTTGAGCGAAAGGGTTTTTACATCGTCGCGTTGCAGGTGTTTGCTGGTGTACCCGAACGAGGTGGGCTCAAGCACCTGCCGCAATGCGCCCACCTGCGAGTACCACTTATCCGACCCCGCTTGCGTCGGATCCATCGACGGTTGGAAGAACTTGTCGGTGATGAAACTCTGCAGGTACTTGATGGCATCGTCTTTGTCGGCGATGATATCGGCGTCAGCGGTGCCCGCGCCATAGCTGATTACATCGATGTGGATTGCCTGGTTCTCAATCAACTTCTCGGTAGCATTATCGATGTCGGCGGAAAAGAAGAGGCAATTCGCTTTGAACTCCGTCTCCATGTAGTCCCAAACGCGATTCCAATCCACCGTCACCTGAACGCTGTAGGCCGGACGCAGACCGACAAAGGTCATATCGAATACAACGCCGACCAGTGAAGTATTCGCATCGAGCGTGGCCTCGACCAGCGTCGCGCCCTCGGCCGAGAGTTGCACCGAAAATGCAGCGCGGTTATCTCCATAGAGCGACGGCGTAGCCGCATAGCTCGCTTTCTCCACGAAAACGGGTTGTGTGGGAGGCGTGGCGGGAGGCGTCGAGGCACCGGAGTCGCTGCCGGAGCCGCTCGAGGGCGGCTGCGCATCGGCCGGATCTTGCGCATCGAGGAAAATCAGGCGCGTTTTACCCGTTCGATAATCGAGCGCTGCTAGGCGCGGAGTCTGTTCCAGGTTCATCTGGTGCTTGATCTGGGTAATCGCCTGGTCCAGTTCACTCTGATCCACATGAAGATCCACATCGAAATTCAAGAACCCGCCTCCCGGCTCGGACCCCTGCGGCAAATTGCTAAGGTCCTGCCGGTACTTCACGAACAGGAACGACGGCGTTCCATCGGGATTCAGCGCCAGTCGGGGCGCCACGGGGAAAAAATAGAACTGCAGCGGGTCCGCGTGATCCTTCAGGATTGTCAAGCGGTCCACCTGCAAATAGGGCGGCGCAAAGTAGATCATGAATTCTTCCGCCCTTACGCTTGCGCGGGAACAGCGGCCGCGGCGGGAACCTGCAGGACTATCGTGTCGTCCGACACAGTGGTCGGCGGGGTCTGCCGCTGGCTATTATCGGCGAGGAAATAAGTCACCGTATAGGTGTACTGCTTATTCGTCTTATCGAGAATGCCGTACTTCCACGTGGCACTGCTTTTCTTGTCCTTGGTGAACACGAAATCTTCCGATGCATCTATCTTGTTCGCGGCGTCCGTATAATGCAGACTTACTTTCACCAGCTTCACCGCCGTGAAATCGATCAGATCGGGCACAATGTTCACGACCAGATAATCCGCGAAGACGGGCCCCACCATCAGAGTCTGCGAACCGGTAGCGTTCACCAATCCACCGTCGGTCGTGTGACCATCCTGATAAACAATCACCTGGCGATAGCGAAAATCCTGCGGCCCTCCTTTGTATAGCGGAAGAGCCCAAGTGAGATAGTCCTGATCCTTGGTAAGCTCGAAAGTCTTCTGCTCCGCGTAAGCGTTCGCCGTGTCCTCATAGTCGACATCGACGACAATCTTGGACACCCGATCCCATCCGCCGCTGGCAAGCAACTTCACAGCCAGGTGATCCTCGAACATGTCGTTGACGATCAATTGCAGGCTGATGTAAGACTGCCACTCCTGCGTCACCTTTTGGCCGTCTTTCAGGAAGAAGTTCGCCTGATACTCGTATGGCTTCGTGACCGGCGCCCAGATCAAGCGCTGATACGGCGCGGCCGTGGTGGCCTTGTTCAGCAGGACCACTTCTTCCACCAGCGGAACCTGGTTGGCGTCGTCTCCGTACCGGATGTGAATCTGCGCGGAATCGATCATGTCCCAATTCACCGAGCCGGCGAACACCTGCAGCTTCAGATACCCGAAATCTTTGACGCTCAGGATCAGCTGGGTTTCATTCGTAGTTATGGTCGAGCTCTTGACCGTCTTATCGCTGTTCTTATAAGACACTTCGGTCCAATACTGATATTTGCGGCCGAGGCTCGGCTGAATGAAAGCTTGGAATATCTGCATGCTCTTAGCGTCCGTGAACACCAGATCCTGCATCTTGTCCCCGTATTCGATGTGAACCTTCACGGAAAAAATCGGATCTTGATCGAAATCCGCGTTGCACCGCACATGAACCTGCAGCATCTGGAAAAAAGGATCGTCCAGATCGATTTCCTTGAAGTAATCCGCCTTGTTCGGAATCTTGCCATCCGGGCCCGGCGTACCGAACAGCCCTCTCAGCGTGGCTTGCGGGTGCGCCGGCCAGGGAACCACGGATTGCCGCTTCATGTATAGCGTCAGATCCGTGTTGGTGGTCTGCAGGTAGCTGCGAACCGTGCTCTGATAATCTCCCGCCTGGCCCTTGTCGGCCGCCGCAACCGGATCGAACTTGTCCTTCATGTCGTTTTTCAGCTGATCTTCGAGAAGACTCCAGACTTCCTGGATCATCTGAGTCTTGAACTGCCCCGCCGCCGTAGGATCGCTGCCCATGTCCGGCCAGTCGGTAATGTTCACCTCCGCTACGCCCCACTTCGAAAAGTTCTCCTGCATGTACCGCGAGTACTGCTCATCCGTATCGGACCCGCAATCCGGGTCGTCGATCGCTTCAGAAACGCTTTCGTAATAAGCGTGCAATTGGGAGGTATGCATCCATCCGGTAATTTGCAACGCGGGAATCTGCGCCAGGAAATTCACGTCATAGTAGATCTGGATCGGCATTTCCGCCATTTGGCACGCCTGCCACAGAAGCTCGGCGCCCTGTTGGTTGAGAGATGCGGAAAACGTCGCGACGTTTGAGCCCAGCAGAGACGGCTCGCCTCCGCCCACCACCGTCGTCACCATCCCGGTTCCACCGGTCTTCTGTCCCAGGATCGCCACCTGAACACTGGCTTTGTGTGTCGCATCCTCGTACCAGGGCAGCGTTGCCAGCTCCACTTGCGGCGGATTCCCCCTGTTTTGGTAGTTCTGATTGACAATGGCCTGAAGCTTCGACTTGATGTCCGCGAGTTTGGCGGCGGGGATTCCCAGGTCGGCATCGAAGGCCAGATAGCCCCCGCCTGCCGGGGCGTTGTCGCCCATCGTCGAGGGATCGAAGCGGTATTTCAGGAACAGAAATACGGGCTTGCCATCGTCGCCGTATCGAAGCTCTGGGGCGTCCGGGATGACATAGAACTTGTAGTCGGAATCGGTATCCTGATAAATCGTCACGTTGTCCAGGTAGTTACTCGATGGGATGCTCGGAATCATGTCGTAGTTAAGTGCGGTATTCGCGCCTGTCGTTTCACCCCACGAAACATTTCTCCTCGCCCGCCGCTAACTGGCAGGCCCGACTGGCGTGTTGCACGTACTGCTGATTTTGTTCCACCACCGCTTTCAGGCGCGCTGTGGCTCGGTAGAGCAGCACGCGCAAGTGGTCGCGATTGGTCTTGAACTCATCGCAAACCTGGTCTTTGTCGGCCTCTTCCAGGAAGACCCGCCGTAACAGCCGGTGGTCTTTTTCAGGCAGATGCCCGAGCGCCCGCTCCACCATTCGCTTCTGCTCCTCAGCGAACGCGTTGTGTTCAGGATTGGCGTGAGAATCTACCGGATGCGGGATTGTCTCTGGCATTTGGCTATCGCGTCCCGCCGCTCGCAGCATTTCTAAAGAGACGTTGGTGCAGATGGCGTTCACAAAACCCGGCAGAGTACAAGCCCTCCTCAATGTTTTGCCCGCGCGAAAGTAAGTGAGGATGCGAAGCAGCGTCTCCTGCGTAGCATCTTCCACCGTTTCAGGCGAACGCAATCGCATTCGCAACCTGCTTCGAAGTTTGCGGCCGAATACGCTGATCAGGTGATCTTCCACCTGTGGATCGCGGTTTCTCAGAGCCTGCAGATATTTTTCATCAAACGAATATTCCATCCCGCTTCCCCTCTGCTTGAGGCACAGCAAACTATCGGCCAAAACCGTGGCCGTGTCGCGGACCCGACCCCAAAACCCCGCACTGGGTCTCGCCTTTCAGCGAAAATCCAGCTAATTCGTTTAAGGACTTGTTGGAATTATTAGCTAATTGTGGTTGTGTGCGCAAGGGGGATGCGCAAATATCGCGCCGGCGCCGCGTTTATCCGCTGGTTTTGAAACCGTTCGGTTAACGGATTCACTCTTTACATCACCGCGCCCGTCATAATGGTGCATATGGAAGATGTATTGACCATCGCGGACCGGACGTTTCACTCGCGGCTGTTCGTAGGCTCCGGCAAATATCGAAGCAAGCCATTGATGGCCCGCTGCCATGCCGCATCGGGCACCGAAATGGTCACCCTCGCCGTGCGCCGCGTGAATCTCACCGATCGCTCCAAGGAATCGGAGCTCGATTTTATCGACCGCTCGAAGATCCACATTCTGCCGAATACCGCAGCCTGCTTTACCGCCGATGACGCTGTACGGACCGCGCGCCTGGCGGTCGAAGTCGGGTTATCGAATTGGATCAAGCTCGAAGTCATCGGCGATCAAAAGACGCTCTTTCCCGACAACCAAGGGCTGCTCGAGGCCACTCGCATTCTGGTCAAGGAGGGGTTCATCGTGCTTCCCTATACCACTGACGATCTGGTAAACGCGCGGAAGTTGATCGATGCCGGCGCAGCCGCCGTGATGCCCTTGGCTGCTCCCATCGGTTCCGGTCTCGGCATTCAGAACGCGATCAATCTGAAAATATTGCGCGAAGCGATCACGGAAGTTCCGCTCATTGTCGATGCAGGGGTCGGCACGGCATCCGATGCAGCAATCGCAATGGAATTAGGCTATGATGGCGTCCTGCTCAATACCGCTATCGCCGAAGCGGAAGATGCCGAGCGCATGGCGTACGCCATGAAACTGGCTGTCGAGGCGGGCCGCGCCGCATTCCTGGCGGGCCGCATGCCCAAACGGGAATATGCAGTCGCCAGCAGTCCGCTCGCGGGCGTCATCGCAGCAGGCGCGCGCCGCTGACGGTGTACAAAAGTCACGCGGCCGAGTGGCCGCTTTGCTGAATCGCCGACTTCGCTGCCTCTAGCGCGGCTTCGTAATTCGGATGGCTGCCCACTTCTTTGACATATTCCACGTGCCGCAGCTTATTTTCGCCATCTAATACGAAAATTGCCCGGCTCTCGATGCGCAGATCCGGAATCAGCGTCCCATAGTGTTCCCCGAACGATCCGCTGCGGTGGTCCGAAAGCATCGAAACACGGTTTATTCCAAAGTTTCCGCACCAGCGCTTTTGCGCGAACGGAAGGTCCATGCTGATGGTATAAATCTGCACGTCGGACATTTTCCCCGCCTCGTCTTCGAAGCGCTTGGTTTGCGCATCGCATACCGGCGTGTCCAGCGAAGGAAGCACACTGAAGATACGGACTCCCTTGCCGGTTTTTTCCAGATCGACCTTTTGAAGATTCCCGTCCACCACTTCAAAATCGGGGGCGCGGTCGCCTGGTTTCAACTCGGGGCCTGCGAGCGGAAACGGATTGCCTTTTAGAGTGGTTGTTCGCGCGGATTCGTTTGTGTTTGGCATCCGCCACAGTGTAGCAAGCCGAAACGCCCGCTCAGCCAATCACCTTGGGCAGCTCACAAACGAAGTTCCTGCACTCGTAAATGGCGATCCTGCCCTTACGCTCCAATCCGGCCAGGAACGGAGCAGTCGAGTTCAATCGACCAGCCGTTCGGTCGCTAATCGCCACGGTCACCGAGTTCGGCGCAAATTGCGCGCGGCGCTCCGATAAAAGTCCTTCGACCTCGTCGTCTATTTCGGCGCAACGAATCGCCACTTGCTCCGGCGCCGCCAGCCAGCGACCGAGCGCTACCAGCATCTGCGGCGCTATCGTCGGCTGCATCTTTATTTTCGGCGCAAACGCGCGCAGCGATCGTTCGGCTCTCTGACGAAATTCGTCATCGCCGGTCAGTTGCGCCAATCGCAGCAGTACCTCTGTCGCAACCGAGTTTCCCGACGGCTCCGCCCCGTCATAATCGTCCTTAATTCGCAGCAGCAAGTCGGATGCATTCCCGACAGTGCTGAAAAATCCGCCCTGCTCGATATCTTCAAACTGTTCGAACCCACCGCGCGCCAAGTTCACGGCGGTTTCTAAATAAGAAGGGTCAAAGGTTGTCTCGAACAGGTCGAGTAATGCGCCCGCGAAAAATGCGTAATCGTCTATGAACGCCGGTACCGCCGGTTCCTGATCGCAAAAACGTCGAAGCAATAGGCCCGACTTGGCATCGTACATCGTGCTGAGCAGAAACGCGGCCGCCTTCTGAGCGGCCGCCAAATAGCGCGGCTCACTCAATACCACGTAACCCTTCGCCAAAGCCGAAATCATCAACCCGTTCCACGAGGTCAGAATCTTTTTGTCCAGATGCGGTCTCGGCCGCTTGCTTCGCGCCTCAAACAGCGCCTGCTTCGCGGCTGTGAATGCGCCTGTTTCCGGCTCGCTCTTCGCTTCATAAAGGATGTTGCGACCGGTGAACTCACCGTGCGGATCCTGCGCCACATTCCCGTCCGCTTCCACGCCAAAACGCGCGCAAAAAGCTTCCGCCTCGTTCTGTCCTAGAATCGCCTCGATCTCGGCCTTCTTCCAAACGTAAAATGCGCCTTCACGCGAATGCGACGGGTGGTCGGGGTCGGGACTGTCCGCATCTTCAGCCGAATAGAAACCGCCGCTCGCGTCCGTTAAATCCCGCAGAACGTAATGGAAAATCCCGTGCGCAATGTCGGCAAGCCCCTGGTTGGCAGTGATCTGGTATGCCTCCAGATAGGAAACGGCCAGCTGTGCCTGATCGTACAGCATCTTCTCGAAATGCGGTACGAACCATCGTTCGTCGACCGAATAGCGGTGAAATCCGCCGCCCAAGTGATCGTGCATGCCGCCCCCCGCCATGCCTTCGAGGGTGCGGACAACCATGTCCAGCGCTTCCGCGTCTTTCTCAGCCGCATAGTATCGCAGCAAATAATTCAACACCACGGGCCGCGGAAATTTTGGAGCACCTCCGAATCCACCCCAATGCGCGTCGAACATTCGGCGGAACTGCGGGAACGCCGCGTCGAATAATTGTTTATCCGGCTCGAGAGCGGTCTTGGCCGAAGCAGCTATCGATCGGAGCTGCTCGGTAACGTTCGTTCCGGAAGCTTCGACCGCGGCACGATCCTGCTTCCACGCGCGCGCCACATGCTCCAGCACTTGACCAAAGCCCGGCCGCCCGTACCGCGAATCCGGAGGAAAGTAGGTGCCGCCGAAGAACGGTTTTAATTCCGGCGTCAGCCAAACCGACATGGGCCATCCACCGCTTCCCGTGGACGCCTGCACAAACAGCATGTAAATTCGATCGACATCCGGACGCTCTTCGCGATCCACTTTCACCGGCACGAAATCGCGGTTGAGAATTTCGGCGATGCGCTGATCCTCGAACGATTCATGCGCCATCACGTGACACCAATGGCACGTGGAATAACCTACGGACAAAAAGATCGGCTTGTCCTCTGCACGCGCCTTTTCAAACGCCCGCTCGCCCCACGGCAGCCAATTCACAGGATTCGCCGCGTGTTGGCGAAGGTATGGACTCTTCTCGTTTATCAGCGCGTTTGTGGGCACGTTAGGAGGCGGGCGGCACTACGCTGATGTCCCGCTCCCATCCTTCGTTTTCGACTTGAATGCGTTCGATCGCGACACCTCTCGCGCCCGCATCCAGCTCAGGCAGAGCTTCGTACATCGACACCCAGCAGCGGTACACGTTGTACGCAAGTACCAGCTGGCCGGCTTCATTATAGACTTCGAGAATAATGTCCTTGCGAAAATTAGCTCCTGGCGCCGCGCCCGATCCGTAGGACCACACCGAATTCGCCCACTGCTCAAATTCTTCGTCTTGCGTGATCCCGCGCTCGAGCGTAATAGGGCTGAAACTAGTCTTTCCCGGATCTTTATGGACTGCCCCGGCATCGCCGCCTTCTGCGTAGTCGGCGACCTCCGTCGTGCGCACCAGCGGACTGATCCGCGAAACCCCCGCCACATATCGGCCGTCCCATTTCACTCGGAATCTGAATCGCTCGTATGGCTCGGAAGCTTGCGGGTTCACGGGTAGAGTCGGCACTCTGAAAGCGTACCATCGGTCGAAATTCATCCCGGTTGCGAACATTCGATTCCCGGAGCTGCGACGTCTCGCCCCCGCTTTGGCGAGTTTTTGATCCATTCCTTGGCGTGTGAAATGCTTGTGAATGCGGCGGACAAGCTCAATGACACAGCGCAGTCGCGATTTAATAGCGGGACAGATTACGCTCGACTACTTCGTGAGAAAAGCCGCCGAGGGCTGGACACTCGCGGCGGTCGAGTGGGTGCGGGAAATAGAAGTAGAGGATGTCGCGGTCAAGGCGCAAGCGGTCGATCTTCCGCTTCAAGCCGAAGAAATCCCCTACGGAGTTCGGGTGTCTGAAGACGGCGCGCGCCTGGAACAAAATCCACTCGAGACGACCGTTCTGCTGCTCATTCTGGAAAAGATCGTCAAGGAAAAGCGCGTGACCGAGATCGCCGATGAATTGAACCGCGAAGGTTTCAAGACCCGCCGGAGCACGCCCTGGAGCGCCACTGAAGTATTCAACTTGTTGCCGCGCCTGATTGAGGTCGGTCCAAAGCTGCTCAAGACATCCGGATGGCCGGAACGGCGTGCGAGTCCATCCGCGCCTAATTAGCAAGGACGCCGCGCAAGCGCAGCCATTCCTCCGCAAGCTTAGGCCAATGGCTGACCGGTTCTGCAGACGGCCGCAAGCCATACCCGTGCCCGCCGGTGCTGAACAGGTGCATCTCAGCGGGAACCTTCGCCCTTTTCAATGCGCGATAGTAGACCAGGCTTCCTTCCACGAACGCCTGATCGTCTTCCGTTTGCACAATAAACGTCGGCGGAGTGTCTTTCGTCACCGGCAATTCCGGCGCCAGTTTTTCCCCTTCATCATTCACCGACAAATACGCCGGATATATCAGAAGCACGAAGGCCGGGCGGCAGCTCAGCCGGTCGGAGTTGTCGATGGGCGTGTATGTCCGCGTCTCGAAATGGTTGCTCAGCACTGCAGCCAAATGACCTCCCGCCGAGAACCCCAGCACTCCGATGCGTTCCGGGTCAATCTGCCATTCACGCGCGTGATCGCGCACGATGCCGACCGCGCGCTGCGCATCCTCAAGAGGCGCGGCGTATCTGGGCGTGTCCGGATTTTCCGGTACCCGATACTTGACGAGAATCCCTGTAATACCGATGGAGGAAAGCCACTCGCACACCTCAGTTCCTTCCAGATCGAGCGCAAGGTAACGATAACCGCCGCCGGGAAATACAAGCACGGCAGCGCCGGTGTTCTTCGCACGATCAGGCGGGTAAATGGTGAGCGTCGGAGCAGTGACGTTGCCGATGCGCATCACCGGTTTACCGCCCACCAGGTGATCGGCTGGCGTGGTGGCATTTTTTTCCGCCCCTACACCGGCTTTCTCGCCCGGCGCGCCTTGCGGCCAAAGCGGCACTACGAGGTTAGCGGCCCCCACAGCAACATGCGTCCACACAGCCGCCATTCCCAAGACGAGCAGCCATCGCCTCTGCTTTCTCAACGTAATCCGGTAGCGGAAACCGGCCCGTTCCGCGTCTGCGCTTGGCTGCGCAGATCGTAAAATTGCAACCGGCATAAGGAGCAATGATACAGCCGCGCGCCCAAAAAGCCTTGAAATAATCGCAGTGGGTGACGATTAAAGCTGTCGACACGATCGCGCTTTGACAGCGGCGTCACATCGTGCCCCCCGCATTTTGGACAAGAGACAAATCTGGCGCCCCGCCATCGGCTCCAAAACGACTCACGGATGCGCAGCTTACAGCCTTCGCACCGGTAGGCCGCTGCATAGAAGAGGCGCTCTAGCCCGGTACGCCGCGACCGCCGCATTTTCGTCCCGCAAGACGGGCAAACAGTAACACTCATAGCCCCGCTGAAGAAACTATGAGATTTACATTACCACCACTGCCGGGTGAAAAGATGCGCGCTAGGGCATTTTGTCGATTTTCGGCAGCGGGTGAAGCGCCTTAGAATTGAGCCAGGCCTCGCGGAAAGCGGTGATTTGCGGCGTAACTGCGCGTCCCGCCTGCTCGTACGTGACGATCTCGAGCGCAGGGTTTTCCTTCAGTTCCACATCCACCTCCTTTTCCCCCACGCGCGTGTTCGCCTTCAGATGCACGCGATCGCCCGGCTTGTGCGCCGCCAACCAACTATCCACCTCTCCACTGTTCTGCAACGCCTTGCCATCCCATTCGACGATCCGATCGCCTCTGTCGAGACCGGCGTTATACAGCGGCGAATGTCGAAGCGTGTTGCTCGCGATCTCGGCCCCGGTGTCGGAGAAATTCATACGCTGCGACCCCAGCCACGCTCTGCCGACTCTCATCTTCTGCAGCACCAGGCCCGCGGGAGCAAGCAACGCCGCATAGTCCATCGGCTCCATTCCGTAAATATGGTGATGGAACACTTCTTCCGCAAACTGCCGGCTTCCCGTGGTCTCCGCCAGCGTACTTTGCAAATTCTCAAGTGTATAGGGATTCTGAATGTCCGGGTGCTCGCGCCACATCGTGCGCATCCAGTCATCGAGCGTTTTTCCGGGAAAGCGTTCTCGAATCGCCAGGTCGATACCCAGCGCAAGCGCCTGCCCATAGGTGTAATAAGAAATAAAAATGTTGGGAAAATTGTTGGGATCAATGGATGTTGCCGCGTCCACAAAGGGTGCGTGCCGGCTCATGTCGATGACGTCGAATACTTGGCGCCCTGGCGCGGTAAGGACGGCGCTCACTGCAAAGCCCATCCCTCTTGCAAACTGATCGAGCGTCGAAAGTCCGGCGCGCTTCAACACCAGCGGCCCATAGTAGTTTGTAAACCCTTCAGCGAACCACAATTCCCCCGACATGTCGGCGCGCTCAAAGTCGAAAGGCTCCAGCGACCGTGGACGAATCCGCTTCACGTTCCAGGAGTGGAAAAATTCGTGCGAAACCGTTCCGATCATCCGGGAGGCGCCATCCTTCAATGTTCCGGTGCCGCTGATGACGGTCGAATCCCGGTGTTCCATGCCATCGCCGGAGACGTACGGCAAATAATCGACCAAAAACGTGTACGTACCGCCATCGTATTTAGGCAGTGCGCCGAAGACACCCTCTTCCTCCAGCACAACTGCTTCACACATCTGCGCATACACGGCCGCTTCCGCATCCGTGCCTTGATGGTGCAGCGAAAGCCGGAACGTGGCGTTTTCAATCTTCCACTCCGGCATGGCATGTGCGCTGATCTCGACGGGACTGTCCATCATCCACTCCAAATTCGGCGCGGACCAAGTGCCGTCGTCATGCGGTATCAACTGGGTCGCAATTCTCCAATTCGATCCCTGAGGAATCTCGAACTTCAAAGAGGCGGGCTTGTTTTCGAATCCGTGCGCCCACGCCAGAGTCGCCGGCAAATTCAAGTGCGCATGCGTTTCGTCGATGCCGTCATAGGTGCCATCCGCGCGATCGCCGTATAACGTGTATTCGACAACGACGGTGCCTTTGTGGCCCGAAATGTTCCAGCCCGAAGGATTCGGGCGCGTAATCGCAAGCGGGTGCCCTTGCCCATCGCTGGCACGGAAGTTGTAGACGTTCTTGGCAAATTCATGCAGCGCGTATCGGCCCGGCGAAGAGCGGCTCATCACCACCTCGAGCACCGGTTGCCGCACGCCCGTAAAGGTTACGCGAACTTCTGCTTCGTGATGCACGGCATTCGGGAATCGCAGCTCATATTGCAGCGGCGCCTGCGCAAATGCCGGCAAAGCGACAAGCGCGAGATACAGAAAGCTCTTCAATGTCGAGGACCCTCCTGATCGTATTGGTTGAATCGCGTGCGAGCATATTCGACGGCATCTTGCCCAGTGGCAAACGGCGGCATCGCATGGTGATGGCCGTGCCTGCCCGCGTCCTTGTCTTCTTTCAGCGGCAGATCTGCGGCGCGTTCAGCCAAGGCCAATTGAAACTTGTCCGGCGCATTCGAGCGCGCCGGCTTACTGGCGCTCACCGGTACCGTAATTCCGCTGAGCGGATCGTCGGTGCGAGGCGCGCCTAGCGTCAATACATCTCCGAAGTGCGGAGCCGCCGCATCGCGCGCGGTTAGACTTGCAATGCCGAACCGCTCCTCGACCGTCGCCAAAATGGACGTATGATCGAAAGGTGTCGCGGAGGTCGTGCGAAACACCGTGCCCGCCGCAATCAAGGGTGAAATCAACAGCGTCGGCACGCGCAGCCCAAAGCGCTTGAAGTCGAACCCCAGCTCGCCGGTCGAGTTATCCGGAGGCACGGCGTTTTCAGGAGGCGGCACGTGGTCGTAACATCCTCCATGTTCGTCATAGGTGATGATAAGCAGCGTTTGATTCCACGCTGGACTCCCGATCAGCGAATAATAAACATCGTGCAGAAGCTGCTCGCCTTTGCTCATGTCGTAATCGGGATGCTCGCTATTGCCGCTACTTCCCCACTGTGGTTCGAGAAAAACATAATTACTCAATTGGCCGCTCTTCGCCGCAGACTGGAACGCCGCGAACTCTCCAAAATTGGTCGCAGGCGCATTGGTGATGTCGGCCACAAATCCACGCGCCAGAGGCGGAGCATCGTAGCCGTAAACAGACCAGCTCACGGACTTTCTTGTAAGCGCGGTGTAAATGCTCGGTGCGGTATAAACGGTCGTGGTCTTGTCCTGCACATACCCCTGCGACGTTCCCATGTGAACAAAGGCGCGATTGGGGAAGGTTTCGGTCGGCGCGGATGCGAACCACTGATCGCAAACGGCATAGCCCTTCGCCAAGTTTGAAAGGATCGGCAAAGTCTGCGGTGTATACATCGCCATGATCTGCGAGGGTTGCGTGCCCGCGATTACCGCGCCCTTCTCTTTGCTCTCCCAAGAGAGCGTGTACGCGAAGTTCGTGACGAAACCGTTGTTTCGCGCGGGAACAATGGGGGTGGGCGCTTGCGTTGTTCCAAAAAGCTGTGAATTGGTGTTCAAATACCCTTCGCCCGGATTCGCGCCCGGCATGAAGTAGGGGTGCGGATCGGTGGGCGCAATCGCAAATACCTGAACGGAGCCGCCGCTTCCATCGGGGTTGGTTTCGTTTCCAGTGAGCCCCTCAAAAGCCTGACCTTGCGGCGAGACATTCTTGCTGCCCTGATACAGAAGGCCCAGCAAGTGATCGAACGATCTGTTCTCAAGCATCACCACGACAATATGATTGATTTGCGGCAGCAGGTTAGGCATATCGCGGCTTTCCTAAAAAGGATACCGTCCTTTGTGACTCCGCAAGCACTATGCTTGTAGAAACACGCCCATGACCCCACGCCGCCACTTTCTAAAATCCGCCGCCACGTCCGCTTTAGCTATTCCATTGCTTTCTCGCCCGGGCGCCGCATTGCCCAATTTACCCAGCCCAAACGATCCAAATTACTGGGACAAAATTCGCGATCAGTTCCTGCTCGCGCGCGACAAAGTGTATTTCAATAACGGCACTATCGGCGCTATGCCCCGCGTCGTTGTAGAAGCGGTGACTGCGCACCTGCGCAAGATGGCGACCGATGTTGCGGATTGGGATTACAGGGGTGTGGAGTGGATCGCGGGCTACGGACCCATGACGGATTTGCGGGCGAAAGCGGCGCGCCTGGTGAACGCCGACGCAAATGAAGTCGCGTTTACGGAAAATGTTACGGAGGCGATGAGTTTTGTCGCCGACGGGCTCGATCTCCAGCCCGGCGACGAAGTCATCATCAGCGACCAGGAACATCCCGGCGGGCGCAGCGCGTGGCTGCTCGCTGAAAAACGCCGCAAGGCGGTCGTCAACATCGTCAAGCTCCCTAAGCCCGTTCACAGCAGCGAAGAGATCCTCGATATCGTAACCAGGTCGATCACTCCACGCACAAAGGTGATTGCGATCTCTCATGTCATTACGGGGAGCGGCGCAATCCTGCCGGTCAAAGAGATTGCTGCGGAAGCGCGATCACGCGGCATCTTCACGGTCTTTGACGGCGCGCAGGCTCTCGGCCACGTCCCCGTCGATGTTCGCGATATCGGGTGCGACGCTTACGTCAGCTGCTTTCACAAATGGCTGTTAGCGCCCGCCGGCAACGGTTTCCTCTACGTCCGCAAAGGCGCCGCCGGCCAAGTGTGGACGACGCTGGCCAGCTCACAATGGGACAACCACGAAGACGACGGCTACCGCCTGATGCAGCGCGGAACAGGAAGCCTTTCGCTCTTGGTCGGCATGGAAGCAGCCTTGGATTTCCATTTCGATATCGGCCCGGAGCGCGTCCAGCAGCGCATTAAATACCTGGGCGACCGCCTTCGCGACGGTTTACGCCGCAACCCGAAGGTGACCATCTACTCACCCGCGGATCCGTCCCTCTGCGCCGGCATCACGGTTTACAGCGTCGCCGGTCTTACCGGCCCGCAGCTTCAAGACGAGTTCTGGTCTCGCGGCCGTATGCGCCCGCGCTCCTCCGGCCCTGGCGTGCGGCACTCCACCCACATTTTCAACAGTCCCGAAGAAATCGACCGCGCCCTGCGGATTGTGAACGATTTGACCAAGGCGTGAAGGCATCAGCAGCATCTACACTCCTAAATCTCTGTTCAAATCAATATCGGTTTGAACCGCGATTCCGACAGATGCACAGAAGGCGGCAGTTTCGGCAGCATAGAAATCAGCATCCAGGGTACAGATGATATCGGCTTCGCCCGCGACGGCAGCTCTTAACACCGCGGCGTCACCCGCATCGCGTATCGGAACATTCAATAATTCGTCGGTACGAACCAGTTCGCAGATTTCCTTAAGGAACTGCACGTAATCGTATATGTCTTGTTCCGATAAATCGAACAATGCCTGCACCCTCGGATAGCGTAAAACGCGAACTAGTTCGATGAGTATGTCAGTGCTGGTAAGAACGACGTGCTTGCCGGCAACGAGTCCGAGCAAAAGCGCGCGGGCTGGTCCTTCGGATTTTTCATTCGCTCGGACTAAAATATTGACGTCAAGCAGAATTCTCACCGGACCGGCCGGTAATTGGGACGGGTTGAACGCAGAGCCTCATTAATAACGCGAGCGGCCTCTTCTGCGGAGACTGGCTCGCGGTGCGAATCCACTCTGGCAAAATGCGCCTCAAGATTCCGTAGGATCTCCTCGCGACGCCCATTGGAAATCTGTGGAGAAGGCCTGAATCTGCGGACGCTAATGTGATCCTGCTCTGATAAAGGATGACCGATGAGGCTCTCGATAGCGAGCTTCTGACCAGGCGAAAGGTCTTTGGCGCTACAGATCATAGGATTCCTGATACTGAAGAAAATCCCTTCTTCCTATCCATTATGTCTTGCCTGACTGATCGGCGTGGCGCCAGTTGCCTATACGTGCGGCCCGCTTGACCAGCCGCGCCGCCCGCTACTTCGGCTCTGCCTTCTTGTGTGCTAACCGATTGCAGGCGTCGCCGGCGCCCAGAATCTTCAGCGCGTCCCCGCCCGATTCGATGAAGTCGATCTTGCCGTTCATATCGATCACGAACGTGACGCGGTTCGCAATTCCGTATTTTGGAAGATACACTCCGTAATCCTGCGATACCTTGCGATCGAGGAAATCGCTGAGCAGCGGAAAACTCAAATTCAGGCTTGTCGCAAAGGCCTTCTGCGATGGAGTGTTGTCGGTACTGATGGCGAATACCTTCGCTCCCGAGTCCTGAAACTTTTGCATTCCAGACTGGAATGCTTTCATTTCAGCCGTTCAACCACCGGTAAACGCGGCCGGAAAGAACGCCACTACAACCGTGCTTTTGCCGATGTAATCGGCCAAGTGTACCTTTCCGCCTTCCGTCGAAGGAAGCGTGAAATCGGGCGCGGTGTCGCCAACCTTCAATGTGCTCGAAGGAGGGGCGGGCGCTTGGGCCAGAAGGCCGCCGCTCATACAACTCGCAAGAATGAAGCAATGGAGCAGTCGCATACCAATCTTCTTTACGCTATCACGAATACGTATTCTTCGCAGATACCCATCCGATTGCACCCATAATTTCACGAGAGCTCCTGTGCCAGGCGTACAGCAGGATCAGCGCGATGACGATCAGCGCCAAGGTCAATCCGCACCATAATCCATAAACTCCGTATCGGTAATAGAAGCAGAGGATGTAGCCAATCGGCAGACCGAAAAACCAATAACCGCCCAAATTGACCAGCATCGGTTCGCGCGTATTGCCGAGACCGCGCAGCGCGCCCGTGGTGACGGTTTGAATTCCATCGAAGAGCTGGAACGCAGCCGCGTACGCCAGCAGCCCGGCGCCGACGGTTAGCACGCCAACATCATTCGTATAGACTCGCAGAATCGGAATCGGGACTAAAAGGAACGTCAAAGCCGAGCAGGACATGAACACGCACGAAAGCCATACGGCAATGAATCCGCTTCGGCGCGCAACCTGAGGCTCCCCTCGACCAATTGCTTGACCAACGGAGACCGCGGCCGCCGAGGAAATCCCCAGCGGCACCATGAAAGTAACCGCCGCGCAGTTCAATGCGATCTGATGGGCCGCCAACGCAACAGGTGTCAAGCGGCCCGCCAGCACGGCTGCCGCCGTGAATGCGCCAATCTCCAGGAGGATCTGCACCGCTGCGGGAAAGCCAAGCCTCAACAACCGCGAAAGCCGTTCCGCGTCCGGGCTTCGAAATAAGCTCGTGAGACCGAAGCTGGCGCGCCTCTCGAACCACCAAATGAACCCGGCCAACAGCGCCGCCATATACACTCTTGCGATACAGGTGGAAAGCGCCGAGCCCACCACGCCCAGCGCCGGAAATCCCCAATGCCCCGCGATAAACAACCAGTTGAAAAACCAATTAATGAGATTGGCGCTGATCAGTACATACATCACCGGCCGCACGTGCCCAATGCCTTGCAAATAGCGGCGGAACGCGCCATACAGCAGCAGCGGTAAAGTGCTCCAGCCGAGAGTTCTAAGAAACGGTCCGGCGAGCGCGCTGACTCCGCGGTTTATTCCCAACGCGTAAAAAACCGGAGGCATCCATGCGAAAAGAAGCGTTAGGGGAACCGTCAGGAACAAAGCCAGGTAAACACCCTGGGCTAACGAATGATGGCAGTTTTCGCGGTCACCGGCGCCGTAAGCCTGTGACACCAGCGTATCGAGTCCGAGCAGCAGCCCCATTCCAAAAATTGCGAACGCATAGAACGCGCTGCTTCCGATGCCGATTGCGCCAATTGCGGTAGGGCCCAGCCCGCCCACCATGATGGTGTCGACGACGGTCATTGCCATCCAGCCCAATTCCGCCAACGCAACCGGCACGGCAAGCGACACCATGCGACGCACGTCGCCCCAGAAATCTTGAGTTGAAACGCGCGTCAGAATTCGAACCTCAACCAGCTACTGAGCGGCGGTGGTCGTTTCTGTCGACCAATACAGTGCATTGAACAGCATGGGCAGCGTCGCATGCGTCTGCGCTCGATGCTGTGGGCGGATTCCGAACAGAACGATTTTGCCAGGGTTCAATTCAATGGCAACCACTGCGGCATGTCCCAGCATGAAATCTTCCCCGCGCAACCAACCGGACGCATTGATGCCGCTGTTCGGGTATCGCGCAACTACGCTCACCTTCTGCGACGAGAATCCATCGACGATTTGGAAGAACGGCGAATTGATGTAGAAGCCGAAAGTTTTCGGCGCAAGACCGAACCCAACCGGATTCGTCGTGTCGATCTGCAGATTCACGATGGTGCCCGGCGCAAACTGCTGCTCGCGCGTCACGGTTCGCTTGATATCTTTCACCGGCAGCGGCAGCTTGTCGATTAACAAATCCGATGCCTCGCCCAGCGCCACCAATGTGCCGCCCTGATCGACGAAATCTTCGATTGCTTTCCAGCCGTCGGCGCCAATTCCGCCTCTGTATTCGGGAACGATGGTCTTGTAATCCAGACCTTCGAGTATGTCTTTCGGCCTCTCATCCGGAATGACGATCGCGTCGAATCGCCCGCGCAGATTGCCCGCTTTGACATCTTTGTTGTGAATCAGAGTGTATGGAAATTCGTAATGATCGAACACCCATCGCGTCCAGCCTTCGTCCATACTGGGTTGCCAGGATTGATACAGAGCAACCCGCGGCTGATGAAATTTGTCGCCCTGGGCAGGCAATACGTAATCGCCTCGGGTGGAGACGTCCAGGTCTGCCGTGCATCTGTTCCAGATCTCAAGTGAGGTCGAGGCAAACACGCTTTGACCGCGATGTCCAAATTGGAGCTGCGCGCCATTCTTGAGCAGGCGATTGACCACGCGCGCAGCCGTCGCGCCGTCATAGTCGAATACATACTTGCCGGAGCCCAGCGCGGTGGCTTCCAACGTCAGCTTCGGAGTTGCGGTGAGCTTTTCGAGTTCAAGGTCTTTATTTATCGGCGTCTTTGCAAACGGCGTTTCAACGCCAAATTGCATGCCGAGCGACCAGGCGGAAACATCATAGGGCGCCTCAGGAGGCGCTTGCGGCGAGCGGCGAACTTCAGGATACGTCTGCCGCTCCAGCATGTCTTTTGCGTATCGCCCGAACACCTGATTAAACGGAATAACAAACGTGCCCGCCTCGTAGCTCTTGCCATCCTGCCCAAAGCGTTGTTTCGCGCGATAAACTTCAACGCCTCCTATGCGCAACTTATCGATCAGCTCAATCGCTTCATCCGGATCGTGCTGGGTCCCGACGGGGACAATCGCGGCGAAATTTTTCTCTTTCCCTCCGCCGATCTCGCCCTTCGCCCCCGCTTGGATCGTGTGCAGGTTTATATCGTAAATTTCGTGCAGCAGCGTTTCCCGGCTATCCGCCGCGGATTCGAGCAGTGCGTGCGTCGCGGTCAATTCGTAATCGACAATATCCCGCAGCGTCCACTTGCCGCCTAGCCACGGATGCGGGTATTCCGTGCGCGGCGTAACGTCGCGCGGCGGCGGCAGCGGGTCGTCCGGATGCTCGAATTGCCTGCGCCGCTCGGCTTCCGCCTCTTGCGTACCTGCAGCCGCGGCAGGCCGGCTGGGCGCCGAAGCATCCGCTTTCGATTGCACAACAGGCGTCGCTATTCTCGCGCTTGCGACCTCCGTCAGCAGCCCCACTTCGTTGTGCCACCAGCCCGCCCAAGCCATCGCGCCTTCCCAAAAATTCGTGTACGTCGAGTTGTAGATGATCCCTTCCCTGCCCTCCGCCTCGAGAGCCGCCGCTTGCTCCTGCCCATAAATCGCGTTCAACCGGTAGACCAGCGGATCGACATTGGGATTGATGGGATCGGTCGCGGGCATGGTGAAGATGCGCGGCCCGGAGCTGCCCTGCTGATGCTCGTCGAGCCAAATCGATGGAAACCAATCGTGCCATAAAACCTGCGCGGTGTGCCGGCTCTCCCGCTGCGAAAACAGATACATGTCGCGGTTGTTGTCGTGCCCCACATAGGGATGAAAAAGCCACGGCATCGGACTCGCCTCATATGGCGTGCCGAGATATTTGTTGTACCAGTCCACCACCATCATTTGCCCGTCCGGATTCAGCGACGGGATCAGTAAAAAGATCACGTTGTCGAGAATCTTCTTGATCCGCGGCGAATCATCGGTCGCGAGCTGATGGACCAACTCCACCACCATTTGCGACGATCCGATTTCCGTCGAGTGGATGTTGTTCGTGATCAGCACCACCGCTTTACCCGAGCGAAAAATCTCGTCGCGCTCCGCATCCGTCGGCGCGCCCCCCTGAAAATACAGTTTCCGCTCGAGCGCTTTGTAATGCTCCAGATTCTTCAGATTCTCGGCCGAGCTGATTTCAAGCAGCGCAAACGGATGATCCTGCGTTGTCGGACCCAGATCGCGATACCGCACGCGATCGGATGCCTTCGCGATCGCCTGGAAATACTCGATGATCTTGTCGTACCGCGCCAACTTCTTATCGGTACCGATTTTGAACCCGAAATATTGCTCGGGCGTTGGTATCGCGGCGGCGAGCAGCGTAGCAATAAAGAGCAGCGGCAGTATTCTTCTGGCGAGTTGCATGTCGTGTTACGCTCCTCAAAAGGACATCATGGCCGTAAACACCAGATATTCGCAGTCGAGATACGTTCTCTCATTGTTGCGCATCGTCGCAGGCCTTCTTTTCACCTGTCACGGCGCTCAGAAGCTCTTCGGAATGTTTGGCGGATTGAATGGACATGGCGCCAAGGCGGCGCTCCTCTCTTTCCTCGGGCTCGGCGCGATCCTCGAGTTCTTCGGAGGGATACTCATCGTACTCGGCCTATTCACGCGCCCGGTTGCATTCATCCTCTGCGGCGAAATGGCCATCGCCTATTTCAAAGTGCATGCTCCAATGGGATTTTGGCCCATCCGAAACGGCGGCGAGCTGGCCGTTATCTATTGCTTTCTTTTCCTTTATCTATTCGCCGCCGGCCCGGGTCCCGCCAGCCTAGATCGCCTGATCCGCGGACGCGACATCTAACTGCGGAAGATGATTCAGATCGTGACCCGCCATCGTTTCCACTAAATTCCGAAAGGTCATCTCTCCGCGTTCCGGATGCATCACGCGCTTATTGAGAAGCGCGGGCGAGCCGGCGCAGATATGTTCAGAAGAAATGGTAATTAGTCTGCGAGGCCGGACGTCTTCAGCAACTGGGCGTAACGGGGATCGTTGCGCAACGGGTCGAGCATCGGATGGACTTTCAAAGCCCACACGGCTCGATCATTGTAGGCGCGCTCGAGCCACTCGAAGGCCCGGCGGCGATCGCCCAGAGCGGCGTAGACGCAGGCGATGTCGAATGCGTTGAAGGCTTGGCCGGGTGCTGCGTGATCCATTTCGGCCAGCAGCCTCCGGGCCTCGCTGCGCTTGCCCATAACCGCGAGCAGGTGCGCAAGGTTGGTTTTCGTCTCCGGCATTTTGGACAGGCAGAGCTGATACTCGGCCATCGCTTTTTCAAACTGGTCCTTCGCTTCCCAAGCCATCCCGATAAAAAGGTGCACGGCGATAACCTCCGGGTGCAGGTCGCGGGCCTTTGTGAATTCGATGAGCGCCGAATCATACTGGCGCGCCATATAATATGCAAGCCCGACGGCGACACCGCCGGCGGAGAGGGGATCCAGTTTTGCGGCGATGCGGGCTTCCGCTACTGCTTCCTGAAAGCGGCCCTGCGCGAGCAGTACGGTGCTCAGCCGATTGTGGGCAGCGGGGTTCTGCGGCATCAACGCGATGGCTTTGCGGAGTTCTCGCTCGCCGCGACGCCATTCGAGAAACACCGTGCCGTCCATCAACCCTTGGGCGGCATACGCTGGCGCGGATCGAGGGTCCAATTGCAGCGCAGCGGCTGCCGCCGCGCGGGCCTTTTCGGCGTAATCCAGAGGCTGCGCCGCAAAATTCACTGCGGCCGCTGCGTATGCGCCGGCCAAAGCGGCGTAGGCGTCCGCGTACGTTGGATCGCGCCGGATGGCTTGGTTCAGGTATATGACGGCTTGATCGAAAGCATCCTCGGTGCCCTCCGCCCGGCGGGCTCGGGCCTTCAGGAAGAGATCATAAGCTTCGGGATCGACGGTCTTGCGCTTGGCCGGCAACGCACCGGGCCGCAGAGCAGCGAGAACCGGAGAAACTGAATCGCTCTCCAGCTTTTCGAGGTCCTGCGGCGCGCCCTCGAAGGTCTGCGAAACAATGTGGTATCCATCGCCGGAGCGGTTGACCTGAACGGTCAACAGCAGGCGGCCGTTCATACTTCGCAGACTGCCTTCTACCACCGCATCCGCATCCAAACGCTGGCCGATTTGGCGAACGTCCATCCCCTTGCCTTTGAACTGGAAGGCCGACGTGCGCGCCACCACGCGAAGGTCCGGAACGTGCGCGAGCGAATCGGTCAACTGCTCCGTGATTCCGTCGGCCAGATACTCCTTTTGCGGATCGCCCGTCAAATTTTGGAATGGCAGGACCACGACAGAATTCAAATGATTCCGGCTAGAGATCCACTGGCGCGCGATCAGGAAGGCAACGAGAGCGAGAGCGATTACGGCGAGCGAGGCCCCGGCGATCATTCGCGATCTCGCCCGAGGAGGTCGAGGAGCGGGCTCCGGAGCGGTCCCCTGCGGAGCGGCAAGAAAGATCGGCACGTGGCTGCGTTTCGGGATTTCAATCCGAAGCGGGCTGGTCCGGCCTGCCGCTGCGTAATAATCGGCCAGACGCGAGCGGACACGGCCCATTTCAACGCGGACTACCGGGTCAATCCGCGGATCGTATTCCGCCGGTTTATCGAAGACGTCCAGGCCGATGGCGTACTCGGTGATCTGCTCTCCGGCGATCGCTTTCTCGACCAGGTATTGCAGCAGGCGGCTGCGGCGCCCGGCGCTGCGGAACTCGGGGCTGGTGAGGATTCGATCGAGTTCGCGCCGGATCTGGGGTGCATCCGGAGTAGGGACGCACGAAATGCCAGCGGGACTGCTCACGGTGACGAACGATTGTAGCACTGCAAAATCGAGGGTTGTTACGTAACAGACACCTGTTGTTACTTCCACTAGCGCCCGCGGAGCAGTGAAAATACGCACATTGGGTCTTCTCCCCAGAGGCGACTATGAAGCGAAGAATCGGTTTCGTGCTTGCACTCCTGCTCGCTACCGCGGCGGCTGCTGCCGCCCAGGGAACGGTTTGTACGTTTGATGATCTGCCTGCGGTGGCGACGCAGAATCTGGGAAACATTCCAGGGACCTATTGCGGAGCTTCGTGGTCCGCCCCTAATTTGAATCGTCCGCTCTATTTCAGCGGATCCTACTATCCCTTTCCGGCTCCTGATCCTAATTACGGGAACCTTTCCGCCAAGTCGCAACCCAATGCGCTTTATCTGCCGTTTGGGGGGGCAGAGTTCATCGGGATGTCGTTTCCTGCTCCCGTTGTATTCAACGGTTTTTTGGCGAGCAGTCCGTCTCCTACGCCCTGCGGTGCCAGTTGCGGCACCCAGATCCAGGTCACTTTGACTCTTGGGGGTAGTTTGGTCGATACGGTCACGGTCGCGCCGCCGGCGCAGGGCTACACGTTCATTTCGACCGGGTACTCCGGCCAAGTGGATGGTGTCAGCATAAACGCTACTAGTAGGGCCTTGGGCAGCGGTGGAATCGCGATCGACGATATTACTTACAACGGAACCTGCAGCGCGAACATTCAGCCCAACACGCAACAGAATTTTCCGACGACCGGTGGTACGGGAACGGCAACGGTAACCGCGGGGATCGGCTGTCCATGGACCGCGGCCAGCGCGGATTCCTGGATTACGGTTACCGGCGGCTCCTCCGGCACGGGCACGGGCGCGCCGCAAACGATTACATATTCCGTTGCAGCGAACACGGATTCTGGTTTCCGTCTGGGTTCATTGATCATCGCCGGGCTATCGTTACCGATTCAGGAAGCCGGAGTGGCGCAGTTCCAGGCGCAGGGGACACCGGCGGCGGCAACGACGAACGTCCTGGCCCAACAGTCAGTCACGTTCAGCGGATCGGGATGGGCGATGGATGGAGGGCCCATCACCATTAGCGGTGTAGACATCTCTCCTAACACGTTCTCGCCTCCGAGTTTCTCGGGCAGTTTTCAATTTCCCTCGATTTTTCCAGCCTCAACCAGTCCGCCCTGCACGCTGCAGCTGACTGCGACGCAGGGCAGCATCTCGAGGACGGTGACACTGACCGGGATTTATTTGGGCCAAGTTGCGGTGCCCGATACCGGTGATACCGGCCTGAACGCCGGGGACCAGATTTGCGCAACCCCGCAGTACCAGGTTATGCAGCAGTTCTTCGAGTCAAAGCTTCCGGTTGTCCGGTTTGGGGTATTTGCAGTGGAATCGAGAACAACCGATCTCGGTGGCTCGCTCTTCTACATCAGTAACCCCGAATCCAGTGTGCAATTCGGAGATGCGGGAATTCTGGTGAATTCCGGAGCGACGCTCAGCTTTCCAGATTTCACGGGCAACACAATCACACTTCAGGGGCATGCGACATCGCCGATCCAGAGCCAATTTTTGCAACCCCTAGCAGGACAGTCGGCCGCTACTGTGCCCGGTCCGTTGATCACGAATCCGGTGGTCGGATTGGAGCAGGTGAGCGGCAGCCTCAATCAATCGGGAGGAGTCATGCTCGACAATGGGGCTCTTTATGTGAATAGCGATGCGACGATCAACGGCGGCTTGGCTGGAGCCGGGTTCGTGATCGCAACCGGGAACATTCAAGTCAGCGGCAATATGAACCTGGCGCCTGTGGGCGGTGGCAGCTCTGTGGTTACGACCGAAGAGGTTCATTGGGGAATCCTTCTTTTACCTTTTACCGACGAGAACACGCCGGGAGCGGTCACAGTTTCGAGTCAGACTTTTTCAAGTTTCCAGTTTGCGGCGGGCGGAAACATTACATTTACAGGCGCGATGCCGCCTGCGCTGACAAACGTTCCGGGTGCGCTAAAGCAAGTCTCGGTAGGCGCGGATGGCACGGTCATGGGGGTCAATGCGCAGGGGCAGATTTTCCAATATCAGTCCGATCCCGGCTGGGTGAATATTCCGGGCGCGCTGACCCAAATTGCCGTGGGCTCAAGCACCGCGATCTGGGGCATCAATGCGCAGCAGCAGATTTACCGCTGGGATACGGTGCATTCGGCTTGGGTGAATGTTCCGGGAGCGCTTGCGCAAATAGCAGTCGGGGCGGATGGCGACGTTTGGGGCCTAAACTCTCAGTCGAGCATTTATCATTACAATGCGCAGACGGGTTTATTTAGCGAGGTTCCGGGAACGCTATCGGAAATCGTCCTGGGATCGACCAGCGCGGTGTACGGGCTGAATAGCGCAGGCGCGATTTATTGGTACAACCCGGGAACGGGCTATTTCGAATGGATTGCCGGCACGATCGGATTTACGCAGGTCGCAGCCGGGCGGGATGGCGATGTTTGGGCAGTTGAAAACAACACGGCCTATGAATATGACGTGCTGCACGATAGCATGGACGCGCGGCCCGGGGCAATGATCGCTCAAGTGGCAGTCGGATCGGGTGCGAGCGTATTCGGCGTGAGTCCGAATGGACAGGTTTACCAGTGGAATGCCGGCTCAAAGACCTGGGTTCAAGTTCCGGGAACTCTGAGCGGTATTGCCGTCGGCGCGAACGGCGCTGCCTGGGGTGTGAACGCAGCGCAGCAGATCTTTACCACGGGGCAAGTGACGCGCGGCTATCAGAGCTTCTCGTTGGCCGCCGGATCTTTGACTCAGATTTCGCTCGGAGCGGATGGCAGTACGTGGGGCTTGAACGGCAATACGGTGGAGTACTTCAATACAGGGACGCAGAGCTTCGTGCCGGTGTCCGGCGCGCCGTCCTTGACGCAGATTTCGGTCGGGGTGGGCGCTGATGTCTGGGGCGTCGACGCGTCCGGCAATATCTACCAATACAATGCGAGCGCGGGAACCTGGAACAGCATTCCGGGTCAGTTGAGTTTCATTCAGGCGGGAGCGGATGGGTCGGTCTGGGGAATCAACGCGAGCGGGCAGACCTACAAGTTCTCGAATGGCGGGTGGGTGAACATACCGGGCGCGCTGCAGACGCTTTCGGTGGGCGGGGATGGCACGGTGTGGGGTATCAATGCACAGCAGCAGATCTATCGCTTCAACCCCGCGACACAATTGTGGGTAAATATTTCGGGAGCATTAGCGCAGATCTCGGTTGGAAATGCGAATAGCATCTGGGGTGTAAATGCACAGCAGCAGGTTTACTACTATAACAGTGCGACGCAATCCTGGATCAATGTTCCCGGCGCTTACTTGACGCAGATCTCCGTGGGAAGCGACGGCACGGCGTGGGGCGTGAACGCAGTGGGGAATCTGTACGAATGGGTTCCGAGCACACAAACCTTCGACTTTATGGGGGTCGGAATGAGCAACGTGTTCACCGGAAACGCCTCGGCGGTATGGGTGCTCAATAGCTGGGGCGGCATCTTCTCTTGGTTCTAGGCGGTACGGCGACTTAATCTTTCGTGGTGAGGCGAGTGGCGCTCGCGGTCATCTAGTGCTTTGCGTTCCTTTATCTCTTCGCAGCCGGCCCGGGTCCTGCCAGCTTAGACCGCCTGATCCGCGGACGCGACATTTAGCTGTGGCAGATGGTTCAGATCGTGACCCGCCATCGTTTCCACTAAATTCCGAAAGGTCATCTCTCCGCGTTCCGGATGCGTGACCCGCTTCGACATCGTCTCCCGCGGCACGGTCTCGAGCAGCGCCAGATTCCACTTTCGCAGCGCGATAAAAGCTTCGAGCGCCACCTCCGCATCGAGCGACGCATAAGGCTTGGCCCAACTGTCCTGATCGAAAGGCTGAATGACGTGGTGCGGCTCCGCGAGAGCTTGCCGCAATCGAAATCCGAATGCCAGCTCCGCATCCGCCAAATGACAAAGAATCTGACCCACCGTCCACTTCCCCGGCTCGCGGCTTCGCTGTAGCCCTTCCGGCCCGAGCCGCTCGACCACTTTCGACACCTGCCGCGGAGTATCCGCTATCACTTGCCTCGGATCGCGGTTCCCCAACTGCGTCGCATACGGATTCATAGATTCGATTGTACGTTGCCCGCTCATTCGTAAAAATTGCGCTCCCAGGCATGCCGTTTGAGGATAGCCAGCGTCTTCGCGTCCAGCATTCCGGCCGCTGCGGCGCGGCAACTGCTTTCTACAGTTTGTACCCGCCGCATTCCAGGAATCACAGTGGTAACCGCCCGATGCGAAAGACAAAAGCGAAGCGCGATTTCGGGCAACGTCCCCGGCACCCCCGCCAGATCCTTCTTCAACTCCTCCACATGTTCCACTACCTGCCGCTTGCGATCTTCCCGGAAATAAGATTCGCGAAACTCTCCCGCTTCGAACTCGGTATCTTCGGTGATCGTCCCGGTCAACCCTCCTTCATCGAGCGGCACCCGCGCGAGAACGCCGATCTTCAACTCCTGGCAAAGCGGAAACAGCTTCTTTTCCGGCGACTGATCGAAGATGTTGTAAATCACTTGAACCGCGTTAATCGCGCCCGTTTTCACCGCCTTCAAAGCCGAATCCGGCTCGTGCTCTGAAATCGAGATCCCGAAGTACCGCACTTTTCCGCTTTTCCGTAAATCCTCCATCGCGCGGCGCCACTCTTCCGTATTCGTCCACGCGTCCGTCCAGACATGGAACTGCTGCAAATAAATTTGCTCGACCCCCAGATTGCGCAAACTCTGCTCCGTCGACCGCACGATGTGCTCGTATGGAAAAACTTCGGAAATCGGCGTCGCTGGAGAAGCGGGCCAAATGTAATTCTTGGGCGGAATCTTGGTCGCGATGAATATCCGTTGAAACGCGCCTTTCACCGCCTGCCCCACCAGCTGCTCACTGTGTCCGTCTCCATAGGCAAGCGCGGTGTCTACAAAATTGACTCCCAGCTCAAACGAACGCTTCAACGCGCGCATGGATTCGTCGTCCTTGCCGCCCTTCCACATCTGGCCGCCGATTCCCCACGCGCCAAAGCCAATCTCACTTACTTCCGCCTCGGTCGTGCCCAGTTTCCGGTAATGCATGTACTAGTTGTAGCGTGCCCAAAAACAGAAAGGCCGCCTAGTCGGATTAACGACTGGCGGCCTGAACTATGCTGGTTTATATTTACGGACGGTTTACGTTCTCAGCCTGCAGGCCTTTGGGGCCACGCTTGACCTCGAACTCCACCTCCGCACCTTCCTCGAGCGTCCGATAACCATTCATCTGGATGGCCGAAAAGTGCACGAACACATCATCGCCGTTCGAGCGCTGGATAAATCCATAGCCTTTTGCGGCGTTAAACCATTTCACAACACCTTTTTCTCTCACTGCTAATCTCCTATTGATCGATGCGAGATGAATGCCCGTTTCACCCGGGCGATCAACAGGAGAGCGGCGCCCTCCCGAGAATCGTTTGGGCTCGCAGGAATACAACCAGCTTGCATCTAAAAATTTCTGCAAACAATGTATCAGATCACTGTACGGGCATCAAGTTAAAAATCATGAAAACAATACCCTTACTAGTACTGCCTCGGCTTTAACCTAGGGGTGCGGAGGTGTGCCTGTCAGTGTCGGCCCGCTCTTGTCCTGCGCTGAAATCGGCACCGTCACCGAGCCGCTCGAGCCATTCGTCCGATCCAGAACAACGATGCGCACCGCTTCCGTATCCGTATTCAACGCAAGATCTTCGCCCGCCGCAAAGCCCTTCTGCATCAAGTCCTGCAATTGCACCGGCGTTGCCGTGATATTTAGCGTTTTTCTTGCATTGGTGAGGTGTTTGCCTCGCTTGGTCTGCTGAACCAGCACGATGTCCAGCGACCCAAGGAACTTGTTGTTCTGCTCCTTGAACTGAATCTCCGACGCATTGACGTGGAATAGAAAACGGCTTGCATTCGGCGTGGTCGGGCTGGGATCGATCCGGGCAGTGATCCCGATGGCGGTGGAATCGAGCGGGCTCCAAACCGCTTCCTGAAGAAGCTGATCGAGTTTGAGGGTGGTCGGCGGCGTCTGCTCTTGAGCCAAGTAACCCTTCTTTGTTCTAATATTTACCCCGGAGCGATCTACCTTTACTTTAATTCTGTGAAACTTGTTGTCCCAATTGTAATCCGGAACATAGTATCCGAGCGTGTAAGTGACTGTCGAATCGTTGATTGCGTCGCGAATCGCCCCGTCTATATCATTCCGGTTCATGAAAGCCTTCCCGCCCGTTAAATCCGCGATGTACTTCATGGTGTCCATGTTTCTCTGATCCACCCGGTTCATGCTCTGCGGAATCTGGTGCGTTCGCGGGTTCACCCTGACGCTTTTGCTTGCGTCCGCCATCGGCAGCCCCAACAGTCCGCGCGCGTCCACGGGATATACTGCAACATTCGCGGTATTCATAGCCTGACTTGCGCTTTCAATGTAATCGGCGAAGATCTCCTTATCTTGTGAAGCGGCGCTGGGAAGCCTATTTAGCGTCGATGAGTCGGTCGGGTCCTGCGAATCGCCGTAACCGAAGGCAATCGGGAAACCGCCCGAAACCCATACGACATTCTTCCGACCCGGCAAGCCCGCCAGGTGATCGGCCAAAGTCTTAAAAGATGTGCAGGTATTGATCACGCGATTGCGCGTGAAAAAGTTCGACATGGTCGTGTTCGCGTCATCGAGAAATGCATCCATGTCGTCGTTACCGGTATTCGATAAGTCGGGATCGGAGCCGTCCAATTCATGGCTGAAACCGGGCAGCACCCTCGCGAGCGCACCCAGAAGACTCTGCGAATTGTCGGTGAAGTCGTGAACAACTCTGAAGCCGGAGCCGTTCAGCACATACAGCGCTACGCGATCCTGCGGGCGAATCTGCCGCAGAAATTTCACGATCTGCCGCCGTGTCTGCATTTGATCGGTCAGCTTCGTGTTGTACATATCGAGCAGCAAAACCGTAACGCTCGTAGGCACGCCCGCTTGCCGCTCCGGCCGGTTCGTCACCTCGTTGCGCGGCATGACGGGCGCCTGCTGACCTTTACCAGAAGCCGGCACCAGAGTCTCGACCGAGAACAGGGTGATGGGTTGCACCTTCCCCTCGTCCGTTACTTCGAAATCCTCTTTGGTCAAATCGCCGATCGGATTCCCATGACGATCGTGCACCAATACATTGATTTGCACCAGCCGCGTGGTCACCTTGATTGTGGGCGCGGGCTGCGGCGCAGGCGTTTGCGCTATCAACAGCGCGGCCAGCAGGAATCGCCAAGTATCCATTTCTGTCTAATATACCCCGCATTAGACCAAGGCCATTGCTCACAACTTGCGACAGCTGAGCCAAGGCCGCGCTTGCGCGATATGCCGGGTTGCCGGAGGTCGGATCTGAGAGGATACGCCGCGATCTCAGCAGTGACTTTGTTCTCTAAAGATGCTTTGCTAATTCGATCAGACCGATGACGGGCAGCACAATGCTCGCTAGAACAAGCAGCACCGTGAGGACGAGGAAGAACCAATCCTGAGCGCGTTGGCGCTGGGGGTGTGAGAGGTGGCGTTTCAGGAGCTGATAATTGCGGCGATTCGCTTTGAAGACGACATCGAACATATCGCCGATGAAGGGGACTGCGCCGGCGAGACCTTCTATGCCGATGTTGACCAGCATGCGGGCGATAGCGACGCGCGGGATGCCAAGCCGAATGGCGCGAACCACGATGTAGACCGAGACCAGCGCATCGAATATGTCACCGACTCCAGGAATCAGTCCGATAATTCCGGCGAGTCCGAATTGGAAGCCGCCGGGCAGTCGAAAGGCGTAATCGAACCAGCGAGCCAAGGCCTCGACGTCGGCGATGCGCGGATCGACGATCTCAGGCGTGAGTGCGTCTTTCCGATATCTCGGGGCTGCGTATGGCGTGATCGCGTTCGGCACGGGCGCGTTGATTCCTATGGAGCAGATGGTTACACGGGCCGAAAGGTTTCCCGCTGGTGCGGCAGCAGGACGCCACCGCCGGGAGTGTATCATAGCTGGGACCGGCGAAACGCAGCATGATTCGCCGCCTCCAGGAGCGAACTTATAGTGCGATACGTAGGCAATGGAAAGATGTGGTTGGCGATTACCCTCGGCGCATCGATGGCGTGGGGGCAAGGCGGCGGGCAGCGTGGAAACGCCGCGGCACAGCAGGCTGCGGCGCAGGGTCGAAATCCTCAGACAGCGCAACAAGGCGCGCCTCAAACAGTGGAGCCCGGGGCGCCGAGACGCGGAGGTCAAGCCGGGGCTGCTGCAGGCGCAGTGCCGTCGAGCGAGTTCTACAATTTCGATGCGAGCGCAAGTCAAACCCGGTCGGCCGCAAACGTCGACGCGCCGCCCGTCGAGACACACCAGAAGATCACCATTAACGGACAATCGTTCGCCTACACGGCGCGGGCCGGCTTCCTGCCCCTGCTGAACGCCACGACGGGAGAACCGGAAGCGCATCTGTTCTTTACCGCCTATGCAAAGGACGGCGTCAGCGATGCCGCGAGCCGTCCCATTATGTTCTTTTTCGGAGCGGCCCCCGGCGTGTCGGCGGCTTGGCAGGAGTTCGGCGGCTTCGGTCCCAAGCGGATGAAATCGGAAGACAGTTGGGCCGACAATCCCGATACGATTCTTAGCCAGGCGGACTTGGTATTCGTCAATCCAGTAGGGACGGGCTTCAGCTTTTCTGTTCACCCGAATCACGCGTCTACGTTCTGGAACACGCCGGGGGACACTGCATCGCTGGCTGAGTTTGTGCGGGTCTACATAAACCGGAACAACCGTTTGGCTTCGCCCCTCTTTGTGGCTGGTGAAGATGCGGCGACAGGACGCGTGGCCGGTTTGGCGGCATACCTCGAAGAACATTTAATACCGGTGCGCGGCGTGGTGCTGCTTTCGATGACCGCGACCGCCGACGCGACCGCGGGCGACACGCAATACATTACTCTGCTGCCGAGCCTGGTCCTCTCCTCCTGGTATCACAAGAAGCTGTCACCGGAACTAAATGGCGAGAGCAGTGAGCAGATCGCCGGACAGGCTCGCCGCTTCGCCTCGCGCGAATATCTGCATGCGTTGTACAAGGGCGATCGAATGACCGCGGAAGAGCGCGCCAAAGTTATCGAGGATTTGTCCCGGATGAGCGGGCTTTCGAAAGCATTCGTCGCGAATAACAATATCCGCATCAGCTTCGACCGGTACAATGCCGAGCTGATGCGCGATCAACATCGTGGGCTCTCTCGCTCGGACGCGCGCGTCACCGGTTTTCTGCCAACGGCTGGGGGCGGCGGATTCGGCGGCGGAGGAGGACGCGGGTTTGGCGCTCAACAGCCCCCCGTCGACTTCAACATGAGTGCGATTAGCGGACCGTTTGCCGCCGCGTATGTCGCCTATCTGCGCCGCGAACTCACCTTCACCGGCGAGAAAGACGCGATTTTTTATCTGACCAGCGGCGGCGTCGGCGCGTTCACGTCGACAGGAAATGACGACACCAGCCTCTCCGCGGCCTTCGTTCGCAATCCGAATCTGCACTTGTTTGTCAGCATCGATTATTTCGACCTGAACTCGCCGTTTTACGCCACCGAGTACGCGCTGGCGCATTTGAACGTGTCGCCCGAAGTGCGTGCGCGTAACATCAGCATCAGCCATCAAGAAGCGGGGCAGATGAATTACATGGACAACAAGGCAGTGGTGAAGTTGGAGCACGATTTGGGCGGCTTCCTCACCCAGGCGGCCGCAACCAGGTAAATGGCGAAAATAAGGAATCCTGTTATGAGAAATTTCCAAGCATTGAAGATTTGCCTTCCCTTGCTCCTGATCGGTGCGATGAGCGTGGGAGCATTCGCTCAAGGCCGGGGACCCGCCCTGGTAACGAACGACTTTTACCGCTTCAATTACAACGGCGAGGAGATGCAGCCGATCAAGTATCCGGTGGAACCGATCGTCACGCAGCACTCGATCACTCTGCACGGCGAAACGATCCAGTATTCTGCGCACGTCGGCTTCATGCCGATCAAGCAGGCCACCAGCGGCATCACGCAAGGCCACCTGTTCTACGTCTACTATTCGAAGAACACTGTAACCGATAAATCGACCCGGCCGGTATGGTTTCTCTTCAACGGCGGCCCGGGCGCTGCGACCATTTGGCTGCACATGGGAGCGTTCGGTCCAAAGATGGTCAAGATGCAGCCGAACGGTCTTGCGCCTCCGCCGCCATACACCTATGTGGACAATCCAAACTGCCTGCTGGATACGGGCGACCTCGTGTTCATCGATGCGATGGGTACAGGCTTCAGCCGTCCCGAGAAGCCGGCTTATGGCACGGATTTTGGCGGCGTCGAGAACGATCTGGCCGCATTCGGAGAATTTATCCGCAGTTTTCTGAATGAATACAATCTGTGGGGATCGCCATTATTCGTCGGCGGTGAGAGCTACGGCACGACGCGTGCAGCGGGGCTTTCGGGATACCTGACCGACCACGACATGCCGATCAACGGGGTGATGCTGCTGTCCGCTGTGATCGATTCCAGCGCTTCGGCAGGCGAGCAGCGCCAACTGTCGACGCTTCCCACTGAAATCATGACGGCGCATTATCACAAGAAGCTGCCGCCGGATCTGCAGAAGCTGAGCGTGGAACAGATCGCCAACAAGGCGCGCGATTTCGCGTCGGGCGAATATCTGGAATATTTGTTCGACGGCGCGCGCGCAACGCAGGCGCAGAGGGATAAAGTGGCATCGGACTTTGCGCGATTCACCGGTCTATCGAAGCCATTCGTCAGTTCGATGGATATTCGGGTCCCGCTAGGACCGTTCAGCACGGAATTAATGCGCGAGCAGCACATGATGACCTCGCGTCTCGATTCGCGCTTCGCCGGCTATCAAATCGATGCGGGCGCCGAAAACACCAGCTTCGATTTCAGCAACGCCAATATTGAAGACTGCTTTCTGACGGCCTTCGAGGCCTATGTTCGCAACGACCTCAATTACAAGAACGACAATATCTACTACGTGGCGGGCAATGCTCCGCCCTGGTCGGGTGAGTACAACACGGTGGTGAATCTGGAGGACGGGTTCGCGAAGAATCCGCACATGCACCTGTTTGTCGGCATGGGTTATTACGATTTCGCCTGCCCCTTTTATCCCATGGAGTGGACCATCAGTCACCTGAAGGTTTCCGATGAGATCAAGAAGAAGAATATCTCGACCGGTTACTACGAATCGGGCCACATGGTCTACATCGATCAAGCCGCTGCGGGGAAGTATCACGCGGATCTGGTGAAATTCGTGCAGGCGTCGATGCCGAAGTAACTGACACATGAATGCGGAGAATGCGCTTCCATCGCCTGCCAAGTGGATTAATCGTAAATCTAAGCTCTGTGCGCAGAATCAGTCCGGCAACACAAGACGAGCAGTCGGGTGTCACGGTGTTCTTTTCGGAAGGCGATTTTGTGCACCTGGACGAAGCGGATGCCCGGGCCTTGCGAAAAGCAACCGGTACGGTTGGCCAATTCTTCAAGATTCTTCTATTCTGGATTGTAATTGCCTGTGCCGTTTTCCTCGTGTATCAAGCGGTGAGAGCGGGCAGATGATAACTGCCGCGCGGGGCTGCGGAGTTTGACCGAAGTCGCTACACTAGAAACATGAGGCAGGCTATCGAACTCACCGGCCCCGGCGCCTCTTTGGAGGAGGTTGCCGCCGCATTCGGCATCACACCCGAACGGCAAGCGGAGCTCCAAGAGATCTTGAGATTGCATTCCCGGGAAAAAATCTCTAACAACGGCTCAAAGCGTAAACTCGCCGGGCGAAAAGCAAGCAATAAGAAATCCGTGTCCCGGAAGTAACCGGGTTGAGCAATGAATCGGTTCACCAGGATTACGTTTTCCTAAACATTCCCTACGACGCAGCTTTTGAACGGCTGTATCTCGCATATATTGTGGGTATCAGTGCATTTCGTTTGATCCCGCACACCGCCCGTGAAATTCCCGACACAACACGGCGGCTCGATCGCATTCAGACGCTTCTGCATGAGTGCCGTTACTCCATCCACGATCTTTCGAGAGTTCAAATGTCCCGGGCTGCGCCGCGTACTCCCCGATCCAATATGTTATGTGTCACGCCACATAACATATTTTATGTAGCGAAGCGCATTATGTGACGGAGATGTAATTGGCATCTTCTAATTGCACGTTCTGAGAGCAAATCCGTCACATAACGTTTGTCTATTCACATCTTTTCAAGCCAGCTTATTACGTCCTGATGCCGAGCTGCCACTTTTCTGAGTTCATCAGGAGTGCTTATGGCGACGCACTTTGAAAGCGCCTTCCGTTTCATTTCCATATCGATCTGCACGTACTCGTGAGTCGTAGAGATATCAACGTGTCCAAGCCAGCTTTGGATGGTGGCCAGATCAACTCCAGCTTGGAGGAGATGCATCGCTGTTGTATGCCGAAACGTGTGTGGACTGATCCGTTTCTGCGCGAGACTCGGGCACGATTTCCATGAAGCACGAATACGGGCACGAATCATGTGGCGAATTCCAAACCTGCCAAGTGGTTCCCGATGCCGGTTCTCGAATAGTGGCGATTCGGGTTTGCGATCCAACTTATTCTCAGCAATGTGTTGACGCAACAGCTCAGTCGTTTCCTCCCAAAGAGGCACGGCACGTTTCTTCCGGCCTTTACCGATGATTGTCACGACTGCCGGAGCGGCTAGACGTAAACTATCGACGCGGAGATCCACTATCTCCTGCACGCGAGCCCCGGTGTTGTATAGCAGGTTGAGAAGAAGATAATCCCGTCGGCCGAGTGCGGAAGATCGATCAATACACTTTAGAATGGCGTCAACCTCCCGGATATCCAAGTATTCCATCATGGGTTTTGGCGCGCGTTTCAGCGGAATCATAGTGACGGCTTGGTACTGCCCCGCACGCGATGGGTCTTCGCCCGCGAGATAGCGGAAGAACGTCCGTAAGCCCGCAAGGCGCTGGTTTCTCGTTACTGCATTGTTCTTCCGCCCGGATTCAATGTGATCCAAGAAAGACAGGATAGCCTTCGCGTTTAGATCATCCAGCGAAAGAGCCGTCGTGCTTTTTGTGGATTGGTCGGCGATGGATTTGAGGCAAAGCTTCAACGTATCGCGGTAGGCGAGTATGGTGTTCGGACTCAGGCCTCGGCGTGACCCGAGATGATCCTGAAAGAAGTTTTGAACGTACCGGAACAGCATGTCAGACGGCTTCTTCTGCACAGCGGATTTCATTTCTGGCATGTGGCCCTCTGGAACACCAGACTTCGCTTTTGAACATGCGTACGGAATCGTTCTCCGGCGACCTCCAGGGCAGCAGATTGAGGGTGAAGGTAGGTTGCAGTCTCCGTTACATTGGGAGTGGCCGAGGTAAGTCGTGAGAACGCTCAACCTCGCGACGGGATCGCCTTCGCAATCGTAACCTTCCGCCAAACATCGCGTTGCGAAGCTGTGTCGGAAATCGTGCAGTCTCGCCCGATGGCCAGCCGGACACTTTAATCCGAGTTGATCCGCCAGCACTCGGAAGGTTTGTTCGAACCCTGGTAAATGCAGGCGGCTTGCTCGTTCGTTGACAAAGAATGCGGCACTCCCCGCCTGATCGTGCCCGCGCCGGTTGCGGTGTTCGCGGTATTCCGATAGGGCATCGGCCGTCGATTCCTTCAACGGTATGAGCCGCGATTTGGAGTTCTTGGACCTCTGTATATGAACGACCTCATGATCCAGGTCGACATCTTGCATATCCAGCCTGCAGACCTCGCCGAGGCGTAATCCACTCACCCATAGGAGCCCGATCACTGTCGCGGTCGTCAATGGGCGCAACGAACCGCTAGGCGGCAGCTCCATCGCGAGCTTTATGAGCGCCTGGGTCTCGGCCAGTGAGTATATATGTGGAAAAAACGGTTGACGCGGTGGAACCAAGGATCGCTCCGGAATATACGTGTCCGGTTCAAGCTGGAACAGAAAACGGGCAAACTGGCGTAGCGTAACAATCTTATGCATCTGCGTCGTAGGTGATAAGTGCCTGTTTTGCTCAAGGAAGCCGATTACCAGACTCCGAGTTATTGTTTTGGTTTGCGGTGAATGCGCCTCGGCAAATTGATCGAATTGTTTCAAAACATGTTCGTCATCCTTCAGCAGTTGTCCAAGAGCCCGGCGGAGCTCCAGGTGCTTTGTAAGTAGCGAGTGAAACGGACCCCGACGCATTTCGGTCATTTCCCCTCCTGGACAGCAATGGGCCACTCGCTGCTTAGTTTGCGCAATTGCTCAACGTTGACCTTGGTGTAAACGAAGGTGGTGTTGATGCATCCATGCCCTAACAGATCGGCGATCGTCTTGATTGGCATTCCCTCCTGAATCAATCGTGTCGCGAAGGAGTGTCGAATCGTATGTGATCCCTTTGCTTTTAGGCCGGCCTGCTGGTAATATCGTGCGATCTCGTCACTAGGAATGTAGTCTCTGGTCAGTGGACGATGGGGCGTGGTTACACTCAGAAACAACTCGTCGTATTCCGCACGACCTCGGTCCCGCAAATAACTGAACAGAGCCTCGGCTATCGAGGCCGTTAGCGGAAAACAGAGCGGCTTGCCACCTTTCTGAGCAGCGAAACGGATAATTCCATTGGCCCAGTGGACATCCGACAGCTTTAAATGCAAGGCTTGACCGATGCGAATACCGTACGCGGCGAGTAGCGACAAAATCGCGTATCCTCGTCGACCGCTCTCTGTCGACCGGTCTGGCATTGTCAGCAGATGCTCGATTTCGGGCCATGGCAGTCCTCGCGGAACGCGCTCATCATGCGGAATATGGATGATCGGGACAGCATCGATCAACGGCTTCCCGATATGCCCCCAAATATGCAAAAACTTCAGGAAACTGCGTAATCCGGATACGATTTGTTTTCGTGTCGAGCGCGAGGCGCCAGCATTTGCGATGACGTAATCGTGAATTGTGCTTGGGTGAAGCTCCCGGATCTGGTCTGGCGCACATCGGTGCTCGAGACCGCATTGAATGAACCCGCCAATAATTCGACGGCGGCTTCGCAACGTTACCCGAGTCACGCCCTGAGATTCGTAAAGAAAAGTCAGGTAGTCGCGTGCGAGCTGATCACACGCTTCGTGACACTCCAGAGCAACGGCTTTAACAATATCTTGCGTTGGCATGTAGACAACCTCCTTGTGGATGTCGGAGGTCAGAGGCTATCACGCAAGAGATGCGTTATGTGACGAGGTGCAGCGCCGCCGCTGGCGCGCGATGAAAAAATTAAATGGCTTATGTCACATAACCCGTGCCGTCACATAAAATATGCCATTCGAGCTTGGTCTGGCTGTGAGTTGGAGCCACATGAATCCGGGCGGGCATTCCTGGTTCGTCTGCGATTCTGAACCCCATCGCATTCTGAAGTCGATCAGCGATCTTGCGGGTACAGATATCAACATTCATCACGGTACGATTCACGGCGTTATGCGGGAGTTGTGCAACATGTTTGTGCGCCATTCTTCGCGGCCTGACGTTACGGATTTGATGAAGTTGTACCGCAAACTCAGATCGGCTATTCCTGAAATCCAGAGGAAAGCAGGATCGCGCAGCCTTTACGAACCGAGAATGTTTGCAGATATCTGCTACGCCGCCGCCGATCTTGCTTCGTGACGCAGCTAAGTGTCAGTTGCGTTTGATGGTGCGGGTCGTTCTTCAGTGGCTATTTGCTTTTCACAATTGTATTCTACGTTGCCGCATATCCCAAATTTGCGATCATTCCCATGCGCCATTACACGCCGACGCTATGAACGAGAGAGAACAAGGGGGCGCCGCCCCCTGTTTATCCCCGGGATTTCGCGCTTTCATCCCGAGGCTGGTTGCGTCACTATTCGTTCGGGCCAGCCGGAGGATAGGGCAATGCAGGGATGCAACCGGAGCGCCGCGCTGGAGGCCGGGGCTGGTGGGGCGTGGAAACATGCCCTTCCGCCTTCGCAACATTGAGAGAATGAGTAAAGCGCTATGACGGTTACGATTCAACTGCCGCCCGATATTGAAGCTGGCCTTCTCGCGCAAGCACAAGCGCATGGGCTTGACGTAGCAGACTACGTGCAGAACCTGGTGCGCAGGCAGATAATGAGCACGACAAGCAGCGCATCTCGCCCTCCCTATGAGCTTTCGTCCGAAGAATGGCTGCGTGAGTTCCATGTCTCGGTGAATAGCCATGCGGACAATACCGTCGTTCTGCCCGAGGAGGCAATGGAGCGGGAATCCATTTACGGCGACCGTGGCCGCTAAATGGAGGTCTTGACTTTTCAGAGTACCGCTGGTTTCTTCCGGATCGCATTCGCGAGAAAACTGATTAAGACTGGCGAACCCGGCTCCTTGACAGCTGCCGAGCTGCATCCGCAGAGCATCACGTTGGGAATACCCCATCGAAACGCACCTGCTCCGCTGGAATCGGGGGTTATCCGCGTCGTGGCCTAGCTGGTACGCTCCTGATTAGCGGCAACTAGCCGCTAATGCCTCCTCAATCTATACCTGGACGTCAGACTTGCGGAGCTTCTTCTTCAACGTTTCTATTCGCCTTTGTCTGAACTTCGGAGACAACTTAGCGGCCTGCAGGCCGGCAGATCCGAGATCAGAACGAAGCTGAGAAGGATGAGCAAGGAGAGCGGAAGCGCTAGGGGGTCGGACCAGGGCATCGGAATCTTGCGAGCAGGCAGCTTGAGTATTTCTTGTTGCAGACTAATGGCAAAAGCAAAACACGTCAGAACGCCAGAAAATCCACCGAAGACAATCAGAACTGTTACGTAAGAAAGACCGTCAAATAACCGCTCGTATAACTTGGCTTGAGTCTCCAGCGTTTCGCGCTCGCCAAAATTCTACAGCCGTTCTAGTTTATCGCTCAGTTTCCTGATACTTCGGTCCCGATACGCGCGACGGTACTCAGGACTGATCGCCCAGGTGACGAGACGATGAAATAGGCGACGAATCGTAACCCGGTTTCTATAAAAGCACCGGACCATGGACCAAGCGGCTACGATGGACGCTACAATCCCGATGATGCCGCTGTATTTCGTCCAAAATTGTTAGCCCAGTCAAACATTCCCGACACTCTAGCAAACCCGGTTGTTTTGCCGTAATCTGCCCCGGGCGAGGCCGCCCCTCTTTCTATGTTCCACTCCCACTTCGCGGCCGCTGCTTACAATGCCCTCGCGACGGCTCCGCTCTTGGCTGGAACCGGGCTGCACCCGTTAGTTCACAGACAGCCGGCGGGCACCGCCAAAGATTAACCCTGTAAGTTTTTGTTTTGATGGTGCTGGAGGAGGGGGTCGAACCCTCATGAGAAGTGAATCCCGCGGGATTTTGAGTCCCGTGCGTCTGCCAGTTCCGCCACTCCAGCAGTGTGCAGAATCAACACGAGTATAACAATCGCGCCGGCTTTCGATGTTCAGATTAGTTCACAGCCATTTTTCGCAACAGCTTGAAATCTTCGAGCATCTTGCCCGTGCCCAGCACCACAGATGCCAGCGGTTGATCGGCCATCAGCACCGGCATGCCGGTCTCGGCACGGATTCTCGCATCGAGATTCTTCAGCATCGACGCGCCGCCTGTCAGAATAATCCCGCGTTCGCTCAGATCGCCGCTTAACTCCGGTGGCGTGCGCTCCAGAGCCGCTCGAACCGCCGCCACAATTGCAGTCACGCATTCGGAAAGAGCTCCTCGAATTTCGTCGTCCCTGAGGACCATGGTCTTCGGCAATCCTGCGATGAGATCTCGCCCTTTTACGTCCATTGACTTCGGCGCTTCCAGAGGGTGCGCTGAACCGATCTCGATTTTGATTCTCTCGGCCGTGCGCTCTCCAATCAATAGGTTGTATTTTCTCTTCACGAACTGCATAATCGCGTCGTCCATTTGATTTCCCGCCACCCGGATGGACCGCGAGTACACGATGCCCGACAACGAAATGACGGCTATATCGGTTGTTCCGCCCCCGATATCGACCACCATGTTGCCTCCCGGCTCCGTAACAGGAAGGCCGGCACCGAGTGCGGCCACCATCGCCTGCTCGACCAGATGCACTTCACTGGCCTTAGCCCGGTAGGTGGAATCGAGAACCGCCCGTTTCTCCACTTCCGTGGTTTCACTCGGTATGCCGATCACAATGCGAGGATGCACCATGCTTTTGCGCTTATGCGCTCGCTGGATGAAATGATTCAGCATCCGTTCCGCCATTTTGAAATCGGCGATCACACCATCCCGCAGCGGCCGAATCGCGACAACGTTCGCCGGAGTCCGCCCGAGCATCTCCTTGGCATCGGCTCCGCAGGCGACCATCTCGCCGGTACTCCTGTTTACCGCGACAATAGAGGGTTCATCAAGCACGATGCCCTTTCCGGCCGCATACACCAATGTATTCGCGGTGCCCAAATCAATCGCCAAGTCAGAGGAAAACATCCGGAAGATCGAACGATAGGTCATCTGCTACACCCGTTATTGAACTCATCGGGTTAGGAACCTTAAAACTTCAGGCATGTTTCTCCCAGATTTTTCGTAGACACCGCCACCCCACCACTAGAACCGTGAGCGCGGTTGGTAGTACAACAGTGAGATGACACGAATTCTTGCGCTGCTCACATTCGCCGCAATTTCCCTGTCCGCCCAGGATTGGGCACGCCAGCAACTCGAAAAATCATCGCGGCACCGCGAGTGGGTCAGTGTGAAACACGATGGCCGTTCCGTCCAGACCTTCGTCGTGTATCCGGAATCGAAGGACAAAACGCCCGTCGTCCTCATCATTCACGAGATCTTCGGCATGTCGGATTGGGTTCAGGACCTGGCGGATCAAGTGGCGGCAGCCGGCTATATTGCCGTTGCGCCCGATCTTCTTTCCGGGATGGGCCCGAATGGCGGCGGCACGTCGAGTTTCGCTCAAGGCGAGAATACGAAGGCGGTGAGCGGGCTCAATCCGGACCAGGTCACGGCGGACCTGAATGCTGCCGCTGATTATGCGATGAAAATTCCCGCCGCGAACGGGAAGCTCTTCGTGGCCGGCTTCTGCTGGGGCGGTGGCCAGAGTTTCCGTTTCGCCACCAATCGCGCCGACCTGTCCGCAGCTTTTGTTTTCTACGGCCCTCCTCCGGATAAGGACGCAATGGCTCGCATCAAGGCTCCCGTGTACGGCTTCTATGCCGGCAACGATGCTCGCATCGACGCAACTATTCCCGCCACGAAAGAGGCGATGAAGGAACTTGGGAAAACCTACGATCCGGTTGTCTATGAAGGCGCCGGGCACGGTTTTATGCGAGCCGGAGAAGATCCGAACGGCACGGAAGCAACACACGCCGCAAACGTAAAGGCTCGAACGGAGGCTTGGGCGCGCTGGAAAAGTTTACTGAAACAAGGCTCTTGAATCGGCTCGCGCGATTTCGTCAATCTGGCGATTTCTCGCGCCGGGCACCGGTCCAGTGACGTCTTACGACCCAACCAAGGCCCCGTTACGGCGTCTTCGCCACCCATGGATCCAGCGGACGGAATGTGAACAGGACCGTGAACGGCGTCGACAACAAGCACAACTCGGTGGGCGGGCCGGTCATGCAGCTGCCGCTCGAGGCTATTCAGGAATTCAACACTTCCACGCAACGGTTTTCGATCGCCAACGGGCGCAGCGAAGGCGCGGCGGTGAACGTCATCACCAAATCGGGCAGCAACGATTTTCACGGGTCGATTTTCTTTCAGGACCGCGATCAACTTTTCGACACGCTGAACTATTTCGAGCAGACCGCGCACGGCGGCAGCGAGCAAAAGGCTCCGTTCAGCCGGCAGCAATTCGGCGGATCGGTCAGCGGACCGGTGACCCGCAAGTCGGAACTAATGCCAATCTCCCGCAGAATAACTTCCAGAAGAAATGGCAGTTAAAAGACGATATTGCGTTCAACCACGGCAAGCATTCATTCAAAACCGGCATCGATTATCTGTGGGAGCTGGTGTTGGGCGGCTTTTTCCTGACCGACCCGACGCCTATCTGGAACTGAAGGCGATCCGGAACCCCGTATGCGGGCGTGCCGTTACAGCGAACAGTGGAACGGCGGATATAGTTGGCTGATCACCGGCGATTCGGGGATTCAACTGAATACGCCATGAGCTCGGCCTGCACGAGAGCAAGACGATCGTCATCAACCCGACCGCCAACGGCGTCCGCAACACCGCCGCCGCGTTCCAGGCGCTGGGACTGCCCGTGCGCGCGATCGGGCCGGTATGACGCCATGAACCTGTCTTAACGCCCACGGATGAATTCAACTGGTTCGCCCCGCACGATCTGGGCCCGACCCCCGCCGATGAACGGCATCGGATTACGGTCAGCGGCTTGGTCAACCTCCCTTGGGGCATTACGTTTACGCCGATCATGCAGTGGGCCACCGGCCGGCCTTATAACCTGACCGAAGGCATGACCGATGTCGGCGCAACGCACGACGTCGTGCTGAACAGCGCTCCCACCAATCTGACAACGACCGCCGGCTATACGGCGGCGCAACTGCAAGCCTGCATCGCGGCCAATGCGTGCAGTCAATTGCCTTACAACTACATGCGCGGCGAGGATTTCTTCCAACTCGATGCGCAGCTCGGCCGATTCTTCACCTTCCGCGAAAAGGCGAAGCTCGAACTGTTTTTCCAGGCCTTCGATCTCACCAACCGCGCTAATTTCGGCACCAGCTACGGAGGCAATATCCGAATCAGCACCTTTGAACAGCCGACCGGCTTCATTACAGCTTCCGGGGTCATCGTTCCCAAGTCGTTCGCCGGCGAGTTCGGCGCGCGCTTCAGCTTCTAAACGCAAACCGTCCGCGCTCGAAGTTAAAATTGCTTCGCGCGGTTCTGTAACGACTTCAGAACCACGACCGTAAGGGAGTGTGTACGTAAGTTCTACACCGGATGAATGCGCCCGGCTGGCCATGCCAGCTCGAAACCCTGAAGCCGTAAACTGGCCTGAAAGTCGTCGAGCAGCTTTTTGTTATTGCGTATGGCGCTCGGTGATCGTCCGGTTTTCACCGCATGTGCCGCAAGCGCGCCCGTCGCTTCTCCGATATTCCATTCGACCGGATGCAGCCGGCAGCATCCATTGGTAATGTGAGTGGTCCCAATGTTCTTGCACCCAGGCAGCAGGTTAGTCACACGTTTTGGAATCAGCGCGCCAAGAGGAATTTGAAAGGGGAGCGAGCTTATGTCGATGTAGTTTGCGCCGCCTGACGAGGGATGCGCATCGATTCGGTAGCACCCTACGCCGACCGAATCCTCGAACGCCGCGGCCGCGACCTCTTCACGCGATTTGCCGGTCATTTTCATTCTCGTTTCCGTGCCGACATGCTGCTCGAGAATTGTGAACTCGGCTTGAATTCTTCGCGATTCGCGGATGTAGGGGCTCTTCGCCAGGCCATCTTTGGTCCCCACGACGTCCGGCCTCAATCGCAAGCCCCTCCATCCATGACCGCCGTCCGGCCGCGGCGCTTCCGTCTGCATCCAATAAACAAGCGACAAGCTCAATTGCTTGGCTTGCCGAAGCTGCTCGCGCCTATCGTCCGCCGTGCCCGTGAGTAAATCTCCCAACCAGTAATCGTTCTGCGGCCAATTTACCAGCGTAATATCGCTTCGATAAGCACCCGCCGTGAAATTCGCGCGATCCGCGATTCTGCGGTACGTCCACAGGTTCAGACCTTCTCTTGCTTCTTCTCGCGGCGACGGATCGAAGAAAACCTTGCGCGGCGCGAGCGTCCTCGGATCGCACACGGTCCAACTCAGAAGCTGCCCCGTCCAGGGCGGAGTCAGCTGCGGCACATACGTCCGCCACTTCTCGTATTCCCCCGGCCGTTCGATCATGTGGTCTTCGCCCTCGAGATAATCCAAGGCGAAACAGAACGTAAACGCTTGATTGTTTCTAGCCTGTGGATTTCGCGCAGCGTGAGTCTCGCCGGTTTGCGCCTGTGATTCCGCTCCTGTGACGAATTCTGTACCAGTCATCGGCAGCAAGTCGCCGAGTTCCGTCGCGTCCAGATAATATCTCGCGGTAATGGTCCGCTGCGCGCCGAGCTTCAAATCGCGTATCGTGACGCTGGTAATGCGATCGCCGGCGGTAGTTGCGGCCGTGGGCACGTGCTCGAGCAGTAGGATCAACTGACCCCCGCCCGCATAAGGCGCTAACATCGCCTGCAGCACGGCCACAGAGACTTGCGGCTCATGCGTCAACCGCGAAACCGATCCATTGCCGGGATTCAGCTCCGTCCGCGCCCGAGCCGATGCTGTTAAAGGATAATGCGCCCGATAGTAATCGCGAACGGCGTCGCGATACGCCCGGTAACTGCCCGTGCAACCGAATTGCTCGATCCAGGGATGCTCATCGGGAGGCACGGCCTGCGCGGTGAGCTGACCTCCGATCCAGTCGGTCTCTTCCGTCAACACAACTCGCATGCCGTTTCGCAGAGCTGCGAGTGCAGCCGCTACGCCGCCGGCGCCTCCGCCGATCACGGCAACATCGCACGCAAACTCTGCCGCCCGTCCAAACGCCGACGAAGAAAACGCCAGCAGCGAGGCTGCCGACCGCAGCCACTGCCGCCGCTGCACTATTGTTTCTCGTAAACCATCACGTCATGGTGATGCGTGCCTTGCTCGTCGGTCCCGTCCATCGTATATGTCATCACCTTGCCATTCTTCGACAGCGTGCCCTTGCCTTTGTAATTTGCTTTGCCCAGCTTCCAGGTGTGTTCGACCGTGTTGCCCGAGATTTTCTCGACAACAGTCGAATCCGGTATTCCGGTAATCGGCACTTCGCTTTCCGTTCCGGCCGGAGCGGTGTAAGACCAGTTTTCCGTCTGTCCGTTCTCCGCAGCTCCATCCACCGTTACCTTCCCGTCCGATTCGATGGTCACGGTCTGACTCTTCATCGCCGGCCCCGGATCAAACTTCGACTTGGTCACGTTCAGCTTCCAGGTTCCGACGAAGGGGTTATTCTGTCCCGTCTGCGCCATCAGCGCCATCGGTACTGTAAGCGCCAGAAAAAGCAATCCGAGAGACTTCATAGTGCAATTCCTCCTTGTTGTGCGAGGCCTAAAGAACAGCTACGCTAATTGTTCAGGGTACCTGAGGCGCTTCCAAAATGTCGACCAGCATTACTTCCTCCCCGGAACGCGCGAGGAGAATGATCGGGCTTTGGCAAGATCTTCGTTACGCCGCGCGCATGTTGCGCACGAATCCTGGATTCACCGCCGCTGCCGTCTTATCGCTCGCGTTGGGCATCGGCGCAAGCACAGCCGTTTTCAGCATCGCCGATACAGTGTTGCTTCGCCCGCTGCCCTATCGCGAATCGAATCGGTTGGTCTGGGTCGGCGTCCGCTTTCCGAATGCGGCCAAGACAGAATATCTTCCCTCACCCGATTTCATCACCTGGCGACGCGACAATCGAGTCTTTCAGTTGGCAGCCGTCGGCCCGGGCAGCTATCCCATGATTCTCAGCGGCCCTGAGCCTACCGAGATCCTGGCGAAACGCGTATCCGCCAACTTCCTTGACACGCTTCAAGTCACGCCAATCGTCGGACGAAACTTCACAACGCAAGAGGAACTCCCCAACGGCCCCAAAGCGATTATCCTGACGGATCGCCTCTGGAGGACACAGTTTGGCGCGCGTCCTGAAATTCTCGCAAAGTCCGTTACGCTCGATGGACAACCGTATACCGTCATCGGAATCCTGTCTCCGTCTTTTGTTTTTCCACTCGAAGGAAAACTCGATGCGCTCACGGCTCTGACCAATTCGCCCGCTGCCACGCATCATAACGGGCCGATGTTTCTTTTGTCGGCGATCGGCAGATTGAAACCGGGGGTGACTCTTGCGCAAGCGCAGGCCAACGCAAGAATCTTGTTTGAATCCAGCAAAGCGGACCAGCCGCGCATGTTTGCCGGCGACGCGCGCCCGGTTGTCGCGCCCTTGCAGCAACACCGCATCGGAAGCGCGCGCCTGCTCTTATTTGTTTTAATCGGAGCGGTTGGATGCTTGCTGCTGATTGCTTGCGCCAATGTGGCCAATCTGCTGCTGGCGCGCTGGTCGGCACGCGAGAGAGAGCTTGCAGTGAGAGCCGCCATCGGCGCGCCGCGCTTACGTCTGATCCGCCAGTTATTCACTGAGACTGCGTTATTGGCGCTGCTCGGGTGCGCTCTCGCGCTCGGTATTGTAAATATCGCGCTGCGCGGCTTCGTGCATTTCGCTGCCACTGAGGTGCCCGCGCTTGAGCGAGGTCACCCTCGACGGCCGTGTCTTCACCATCGCGCTCTTAGTTTCCCTCCTTACGACACTGCTCTTCGGAGGCCTCCCAGCCTTGCGCGCCGGACGAGTCGATATCCAGACCGTTCTGCAAAGCGCTGGACGGCTCGGATTGACGGGAGGATATCGCGTTCTGCGCCGCGCCCTGGTTGCCGCCGAAGTGGCCCTGTGCCTCGTGCTTCTCTCGGGAGCGTCGCTGCTGCTCGAAACGCTCTGGCACATGGAGAACGACCATCTCGGATTCGTGCCCGAGCACGCGTTAGCTGTGCTGGTTTCGCTGAAGGGCACGCGATACGAAAAGAGCGGACATGAGGCGCTCGCGAACGATCTGCTCAGTTATGCGCGCCGCATGCCCGGAACGGAAGCCGCCGCCCTCGGTATCTGTGCCCCGCCCGTCGGCCTCTACATGGTCGCGTCGTTCGCGCGCTCCGATCACCCATTGCCCGAGCCGTTCCATCGCGGCGACAACATCGCTGTCTGTCCGGCGGGCGTCGATTATTTCAAAGCCCTAGGGACTTCTGTGTTGAAGGGCCGAACCTTCGTCGATAACGATTTCAGGATTCCCGGTACTCTAGCGATCATCAACCAGGCAGCGGCTCGAACCTACTTCCCGGGAGAGGATCCCATCGGTAAACAGATCGGAGGCGATCGCGAAGGCCACTGGAAAACCATCATCGGCATTGTCGCCGACGCCAAAAATCAGGGCCTCACCCAGCCGGCCATGCCCGAGATGTTCATCAATGACCCAGAGCTGAAGACCGCGCCGTATCTCAGCTTTCTTTTGCGGACCGCTGGCGATGAACATTCAGCGGTTGCGGATCTTAAAGCGGAATTACGTTCGCGCGATCCACGGTTGTTCGCGACATTCACGACATTGAATGAAGGAATCAGCCGATTCACCGCAGGCACGCGATTCAACGGCATTCTGCTGGCAAGTTTCGCCGGGATCGCTTTTCTGATGGCAGTCATCGGCATTTACGGCGTGCTCGCGTTTGCCGTGACGCAGCGCACCCAGGAGATCGGCATCCGCATCGCCCTCGGCGCGGAGCCTCGGCGCATATTCGCGCTCGTCATGCGAGAAGGAACACTGCTTCTCGCGATAGGACTGGCGGCCGGCATCACCACTGCGCTCATGCTGACGCGCTATTTGAAAAGCCTGTTGTACGGCGTCACGGCCACAGATATACCCACCTACCTTATAATCGTTCTCACGCTCAGCATCGCCGCAGTCCTTGCAACGTTCCTGCCCGCCCGGCGCGCCGCCTCAGTAGACCCTCTTACCGCGCTTCGCCACGAGTAAGTGCACTACGTTTGCTGCCACAGGTCGAAAACGGTAACGCCTAAGCCTGGGAAGAAACAGTTGAGCATCGTCGGCATCGTCCAGCCACTTCTCCACACGTCGCTCGGGTTTAGGCCGCGTCAATTCCGAGGGGACATTGGTGTCAAGCAAAAAGCCCATCACAGCTTGACTGATCGCCCGATGTCCGGGTCTCTTTCAAAGTTCAGGTCAAGGCCCTTAAACGGAGACTCCGCGAATAATTGGGCGAGGCTCTTCCTGCCTGCGGATCGCTTGGGACCGGCAGCGCTTTGTAGCACCTGGTCAACGTAGGCTTCTAGTGACAGGCCACGCGCATGCGCCTGAGCTAACAGGCCAGCTTCAACTTCGGGCTTCAATTCCAGCTTCACCGCCATAATGAGTGTCTCTTCCTGCTGTTGTCACAACTCCGCGCCACGGACACTATCATCTCGTAAGTTCTACCGCGACGGAGAAGATTGCGCACCTATCGCCCGACCTCAATGTGCAGCCGTATGCTCGAGACCCACACCGGGCCGCGGTCCCGGTTGTAAGCGGGATTCACCACGTATTGCTTGTCTATCGTCGTATAGAAACCGCGGAATAGGCGTGCGCTGTAATACGTCTCCCAAACGTACTCCGGTCCGTAATTCAATCTCCCGTCGCCAATCAAGAAATCGAGCCCGCCCGCCGCCAGATACTGCGCGTGAACGTTAGAGAGGCCGCCGACTGTCAGCTCTGTCGCGGCCGTATCGAAATGTCTGCGCCAAGGCGTTCCTGTTACAGAGACGCCGCCCGTAGCCAGGCGATCCATGGCCGTGAAGACGAAAGATTCTGTCTTGCCGTCGTTCCAACCTAGCCGCGAGAAGACGCCCACATCGGAAGTAATTTCCTGTTCGAAATTCAGCCCGCCTCCATATTTCAGAGTTCCCACTCGGCGGGTCTTGGTCACATCCGGCGGCTCGCCTGTTCCGGCAGCCAATTTCAAGGCCTCTTGATAGTTGCCCGAGTGCGTGTGAAGAAGGAATCCAAGCGCGCGAATTGTGCCGGGATGGCGGCCCAGCGCATATCGCCGCTCACTCTCGAATATGTCTCCGCGATCCCGAAACACACGACGATCGAACTGTTCGCCGTTTGCAATTTTCGGTTCTCCCAAACCTGCGTAGCGCCACGACCAGTTCCTGGTATGCAGCTCATGAAACCAGCCCCAGGTGTATCCGCGAGTATCCGCCGGATAATCCCATGCGCCGTTGTACATAATGGCCCACCCCATGAACTGTGTCCGCGGATCGTGGCTGTAGCGGTTGTTATCGAAAAAATCCGTCGCCGCGAAGCGCCCCACAACCACCGTATAACGATTCATAGGACGCTCTCCCCGTAGTTGGTTGGCGTCGCTTTCGAAAGATTCGCGCTCGTCTCCCCAACCAAAATCGTGTTGAATGTACGCGCGCGCCAGATAGGGTGTCGGCGTGACTTGGAGGACTCGCGGCAATTCGCCGTTTGGAAAGTTGGCGATGCCGGTTACATTACTGAAGCCGCGGCCGCCCGCCAACTCGGGGTCGATGTAGATCTGCGTATTCTGGTCTAGCCTCAGACCGAGAAACAGCGTGCTGGTCAGCGAAACGCTGCGCTCCGGATAATCCTGCAAGCTGTTTGCGCCTTCGTATGGCGAGCGAAAGGTTCCATGATATTGACCGATCGAAGTGGCTTGCCAAAATAGGTTCCATCGCTCGGAAGGTTGAGCCTCGGCAACATTCTTGTTCTCTTCCTGGCGCGGGAGCTCTCCACCCTTCGCCGGCGGATTTTCCTGCTGCGGTTTACCTTGCGGTTCTTGTGCGGCGCAGCATAACCCCAAAGTCAATAGCACCGCGCAGCGAAACGCCATCCGTTTATGGTCGCATCCTCATGCAAGCAAGACGATGCCAAAATAGAACCTTGAAAAGTACTCTGCGCTTCTGCCTCATTTTGTCGTTGATGTTTATCCCGCTTGCGCCGGCCACGCCCCAGCAAATAGACGCAAAGCTCTTCTCGGCCATGCGCTGGCGCTTGATCGGCCCCTTTCGAGGCGGCCGCGTCACCGCGGTGGCCGGCATCCCCGGCCAGCCTGCTGTCTATTACATGGGAACTCCCGGAGGCGGCGTCTGGAAAACCACCGATGCCGGGCGAGTCTGGAAGCCGATTTTCGACCAGCAGCGCGTCGCATCCATCGGCGCTTTGGCAATAGCCGAATCCGATCCCAGGATCGTCTATGTAGGAACCGGAGAACAAACCGCCGGCAACGGCGTATACAAATCCACCGACAGCGGCGCTACTTGGCAGAACATCGGCCTATCGAAGACGCACTACATCCAGGCGGTTCTGGTCGATCCGCGCAATCCGAATATCGTGATCGTCGGCGCGAGCGGCGACTTTTCTCCGGGCCCGGAGCGCGGCGTTTTTAAATCGACCGATGGCGGCAATACCTGGAAGAAAGTATTGTTCAAAGACAATACAACCGGCGTTGTCGACCTTTGTTTCGACCCTGGCAATTCCCGCACGCTCTACGCTGCGCTTTCGCGACGCGCCGCCGGTCCAGCCGCCCGCGGTACGCCATCGTACTCCGGAATTTTTAAATCGACTGACGAAGGCTCCACCTGGAAGCCCCTCGACGGCAATGGACTTCCAGCAAAAGATATGGGCAGGATCGGCATCGCGGTCGCGCCGGGCAATCGCGGACGAAGAGTGTACGCCATATGCACGCAAGGCTTTTTCCGGTCCGACGATTCGGGCGCCACTTGGCAGCGCTCGACCACCGATCCCCGCATCCTCGGCAGCGGTTATTTCAGCCGCATCTTTGTAGACCCGCGCAATGCCGACACAATCTATGTGGCGCAGACTTCCTTGTACCGTTCAACGGATGGCGGACACACCTTTGAGCCTTTCCGCGGGGCTCCAGGCGGAGACGATTATCACGTGCTGTGGATCGATCCGACGGATTCCGCGCGCATGATTCTGGGCGTCGATCAAGGCGCGATCGTCAGCGTCGACGCAGGTCGAACCTGGAGTTCCTGGTACAACCAGCCGACCGGCCAGTTCTATCACGTCTCGACCGACAATGCGTTTCCCTATCGCGTTTACGGGCAGCAGCAGGATAGCGGGACAGCCGGCGTGGTGAGCCGCAGCGATTACGGCGAGATCACCTCTCGCGATTGGTACCCGGTCGGCGGATTTGAAAACGGCTATATCGCGGCCGACCCCACAAATCCGAATATCGTCTATAGCGGCGGCTGGTACGGCAGCGTAGTCCGTTTCGACAAAGTAACCGCACAGGTCGCAACCGTCTTCGTGGCCGGGAATAAATATCGCACCGCCGTCGGCCGCGCCGCTCATCTTCTCGCCGCAAGATCCGCACACCCTCTATTTCGGAACGCAGTTTCTGCTGAAAACCAGCGACGGCGGCATGCATTGGCAAGCCATGAGCCCGGACCTGACGCAAGTGCCCGCCGATAAAACCGCCACGCAATCCTCTAATGCAAACGGCCCGCGAGGTGGCACCATCACGACGCTCGCGCCTTCCCCGCTCGCATCCGGAGAAATTTGGGTGGGCACCAGCACTGGCCGCGTGCAGCTCACGCGAGACAGCGGCGCTTCCTGGCGGGACGTTTCACCTCCGGGCCTGCCGCCGCGTGCCGGAATTCAAATCGTCGACGCCTCTCATCACGATCCAGGCACGGCTTACGTCGCGGTTGCCTCTACGCGCGAGGCCCCCGCGCCCTTGATCGTCAGAACTCACGATTACGGTCAGACCTGGCAGAAGATTGTCGCCGGTCTTCCCGATTCCGAGGGCGTGCGTGTGGTGCGCGAGGATTCCTCGCGTAAAGGATTGCTGTTTGCAGGAACCGTCGCCGGCGCATTCGTTTCCTTCGACGACGGCGGCCAATGGCAATCGCTTCAACTGAATCTGCCCACCGCCACCGTGACCGATCTCGCGATACAGGGAAACGATCTGGTCGCGTCCACCTTTGGGCGGGCTCTTTGGATCTTCGACGATCTGAGCCCGCTGCGGCAGATGAGCGAACGCATCGCCGGCTCGACCGCTTCTCTTCTGCTTCCTGAAACCGCCTTGCGAATGCGCTGGGACAATAACCCGGACACGCCGCTGCCTCCTGAAACTCCCGCCGGCCAGAATCCGCCCGATGGCGCCATTCTCAACTATTACCTGAAATCGGTGGAGGCGGGCGAAATCACAGTCACTGTCTACGACGAACAGGGCAAAGCGGTAAGGCGTTTCTCAAGCAAGCCGCAGCCGGAAGATTTGCCGCTTCCCAATGTTCCAGGCTATTGGTTCGCGCCGCCGGAGGCGCTCCCGAAGCAGGCGGGAATGAACCGTTTCGTTTGGAACCTGCGCTATCCCTCGCCGCAAGCTTTGCCGTATAGCTATTACGGCCAGATGCTCCAATACACCGAGTACACGTTGGCCGACGATGCTATTCCCGGCGACACGCCGCGACGGCAACCTTTAGGGCCTTTCGTTCTGCCGGGGAACTATACGGTCGAGCTGAACGTCGATGGCCAAACCTATCGCCAGCCGCTTTCGGTCAAGCTGGATCCGCGCGTTCCGGCGTCGCCGTCGGATCTCGGCGAGCAACTCAATTTGGAGAAGCAGATCACCGCGGGTATGTCCGCGAGCTACGATACTTTTCATCAAGTCGCGGATTTGCGCGCCGCGCTTTCTGAGCGGCAGAAAAATCTCGCAACCACGGCAAAGGCGAAAGACGCGGTCGAAGCTGCAAAAGCGCTGGATAAAAAACTCGAACAGCTGGAAAGCGGTACGCGTGCGGCCCCGGGGCTCGGTCCGGTAAACCGCGATCTGACGAGATACGCCACTGCGGTAGAAAGCGCCGACGCGCGCCCGCCCGAAACAGCACACGCAGCGGTGGACGAATCCTGTAAAGCGCTGGACGACAATCTCGCGCAGTGGCGCCAGCTCAATAGCCGGGATCTGCCTTCTTTGAATTCCATGCTCGAACACCGCCAGATTGCGCCGTTGCCGGTGATTCCCGCTCTACCCGCACGCGCCGGATGCCAGATGGATAACGCCGCGGCAGCGCGCTAGATTCAAACACATCGTGAAGCGCATGATCGCGAGGCAAACCCACACGATCTCCTTCACTTATGATTATTGGTTATTCGTGGAGGGGAGCAGGCCTTTGTCGACGAGCACCGGGGGTTTGCGGAATTTTGTGGCTTGTTCGTAGGCATAGGCCCAACCGAGCAAGTCGCCGTCTTTCCAGCGGCGGGTGGAGAGCTCGAGTCCGAAGGGCAGGCCGCTGGGATAGAAACCTCCGACGACCACGATGGCCGGGATGCCGATGGGATTGACCCATCCCGTATCGCTATGTGGGCCGCTGCTCAAGCGTCCGTCTTGGGGCATGGTCTCGTCGGGCGGCGGCATCTGCGCCGCCGGGTAAACCAGGCCATCGAGATTCACGCGGTCCAATGCCTCCAGATAGGCGGCGAGGGCAGTGCGCTGGGGCGAGAAGAAGTTGGCGTCGGCTTCGGGATCGGTCTTCAAAATACGCTGACTGCTCGCTGCTCCGGTAACCACGGATGGCAGACGTGAACCGACGGCTTTCTCGTACTCTTCCACAGAATGATATTGCTCTGGGCCGAACGCGGCGAGAAAATTGTTTGTGCCGTCGAGGCGATAGGGCTGGGTGTCGATCTTCTGTACGAAGTCTGGAAAGCTGTCGGGCAGGATGGAATCATCGAAGACGACGGTAGCGCCCGCCGCGCGCAGCCCCTCGATCGCTTTCATAAACATCGCCCGCGTTTCCGGCCGCAGACTGCCCCCTGAAGCGGCGCCCTTCACAATAAAAGCGGGCACTCCGAAGCGCTTGCCCCTGAGCGCATTCACTTTCAAATACTGTGTATAGGGTCCGGGCTGAGCTTTTGCGGCCGACCCGTCGGTGCGGAAATCGAGTGGGTCTTCACCGGCCATGACAGTGAGTGCGATAGCCGCGTCCGTAACCGTGCGCGCGATCGGGCCGGTATCGTCGAGCAGCCAATCGAGCGGCGCAATGCCGGCGATCGAGACCAGACCGCGCGTCGGCAGTACGCCGATCACCGCGCTGGTCGCCGCGGGCATGCGGATGGAATTCGACGTATCTGTTCCGGTTCCCAAAAGCGCCAAGTTGGACGTTACGGCGGTAACCGTTCCGCCAGACGAACCGCCGGGACTGAAGCGAACGTCGAAGGCGTTCCCGGTGCGCCCGAAGGCGGAGCTGCGCGTCGTGTCGCTGGCTGCAAAATCGGGCATATTGGTTTGGCCGAGAATGACGGCACCGGCGGCGCGCAGCTTTGCGACTACGGTTGCGTCGCGCGGCGCGATCAGTTGGTGGCCGGGAATCATATAGCCGCGCCAGCCGTCGGTGGTGACCATGCCTTTGATACTGGTGTTGGCCTTTATGACGATGGGTACGCCCCACAGCAGACCGCGTTTGTACCTGGCGCCGGCCTTTGCAGCTGCATCCTCGCTCGCAGCGACAGCAAGCGCGCCATCCTGATCGACATTGGAGACTGCGCGATAGATGCCGTTGTACTTTGCAATGCGCGCCAAATACCATTCGACGACTTGCGTGACCGTGTATTTGTGAGCGGCGTACAGCTTTTCCAGTTGGGGTATGTTGACTTCGAGCAGATCTTTGTCCATCGCGGCTCGCCGCCGCTCGATTGCAATGGACTGCGCGCCGCGTGACGGGCCGCTCAGTAGGTCACTCGCTGGAAAGACGAGTGCCAGGAAAAAGAAACAAGCGTTACATCGCATTGATAGCAGCAATAGGCGCAGCCTAGCACAGGCATGGCGGTGCGGCGCGGCGCGCGCCGCATCGGGCAGGGTTCGACGCGATAGACTCACGGCTGGAGGTCTATATGTCGATTCGACCCGTAAAGCGGTTGGTCAGGGCCAAGCCGACGCTCGAAGGCGCGGGCGTGCATCTGCGGCGTGCCTTCGGGTTCGGCAACACCTCGGATTTCGATCCGTTTCTGCTGCTCGACGATTTCCGAAACGATATTCCGGAAGATTATCTGGCGGGCTTTCCGTGGCATCCGCATCGCGGTATCGAGACCATCACCTACGTGCTGGCGGGAACGGTCGAGCACGGCGACAGCTTGGGCAATCGCGGGGCCATTGCGCCGGGCGACGTTCAATGGATGACGGCAGGCAGCGGGATCATTCACCAGGAGATGCCGAAGGGCGACCACGAGGGACGGATGCATGGCTTCCAATTGTGGGGCAACTTGCCCGCATCGCTCAAGATGACCGCCGCCGCGTTATCAGGAGGTGAAGGGCGCCGATATTCCGCTGATCACCGATGACGATGGCACTCACGTGCGCATTGTGTGCGGAACATTCTGGGGCAAGACCGGGCCGGTCGATGGAGTGGCTGCGGATCCGATCTACTTGGATGTCTCGGTCGCGCCGGGGCGAAGGAAGAGCTTACCGGTCGAGACAACCCGCCACGCGTTCGCATATGTTTTTGCAGGCAGCGGGAAGTTCTGCAACGCATCGGGGCCGCTCGCCGTGCCGACCGAGGGCGTGGGATGGCTCGACACTGCGCCGCCGTCGGAAGCGGACAACCGCTCGCTGGTCTTGTTCGACCGGGGCGACGAAGTTACCGTCCAGGCCGGCGAAGACGGGATTCGTTTTCTGCTGGTGTCGGGAAAGCCGCTGCGAAGAACCGGTTGCGTGGTATGGGCCCGATCGTGATGAACACGCAGGAGCAGCTGCGTCAGGCCTTCGAGGATTTGGATCGCGGAACGTTTTTGCAGCGAGAGAGCGGAGGTAGGGCGTAGCGCTAACTATCAAAAGGCCGGCGCGCCGCGGTTATAGCCGGAGGTTCGATTCTGCGAGTGCTAAGATCGCGCCCATGCGGGTCAAGACCGCGACTCTGCTTCTTGTTCTCTGCGCCGCCAGTTCCGCTCAGCAAACCGACATTTGGCTGCATGTCGACGGCTATCGCCCCCCGCATGTACCTTCTGTCACGCTCTCCCCATCTCAGGAGAGATCTGTCGTCGCCCTTCTCAAGTCGCGCGAAGAACACGATGGCTGGTGCAGTAACGATGTCACGGGCGAATGCCTCAAGGCGCTACGCTTTGAAGCAATGCCGCTCTCCCCAACGCGCGACGTGATCCTCGTCGAAGCTGGTATAGGCTGTGGGCGCTCGGGGCAAGGCGCCAATGGCGCCATGTGGCTCATCCGCTTCGATGGCCCGCACCCTACTCTTCTTGCCACCCCAGAGCAACACTTTGAGGGATTTGTCTACTCAGTGCCGTACACTACCAATAACGGGTATCGGGACATCGTCCTTGGCTGGCACATGGGCGCCGGTGAGATGCCGCTGAGCTACTTCCGGTACAACGGGAAATCTTACCGTCTGATTGGCACCGCAACCGTCCGCCCCGGCCCGAATGGCAATGCAGAAATTATTGTGGATCCCCGCATTATTAGCCATTAACAGGAGTGCGCGAATTGCGGGCCAGGTCTCGTGACGAGCTTGCGTTTTCCTGACGGAAGCATGGATTGCAAGTCGGGGAAAATGTTAGGCGCAATTACGCGTGCACAGTCACCGGAGATTGGAGCCGCCGCAAACAATCGATCAGATCGGCAGCACGTGATGACACGGAGGCGCGGCGGAAGCCGTCTTAATGACGCGCTGCGACCAGTTGGCTGACGGCCTGGAACGCGCCGTCTATCTGTTGCGGCTGGCCGAAGAAATCCCAGTTGCCCATGGTTCGGGTTGCGATGTGGAGTCCGCCTCCGTGAATTAATTTCGCTTGCTTCACGTCGGACGCGGAGAAGGTCACGTGATCGCAGCGCATATCTTGCGTTTGCAGACAGTCGTAGCGGATGGTTCCGTTGGGCGCAATGCTCAACGTACCCGCGCAAAACGATTTGTTAATTCTGTCTATCGCTGGGTTGAACCCGACGTGCCGATGTTCGACGGCGAAACTGGCGGTGGCCGTCTGCTGCGGGGCCGTCGTTTGGGATTGCTGCTGCGCGCGCTGTCCCAGCTGTTGAGCGTTCTGATTTTGAATCTGCTGCTGGCGCTGTGCTTCGGCTGCGGCTTGCGCCTGTTGTTGCGCCTGAATCTGTTGCTGGCGTTGCGCCTCGGCCTGGGCTTGCTGTTGGGCCTGAGTTTGCTGCTGTTGCGCCTGAATCTGCTGTTGCTGGTAATCGCGCTGGTCGTTTTGAACCGATGCGCTCAGCTGGGCCACGTCGCTTCTGTTCGGATACGATTCCGCAATCTGGCTCACGAGAGTTGCGGCTGCAGGGAAGTTTTTTGCCTCCCTATATTTTTGGACCTGCCGCATGGCGGTTTCGAGAATGGTCTGCTCCAGGCGCGGAGCATCCGCGTTGCCGCTCTGCTCGGCTTGCTTGGCCCAGTAAAAGGCGCTGTTTGTGCGCGGTCGGAATAGACGGCCGGCTCTCAACGCGTTTTGGGCATCTTGCATCGCGTGGGAGGAATCGCCGGTCGTCGTGGCCGGCTGAGGCGCAGTGGACGCGGCCGTGTCCGTAGAAGCAGTCGATGTGTCGAGCCCGGGCGAACTGGTTGCAGAGAGCAGCGGGTTGGCATTTGTATCGGACTGCGGGCGATGAGACGAGGTGTCCGACAAGGCCATGCTGCCGCCGCCTCCTCCACCTCCCCCGCCGCTGATGATTGGCTGCGGCTTGGGTTTGAATATTTCGTAGGCGCCTATGCCCAAGGCGAGCACCAGGACGGCAGCTCCAGCAGCGATAAACGGCCGGTTCTTTTTCGACCAAAGCGCGGCTGCGGGCTTCGCAGAGCCAGGCGCGGGGGGTTGAACGGTGGTTCGATCGTGCAGGGGTGGCGTTGCGTAGGATGGCGCCGGTGTTTGCACGCCCGGAGCGGGAGTGGTTTGTAATGTGGTTGCGCCGAACCCGGGGATGCTGGCCGGGGGTGGTGTCCCGCCGGTATGTAAGAGAGGAGGCGCGTGGTGGCCTGGATGCCCGGCCAGCCATTCATCGATGCCTTCGGGATGCTCGAGAGCCGAACCGAAGTCCTCGACGGTTTGAAAGCGCGCGTCGGGATTCTTCTCGAGCGCTTTCAAAACGCATTGTTCGATGCCGCGCGGAATGTACGGATAATGACGCGTCGGCGGCGGCGGCGGCGTGTTCACATGATCGGACATCACCTGGAATTCGCTATCGCTCTCAAAGGGAAGATGAGCGGTGAGAAGCTCGTAGAGCGTGACGCCCAGCGAGTAAATGTCGGATCGAATGTCGACCGGGAGGTTGCGAATCTGCTCCGGCGACATGTAGGATACGGTGCCCACCTGGGTTCCGGTTCGAGTCAGCCGTTGTCCGCCGAGCACTTTGGCGATTCCGAAATCCATCACTTTCACCACGCCGTATTTGTTCACCATGATGTTGCTGGGCTTGATATCGCGGTGAACGATTCCCATGCGGTGCGCGAAGCCGATGCCGAGGAGGGCTTGGCGGAACAGAGGAAGTGCTTCCTGTGAAGGAATCAGGCCGCGGCGGCGGAGCATCTCATCGAGCGTTTCCCCTTCCAGATATTCCATGACGATGCTGGTGTGGTTGTCCACCGTGAGCAGGTTGTATAAGGACGCGATGTTGGTGTGGTTGAGGTGCGCCTGCGCTTTCGCTTCCGCGCGGAAACGCTCGAGCAGGCCGGGATCGCGGGAGAGATCGGCGGCTAGAACCTTAATGGCTACGGTTCGATCCAGATTGAGGTCGATGGCTTTGTAGACCACCCCCATGCCGCCTTCGCCGAGTTTTTCTTCGATTCTGTAGTTAGCGATGGTAGTGCCAATCATGCGAAATCTCCTTCAATGCGTGGGAACTGTGGAACTATTCGTCATCGGCAAGCGCCTCTTTCATGGCTTGTATCCAGCCGACGCCAGTCCAGCCGCGCAGCGCGTTAAGCTTCACGACTGTCGCTCCGTTTCGCTTCAGCAGTATCGCGGCAATGAGAATGGGAAGAAAGTAAAGCAGCACGGCGCACGCAAGCAGCATAGGGACGCTTTCACTGTAAAGGCCGCCGAAAAACAGGCAGAACAGGAAGGCCACTCCGAACGCTAGAGCGAGAAATGCGGAAACGGGGCTGCGCGGTTTGCGTAACTGTTCCGCGCGGAATGGAGGCGAGGGCGCAGGAGCGTGGAGCGGCGGCGAAGCATGCTTCGCGATAGAGCGCGGGGCTGGAGAAACAGGCCTGGAAAATGACGGCGGCGGGACAGCTTTAGGAGGCGAGCCACGTTGCGCCGCTGGACCTGAGTATTCGAGCGCAGCGCCGAATTCTTCCGCGGTTTGAAACCGAGCCGCCGGCTTCTTTTCGAGTCCTTTGAGGACAGCCTTTTCGAGAGATTGCGCAATCTCGGCGCAGAACGGGCTCAGCCGCGGCGGCGGCGTCTTCAGATGCGCCGACATCAGCTCGAAATCGCTTCCTCCCACAAAGGGCAGGCGGCCGGTGAGCATCTCGAAAAGAGTGACGCTGAGGCCGTAAATGTCGGAGCGGGCATCCACCGGCTCGTTCCGGATTTGCTCGGGGGACATGTACGCGACGGTTCCCAGTTGCGCTCCCGTGCGAGTCAACGGCTCCGCGCCGAGCGCTTTGGCGATGCCGAAATCCATTACCTTCACCACGCCTGTGCGAGTGAGCATGATGTTGCTGGGCTTGATGTCGCGATGAACGATGCCGCGCCGGTGAGCGGACCCGATACCGAGCAGCGCCTGTTTGAACAGGCGTATCGCTTCTTCGCAGGGGACCCGCCCCCGCTGCCGGATCAAATGGTCGAACGCCATTCCCTCCAGATACTCCATGACCATCAGGTATTGGCCGTTAGCTTCCTGCAAGCTGTAAAGCGTCGCGATGTTGACATGGTTCAGATTGGCCAGCGCTTTGGCCTCATGCCGGAAACGCTCGACCAGCGCCGGATCGCGCGCCAGTTCGGGAGGGAGCGCCTTGATGGCGACAGGCCTGTCCAGATTCAGATCGACCGCCTTATAGACCACCCCCATACCGCCCTGGCCAAGCTTCTCCTGAATCAAATAATTGGCGACCCGCGTTCCGATCATGTCAGCGCCTGCCGTTATGGAACGCAGGCTGTTGCTGTTCGCCGGCCGCGATTCGAAGGATCTGAACAGTGATGTTATCCGGCCCGCCTCTGCTTTTCGCGATGCGGACCAACTCTTTACAGGCTTCAGCGGGCGCTTTACCACTAGCGGTCGAGAGCAGCTCGTCGTCTGTGATCTGGCCCCACAGGCCGTCGGTGCAGAGCACCAGCACGTCACCAGCTTGGAGCGGAATGGGAGCGGGAGAAAAATCGGCGCTGACCTCGCGGTGCGCCCCGAGCGCCGCCGTAAGGACGTGACGTTGCGGATGCGTATCCGCTTCTTCGAGTGTGATGACGCCTTGCTCGATCAGATTGTTGATCGCGGTGTGGTCGTGCGTAAGACGTAACAACGAGGAGCCGCGGATGAGGTAGAGCCGGCTATCGCCGATGTGGGCGACATGCGCGTGTCCATCGGTGATCGCAACCGCGGTACAGGTTGTTCCCATGCCCTGCAGACCGGGACGTTGCCGGACACATTCGAGAATGGCGTCATGCGCGGCTTTGAAACCTTCGATCAAGCATTGCTGAGGATCGCGCTCCGGCAGTGCAAGATAGGTGTCGCGAACGGCATCGACAGCCAGGCGGCTCGCGATTTCTCCGCCTTCTTCGCCGCCCATTCCATCGGCCACCACCGCCAGCCGGCCTTTCCGCCGGAATTCCTCGTCGGCTTGCGGCTCCGCGTAGCAGAAATAGTCTTCGTTATTTTCGCGCTCGCACCCTACATCGGTCAGATTCGCCAGATCGAGCCCGGGCCGAATCTCCATAACGATTTCCAGATCCGCTCAAAGACACTTGAACTTCAGCCGCACATCTCCGAACCGGATGACATCGTTGTCCTTCAGCTCTTCGCGCGCGATCGACTCGTTGTTGTCGTTCAGATACGAGCCATTACTCGAATCCAAATCCGTGAGGATGAATTTGCCCTCCTTGTAGCGAAGGCTGGCGTGCTTGGCCGAGATGGTCGGATCGGTCAGGACAATGTCGCAGCTTGAATCGGAGCCGACTGTATTCTGACCCTCGCGAAGGCGGAAGTCCTCGCCCTTTTGCTGGCCATCCAGCGCCACGAACCAGCCGACCACTGGCGCCTTGTACTTTTGCGACAGAAGAACCGTCTTGCGCGCGCCCGCGGCGGCAGGCGCGGTCGCGGTAGCTGTGCCGGTTTCCTCAATCCGCGTCTTTCCGAGACCTGCCCCGGCATACCCGGTTTTCTGACAATACGGGCAGACCTCCCACGAATCTTCCATCTGATGCCCGTTGGCGCAGAATTTGGCCATTATGTTCTCCGCATTAAACTCATGAAATTAACTACTATGGTACGTGAAACTGGCAACGCCCTTGCCGATGAAGATTTTATCGCCGTTTTGCAAACGGACCTTGCTGACTTTCGGCGAATTGATGGAGTTGACGAAGGTCCCGTTGGTCGAACCGCGGTCAATCACCACCGTGCCGCCGTCGACCGGAACGATCCACGCGTGTTCTTTCGAAACCGCATCGTCGTTCACCACAATTTGACATTTCGAGGCGTCGCGCCCGATGAGCAGACCTTGTTTGGTGACTTCAAAGCGCTTTCCCGAAACCGGTCCTGACGCGCCCAGCACGCTGCCGTAACTCTGAACCACGCCCGCGGGCAATTCACCCGGGCCGTTTTGCAAAGTCGCATCGATCACCGCCGGCGTCGCGCCGACCGCCCCAGCGCCCGCGGGCTGCGCGACAGGAGTTCGCCGCCGCATCAAAAGCCACACCGCGGTCAGAATGATCAGCACGATAGCAACAGCGCCGACGATATAGGTCGTGTTCGGCATCCAACAGCGATCCAAGCCCTGATCGATTGCGTTGCGCGACTGCGTGATCTTGTCCTGCACGAACGGAAAGCCGGGGCTGAGGTCGCTGACCTCCTTGAATTTCTCAAGCGCGCCCTTGTAACAGCTGGTGTTCATGCTGGCGATGCCTTCTTCATAAAGCTGCGACAGGCGGCTTTGCTGCGGCTTGACGTTGAGCTCGTTCAGGAACTGTTTAACGACGTTAATCGGGACGAGAAAGTTGATCCCCCTGACGCCTTCTTCCGGAGGCCCGAAGGTCGCGATCCCGATGGCTTGTCCCTGATCGTTGAATGCGGGGCCTCCGCTGTTGCCGTGGTTGATCTCAGCGCTGGTTTGCAGAGCGGACCAACCGCCCGGCATGGTCTTCCGCGCGCTGAGGTCGCCCTGAGTGAGGGTCGATTCAACGCCCATTTGCTGGCTGTTGAGCTCCGCTGCTCCGGGGTATCCCAGGACAACGATCGAGTCGCCCACTTTCATGGTCGTGTCGTCGCCGACCGGGACCGTGGGCAGATTGTTCTGCTCAATTTTGAGAATCGCCACATCCTTGCCCGGCGTCGGGTCCCCGCGTTTGCGCACGTCGCACGGAATACCGCGCGGCTGGGTGGGCAGGCCAGGAATGGCGACGCCCATCAAAGCGTAAACCTGGGTAGAGATATTCGCAATGCGCATGTTCTGGCCGTAATACTGCTTTTCCGCATTTACGAACTGGTCGATCGTGTCTTGTATGGCCTGGCTGCCCACCCGCGGCTCGAATATTTTCTTGAAGCCCTCAAAATCGGCTTGGATGATGTCTTTCATCTGGTTATGAGCCCAGAAAGCGACAATGGTCTGCTTCAGATCGTCCGGCTCTTCATACACGACGTGCGCGTTGGTGACGATGTAGCCGTCGGGCGTGATGATGAAACCGGAGCCGGTCGCTGCGGTATCGACTTCTTTGGTGATGACGTCGCCGGAGGGGACCAGATACACGGTCGGGTGGCGCAGCAGCTCATCAAACAAGGCCTTAAACATGGCGTTGGCATTGTTTGGAATAAGGCCGAGCTTGGCCTGGTTGGCGGCAAAATCGACCAGAGCTTGTCCACGAATCTGCTCTCTGCCCACGCTGATGGTGCTGGTCCAGCGCGTGTAGATCATCACCGTGCCGGGCTTGTTCTCCTCCGCGATTTGCGAGTGCGTCAGTACTTTGCCGGGCGCGGCAGAGGCGGTGCGCAGCGCCCAAACGGAGAAGAAAACCGCCGTTCCCAGCAGCAGGACTACTGGAAATTTGAATCGTTTGCCGCTGAAAATGCGAGGGCTGCCAGGTTGCGCCGCGCGCGCACGAATTGCTTTGCTCATCACGAAAAAGCTCCGCCTGACCCCGATCGGACGGCTCGGCGCCGGTCACCACCGGGGATCGGTTTGAATGTTGGGTTTACTGGAGATCGATTATATATGCGCGTGATTAGTGCGTCAAGGTGCAGAAGTAAGAGTACCAGCAGAAGATGCCGAACCCTCCCTAGAGTCTGAGTTCCCAGAACTGACCGACGAGGTCATGACCAAAGCTGTGATGCTTTTCCTCTTTTCTGAGATGGAAACCGGCGCCCTCATAAATTTTGCGCGCCGCGTGCAATACATCGTTAGTCCAAAGCGTCAGTTTGCGATAACCGCTTCTGCGCGCAAATGCAATACAGGCATTCACCAGCTGAGTGCCGATCCCGAGGCCGCGCGCCGAAGGTTCAACCAGCAGTAAGCGGAGCTTTGCGACGGTCTTCGATTGCTTGACCAGGAACACGCAGCCCAGCCGCTCCCCATTGCCATCGGCGATCCAGCATCTTTCCCGCTGCTGGTCAAAATCCCGCAAGAACGCGCCGGCGATCTCCGCCACCAGGCCTTCAAAGGAGGAATCCCACCGATACTCCTGCGCGTACAACTCGCCGTGCCGTGCGATCGCCCAGCCGATATCGCCGGGGCGATGCGCGCGAAGCACAAATTTCCGGTTGACTCCTTGCGGCGAGCCGAGCAGTTCGCGAATGGCGCCCATACTATTGACAAGCCGTTTCCGCTGCCCGCTGCTTAAGGCGGCGAGCATTTCAGCAATTTCAGAACGCGACCGCGCATCGAGGCGCTTAAACTCCGCGCGCCCCCTTCGAGTGAGGGACAAGTGGGTAACGCGCCGGTCTTCGTCGCAATTCACGCGCCTGATGAGTGCCCGCGCTTCGAAGCTCTTCAACAAACGGCTAACGTAGCCAGGATCCAGTCCGAGCTCTTCGACCAGACTCGTGGAGCGTATTCCAGGGCGGCGGCCGAGCTCATACAGAACGCGCGCCTGAGTGAGCGAGAACGGAGTTTTTAAGAAGCCCTCGCGAAGTAAACCGATCTGCTTCGTGTAAAAGCGATTGAAGCTGCGGATCAGCTCGATCTCCCCATCGGATAGCGACACCCGGTCATCTTACGCAGATTACTTGACTGAGTCAAGTAATAGAGAATGCTTGATCGATTGATTTCAGAGCGATGGGAAGCGCGGGAACTGGTGAAAAGCCTAGCAAGGTTTTGTGATAAAAGGCACGGACTCGGATGCCCTTCCGGAAGCAATCTCAATCAGGAGACAAAATATGCCCAAGACCACCCCAACCAATACGCGGGAATCCAGCAGCACAGAGGCGAATGAGCTGAATGAGAATCCCGCAAGCGAAACGTTAGCCGGCCGCGATCCATCTCATGAACAGATAGCTGTTCGGGCGTATTTCTATTGGGAGGCGCGAGGCTGTCCGCACGGCTCTCCCGAAACGGATTGGGAAGAGGCCGAGCGGGAACTGCGGGAAGAGAAAACGCGGCCGGAGCATAGATCCGAAGCTGCTGCTGCTGCTGCCAGCGCCTGAGGGCAGCCGGAGAGCAAGATGCAAACGGCATCGAAGCACGACAATTCGAAGGCCCCGCACATCTGGATCGCACAGCCCGAGGGGCGCTCGAATTGTTACTCGGATCCGCATGGCCGCTTTGCCATTGTCGCGGCCAACGACACAGACGTACACGAATACCTGCAAATGGATTCGTACTCGGCCGCGAATGCTTTCGTGGACGGTAAATTAGATATCCGCGGAGACATTTTTTCCGCTATTCGATTTTTCTCTCATCAGCCCCATAGCCCAGTGCGCGAGCTCTTGTTTTCCATGATGGCCCGTCTGGAGCATCTGAGGATTTCTTCCGTTCTAGGGCACAGAGACCCTGCCGCGCAAAGCATCCGGTTCCATTACGATCAATCGAACGAGTTCTACAGCCAGTTTCTGGATTCGCGAATGGTGTATTCGGCCGCGCACTTCAGCACCGCTCAGAAATCGCTCGAGGAAGCGCAAACGGAAAAACTGGCCAGGATCTGCCGCGATTTGGACCTAAAGCGGGCCGACCGGCTGCTGGACATCGGTTGCGGGTGGGGAGGATTGATCGTATATGCGGCCGAGCAGTACGGAGTGGCGGCCGTGGGCTGCACGCTCAGCAATCGGCAGGCGGAGTTTGCGCGCTCGCTGGTGCGGCGCAAGGGTTTGACTCGGTGCGTGTCGGTGGACGTAGTGGATTATCGCGATCTGAACGGCTCGTTCGACAAGATCGCATCGGTTGGAATGTTTGAGCATGTCGGGCGAAGCCGCTTGAGCGAGTATTTCAAAAAAACGCACTCACTGCTCGAGCCGGGTGGCCGATTTCTGAATCGCGGCGTTGTGCGGCCTGAAAACGTGCGCGACGGTCCCGAAACTCTCTTCCTGCAAAAGAAAGTTTTCCCGGGAGGTGAGCTGGTTCAGTTGGACGAGATGATCGGCGCGGGAGAGCGCGCCGGGTTTGAAGCCATAGGAATAGAAGACCTCGGCGTCGGAGTGGCAGTCGGCATACCGGGACGCGACGACAGCACCGATCTACTTCATCGCGCCGATGAAGCTGTTTTAGCGGCCAAGCGAGACGGCGGCGACCGGGTTGCGGTATCAGGCGACTTTTCCACCAAACGCCGCTTCCGCAACGATGTCGAGCTGCACTTGCAGGGTGACATCGACCGCGATGCGCTCGTGCTGCACTTCCTGCCGGAGGTCGATTTGTGGACCGGCGCAGTCGTGGCGGCTGAAGCGCTCGTTCGCTGGCAGCATCCCTCGCGAGGCCTGCTGCTGCCGGACTCATTCATCGGTGTCGCAGAGTCGATGAACCTGGCGGGACCGCTCGGGCGGTGGGTGCTGCGTGATGCCTGCGCGCAGTTCAGCCAGTGGCACTTGTGCGGGGCGTGGGCCGAAATGCCACGTTGCGGGTCAACGTCTCACCGTTGCAGCTGACGACCCGCGGTTTCGCCCGCGCTGTCGCCGACACTATCGAGGAATTCTCTATCGACGCCGGCTCGGTCTGCCTGGAGATCACCGAGCGCGCGGTAGTCGATGACATCGACAGCACTGCGCGAACCCTGGCCGAGTTGAAAGATGTCGGGCTCCAGATCGCGATCGATGACTTCGGCACCGGTTATGCCGTGCTTTCGCACTTGAAGTCGCTTCCGATCGACACGTTGAAGATCGATCGCGGATTCGTGCGTGATCTGGGCACCAGCGCGGACGATTTGGCAATCGTCCGCGCAATCATCGGACTGGCCGAGGCATTCGATCTGCAACTGGTGGCCGAGGGCGTCGAAAAGGCTAATGCCGCACTGACCTTGATGCGGCACGGCTGCCACCGGGCGCAGGGGTTTTTGCTTTCACGCCCGATCGGCGGCAGCGCGATGGAGTCGCTACTGTCCGCGCGGTGGATACCGATGCCGTTCCTGGCGGACAGCGAAGCATTGACCGATTCGGCGATCTGACCGGCCACCGCTGCAGCCCGGGTTCGACCGTTGAGCGTCCGTCGAGTTCGGGATAGCTTCGCGGACTTCGTCGTACAGGTCGGGCAGGGTCAGCAGGACGTGATCGGGATCGGCGGCGATGAGTTGGGCCGGGGAGATGATGGACATCGGTTCCCGGATGCGGCGGCCCTGCTTCGCCGGTGACGCGTCGGCGAGGGCCGGCATGGACGACGGTCCACCCCTGCGAAGCTGAACAACGCCGGAACCCTGGAGGCGCTCCATATCCGTACACCGCGCTGCTGCCGGCCTTTGTTCCAGCGAGCTGCGCAGCCGCGCGGCATGGCTTTCCGCGGCCGCTGGACCTGCGACGACAGCGGATCAGTGATCCCGAAGTCGCGCTCACGCTTCAGCACTTTTCGAACGCGTTCATCCGGGCTGCGCGGGCCGTGCACCGCGGCAACAACACCGTCCACCGTAGAGATCGAATTCCCACGCCGTCGCGGCGCTCATCCCGGCGCTTCCAGCAGCGCACACAACGCGGTCAGCGAGTAGTAGGCAAAGTGCCCGTGTCGCAACGCGTTCCACTGACCCTGACTGACGATCGTCATCAGCGAGTGGAACTGCAGGAGCAGAACGCCGTTCGGTGCCGTCGCCCGCGCCCGGCGGTCGAAAGCCGATCGCTGGTCGGGCTCGTGCATGATGCCGAACGAGTCCAGAACGACGTCGGCCACTTCCGATTCCACGAAACCACGGTCAGCCAGCAACGGCAACCACGTTCCGCCGTGCGGCTCCGATTCCCGGGCCGACGATCCCCGCAGCCAGCCTGCGCCCGCGACACGGTCGACGGCGTCAGCAGCCTGTTTCCGCAGCGCCTGCGGCTCGATGCCCCGCGGCTCGGCGGCATCGGTGTCGTCGGCGGCGAGCTGGGCCAGGCTGCACCCGGTGCACAACACCATGGCGAGTAGGTGGAGGACTCCTCGGCGCTCACCGGGTCGGTGACAGCCGGGAACTCGTCGGCGGCCGGGACATTGCCCAGATTCAGAATCTGGTCCAGTTCAGTTCCGCCACACCCCCGGCAGATCATGACAGCAGCGTCCAGCGCCTCTGTTCTCCAAGCCGGTGGCCTTGTGCAAGTTGGGCAGTGGGAAGATGAGCTGTCCGCCCCAGTCAGCAATGTAGGAAAGCTGCTCGGTGAGTTCGGCTTCCAAATTCCACGGCAGCACGAGCACCACGTCGGGACGGTCCTCGGCGATGACGCTCGGGTTGTACACCGGAATGCGGGTGCCCGGTGTGAACAAGCCGTGTTTGTACGGATTGCGATCGACGGTGTACTCGAGCAGATCCCGACGAATGCCGCAGTAGTTGAGCAGTGTGTTGCCCTTCCCCGGTGCGCCGTAGCCGACGACCCGCTTGCCGTCCGCCCGGCACTGCAGCAGGAACCGTAACAGCTCGTGACGCACTGCCTCGGTTCGCGGCCGCAGTTGCCGGTATCCCTCGACGCGGTGCAGTCCGGCCGCTTTCTCGGTACGCAGTACCGCGCCTACCCGGTCGGTCGGCGGCATGGCGATCCGCGCGGGGCGCCCCAAATACGCAGGGAGCCACCGATGAGTGGACAGCAGCTCTACATCGACGACCGACAGCCCGGCGGTGGCGAGCGCGCAGGTCGCCGATAGTAGCGTGTAGTACTCGTAATGTCGTGATCGTCCATGTCGAACGGCCGAGGTTGACCAGTTTCAGTGCGTGGTGGCCTCGATGCTCAGCCACCCGTTGTCCGAGAGCAGGCCCCGCAGGGCGCGGGTAAAGCCCAGCAGGTCGGGCACATATACATAGACATTGTTCGCGACGACCAGGTCGGCGGGGCCGTGCTCGGCGCGTACCTGGCGCGCAAGCTATGTCGAGAAAGGCCGACAACGTCGGCACGTTGCGTTGCCGGGCCACCGCACGACATTCGCTGACGGCTCGATTCCCAGGCGCGGCAATCCCCCTCCACAACGTGCTTGAGCA